>NZ_BKAG01000031.1 GCF_007992435.1 Prosthecobacter gellanilyticus | reverse complement strand
ACGGGCCACCGTGCCTCGACGACACCGCTCTCATGCGCACTCTGCGCAACCTAACAACGAAGATGTTCTCTGCGCACACAGCGGTGTCGCGCCTGAGCGCTTCCCACCGCACTCCACGACGCTGTCGCGAGTTCACAGACTCTTCCCCATTAACAAAAACGGCGGGCACGAGGCCCGCCGTCTCTGATTCACATCAACTGAACTAACCAAAAATCACGCAAAGAGCTTCGTCACCGGCTTTGCCTTCACCAGCTCACGTGGCTGGTTGAGGTGGTTGAAGACGATGGTCTCGGGATCAATGCCGACGGCGTGGTAGATAGTCGCCAGCAACTCCATCGGATGCACAGGATCTTCCGCAGGTGCCGAGCCGGTCTTGTCGGATTTGCCGTGGATGTAGCCGCGCTTGATGCCGGCACCACCGATGACGGCGGTGTAGCAGTAAGGCCAGTGGTCACGACCATCGGCGCTGTTGCCATTGCCGGAGGTGGACACGCCCTTCTCAGGGCTGCGGCCGAACTCACCGAGAGCAACCACAAGGGTTTCATCCAGCAGGCCGGAGGCATCCAGATCTTCGAAGAGGGCGCTCAAGCCCTGGTCGAGCATGGGTCCGCTCTGGTTCTTCATGCGCTGGGTGAGGCCCACGTGGTGGTCCCAGGAATGGTTGTCGGAATTGGCGACCTTGGGCCAGATGAGTTCCACCACACGCGTGCCGGCTTCGATCAAGCGACGGGCGAGCATGCAGCTCTGACCGAAAGTATTGCGGCCATAGCGATCGCGGAGCTTCGGTGACTCACGGTCCAGAGCGAAGGCATCGCGGGCACGACCGCTGGCGATGAGGTTCAGCGCCTGGTTGTAGTAGCTGTCCAGGCTCATGTCCTTCACCGCTGCCTCAATGGTCGGCATCTGGTCATTGATGGCATCACGCAGCTTGGCGCGGCGCTGGAGGCGCACGCTGAAGAGATCCGGACGAAGCTGGAGATCCTCGATCTTGATACGGTCCATCTTGCCCATGTCGAGGTCATCGCCATCGGGATAGAGGGTATAAGGATCGTAGGCCTTGCCGAGGAAACCTGCGGTGCCGCCTTTGCCGACGACGTTGGATTCCTGCAGCGGACGCGGCAGCATCACGAAGGGCAGCATCGGCTCATCCATCGGCTTCAGACGGATGATGTTGCTGCCGAAGTTCGGGAAGTCTTTCGGGCTCGGCGGCTCAAGCTGGCCGGAGGGGCTCACCTTGTCCGTGGTGTAGCCGGTCATGATCTGGTAGATGGCCGCCGTGTGGTTGAACAATCCGTTAGGCGTGTAGCTCATCGAATTGATCATGGTGAACTTGTCGTTCACCTTCGCGAGCTGCGGCAGGATCTCTGTGAAGTGATGCCCCGGCACCTTGGTGGGGATGGTCTTGAAGGCCGAGCGCACCTTGTCCGGCACGTTCTCCTTTGGATCCCAGAGGTCGAGATGGCTCGGGCCGCCCTGGAGATAGATCATGAGCACGTGCTTGGCCTTGCCCCAGCCTGCACGGCCTGCGGCAGCGGAGTTGGCCGAGGCAGCCTGGGCGCGGAACATGCCATTGAGCGTGAGGCCCATCATGGACGCCCCGCCGACACGCAGGATGTCACGGCGGGTCATGCCGAGGTCTTTATCGCAAACATCTTTGCCGAGGGCGCCAGGGATGCGGAACATGATCGTGGAATAGGTTAGGGTGAGAAGTCTACCGGAACGGGGCCTGCCGTGGCAAGCCTGGAGATGCGTCCCCACCGTTACGATGCAGCCCGGTGTTTCTTGCCACGGGCCGCCCTGCGACAGGAAAATCCATCCCGTCCGCCTGAAAGGGCCAAGGATTACACCCCTAACACAGGGCTGGATCGTCTATTTCCCCAGATCCGGCCAGCCGCCCACCTCAGCCTGGGAGTGCAGCACGGGCTGGAATTTCCGCTCACGGACCGTGGCCAGAACACGCAGGTCCACGGCATCGCGGGTATGTGAGCATCCCGCATTTTCCAGCACCTCTGCCAAGGCCTTCTCCGGTGAGGTGGCAGGCGGACACTTGGAGGGGAACACCGGTTCTGATTGGATCTGCTTCTCGGCATCGGGGATGGACTTCTCCCGGCCTTTGGTGTCGCTGAACTTTACCAGAGAACGGTCGCTGATATGAGCGCGCACGCCGTCATGCACTTCGTGCTTCATCACCGCTTCGATCGCCGGACGCTCAGGATTGCCGATGTAGAGGTTGTTGATGAACTGGAAGGCGTAGCCTTTCGACGTGCCCTCCTCCTTGTGATCCTCAATGCCAGTCGTGTAGCGCGAGCCAGAGCGCTCGTAGTCAAACATGACGTTATTCACGGCTTCCATCTGCACAGCGTAGTCATCGCCCTGGCGCATGTCATTTGCTTCAAACTGAGGTCCGCGCATCACATACCGCGCGAACAAACAATGATGCACGCTCAGAGTGTCAGCACTCGAGTTGAAGCAGAAGGCGTGGTTGTCGCCATAAGGATGCAGTTCTGGATTGCTCAGCGGCTCCGCCAGCAGGCACCACTGCACCGTCACGTTCTGGCAATGCACCACGCTGAACAGCTCGTCACAGCTCCACGAGGCCGAGACATGGTCAAAGATGGCGTTCTGGCAGTTCTTCAGTTCGATGCAGTCCAGCGCCCCCGAGCCCTTCGGCCGCTTCAGCTTCTGCGCCCGCACTTTGCGCAGCGTGTTTTCATCGCCCAACCGCACGCGGATGCAGCGCACGATGATGTCATGCGTGTCCTTGAACTCCAGCGAGCCACCGCGAATGCACACGCCCATGCCAGGGGCATCCTGCCCATCAATGGTGAGAAACGGCTCACGAACCATCACCGCATCTTGCAGCACGATGGTCCCCGCCACTTTGAACTTCACAGTGCGCGGCCCCTTTTCCAGCAAGGCGTGACGGAATGATCCTGGTTGCGGATCTTTCAGATCATCATCCAGCCGAGTCACCTCGATCACCTTCCCTCCCTTGCCGCCTTTGGCATAGGCTCCGAAGCCCGAGGCACCTTCAAAGGCGAGGTCGGATTCAGCCAAGGCAGGACAAGTGAGGACGAGGAGAGCAAAAGCGGTGCAGAGGCGCATGCAATCTAAACTGTTTTGGAAGCAAAATCTTCCATGTCACTTTCTTCACAGCTCTCTACCCAGCCAATAGTCCGGATGTCTCTTTTCGTGAGCGATCGCATTGATCCAAATATGCCCTGGATGCTGCTCATAAACGATCAGATAGGGATAGCGGTCCAAACGCACAGCCCGCTTACCCGTCTGTCTCAGAAATGCATGACGCTCAGGATGCTCTTGAGCAGAGCGGACTCCAGCCTCAATGGCCTCCTGGAATCGCGCAGCCACACGTGGCGAGCGCTCGGCATACCACACGACCGCTTCTTCCAGCTCTTGAATAGCCTCTTGATGAAAAACGGCAGGAAGCATCGGTCACAGATACTTGCGGCGAATCTCAGCAAACACTTCCTCAGCAGGAATGCCCACCGCAACACCTGACCTGATTTCTTCGGACCTTCTCTCGATCACCTTGTCCCAAGCCTCTTCATACCCTTCGGCAGGCTCTTCCGGGCCGTCGTCAATCGAGTGAATAAGCCAAGCGGCAAGCTCGGCACGGTCAGAGACCTCGAGTGGCTCGAGCAGAGGCAAGAGTTTGGCAGCGACGGCGGTCATGACTGCGGGAGAATCGCGGTTCGCGAGCCCCTCGTCAAGGCCTCACATCCGCTCCGTCGTCTGGATGCCCAGGAGGCCGAGACCGGTCTTCAGGACACGGCTGGTGGCCTCGCAGAGCGTGAGACGCGTGTTACGGACGGTGCCTTCGGAGCGCAGCACGTTGCAGGCTTCGTAGAAGCTGTGGTAGGTGTTCGCCAGCTCGTAGAGGTAGTTCGCCAGCAGGTTCGGGCGATGGTCATCCAGGATGTCATGCGCGTTCTCGGCGAACTGGGCGAGTTTCATGGCGAGCGCACGCTCAGCAGGCTCGGTGATGGCGAGGTCTCCGGTGAGCGCCACGGTACCGTCGAGCTTACGGAAGATGCTGCGCGTCCGCACATAAGCGTTCAGCAGGTAAGGCGCGGTGTTGCCCTGGAGCGACAGCATCTTGTCCCAGCTAAACTTATAATCGGTTAGGCGGTTCTGGCTGAGCTCGGCGTACTTCACGGCGCCACCGCCAATGATCTTGGCGATCTCGTCCTTCTCGGCATCGCTAAGGCCCTGGTCTTTTTCATCAGCCGCGGTGCGTGCTCGCTCGATGGCTTCATCGATGACCTCGAGAAGGCCGACGGTCTCGCCGCTGCGGGTTTTGAACATCTTGCCATCCGGCCCAAGGATGCTGCCGAAGGCGATGTGGATCATCTTCGTGGTCACACCGCGACGCTGCGCTGCGGCGAAGACCTGGCGGAAGTGAAGCTGCTGCGGAGCACCGACGACATACCAGATCTCATCCGCCTTCCACTCGTTCGCGCGATAGTCGATGGTGGCGAGGTCGGTGGTGGCATAGAGGAAGCCGCCATCACCCTTGCGGATGATGCAGGGAGCGGCCTTCCACTCATCTTTCTCGCGGATCAGGAAGGGATCATTCTCAGGCTTCACGCTGCCATCACTGAAGACCACGGTGGCGCCATCACTGATGGTGGCGATGCCTTTCTCCAGCATGTCTGCCACCAGCGGTGCCAGCGCATCATTGAAGAAGCTTTCGCCGAGGTAGTGATCAAACTTGATGTCGAGCGCCCCATAGACCTTCTCAAGCTGCTCAAGCGTCAGGCGCACGCACTCCTTCCAGATGGCAAGGTTTTCGGCATCGCCCTGCTGGAGCTTCACGAGCTCGCCTTTGCAGACTTCGAGCACGGACTCATCCGCCTTCGTGGCTGCATTAACGGCTTTATAAACGCTGACAAGTTCATGAATCGGATCCGCCTTGAGCTTCTCCTGATCGAGCTGCGTCTTCCAGCCATGAATGATCATGCCGAACTGGGTGCCCCAGTCGCCGACGTGATTGTCCGTGATGACCTTGTGGCCGACGAAGCGCGCTGTGCGGGCAAGTGAGTCACCGATGAAGGTGCTGCGAATGTGGCCCACATGCATCGGCTTGGCGATGTTTGGCGCGGAGAAGTCCACGACGATGGTCTTCGGGCTCTTCACCTGCGGAACGCCGACGTGATCATCTTTCACGATGACTGCCAGTTGCTGGGCCAAGGCCTCAGCACTGAGCGTGAGATTGAGGAAACCGGGACCATCAATGGTCACCTTCTCCACAAGATCGGTCACGGCAAGCTTGTCCACGATCTGCTGGGCCAGCGCGCGCGGATTGGTCTTGAGCTGCTTCGCCAGCACCATGGCCGCATTGCTCTGGTAGTCGCCAAATCGGGTGTCCGAAGCGATGACGACAGCAGGCGAGAAGCCCTCTGGCAACTCAATGCCAGCGGCGGTGAAGGCAGCTTGGAGACGATCGGTAAGAACAGCGCGAAACATGGGGCGCGCACTTTGAATGACGAATCCCGATTGTCGAATGCCGATTCGAGCTTCGAAAAGCCTGGATCGGCAGGGAATTCAGCCGCTTCAGACCACGTCCGAGCCCAGTGCATCGCGCAGGGGATCGATCTCCTGGGAGCTGAAGCCCAGGTGCAGGTGGCGGCGCCAGCCCTCCGCATATTCGAAGCTGCCGGAGAGCTTGCCAACTTTCTTGGAGGACTCGTCCATGCTGATCAGGTAGGAGTCCATGCCCTGGCTCACGTCCAGCCAGTGCTTCTGGCTCACATGAGCGGCCAGGGAGTCGCGCTTGCGATCATGCACCGGTGTGGTGTTCACGTACAGATCTGCCTGGATGGGGTGGCGCAGCGGGTCACAGAGGCCATGCGGCATGGCATGATAGACGGTCACGTCATGGAAGAAGGCATCACGCGGTGGATCACAGACAAAGTTCGGGATGCCATGCGCAAAGGCCGCGGTCACGGCAAGGCGGCAGGCATTCTGGTGGTCCTCCATGTAATCCGCCGGTGAATGGGTGAGGACGATGCTCGGCTTCGCCGCACGAACCACGGAAGCGATTTGTCGCAAGTAGTGCACGTTGTACATGAGTTCCAGGTCATCGCAGATCGGCGGATAAAAAGCAGCACCGAGGATGCGAGCGGCCTCCTGCCCTTCCTCCAGGCGGGTGATGGTGGTGGTGGGTCCGTCCATCTGCACCGAGCCGCCATTCCCGGTACACATGTTCATGTAGTGGAGATCCCAGCCACGGGCTTGAAGCTGCAGCATTGTGCCTGCGGCGACGAATTCGATGTCATCAGGATGGGCGAAGAGGGCGAGGACGGAGGGCATGGGAGGAAGGACGAAATCAGAATGACGAATGAACCACAGGTCAAGCCCCTGGAAGGCCTGGTGTGGCAGGTCAGGCACCAAGGCCTGCCCCATCAGCTACGCAACCCATGCACCCGGCCATTCGGAATTCTTCCAAAACTCGTTAGTCCTGGCACAAAGCCGTCAGAAGACATCAGATTCCATCTGCTCCGCCCACGGACCTCATCCATTCATGCGCAGATGCTGCCGCAGATGAATGGATGACGACGAAACGTCAGCGTGGCTTGGCTCGCTGGATCAGATCATGGGATGTTGCTCAGGGTGAAGCCGCCCGTCAGGTTGGCACCCTGGTTGAAGGTGTCCGCGCCGAGGCCGCCATCAATGATCAGGCCGGCCTTGAAGATGGCCGTGCGGTTCGCCGTGGCGCCTGCGATGGAGATGGTGTCCGCATCATCACCCGTGAGGATGCTGACCGACTTCATGAAGGTGCTGGAAGCCCCGGAGCCCGCGGTTTCAATGGTCACCGTGTCCGTGCCAACACCCGTCTGAAGCGCCACCGTGCCGGAGAAGAGCGAGTTATCAAGACTGACCGTGTCAGCACCGCCGAAGGTGTTCGCGGTCACATTTCCGCGGATCGACGTGGTGTTGAGGGTGAGGCCATCCGTCCCGCTGCCCCCAGTGTAGGACAGGGAGGACTGCAGGATCACGTTTGAGAGGTTGATTCCGCTGCTGGTGGTGATGCCTGAGGCATTCACAGACACCGGCCCGGCCACCTCCAGAGCGCCGCCACTGGTGGATTGCAGGACCACTCCCGCACTGGTGCCCGTGCCGAAGTTCAGATTCACCCCGCCAGCGATCCTGCCAACCCCCACGATCTGGATGGAGTCTGTGCCGTTCAGGCTGGAATGGGTGATGCCACCCTTGATCGTGGTGCCGCCGTTTGAGCCGACCACCAGGCCCACTCCGCCATTGCCCACCGAGGTCGTGATGCCGCCGCTCGTGAAATTGCTCAGGCCTGAAAACTGGAAGCTGTCATCACCATCTCCCGTGGTCACGCTGATCGCGCCACCAATGATCGTGTTCACCGTGGCGGCCAGGCTGACGATGGTGTTGCCGCCCAGGGTCTTGATGGTGGCGCCGCCGCCGATCTTCGTCGTGAGGCTTGAGATCGTGAGGGCGGAGGTGCCCATGGACTGCGTGCCATTCACCATGGAGAGGCTGCCGCCGACCAGCACCACTGAGCTCCCTCCACCGATGGTGCTCTGGAAGACTCCGTTGCCGCCCACAAAGCCCAGATTAGCCCCCACCCGCAGCTCACCGCTCGCCGCAACAGTGTTTGTCACCGTGCCGCTGGTGTTCCCGTTGGTGATGGTCAGGCTTCCCTTCACATCGATGTTACCGCCGGTGATGGAATTGGTCAGGTTTCCGTCCTTGTTGACGATGGAGAAACTGCCGTCCACATCCAGCAGGCTCACGCTGACTGAGTTGACGATCGAGGTGGCCGCATTGCCATTGGTGATGGACACACTCCCGCCGATGTTCAGCGTGGAGGACGTGATGCTGTTCGTGTAGTCACCGTTGCCGTTCTTGATCAGCAGGCTCCCGCCGATCATGGGCGTGCCTGAAATCGAATTGGTCACCGTGCCGGTGGCATCGCCAGTCGTGATGCTCACATTCCCCGCGATGCGGCCGTCGGTGTAGCTCAGCACATTGGTATACCGCCCTGCCCCGTTGGTGATGGTCACGCTGGCGAGGTTCAGAGAGCCGCCTGCCACAGTGTTGTTCGTCGCGGACGCACCGCCAGAAGCCACGGTGCTGAAGAGAATGCCACCGCCCATGGTCGTGTCCGTCCCGCTGAAAATGCTCGTGTAAGTTCCGGAACCATTGGCAATCGTCAGCCCGCCTGAGACATCCACCACGGTCCCGGCCACGATGGTGGTCGTGGTGCCGCTGCCGGAATTTCCGTTGGTGATGGAGAGGCTGCCGGTCACATCCATGCTGCCGGAAATCGTGGTCGCGAAAGTGCCCGTGCCGTTTTTCACCGTCAGACCGGCATCAAAAGACATGAAGCTCGAGGCGAACACCACGGAGGACGTGGTGCTGGCATTTCCGTTGGTGATGGAGACCGCGCCGCCGATGTGCAGCGTGTCCGAGCCGGAGAACGTCACGTTATTGTTCCCCAGACCATTCTTCACCGTCACGCCACCATTGATGATCAGGTGGTCAGAAGCCGCCACGACCAAGCCCACTGTGGCCGCTGCGTGATCCAGGCTGGTGAAGCTCAGCGCACCGCTGATGATCGTGTCTGTGCCGGAGGAGAGACTGAAGTTGCCTGAATTGATGCCCACATTGGCCACCACAGATCCCAGCTGGAGCGGGCCCGTGGGAGAGAGGTCCACATTGTCCACCGCCGTCCCGCCGGTGTAGCCCAGCGCTCCGCCGATGGTGATGAAGCCCGCGGTTTCAGACACCGTGTTGGCCCCATCTCCCAACGCCAGCGTGGCGTTTCCACCCACATACAGCGAGGTGGCGATGGTGACCGTGTCCGTGCCGCTGCTGCCCTGGATGCCCAGATTTCCGCCGACGTTCACGGCCGTCAGGTTCGTGGTGTTATTGCCCAGGCCCTGGTTGATCGTCAGGTCCTTGCTCAGGGTCACCGCATTGACGTTCACCACGTCCACGCCTTCCTTCATGTCGATTTTGATGGAGTCCAGCAGACCGTCAAACTCCACATTGGCCGCCGCGGCAGCCGCGCCCAGCTTGATCAGCGTGCCGCCTGCGCCCGCGATGGTGAAGTGGTCCGGTGTCACCTCTATGATGGTGATCTCGTTATTGTCCACACTTCCCGTCAGGGTCAGCACACCACCCGCGATCACGGCTGTCACCGTCCCTGCCGGGGCGATTTTGGACTCCAGAAGCTCAATGGTAGAAGAGGGCGCTTTCATAGTGGTGAAGGAAACGAGGTGGTTGGGGCGGGAGTTACTCAAATAGAAGAGACAACGTCCGCACTGAGATCATAACCTCATGAGGCTACCACCAAGGCAGGAGGGGGGGTATTACACGAAAGTGTAATTCCCCAGCTCACCGTCGCAGCTTCTGGCGAAACGGATTTCCGAAATAGCAGCTCTGAGCGCAGGTGACTGAGGCAGGAAAATGGCCCGCCACCTGCCGTATGACCGGCAGGCGCCTGATGAATCAAACAGGCCCGCACCTGACCCCTCACTCCTCAGGCGGCACCTTCATCCACGGGAGGCGGACCTTGGCCATGTAGATGGCGGACTTGCCCTCATGAGAGGAGTAGTAGCTCACCCAGAGATGGCCTTTGTGAAAGACCATGCCGGGGTAGCTGCAGTCACCGCCGCTGGGCAGCTCCAACATGGGCTCCAGGGAGGTCGGGGTCATCTTATAGAGCACCATGTGAGCGCCAGGAGTGGCACCACGTCCCCGTGAGCCGGCCACCAGCGAGCCATCGGGAAGCTGGATGAAATTCTGCCCCTGCACGACGGTGTTGAGAGGGGTCCACTTCCACTCACGGTAAGGTGCGGTGGCGGAGCCGATGTAGCCGAGCTTGTCAGCGGCTTCGCGGCGGACCAAGGCGAGTGCGGTGCCGTCCTTGAGAAAACGCATGGTGGTTTCATTCGGCTGGCCGGGGACCTGCATGATGGAGGAGAGCTGCCATACGGAGCCGTCCACACTGGTGTAAGACTTCAACGACCACTCCGCCTCGGGCTTCGGACCGCCGGTGGCGGGGTGTGTGTTATAAGAGACGCCGTAAAACTTCTGGTCGGCCGGATTCACCGTGGCGCGCCAGAGCCAGTCACCCTCGGCCAGCAATTTCTGCGGAGGTGTCCAGACCTTGCCATCCGTGGTGGTGGAGTAGCGGGGACGGCGGCCCTTGAGCTCGGTGGTGCCGCCATAGAGAGAGCCGCCGCAGAGCATGTAGAGACGCTTGCCGTCCGGAGTGACCTCCAGCTTCGGGTCACGCAGGTCCGTCCCTTTCTCAGCTATCTCGGCATAGCTCACCCAAGTGTCTCCACTGGTCGAGAGCATGATGCGGATCTTGCCATCGCCACCCACATGGGCATCTGCCTCACGGAAGCAGCAGTAGAACTGATTCTTGAAGAACGCGAGGTCCGTGAAGGCATTGTGCTTGCCCTTGTCATAGATCTTTTGGACCGAGACGAGCTGGGCCTGCTCCTGGGCGGAGACGGCCTGAGTGAAGCAAAGGAGGCTAAGAAGCAGAAGACGTTTCATGGGGGAGCGGCGGAGGCAAGAAAAGATGAGAGGTTGCCAGAAGCGGCATGAATACGTCAAGGCTTCCGCTGCACTTCCAGCTTTTCCAAAATGAAACCGAAGAGGTCCGGCCATTTCATGTGACCGTAGTCGTTGTTGTAGTTCAGCTCATGTTCGATGCCGACGGCTTTCAGCTTCTCGGCGATGCCCGCCCCGTAATTGGCCGAGTGCGGCGGGTCTTTGAAAGGCTGGCCGAGATTGGGCGCATTGTCATAAAAGAGCAGCACAGGCGGATCATCACTGCTGGCCAGGGCGTAGGGTGAGAACTTTTCAATCCACGACAGCAACGACTCACGCTTCTCCACAAAGTCCTTCATGCTCGGAAGGCTGAAGGCATGGTTGCCATACTCATTGTTAGGAATCCAGGCCTGCATCTGCTTCGGGTCTAGAGTCGTCTGCGGAACGAAAGCCATGACACCGCGCACGCGTGTGGATTCGCGGGCCACCGGATCACTGCTCTTCGGATCTGCCATGTCTGGGTGAAAGCCAAGCCAGAGGCTTGTGAAACCGCCTGCGGAACCACCACAGGCCACAACACGCTGTTTGTCGATGTTCCACTCCGCCGCGTGGCTGCGCACAAACTGGAGGGCACGCGCGGCATCCTCCAAACAGGCCTTCACAGGTGGGTCAATCTTCTCGGCCTGCGCATCCTGAATGAGGCGGTAGTTGATCGAGACCACCGAGACACCTGCCTCGAGGCACTTCACAAGGAAATCCGGGTTCGCCTTGTCGCCACTCATCCAGCCACCCCCATGAGTGAAGAACAAGAGAGGTGCGGGTTTGGGTGTGTCAGCTTTCCAGAAGTCCAGCACTTGCTTGGCATGCTTCCCATAAGGCACGTTGGCCTGCGTCGGCTTCGGCAGCTCCTGAGCGCGGACTTGCATCCCAACAACGAGAAACGAACAGAAAATAAAGTGCTGGGCAGAGCGGGAAAAGGAAGACATGCAGGCGTGTGAAATAGCCTTCCTGCCATGAGATCGCCAGTCTAGACCTTGGCAAAATAGATCAAATGGCCCGCGTCGTCGAAGGCCATTAGATAGACCGCCTCGAACTTAACTTGCTTTTTTTCAACGGTGGACAAACCGCCCCTGGAGGCCGATGCCGTAAAGACGCTCTTGGACTGGCCTTCCACCACGGGGAGGAAGGCCATCTGTCGCGTCTGCCCGGGCTGCAGGCCGGCGACCACCTGGTTATCCACCGGCCACAATTCTTCTTTCCAGATCCCCTTGTAAGGGTCCTGCCCGCTCTTGATCTGCTTGACGAGTTGATATGAGGAAATCTGGCCCGTGGCGGCGGCGCCCGCGTTGTGCACGGCGAGCACATGATCGGTCCTGGTGTTCTTTCCGAACATCGCCTCGATGCCCAACCTCGCTAAATCCATGGGATCCTTGACATTAGAAAGCCGCTTGGTCGCCGCAAATCTCAAGTGCGGCAGCCTGGCGGCATTTACCCGCGCTGTCTGGCTCATCCAGGCAAAAGCCTTGTCCCGGCTTGACGAGTTCAGCCGATAGATCTCGACCTCAATTTCCTCGCCTGAAGCCTGCTTGATCTTGAACGAGATCGCCTTCGAACTTGGCGCGAGACCGACCAGCTCGCCCGAGACTGTTGAGGAACCCAGCATCGCTTCCAGGGTCACCGCCGGGCTTTCGAACACGAGAGCAAAAAACACCAGAATCAGGCAGAGGATCGCGCGCATAGGCGGGGGTAATGATGGACAATGCATGACTTCTGCCACGAAGCGATTCTGCTTGCAATACTTGATGTTACCCCAGGCTCACCCTTCTACTCAAAAATCTTCCGCCGCGGATTGATGAACAACCACGCTGCGGCTCCCACCCAAAACAGCGCCCCGATCAGATACAACGGGGCGTTCCAATCATAGGCCTTTTGCAGCCAAACCACCAGCAGCGGACAGGCAATGCTGCCGATCTGCCCCGCGGTGTTCATCGCTGCGCCCACCACGCCGGTGTGACTGCCGCCCACATCAATCACCGCGCCCCATGAGGCGCCGAGCGTGAACATGCTGGCCGCCACCGCGATGGCGAGGCACCACGCCGCCAGTTCCGGCTGCGTGGCGAGCGTCGCCAAAAACATTCCTGCGCCTGCCACAAGATAGGAGACCGCGCCCACGCCCGCGCGCCCGATGCGCAGACCAAAGCGCCGTGTCATCACATCCGTGGCCACTCCTCCCAGCAAGTCTGCCACGATGCTCAGGATCAGCGGCAGCCCGGCGAAGAAGCCTAACCGCATGGAGTCAAATCCGTGCTGCTCCCTCAGATACTCCGGCAGCCAGGTGATGCAGAAGTAGAAACCAAAGCTGTTCGGGAAATACATCAGGCAGAGAAACAGCGTGTTGCGGTGCTTCAGCAGTTGCCGCCAATACGCCCAGCCCCCGTGATGCCCGGTGCTGGGGTCGCGGCCCGCCACGATCATGGCCAGTTCCGCCGGCTGCACTGCGGGATGCTGCTCGGGATCATCTCGGAACCAGCGGTGCCACGCGATGGCCCACAGGATGCCGGGAATGCCAAGGATCACAAACGTCCAACGCCATCCGCACGCACCCGCCACGGCCAGCGCGATCAGCGGTGTCAGACCACCCACTCCATGAGCCGCGGCAAAGAAGACACCCTGCACCCGGCCACGCTCGGCACGCGGAATCCAGCGCGAGAAAGTCCGCGCCACATTCGGCCATGCCCCCGCCTCACCCGCGCCAAAGAGAAAGCGGATGACGGTCAGCGATGCCAGATTCCACGCCGCAGCTGTGGCCATCGTAAAAGCCGACCACCACATCACGATGCGCGTCAGGACCCACCGGGTCCCCACCCGGTCCGCCCACCACGCCGTCGGAATTTCAAACGCCGCGTAAGCGACCGCGAAGGCGCTGAAGACCCAGCTCATCTCATCCTTGCTCAAACCCAGATCGCGCCGGATGTCCGGCGAAAGCGCGGCGATGCACGCCCGGTCCAGATAGGTCACAGCCCCAAGGGCCAGCATGAAGCCGACGACACGATAGCGGACGCGGGAAGAGGTGGGAGCGGGCATGACTGGGCGGGTTGAACTAAAGAAGCAAGATCCGGCTGCCATTCATCGTCGCCAGTGGCTTCCGTCTTCCGCGTTTTCCATGGTCGGGCGCATCCATGGAGTCCAGGCTTCAACAACAGCCTTCGCCATCCATGGCCCACTGCTCTTCGCCGACCCTCCTCAGAACTGCTTGAAATAAATCACATTACCCAAGTCATCGAGGGCCAGGAGGCAGACCGTGTCTGTTTTCACCTCGTTGGTTTCCTGGGTCGTGTTTCGTATCCTTGGGTCTCCTGCCGGTCCAAGATCGCGGGTGGATCGATGAGAGGTTTCTCTGAGCGGCATAAACTCGGCGATCTTCGTCTTTCCTGGTAGCAGTCCAGTGATGGAATGGGACTGCACGCTCCATGTTGTCTGCTCCTTCGTCGTGCGGCCCCGAGATATGGTCCGCGACGTCTGCTGCACAAGACGCCGAAGCAGCACATTTTTTGGGGTGGTGGAACTGACGTTCATGACCGCGAGAGAATGGGTTGTCTCATGAATGCTCGCCTCCTTGGTAGGGCTAAATGCCTTGCCAGCCTTGGCAGACGGGGCAAACCGAAGCTCCGCCGCAGGACCTGCATTCATCCTGGCCTTTTGAGCGATCCAGGCAAACACCCTGAGCAGGCTTTGTGATTCCACGTTCCCGAGGATCATGTCAGCCTCGACACCCGGCGTCAGATTCGCCCCGGTGGCCACCCTGATTTTGACAACCATGTCACTCGGTTCCAGCCGTACGCCCACAATCTCCCCCGACACCTTCTGATCCCCGTGAATGAAGCCCTGGATCATCTCTCCAAAGGAAGTCTGCACCAGCAGCGCGAGACCAGCCCAGACCAGAATGACTGCCAAGTGTCTGCGGGGATGAGCGGCAGCTTTTTTCATTCGCGCATTGTCCATGAGACCGGGCGGCCTACAAGACTTTAAGCAGGCGTCGCTGCCTTGATCGCTTCAAGCTCCTCCCAGCGGGCATAGAGGCGGATGACCTCAGCTTTGGCGAGGTCGAGCTGCTCACTCATGTCAGAGGCCTCTTGTGAGCGGGTGATGTAGAAGCTGGGATCATTGAGGATGACATCAATGGACTGCACCTTTTCTTCAGCCGCCAGGATGTCAGCCTCGATGGTTTCCAGCTCACGACTCTCCTTGAAGCTGAGCTTGCGTGGCTTTGGCTTGGAGCCACCCGTGATAGCGGCCTTGGCAGGCTCAGGAGCGGCCCAGGATTTGGCGCGCAATTCACGCTCACGACGCTTCTCCAGGTAGTAACTGAAATTGCCAGTCTGGGCATGCACACCGGCGTCCTCAAAGGCGATGATCTGGTCACAGACACGGTCGAGAAAGTAGCGGTCATGACTGACCACAAGCACCGTGCCATCGAAGTCACTGATGGCTTCCTCAAGGATGCGCAGGCTCTGCAGGTCAAGGTCGTTCGTCGGTTCATCGAGCACGATGACATTGCCGCCACGCTTCAAGACCTTTGCCAGCATCAGGCGGGCACGCTCACCACCCGAGAGACGGTCCACACGCTCATTCGTGCGGTCGTCATTGAAAAGGAAACGGCGCAGGTAACTGCGCGCACTGATCTTCTGCGTGCCGAAGAATACGGTGTCGTCCTGGTCCGCGATCTCTGCGAGCACCGTTCCACCTTCCGTGAGCTGCATGCGTGCCTGGTCGATGTAGTTGAAGGTCACTTTTTTGCCGATGGTGGCCTTGCCCTCATCCGGCTGACGTGTGCCCATGCAGATGCGCAGCAGTGTGGTTTTGCCTGCGCCATTGCGCCCGACGATGCCAGTGCACTGCCCGGGCTTCAGGGACACATTCAGATGACGGAAGAGCCAGCGCTCCTGACCCTTTTCGTCAATGACGTGAGCGCCGACGCCTTCGAGATCAACCGCGATGTTTCCAAGATCAGGCGCGGGCGGCAGGAGCAGATCCATCTCGCGCTCCTCAGGCGGTGCCTCGAGACCTTCGATCTGATAGAACATGTCCAAGCGGTGCCGGGACTTCGTGCCGCGTGCTTTCACGCCGGAGCGAACCCACTCCAGCTCCGTGCGCAGGAAGCGCTGACGTCTCCGCTCTGTTTGTTCGGCGATCTGCTGGCGCGCCGCCTTGCTCTCCAGATAAGCGGTGTAGTTTCCCTCATGCGAGTAGCAGCGGCCTTCGGAAATCTCCATCACGCGCGTGGCAATGACATCGAGGAAATACCGGTCATGCGTGACGAAGATCACCGCGCCCGGGAAGCTGCGCAGATACTCCTCCAGCCAGCGGATGGATTCGGAGTCGAGATGGTTCGTCGGCTCATCCAGCAGAAGCAATTCTGGTTGGGCCACCAATGCTCGACAGAGTGCCACGCGGCGCTTTTCACCGCCGGACAACGGAGCCACCACGGCATCCAGAGGAGGAGCAGACAGAGCGGTGGTGATGGAACGGATGCGTGTCTCCAGATTCCAACCGTCCGCCGCCTCGATGTGGTGCAGCATGTCCGCGAGTTCGGCCTCGCTTCCCTGCCCTGCCTCATAGCGCTTGATCATGCTGACAAGGTCTGCCGCGCCGGACTGGATGTTTGCCAAAACGGTGGCGTTGCCATCCAGTTCGAACTCCTGCGGCAGGTAGCCGACCATGAGACCGCGTTTGATGGAAAGGTCTCCCGTATCCGGACGCTCCACACCGGCGAGGATTTTCAGCAGACTCGTCTTGCCACAGCCATTGCGTCCCACAAGGCCCACCTTTTCCCCTTCATTCACCGCCAGGGTCACACCTTCCAGAAGGCGCTGGTTACCGTAGCCGAGAGTGAGTTCGTTGGCAGAAAGCATGGGGGAGGGTCAGGAAAGCAGGAGGTCAGGGGGGGCAGCCATCAGGGGCCGGAACCGGGGGTGGCTTCTTTGGACGCTGCGGAGGGGTTTGCCAAGGTCCGCGCGGAGGTTTTCGCGCCTTCTACTCCAGTTTTCTGGCGGTCGGGGTCTGGACGAGACCGGCGGTGCGCTGGCCGGAGCCTGTTTTTTCCTCATCTCCGAGTTCGGCGCGGGCGGCCTCGGCGAGTTTCATAAGACGGGCCACCACCTCGGGATTCCCGGCGGAGACTTCCTGGGTCTCGCCGATGTCGTCACGGACATTGAAGAGGCGGAGAGGTGTGGCGGCACGCTTGTTCACCAACTCGGCGCGCTTCTTTTCAAGGGGGAGATAGAGCTTCCATGGACCGCTGCGCACGGCCTGGAGCTGGTGGATCTGGTAGTAGAAGAAACCACGCTCATCCGTGGGTGACTTGGCATCAGGAGTGCCGAAGAGGAGAGGGCGGATGTCATGGCCATCGATCGTCTGCTTGGGCAGAGGGGAGCCTGTGAGCGCGGCCAGCGTCGGCAGGATGTCCAGCATGGAGCAGAGTTCGCGGCATTCCTTCCCGGCGGGCACCTTTCCCGGCCAGCGGGCGATCATGGGCATGCGCATGGAGCCCTCGCTGGTGTTGTAGCCCCACCCTTGATAGGGAGCATTGGTGCCCTGGGGTGGATCGCGACGGGGCGCACCGTTGTCGGAGGTCCAGATGACGAGGGTCCTGTCGTCGAGGTTCAATCGTTTCAAAGCAGCGAGGATCTCGCCCATGGACCAGTCGAGCTCCTCCACGCTGTCTCCCCAGTGACCATTGGCGGACTTGTCCTTGAAGGCGGGGCTGGCATACGGATCCTTGGTGCTGCCGGGCATGGCGTGCGGCAGGTAGAGGAAGAAGGGGTGCTCGCGATTCGCCTCGATGTAGCGAATGGCTTCCTCGGTATAGCGCCTGGTGAGCAGGTCGCGATCCACAGGTGCCTCGATGACCTTTTCGTCCCGCATCAGGGGCAGCTCGGGCCACGAATCCGGCCTCTTGTCCTTCGTCATGTCATCGCTGTAAGGGATGCCGAAGTAGGAATCAAAACCCTGGCGCGTGGGTAGAAACTCGGGCTGGTCACCGAGGTGCCATTTGCCAATGATCATGGTGTGATAGCCGGATGGCTTCAGCACCTCGGCCAGTGTTGTTTCACTTGGATTCAATCCCTTGGCAGCCACGGGCTGTAGCACTCCGCCACCGGTGGCGCTGACATGCATGTCGATGCGCCTCGGATAGCAGCCCGTCATCAAGGCTGCGCGGCTGGGTGTGCACACACCGCTGGCTGAATAGTAGCTGGTGAAGCGTGTGCCCTCCGCCGCCATGCCGTCCAGGTTTGGCGTGCGGTGCCTGGTCTCCGGATTGAAGCAGTGCACGTCACCGTTTCCGAGATTGTCACAGAGAACAAAGATGATGTTAGGCCGCTCTGCCGCCAGGGCGGGCAGCGTGAGCATAAGAAGGGCGGCGAGCAAACGCATGTGAGAACATACGATGCTGCCGCCCTGCCTTTCACAAGATGGCGGATTCCTCATGGCCTGGAAAATCAGCCGTCTTTCGAAATCATTCAGCGCAAATGGCCATCAGCACTGACCGTCTGATACGCGGGTTTCCGAGGCTTCTCATGCTCGCGGAAGTAACCGCCATAGTAGTACTGGCCGTTGTGATGGTAGCGGCTGAAATAAGGGCGGCCCTTGTACTCGAATTGCCCTGTCTCATAGCGACCGCCCGCGAGCTCCCGGCCATTGTGATGGTAGGTGCCCCCGATGGTGCCAGCCGGGTGCTCAAGTCCGACATACGGTGAGATCCGGCTCTGGCCCGTGCCGTCAGGTGATGCCCGGTGAGGGACAGTGAAGGTGGAAACGTGGCCATGATCGGCCAGGTTCACGGATTGCGCGCAGGAGGTCATGCCGACCACTGCAACGAGCGACAACAGCGCAGCGAGAATAGGTTTCATGAGTTTGGGGTTTTGGAGTATGGACCAAGATATACGCATGATCATTCCGGAGAGGGAAGCTCAACTTCATCGACCTTGAAGCCGACCTTCAAGGTCACCTGCCAGTGGTCCACAGCTCCGTCCTTGATGCTGCCGCGTGTCTCCACCACCTGGAACCAGCTCAGTGTTTTGACAGATTCATAGGCGCACTGAAGCGCCTTGGTCACGGCATCCTCCATGGAGACGGAGGAAGTGCCGGTGAGTTCGGTAAGTTTATAGACGGCGTCTTTCATGGATCAGGTGATAGCCCTATCTGCCCTTTTTGCGCCATGGGGCGATCACCCCAAAATCGCATGAGGGCCAGATGCACGCCGGACTCCACGATGGCAGGCGCGACTAAAAATAAAGGGTGGCAGTCACGCATGATGAGACATGCACGACTGCCACCCTTGTCGAGTGCTGCGAATGCGCTGCCGTCAGGACTCAGGCAGTCATCGCATCATCAGGCAATTCATCGGCCCGAGGAAAACGGGCTGCGGAAGGGACTGGGTGGAACTGAGCGAGTAGGCAAGCCCGGCGTCACGATGGTGGTGCGGTGCCGTGAGTCATTGTCATGGTCGTTGTCACGGCCCCAGTTACTGCTGCCCCTGCGATCATCGTCACGACCACGGTCATTGTCGTGCCCCCGGCCATCGTTACGATCCCGGTTATTGTCCCAGCCACGGCCGTTATCATGGTCGTGGTCACGATCATGGCTTGTGGGCCGAACCGTCGGACGGGTGGTGGTGCTGCTGCCGTAGTGTCGATGGTCGCCACCGTAGTAATACTGTCCGTTGTGGAAGTACCGGTTGCTGTAGGAGCGGCCTTGATACGCGAAGGTTCCGCTTTCATAGCGCCCACCCGAGTAATAGCGCCCCCCATAGAGGTAAGCATCTCCGGAGTAACCCGTGGGCAGGGTGTTATACTGGCGGTAGCCGATGCTGGTGGATGAGTAGCCAGAGCCATAGCCGACATCACCGGGCACGACACAGGAGGTCATGGCGATGGCGGCGGAAATGGAAAGGAGTAATGCGGGGGTGTGTTTCATTAGAGGTTGGGTGGATGGCAGGAGAATGGACAACCCGAGGAGGCGTGTTATTCAGGCGATTTCATCTGACTCGCAGAGAAGTGTTCGATTTCCTCCCTAGTGAAGCCGCTCCTGCCGATGCGTCCCTCATAGACCGGGAATGAACTTGGATGCTATGGGGCAATCACCCCAAACATCGGCATGATGGACGCCTGCCAGCTGCTTCTGATGAGGCCTGTCTCCAAAGCATAACCAGTTAGACTGGACCTGTGGTATACGCCAGCTTGCCCAAGACCTCTCCTGCTCTTTGACACGGGCTTTTTGCCGCCACCTGTCCCTCAACCGACTTCTCCGTGGAAAGAAGCTTAAATCACGCAGGATGAACAGGTGGGGTAACACCCCATATCGGCCACAACGGCTGATTCGTTAGCTTTCACGCCTCAACCTCTCCTATGAAAGCCATCACCAGCCGCATCCTCCTCGCCATCTACCTCGTTCTCGTGGGCCTGACTGGCGTCTTCCATATCAATCTTGGTTCGGCAGGCATCATCGTGCCCATCCTGGCTCTGGTGGCCGGCATCCTGATGCTGCTGGGCAAGTGACGGCGGTCAGGGCCTGGCCTCTTCAATGACGGGTTTCTCCGCGTTCACCCCGAGCGCGAAGAGTCCGGCGAGCACAAAGGCTGCGGCGCAAAGCCAGACGCCTTCGTGATAGTCATGGTTTGTGTCCCAGGCTTTGAGAGCGGCGGTGAAGAGCAGCGGCATGATGGCCGCGCCAAAATTTCCCCACATGTTCCCCCAGCCGAAAAGCTGCGCCTGATACTTGCCGCTGATGTCCTGCATGGTCGTCCACATGGCGGGCAGGCCGAAGTCTCCAAAGAAAGAGACCATGCCAAAAGCCAGCAGGATGGTCCAGGGCGCATCCATGTAGAGTGCCACCAGATAGAGACCGGCTGCGATGAACTTCGTCACGGACATGGGCAGCATGCGCCCCAACCGCTTCCCATACCGTCGCGAGATCATATCGGTCGTCAGGCCGCCCACGATGATGCCGCCAATGCCGATGAACAGCGCGCCGCTGGTGATCCAGCCGTTCGTCTCATCATCAAAGTGCTTCACCTCTTTCAAGTAACGAGGGAAGGTCAGCGCCGTGAAGGCCCAACCAATATTGGTAAAAAACTGCACTGCGTTGGCCATCCACAGGCTGCGGCTGCGGATGGCTGCGGCCAGCGGGAAGCGCCGTGGCGGATCCTTGGCCGGCAGGAAGTCACCACGGCCCTCGGCCAGCAACGCCACCTCCGATGCATTGCATCGTGGATGCAGACGCGGATGCTCGCGGAAGACCCGCCAGAAAATCAGGGCCACGATGAGACCGCTCGCGCCATAAACCCAGCCAGCCCAGCGCCAGTCGCCCAAACCGCTGATGACCTTCACGGTCAGGATGGGCGCCAGGAAGAGGCCCGCCCGGCCACCCAAGGAGATGAGACTGCTCGCAGAGCCGCGGTTCGCGATGTGCGACCACCGTGTGACAAGACTGCTGCTGGCGGGATAGTAGCCCGCCTCGGACAGTCCGCAGAGCAATCTGGCGAAAAGGAGGGTCCAGAAGCCGGTGGCAAATCCCGTGGCCGCGGTGAAGAGCGACCATGCGGCGATGTAGATGGTGATGAGGATGCGCGCACCAAAGCGATCACTGAGCCAGCCTGCAGGCACCTGAAAAAGCGCGTAGGCCCAGAAGAAGGCACCTGTGACCCAGTCCACCTCCTGCTTTGAAAAGGAAAACTCCCGCTCAAAGGAATCCGAAGTGATGATCTGCGTCAGACAGATGCGGTCCAGATACATCAGGAAGGCCACCAAGGTCGCGGTGACGAGAATCTGATGGCGGACCTTGGTGGGTGATTCAGCGGACATGCAACGGGAGAGCGTGTGATGACGAGGCGCTATAAACGCGCCATCACACACGGTTTTCTCCCAGGGCAGAAGCTCTTTGTGTGGTCAGATGATGATAAGATCAGACTGCATCACATCTCATCACATTACTTTCCGGAAGCTGCTTTCTCGATGAGCTGGAGGAACTCACCGCGATAGCCCAGCGCATCACTCCCCTTCCCTTCACGAGCGAGGGTGCGAACGATGTCCCAGGTCAACGCGCCCGTGTAGCTGGACTCACGCATCAGCATTCCGAACCCCGCCACCGCAGCGGTGAACTTGAACTCAGCGCTGGCCTTCTCCAAAGCACGCGCGTCATCATTCACCGGCACCTCGATGAGCTTGCTGGTGGTGCCTTCAGGCTCCTTGTAGCGCAGCTTCACGGTCAGGGCTTCATTAGAGGCCGGGTTGAGTGTTTTGACCGGAGCTGGCGCGGCGAGCTGCACGGAGTCCGTCTGGTATTTGAGCTTGTCGACCAACGGAGCCGGGGCGGTGCCTGGAGGCAGGTTCGCAGGCACGAGCTCATACAGGGCCGTGACGCTGTGACCGGCACCGATCTCACCCGCATCCTTCGTGTCATCGTTGAAGTCTTCCTTGGCCAGCAGGCGCTTCTCATAACCGATGAGGCGATATTCACGCACGACGGCGGGATTAAACTCGACCTGGATCTTCACGTCTTTGGCGATGGTCACCAGCGTGCCCTGCATCTGCTCCACGAGAACTTTACGCGCTTCGCTGACACTATCGATGTAGGCGTGGTTGCCATTTCCTTTGTCCGCCAGGGTCTGCATGGTGCGGTCCTTCAGATTGCCCGTGCCAAAGCCTAGCACGCTGAGGAAGACGCCGCTGCGGGCCTTCTTTGTGATGAAGCCTTCGAGCTCCTTCGGATCACTGATGCCGACATTGAAATCACCATCCGTGCAAAGAATGACACGGTTCACGCCGCCCTTGATAAAGCCGCTCACGGCCTGCTCATAGGCCAGCTGGATGCCAGCGCTGCCATGCGTGCTGCCGCCAGCCTTCAGCTCATCAATGGCGGCGATGATGTCCGCCTTCTTCACGCCATTCGTGGAGGGCAAAACCACCCGTGTGCCACCAGCATAGGTCACCATGGCCACGTGATCATTTTCACCGAGGCGCTCGGTCAGCATGCGCAGGCTGCGCTGAACGAGGGGAAGCTTCTCGGGGTGATCCATGGAGCCGGAGACATCCACGAGGAAGACCAGATTGCTGGGCTTGTCACCGACAGGAATGTCACGGCCCTTCAGGTTGATGCGGGTGAGGCGATGCTGAGGCTGCCAGGGGCAGGCGGCCATCTCCACCATGACGGCGAAGGGCTGCTTGGCATCGGCCGCAGGCGCGGGCTCGCTGCTCGGAAAGTAGTTGATCAGTTCTTCAATGCGCACTGCATCGCGTGGCGGCTTGGTGTTTTGATTCAGGAAACGGCGGACATTTGCATACGAGGCGGTGTCCACATCCGTGGAGAAGGTGGAGAGAGGCTCACGCGCAACGCTGGTGAGCGGGTTCTCGACGATCGTCTTGTAGTCCTCCGTCTTCTCCAGACGGCGCGCTGAGTGATCCCCATCCAAACTAACGAAACCAGCCGCAGCCGCAGCAGGCACGGGATTTGAAACGACCATCCCCCCGGATACCACGACGTTGCCGCCCGTGTAGGTGTTGCCTCCGTTCAGGACCATCGAACCGGCACCGCTGTTGGTCACACCACCCACGGTTTGAAATTGACCCGAGCCCGCCAATGCGAGGCCTGGCGTCGAGGTCGACACCGTCGTGGTGCGGCCGCTGTAGGTATTGACTGCACCCACGGAAGTGTCGCCCCGACCCGCAACGCCGGCAGTTGCTCCAGACTGCATCACGTTTCCGTTGCCAGCGATCAGCGCGACTGGGGGTGAGGCGGGAACTGGACTGCCAACACTACCCACCGACACAGAGCCCAGTTCATCCGCACCCGTGATAGCAGCAGCCTCCTGGAATTTGGCGAAGCCCTGGCCATAGGTGAGGTTGGCGGACACATCGAGTTCGCTGTAGTCAAAGTCGCCAGTCTGCCCGTTCTTCAGCCACGAAAAGCGGCCACCCAAAAGATTGTCCGGAGCATCGGCCGCATTCAGGCTGGCAATCTGCTGGGCGATGGAAGGCGGCCCCAGGAGAGGATTATGAGGCCCGTTGGGATCAAGGATCTGCTTGTCGAGATCCGTCCTGATCGGCAGCGGCGGGGCCTCATCACCGGTGCCCAGGTTTCCAAGCCGGGCCTTGCCCGCCGCGGCCAGCAGGGCCTCAATCTTTTTGTCCTTGTCAGCCGACGCCACGCTCGATGGAGGCAGGCCGACATTGGCCGGGATGCCCTTGCCGGTCTTGACGGGCTTTGACGGCTCCATCGCCACACGCACTTCCCGGGAGCTTTGTTTGTTCGCGGCCGCCACAGCGTCTTGCGCTCGTTTCTCCATCATCGGCAGCATGTAGAGAGTCGTCAGCAGGCCGCCCACCACAATGCCCGCCGCAGCAGTCATGGGGATGGCAGGCCGCTGCCACCAGCGGAGCGGCCTCGGTTCGAACGCTGAGGCGGCACTCAACACTTTGGGAGCCGGTGCCTTGATCAAAAGCGCGCGCTGCTCTGGCGTGAGGGCCATGGAGTCATCCCGCAGCTCACGGCTGAGGAACCCACAAAACTCCTTGTTAGACTTGGCGGCCTCCTGCGCGGCAGGATCAGCCTGGAGCTCGGCCTCGAGCTTCGCCTGCTCATCGGCACTGAGTTCATTCAGCGCCCAGGCGGTGAGGTTTTCTGATTTCATAAGCGGAAAGTGGAAAAAGGTGGCGGTTCAATGGGCACAGGCGGTGCTTTGAGGCTCGGCCTCGAGCGTCTGCCACTGGGTGCGCAGGGCCTGCACGCCGTGATGAATGAGATAACCAACATTGCCGATGCTGGTCTTCATGACCTGGCTGATCTCTTTGTAGTCCAGGCCGGACATGAACTTCAGCGTGACGGCCTCACGCTGGCGGGTGGGGAGCTTTTCAATCAGGCCGCGCAGGGTGGCCGCGGTCTCGCGAGACTCCAGCTCATCTCCCGGGCGGGGAGAGGGAGAGACTTCCAGGTCAAAGGATTCTGTTTCCATGACGATGAGGCGTGAGTGTTTGCGCTGGTGGTCGAGCGCGCGGTTCTTGCACACGGTGAAGAGCCAGGCGGCGAGACGCGACGGATCGACGGACGAAGCGTTCTGACTGAGCTTGATGAACACGTCCTGCACCACGTCGCGGGCTTCTTCGATGTCGCTGGTGAAGCTATGGGCGTAGCGGATCAGCGGTCGCTCATAGCGCTCCAGGGCGGCGAGGAGGAAGGTGTGCTCGGCGTCGTGCATGGGGGCGGGTTCAGAAGGCATGACGAAGGGGCGCGCGGTTTCTTGGGGCCTCCCGGAAGTTTACTGTGGTTTACCGTTGTTGACGATGGTTTACCGTTGTGGGCAGCGGCTGGCTGGTTTGGTAAACTACCGTCAACGGCTCTCTATTCTTCATCGCCACGCTGGAGCTGGCGGATGATCTGCTTCACCTCATGGGCGCGGCGGATGTCACGGAAGCGGACTTCCACGTCCGCATTGCCGGCGGAGGAGACGTCCAGCGTGCCCAGGCCGAGCCAGCCTTTCAGGCCTCTTTCCCAGACATCCAGGCTGCGGATATCACAGACGCGGACCTCTTTTGAACTGCGCCCAAAGATGCCCCAGACGTACTCCACACGCTCCTCCGTGACGATGTAGTCATGAGAGCTGCGCGCGATGGTGACGCAGATGAAAGTAGCGATGCCAGCCAGGCCGCAGACGAGCGCATACCCCTCCTCCATGCTGAAAAGCAGGCCGGCTGCGGTGAAGAAGAGCAGCATGAGGAACAGCGCCCGCCAGTATTTGAGCCAGGCCGGGTGGGATGAATAGTAAAGCCGCTCCCCGCTCTCCGTGAACTGCAGCTCAGGCTCGGCAGGCTCTTCTTCCTCTTCCTGCTCTCCATCTTCCGTTTCAGCCTCATCCTCCTCAGAAAGAGGCTCGTCAGCGTCAAAGGGATCATCCGCGCGAAACTCCTGATAAGCAGGCCGGTCAATGCGTGCGGGGGCCTTCGCATGAGGCGGCCGCATGCCGCTGATGGCATCTCCCACGGTGTGGTCACGTCCCGTTTGCACGTCTGTGCACAAGTCTCCGCGTCCGAGGGAGCCGCGCTCCACCAGAGAGTAAAGATCCTCCTTCGACAGCAAACCGGGAAAGGCCGGATGATTATGCAGGAGGTAGCGCATACAAACTGGAGGGCGGTCTAGCTCTCAGGCGCGGGCGGCAGCAGATCCTCCCGCTTCATCAGGTCTGACACCTTGAGAAAGAGCAGCTCGCCCTTCGGCGTCTTGCAAATCTCCCCGAGAAAGGGGGTGAGGCGGTCCATCTCGCCGATGGAGGTATGCACAAGACTCGCGATCACACGCTCCTCATAAGGGCCGGCGGCAAAAATATTCGTCACGCGAAACATCACCACACCGCTGTCCCAATCGAGCTCAAAGTTGCCGATGTTCAGCTCCTTGTTCGTCCGCATGAGCAGCTCGCTGACCTGGAGACGATGGGTGTTTGGCACCTGGAGGGTGCAGCGTGAGACCACGCTGGCGATACCTGACTCCCCATGGATCTGCACGTGCAGCGGCACCTTCGTGTGATGGGCCTCGAAATCCGCCTCCAGAACCTCAATGCCTGCCACAGGGCGGTAGGTCCAGCCTTGAGCCTTAAAAGTAGAGAGGGTGGCGTTATAGAGAGCGGAGGGCATGAATGACGTCTGAGCAGTGATCCGCCAAGATACGGAGCGGAGAGGCCAGAAGGCAAATACAAGCTGGGCTCGCGGCCCTGCTATTTTCACCACTCTCTCTGAGAGTGGTCGGGACGGCGAGATTCGAACTCACGACTTCTTGCTCCCAAAGCAAGCGCTCTACCAGGCTGAGCTACGTCCCGAAAACCGGCATCCAAAGTTGGAAGCGGGCGCGCATAGTGGGTTAGATTGAGAAGAGCGCAAGGAGAAAGGCACATGATCTTGCAGCTCTTGCCATTTTCTTTCTCAAGCCTAGCCTGTACCCCATGAAAAAGCCTCTCCGCACCGCCTTGATCATCCTCTTTATGCTCGGCCTGCTGGGCTCCGTGGCTCTCGGCGGACTGTCCTGGTGGGTTCTGCGCCAGATGGGGCCGGATTTCTGGGTCTCCCTGGTGGAAAAGAACACGAACTGCCGTGTCCACGTGGATGATACGAAGCTCAGCCTTTTCTCCAAACCCGCGCGACTGAGCTTCCACGGCGTGAAAATCGGCCCGCGTGACGGGGAGGAAGGCAAACCCCTGGCCGAGCGTGCCCCCATGGCCACCGCAGCGGCCCCCATCACCATTCCGGAAGTCGTCCTGGAGGTGAAACTGGATGACCTGATGAACCGTCGGCTCTTCATCGAGCAGTTCCGCATCATCTCCCCGGTGGTCATGGAGGGTCAGGATGAGCAGGGGAAGAGCTCCCTGGAGTCCCTCTTTAAAAAGCCACGCTCAAAGGATGAAGTGCCGACTCCTCCCGCCGTTGCGAACACAGAGCTGCAGCCGGTCACTGCGGCAGAGACGCCGGACGAGGAGATCGTCCGCACGAAGGACGGGCTGGCCTTCGCCGTCAGCAATGCCAGCATCGAAAACGGCAGCCTCACCATCCAGAGCTCCTCCCATACCACGGTGCAGATCCAGGATCTGAACTTCAATATCTCCGGCTTCGACATTGACCCGACAGACCTGACGAATCACAACCGCATCACCGCCAAGCTCAGCAGCCACATCACGATCAACGGCCAGGCCCGCATCGGCGGGGTGAAGCGCCCGGCGCAGCTGGCGGATCTCAAGCTCAGCGGTGACAGCACCATCACCCCCATCAATCCGACCACGGGCGAGTGGAAGCCTTACTCCGTGCTGAAGCTGAGCCTGGACAAGGGCTCTGTCATCGCGGGTCACATCACCATGGGAGATGCCGCAGGCAAGGAGATGAAGAAGCTGCTCGAATACGGCATCGACCTTTCACCGGTAGTCGTCGGCGGGCCGCTGATGGAGCCTGCCATCGTGAACGGGACATTCTCCAGCAACACGTTCATTCTCGGCAGTGACACACGGTTCGTCTTTCCCGAGTATGAGGTGGCGCTCGAAAAGAAGTCCTATGCCAATGCCGCGATCGACAAGCATAACATCGATTTCCGGCTCTCCTGCGGACCCGAACTGCAGGCCCGGCTCCAGCAGGGCGTTTCCAAGGCCAAACTGGGCGACTCCATCACACGCGGCCTGGCCAAAGCACTGGCGGATGAACACGGGCGCATGACCTTTGACATTGAGTCCGAGGGCAAGCTCTCAGATCCTGAGATCAAACCGAAGCTCGACCGCCTCCTCAAGAACCTGATGCGTGGTGAAGGGCTCAATGACGTGCTGCAGGGGATCTTCAAAAAGCTCTGAGTCAGAGTCGGTCACACCGTCTCACCGCGCTTCAGGTCCGGCATGAGGCGCACGGGCTTCGTGCTGGTGCGGCCCGTCTGGGCCAGCTCGAGAACGAGCTTGGAGAGACGCTTGGCGAACTTGGCCGGATCCGCCGCATAACGTGTGATGCGTGGCACGACGTGATCAAGAAAGGCATCATCATCCCGTGACACCACGGCGAAGTCGCGCGGCAGACGATGCCCCATGCGCAGCAGATGCGTGATGACGGTGAGAGTGTGAATGGAACGTGCCACGAGGAAGGCGGTGGGCGCCGGCTTGCGGCGCAGAGCCTCGTCCAGGCAGTCGATGAGTTGAGAAGTTCCCTCATGATGCCGCAGCACAAAGGGCGTCGCAGTTGTGCCTGATAAAGCTTCGTGAAAACCATGCTCGCTTTCTGAATCGCCGCCGTGGGACGAGTCCGGCAGCAGCAGGGCGATGCGCTGATGCCCCTTCTGCTTCAGCATCCCCGCAGCATGGCGGCAGGTGGCCCGGTAATCAATGTCCACCGAAGCCACATCCAGATCTTCTGCGCAAGATCCAGCCACGATCACTGGAACGCCTTGTTCCGCGAACCAATGTTGCATCACAGGTGTGGAACGAAACATCACCCACGCGGCGGCCTGCACACGCTGGGTCAGTTTTTTCAGACCTCCTGCAGGCTTTGCGGTGAAGCAATGCGCGCTGGCATGCACCTCCAGCTGATACCCGGCCTCCGCCAGAAGCTCGCGCAGTGCATCCACCCAGAACAGCACGAAGGGTGGCATCAACTGCGCAGGCACCGGTGTGAGCAATGCGATGAGTCGGGATGATGCCACTGGCTTCTCCGTGGATGCTGCCGCGAGGATGCGACGCTTTTTGTTCTCCACAGGACTGATGACCTTCTCGCGTTCAAGCTGCGTCAGCACCGCGCGCAAAGTCGGCCGGCTGATGCGCAGGCGTGTGCACAGAGTGCGCTCGGAAGGCAGCAAGTCCTCCCATTCGCCACGCATCAAGGCCTCACGCAGGAAGTCGGCACTATGAGTGATCAGTGAGGGTCTGGGAGGGACGGCGTGCATGGTCGGGAGCGCTGATTCTGCCCTTGGTCATCCCATTTGACCACAGAGAAATCACCCCTTCCCTCGTTTCGTTAGCACCCACCATGCTCCCCTACTCCGAACTCCTTCAACTCAAGCGCTGGAACACTCCCACCATCTACAACGGCTGGGAACAGATCACGAAGCGCGATCCCGCAGCCGATGCCTTCAACCTGGAAGAAACCCGCGACTTCATGCCGCAGATGGGACCGATGGTCGGCTATGCCATCACCGTGGTCATCGAGCCGAGCAACAAGGCGCATCGCGAAGCCAATCCTGATGGCTGGAACGAATACCGCCGCTATGTGGCCAGCATTCCAGGCCCAAAAATCGTCTGCGTGCAGGATCTGGACAAGCCGCGCACCATCGGCGCCTTCTGGGGTGAGGTGAACAGCAACATGCATCGCGCGCTCGGCTGCGTGGGCAGCATCATTGATGGCGCCATCCGTGATGTGGATGAGATGACGAATGCAGGCTTCAAGGCACTCGCACGTCGCCTGTGTGTGGGTCACGCCCATGTGCATCCGGTGCGCTGGAACTGCGAGATCGAGGTCTTTGGCCGCAAAGTGTCTCCCGGTGATCTCATTCATGCGGACAAGCATGGCTTCCTGGTCATCGCGCCGGAGGAGCAGCCGCGCATCCTCGAAGCCTCGCGCTTCATGGACAGCAACGAATGCGAGACCGTGATCCCCGCCGCCCGCGGCAGTGCTGGTTTGAGCAGTGATCAGGTCCTGGCCAACCTCGCCGCTGCTGGCGCGCAATTTGGCAAGAACGTGCAGGCCAAGTTCAAACGCGACGGCGAGTGGTGATCATGAAAAGGCTCACTCTCCTCCTTGGTATCATCGGTTCATTCAGCGGCGTGCTTCACGCCGCGGACTTCCGCATTAAGAACAGCACGGTGCTGACAAGCGAGGGTGCCTATCACTGGTCTCAATCGCGGCCTGCCGTGATTCCGGGGAATCCGGCACGAGTTATCGTGACCACCCAGGAGATCGAGAAACGCGGCTCACATGGTTATCGGGACATCTACATGACCGAGACCACAAATGGAGCAAAGACGTGGAGCAAGCCGCAGCGCATCGATGCGTTGCTCCGCAAGCGCAATGAAGACGGAGTCGAGCGTGTCATGGGAGACATCTGCCCTCAATGGCACGCCAAGACCAAGACGCTGCTCATCACCGGCAAATGCTTTGGCTTCCTGGCCAACGCGAATGACAACAAGGCCAAGGATGACAGCAGTCAGGAGCGTGTGGCCTATGCCGTGTATGCGCCTGACACGCAGAAGTGGACGGGCATGAAAATCATGGCCATGCCAGAGAAGGACCACGCCGGGAATCCCATCATCGAGCCGAACGCTGGCTGTCATCAGCGCGTGGATCTGCCGAATGGCGATCTGCTGCTGCCCGTGCGCTATCGTGCCGACCCGAAGAAGCGTGCCTACACCACCGTCGTGACACGTTGCACCTTTGATGGCGAGACGCTGACCTACCATGAACACGGTAGCGAGCATACCATCAGCATTCCACGCGGTTTGTATGAACCTTCCGTCTGCGCTTTCAAAGGCCGCTACTTCCTCACCATGCGCGGCGAGGAGAATGGCCACATCACGCGCAGTGATGATGGACTGAACTACCAGCCCACCGTCGAATGGAAATTTGATGATGGCAAACCTCTGCTCAGCGCGAATGCCCAGCAGCACTGGATCACGCATGCTGAGGGCCTCTATCTCATCTACAGCCGCAAGGGCGCGAACAACGACCATGTGTTTCGCAATCGCGCTCCGATCTTCATCGCTCAAGTCGATCCCGAGAAGCTGCACCTCATCCGCGCCACCGAGCAGGTGCTCATGCCTGAGAGTGGTGTGGATCTCACCGGCGGCTTTGCGCCGGTGGACGTGAATGCGGATGAAACCTGGGTGATCAGCAGTGAGATGGCCTTTCCCGAAGCCCGCAAAGATGAAAACAACCGCGTGCTGCTGGCGAAGATTCTTTGGAGCAGGCCGTGAATGAAGTTCGGGCTTCAACCAAGCGCCGAATGGATGCGCTGCACCAGATCGTTGTCCTTCTCCCCTGATCCTCGGAAGTAAAAGACGCTGGCGGCAAGCAGGCGGTCTCGCCAAGGCTGGCTGAGATGCTCGTGATCTTCCAGCACGGCAGAGCTGAACTTGTAGTCGTGGGAATTGTTGCCCTTGAGGAAGACGAGACGGCGCGCGGCATCGGCGATGGGGCCTGCGTTGGAATGCTCCTTCAGGTAGCCCAGCATCTTCTTCGCGGCCACAAGACGGTCCTTGCCGATCTCGGCAAAGATCTCCGCCACGGCCTCATCACCCTTGGCCTGCGTCGCCATGGGTTCGAGGGTATCGATGTGGATGCCTTTGTCAGGCCGCTCACCTCTATAGAGAGGAAGGAAGGCCGCATTCTGAAGCAGCAGCAGGCGGCGAGTTTCATCACTCTGCACATGATGCCAGGCATAGTGAATGGCATTGGTAAAGGTCATGGCATGGAGTGAGACGATGCCCGGAGCCTGCATGAGCATCTCGCCCGCGCCATCAAACATGGCATCGAAGACAGACTGAGGTGCCACACCATCATTGAGCATTTTCACGGTGAGATCACTGAGGTCTGAAGCGGAGCCGGTGCGCAGGGCTTGCAGGCAGTCCTTGGTGGCGCCTTCGTTCGCTTTGCCATCTAGCCAGCCTTCTCGGATCCTCTTCACCGCCTCGAGATTCTGCCGGAAGGGGCGATCGGCCGGCAGATCCGCTTTGGCCGGATTCTCCTTGGCACCTGAGCGATCCAGCAAGGCATAAGCGAGCGAACGCAACACAGGCTCCGCATGATGCCAGCCGATGACCTCCAGGGTGCGAAAGCTGTTCGCCACATAGATGGCCTTGTGTCCGATGTCCCGGAAATCGCGGGCACCATAGCGGGCAAAGATTTCAAACAGTTTGTTCGCGCCCGTGGTGCGCACGAGGCCGACGATGGCAGCATCGGCCGCAGCCTCGTCCCAGTTGTCCATGGCCGCAATGAAGGCCTGCTCAGCGCGGTGGCTCTGGGGCACGGTGGACTCATCCACCGGCCCCATCAGCCAGTTCCCCTCCTTCACATTCGCAGCCTGTGAAGATTTGAACTGGTCTATCGCCCAGAATATCGGCAACCAACGCTCCCGGTCTGGAGACGCCAGGCTGGCCAGATGTGCTGAGTTCACCACCAAAACGGCATGAAACTTAAAACCGACGGGACGAGGCTGCACGCTGCGCACACCCGCGAGCATGAGAGCCGCGAGCACCTCGCGATAACTCAAGCCTTTCCGCACACGTGCCGCCACCTCTTCCAAAACACGTTCGCGCGGCGTGTCCTCCAGCAGACGAACCAAGGGTTCAATCTCGGGATGAAAACGCACGAGATGCGGCGGCATTTTTGCTTCCTCCGCTGACACGGATGGAAGTCGACCAAGGAACGCAAGCGCGCCCACGCCTGTGGTCGACGCGAGGAAGGAACGGCGGCGTGTCATGGTGGGAGACCTCCGAAGGTTGTGCGTGATAACATACGCTTCTTCCGCACCCATGCCCAGAAGAAAATGAAAGCGCGTATCCGTCGCGAGAAACTACTTCAGCAACTTTGCCAGATCAGGCTCCACCTTGCGAATCTCCTCCGCGATGATGCCCGCGATGACTTGGGCGCCCTGTTCATTGAGATGAGTGTGGTCCGAGGGTTTGCCATCCTTGCCGAGCGGATTGAAGGAGTCTGATTTCTCAGGCCCCATCTCATTGTGAAGGGCCATGCTACGCTCGTAGAGATTCACGACGGGCACCTTCTTGTCTTCTCCCACTTTTTTGGCCGCCTCAGCCCAGGGACCGACTTCACCACGGATCTTGCCATCGATAAAAAGACGGCGCACGACGGAGGTCACGATGATGGGCTTGGCACCGACAGCGCGAGCCTCATCAATGTAACGGATGAGGTTCTCGCGATAGGTGGTGGCGGGATCGGTCTCGCGATGTTCGCCCTTCCCCGGCATGTCATTGTGACCAAATTGGATCAGCACGAACGCGGGTTTCGAATCCAACACCTTCTGCCAGGGCTTGGTCTTGCCTTCACGGAAGCTCTTGGTGCTCTGGCCACCGGCCGCGAAGTTCAGGCACTCAGACTGCGGACCAAGCAGCTTGGCAAAGGCAGCGCCCCAGCCAGCCTTGTCGGTCACAGTGGAGTCACCGGCGAGGGCCACACGTGTTTTGGTTTCCTGGGCCTGAAGAGCCGCGACGAAGAAGAGAAGGAGGAAGGCGATGCGCTGGATCATGGTGGTGAGATGACGGTGAACAGATCTCGAAGCCCGGGTCTTGCAGCATTCCTCAACCATGGTCATCTGGAATGACCAGCATCATGGAGAGACGGCGGCGCGTCTTTGCTCCCTGTTATCTGCCAACCATGAAGCGTGCCTTCCTTTCTCTCCTGGCCTTGAGCCTTGCCCCAGTCTGCAGCCCGGCTGCGGATGACTACAAAGGTGACGTGACTGATGTCCGCGTCGTCCGTCACATGGACCAGCATCCGGGTGCCTCGCTGCTCTGGGAGCCCTATATTACCCAATGGAAGCCGAAGCAGCTCATCGTGGCCTATGGCGCGGGCATTCCTGGGAAGACGGACATGGGCGATATCTACGCGAGTGTCTCCACCAATGACGGTGACACCTGGAGCTATCCCGTGTGCGTGTTTGATCACAACCAGCGCTTTGGGGCGATGCAGTTCGCCTATGCGAATGCGATCCTCTTTCATCCGCCGGGTCAGGATGTGGTGTGGTGCTTCGCCATGCGCTGCCCGATGAACTATCGCCACAGCGAGGACGCGCAGCTTGTCGCCGCTTTCAGTGGCGATGGTGGGCGCTCATGGTCGCCGGTGGAGCTGGCCATGCACTACAGCCAGCCGCTCATCGTCGTCGCAGGCATCGAGACGATCATGGAGAATGGTCATCCGAAGTATCTGCTGCCCGCGCATCGCAACACATTGCGCTCCAATCCGCTCGGCTCACGGGATCAATTCATCCTCAGCAGCACCAGCCTGCTGGAGTGGAAGGCCGAGGGCATCATCCCGCAGCCGGAGACAGGCAAGGTCTTCCTGCATGAAGGCGGACTCGCACCCGGCGACAATGACGGCGAACTCAAGCTGGTAATGCGCACAGCCAACTGGGAGGAGAAAGCCGCGCTGGATCCTCCACGTGCCTTTTCCAGCGTGAGCAAGGACGGCGGCCGCACCTGGAGCCCGGCGGTGCAGGAGCCCGATCTCTGGAATGCACGCTCCAAAGGTTACTTCGGCCGCACCTCGGCTGGCGCGCACGTGTATGTCTACAATGACGGTCCTGCCATGCCTGCGAAGGCTGGCCGCTCCTCGCTGCGCTACAAGGTGAAGCCCAAGGGTGGTGAATGGAGCGCGGAGAAAACCTTCTACGAGGCTGGCATCAAAAACTCCTACCCCACGCTCATTGAGGTGGCTCCCGGCGACTACCGCGCGGTGTGGGACAGCGGTACGCCTGACCAGGCACGCACGCACATCCACTTTGGCAAAATCAAGATCAAGCCATGACCGCCGCTGAACTCGCCACGGCCCTGCGTGAAGGCCGGAATGTCTTTGGCACGCTCATCGTCTCACCATCACCACGATGGCCGGAGGTGGTGAAGGGCTGCGGGCTCGACTTTGTGTTCATCGACACTGAGCACATCGCTCTGGATCGCGCGGAGCTGAGCTGGATGTGCCAAACCTATGCCGCGCTTGGTCTGCCGCCGATCGTGCGCATTCCGTCCCCTGATCCCTATGCGGCCACCATGGTGCTGGATGGCGGCGCGGCGGGTGTGATTGCTCCCTATGTGGAAACCGTGGAGCAAGCCCAGGCACTGCGAGGAGCCGTGAAGCTGCGGCCCATCAAAGGCCAGCGTCTGCAATGGATGCTGGATGGCAAGGCGCCCGAGCCAGCCCTGGCGAGCTACATGGAGGCAGGCTCGGCGAACCGATTGCTGATTGTGAACATCGAAAGCGTTCCTGCCATTGAGGAACTGGATGCCATTCTCGCTGTGCCAGGTCTGGATGCGGTGCTCATCGGCCCGCATGATCTCTCCTGCAGCCTCGGCGTGCCGGAGCAATGGGATCATCCAAAATTCCTCGAAGCTTGTGAAACGATCTTCCGCAAGGCACGCGCCGCTGGAATCGGTGCTGGCATTCATTTCTGGGGTGATGTGTCCCAGCAGGCACGCTTTCTGAATCTCGGTGCGAACATGCTGATTCACAGCGCAGACATCTCCCTGTTTCAAAAGCACCTGCGCCTGGAACTGGAGGCCATCCGGAAGACGGCTGGCATCAGCGGAGAAGGAACATCGGCGTCCGCCGCCATCATTTAGCGCAACCTTTGGCGCTAAAGTTGGTTGGACCGAGAATGTCTTCACCGACACCTCGCACGTTTCATCATCGCCAGTTTGCTGGGCATGTTTGCTTCGGCGAATGCCGCCGGAAAGTCCGCGTTTGTTCTCCAGGGAGAGAGCTGGACGCATGGCGAAGGTGAAGCGCAGGTCAGCGGCATTCTTTTGAAGCCGGAAGGCAAAGGCCCCTTCCCTGCCGTGATCATCAGCCATGGTATGGGCGGCAGTGCGGATAGCTTTGGCATGATGAAGGCCCGCGAGATGGTGAAATGGGGGCTCGTCTGCATCGCTCCCGAGTACACGCACAGCGGCAAGGCCATGGGCCGCGCTGCCCAAGGCGAGGGAGGTGGTCGCGGCCGTGCTCCGGCCAATGCCGGGGCCAGTGAGGAGAATCTGCGCCGAGCCCAGGTGTGCCTCGAGATCCTGCGTGGCATGCCGGAGGTGGATGCGAAGCGCATCGCCGCTTATGGCCACAGCATGGGCGCGTTTGTGACCATTGGTCTTGCCGCGCAGGTAACGGATCTGAAGGCGGCTGCCATCACCGGTAGCGGTCTTTCTCCACGTGAAGGCTATGCCGCTCCCTCCAACAGCACGGCGGAGAAGATTCGAACTCCGTTTCTTATGCTTCATGGCATGAATGACACCACCGTGAGGCCCGACCAGTCGCTAGCGCTCAAACAAGTGCTGGACCGACAAAAAGTGCCGAATGACCGGCTCGTCGCCGATGACCAGGGACATCCCATCGATCAAACGATGCGGGAGGATGTGTTCCGGCTCATCCGCGAATGGTTCACCAAGCATGGAGTGCTGGACAGTGCAGCAAAGTGACGGATTCATGCCGACATGAGTGACCGCACGACTTCGAAGCCGAAACGCAAGCCCAAGGTCAATCGCGATACTGAACCAGGATGGCGATACCATCGACTGTTCGCGGTCAAGGCGGCGCAGGAGGCGGGAAGAGTGCTGGCAATCTTCGAGAAAGAGCATCCCGAGGATGATCGGCCGCGAGTGGCCATCGAAGCCATCCAGGCATGGGGTGACGGAGTGCGCACGCTGGGCATGGTGGAGGTGAGGAGACTGGCACTTGATGCACATGCCGCTGCTCGTGAGGCCAAAACGGATGCGGCTCGGTTTGCCGCGCGGGCCGCAGGTCAAGCCGTGGCGGTGTGGCATGTGCCGACGCATGCGATGGCCGTGCCGATGTATGTTTGCAAAGCCAGGCATGCGTTGACGCCCAAAATGAAGGGCAAGCGCACATCTGTAGATTGAAGTGCCTTTGGTCAGCAGAATTGACCATCGAAGACATCGCGGTGGAGCGCGTAGGTTCTCCCTGTGACCTTGATCTGATCCAACCATCTTCCTTCGACTAACCAACCATGAAAAACACTGCCCTTTCCCTGCTTCTCACCGCGCTTTGCGGTGCGCTCGGCGCTGCTGAGCCATTCATCGACAAACAGGACCTCTTCAAGGTGGGTGACGATCCTGCCTACAACATCTACCATATCCCCGGCGTGGTGGTGACGGCCAAGGGCAGCGTGCTGGCCTGGTGTGAGGCGCGCAAGCGCCCTGCTGGAGTGAGCGACTGGGATGACATCCGCATCCTGCTGCGCCGCAGCACGGACGATGGCAGGACCTGGAGCGAGCCCAAGAGCATCGCGAACGTGGACGGCCCGAAGAAGAAAAACCCCTTCGCGCTGAAGATGAAGAACGTGGATCCGAACGACGTGACTTATAACAATCCGGTGCTCATCGCGGACAAGGACGGTACGGTGCACATGCTTTTCTGCCTCGAGTATGAGCGTGCCTTTTACCAGCGCAGTGATGATGATGGCGTGACCTGGAGCAAGCCCACGGAAATCACCGCGACATTCGATGCCTTCAAGAAAGACTATGACTGGAAGGTGATCGCCACCGGGCCTAACCACAGCATTCAGACCAAGACGGGCCGTCTCGTCGTGCCGGTGTGGCTTTCCACGGGCACCGGTGGGAATGCGCATCGCCCCAGTGTGACGGCGACCATTTACAGCGATGACCAGGGCAAGACGTGGAAGGCGGGGGAGATCGCCGTGCCATGCACGGACGAATGGATCAACCCGAATGAAACCGTGGCCATCGAGCTCGATGACGGTCGAGTGATGCTGAACGTGCGCAGCGAATCGAAAGCGCATCGCCGTCTCATCACCACGAGTCCAGACGGTGCCACGAAGTGGAGCACGCCGAAGTTTGATGACGCCCTGCTGGAGCCGATCTGCATGGGCGGCATCGTTCGTTACCACCATGATGGCAGGAGCCTCATCCTCTTCTCCAATCCTCATAACCTGGAAGGCGGCCGCGAGAGCACGCCTGAACCTGGCAAGAGTCGCGCACGCAAGAACGTGAGCGTGAAGATCAGCCGCGATGAAGCTCAGACCTGGCCGGTGAGCAAGACCATCGAGCCTGGGCCGAGCATGTACAGCGATATCGCTGTTACTCAAAAGGGCACGATCCTCTGTTTCTATGGCCGCGGCACGAAGCCGGGGTTTGCCGGTGCCGGACTGACCCTGGCCCGCTTCAATCTGGAATGGCTGGAGCAGCCGTGAAATGACGGCCTTTGGAGAACGTTGGTGTCGGTGTGGTATTCACGCCGACACCTTTTGTTTTACCGACTCTCATGAAGAAGCTTCTCGTTCTCGCTCTCCTCTCTCTGTTTGGTCAGGCGGTCGCGCATGACACGGCCACACCGACCACCTCCGGTGCTGGCACCAAGGTGCTGGTGTATTCAGACACTGCTTTCTACCGGCATCCGGATATTCCGGGCATCAATCGCTGGCTGGTGCTGCTGGGTCATGAAAACGGCTTCGAGGTCGATGTCACGGAGCATCCGAAAGACCTGATGCCACAGGTGCTGGCGAAGTATGACGTGCTCCTGCTGAACAACGCCAACGAGCTCGACAAGGTCATTCCGGAAGAGCAGCGAAAGTCAGTCGAGGCCTGGTTTGCGAGCGGCAAGAAAGGTGTGGTGGGACTGCATGCAGCGCTGGTACGGCAGACGGGCTGGCCCTGGTTGAATCAACTCGGCGGTTGCGACTTCAACAGCGACTCGGACTTCAGCAAGGCCAAGGTCATCGTGGATCCTGCGGCGAAAGATCACCCCGCCGTCGGTGACCAGCCTGCGGAGTTTTGGATCGAGGCTGACTGGACGAACCATGACCGTGTCGTGACTGGATTGCCTGGCTTCAAGGTGCTGATGCGGGTGGATGAGACTAGCTACACCCCAGTGCGTGATTATTTCAAAACACGCGGTGGCAAGGCCATGGGCGCGGATCACCCCATCGCCTGGACGCATGAGCCTGCGACAGGCGGGCGATTCTTTTACACGGAGTTCGGGCATGACCTTCGCTCGCTGAGCACGCCGTTTGTGCACCGGCACATCCTGGAAGGCATCAAATGGGCCGCAGCGGCTGCAAAAGCAGGCAAGTAACCGCGTTCCCTGGGCATGCGCCCACGGATTCTGCTGCTATCACTTTTACTGACCCAGCCTCTGCAGGCGGTGGAATATCCTGATGCTGAGTGGGCACGTGCCACGCCTGCCGAGGCGGGCCTGGATGAAGCGAAGCTGAATGAAGCTCGGGACCACGCACTGACAGGCGAAGGCTCGGGCTGCATCATCAAGGGTGGGAAGCTGGTGATGACGTGGGGTGACTTCAAGAAGCGCTATGATTTGAAGTCGACCTCGAAGTCCTTCGGGGCAGCGGCGCTGGGACTCGCCATCGCAGATGGGAAGATGAAGCTCAGCGACAAGGCGAAGCAGCATCATCCGACCTTCGGCGTGCCGCCGGATGAAAATGCGAAGACAGGATGGATTGATGAGATCACTCTCTGGCATCTGGCCTCCCAGACGGCAGGCTTTGACAAGAAAGGCGGATATGTGCCGCTGCTCTTCAAGCCGGGGACTGAGTGGAGTTACAGTGACTCGGGCCCCAACTGGCTCGCTGAGTGCGTGACACTGGCCTATCGACGCGATCTGAATGAGGTGATGTTTGAACGCATCTTCACACCGCTGGGCATTTTGAAAACGGATTTGGTTTGGCGAAAACATGCGTATCGGCCGGAGCTGCTGGAAGGCATCAAGAGCCGTGAGTTTGGCTCTGGGTTTAGTGCGAATATGGATGCGATGGCACGTTTCGGTCTGATGTGGCTGCGGGGTGGTGAATGGAATGGCAAGGCGATCCTGCCACGTGATTATGTGGATCAGGTGCGCACCGCGCAGCCCGGCGTGCCCGGCCTGAAGGTGCGCAATCCTGAACACTATGGACATGCCGCGAAGCACTATGGGCTGCTGTGGTGGAACAATGCGGATGAGATGATCGAGGGCCTGCCGCTGGACACTTACTGGACCTGGGGACTCTTCGACAGCCTCATCGTGGTCATGCCGACGCTGGACATGGTCGTTGCTCGCGCAGGGCAATCTTGGAAACGCACGGAGGGTGAGGATCACTATGAAGTTTTGAAACCCTTTTTGTTGCCGATTGTCGCAGCGGCCAGGAACTCCAAGAGCGCAAAGGTGGGGGTTAAGTCCACAGTGGCCTCGAGTCCGCTCATTGCAGGTATTGATTGGGAGCCCGCAGACAAGATCATTCGTCTCGCGAAGGGTAGTGACAACTGGCCGCTGGCCTGGGCAGACGATGATGCGCTCTATTCAGCCTATGGTGATGGAAAGGGCTTCGAACCTTTCGTGGAAAAGAAGCTCAGCCTGGGACTGGTGAAGATCACAGGAGCGCCGCCAGAGATCACCGGCACAAATCTTCGCTCCGGCACGGCTGAGGCCATTGGTGATGGGAAGCATGGTCGGAAGGCCAGCGGCATGCTCAGTGTGGATGGCGTGCTCTACATGCTGGTGCGCAATGCGGCGAACTCGCAACTCGGCTGGTCATCGGATCATGGGGTGACCTGGACCTGGGCGGACTGGAAGTTTGCCGAGAGCTTTGGCTGCCCGGGTTTTGTGACCTTTGGCAAAGACTACACAGGTGCCCGGGATGGTTTCGTCTACCTTTACTCGCATGATTCTGACAGTGCCTATGAACGAGCCGATCGCTTCGTCATGGCCCGTGTGCCGAAGGAAAAGCTGAGAGACCGATCCGCTTACGCGTTTTTGGCCAGGCTGGGGAAAGGCGGCGTGCCCGAGTGGTCCGCCGACATTCGCGATCGAGGTGCGCTGCTCAAGAACCCGGGTGCCTGCTATCGATCCAGCATCTCCTACAATCCGGCGCTTAAACGTTACCTCTGGTGCCAGATGGGGTGCGGAGAGGACACACGCTATCGCGGTGGGTTCACCATCTATGATGCGCCAGAACCTTGGGGGCCGTGGACGGTCGCCTATCAGACGGATGAGTGGGATGTGGGACCAGGCGAGACGATGCACCTGCCCGCGAAATGGATGAGCGCAGACGGGCTAAAGGTGCATCTCATTTTCTCCGGCGATGACTGCTTCTCAGTACGCCAAGGCACGATCCGTCTGCAGCCGTGATGATGTCGCCCGCTCCTCAAGACGAAGAGCGGATCATTTTTCGTTAGGCATCATCACGGCGCAGCGGACTCATGGAGGGAACGGCAGTCCAGCCATTGAGCCTTGGAACTGACTGGACACAGGCTCATGCTCCTGGACCTCCACCATGGGAGGCCGGTCATCCACACGCACACTTGGCACCACCAGCACAGGCTGGGAGGCGTGCTTCAGCACTATGGCAGTGACGCTGCCCACGAGGAGATTGTCGAGCGCGCCATGCCCATGAGATCCCATGATGATGATGTCAGGCTGGATCTCCTGGATTTGCGCGAGCAGCGTGGTCAGCAACTCACCCTGGACCTGCTGCGTCCTGAGACGGACTCCATGGGTTTTGAGAGAGTTACCGAGCGAGACCAACTGCCGCTGCCGTGCATTGAACACTTCCGGATCTGAATCTGTGGGTGGCGGAGCAAAGTCTACTGCCAGCAGAGCCTCTTCCGGCACCACATGAAGGAGCACCACGTCGCCGTCGGATGACCTCGACATCCCCAGGGCTTGCTCCAGCACCTGGTTCGTGACGTCGGAGAAGTCGATGAGAACAAGAATGGTTTTCATGATTCCAGGGGGTTGTTACGTCTTTCCCTCAATCGATACGTCCCTCGACTCTTCAAGGGTGGTCTCAAGGTGGTGAAATTGACCGGGAAGAAAGCTCTGAGGGCCACGTTCATGGGGGCGGCCCAACCGCTCATGTTTATGAAAAATCAGCTCCTCTGCACTTTAAGCCTTCTATTCTGCCTCGCCTGTGCCGTTCAGGCACAAAATGACCGCCCGAATGTGGTGCTCATCATGGCGGATGACCAGGGCTGGGGGGACACGGGTTACAATGGGCATCCGGAGCTCAAGACGCCGAATCTGGATTCTCTGGCCGCCAGTGGTCTGCGCATGGACCGCTTCTACACGGGGCACTTCAATTGCTCACCCACCCGCGCCAGTGTGATGACAGGCCGGCATCCACACCGCATGGGAACCTTTGGGCCGGGTTCGCCGATTCGTGCTCAAGAGGTGACAGTAGCCAAGGTTCTGCAAAGTGCAGGCTATGCGACGGGCCATTTTGGCAAATGGCACCTCAACGGCAAGAATGGTGACCGGAACACGAAGACGCCTCCAGGGCGCGCCATTCTGGCAGATGATCCACTTTCACCTGGGAAGATGGGTTTTGATACCTGGGTGTCGGCGGACAATTTTTTTGATCTGGATCCGGTGCTGGGCCGCCAGGGAGTGGCGGAAAAGTTTCAGGGGGAAGGATCGGACATCGTCACGGACGAAGCCTTGAAGTTTATCCGCTCCCAAGCTGCTGCGAAGAAGCCGTTTCTCACCGTGGTGTGGTTTGGCAATCCGCATACGCCGCATGAGGCTCTGCCTGCGGACAAGGCTGCCTATAAAGATCTGCCGGAAGCTGCTCAAAACTACTATGGCGAGCTCACGGCGATCGATCGCAGCGTGGGAAGGCTGCGCGAGGCCCTGCGTGAACTGAAGGTGGCTGACAACACCCTGCTCTGGTACACCAGTGACAATGGTGGTGATGCCGGGCCGAAGAGCACGGGCAATCTGCGAGGCTCCAAAGGCACGCTCTGGGAAGGTGGTGTGCGCGTGCCAGGCATTGTGGAATGGCCTGCACGCATTGCGAAACCTTTGGTTAGCGCCATGCCATGCTCCACGGTGGACATCTACCCAACGGTGCTCGCCGCCACAGGTGCCAAGGCCGAGAAGCAGATCCAGCCGCTGGATGGCATCAACCTGCTGCCGCTCTTTGACCAGCAGATGACGGAACGCGGCAAACCGATTCCGTTCTGGGCGGATGCGCGTCGTGACAATGCGCATGCCACACTGATCGACTGGCCTTACAAGCTGCATACGCATGCGAGCAATGCCCGGAAGACACGCAAGAATGCGGGACCTGTGGCTGAGGTGCTGCTCTATGACATCTCCAAAGATCCCAAGGAGACCACGGACCTCGCCACGCAGGAGCCGGAGCGTGTGAAGAAGATGACGGCATCTCTCGAGACGTGGAAGGAATCCGTGAAGAAGAGCCTGGCCGGTGGTGACTTCGATCCGCCACTGCCACCTGAGGCGCTGATCATTCCGAAGGCTCCGCGCAAGGGGGACAAGAAGGAGTAGACTCCAAGCAATGATCTCGCCAGCTCTCGTTGGAGTGCAGGCTTTAGCCGTTGTCTTGGAAGCGTTTCCCAGAGGCGGCTAAAGCCTGCACTCCAACAAATGGTTCATGGTCATCGATTTTGACCAGAGAGAGGCATGGGAGCGTCACGTTTGAAGCCTCACATGAAATCTGCCTTTGTGCTTCTATTTGGCCTGTGTGCATGCCTGAACGCAGCCGAGCCGTTGTTTGAAACAACGCGTCTCTTTGCGCTGACGCCGAAGAACAAGCCGAACTACCGCATCCCCTCGATCATCGCAGCCCCGAATGGCGACATCCTGGTGATCTGCGAAAGGCGCAATGACGGGCCGGGAGACATCGGCAATCACGACATCGTGATGAAACGCAGCGCCGACAAGGGCAAGACCTGGAGTGATGAAATCACGATCCTCGATGATGAAAACCGTGTGTGCACGGACCTCACTGTGGGGCTGGATCGTGAGACCAAGAAGCTTTGGCTTTTCTTCCTGAAGGACAAGAAGCAATACGCGCACCTCACCAGCACGGACAATGGCCTGAGCTGGCAGGGGCCGGTGGTGATTCATGAGCAAGTCATCAAACCCGAATGGGACACACTGAAAGGCAAGGGTGATGAAGACGAGCCTGCGGGCAATCCGAAGAGTCATGCGGTGCAGTGGGAGAAGGGCTGGGTGCAGCGCTATGGCTGCGGACCGGGCAATGCGATGGTCCAGCTCAAGTCAGGCCGACTGCTCGTGCCAGCGCGACATCGTGAGGATATCGGCAAAGGCCGCCTTCGCAGTTTCGCGCACAGCTTCTACAGCGATGATCATGGTGCCACGTGGAAGCTGGGTGGAAACATCGGCATGCACACAAGCGAGTGCCAGTTCATGGAGTTGAATGACGGCACAGTGCGGGTGATTTCACGCAATGAGAGCAGCGAGGATTCACCGGACAACCTTCGGCATCTCACCGCGATCAGCAAAGATGGTGGTGTGACCTGGGAGAACCTGCATCGGCTGGAGGAACTCATCACGCCACGCTGTCACGGATGTGTGGAGAGGTTTGATGAGAAGACGCTGATCTTCTCCAGCCCGGCCTCGCCGATCCGGCAGAAGGAGCATCCGTATGGGCGCTACAATCTGACGATCCGTGTGAGTCATGATGAGGGCGAGAGCTGGAGCACTGGACGCACCATCTGGCCGCATCCGGGATCGTACTCAGACATCTTGGTGCTGGATGACAAGACGATCGGCTACATCTATGAACGCGCGGACAAAGGCAGCACGCATTACTGGGATGAGTTGCATTTCGCGCGATTTAATCTGGAATGGCTGACGAAAAGTAACGCCCCACCACCATGATCCGCCGTCTCCTGTGCCTCCTGCTGCTCGGTAGTTCCGTTGATGCTGAAGACATCCTTCATCGAGACATCGTCGTCTATGGTGGAACCGCCGCAGGCATCGCAGCCGTTCGTGAAGCCACTGCCCACGGGCATTCCGTGGTCCTCATCGTGCCTGAGAAATTTCTCGGCGGCATGATGACCGGTGGACTCGGAGCGTCTGACAAGGGTGTCTACTGGACGGTGGGCGGACTGGCCCGCCGCTTTTTTGAGGACGTTTACACTCACTACGAGAACCCCGAGAGGTGGACGCGTGAAACTCGCGCGGAGTATCTCCCCAAGCATGGCCTGATTTATCGCGAGTCCATGAAATGCCAGTGGTTCTTCGAGCCGCATGTGGCCCGGCTGATTTTTGAAAAGTGGCTCGTGGACTCTGGAGCGAAGGTACTGCGAGATGAGCGTCTTGACCGCGGCAAGAACGGCGTGACGAAGGAAGGCGGAGTCATCCGCAAAATCACTATGGAGAGCGGCCTCGTCATCAGCGGACAATACTTCATCGATGCCACCTATGAAGGCGATCTCATGGCCGCCGCAGGCGTGGCCTACACCGTGGGTCGTGAGGCCAATGCGACTCATGATGAAAGCATGAACGGCGTGCAACTCCATGGAACTGATGTCGTAAGCATCAGTCCCTACATCGTGGAGGGAGACGCCAGCAGCGGTCTACTGCCGCGAGTCGAATCCAAGCCCTATGGTCCGCACGGCTCGGCAGACCATCGCTTCCAAGCCTACAACTTCCGGCTTTGCCTGACCACCGTGCCAGAGAACCGGGTGCCCATCACGAAGCCGGCCAACTACAATCCGCTCAACTACGAACTGCTGCTGCGTGACATGCTGCGGAAAAAGAGTCTCACACCAGGCAAGGGTTACTTCACCCGCGTGCCGATGCCGAATCTGAAGACAGATTCCAACAACGCGGGCACCTTCTCCACTGACTACATTGCGGGCAGCTATGGCTGGCCTGAGGCCTCGTATGCTGAACGTGAGCGGCTGCTCGCAGATCATCGCGGCTATGTTCAAGGCTTCTTCTGGTTCCTGGGCAATGATCCCCGTGTGCCTGCACCTTTCCGTGAGGAAGTGGCCTGCTGGGGTCTAGCCAAAGATGAGTTCACCGACAACGGTCACTGGCCCACACAGCTCTACATCCGCGAAGCGCGGCGCATGATGGGCGAGCACGTGATGAATGAGAATAACTTCCCGCTCAAGTCCGCCGATGCTGATGGGAAAAAGGTCGCCGCCGATGCTCGGGAGCCCATTCAAGATGTCATCGCCGTGGGTTCTTATGCGCTCGACTCCCACAAGGTGGGCATGTTTGTGGATGAGCGAGGCCACCTCGTCTGGGAGGGGCATTTCTTCCGCGGTGTGAAACCTTATGGTATCAGCTACCGGTCCATTCTCCCCAAGGCTGAGCAGTGCAAAAACCTGCTTGTGCCGGTCTGCGCCTCCGCCACCCACGTGGCCTATGGATCCATGCGCATGGAGTCTGTCTACATGGAGATGGCTCAGGCCGCCGCTGCCGCCGCCAGTCTATCCTTGGAAAACAAGACGACACCGCACGCGCTCGCGTATCCAGTGCTTGCCGAGCGCTTGAAAGCAGGCCGCGCCGTGCTTGATCCTGTGGAGCCCAAGACGGAAAGCGTGGTGAAGGCTGTCCAAAATGCGGCGGAGCAATACCAGACTGATCTCAAACTGCTCGCCAAGCGAAAGATCATCACCAATGCGGACGACTGGGCCGGCAAGACCAGCCACGATGGTGCCATGGTGGCCGACTTTATCATTCGCGCGGCGTCTCAGTTTCAACCGACCACACAGATTAATGATGCCATCGAGACCCTTCAGCGTGAAGGCATCATCAAGAGCATTCCCTACTGGAAGAAGCATACCGTCAGCGGCCAAAAATGCGGTGCGAGCAACATGACGACGCTCATCCAGAATCTCGCTCAAAAGCTGCCACAGAAGTGATTCATATGAAGCCCTGCCTACGCACCCTTGCCATCGTTGTTTGTGCGCTTGTCCCGACAGTTTCGGCATGGAGCGCTGTGGAGGAAACAGTGCTGTGGAAAGCGGGGGCGGATGGCTATCACACCTATCGCATTCCATCGCTGTTTGTGACCTCGAAAGGTAGCGTGCTGGCTTTTTGCGAGGGACGCAAGACCGGCGGTGGTGATCATGGGGATCTGGATCTGGTGATGAAACGCAGCACGGATGGCGGGCGCACATGGACAGCCCAGCAGATCGTGCATGAAGAAGGTGGCGAGGCGAAGATTACCATCGGCAACCCATGCCCGGTGCAGGATGCGAACACGGGCACGATCTGGCTTCCCTTCTGCCGTGACAACAAGGCGGTGCTCATCACCTCCAGCGAGGATGATGGTGTGACCTGGAGCACGCCGCGCGACCTCAGCAGCTGCGTGGTGCCGCCTAACTGGGTATGGGTGGCCACGGGGCCTGGCATCGGCATTCAACTCACACATGGAGAGCACAAAGGCAGGCTCGTGATCCCGAGTGATCAGCGGGCGAACATGCCGGACGGCACGCAGCACTGGAGCTCGCACATGATCTACAGCGATGATGCAGGCAAGACCTGGAAGAACAGCGCGCCGATCGATACGGGTGGCAACGAGTGCCAGGTGATCGAGCGTGAGGATGGCTCTCTTCTCGTGAACACGCGCATGCAGGGGAACTTTGAAGGATTCCGCGGCCTTGCCACGAGCAAGGATGGTGGTGAGACGTGGTCCGCGATCACGATCGACAAGCAGCTCCCCTGCCCCAAGTGCCAGGCCAGCCTCATTGATCTGGGTGACAGCCAGTTGCTTTTCAGCAATCCGAATCCAGGTCCGCCGATCAACGACAAGCCCAGCGGCAGGCGCATTGATCTCACGGTGCGTTTGAGTTCGGACGATGGCAAGACGTGGCCAGCGGCGAAGCTGCTGCATGCCGGAGCTTCCGCCTACTCCAGTCTCGCAGAATTGCCGGATGGCACCCTGCTCTGCCTGTATGAAGGCGGTGTCAAAAAAGCGCATGAGACCCTCACACTGGCCCGCTTTGACCTTGATTGGCTGACGCAGAAGTGAGGAGAATCGAATTGGACAGCCGCGAGGACTGGCTCAAGATGCCCGCGCATGAAGCACAGTGTCACCGAGCTTCCTTTCAATACGTTTCTGGGCATCACACCTGCCTCTGAACCTAACCAAATGCTGCAACTGCCCGCTGGCGGGCAGTATCTGAACCACCTCGGCACTGTGCATGCCAGTGCGCTCCTGGCCTTGGCCGAGGCGAGCAGCGGCGAGTATCTCCTGAAGCATTTTGGGTCCAGTGAAGGTGTGGTGCCGGTGGTGCGACATATTGAGGCCAAGTTTAGGAAGCCCGCGAATGGCAGCGTGCATTCGTCCGTTATCACTGCGCCAGAGGCCTTGGCACAGCTCAATGCAGATCTGACTGCCAAAGGACGTGCGTTGATCTCTGTCACGGTTGAACTGCATGATGAGTCCGGCACGCATGCACTGACGGCTTCGGTGGAGTGGTTCATCCAGCGGGTGCCAGCCAAGTGAATTCCTTTAACCCAAAATGAACACTCCATTTTCAGAAGAAGCGGCTTGTGGTCATGTGCGACTTCAGCGGCTGATCCTGCGCATCTCCGCACTCGCCGCGCTTTTGGCACTGCCTGCGGTCATTTTGCCACGTCTCGCAGCAGAGAAGGTCTCCTGGATCATGGGCTTTGGCCAGCCCCCGATGACGCCGCTGATGCTTTATATGATGGCAGGCGGTGGAGCAGTCTATGTGGGACAGGCAGTGCTGCTGTGGACAATGTCTACGGATGTGGTGCGTTATCAGCCGCTGGTGCGACTGGTGGGCCGCATCTATCTTGTGTGCGCACCGGTGTTTCTCTGGATCGATACGCAGGCAGGGCTTCCTAAATGGTGGATGGGCATGGACTGCCTCGGCTGTCTATTCTTCGGTGCTGCCTTGCTATGGGCGTGCAGGAGACGGGCTGAAACTTGATTTGAGGCGAAAGGCAGGCGCAACCGCCAACGTGATGGCAGGCGCATGATTCATCGCCTCCTTCCCATCCTACTCCTGGCCAGTCTCACAAGAGCTGAAGAGCCCATTCACCGTGAGGTCGTGGTCTATGCCGGTACGCCTGCCGGTGTCATGGCAGCCATTGCTGCGGCACGTCAAGGTCATGAGGTGGCGCTGGTGGAACTGAATGCACATGTGGGTGGCATGGTGAGTGGAGGACTGGTGGCCACGGACATGGGAGATCGTGCGACGGTCGGCGGACTGGCGGATGATTTCTTCAAGCGCATCGTGAAGTATTACTCAGACAAATACGGTGCAGATTCCAAGGAAGTGAAGGCTGCACGCAATGGTGCGACCTTTGAGCCTCATGTGGCGGAACTCGTCTTCGAGCAGATGATCAAGGAGCAGCCGAAGATCACGGTTTGGAAGAAGCACCGCTACAAGGGCACTCTGCTGGATGCAGATCGCGGGAAGTCTGGAAACCGTGTCACTGGATTGGTCGTGGATGACCTCAGCGCAGGCACGACACGCACCTTTACCGGCGATGTGTTCATCGATGCGAGCTATGAGGGTGACCTAATGGCTGGCGCGAAGGTGCCGTATCGGGTGGGTCGCGAGGCGCGCAGTGAATATGGAGAACAACTCGCCGGTGTGAGCATGGGGCCAACGGAGCAGCGAGGCATGGCAGATCACCGTACGCAGGCCTACAACTACCGGGTCTCCGTGACCTCAAACACGGAGAATCGCGTGCTGTTTCCGAAGCCGGGAAGCTACGATCCAACGCCGTTTGTCGAGACCTATGGGAAGCGAGCCAAGGAAGGCAAGGCGACGAGTTTTGGCAGTTTTTTTACCACGCTCGACAAGGCGCACCCTGGAGCCAAGTATGATGTGAACTGGTTTGACTGGGCCGGGAACAGCGAGGGTTATGCGGATGGTGACTGGGCCACACGGGACCGCATTGCCGAGCGCATTCGCGATCGCGCGCTGAGCCTGCTGTACTACACGCAGAATGATCCGGATCTGCCCGAGGCCTTTCGCAATGAATCGTGCAAATGGGGCCTGCCGAAGGATGAGTTTGCTGACAGCGGACACTTTCCCTTTCAGCTCTATGTGCGGGAAGGCCGCCGCATGGTGGGTGCCTATCTGCTGCGCGAGTCTGACCTGACGCAAGACCGGTGGAAGGCGGATGGAATCGCCACGGGCAGCTACGGCATCGACTGTCATGTGGTGCAGCATCTGCGCGAGGGAGGCCGGCTTGTGCCCGAGCACACGCGGCATGTGGCGGTGAACAACTATGACATTCCGTATCGTAGCCTGGTGCCACCAGATGTGGAGAACCTGCTAGTGCCGGTGTGCGTGTCTGCCACGCATGTGGCCTACTGTTCACTGAGGATGGAACCGGTTTACATGATGCTCGGTCAGGCCGCAGGCAACGCGGCGCACCTTGCAATAGCTAACAAGAAACCTGTGCAGAAGGTGGATACGCAGAAGCTGCGTGAGTCGCTGCTGAAGGAGGGCGCGGTGCTTGATGCAGGGTATCAGCCACAAGTTAAACTCACCTGGACACCGGCGCACCCGAAGCCGGGCGACAAGGTGATCTTCAAAGCCATCCCGACAAGTCACAACAAGGATGCGCTGAAGCAGATCCAATGGAACTTCAGCGGTGATGGCAAGGTCAGTGCGGAAGGTGAGCGCGTGGTGCATGTCTTTGAGATGGAGAAGAAGCATGCGGTCAGTCTGCTGGTCACCGACGCTGCGGGAAGAAGGCGCTTGCTGACAGCTGAAGTGCCAGTGGGGATTGCCGAGGCCCTCGACGTGACGATGGATGATTTTGATGCAGAGCTCTTTGGTCGCTGGAATGGCACGTTCCCGGACTACATCGCCGGACTGCCACTGCGCTATTCCGATGTGTTTCATGGTCCGGGGATTCATCGGGACATGGTGGTGCGTGGGAAGCTGGCACCTGCACGCGCTCAGTTCAGGCCTACCTTGCTGCGTGAAGGACGCTATCAGGTCTGCCTCGGATTCCGTCCATCCAAAGCGCAGGCGACCAACACTCCGTTGCTGATCAAGCATGCGGTTGGCAATGACAAGCTGACGATCGACCAGCGCAAGGAAACCACCGCATTTAACTGGGTGCCGGTGGGTGAGTTCGAGTTCAAGGCAGGCCGCGATGGTTTCGTCGAGGTGAGCAATGGACAGGTCGACGGACGCGTGGCGATCGATGGCATGCGCTGGATCTGGCTTGGCAAGTGACCGTTTGGTTCTTCATACTTTACCGTCCCTATGAAACATCTGGCCGCCCTTCTTCTCCTCGCGACAACGGCTCTCGCCGCTGAACCTCTTCATCGTCTGAAGCTGGAGACGCCACAGGATTTGCAGGCTTTGCTTCACTACAGTGGGGAGCCACTACCACTGGTCAGTGCACATCGCGGAGGTCCGGCGAAGGATTATCCGGAGAACTGCATTGCCACCTTTGAACATACTCTGGCGCACACCTTTTCGATGCTGGAGATTGATCCGCGCCGAACCAAGGATGGTGCGATTGTGGTGCATCATGATGCGACGCTGGAGCGGACGACTACCGGCACTGGAAAAGTCGTGGATGCCACTCTCGCTGAACTGAAGCAACTGCGACTGAAGGACACCGAAGGTCATGCCACGGAGCATCAACTGCCGACGCTGGATGAGGTCATTGAGTGGGCGCGAGGCAAGACGGTGCTGGTGCTGGATCAGAAGGATGTCACGGCTGTTGAACGGGCTGAGATCGTCACACGGCTCAAAGCTGAGGCCTATGTGATGCTCATTGTTTCGAGCTTCAAAGAGGTGGTCGCGGTTCATCGAGTGAATCCGAACATCACCATGGAGGTGATGATTCCAACTCTGGCGAAGGCGGAGGAGTTTGATGGGCTCGGCGTGCCGTGGAAGAATGTGGTGGCGTTCGTGGGTCACGTCCCGCCTGAGGACAAAGCACTCTATGACTACATTCACGGCAAAGGTGCCTGCACGATGATCGGCACCTCGCGAAACCTGGACCGAAAGGTAATCCAGGGTGAGGTGAAGGACATCAAGCTGCTCGAGCCCGAGTATCGCGCCTTTCTGAATCGTGGCGCTGACATCATCGAGACGGATATTCCCGTGCCTCTCGGAACGATGCTGTATGGATCAGCGGCGGTCCCAAAGGGGAAAGCTGGTTTGTTTGAGAAGCGCTGAGGGCTTACTTGGGGGTTCCGAACTCGAGGTAGGGACCAACGTCATCAGCACCTCGTTTCACAGCGGCACGTGCAGCTGCATTCCAGGCGCTTTTGTCGGCGAGCATGGCATCCACAGCAGACAACTCTGTCTCGGTGACAAAGCGCGGCTGATAGTTGGTGAGCTGGTTGTCACTGACGATGGGATACACACGCAGGCTGGTTTGCAGTTTGTCGTCCTTCATGGAGAAGTCGGCGACCAACGGCAAGCTGAAGGGCGGCGCGTGGTTGGCGGCGTAACGGCCACGGGCATTGAAGAGGAGATTGCCGATGCTGTAGAAGATCCAGCCTTTGCCGTCGTGCTCGACCTCCTGCATGAGGTGGGCGCCGTGGCCGATCACAAGATCCACTCCCGCTTCACGCAAGGCATGGGCAGTGGTGGTTTGTTCTTCGTTCTTCCAAAGATAGTTACCGCCCCAATGGACGAAGTAGACCACAAAGGCATCTGGTGTGTTGCGCCGAAGATCAGCGATGGCTTTCTTCACGCCAGGCACATCCACAGGAGCGCAGCCCGGCTTGTCCTCACCCGCGTAGAAGTGGAAATCCTGGTCGTAGTCTTTGCGATACTCGAAGGCGCCGAAGATGGCTAGTGTGGCTGATTTGCCACCGATGCGGAGTTCCTGAAGCAAGGGCTTCTCCGCAGAGGCGAGATTGTTGCCCGTGCCAAAGGTCGCCATGCCAGCGGTCGTGAGTGCAGCGAAGGTTTCATCGAGACCTTCGGGGCCGTGATCGAGCGTGTGATTGTTCGCGAGCGAGAAGGCGAGAGGCGCATACGGCGCGAAGAGCGCGGGCAGCTTCACAGGATCACTGTAGTGCAGGTAGTCCTTGGACTTCAGCGGGCTTTCACGACGCGTGGTGAGCGGGGTCTCGAGATTGATGACATTGAAGTCGGCGGCTGACAGCAGGCGCTTCAGATGAGTGAGGCCATATTCATAGCCTTTCTCTGTGAGGATGTTCACTCCGCCCTCTTTGGGATACTGCTCCTGGTAGCTTTCGCCGCCGCTGGTATCGCCACCGAAGAGCACACGCACATGCTGGGGATCGCGGCCCGTGATGGCCGGCTGGCCGAAGAGCCACTGCACCGCGAAGGCTGACATGCCAGCATCACTATGCGGCACACCGGGTGCGGTGGCGAGCTGCCAGCCGAGAGACACGCCGAGCTTGGCAGCCTGCTTCTTGCCTGTTGCAAAGAATGTTTGGCCACGGGCGAAGCGATGCGGTCCCTGCAACATGGCCTCAGGCGTGCGCCGCAGATTTTTGTGATTGGGATCTGTGTCCGCAGTGCCCAGCAGCACCACGAGCGGACGCTGGAGCATGGCTTTGACGGAGTCTTCCTGAATCGGCGAGCCTTTCAAACCATAGGGAAAATCGACCGTCAGGTCTGGCATGGTCCACCAGCCCGCATTAGCCGCGACGGCCTTGGCCACGCGAGCCTGCGGGACGAAGTAGAGATAGCGATGCACGAACTGCGCTCCGGCAGAATGGCCGTAGAGATGGTAGCGGTCGCTGCGGTTTCCGGTGGCAGCCTTCACTGCATCAAACACAGGTTCGATGAAACCGAAGGCGCCTTTGGCTTCCAAGGAATAGCCTTCGGTGCCAGGAAAGCTTTTTTCGGAAAACTCCGGCGCAGCGAGGATGAAGCCATGCTTCTGAGCATGAGGCATCCATTCATTGCGATAGCGGTCGGCATCGCGGTTCACGCCATGCATGACGATAAGGATGGGTGTGTCAGGGGTGGTTTTCTCCGGGCGGAAATACCAGACAGGGAGAGAGCGGCCATCGTGCTGGATCTCAAAACGACCAGCGCCGGGTTCGAACCTGGCGGGTAGCGTCTGCGCCTGCACATCGAGGCAGGACAAGCCGAGGGTGAAGAGCACTGAGAGAAGACTCGCAGCCTGCATCAAAGCATGGCGAAGCGAGACACGGGTAACCAAGTATTGGTCTGAGCGCATGGGAGGCTAGAACGTTGCATCCGCCGAGTTCGTTCATCCAGCACGAAAACGGTGTTTTACGAAACCTATGAAGAAGCTTCCCAACCGGCTCGTTTCGTCTGGCCCCATGAATTTTCGTTTCGCCCTCCTCGCGCTTTTTCTTCCCCTTTATTCCAGTTTCGCGGCCGACCCGCTATTGCCCACTCGCGGGCTTTGCGCACACAGAGGGGCCATGAGCACGCATCCGGAGAACACAATTCCGGCGCTGGAGGAGGCCGTGAGGTTGGGAGCTCACATGATTGAGTTCGACATCCAGCTCACCAAGGATGGCGCGCTGGTGCTGATGCATGACACGACCGTGGATCGCACCACGAATGGCAAAGGCAAGGTGAGCGATCTCACTCTGGCGGAGATCAAGGGGCTGGACACAGGCGCGAAGATGAATGCCAAGTTTGCCGGCACACGCATTCCGACCTTTGAGGAGGGGCTGGCAGTGTTTCCAAAGAATGTGTGGCTCAACTGCCATCTCAAGGGCGGCGCAGCGCTTGGCGAGGCCACGGCGAAGGTGATCGAAAAGACTGGCCGCAAACATCAGGCCTTCCTGGCGGCGATGGCAGATCAGGCGAAAACTGCGCGCGCGGCGGTGCCTGACATTCTCATCTGCAACATGGAACGCCAGGGAGACTCGATGGCTTATGCGCAGGAAACAATCGAGATGAAGGCATCCTTCATTCAACTACTCGGCAAGGGTGTGGTGCCGACTGAGGCGGTGAAGCTGCTGAATGAGGCGGGTGTGAAGGTGAACTACTACCACGATGAGACGCCTGAAGGTCTGCGCCGTCAGTGGCAGGCCGGGGTGAACTTTCCGCTGGTGAATGACGTCACGACCGCGATGCCAGTCGCCCGCGAGTTTGGCATCGAGCCATTGAAGTGATTCTGATACTGCCTTTCGTGAAATGAACCCGGCGGCTGTTTGCTCCCTCGGGCGTATGACTTTCTCACCCCGCCTTCCCCCCGCATGAAGCTACTGCTCACTTCCCTGCTCCTGACATCCGCAACCTTTGCCGCTGAAACGGATCTCGTCATCTATGGAGGCACGCCAGCGGGACTGGCGGCGGGGATTGTGGCGGCACGTGAAGGTGCATCTGTGGTGGTGATCGAACCGACTAAATGGATCGGTGGCATGGTCACGGGCGGATTGTGCAAGAGTGATGTAGGGAAGGAGCAAACCATCGGCGGATTTCCGCGTGAGTTCTTTGCGCGTGCGGCGGCCTCCAAGGCAGGGAGCGACATGTGGTATGCGGAACCGAGTGCGAATCTGGCAGCGTTTCAGGCGATGCTGAATGAGGCCGGGGTGAAGTTGGTCACGGCGCAGGGTTTGAAGAGCATCACCAAGGAGGGCACGAAGATCAACAGCCTAACTACGAATGATGGAACGACCTACACCGGGAAGATGTTTGTGGATGCCAGCTATGAGGGTGATCTCATGGCGGCGGCGAAGGTGAGCTACATCGTGGGACGGGAGAGCCGCGTGCAGTATGGCGAGCCGCTGGCGGGCTATCATCCGATGCAGATCAGGCCGCGCAGTGTGGAGGTGATGGAGAGCGAGTGCCCGGGGATCGGCGGCACGGGCCCGTCTTACATTCACGGCACACCGACGAGCATCTCGGGAGTGGGTGTAGATGGAAAGCCGATCTTTGGTGTGTTTCCGGCCGATACGAAGCTGAAGCCGGGTGATGCAGATCATCGCACCCAGGCCTACAACTTCCGCATCTGTGTCACGCAGCGTCCGGAGATCTTCGTCCCCTTCCCCAAGCCGGCGAACTATGATGCTTCGCGGTATGAGCTGCTGCTGCGATTGATCAAGGCATTTCCTGGAGTCCGCTTTGGTCGATTGTTTCACTTGGGGCTGACCTCGCATGGCAAGTATGACCTGAATGCGCAGGGGCTTTTCTCCACGGACTATCCGGGTGCGAATTTTGGTTATCCCGATGGTGATGCGGCCACGCGTGCAGGCATCTGGCAGGATCACATTGACTTCACGCAGGGCATGTTTTGGTTCCTGGGACATGATGAGCGGGTTCCCGAGAGTCTTCGCAAACAGGCGCTGAGCTGGGGTTTGTGCAAAGACGAGTTCGCGGACAACAATCACTGGCCTTATGCGCTCTACATTCGTGAGGGTCGCCGCATGATCGGCGAGCATGTCATGATGCAGAAGGATCTGCAGACGGACATTTTTAAAGAGGACGGTGTGGGCATGGGCTCGTTCCTGATCGACTGCCATATCGTGCAGCGCATCCTGGCGGAAGATGGCACAGTGCGGGATGAAGGCAGCTTCCAGGACACACCGGCACTTCCGTATCAGATCGCCTATCGCAGCCTGACGCCAAAGCGTGCGGAGTGTGAGAACCTGTTGGTGCCTGTGTGTCTCTCCGCGAGCCACATCGCCTACTGCTCGCTGCGCATGGAGCCCGTGTACATGGCGCTCGGGCATGCCTCGGGCCTTGCGGCGGTGCAGGCAATGCGTGCGAAACAAAGTGTGCAGGGCATTGATGTGAAGGCTTTGCGAGCCAAGCTGCTGGAACAAAAGGCGGTGCTGGAACTCCCTGAGCTGGCGAAGATCCCGCGCTCAAGCAAGCTGCCAGGCCTTGTGATGGATGATGGTGCGGCGGAGAAGGTCGGCCACTGGATTGGCAGCAGCTATGGCACACCCGTGGATGGTGCGAGCACGCATGATGGCAATTCCGAGAAGGGCCGGCTCAGCATCAGCTACAAGCTGACGGTGCCGAAGACGGGTCGCTATGAGGTGCGTGTGTCGTATGCCGCGGCTCCGAATCGTGCGAGCAATGTGCCGGTGCAGATCCAGCATGCGGGAGGTTCGGAAACCATCACGGTGAACCAGAAGAAGGCGCCGCCGATTGACGGGCTGTTTCTTAGCCTGGGTGAGTTTTCTTTTGAGGTGGACAAGCCAGCCGTCATCACGATTCGGAATGAAAACACGGATGGCATCGTGGGCGGGGATGCCGTGCAGTTGCTGGCCAAATAACTCTCTCTTTCCATGAACCGGCGCGATTTTCTTACGACCTCCACAGCATCGGCCTTCGCGTCGATCTCATCTCTTGCTGCGACAGGCAAGGCTCCGCGCATCGTGCTGCGATCCTCCTGGCAGACGGTGAACATTGGCGACATCGGTCACACACCAGGTGTGCTGGGCTTGATTGAGAAACACATCCCGCAGGCCGAGGTGACACTATGGCCGATGGATGTGAAGAACGGGGTGGAGGAGATGCTGCGGAAGCGCTTCCCGAAGCTGAACATCGTGAAGACGAAGGAGGAAGCTTTCACGAATGATTTCCTGCTTCATGGCTCCGGGCCGTATCTCACGGCGCATCGAGATGTGGCGGCGTGGAAGCAGGAGACGGGCAAGCCTTACGGCATCTATGGCATCACCATGGCGGCGGCAGGAGATCCAGGACTGAAGATCATGCGCAACAATGGTCTGGATGAGTACTGCAAAGCCATCCTCGACACGGCGAGCTTCGTTTTCCTGCGCGATGGCATGTCACTGAAGGTGGTGAAGGATGCGGGAGTGAAGGCGCCAATCATCGAATATGGTCCGGATGGTGCATTCGGAGCAGATGTGCGCAATGATGCGGCGGCGATCAGCTTCCTGAAACAGCATGGGCTGGAAGAAGGGAAATACATGTGCTTCCTGCCGAACCTGCGCAATGCACCGTACTGGAAGGTAAAGCCTAACTATGCGTTTGATGAGATCAAGCATCAGCGGAACGAGGAGATGAAGGAGCATGATCATGCGCCGCTGCGGGATGCGATCATCGCCATCACTCGCGAGGCCGGCATGAAGGTGCTGATCTGTCCGGAGGACTCGACGCAGATGGAGAGCGGCAAGGAACTGCTCTATGATCCGCTGCCGGACGATGTGAAGGCCAAGGTGGTGTGGCGGGAGAATTTCTGGCTCACCGATGAGGCGATCAGCACCTATGTGCGCAGCGCCGGACTAGTGAGCAATGAAATGCACAGCCCCATCATGGCGCTTGGCAATGGCATTCCGGCGATTGTCTGCCGCTTCGTGGAGCAGACGACAAAGGGCTTCATGTGGCGCGACATTGGTTTGGGCGACTGGCTCTTTGACCTCGACAAGCCTGAGGAACTGGCCCGCGTGGCTCCAACGGCGCTGGCCATCGCCATGGATCCTGCGGCAGCGAAAGCAAAAGCGGCGAAAGCCCGAGCGTTTGTGCAGCAGCGGCAACACGAAACGATGGAAATTTTGGCACAGGCTTGCCAGCCCGCGTGATTACTTCCTACCCACCTTTGCAACCATGCGACACCCACTCCTCATCATTCTTACCCTGGGGCCGACCTCCCCACTACACGCCGAAACCATCACGGCGGACGTTTGCATCTATGGCGGCACCAGTGGTGGTGTGATCGCGGCGGTGGAAGCGGCACGTCTTGGCAAGAAGACGGTGCTGATCGAGTCCACGCAACGTCTCGGCGGCATGAGCAGCGGCGGGCTGGGGATGACGGACAATGGCAGCACGGAGACGATAGGCGGGCTTTCGCGTGAGTTTTATCAGCGGGTGTATCAGTTCTACAAAAAGCCGGAGAACTGGAGGTTTCAGAAGCGTGAGGACTACCTGAGCTGGCTTCCGAAAATCTGGGGCGTGGACGGCCCGCGTATGGAAGAGATCAAGGCGGCATTTCTCTTCGAACCGCGTGCCGCGAAGGCCGTGTTTGATGACATGGCAAAAGAGGCCGGAGTGCAGGTGGTGCTGGGTGAGCGACTGGATTTAAAGAAGGGCGTGGTCAAGGAAGGCGCGAAGATCGTGAAGATCGCGATGGAGAGCGGACGTGAGTTTGAGGCGAAGGTCTTCATTGATGCCAGCTATGAGGGTGACCTGATGGCGAAGGCCGGGGTGAAGTACATCGTGGGTCGCGAGCCTAACTCAGAGTATGGTGAGACTCTGAACGGCACTTTCCCTTTCACACCCGCGCCGTTTCCGAAGATCAGCCCGTATGTGATTGCCGGTGATCCGAAGAGCGGCCTGCTGCCACGAGTGGAGCCAAAACCGCCTGCTCCAAAGGGCAGCGGAGATCATCGCGTTCAGGGATACAACTTCCGCGTGTGCCTTACGGACATTCCGGAGAATCGCGTGCCGATCGAGAAGCCAGCGAGCTACAATCCGCTCGATTATGAACTGCTGGCCCGGCACATCGCGACGATGAAGAATGTGAAGCCGGGACCGCGCAAGCATGCAGCCATGGGATTGCGAGGCAATGGCGGAGACTTGGGGGTGAATTTTGAACTGGTGCCCAACCGCAAGACCGACTCCAACAACGGCAGTGAGTTTGGCAGCGATGTGTATGGTCCAAGCTACGAGTGGCCGGATGCCGACCACAAGAAGCGGGAGGAGATTTTTCAACTGCACAAGGACTACACGCTAGGGCTGCTGTGGTTTCTAGGACATGATGAACGGCTACCCATCGAGGTGCGCACGGAGATGCAGCGCTGGGGTCTGGCCAAGGATGAGTTTGCCGACACGGGACACTTTCCACATCAGCTCTATGTGCGTGAAGCAAGGCGCATGATCAGTGAGTATGTGGTGACGGAGCACGACGCGAAGAGCGGTCGTCATGCGGAGGACGGCGTGGCGCTGGCCTCGTATCCGCTCGATTCACACGGGGTCACTCTTTATGTCGATGAGAAGGGTGTGCTGCATCGTGAGCGCGGGTTCTATGTCGGTGGGTTTTCGGCATTCCCGATTAGCTATCGCTCGCTGCGGCCCAAGGCTGAGCAGTGCGACAACCTTCTGGTGGTGAGCTGCCTTTCGGCCTCGCACGCGGCTTATGGCTCGGTGCGCATGGAGCCTGTCTTCATGATGGTGGGGCATGCGGCCGGTGCGGCGGCATCGATGGCCATCGATGGGAAGGTGTCTGTGCAGAATGTGCCTTATGCGGCGCTGAAGGATCGCTTGCTGGCTGAGAAGCAGATCCTCGAGCATGCGAAGCGGGTCGCCAAGCCGACGGAGAAGCCGGAAGAGAGCGCGACCACAGCGGAACCGAATGCCCAGCTAACCAATGATGTGAAGACGTTGGTGGACAAGAAGGTGGTCGAGTCCGGTGACTACTGGCTGGCGCATGCACGAAAGGGCAAGAGCTGCGATGGCCAGCAAGTGGAAGCGATGCTGCTGAGGATGGCGAAGCATTTTGACAGCACAGTGAGCTCTCGCGAAGCTGCGCTGGAGGCCCTGGAGAAACGCAAGGTCTTTGCCTCACCGGATTACTGGAACCAGCGCGCTGCCGCCAGTCAGCAGTGCGGTGGTGACAATGTGCGCGCGATCATCCGTAACTTTGCGCGACTGGCGAAATAGCCGCTGTCACTTCCCTTCCTCGGCCTCGCGCTGCTCGGCGGCAGCGCGCATGTTGTCGATGAGGTTTGGGTAACGTCGCCCGGCTTTCTTGGCGGCGGCTTTGGCCTTGGCGATGGACTCTGGGTTGAGCTTGGTCTTCGGGCCGCCCTTGGGCGCGGGCTTGTTCCAAGGTTTGTTCAGTTTCATGCCCTCAATACGGAGGAGTGATGTCGAGTGGTTGAGTGAAAGTAACCCATCCGCGAGTCCTGGTCATCTGGGCTGACCAGCAACAATGCTAAGGAGGAGCCGTCTCCATGGCATGTTTCCAACCATGAAACCGCTCGCCCTCCTGCTTCTCACCACGGCACCCTTGCTGGCGCTGGAACCGCTCCAGTTGATGGACACGGTGACCGTCAATGGGATCGACGTGAATGCCAAGGCTCTGCCCAAGGGGCTGGTGCTCGACAAGACCACGGGACTGCTTTCCACGTCCGCGATGAGGGGTCAGGTGGTGCATCGCACGCAGACGCGCATTCTGGAGACGCGGGCGACGGTCACGCCGAATGGTGACTACCTGCTGATGTTTCCAGAAGGTGATCACTATGCCAAAAGCAAGGGCGAGAAGATCAACTCCATGATGGTTTGCCGGTCCACGGACAAGGGCAAGACCTGGAGTAAGCCGGCGGTGGCTTATGACATTCCGTATGGGCAGCATGGATTCATTCCGCTGACTCCGAAGGGCACGCAGACGATCTATTGCTTCGGCACACAGCCGATTCCCGGCAAGTGGACATGGGAAGAGGGCAAGCGTGAGAATGCTCCGATTGGGTGGCGCACCTCTGATGATGACGGGCGCACGTGGTCAGAGGTGAAGCTGATCGAGCCGACAAATGATCCGAGCTTCATGGGCATGTCCGTGATGCGCATGACGGAGACGGATGCAGGCACCTGGCTGCTGGGATCGCACCTCGCGGATTGGTCGAAGAAGCCTTTCACGACCCAACAATATTTGCTTCGATCCGAGGACAAGGGCAAGACCTGGAACGTGCTGCCAGGTGCGAGACCGAATGGATGGGCAGCGGAAGGGTTCAACCGCATGGATGAAGGTCGCCCGCTGAACCTGGGTGGTGGCAAGGTGCTCTTCATGTCCCGCACACCGCAGGGGCATCTTTTCACCGCGTGGAGCCAGGATGATGGCAAGACCTGGACGAAGCCTGCGCCGAGCACGCTGGTGCATCCGGATGCACCGCCGATGCTCTTTCCGCTTTCTGATGGCAAGACGTTGGTGGCCTTTCATCACAACAAGGTGCCCACGACCGGCAATGGCGAGCTGAGTGACAAAGCCGAGCTCATGAAGATGCGCAGCGAGGTGTGGGCTTCCCTTTCCTCTGATGAAGGACACACCTGGAGCGAGCCGAAGTTTGTCATGGCGAATGCGGTGGCACCGGTTCACAAGGTGAGCGGCTTCAATTCGCAGTGCTCGTATCTGGATGCCTTTGTGGAAGATGGGGTGATGCATCTCTTCATGCCACATCGCTGGCAGCAGGTGCTGCATCTGACGATCCGTGAGGATGCGCTGAACAAGCTGCCCACCAAGACTCAACTAGCGCAGCTTGTGGCCAACAAGGCACCTGAGGCGAAGACGGCGAGCTATGCGACGCAACTGGCCGCCGGCATCAAGGCCACGCGACAGATCGTGTATAAGAAAGTGGGCAGCATTGAGCTGAAGCTGGATGTGTTTGAGCCCGAAGGATTCAAGGCCAGTGACAAGCGTCCGTGCTTTGTGGCCATTCATGGCGGCGGCTGGACCAGTGGCGGGCCGAAGTCGATGTACCTCTTCGCGGATCATTGCGCGAAGCTCGGCATGGTGGCGGTCAGTGTGCAATACCGGCTCTTCAAGCCTGGGACGCCGGTGACGGTCTTTGAATGTGTGAAGGATGCCCGTGCGGCGGTGCGCTATGTGCGGGCGCATGCGGCAGAGCTCGGGGTGGATCCGGACAAGATCATTGTGAATGGCTCATCGGCAGGAGGACATCTGGCAGCGGCGACGGCGATGTTCGATGGCGTGGATCACAAGAACGAGAAGCTGGAGGTGTCCTGCCATCCGAATGCGCTGGTGCTTTTCTCGCCGGTGATTGACACCTCGCTGGAGGGTTACGGCTACGCGAAGATCGGTGAGAAGTGGAAGGAGCTCTCGCCAGCGCATCAGGTGCGAGCCGGACTGCCGCCGACGCTGCTATTTCATGGAGATGGCGACACGACGACGCCGGTCAGAGGGGCGAATGTGTTTGTCGAGGAGATGAAGAAGGCGGGAAACCGGATCGAGTATGTGTCACCTCCGGGAGCGATCCACACCTACATGTTCAAGGATGCGAAGCTGCATGAGGAGACCAAGACGAAGATGGACGAGTTCTTTGCCAACCTGGGCTATGTGAAGTCAAAATGAGGTTCCTGAAAAAACTTCGGTAAGTTTACCGGCTTCCGGTCATACAATGGTGAATGAAAGAGTCCACCCAGGCCGGAAGCCCCGAACAACGTCACGAGGAATTTGTGGCGCTGCTCACGGCGTCTCATGACCGGCTGCTGGGCTACCTGCTCTCGCTGCTGGGGCGCTGGCATGATGCGCAGGACGTGCTGCAACGGGCCTCGCTGCTCATGTGGCAGAAGTTTGGCACCTTTGAGCCGGGCACGGATTTCCTGGCCTGGGCCAGCACGATCTGCTTTTACGAGGCGAAGACCTTTCTGCGCACAGCCTCACGTGCCGCCCGGCACTTTGACGAGCATTTGCTCGAGCTGCTGGCCGCGGAGAGGCTGGAGGATGCGCGGCAGCAGGAGCAGCGGGTGAAGGCGCTGGAGGTGTGCCTGCAGAATCTGCGCGAAGAAGACCGGCAACTGCTCAAGATTTCCTGCGCGGATCATGGTGACATCGCCGCGCTGGCGGAGCGCACCGGCAGGCCGCGCAGCACGCTGTATAACAAACTTTCACACCTACGCCGTCTGCTGGCGGAGTGTGTGATGCACAGGATGCAGGAGGCTGCCTCATGAATGCTGAACAACAGAAACGGCTATTCCATCTCTTCACGGCTCATGACTCGGACTCCCTGACAGAGTCGGAGCATGACGAACTTCAGGAAACATTGCGAGAGAATGCTGAGGCAAGGCAGCTTTGGTTTGTGCACCAGGACATCGAGGTGGGTCTGCATGCGCATTTGAGTCAGGCTTCGACGGAAACTTCCAAACGGGCTCGGAGAACCTCGTGGGGTAGCTGGAGGCCACTCACGGCAGCGGCAGCAGGGCTGGCTTTGGGGTTGTTTAGCGCCACGTTTGTGCTGGGGTATGTCGTGCCATCACTGCAAACTCGGATCGAGCTTTTCAGTGACAGCTTTGAGTCAGGCACAGCGCCCTTGGTGGACGGGAAGCAGCCCATGGAGGTAGGGCATTGGAGTGGCGATTACACGGAGTTCACGGGAGCGATGGGCAGGGTCAAACCGGCCTCCGGCAAGCAGATGCTGCGCTTTGTGCGAGCGGACTATGAAGGCCAGCATCTGCCGGAGAGTTTTAGCAGCGACTCCTTCCGGCTGCTGGATCTGCGGCCGCACAAAAAGGAGTTAGGTGAAGGCACGGCCGTGGTGCGGCTCTCGGCTCTCTTCAATGGTGATCTCTCCGCGACTGAAGGTCCCTTCTCCTGTGTGCTCAAACTGTATGCCCTGGATGCGGACTTCGTGAAGGAGCGGCAGAGCGGAGCCTTCACGGGCAGCATTCGCGAGCGCATGCTGGCGAACTCCAGCAGCACGCGAGTAAGGCTGGATGGCAACCCGGCGACTTGGCAAAAGGCCGGCAATGAGTTGCGGTTGCCGCCAGAGACGGATTTTCTCATGATCCAGGTGGGGATGAGCAATGACAGCAAGAGCAAGACAGAACCCCGAGATACGTTTCCAGCTCACTATGTGGATCGCGTGCAGGTCGTGCTCGCCCATGTGCCGGAGGTGACACTGCCATGATGCGCTCTTTACTCATCTTTCTTCTCGCGGCGAAGACGGCCGGTGCCGCGCAAGACGCGCCTGACTTCGAAAAAGAGGTGCTGCCCGTGCTCTATCATCACTGCTTCAGCTGCCACAGCGAGAAGCAGTCGAAACCGAAGGGCGGGCTCTTGCTGGACTCCGTGACAGGCATCCAAGCGGGTGATGTGCTGGTGCCAGGCAAGCCGGAGGCTAGCGAGTTGCTCACGCGTGCCACGCTGCCGATCAACGATGAGGATGTGATGCCGCCGCTGAAGGGTGGAGCGCAGCCGCTGAGCGAGGCTGATCGTGAAGTGCTGCGTCGCTGGATCGCCAGTGGTGCGAGCTTTGGCAAGTGGCAGAAGTTTGATCATCGCGGGCCGGTGATGGAGATCAGCAAGGCACCAACAGTGGTGAGTGAACTGGCGGTGAAGATTGATGGGCTGGTGGAAGAGCATCATCAGAAGCGTGGCACCCACCTAAATGCGCCGGTCAGCGACGAGGTGTTCCTGCGGCGTGTGTATCTGGATGTGATGGGACGCATCCCCAGCCTGGAGGAGAGTCGTCGATTTCTTGATAACAAGGCAGGCGACAAGCGCTCGCGACTCATTGATGAACTGATCAATAGCCAGGGCTATGAAAGTCATCTATTCAACTGGAAGGCGGATCAGCTGCGGCTGCTCACGCAAGGTCTGCCGGGCCAGCCTGGATGGCTCTATGATGAATGGGTGAAGGAGGCGATCCACACGAGCATGCCTTATGACGAGTATGTGAGGCGGCTCATCACCGCCAACGGGTATCTTTGGGAGAATGGAGCGGTGGGCTTCTATGTGCGTGATATGGGCATGCCGCTGGACCATATGTCTAACCTCACGCGAGTATTTCTGGGCACGCGCATCGAGTGCGCGCAATGCCATGATCATCCGCTGCAACCGGTGACGCAGAAGGACTTTTATCAGATGGCTGCGTTCACCTTTGGAGTGACGAACATGTGCAGCTCGGCGGGATTCTCCGAGAAGAATGTGAAGCAGTGGCCGGAGGTCAAAGCGAAGCTGGACAGCATGAAGGCTGACACGGCGCTGCGCCAAGGAGTGAGCCGAACGATTGCCACGCTAAAGCGACTGACCACGGACACGGGCAAGTCCATCACCTTTCCGGAGACCTATGAGTATGACAAAACGCTGCGCAAAAAGCCTGTGGAGGCGCGCACGCTGTTTGGTGATGAGGCACCGGCCACAGAAGGTGATCGACGCGAAGCCTTTGCCGCATGGCTGACGTCGCCACGCAATCCGCGCTTTGCGGTGAACATTGCAAACAGGCTTTGGAAACGGGTGATGGGCGTCGGGCTCATCGAGCCGGTGGACAGTCTCTCAGTGCTGCCTGCGAAGGAGCATGCGGCGCTGATGGACATCCTAGCGCAGGCGATGATCCAGATGAAGTTTGATGAGCGCAGCTTCACGGCAGCGCTGCTGAACACGCGACTCTATCAAAGCGCTGCAGTGCGAGAGACGCCGCAGCCAGGGGTGGCCTTTGATCTGCGCGGCCCGCAACTGCGCCGGCTTTCTGCGGAGCAGATCTGGGATTCATGCCTGACCCTGATTGTACAGGATCTGGATGAGCGGAAGTCGCTGCGACGCACGGATGGATCGGAGATCGATCCTGAGCGGCTGCGCAAGCTGAGCCGTATGTGTGCGGGTGAGATCATCGAGCGGGCGAAGGATGAGATGGAATACCGGAAGCGCAATCGTGAGTTCCAACTGCGGCTGGTGGAGCAAAGCAAGGAACGTCAGGCGGCGCGCGATGCGGGTGATGAGGCGAAGGTCAAGCAACTGCAGTCTGAGCATGCTCGGGAGAATGCGGAGTTTTTCAGTCCTCGACTGAAAGCCATGCAAATGGGGCATGGATACGTTGCGAAAGAAACGGATCCACGATGGAAGCATCTCACCTTTGGCATGGTGCGGGCCTCGGAGATTCCGCTGCCACTGGCGCTGGGGCATTTTCTGCGGCAGTTTGGCCAGTCGGACCGGCGTGAGATTGATGCCTTCAATCGTGATCCGAACACGACGCACTCGCTCGCGCTGATGAATGGTGAATTGACAGGGGAGATTCTGGCGAAGGACTCCTGGCTTCAACGATCACTCGCTGCCTCCAAGGCTAATGCACAAGAGCGTGTGCGGCTTCTGTATCAGGCGGTGCTCGTACGCGAGCCTGCGGACGATGAAGTGGCGGAGCTGGCCAAGCTTACCCAAGGCAGTGCTGATCCTGAGCGGGATATTCTTTGGGCGCTGCTGAACTCTCCGGAATTTCTTTTCCTCCAGTGAAACTTATGAAAAGCCAATTCACCGATCTCGGACGACGTCAGTTCATGGAGCGCTTTGCGAGCCTGTGCCTGGGGGTACGCATTGCGGCAAACCCAGCTCTGGCCCAAGCAGCCGCTTCCGGTGGAAAAGCTAAAAGTGTGATCTGCCTCTATATGCGCGGAGGCATCTCGCACATCGACACCTTTGATCCGAAGCCGGGCAAGCCTGAGATGGCGGGTGTGAAGGCGATAAAGACTTCCGCTGATGATGTGCAGATCTCCGAGTGGTTTCCGCGCTTCGCGAAGCAGATGCATCATGTGACCTTGGTGAGGTCGATGACATCCACACAGGGCATTCACGAGCTTGGCGCCTATAGCGCGCATACGAGCTACTTCATGACACCGACGATCAAGCATCCGGCGATGGGATCATGGGCGCTGAAACTACTAGGCTCTAAGAACAAGGTGCTGCCGGGGAATGTGCTGATCAATGGCAGCCCGCAGCATCCGGGCTGCGGCTACATGGAGTCTCATCTGGCACCGCTGCCGATCGTGGATCCAGCGGCAGGACTGCAAAACTCGGCCATGATGAATGGTTTCAGTGTGAGTGATGCGGATCGCCGCACAGCCCTGGCCCAAGCGATGGGGGCACGTTTTGTGGATCATACGCCGCATCGTGATGTGGGTGCGTATCTGAAGATCCAGAAAGAGGCCGCAGCTCTGATGAAAAGCGAGGATCTGAAGGTCTTTGACATCAGCCAGGAGAACGAGAAGACGCGCGAGGCCTATGGCAAGCACACCTTTGGACAAGGCTGCCTGCTGGCACGGCGCCTTGTGGAGGCGGGAGTGAGGTTCATCGAAGTGGAAGACGATCAGAACTGGGACACACACAATGACCAGATTGAGTCGATGGAGAACATGACGCCTTCGGCCGATCAAACAATGGCGACGCTGCTGGATGATCTGCATCAGCGCGGGCTGCTGCAAAACACGCTGGTGATGATGATCACGGAGTTTGGCCGTACGCCGCGAATCAATGAGGCCACGGCAGGGCGCGGGCATCACCCGGGTGTGTTCACCTGGTGGCTGGCGGGTGGTGGTATGAAAGGTGGTTATGCGCATGGGCTGTCCGATGAGATCGGAGAGCGCGTGGCGGAGAAGCCGGTGACCATGCCGGACTTCAATGCGACTGTGGCGATGGCCCTGGGCATGGATCTCGCGCATGTGGAGCATTCGCCCTCGGGCAGGCCTTTCACCGTGGCGGACAAAGGCAAACCTGTGATGGAGCTTTTCGCATGAAGACGGTGCTTTTGTTGATCCTTGCTGCCTTGGGAGCACAGGCTTATGCGGCTTCTGAGTTTCGTCCTGAGTTTGTCGTCGTTCACTCGGCCGAGGCGCTGAAGTCGGTGAATGTGAAGTGGACGAAGCCGGTGTATAATATTCCTGGCTGGAAGCGTGCGGATGGCAGCACGGTGCATGATGTGTTTCAGCTGGGTGAGGTGATTGAACTCAAGCAGGCCGACATCGGGAAAGATGGCGAGGCAGAGACATGGAAGTTCAATCATGAGGCGATTGAGCTGACGGCGACGCGGCGTGGGTATCGATTGAGGTATCACTACACGGTGAAGCAGCCTGGGACGTGGTCGGTGGCCTATGCGGGAGCTCCAGCGACTCCGTTGACCCAGGTCGTGGAGTTGTTTCAGCCGCTGGTGTGGGATGGGCGGAGACTGCCAGAGGCGAGCTTTTTGATTCCAGATGATCAGTGCTCGATTCCGGGATGCCTGGTGCAGACGAGTGCGGGAACGGTGGGTGTCATGGCGGCGCCAGAGCAGTTTCCTTTTGTGATGCCGAGCGCGCTGGTGAGGCACTTTGGGGTGACCTTGCGCAATCGTGAAGGACTAGCGCAGCCGCTGGTCTTCACGCCGTTTCCGGGATTTGCGGATTCGGTGATGAAGGCAGGGGACACGCGCACGTTTGAGCTGGAACTTGTTTCACAGGAGAAGCCGCTGAGCGAGACCTTTGAGCAGGTGGCGCGGGAGGTCTGCGGGTTTCGTGATCGCCGTGAGCACACGCTGGCATCACTGAACACAGCGCTGGACAGCATGCTGGAGTATGTGCTCGGGCCTTGGGGGAACTTTGATCCGGCGAACAAGGCTTTTCATTATCCTGACTCACCGGGATCGGTGAAGAATGTGAGCGCGCTGCATCCCATCGGGCTGGCACGGATGACGGACAATGAGCGGCTGTTTCGTGAACAAGGGATTCCGATTTTGGAGTTCCTGCTCTCGCGGGAGAAGTTTTTGTTCGCGCTGAATGCGGAGGGGATGAAGAGCTCGCAGATTCCCTCGCGGAATCTGGAGGGACCGGCGATGCCGGTTTCGGAGCTCGCGGCGCTGCAACGCATCACGCATGGAGGCACGCCGTATTTCTTGAGCAGTGCTGAGAGACTGCATGGGGTGGATCGAGCGCTGAACATGGACTGGGTGACGCGGGGCAACTCCTGGCAGCATGATCTGTGGATGTATCGAGCCACAGGGACGAAGAAGTGGCTGGAGTCAGCGAAGGTGAAGGCAGACATCTACATCCGCGAGCGTGTGGACACGGCTCCGGTGGATTTTAAAGAGTGCGGGACTAACGGCACCTTCTTTGAGTACATGCTGCCAGCATGGAAGGATCTCTATGAGCTGTATGAAGAGACGCATGATCCGAAGCATCTCGCGGCGGCGCACCGAGGAGCACGACGCTATGCGCAACTGATCTGGTTTTATCCCTTCGTGCCGGAGCGTGAGATCACGGTGAATCAAAGTGGCTTCGCTCCCCGACGCGCGAGTCTGGACAAGCCGGGACTGCTGCCCGTGCCGATGGAGAAGGTGCCGGCATGGCGTGTGTCAGAGCATGGGATGACCTGCGAGGGCAATGGCACGGTGCAGCGGCTGGCGCTGTACCTGGCGACTCATGCACCGCTGTTTCTACGAATCGCCCATGACACGGATGATGCATTTTTGCGGGAGATCGCACGATCGGCGATGATCGGGCGCTTCGCGAATTTTCCGGGCTATCACTTCAACACGCTCTACTCCACCGCGCAGGAGAAGGCAGACTTTCCGCTGCATCCGTTTGAGGAGTTGAAGCCGACGACTTCGTTTCACTACAATCATGTGCTGCCGATGGCGAACCTGGTGCTGGATTACCTCATCGCAGAGGCTTACGACCGGTCGAAGGGAGCGATCGTGTTTCCCTCCGAGTATGCGGAGTGCTATGCCTTCATGCAGAGTCGTGTCTTTGGCGAGGCTGGACGCTTTCATGACCAGAATGGCGTGAAGCCTTGGATGCCGCAGGGATTGGTGAAAGCGGACAACGTGCAGGTTCAATACATCGCAGCGCGGGGTGACAACAAGGTGTGCGTGGCTTTGATGAATGAGTGTGCTCGTGAGTTGAAGGATGTGAATGTGACGCTGAACTCGGCGTGCTTTGAGGGTGGTGTGGATGGGATTTATCAGGCTCGATGGTGGCGGGACAATGAGCTGCAGACGGAGACTGTGCGTGTGGAGAAGGGGCAGTTTAAAGTGAGTCTGTCACACCATGGGATCACGTCGATGGTGATTGAAGGGCTGAAGCCGAAGGTGGCTTTTCAAAACAAGTTCAATGCGGTGGCTTCGGGGCCGAAGGCAGTCACGCATCAGAGGATGAAGACCGCAGCGGGAGAGATTCAGGCGATGGTGCTGTCGTTTGGAGACGAGATGACCTGGGTGTATGCCTATCTCACAGCGCATGAGGAAGCGGTGAAGTCGGCCCGGATGAAGGTGGTGCTGCCGGAACGGAAGGAAGAGATGAGTGATGAGAGCTTTCCTTTTGAGTTCAGCCTGCCTCTGCGGGCTGGGGAGAAGACGGTGGACTTGCAATTTGAGAGTGTCAGCCCTTCGGGACAGAGCCATGCATCGGAGGTGATGAGGCTGGAGCGCTGAGGTTCGTGGGGGGCAAACGCAAAGTGAGGGCTTGAACACATTTTTTGTCCGGTTTGGTCCTCTGGCGCGGTACTAAGGTTCCCGCCAGATTCCAGCCATGAAATATCTCCTCCTCGCACTCTTCACCTTCGCAGGGTTTGCCTGCGCTGCGCCGCTTGTTTATGAAGGCACCGATGGGCCCGGCAAGGGCAAGCATGTCGTCTTCATCGCGGGGGATCATGAGTATCGGTCCGAGGAGAGTCTGCCGGCCCTGGCGCGCATCCTGGCGAAACATCATGGGTTCAAGTGCACGGTGCTTTTTGATATTGATCAGGATGGTAATATCTCGGCGGGTGATCCGTCGAATATCCCTGGACTCGAGGCGCTGGAGAGCGCGGATCTGGCGGTGGTGTTTCTGCGCTTCCAGGGGCTGCCTGCCGAGCAGATGAAGCATATTGATGCCTATTTGAAACGCGGTGGTCCCGTGGTGGGACTGCGCACGGCGACGCATGGATTCAAGACGGCGAAGGATGATCCGTATGCGAAGTACTCCTTCGACAGCAACGTCAGTGGTTATGAGAAGGGCTTCGGTCATCAGGTGCTGGGACAGACCTGGGTGGGACACTACGGCAAGAATCATCAGCAGAGCACGCGCATCAGCATTGTGGATGCGATGAAGCAGCATCCGATCCTGCGTGGAGTGAAGGACATCTGGGTGCAGGCCGGTGGGTATGTGGGCAAGCCGATCTCGGGTGATGTTTTGACGATGGCGCAACCGCTGAATGGCATGACACCTGACTCGCCTGCCGACAGCACAAAGCCGCCAATGCCAAGTGAGTGGACACGCACCTACAAGTCGGAGTCGGGCAAGGAAGGGCGTGTTTTCACCACGCTGTATGGCACTTCGGAAGACATCACGAATGAAGGCTATCGCCGCATGGTGGTGAACGGATGCTTCTGGGCGCTGGGGCTGGAGAATGCGATCAAGGCGGACATGAACATCGCCTTTGTCGGTGCCGGGAAGCCTAACACCTTTGCAGGTGGAGCCTATGCGCGTGGCATCAAGCCGGAGATGTATGCGGGCTTCACCAGCCCGATTCCGGCGAACAACAACACGAAGGGGAGTGGTCCGAAGCCGGTGAAGAAAGAGGAGACGCAGGCCGCGAAGACGGATGTGGATGCCAAGCCAAACATCGTGACGGGCAAGCCCGCGCGCTATGTGCGCATCGAGCTTCCTGGAGACAAGCGCTGCCTAAACATTGCCGAGGTCGAAGTCATGAGCGGTGGCAAGAATGTGGGGAAGGATGGCAAGGCATCGCAATCGACCACGACCAATGGTGGAGTGGCCGAGAGAGCCTTTGATGGGAACAAGAGTCCGGACTGGGGCAGGAGCGGGCAGACTCACACGAAAGAGAATCAGCCCAATACCTGGTGGGAGGTTGATCTAGGCGCCGCGCAGGCCGTGGACAGCATCGGCCTGTGGAGCCGCAAAAGTTTCCCTGAACGTCTGGGTGGCTTTACGCTGCAGTTGCTGGATGACTCGCGGAAAGCGGTGTTTGAGATCAAGAACGTGGCGGCACCGGAGTCGATGACGATTGATATCAAGAGCGGTGGCAAGCTGACCTATCTGACGTTTGAGGGGAAGCCTGGCAAACCTGCACCCGCGAAGGAAGCGAGCGGCGGTGGCAGCAAGCCGGAGCCGCAGCTTTTCCCGGTGCCAGCAGATTACAAGGATGCCCTGCCCTTCAGCTTCACGAAGGGCGAGACAGTTGCCATTCTGGGCAATGGGCTGCCCGACCGCATGCAGCATGATGGCTGGATGGAGACGCTGCTGCAAAGCGCGCTGCCAGAGCTGAACGTGCGCTTCCGCAACATGAGCGCGAGTGGTGACCGGCCGAACTCTTTCCCGCGCAGCGGCGGACACATGCACATGACGGATTACCTCCGCCATGTGAAGCCGGACACGGTGTTTGCGTTCTTCGGGTATAACGAATCGTTCGACAACAAGCCCGCAGAGTATCAGAAGCAGCTTTTGGACTTTGTGAAGTATGTGCGTGGCACGAAGGCGAACGGGAAGACTTTTTCACGCATAGTGCTCTTCAGCCCCATCGCACATGAGGACACGAAGAATGTGAACGTGCCGAGCGGCAAGGAGCACAACGCACAGCTCGAAGCTTACACGAAGGCCACGGAGGCTGCGGCGAAGGAGGCGGGAGTGGCTTTTGTGGATCTCTTTCATCCTTCACTGGAGCTTTTCCAAGCGGCGAAGGAGCCACTAACGATCAATGGTGTGCATTTGACATCTGAGGGGAATCGTCAGCTCGCTGAAGTGATTGCGAAGGCATTGATCGGCAAGCAGGTGAGTGCATCGCCCTCCATGGAAGAACTGCGCGAAGCGGTGATGGACAAGGACATGCACTGGAATGCACGGTATCGCGCCCGTGATGGCAACGATGTGTGGGGCGGCCGCTCCACACTGGCTTTCACCGATGGCCAGACCAATGCGGTGGTGCTGCAGCATGAGCTGACGATGCTGGATGTGATGACCGCCAACCGTGATGAGAAGGTGTGGGCACGCGCGACAGGCAAGGACAAGAAGGTCGATGACAGCAATGTGCCGAAGCCTGTGCCAGTGATCTCAAATGTCGGCGGCAAGAGCAAGTCATCCAGCGCGGTCAAGGAAGGCACGCTGAAATACATCGGCGGGCAGGAAGCCATCCAGCACATGGCCTTTGATCCACGGTTTGAAGTGAGCTTGTTTGCGGACGAGGCGCAGTTTCCGCAGCTGGTGAACCCGGTGCAGCTTCAGGTGGACACGAAGGGCCGCATCTGGGCCGCGGTCTGGCATACCTATCCGACATGGGAGCCGCTGAAGGAGATGAAGGATGCGCTGGTGATCTGCCACGATGACAACAACGACGGCAAGTGCGACCGCGTGACGGAGTTTGCGCGCGTGCAGAATCCGCTGGGCTTTGAGTTCTGGAATGGCGGGGTCATTGTGACCAGTGCGCCGGACATTCTTTTCCTGAAGGACACTGATGGTGATGATGTGGCGGATGTGCGGCAGATCATCCTGCAAGGCGTGGACTTCGCGGACACGCATCATGGTGCCAACAACCTGATCATGGGACCGGATGGTGGCATTTACTGGCAGAGCGGTGTCTTCATGCAGCACAATCATGAGCATCCGTGGGGTTCGTCTTTGCAAACGGGAGCGAGCGCGATGTATCGCTTTGATCCGCGTCGGTTCACCATCGCCATGCACGCAGCGAACTCGCCGAATCCGCACGGCATCGCTTTCGACTCGTGGGGTTATCAGTATGCCACGGATGGCACGGGTGGTCGTGCGTATCAGGTGCGGCCCGAAGGCAATGGCTTCAAGATGCATGAGCTGCTGAAGAAGGAAGTGCGGCCTGTGACGGCGAGCGAGATCGTGAGCAGCACGCATTTCCCGGAGGACATGCAGGGTGACTTCCTGATCTCCAATGTCATCGGCTTCCTGGGCATCAAGCACTATGATCTGGCGCGCAATGCCGAGTCTGGCACGGTGTGGGGAGAGCCTGCAGGCGCCGAGCTCACCGTGAAGACGGTGCAGGCTGATGGCAGCATCACCGAGGACAAGTCACGCGGTTTGCTGATGAGCGGTGACAAGAACTTCCGTCCGAGTGATACGGTCTTCGGCGCTGATGGCGCGCTGTACATCGCCGACTGGCACAATGTGATCATTGGCCACATGCAGCACAACGTGCGTGACCCGAACCGTGACCACAAGCATGGCCGCATCTACCGCATGACGGCGAAGGGCCGGGAGTTGCAAAAGGCCGTGGCCATTGATGGACAGCCGATCCCCGCACTTCTGGAGAATCTGAAGCATCCGGCGGATGGTGTGCGTCATCGCACGCGTGTGGAACTCAGTGAGCGACCCACGGCTGAGGTCATCGCGGCGACCAAAGAATGGATGAAGCAGTTTGATGCGACGAAGAAAGAGGATGCGCATCATCTGCTGGAAGCCCTGTGGGTGCATCAGCAGCACAATGTGCGTGATCTGGCTCTGTTAGGCCAGCTTCAGAAATCGCCTGAGCTTCATGCGCGCAACGCGGCGAATGTGGTGCAGCAGCTTTGGTTCAATGTGGAAGCCACGACCAAGGGCGGGGTCATCGCCGGTGAGGTGGAAGCCAAGGCGCAGAAGTCCGGTGTGCTGAGTGACACACCAGAACTGACGACGATCCGCGTGGCGACCATTCCTGAGCGTCTCATGTATGACGTGAAGGAACTGACGGTGAAGTCCGGCAAGAAGGTGAAGCTTACCTTTGCGAACACGGATGTGATGCCGCACAACCTGCTGATCCTGAAACCGGGCAAAGCGGACGCCATCATGAATGCGGCGATCGCCATGGGTGCGAAGGGTTTTGAGAATGGCTTTATTCCTGAAGGTGGCGATGTGATCTGGCATACGAAGCTGCTGGATCACGCGAAGGAGGAGGTGATTGAGTTCACCGCACCTGCGCCGGGTGAGTATCCTTACATCTGCTCCTTCCCCGGGCATGGGATCATCATGCGCGGGGTGCTGAAGGTGAAGTGACCCGATTACCGTGATGGGGGCATTCCTGCCCCCTCTCTTACACGGGCCAGGAATGGTCCGATTACTCTTGCTCGCGCTTCCAGGCTTTCAGGATGGTGTCCAGAAGGCCGGGGTAGCGGGCATCGAGCTCTTTGCGGCGCACGCGGCTGGTGAGCTCTGTGCCGCGGCGCTCGCTGTGGATGATGCCTGACTCACGCAGGATGCGGTAGTGCTGCGAGCAGGTGGACTTGGGCATGGCGCACTTCAGTCGGCTCGTGGTCTCCACGCAGTTCAGACCGTCCTCGGCTTTGCGGAGTTCGGCGACGATGCTGAGGCGCACTGGATCTGACAGCGCGTGGAGGACGCCTGGAAGGGTGATGCTGTCGGCTGGAGGATGGTGGAGAGGTCTGATAAAAGCATCATACACAAATTTCACTTGCAGTTCAATGATTCTTTAGTTCTGTATTTATGAACTTCGGAACAAACAAACTTATGCCTACTCTCCTCGATCCACTTCAAGTTGGTGCCCTGAACCTTCCCAACCGCATTATCCTGGCTCCGCTGACCCGTTCCCGCGCCGGGCAGCAGCGTGTGCCGAACGCGCTCATGGCGAAGTATTATCGTCAGCGCTCCAGTGCCGGGCTGATCCTGAGTGAGGCCACGTCCGTCACGCCGATGGGTGTAGGCTATGCGAACACGCCGGGCATCTGGTCCAAAGAACAGGTGGCCGGATGGAAGCTGGTGACGCAGGCCGTGCATGAAGCCGGTGGCCGCATCTTCCTGCAGCTCTGGCATGTGGGCCGCATGTCTGACCCGATGTTTCTGGATGGAGCACTGCCGGTGGCACCGAGCGCGATTGCTCCTGCGGGGCATGTGAGCTTGGTGCGGCCTGAGAAGTCTTTCGTGACGCCACGTGCGCTGGAGCTCGCTGAGATTCCGGGGGTGATCGAGGCCTATCGAAAAGGTGCGGAGAATGCGCAGCTTGCCGGGTTTGACGGTGTGGAGGTGCATGGAGCCAATGGGTACCTGCTGGACCAGTTCCTTCAGACGAAGACCAACCTGCGCACAGATGAGTATGGCGGCTCGCTTGAGAATCGCGCACGACTGATGCTGGAGGTGGCGGACGCTGCGATCTCGGTGTGGGGTGCTGATCGTGTGGGTATGCACCTGGCGCCGCGTGGTGATGCGCATGATATGGGTGATGCGAATCCTTTAGAGACTTTTGGCTATGTGGCCCGTGAGCTGGGCAAGCGGAAGATCGCCTTCATCGCGGCACGTGAGCATCAGGCAGCGGACAGCATTGGGCCTGAGCTGAAGAAGGCTTTTGGCGGTGTGTATGTGGCGAATGAGAAGTTCACCCTGGAGAGTGGCAACGCGATCCTGGCGGCCGGCAACGCGGATGCGGTGGCCTTTGGGGTGCCCTTCCTGGCGAACCCTGACCTGCCCGAGCGCTTTGCGAAGGGGGCTGCGCTGAATGATCCTGACCCGGCCACTTTTTATGCGAACGGAGCGCAGGGCTACACCGATTATCCTACGCTATGAAACCGCACGCAGGCCTGTTTTACTCCGTCCTGGATCTGTCACCGATCCTGGAAGGCGAGACAGCGGCGCAGTCGTTCAAGCATTCGCTGAACCTCGCGCAGCATGTGGAGAAATGGGGGTATCATCGCTACTGGGTGGCCGAGCATCACAACATTCCGGGTGTGGCCAGCGCGGCCACCTCCGTGGTGATCGGGCATATCGCGGGCGGGACTTCGACCATCCGCGTAGGGTCCGGAGGCATCATGCTGCCGAATCATGCGCCGCTGGTGATCGCGGAGCAGTTTGGCACGCTGGAATCGCTGTATCCGGGGCGCATTGATCTGGGGCTCGGCCGTGCGCCGGGTGGCGACCAGACGACGGCGCGGGCTTTGAGACGCGGGCTGGGCAGCAGTGGTGACACCTTTCCGGCGGATGTGGGAGAGCTTCAGAGCTATCTGAGCAAGGCTGAGCCGGGGCAGCGAGTGAAGGCGGTGCCTGGACAGGGGCTGGATGTGCCGATTTATTTGTTAGGCAGCAGCACTTTTAGTGCCTCGCTGGCGGCGGAGCTGGGCCTGCCGTTTGCCTTTGCCTCCCACTTTGCGCCGGAGATGCTGCACCAGGCTCTGGAGATTTATCGAAGTCATTTCAGGCCATCGCTGCAACTGGAGAAGCCGCATGTGATGGTGGGGGTGAATGTGTTTGCTGCGGACACGGATGAAGAGGCGGAGCGGCAGTTTACCTCGCTTCAGCAGGTGTTTTTGAATCTGATCCGGGGATGGCCGAAGCAACTGCCGCCGCCGGTGGATGACATTCATAAGATCTGGAGTCCGGTGGAAGCGGCACATGTGGATAGGATGACACGCTGCTCGGCGGTGGGTGGTCCGGAGAGTTTTAAGGGGCAGATCGAGTCTCTTTTGGAAGAGACGCAGGCGGATGAGCTGATCGCGACGGCGCATATTCATGACCAGGCAGCGAGGCTGAGGTCCTTTGAGATTGCGGCGGAGGTGTTTCGGGAGATCGGAGCGACGGGATCTTAACTTGTTTTTTCGGAATGGGGCTTATGGGTCTGATGGGACGTGTGATGCCTCATGCTGCCATGATAGCGGGCAGCTTTGTTTTTCTTTTTTAACCTAACTAACGATACCAAACATTATGGAATACAGACAACTTGGCGGGTCGGGCTTCAAGGTTCCGGCACTTACTCTGGGCACGGGCACTTTTGGCGGAGGCACAGAGTTCTTCAAAGAATGGGGAGCCTCGGATGTGGCGGAGGCTTCGAGGCTCATCGATGTGAGCTTGGAGCATGGGCTGAACATGTTTGACTCGGCGGACATTTACTCCAACGGGCTGGCGGAGGAGATCCTGGGACAGGCGATCAAGGGTCGCCGTGACAAGGTGCTCATCTCGACGAAGGCGACCTTCCGCTTTGGTGAAGGACCGAATGATGTGGGTTCTTCACGCTGGCATCTCACGCGGTCCGTGGAGGCTGCGCTGAAGCGGCTGGGGACGGATTACATCGATCTCTTCCAGCTTCATGGGTTTGATGCGGTGACACCGGTGGAAGAGGTGGTGGGCACGCTGGATGACCTGGTGCGCGCCGGGAAGATCCGCTACATCGGTGTGTCCAACTTCTCGGGCTGGCATCTCATGAAGGCGCTGGCACATGCGGACAAGTTTGGCCTGACCAAATATGTGGCGAACCAGACGTATTACTCGCTGATTGGTCGTGAGTATGAGTGGGAACTGATGCCGCTGGGCGTGGACCAGAAGGTGGGCGCGGTGGTGTGGAGCCCGCTGGGCTGGGGGAGATTGACGGGCAAGATCCGTCGCAATGCGCCGAAACCGGAGACAAGCCGCCTCAATCACACGCTGAGCCAGCAGATGGGGCCGCAGGTGGAAGATGAGTATCTTTATAAGGTGGTGGATGCGCTGGACGAGGTGGCTGAGGAGACGGGCAAGACCGTGCCGCAGGTGGCGCTGAACTGGCTGCTGCAACGGCCGACGGTTTCGACACTGGTCATCGGTGCGCGCAATGAAGAGCAGCTCCGGCAGAACCTGGGCGCGGTGGGGTGGAGCCTGACGAAGGAGCAGGTGGCGAAGCTGGATGCGGCGAGCGACAAGCCGAAGATTTATCCGTATTGGCACCAGAGCGGGTTTGAGGAACGGAATCCGTTTCCGGTGAAGTGAGGGTGGTGGGAGGAAAGCGCGTTTCGTGTGCATGGGGCGCGCTTTCAGCGCTTATCGGTGCGCGGCGTATCGGATACCTGGGGCTAGACGCCCCAGGCTGGTATGGGGCGCGCCTTTGGCGCTACGGGACCAGGCAGATCGACAGGTGAGTTTGATCTAGTTGGCTAGGCGCGAGACGTGGGATGATCCAGGAGACAGGTTACAAACCTGTCCCACTTTGAGCGGGCGTGACGCCCGCTGCACACGTTATCAGGCGGGACGCCTGTGCTACTTGCGGAGGTGCTCGTCGAACCAAAGGGCGAACTGCTGGTAGTCGGGCTGGCGGTCGGGCCAGCCGTGGCCGGCGCCGGGTTTAACGACAAGTTTGGCAATGGCTCCAAGCTCCTTGGCTTTGGCGACGAAGGTTTCGGCTTGTTGCATGGGGACGAGAGTGTCCTGGTCGCCGTGGATGATGAAGGTGGGTGGGAGCTTGGCCGTGATGTAATAGATGGGGGAGACTTCTTTGCCGAGGCGCTGGCGACCTTCGGGGGTGTCGGACTCGGGGCCGAAGGCGGCTTTGTAATTTTTGAGGGTGCCGACACCGACGGCGTCTTCGCCGGGCTTGCCGTAGTTGAGGAAATCCGTGGGCGGGAAGAGGCAGGCGATGGCCTGGATGGCGCTGCTTTCGCGGTCGATGGGGTCTTTGGCCTGCGGATCACCGGCGGTGCCGTGGACGCCCATGGTCAGTGAGAGATGGCCGCCGGCGCTGCCGCCGCTGATGCCGAGTTTGTCGGGATTGATGTTCCACTGCTTGGCGTTGTGACGGATGAAGCGGATGGCGCGGTGGATGTCCTGCGTGATCTCGGGGATGATGAATTTGGGCTGGCAGCCGTGGCGCACGGAGAAGACGGTGTAACCGCGCTCCAGGAAGGGCACGTAGAGGTCGGGCGTGTTTGGCGAGTAGCCGGAGACCCAGCCGCCGCTGACCATGTAGACGATGCCGAAGCCATTGGGCTTTTCCGGGATGACGACATCCAGCGTGAGCGCGACTCCGAACTTGCGGCCGTAGACCACATCTCCCGTTTTGGTGTGCGGAGGCATGACGGGGCGCTTCACCTGGGCATGAAGCGAGGTGCCGAGCAGGAGAAGAACGACGAGGAGACGAAGGGCTGGATTCATGAGCGCTCTCCAATACGCGGGGTGGGAGGCAAAGCTGGCACGCGAGAAGGCTGGTCACCTGGGCTTACCAGAAACATCCGAGGTATGGGCACGTCATCTTGAGCACCATGAAGAAAGCCGTCCTGACCCTGCTTTTGTCCGCCACCAGCGCGTTTGCCGCTGTGAAGATGCCGTCCGTGATCTCGGATCACATGGTGCTGCAATCCGGGAAGCCTGTGGCGATCTGGGGCTGGGCGGATGCGGGTGAGGAAGTGACGGTGGAGTTGGGCGGGCAGAAGAAGTCCGCGAAGACGGGCCAGGATGGCAAATGGATGATCAAGCTGGATCCACTGCAGGCTGACTCTGCGTCGCAGACCATGAAGGTCAGCGGTACGAACAGCATCACCATTCAAGATGTGCTGGTGGGTGAGGTGTGGCTGGCATCGGGGCAGTCCAACATGGCTTTCAAGGTGGCGGGAAGTCGCGATGCACTGGCAGAAGTCGCGGCGGCGAAGTTTCCAATGATCCGCATGTTTACGGTGACCAAGAGCGCACTGCCGGGGCCGCAGGCAGATTGCGGCGGTGAGTGGACGGTGGTCTCGCCGGAGAGTGTGGGTGGTCTTTCCGCGGTGGCGTATTTCTTTGGAAGAGAGCTGCATCAGAAGCTGGGCAAGCCGGTGGGGGTTCTGCAATCTTCGGTGGGTGGCACGGACATCGCGGCGTGGACGAGTGAGGAGGTGCAGTTGCCGATTCCAGAGCTGAAGGCCTTCATCGAGGAATGGCAGAAGACGGATGCGAGCTTTGATCCGACGAAGGCGAAGGCGGAGTATCCGAAGAAGCTGGAGCGATGGAAGGCGGCGGCGGGCAAGGCCAAGGCGGCGGGCAAGGAAGCACCGCGCAAACCAGCGATGCCGATCCAGCCGCGACGGAGCTCGAACTATCCGGCGTATTTGTTTGAGGGTCGTCTCAAGCCGCTGATTCCTTACACGATCCAAGGAGCGATCTGGTATCAGGGGGAGCACAACTGCACGAACATTGAATCAGGCCTGCGGTATCGACTGCAGATGCCGCTGCTGGTGAATGATTGGCGCACGCGCTGGGGGTATGAGTTTCCTTTCGCTTGGGTGCAGCTGCCTGGTTACACGAAGAGCGGGCCGGGGCGTGCGTTTGTGCGCGAGGCGCAACTGCAGGCGCTGAAGGTGAAGGACACCGGCATGGTGGTGACGCTGGATGTGGGTGACAACAACGACAATCACCCGAAGAACAAGCAGGATGTGGGCAAGCGGCTGGCTGTGTGGGCACTGGGCGAGGTGTATGATCAGATGGTGGCGGCCACGTCCGGGCCGCTGTTGGCGAAGCACACGATCCGCGGCAGCGAGGTGGTGGTGGAGTTCACCCACACGGAAGGTGGACTGACGGCGAAGGATGGGCTGAAAGGCTTTGTCATTGCGGGTGAGGACAAGGTGTGGAAGCCGGCGCAGGCGAAGATTGAGGACAAGGGTGTGGTCATCAGCTCACCCGATGTGCCGAAGCCGGTGGCGGTACGCTATGCGTGGGAATCCGGGCCGGAGGCGACGCTTTTTAATGGAGCGGGGCTGCCAGCATCGCCGTTCCGGACGGATGACTGGAAGGAATAATGGCCCAACCAAAAGTATTACCAATTTTTAGACCTGAACTTTTTCGCTATGAAGACCTCCGCTTCGCTCTGCTCGCTCTTTGGCCTTTGTTTCACGCTCGCGGCTCAGGCCGAGGTGAGGCTGCCGGCTGTCATTTCTGATCACATGGTGGTCCAGGCTGGGAAGCCGGTGGCGATCTGGGGATGGGCGGATGCAGGTGAGGAAGTGACGGTGGAGTTTGCCGGGCAGAAGAAGACGGTGAAGGCCGATGCGAAGGGTGACTGGCAGGTGAAGCTGGAGGCGCTGTCGCCGAGCAAAGAAGGACGTGAGCTGCGGGTGCACTCCAAGGTGGTGAAGGATGTGCTAGTGGGGGAGGTGTGGCTGGCTTCAGGTCAGTCCAACATGGCGATGCAGATCAAAGGCGAGCTGCATGGGTCTGTGGACGATGCGGATGCAGTGGTGGCAGCGGCGAAGCATCCGGAGATCCGCGTGTTTGTTCATGATGCGCCGTTTGCGATTTATGAGCTGCCGGTGCCTGAGGGTGCGGCGGCGAAGGACCGGCCCGGTAAGTGGCAGGTGTGCTCACCGGAGACGGTGGGGCCGTTTTCGGCGATGGGATACTTTTTTGCGCGTGACCTGCTGGCGGAGATCCAGCAGCCGGTGGGGATCTTGACCTCGGCGGTCGGAGGAACGCCGATCGAAGGATGGACGAGCCTTTCGGCCCAACAAAAAGTGCCGGAACTGAAGCCGCTGCTGGAGGACTGGGGGAAGCGGCTGGACGGGTTTGTGCCGGAGGCGGAGCAGAAGAAGTTCCTGGAGAAAAAAGCGGTGTGGCTGAAGGAGCGCGCGGCGGCGATCAAGGCGAAGCAGCCGGTGGCGAAGGCTCCCCTGCCCTTCAAGAACCTGCAGGTGATGAAGCCGGGCGGGCTGTATGCGGGGATGATCGAGCCGCTGGCGCCCTACACAATGCGCGGGGTGATCTGGTATCAGGGCGAGCGCAATGCGGCGGGGCCGTTTTCACCGCTGTATGGCCAGCAGATGCAACTGCTGATCAGCGACTGGCGTGCGCGCTGGGGGGATGAGTTTCACTTTGCCTGGGTGCAGCTGCCGGCGGTGAAGGGTGTGCAGAAGCTGCCTTCCGAGCCGAAGGGCTGGGGTGTGGCGGTGCGAGATGGACAGCGGCGTGCGCTGAGCGTGCCGCACACGAGCATGGCGATCACGATGGATCTGAAGGGCGAACTGAACGGGCACCCGACGAACAAGGTGGACTACGCGAAGCGGCTCTCGACCGTGGTGCTGCATGATGTGTACCAGAAGGCGATCGCCCAGCCAACGGGGCCACTGTTTAAATCATCGACGGCTGGGAACGGGAAGATGGCGCTGAGCTTTGATCATGCGGAAGGGCTGAAGGCCAAGGAGGGCAATCTGGAGGGTTTCGCGATCGCTGGAGTGGACGGGAAGTTTGTGTGGGCGAATGCGAAGGTGGAGGGTGAGAAGGTGATCGTGTGGCACGGGAAGATCACGGAGCCGAAGACGGTGCACTACGCGTTCGCGGGGAACCCGAAGGGGAACCTGGTGAATGGGGCGGGAATTCCGGCTTCTCCTTTTAGCACGGAGTGAGACGGGGATTTTTTAACCGCTAATAGGACGCTGATGAGACGCTAATAAAGAAGAGGGGAAATAGGTCTCATAGGCCGGATGGGGCTTATGTGTCTGATTTGCGGACGTGAGTCCGAGCTGAGCTCTCTCTACATAATAGGGAGGATGTGGGTGCGGAGTGGTGGGGGAGCGGTTATTGGGTGTGCTGACTTTCATCCTTACTGACCCGACATGTCTCGTGCGCTGATCATCATCCTGGTTGTTATCCTGGCGGGGATTTTGGTGCCGTTTGCGATCTGGGGGGAGAGGTTTGATGCGGTGCTGAGCCTGGAAGGGACGCGGGCCTGGATCTCTCAGTATGGGGAGTGGGCCGGGCTGGCAGGGGTGCTGCTGCTGGTGGCGGACATTTTATTACCCGTGCCGAGCACGGTGGTGATGTCGGCGCTGGGACTGATGTATGGGTGGTTCATCGGCGGACTGCTGGCTTCGGCAGGATCTTTTCTGGCGGGGGCGACAGCCTACGGGGCGTGTCGTTGGTTAGGGAGACCGGCGGCGCTGTGGCTGGCTGGGGAGGATGGACTCAAGCAAGGTGAGCAGCTTTTTGCCAAACGCGGTGGGTGGCTGGTGGCGCTGTCTCGCTGGATGCCGGTGCTGCCGGAGGCTGTTTCGTGCCTGGCAGGACTGGTGAAGATGAATGTGCGTACTTATCTAGTGTCACTGGCGTGTGGGTCGATCCCGGTGGGGTTTGCGTTTGCGGCGATCGGGGCGCTGGGGAACTCGCAGCCGGGGATGGCGATGGGGCTGAGTGCGGTGGTGCCTGTTTTGTTGTGGGTGGGGGCTAGGCGGTGGATGAGGTAGTTCTCGGTTTTCGGTTCACTGTTCTCGGTTGTGAAGAATGAGGGCGCGGTGTCCAAAGGGTCCGCTTGGGTCACTTGGGTGGTGGGGGTTTTGAGGGGAGGGTGGGGGATGAATGTGCTTTTTACTCGGTGGGTTTTGAGTGTGCTGGGGGCTTTGAAGATGAGCCTACGGAACACGCGGAAGACAGGGAAGGATTCGGGGAGGGAGTCTGGCGATGGGTTT
>NZ_BKAG01000030.1 GCF_007992435.1 Prosthecobacter gellanilyticus | reverse complement strand
AACCGGGGCAATCAGACAAATGACCAAGAGATCCGCATAGCGCAGATCGCCAGATGAACGATACATCCGGCCGGCAGGATCCTGGCTGAAAGGCAGGGAAGGGAGCGTCCCTGAGCAGAAACACCGATCGCCTGGGACCCCTCACCCCCAGGGGCCTCTCCTTCCTAAGCCTCACTAAGTCCAGCTCGCCAACACCAGCAGGCTGGAAATGCCCGACCCCATTCTTACGTAATCGTAAAAATTCACTTGCGTGGCGGATAGCGCTACATTATAACTCAAGAATGGAATTAGGAGGAAAGCATAGCTTCTGGCGGATCACTCAGCTCGGTGAGCTTCCTTTCCGTGGAGATTCCGTCTGGTTCTGCCATGAGGGCACCCTCGCACGCGGCACCTACGTCAGCCCCAGCCTCTGGTTTGACATCCACACCACCCGCCTGCTCGAACTCGAGACCGCGCCGCCATACTGGACCCCCGCCTTTCCCGGGGATGATGCCCCCCTGCCGCCCGGTCACCACGCCGCTCACGAGCGCCCGCACAACGGCCAGGCCGTCCTCGCCTTCACCCAGGATCCCGCCCCCATCCAGGTCACCTACCAGAATGCCACCCGTGAGTGGATGGACTCCAGCCACCAGCCCGTGGCCGGCGTGCGCTTCTGGAAAACCCCCGGCGAGCATCAGCGCGATCTCGACCAGCCCGCGCCCAACATTCTCCACCCCCGCCTCACCTCCACCTTCCGGGACACCGCCCCGCCCCTGAAAGCCCAGGCCTGACTGAACCGTGCAGCACAGGCAAGGGCCGCCAGGCCATGAAGGCGCGCCATTCGAACACCCCATGCCGACCATCCAACGCCAGGCATGAAAGTCGGAAAAAAAGTGAGGCGGGGCGCGTGGACCCCCGACGTAAAACGAGTTTTCCAACTCGTTCCTGGTCGAAATCTCCCCGCGCACTCTCGCCTAACCAAAAGGGATGCAAATTCCCTCGTGGTCACCCAGGCCTGCGCCAGCTCACGTTGGAGTCCAGGCTTCAGCCGATCTCCTGTCCCGCGCCTGGCCACGGAAAGTAGAACGGGTTTTCCAACCCGTTCCTGGTCGAAATATCCCCCGCACCCTCTCGCCTAACAAAAGGCAGTAAAAGAGCGTTGTGATCCCCCAGGCATATCACACCGCAGAGTTTAGAAGACCGCAGAGAAATCCATCCCGAGAAAAGTATTCTCTGCGGTCTTCACACCTCTGCGGTGTAAAAAAAAGAGAACAACGATCCACCCCACACCGCCGACCTCGGCGCCTGGCCACGGAAAGTAGAACGGGTCTTCCAACCCGTTCCTGGTCGAAATCTCCCGGAGCCCTTCAGCCGCACAGAGGAAGCGCCTGGCACCCGCATCCGAGAGAGATCATTAAAATGAGCAAAGTTTGTTAGCTCCGCCTCACGTCCAACGTCCAGATTGGCCATCTCCTGCCACCTGCTGAGGAGGCAAAGGCTTCTTGCGCCCCCATGGCTGGCGCTCCCGCTCGCCTCGGCGTCCACGTGCTTCATCAGAGTTCCCCCTGAGAGCCCCCTCTTCGGCACCCCTGCAAATGTCCGGCCTCTCCCGCACTCGATGCTCAGGATGGCGAATGACCCACCGGCATCCTCACCAGCCACGTTTGTCGGATGTAACCCCCTGACCCAACACCCCCCATGAAAACCATTCTTCACTCCTCGCCGCCACCGCGCCGCCTCGCAGCACTGGCCGCTCTCGTCCTCGCTGGCACAGCGGGCCTCGCCAGCGCCGCCACCACCACCTACACCGTCACACCCACCTCCGTCGGCGTCTTTGATGCCAACAACGTCGTCGGCGTTCCCGGAGACTACGCACCCGCCTTTAACAGGTCCAGCATCGCTTCAGATGGCACCGGCAAGACTGATGCCTACTTCAGCGCCGAGTCCCTGTTTGGCCGCCCCGTCACCGTCGGAGAGGTCAGCAGCATCAGCTACTACACCAAGACCGGCGCCCTCCACAGCGTCACCCCTTACGACTGGGCTCTCGTCATCTACACCAAGCCCTACGCCGGTGACGTCTCCACCCCCGCCTGGTATGGTGACCGCTACGGTTCCGAGCCCTACTTCTCCGCCAACCTCGTGGATCCCGCGAACACCTGGAACCTCTGGTCCTCCAATGGCGTGACGAACCAATTACGCTTCTACGAATCCACCGCCGGCGCCCCCGGTGCCACCTTCGGCAGCTACACCGACCCCAACCTCGCCACCTTCATCTCCCAGCCCGCCCTCTCCGGGCAGGCCCGCGCCACGCAGCAAATCCTCACCTTCTCCCTGCAGACCGCCACTGCCTGGGCAGACGGCTTCACCGGCAGGCTTGATGGCTTCACCATCACCCTCACAGACGGGTCCGTGGCCCGTGTCAACTTCGAGGCCGACACCGTGGACTCGGATGGCGATGGCATCCCGGACGACCTCGATGAAGTCCCCAATTCAGACACCCGCCCTAAAGTGGACGTCAACGGCACCGAGCCCGGCACCACCTCCATTGACAACACCACCGACAGCGAAGGCCGCACCATCCAGGACCTCGTGAACGCCCTCGCGCTCAATGCCAAGAACCACGGCCAGTATGTCAGCGGCATCAGCCAGCTGGCTAACCAACTGCGTGCCAACGGCACCATCACCAACGCCCAGAAAGCGGAGATGACCAGCGCCGCCGCCAAGTCCAGCATCGGCAAGGCACCACCCCCAGCGCCCCCAGCGGCCAAGGGCAAAAAGTAAAATCATCCAGCACCACCCGGCGCGGCCTCACCGCCTCCGGAATGAGCCTTCGTCGGATCAGCGGCGCAGCACCCTTGCCCCCCAAGGATGCTGCGCCGCCCCAACGTAAAACGAGTTTTCCAACTCGTTCCTCCCGGAAATCCCCCCGCACCATCGCGCCTAACAAAAAGAGATGCAAAAATAGCATGGTGATCCCCCCAGGCATATCACACCGCAGAGATTGGAAGACCGCAGAGAAATCCATCTGAAGGTATTCTCTGCGGTCTTCTCACCTCTGCGGTGTCAAAAAGAAGCACCGTTCACCGTTCACCGTTCACCGCTACCCAGACATCGCCTCCATCACCAGCTGCGTCTCCTCATGCCGCGTAGGATTCCGCAGTCCCCGTGCCAGCGAGATCCAGTCCCCGCGGAGTTGACCGTGAACGCTCAGGCCTAACAAAAAGCGGTCATCACAAACCAGCCAGTTCAGCGCCGTGTTCGCCCTCACCGCGCCCTCATCCTCCATCAGCTGCGCCGCCGCCCGCTCAGAGCCGCTCCAGTCCAGCGCCCGTTGCGCCAGGATCATCATGGCAAACGTGAAATAGGGAAACTCCACCTCCACATTCGTCGCGTTCAGCACCGTGCGCGTGCTCTCCGCCACAGCCCTCAGCAGCGCCAGGTGCTCACCACACCTCTCATCCAGATCCACCACCAGATCCCGCGCCAGATAGTTTGCCGGGCGCACACTGTCACTGTCATTCCCCTGGTGCAGCAGCGCCACACCCACCGCGCTCGTGAACCGGCGATACCGCCGAAACCGCTCCGGCTCCCCCCATGCCTCCGGCCTTGCCCAGCCCGTGAGACCGATCACCTCTGACAGATCAAACTCCGTCTCCTGCGGGATCCCCCCCGAGCGCCAGATCTCCGTCCACATCTTCACATAGTCCGGATACCCCGGATCCCCCGGGGAAAAGTCCAGGATGTCCCGCTCCGTCACCCGTGACCGCGTGTATTCAAAAAGACGGATGACCGAGGCATGCATAGCTTGGAAGACATGCATAGTTCACCGTCCGCTGTTCCCTTCAAGGCCGCATCTCAGCCAAAGATAAACCTGCTGACAGAACAACCCGCCAATGCATCATCCACCTCCGCGCCAAATGAAAAAAGTCCGCTTCATCGCATGGGCCCTTGGGTTGATCGTGCTCGGATACTTCCTCCGGGATGCCGTCCACTTCGTCAGCAATCTCGCCGATGGAAAAGTAAAGCTCTGCACCCTTCCAGCTCCCGTTTACGACGCCGAAATCGTGATCTTGACCGCCTCGTTTCAGGAAGTGGCCCAGCCACTGTATTATCAGGTTCGCAGCGGCGGCCAGACCCGTGTTCCCACCACCTACTTCCACAGCACAGCCATCAGCGACCGGATCACACAGAGCTCCTTCACCCTGATCACAGCAGACGATCTGGTCGGCATGGCCCTCGCTTCGGAACCCCGGACCCTCCTGATCATCCACGACTTCGCCACGGATGAAAGCTGGCCAAGATCTGGACACACCGAACACCTTGATTCCACTCATCTCCGCGGCCAAAAGCTACTCAGCCGGCTCAAGCAGCAAACAGCCAGGACAGACCTGAAGCTCGGCGATGGCTGAGCCAAAGTGGGACAGGTTTGCAACCTGTCTTCTTGCGTAGGCCAAAGCGGCCTCGTCTTCACCCGTTCATCCCGCACACCGCAGGACCACCGGAGCGCGGACTTCAGTCCGTCCTGGACTTCGAAGCTTCAGCGGAGAAGGCAGCAGGTCATTCCAGAAAACAAGACCCCCCGCTTTCAGCCGGACGTCGGCTCGAACCACCCACATCTCCCCGCGATATCTTTCCTAACAAAAAGTGCCTTAAAAAGGCGTGGAAACCGCCCAAACTCTTCACACCGCAGAGATTGGAAGACCGCAGAGAAATCCATCGGAAGGTATTCTCTGCGGTCTTCTCACCTCTGCGGTGTCAAAAAGAAGTGCCCCCGACACACCGCTGAGCCCGAATCTCCACCGCGCCCAAAGTGGGACAGGTTTGTCACCTGTCTTCTTGCGTAGGCCACACCCGCCACCGTTCTCGAAACCTCCCGACCTCAGGCCATTTTCCATTTTCAGTTCCTCCATTCTCCATTCCCCCATCCCTGCCGGCAGAGCCCGCGCCCTCAGCAGACCGCCCAACCAATTGTCAGTTCTCAGTTCTCAGTTTTCAGTTTTCAGTCCCTCTTCGAACCGCCCACCGCCCACCGCCCACCGCCCACCGCCCACCGCCCACCGCCCACCGCTCACCGCTCACCGCCCACCGCGAACCGTCCCCGCCGCACTTGCGTCTCCCGCCGGACTTTGCCAGACTAACCCGTCAACAAACCCCATCCCCATGCCCGTCATCACCATCGATGTTTTCGCCCCGGTCGACAGCCGGCTGCCACAGCTCGCCGTGGACGCCGTCGAGGCACTGGCGGAGACGCATCTGCATTTCGATCGGCGACAGACCCTCACCCAGGTGCGGTTCGCCGCGCCGGACGAGAGCTGGTTCTTCCGCGCCCGCCCCCTGGATCGCGCCACCGAGCCCGCCTTCCACATCGTCGCCTGCATCATCAAGGCCAACACCACCGGCCTGGAGCGGGGCGAGTTCCTGTCTCAGGCGCTCACCGAGCTCAAAGAAATCTTCTCCACGATCTACCACGTCCGCTTCCCCGAGGACTTCGATGAGCGGAACAAGATCACCCTCCTCGACATCGCCTGAGCCCCCTCCCGCCTTCAGCGTTCCCTGCTCCTGTTCCCGCCCCGGCCAAAGTAGAGCAGGTTATTATTTAAACCTGTTTCGTGTGAAAGAGGGGTTAAAAGCGCCTAACAAAGAATCATCCAACATGTCAGGCGGCCCCGGGCGATCCCGCGTCCGCGTGCGGAGAGTCCGCGTCCTTCACCGTGCTCACACCTGGGAACGGCCTCAGCGGATGATCCTTCATGAGGCTCGCCAGGATCGCCGTGAACACCGCCAGCGTCACAGTGAAACCAAGCGCGTATCCTGCCACCGCCCCCGCCTTTCCCACGGGCCCCAGCTTCTCAAACGGATCCACCGTCATCTCCAGCATTTGCAGAAGGAACCCGAAGGGAGCCACGCAGATCGAGGCCAGCGTCGCAAACATCCAGAGTTTCAGGCCCTGCCCCGTCCAGTGCAGCAGCCAGCGTAAAGTCAGAGAGATCATGGTGGGGAAGGGGAGGTCCGCAGCTCATCACAGATGGAGGCGCCTGACGAGTGAAAACATCCACCCGTTTGGCAGGTTTCGCAGCCCCTTTCCTTTGGGTCTCCGGCGGCGACACCCCAAAAATATCGCCCGCAGGCAAGCCCAGCTCTCCTGCCCAAAGCGAAACAGGTTTTATCTTCACCTGTTTCCAGTTAGGCCAAAGCGCCCGCGTAGGCACCTGCCACCTCGACAGCCGTTCCCCCCATTTTTCAGTTTTCAGTTTTCAATTTTCAGTCCTCTCCGGAGTCCGGCCCCACCCTCTCCACCCGAACCTTGAAACATCCGGTTCATGGAGGTGCTTCTAGTTAGGCCATCCGGCGCTTTCCTTCTCGACCTCCCCCCCGCCGCACCCGGCCGCGTGCTCATCAGTTCACCGTGACCCTCAGCTTGACCTCACCATCATCAATCAAGATGTCATCACCCTGGATCTCGACCTTCGGCTGGTGGGGGATCGACTCCTGGAAGCTCGATTGGTTCTGGTGGATCATGATGCGTCGGCCGTTCTCATCCTGAAGCACCACCTTCCAATCATTGCCCTGCAGGAAACCGATGCCGTGATAGTCGAAATACGAGATCCCCAGCACCTCCCTCTCTCCCACCCTGCCGCGAAAGAAAGTCTCCAGCTCCTGATAGTGGTGCTCGATCCCCAGCCGCAGCAGAAAATCATAGCCTCCCACCAGCGAGCCTCCCAGGATTGCGCCAGCGAGCACACAGAGTGCCTTTGTTTTCAGAGATGTCTTCATGCGCGTGGTGAGTGGCTCGTGGTAAACCTCTCCCGCAGCGGACTCCAATACATCAGCGCCAGCGCCATGCTCGCCAGCGTGCTCTGGAGGCATCCAAAGAAACCCTCAAACGGGCTGAAGATCATCGGCGGCGGCCCCAGCAGCGTGACATGCCCCCAGATCATGACGGCGGCAAACAGCATGCGCCCGAACGGATGATAAAAGTAGCAGAGCACATTTGCGACCAGCCCCGTCATGACCAAAGGCCAGTGACTCACATAGGCCCACTGCCAGAGATACACAGACAGCGTCAGAGAGTCGAGAAACTCCAGCACCGCAGGCGGCGGCTCCGGATTCAGCCACTGCCAATAGACCGCAAAAGCCACGTAACAGATCACATCATAGATCAAGATGAAGCGGAGGAACCGGTGCAGCCCCGCTGCATCCACCGGCACAGACACGGGCGCCAGCACCGGCGCAGCCTCAGCGGCAGAGCGCTGGGAGAGCAGAGCCGCCGCGCGCTCCATCTGCGCCTGCGGAACCTCCAGCCGGTGCGGCGCGCCCAGCACACCCGGCAGAGTCCCGCCCTCCCCCGGATCCTGCACCAGCACCGCCTCCACCCCCATGCTGCACAGGTAGCCCGCATCAATGCAGGCCTGATCAGCCATCGGGTAAGTTCTCAGCGTGGGCATGTGATGATGAGCCTAACAAGGAGTTAAATGAATGTGTTCGTCCACTCGGACTGTCGTTCATCGGGCACGGGCTCCAGCCGGTCAAACGTTTCCCACAGATCAGGAGCGCAGGCATCGTCGTATTTCATCGCGGAGGGGCAGGGGTGGGGGCAGTCGCGGACGGGCCTGGCATCCTGGTCTCACTTCGCATCAGGTTTCGCATCATCCGAGGTAAAGGGATCACGAGGGTCAGGCTTGTAGTGCTCCGTGATCTGTTTCAGCAATTGCGGGTGCGGTTCATACACACCTTTGTCGTGCTCATAGGCCAGCCAGCGTCCCGTCTTCTTGCTTTTGCCCACATGGATCTGGCGCACAGTCTTGCGGTCATCAGAGTCAGCACCAAAACTCATCTTCCAGACCACCTCAGAGCCGTCCTTCGGATCCTTCGCAGACTCAGGCGGGTCCGCCACCGCCTTCCAGTAGGCCGCGTAGTCGTCAGCGCGCTCCTTCAGCCGGAAGTCCTTGCCATGACGCCTGCACCAGAAAGTCTCCAAGATCACACAGGACATGTCGTCGGGGTGATGAAAGCCCAGCTTCCGCATGTGCTGCGCCAGCGGCCCGCCGCCCCAGAGTCCCCAGCCATTTCGCATGCCCATGCCCAGGCCTAAATGAAACTCGATCATCTCCTTCTCAGACTTCATCGCATCGATCTTCGCCAGCACATCCTTCGCCAGCAGCTTCTCCAGCTGCAGGTGCGCCTCCTCCAGCGTCTTCGGCGACGGAGTCTTTTCCTTCGCGGGCTCCTGGGCGGAGATGGCTTTCTTGTCTTCCGCCCGCAGCAGCGCGCTGGAAGCCAGAAGCAGTGTGAGAGTGATGATGATTTTCATGGATGGACAGATGAGCCTAACAAAGAAAGAAAAAATGGAGTCACGTCACCGTCGCAGACATCATGACCTCGTCTGCCCTGCTTTTTCGCCGGCATGGCAGGCATCACCTCCGCTCCACCAGCAGATTCTCCCCCGTGATCGTGTCCCGCCCGTCCAGCGTCAGGTGCAGCTGGATCTTCCGCGCCAGCTCCACCGCCGACTTCCTCGCCGTCGGCTTCGCGATCTTCCCGCCCGGCCCGAAGACCACCGCAAACGGATCCATCCGGCATCCCAGTCCCAGCCGGTGGCACAGCGCATAGACCAGATCCTTATACCGCACATCATCCGCCACCAGGCTGAAGCGCACCTGCCTCTGCACCGGGCTCAGCGTCGCCGACTCCAGCACAATATTCAGCCCCACACCTCCATAGACATCATCTTTCCGGCTCAGCTCCCGGATCCCCTGCAGCGCCTCCTCCAGCGTCACCTCATGAAACTCAACACGACGCGTCATCGGATCAAACGGCCGCACACACGCATAGACCGCCGGCGGCAGCCCCGCAGACACCACCCCACCGCCCAGCAGCGTGATGAGCACCAGCGCCCGAAAGCTTCTTCGAAGAGCAGATCCATTAAAGTGCATGACAGCGGAACGAATAAAATTCGCCCCCAGTCTCCCTCAGTCCCCACCGCCAGATCAAGCCTCAAAATGCAAAGCCCCTGGCAGGGGCCCAAAGTGGAACAGGTGAAGCCTAACAGTAAGTGTGGGGAAATAAAACGCTCCTTCTGCCGCTCCGCCGCAGCCGGGTGTCCCTCCCTCACCCGCCTCCCTGGGTACGCCAGCAGTCACGCGGGGTTGCTGGCTGGTGTTCATTCGCCGCCTGTTCATGCTCACTAAGCCCCAGAAAAGCTGCCGCTAGGGCCGAAATTTCACGAATCCAGCGGCCCGCCACAGACGAATTTCAGGCCGTAGTGCCGGGAGGGTGCAGTTATCTGTCCCGGCACTGTTAAAAGGATTGCTAATACATCACATCACATCTCCATACACGGCCGCTTCCTGGTACCCCCCCATGCCATCTCCCCAAACTCGACAGTCCGTCAGCGGCAGGCCTCGAGCGATCATTGCGCGTTACGGGATCGCCCTCTCCATCATGGCCGCGGCCGTCGCGCTGCGGTATTCAGTGGACCCTTGGTTAGGCAATCAGGCAGCCTTCCTGACCATCTACGGCGCCGTGCCCTGCGCGGTCTGGCTCACCGGCTGGCGCCCCGCCTTGCTCGCCTCCCTCATCGCCTTCTTGATGTGTGTCTACTGGTTCGTGCCCCCGCGCGGCGCCTTTGAGCTGGAGAGCCCTTACGTCATCGCCGCCTCCATCGGCTACCTGCTCACCTCATCCCTCATCATCTATCTCGGGCATGCCGCCCAGACCGGCCGGAAGGAGGCGGAGGCCCACGGGCGCAATCTGGAGATCCTGAATCAAACCTGCGTCACCCTGAGCGCTGAGCTGGACCTGGAAAAACTGCTGCAGGCCATCACCGATGCCGGGCGAGAGGTCTCCGGCGCCGCCTTTGGCGCCTTCTTCTACAATGCCCTGGATGAGCGCGGTGAAAGCTACATGCTCTACACCCTTTCCGGCGTCGACCGCTCCGCCTTTGAGGGCTTCCCCATGCCGCGAAACACCGCCGTCTTCAGCCCCACCTTTGGCGGCGGCGGCATCGTCCGCGTGGCCGATATCACCCAGGACCCGCGCTACGGCAAAAGCGCCCCTCACCACGGCATGCCACCCGGCCATCTCCCCGTGCGCAGTTATCTCGCCGCCTCCGTCGTCTCCCGCTCCGGGGAGGTCATCGGCGGCTTGTTCTTCGGCCACCCGGAGCCTGGCATCTTCACCGCAGACGCAGAGGAGATCCTCGCCGGCATCGCCGCGCAGGCCGCCGTCGCCATCGACAAAGCCCGTCTCTACCAGCAGGCGCAGACAGAGATCACCACGCGCAAAGCCAGCGAGGCCGCCATGCGTGTGGCCAAAGGCGAGGCCGAAATCGCCAACGCCGCCAAGGACCACTTTCTGGCCATGATGAGCCATGAGCTGCGCACCCCGCTGAATCCTGCCCTCATGCTCGCCGGAATGCTGGCAAAGGATCCCGCCACTCCGGAGGACATGCGGGAGGATCTGGAGATGATCCGCCGCTCGCTGAACCTGGAGGCGCGGCTCATTGATGACCTCCTGGACGTGGCCAAAGTCATCCAGGGAAAGCTACAGCTCGAGTTCGCCTCACACGATCTCAACCGCATCGTGCGTCAGGCCTGGTCCCTCATCAGTGCTGAGATCGCCCCCTCCGGCGTGAAGGTGGACTTCCATCTCCACCCGCGCGAGCTCCGCGTGCGCTGTGATGCCGTGCGGATCCAGCAAGTCGTCTGGAATCTCCTCCGCAACGCCGTTTTCCACTCACCGCCGCGGGGCACCGTCTGGGTGAAGACTGAGCCCGTGGCAGGGCGCGTGCGCCTCATCGTGGAAGACGCCGGAAGCGGCATCCCCATCGCTGAGCTCGAGGCCATCTTTGAGCCCTTCCATCAGACCACCACCAGCCGTCGGCACGGCCAGATGAAAGCCCCCGGGCTCGGCATCGGCCTGGCCATCTGCCGCGGCGTCGTGAACGCGCATGGCGGCCGGATCTGGGCCGAGAGCGAGGGCGCCGAGCAAGGCGCCTCCTTCATCATCGAGCTCCCTGTCCTTTCCGCCCCCGAGGCGGAAGCTACCGCCCTCGAAAAAGCCGCCGGCTGATTCCACCCCACCCGCCCTGCGTGTCCGGGGTTCACGGTTCAGTGTTCGCGGTTCACGCCTTCACAAAGTCCCGCAAGCCTCCTGCCCAAAGTGGAACAGGTTTATAAAGGCAGAACCTGAGACACTCAGAAACTATCTTCGCTCCTGGTTTAGGGCAGCCAGACCCTCGATGGTCATCCCGTTCATCGAGAAAGACCCGTTTGGCGAGTTCGCCCCCTATGAGGGCTTTTCCACGAAGCTCAAGGAAATCGCCGCCAAGCTCCAGCGTGACCTCACCGTGGAAGGCGACGAAGGCCCCGGCAAAGACGACGTCACCCCCGAGCTCACCGATGTCCTCCGGGATCTGCCTCAGGATGACTCCCCCACTCCGCCGGATGCCGACGATTCGCAGTGCCAGATCGGTGGGAGTTGAGTTGGTTAGGTCATATTGTCAGAGGTAGCTCGCTTGTGAGCTTGAGCCAGAGTTAGACAATTCTCTGGAACGCTAGGCAACCCAAGCATACTTCTATGTTCAAGCACTTCACATACTGCTCCCGATGCCTGACGAAAAATCCAAGATTGTCCATGCCACGAAGCTCTTTGAGGAAGCAACGCGCTGGCTGCAGGATGCATTCATATCTTGGAAAGAGGAGTTACCCTTTTATGGCGTGGACTCACTGGATGCATCAGTCGGGAGGCTAAAAAAAGTCTGTGAGGATGTCCGGCGTTGCGTGATCCAGATAAGTAAGCGCAGTCTTTCCAGCCCCTGGGCGGAATTGAATCAAGACTTGTATCAATTCATCGAAATCATTGAGGGGACAGTCTTAGGCCCGTGGCAAGGCACAATTGACAAACTTGGATTGGGCAAACAGTGGAAAAAAGAAGATCCATTACAAAAGGTGGAACGCCAGTTTCGCGATTGGATTCGAAAGTTGCGGCGCTGCATGAAGGAGGCTGGTCTGACAAGGATAAGTAAACGGCAAGATGAGAGCTTAACCAGCGCAGAAGAGACGAGTATTGAGAACGAGACGATTTCTTGGGTCGAAGAAGTGCTGTCGAACGTGCCTGGAGAAAATAGAGATCTCCAGCCAGCGGGTGATGCATTTGGCAACGGTTCCCATATCCATGTGATTAGCGGCGGTGGCGGTGGCGGTGGTGGTATAAACCCAGCTGGCATTTCCGAAATCATCAGAGATGCCTTGGTCTCATCGTCTACTGAGCCTGATGTTTCTGCACAGGTCCCGAAAGCCCGCAGCACGTTAGATCCCAAAGTTTGGCGTTACGCTGCCAAATTATGGAAAGAGGTTGGTGTCGTGCCAAGTGAAGGGCTTAACAGCGCTCTAGGATATGTTATTCGAGATTCGGACAGCTCACCCATGGAGATTACTCCTTGGCAAATGTTGTTAGGGCTGATGTTGGAGGGTGCGCGTGTGGCGGGTAATCCCCCGCGGGATCCACCTCCGCCTTACCTGCTGCAAGTCTTGTTGCTGGATCGCTTGTGCAGACGTGAGGGAAACCTTCGTGAACTATGGAATCAAGCACTGGCTTCACGGTCGACAGACAGCCCGTCGCAATCTATCCTCTCCCCCTCATTACGACATGCACTCCTGCATGCCAGGGAGATAAGTGCGCGCTGCTCTGGTAATTCCAGCAACACTTATGTTGCGACCCGGCATGTGGTGGCTGCCCTCATTTCGCATTTTGCGAACGGAAATCAGAAAGATCTGCTCATACTTACCATTGAGGATCTGAAAGACTGCCTGGAGCAGCATCTGCCGGAAAATGCACATCAGGCTGTCGAGGGAGCTTGGGATGCTGTTTTCGAATCCTTCGGTCAGTTCAGACCGGCTGGTGCAAAAGGCAGCGGCAGCACCTTTGGGCGCGGATCCAGAAATGACGATCTTTGTCTAGGCATTGAGAGATATACCGGCGCCATTCAAAGCGTGTTTCAAAGCGCTGAGCCTAACCAAGACTTTGTCTTTGGGTTGTTCGCCCCCTGGGGCCGTGGGAAGTCAACCCTCATGGAAAAATCGGCGGAGGCCATGCAGGAAACTCATGTCAGCGTCTTTTTCGGCGCGTCCAAATATCCCACCCGGCCAGAGGTGTGGGTGCATCTGTATCAGACCATCCTCCGTGAGGCTACAGGCTCCTTCTTTTCCAGGCTGCGCCTCGGCTTCAGGCTCGGCCTCCTGAAAGTGGGCTGGTGGCCGCTGGTTCTGGCGGTGTTCATGGCCTCTTTCTCCCTCTTCACGAGGCTTGGGTGGGCCGTGCATCTGCTGGGTTACGTCATTGGCGGCATGGGCATCGGTTTGCTCGTCATTCTTGGTTATGGCTACCGCATCCTGGCCAAGGGCAGGCTGCTGCAGGAGAAGTATGCTTTCATCCCGGATCACGCGGACAAGCTGGGATTGCAGGCCGTCATCGGAGATGATCTGGAGCGCCTACTGCGCGCATGGTTCCCCACCCGCGCCAGCCCGCACACCCGGCCCGTTCCGGGCAAGCACCAAGACAAGAGAGAGGAAACCAAGCCAGAGCATCGGGATAACAAAAAAAATGGTAACGAAGGTTGTGACGGGATCTGGAAGCGCCTTGTCAGCTACTTTGCGGATCCGGACATCGCCATCGACTTTCGCATGGGGCGCTGGGGCTGGTTCTTCATGCTCTTGTGTCGTCTGCTTGCTGGCATCGGCTGCTGGGAGTTAGGGCAGAACGTTTGGGCCACCGTGCCTGGACCGACCGGTGAAGGCTCTACGGCATGGCGCTGGGGCGGTGTGACTCTGATCGGCGTGTTTTACGGGTTCCTGGTGGCCGCCGCCTTTGTCATCGGCCGCATAGACACAGACCGGAAGCGTGTGCTCCTGGTGGTGGATGACCTCGACCGCTGCGAGCCTGAGCAGTCGCTCTCCGTCATCGAAAGCATTCGCTGGTTCCTGGACAATCCCAAAGTGAACTCACGCCTGCACGTGGCCATCCTCATGGAGCGCGATGCCCTGGAGACCGCCTGCCGTCTGCGTGCTCGTGAACATGGTAAAGAATACTCTGACGACGCCTGGAGGACTCGCTTTGAGGCCCTGCGTGAGAAGCTCTTCATGGTGGAACTAAGTCTGCCCACCTTGAAGAATGACGAGGTTAGCGATCTGGCCCACCGCCTCCTTTACGGCAAGCCACCGCGCAAGGCTGAGCCGCCAGCTTCCTCCCTCCCTCGTGGACCTGCTCAGACTTCCGCTGGAGATCCGTCTGATCCAAAAAACTCAGCTGTTGGAGCAATGAGTCCGGGTATCCCTGGCGCTGAGCTCCCGCCGAAAGACTCGACAGAAGCGCCCGTGATCGAGCCTGATCTAGTCTCGCCTGCTCCAGCCCGGGCGACCCAGGACAGTGGCATCCGCAGCTATCATCCCTGGCCGTTTGCTGGCGGACCTCCTGCTGCGCCCGTGGCAGCACAGCAACAAACGTTAGCCCCACCTCCACATTCATCACCGACACCGAAACCCTCCAAGTCCAGCCTCTCCGAGCACTTCAGCGAGGATGAGCGCACAAAGCTCGAAGAAGTATTTCGCAGTATTCCACCCGAACACCTGACCCCGCGCTCCGTGCGTGCGGCCCTCTTCAGATACCTCTTCGCGCGTCAGCTGCTCAGCGGCGTGGATTTCTCTCCGCAAGATCTGATGGAGCATCTCGCGCACGCCATGTTTGCAGGAGCTTCAAAGCCTAACTTCAAAGCTCGTCATAGCATGGAGATTGCGCGGGTCATTTCTCAACTGACTTAAAGTCCTCACTGTTAGTTCCCTCACTCCAGACTCAAACTCTCGTTCCGGTGCACCAGAGTCAGCAGGAAGGGCAGGGAGATGACGCCTGCCTGGATGGCGAACACCTGAGAAAAGAGCGGGCCTTCCGTAACAAGGTCAGGGGCCAGCAGGACAACACAGCTCAGCACCGCAGCCGCCCAGGCCAGGCGGTGCCGCTCCACCCGGCGATTGATCCAGATAAAAAGCACTGGCGGCAGCAGATTCAGCACCATGACCAAGGTGGCGATGAGCGGATGCATCAACTCCGGGTGGGAAAAGTAAAAGGTATTGAAGAGCATCTTCAGAAGTGTCAGCAGACACAGGACGATGAACGCCAGCCAGCAGATCCAGCGGATAAAGGTGCGGAAGGTTTTCATGCGGTGTGACGAAGGTTCAAAGCATCATTGATGAGCGTGTCCAGATCCGTCATGTCAGGAGTTGATCAGATTGCTTGAGATAGCCGTTTTGAAAAAAGAGTGAACAGTATTTTTCCACTCGACCAGTCTTGGGCACTCCATTACGAAAGCGCCCGACTAAGAAACTCACATGAAATTCTTGCTCCTTTTCCTGCTCTGCGCCTCACCCGCCCTGGCCCGCATCAACGAAACTCCTGCCCAGAGTGAGGCACGCTATGGAAAGCCCAAATACGTGAGCGAGGACGGGAACGTCATGAGCTTTGAAAAGGCCGGTATCGGGATCATGTGCGAGTTCCACGATGGACTTTGCGACAGCATCAGTTTCCGGAAAATTGAGACCAATGCCAAGGGAGAATGGCTGCCCTTCACGGCGGACGAGACCAAAATCCTCCTGGAGTCTGACTCCAACGGAACCTCCTGGGACTTGCTCTCCGAAAACAAGGAGAATGGGTCAAGCGCTTGGCGCAATGGCGATGTCACAGCCTATGTAGACACTAAAGGTTTCGCGCGCATCTGGATCTTCACGCGTGAGCACTCTAGGCGCAAGGATGCCGAGTCGAAAAAGGAGGAAGAGGCCAGGAAAAAGGGCACCTTGAAGGACTTCTGATTCCGCTCATCACCGGCCTTCCTCCCGTTTCACCAACGCCTGCCTAACAAAATCATGAAAAGATGGATCGTCTTCCTCCTGCTCTTCGCCACACCCGCCCTGGCACGCATCGGCGAGACACGCGCGCAGTGTGAGGTGCGGTATGGAAAGGCCACGCAAGTCGAGGGCAACACCACGCATCATCACAAGGCAGGTTATGCGCTTAGGTGCACCTTTCATGAAGGCAGGTGTGACAGCGTGTCCATGACCCACCGGAAAGATCCCAATGGAAGAGCCGCACCGATCACAGAGGGCGAGCGCACCACCCTCCTGGCCAGTCTCTCAGGCGGCATGACCTGGACCCAGGTCGGGGAAGACAAGGACTCCGGCGCCGTGGACTGGGAATGCCCCACCATGGAGGCCTTCTACTCCGGGCGTGACGCTCATCTGCTGTTCGTGGGCAGTCGTGAGTTCTTTGACCGCCGTGAAAGGGCCAAAGGCACTGGCCCGTCCGACGCCGAGCGTGATGCTCGGAAGCGGCTGGAAGGATTTTGACACGCTTTTTGTTCGCCGATGATGAGGTGAACATCCTCTCCAAATCAGACAAACCTGCCTCTCCTGATGAAACTCCTCCCGCTCTTCATCCACCTCCTCTTACCGTTCCTGCTTCTCCTCGCATCACCCGCCCAGGCCCGCATCGGCGAGACACTGGCGGAGTGCACCGCACGCTATGGCGATCCCGTGAGCGTCAATCTCGACCCCCCGGTCACCATGCATGAGAAAGCCGGCATCCGCGTGGCTTGTTTCTATTTTGAGGGCAAGTGTGACTTCATCTACTTCAAGAACCTCAAAACGGACACTGAAGGAACGCCCATGCCCTTCACGGATGCGGAGAGAAAGGTCCTTTTCGAGGCCAGCTCCGCCGGCAAGGATTGGACCCCGGATTCAGAAGAAGACCAGGTCGCCTACTGGAACTGCGATGATCTCCAAGGCCTTCAGCAGCAGAAGGGCGAGCGCCATATCATCATCCAAACCCGGGCGCACATGGCGCGGTCCGCTGCCAGCAAGACGAAGGAGCAAAAAGCCAGGGAAAACCTCAAGGACTTCTAATGCCGCCGCATGAAACCTCTGCTGCCTAGCCAAAAGATGAAAACACTCATCACCTTCTTGCTGCTTTGCGCATCACCCGCCCTGGCCCGTCTGGGCGAGACCCGGGAGCAGTGCGAGGCTCGCTACGGCAAAGCCGTGGCCGGGCAGTCAGACCCGCCCGCCTCCATGCATGAAAAAGCCGGGCTCTTCATCATCTGCAAATACGATTCTGCGGAAGGCGGCAAATGCCGCGGCATCGTCTTCAACCGGACGGATCCCGTGAGCCGCAAGAAAGACCCCTTGATGAAAGTGGAGATCGAGATCCTTCTGAAGGCCAGCTCAGAAGGCGGGGAGTGGGTCAAGGACAGCATCTTCTCTTCCACGGATGAGGACATCTGGAGGCGAGAGGGAGCCAAGGCCAGCTACTCCCACCTGACGCACGACCTCGTCATCATCCACAAGGACTAGGCTCAACTCAGAAACACCCATGAAAAAACTGCTGCTTTTCCTGCTGCTCACCACACCCGCCCTGGCCCGCATTGGTGAGACCACGGCGCAAAGCGAGACTAGATACGGCAAACCAGTGAGCGTGAGAGATGAAGGAAAGTGGATGCGGTTTGAGAAGGCTGACCTCGAAATCATATGCAAGTTTTATGACGGAGTGTGTGACAGCATCCGATATCAGAAAAAGCAGAAGAATGCCGACGGGGAGTCGCTGCCGCTCACGCTTGAGGAGGTCAAAATCATCCTGGATGCTGAATCAAACGGCATGCCTTGGAGGCAGCTGGTGGAAGACAACGGAGATGGAATCAGTGTGTGGAAAAAAGGAGATGTCATGGCGCATGTCGCCATGAAGGAGTATCCCTGCGTCTCGATCCATACGGCTGCGAATTCCAAGCGAGAGTTCGAAGAGGAAGAGGCCAAGAAAAAGGGTGGCCTGAAGGACTTGTAAACCGGTGGGCATTCGCTGGGACGCGCATACCATTTACCGCCCCCCATGAAAAAAGCCGCCCTTGTCCTCATCGCCCTCGGCCTGGGGATCTTCCTGACGGCGAAGCAGGGCAGCCGGGACCGGCTCATGCGCCTGGGCATCGTCAGCAGCGCCAGCTCCCAAGGGATCGATACCCTCTCCCTCAGCTCCCCCTTCCACGACTCTACGTCCATCCATCTCGTTAGGCCAGGCGTCCTCATTGAGCCCGCTGGCTGGATCGCCAGCTCCCAGCGGGTGAGCAGGCTGTATGTCGAGTCTGATCCCTACTGGTCCGGAGCCCTGAAGAAAATGGAAGCCCAGCTCGGCAGCCCGCGCCTCGAAGGCGCCGAATGGTGGCTCGCCGAAGCCACTGGCGATGTCATCGCCTACTGGCTCACCGCCAAGCTCGCCGATGGCCACAGCCTCGTCTATCTCGACTACTTTTGAGACGCGGCGCGATGCGTTGTTGGCCCCATGAGGATCCGGAAGATTCACAATAAGTTAGGCGCGTAGGCGCATTAGCAAAGTAGCCATCACGCTATCTTGCCATTTTGCTATTTCACCCTAACACACTCGAAATCAACGCATTAAGATTTCAATTTCAATAAAGAACCTTGATAAAGCCTACTCATCCCCCACCATCCCGCCGGGGCCAGAGTCACAACGGTCGCCATCCCTGGAAAGTATTCCAACGGGGGCGGGGTGAAAAATGGAAAGACAAAATGAGCAAGCTCTGTGACGCCCATGGAAGTGAAGAATGTCCATGCGAGGAAATACCCAAATGGATGTCGCCGTGCCACCAGGAAAGGAATCAGCAGCCATGCCATGGCAAACGCATAGAGGAGCAGACCCAGAGGTAAACCAGCTTCAGGGGCTTGCACCCCTGTAATCTTTGAAAGTGCCGGGAAGAAGCCAAAATGCCGTTCTTCGAATTTGTGAGCCGCAAAGAATGCCATCATGATAAAATAGGGCGCGCGGATGGCTCCAAATGGCACGCTTGAAGGCACGCGAAGCCAAAGCACAAAACCTCCGACAAAACCGAAGGCGAATAAAACCATGGGCACCCAGCCGAGAAGAACATAGCCAAGCGCCACGACGGCCAGGGTGAAGACTCCGGCGAGCGCGACCACTCGCCGGGGTAGCTCATGGGATGGCATCATAAGACGGCTCCTTTGAGAGAATGGTGGGCGCTTCGACATGGCCTCCGCATGCTCCTGATGCAGAGGCCCTGCCAACTACTCATCACAAGTGCAGGCGTATTCAGCATTGCCGCATCCCTGGCAGGTGTGAAGCTGGAGCTTGATACGAAAGTTCTTGGATTTGGCGTCGGGCGTAGCTTTGGCCTGAACCACGACTTGGTAGCCGTCTCCCTCTGGGAGCTTGGTTTTGCTGACTAGCTTGCCGTCCTTGACCACAAAATCAATTTTCACTTTGCCGCTTGGGGCTTCGGCGGTCGCGGTGATGACTTCGGTGGTGGCGGGCTGGGCTTTCAGGGCGGCGTCATAGACGGCGATGCTGATGGAGCGGTCTTTCTCGACCAGGAACTCCGCTTGTTTGCCGCCGAGTTCCAGGAGGAGTCCTTTACGTGGGCCTGCCTTCACTTTGGCGTCGGCAAAGGCGGAGGTGGCGGCCAGGGCTGTGATGATGAGGATATGGATTAGTGTTTTCATGGTGTGTTTGTTTGGGGTCTGGTTTTCCGTTCGATCCAGTCGTAGAGCACAGGCACCACGAGCAGTGTAAGGAAAGTGGAGGTGACAATACCGCCGATGACGACGGTCGCGATGGGTCGCTGGACTTCAGCACCTGCTCCAGTCGCGAGTGCCATGGGCAGGAAACCAAGGCTGGCGACAAGGGCCGTCATGAGCTTGGGCCGCAGGCGGGTGAGAGTTCCTTCGACAACTGCCTCTCTGAGTTCACGGCCTTCCCTGCGCAGTTGATTGATGAAGCTGATGAGCATAATGCCGTTCAATACCGCGATACCGCTCAAGGCTATGAAGCCGACGGCAGCGCTGATGGTGAAGGGCATGCCGCGCAGTTCCAGGGCAAAGATCCCACCCGTCACAGCCAGCGGGACGCAAAGAAAGATAAGCGTGGCCTGACGCATCGAGCCGAAGCTGAGGAAGATGAGAACAAAGATGAGGCCGAGCGCCAGCGGCACGACGATCATGAGACGAGCCTTCGCTTCTTGCAGGTTCTTGAACTGGCCACCGAACTCAAAATAGTAGCCATCGGGGAAGGTAACTTTCTCGCGGATGATGCGCGTGGCCTCTTCGACGAAGCTCTGGGTGTCGCGTCCGCGCACGTTGATGAGGATGCTAACTCGGCGCTGGGCGTCTTCACGAGCGATCTGCACGGGCTGAGGAGTAAGCACGATTTTGGCAATCTGGCCTAGCGCGAGCATTCCCCCGTCCTCGGTGCGCATGGCAAGGCGCTTGATGCCTTCGAGGTCGCTGCGGTGCCCCTCGGAAAGGCGGACGACGATAGGGCTTCGGCGGTTGCCTTCGATCAACAGGCCGACTTCACTCCCCGCCAGCGCAGTTTCCACGAGCCGGTTCAGCTCGTCGGCATGGACGTTGAACTTGCGCATGGCCTCGCGGTCAGGCTGGATTTCGATCATCGGGTTCTTGCCGATGTTGTCGAACTCGGTTTCCCCACCGCCACGAATGCCAGTAATGGCAGCGCGGACTTCTCCGGCGAGGCGTTCGAGTTCATCGTAGCTGTCCCCAAAGACTTTGCACACGAGGTCGGCGCGTGCTCCCGCCATGATCTCATTGAAGCGTAGCTGGATGGGCTGGGTGACGAGGATGTTTTGTCCTGGCACCTTATCCAGCAGGGCCTTCCGCATGAGCTGCCCGAGGTGCTCTTTGGTGATGGCCTTGCCGCTCTCCTGCCGCCACTGGTCGCGTAGTTTCAGCATGAGGTATGTGTCGGCCACGTTCGGGTTCATGGGGTCCGTGGCAATCTCGGCAGTTCCGATTCGTGAGAAGATTTCCTTCACCTCGGGAAAGTCGCGGCGGATGACCGCTTCGCTTTGCTTTTGCAAGTCGAGCGATGAGGAGAGCGAGGCGCTGCTGCTGCGGATAAGCTGGAAAGAGAAGTCCCCTTCATCGAGCTGAGGGATGAACTCGGAACCCATGCGTGAGAGCACCCACAGCGACGTGCCAAACAGGGCGAGCATGGGCAGAACGATGAGCAGGCGGAAGCGCAGGCCAAATTGCAGCAGCGGTGTGTAGAGACGTTTGGTGAGGGTGACGAGCCAGTTGTCCTTCTCCTGGATTTTTCCGCCGAGCAGGTAGGAGCAGAGCACGGGCATCAAGGTGACGGCAAGAGCGAGTGAACCACCGAGCGCAAGCATCACCACGAGGGCCATAGGCTTGAACATCTTCCCTTCGATTCCCTGCAAAGCGAGGATGGGCACATAAACGACGGTGATGATGAGCACGCCAAAGAACATCGGATTAGCCACCTCCTTCGCAGACTTGAGCACCTCCTCTGTGCGTTCGCGGAGAGTCAGCGTGCGGCCCAAGGCGTGCTGCCGCTCGCCAAGATGGCGGACGATGTTCTCCACCATGACGACAGCACCATCAATGATGAGGCCGAAGTCTATGGCTCCGAGGCTCATCAAGTTTCCGCTGATGTGGTAGCGAACCATGCCCGTCATTGCGATGAACATGGAAAGCGGGATCACCAGCGCGACGATGAACGCTGCACGGAAATTGCCCAGCAATGCAAAGAGCACGACGACAACGAGCAAGGCCCCCTCTGCCAGATTCTTCTCCACGGTGGCAATGGTGCGGCTCACGAGATTGCTACGGTCGTAAAGTGTGCGGATGACAACGCCATGCGGCAGCTTAGGCTGGATCTCATCGAGCTTCGCACGCACGGCCTGCGCGACTAGGCGCGAGTTTTCTCCGGCGAGCATGATGGTGGCTCCCACAAGGGCCTCTCTGCCTTCGTCTGTGGAGGCTCCGGTGCGAAAGGCGCTGCCGATGCTGACTGTGGCAACTTCGCTGATGAGGATGGGCTTCACACCCCCTGCAAACTTGAGCGGTATGTTGAGGATTTGCTCCAAATCATTCACGCGGCTGGCAGCGCGGATGATGAGCTGCTCTCCCCCGATCTCCACATAGCCGCCGCCTGCATTGCGGGTGTTTTGTTCGACGATCTCGGCAAGCATGTCGAGCGAGAGGCCGCGTGCCGCGAGGCGTGCAGGGTCAGGCTGAATGACGATCTGCTTCTGATAGCCGCCGCTGGTGTTCACCTCAGCGACTCCCGCTGTGCCTCTCAGCAACGGCTTGACCTGATATTCCTGGATTTGCGCCAGCTCCATAAGCTGTGCCTCTCGGGTGGCGGGTTTGCTCTTTGCGTCCTCTGTGTAGTCGAGGCTGTAATAGAAGATTTCGCCGAGGCCCGTGGCAACAGGTGCGAGCTTTGGCGTGAGGCCGGGAGGCAGTTCATCAAGCACCGCCTGCAACCTCTCCGTGACGAGCTGGCGGGTGCGGTAGAGATCCACATCATCATGGAAGACCATCGTGACCTGCGAGAGGCCGAGCTTAGACAAAGACCGCAGCTCGACCATTTGCGGCAGGCCTGCCATCTCGCTCTCGATGGGAAACGAGACGAGCTTTTCGATCTCCTCAGGGGCAAGCGCAGAGACGGCGGTGTTGATCTGCACCTGCGGATTCGTGATGTCCGGCACGGCATCTATCGGCAGATGGATGGCCGACCAAGAGCCGACGCCGATGAGCACGAGCATGACGACCAGCACGGCGGCACGCTGCCGCATGGCAAGGGTGATGAGATGGGAGAGCATGAGGTGCTAGTGGCCGCAGGTGCATGCTTTGCCGCCACGCAAGACTTGCAGTTCGGCAAGCCAGAGAGACATCACAGGCGCGGTGACGATCTCATCTCCGGTATAAAGGCCGTCCGTGATCTCGACGTGCTCACCACTCGCCGCCCCAACTTTGACCGGCGTGCGCAGGTAGAACTCGTCATTCTTAGCATAAACAAAAGTGCCCTCGGCGGTGGTGAGCAGCGCGGCTTTCGGAATCGCGGTCACAGGATCACCCGCAGGAAAGCGGAAGGTGGCATTGAGGGCGCTGCCCGCTTCGATGGCGGTAGCCGTCTGCACCGTAACTTCAAAATCCCCGTGTATCACAGACGGCGCTTTCTCGATGCGTAGCACGCTGCCTTTCTCGGTGCCTAATTCCATCTCCATGCCGGGCAGCACTCGTGCCGCCTGCGCCTCGTTGAGCCAGCCGCTGGCCTCAGTGCCGCGCTGCATGCTCTGCACGGTGACTGTAAAGCTGGGTGCGATTTTCTCCTCCGAAACCTCGGCTGTTTTCAGGCCGATGGACTCCATCATGAGAGTGGTGAGGGAGATGCCTTTCCCCTCTTTGAACTGTGCGCCATTTTCTGGCGCGGGTTCAGCGGCATGGCTGGGACTGGCGCTGGATTCGGTGCAACTGCTGAGTATGGCAGCAAGGGGGATGAACAATGCGATAAGAAAGAGTTTCATGGCAGATGTGCGGTTAAGATTTCGGTGCGTTGAGGGTGATGAGGCTGCCGGGTGCTCCTGTAAGTTCCTCAAGGGTGAGCGCGGCTTCGAGCGCCTGAGACTGCGCCTCGCTGATGGACTCGACCGCTTCGAGATACTTGTCTTGAAGCTCGATGAAGGTGCCCATGGGCACGGCACCCAGGCGGTAATGGCGATCTGCCAGCGCGGCAGCCTCACTGAACTTTGCGATGGCATCGCCTTTCCAGAGCACAATGCGTGACTGCTGAGTTTTAAACATCAGCATGGACTCTGTGACCTGCCGCTCCACTTCGCGCTGTGCCACGCTAAGGGTGGCCTGTGCCTGCACCTGACGTGCCTGCGCTGAGGTCACTTCGGCTTTGCCCGATTTCCAGAACGGCAGCGGAAAAGAGATGCCAATGCCTGCCACGGTTTGATCCTCCTGCTTCTTCGTGTCCTGCACCTGCACGAAAGGGCCAATGGTGAAAGTGGGATAGCGCTCGTTTTTGGCGAGTTCGACTTTGAAGCCCTGCTGCTCCAGCTCCGCACGGCGAATGCGCAAGTCATAGTGATTCCTAATCGCTGTCCCGAGCAACGACTCGAGTGATGGCGATGTCTTCATGTCAAACGCGGTTCGCTTCACCACCAGCGGCGAGTCTGCCCGGCGGCCCATAAGCTGGTTCAACTCAAGGAGTGCCTTTTGCACTTCCACCCCTGCCTTGGCCGCTCTTGATTCAGCGACTAGCGCTGCCGCCTCGATGGTGACGATTTCCAACTGCGGAGCAATGCCCGCAGGCTCGCGCTGCACCATCACCTCCCGGAGAGAAGTGTATCGCGCTGCGACCTCATTCGCCGCGTTGGAAACTTCCTGCTGGGCGGCGAGTGTGTAGGCCAGCACCCGCACTCGTGAAGCGAGATGAAAACGGAAGCGCTCCAGTCCGAGTTCTGCGAGAGCGATGTCACGATTCGCGATAGCCTTGCGCAGCCCCAACCTGCCCGGCCATTCGATAGGCTGAGCAAGCGCAGCGGAGAAAGCCAGGCCGTTTGAATTGCCCTCCGCCGATGACAGGCGGTTCTGCCCGACCTCCAAACTAAGCTCGGGATTGGACTGCCTGCCCGCCGTGCTGCGTGTGGCTTTTGCCGTCTCGATCTCCGCCTCGTAAAAGCGAATCTCCGGGTTGGCCGCAAGCGTGCGTGAAACGAGTTCCGAGATGGAGACAGGCTCTGGCATCGTGCTCGCACCAAAAAGCGAGGGCAGGGTTGTCAGCAGCAAATATGAAATTAAGAGGGGGCGCATAACAGAGCGGGTTTGAGTGAGAAGAACAGGCATGAAGAAGCCTCGAAACGAGGTGTGCGGGCGACACCGATGATTGGGTGTGCATCGCTCCGGCGCGTCGTTCGCTGCCAGTCGAGGCAGCGCAGCGCACGGAAATCAGGCCAGTTCGGCAGGCGCACGCGCAGGCAATGCCGCACGGCTCACAAAAACCCACGTTGTCCGCAATTGCGGCGGCGCGGTCGTCATCAAAGGCACTGGTGACTCTTTGACTGCCACCAGTTCATGCAAGCGCATGATCTCGTGGATGATGCTCACCAACTCGATCATCTGCATGGCAGGAAGCAACACAGGGGCAGGCACCTGGCTATGCGCAAGTGTTGTGCTGGGGCAGGCCTCCGGCGACGCCGGGGTCTCTTGCTCCTCGCCATGCGTAGAACACCCGCAGCAAGCCTTCTTTTCCGCCTCCTGAGGCACCAGGCAGCACGCCGAGGCAGGCACCATGAGGGCCAGCAGGACGATAGCGAGGATTTGCCAAAGGCGTTTCATTGAAGACAGCTACTAGTCTCGCGACGCTGAGGTGCTGGTCAAACGCGTTTTTGATCAGCGGCCTATGTCGGTGTTCGTGGTGGGATAAGGGCAATGCGTGGGTTCGAATATAGGAATTGATCTGCAAGAGTCCTATTGGCACAATCAGAATTATTCTAAAACATGAGCCTCCCGTCTCAGACCCGCCCGGAGTTCCTCCAGGCTCGCATCCTCGATAAAGGGCCAGCCAGGGCGGTAGCCTGGGGAACCTTTCTTGGAATAGTCTCAGTGCTGCTTCCTGGGCTCCTTCTTTCCCACTTGCCGCCCATCGACGAGGTCAGGCTAAGATTTTCCAGTCTGCTGCTCTTTTCCTGTGCTTCAGGATTAGTGACCATCCTTTCGACTCGCAAAGCCTCGCCTTCGTTTGCGCTCACCCCATCCAGGTGGGGTAGGCTGGGGATGTCCGCCGGAGTGTTTTGCGCCCTGGTAGGAGGAGCATCTCTGACTTTTTTACATGTGCTGAAGGCGATGGCCGCCTCAACTGCGTCAACAGACCATGCTTGGAAGTTGGAGGCGTGGTTAGTTCTCGGGGTCTGTTTGGCAGCGTTGCTGCCTAGCGTCCTATGTGGCTTTGTTGGAGGGTTGATGGGTTTCCATATTTCAGGCGCAAAGCAAACCCAGCGCCAGGCGCCGGCTCCGCCTCCGACTAGTAGATTAGTAAAAGGCGTTCGATTCATTATCGCCATCATTGCGACAGTGGGCTTGGCGTCGCCATTTGGCCTGCTGGTCAAAGCGCGTGTGGTAGATCCTGCTCCGATTCTTCCCAAACCGCCTGTGTTTTTATATGAACCGCCTGCGGATATTGTCTCCGCTAAGGTGGGTGAACTTCAAGCTGAAGCCGTCAAGACGATCACCGGCATCCAGGGTTCCTGTCCAGTGGCGATGTCGCCGGACAACACGCTCATCGCCTTTGGAGCTTCAGAAAGCGCAGGGAGTGTAGTTGCCGTCTATGATCTGCATCGCTTTGTCCAAATTTCGTCAATCAAAGTGCCTGATTTCCCCAATGGAACCCTAGCTTGGTCACCTGATCAGAAGTCCATAGCATGCACGATCGGCGGCGGAGGTTCTCGCCGGATATGGATACTGGGCATCGCCGCGCAAACTTCCACAGAACTTCCGCGACCACCCGGGCGGGACGTGCCAGGCGGAGAGCTTTATTGGTGGCAAAAGGACGAACTAGCATTCTTTCCGGACGATGAGGCTAGTCTCGCTTTCGATCTCGACACCCTATTGTTCCATCCATTTGTTGAGTCTCCACACTACACAAAACTCGAGAGCAATCTGCAACAGCAGTGGAAGAATGGGCCTGTCTATGATTGGCCTCATCAGAACAGCTGGAAACTTGGGTTAAAGACATTGATCACTTCAGCCGTGCCACCGCCCAGGCGTAATCCCGAGTCTCCCTGGGAACTGTCGGGGCTTACAATCTGCACGTATGAGCATCCGCAACTCCCTTTGGCCTTTGGCATCTCTGCTATCTCCGCCAATGAGGGTGACCGCATTTTTTGCTCATCGGATGGATCAAAGATCATCCGCTTGCGTGGTGACGAGATTCTCGTGACTTATATGAAAAAGGTATCCCGTCCGGATGTAGTCTTGGAGGTAGAAATGCCGCGCCCATTCGAACAACTCGAGAGCGATGGTTTGATGAGCCGAGGAGAGTCAAAGGAACTATGCCTGTTCATCTGTCCCCCGATGATAAACCCGCTCAACCATGAGGTTGTCGGAGCTAATTACAAGAATGTGCATGCTGTTGCCCGGTTGCATGAATGGCAGGGGCGCAAAGCCACATTCATTGTGTCAACGTTCGACGGCAAAATCAGGCCCGACGATGTGGCCGTGACCTTGCATACCTGGAAGGAAGGTAAGATGTCCGAGTGGAAGGCTCCTGGCATTCAAAATTGGTGGGCACATTTTCGCTTTTTGTCGTCCTCGCCTCCGGAAACGCTGCCTGAGCTCGAAGACCCTCACCTCCTTAGCTTGGCGCAGGAGCCAACTTCAATGGTGGTGACAAAGTATGTGGAGAAACCCCGCGTAACGGCCACCCCGACTATATTGGAACCCATGTTGGCCCGTCCAACTTTGCCCATCTTAGGCTCACCCATCCCGAGTTTACCCATCCCGAGTTTACCTCTTCCAATCTCTCCATCTGCACCGCCAGTCACAACCTTGAGTGACAACGATGTTAAGCACTTTTTATCGGAACACCATGCGAAGGCTTCACGCGGAGACGTTGCAGGCATGATAGCTGACTACGATGCCACGGTGGACTTTCTCAACAAAGGGCGCATTCCAGTTACAGCCATTGAGGCCGAGGAAACAGCACAACGACAGAAGTGGCCTAAAGGCCAGGAACAGGTGGTCGATACCATCAATGTTTCCGAAAGTGCCGGTGTCTGGAGCGCGACATATACGATCACGTTTTATAACGAGAATGCCGCTGGCGAGTGGCACAAAGGCCGCGCTGATCTTATGATGAATTTGAGAGCTGAGGGTGCAAGGATCTACATCACGTCACAAAAGGCCAAGGTCTATGACGTGACGGATAGCAAGGAGTCGGCTCCCAAACCTCCGCCAGTTGCACCCGCGAAGGGACAGGCGTCAAAGGCCGGGACTATTACTGTTCCAAGACCATGTTTTGTTATGGTAGCCCGTCCTCGGGATCTACCTCAGATTGAGTTCACTGACCAGATCAGCTTTGCAAACGGCTTGATGTGGCATCGCACATATAGAGAATTGTCAGCTGATGGAAAAGTGCTGCGCACCTGCCGCGCCATTTATGAAGCCACTAACGGGGGTCAAGTAGACAGAAATAACGCAACATTTCGCATTGGCGTGCAAGGGTGGGATCGCGATTTCGGAGATGGACTTTTAACAGGCGTTTGTGCCAAAAATGCCAGGTCTTTAGTTGGTAGGACTTTCGAGTTCCAATTTGTCCCTGGAGGTATGGTCGAGAATCAGACAGGCATGGTCTTTCAACGCGTCGAATAGCATGTTGGGGAAAGCCTTCCCCTCGCTGCTACTTCGTGCGCAGCTACCCCTTCTAGCGGGGAGGTTTCCCCGCAACGCCCCTTACTGTCAATCCTGCCGCAGCTCGCACGCTCTCCGAGCCAGCTCGTTCCCCCCATAATTTCGCGCCCCGGTTTGCATGACCGGCTTACCGCCCTCCTTCGTCGGCAAGCCTCCCGGTCATGCTAACCCACGCGCTAGGACTCTCCCCGCCTCAGCCCGTCAGTCATCGCGCTCGTGCCTCGCCCGAATGGCAGACCAGTCGAGGCCCGCCTTTGGCCGCGTCCCCCATGAGTGGAAGACTGGACTCCTCCCCACCTTGCCACGAGGCTCCAGTCTTCCACTCCTGCGCCACGCGGGATCACGGCTGCGGAGAAAAACTTCGGGCGCCCGAAGTATTGTGACCGCACTATCCACACCCAACCTGACAGCCGCTGTCAGCTTCATGGTATGATTGGAGCATGCAAAAGATTAAGAGGACAACAGCGGGGGTGACTTTTGAAAGCGATGTGTTGGAGTTTATCGACAGTCTTGCGCGGGATGAGCAACGAAGCCGGAGCTTTATTGTGAACTCCGTTATGCGCTGGTATGGAAAGTGGCTGGCCGAACAAAAAGCAAAGGTCGAGGCGAAGCGGCAGGAGACGGTGATCCAACGCTAACCGCCATGCCGACAACGATGGATGGAGAGAAGATGATTCTACGGCCAGCCAATTCTTCTGAGCAGTCTGTTTCACCGTTTCTAGGCTTCAAGGCTCCGACGTCAAACACCACATATACTCCGAACCAATTCTTTGACGTCGTCATTCCGAACTTCTCGCGGGGAGTGGTGCGCATCGTGGCCTATCTGATTCGCAAAACTCTAGGCTGGTGTGATGCCAACGGGAATCCCCAGGAAACTCAGATCGAGGTGACATATTCCGAGCTGGAAAAGAAGGCTGGCGTCAGCCGGGACATGATTCGGCCAGCGTTGGACGCAGCCCTCTCATCCCATCTGATCGAATGCGTGGCCGTCGGCCGTCCCAAGCTTGCCCACGATGCCGGACAGTCATCCTGCTATCAACTTTGCTGGTCGTCGCTTCCCTACACGACGCGCAGCGAAGAGTTCCGTGGCTTCTTTGAAGGCGAAGGCAACCGCACGGACATTCCGAACGAGTTCTTTGATGTCATCGTCCCTCAGGAGCCCCTCTCAGTCATCAAGGTGGTAGGCTCGGTAATCCGGCACAGCATCGGCTTTCAAACCAAACACGGAAGACGGCGGCAACAGGTGGCGCTCTCCTACCACCAGATCGAAAACTATGCACGGTTTGGAAGCCGCGCCGATCTCGCGAAGGCCGTGCGCACAGCCATCGAGAAGAACTACATTTTGAGGATGGAGACGGGCGTGTTCAGCTACGAAGCCAGCGAGAGACGCCGTGCAGTGTATGCCATTCGCTGGTTCGATAATCTGATCAGTCAGAAAAACGAACTAGCCCCTGAACGGTCAGAAAAACAAACCAGCATCAGTCAGATTTCCGAACCAGTTGATCAGTCAGAAAAGCGAACCAACATTAAAACGAAACTAGGAAATGAAACTGGAAACAGCCATGCAGCGGCTGACTCCGACCTTCATCTAAAACTCGTTGCCACCGGATTCAGTGGCAAGACAGCCACCAAGCTCATGCGTGAGCACAGCCGGCAGGACATCGAAGAACAGATGGCCTGGCTGCCGGGTCGCTCACCAGCGAGGAGTCCAGCAGGGCTGCTGCTACGAGCCATCGAACAGAGATGGCCCGCGCCCATAAAACTTCGGGCGCCCGAAGTTTCGGGAACCGCTGGCTGGGAGTTCGCCCGCTGCTTTTACGCAGCCTACGGCGGGAATCACGGTGAACCCGTGAATGACCCTTCACCACGAGAGGCGCAAATCGCAGAGGTATTCGTGCAGCGGCTCTCGAAAGCCCGCCCTGGTGAAAGCACCCCAGGGGAGTGGGGCCGCTTCCTCGGTCAGCTCGCACGTGAGCAAAGAAACCCGTTTCCATCACTCACGCTTGCTATCCGCCAGCTTGGAGATGCCTACCTGATGCAGATAGAAAAGCAACGTCTCCACGAGCAGCTCTCAAGCATCACTGAGCGTCGGCAACAGCACGAGGAAATGCACCGCGAAGCCTGGCTCCACTGGCTCGCGGAGCAGGAGGCGGAGACACGGCTAACCAGCCCCGGAGAGTATGCGCGGTTCACCGCCAAGCGGGAGGAAGATCGCGCAGAACTCAAGGCCGATCCGAAGCCCTGGTCTCGTCGAGTGCTGGAGCATTTTGATACCGACAGCGCCCGCCTCAACGCCTTCCGCGAGTTCTCCGGACTCCCAGGGTTCTGGCGGTGGGACGCGGAATTTAACAGCCAATCATTCAACCCAACATCATGAACATAATCACAGTCATCAATGCCAAGGGAGGTTGTGGCAAAAGCACCATTGCCATGAACCTCGCGAGCGGCCTCGCACGTCACGGACATCGAGTCCTGCTGATGGATCTCGACCCCCAGGCACAAGTCACCCAATGGCTTGCCGCAGGGGATGGTCTCACATCCGAGGGCACGCTCGTTTCCGCGCTCACGCGGCAGCAGTCTCTCAGTGAGGTCATTCAGCCGACGGGATTCGAGAACTTGTCTTTTCTCGCTAGTGCCGATGGTCTCGAAGACCTTGGGCGCGAGATCAGTCAAACTGATGGCTACCCATCCATGCTCACACAGTTGATTGCGGAGGAGCACATCGCGGATCGTTTCGACTTCATTGTCATCGACTCACCGAACCAGATCTCGCCGATCATGGAGAACGCCATCTTTCCTGCGGATGTCTTTATCGTTCCGTTCGAGAGCACGAAGGCAGTGAAAAGTTACGCCAGCATTTACAAGCTGCTCGTCAAGTTGCGCTCAAACGCAGACTTCCATATGCTGCATGTCCTGAGCAACCTCACGCGCTTGCCGGGTCTAAGAAAGCGCGTGCTCACCTTGCTTGCGGACGACCACATTCCATCAGCACGCAGCGAGATACGCTCATGTGGATGGATGGCGCAGGTGGACGAGAACGGGGGCAGCATCTTCCACTACCGTCCATTCTCAAAAGGAGCGCAGGACATGGCCGCCCTCGTCGAAGAGGTGCGGGAATTATTCACTCACGGGCCACAGGCCCAACCGGAGGCAGCATCACCAGAAGTGACACCCGTCACCTCAAATCATGATGCAGTCACCGTCCCAACCGTATGACCAAACTACCCGAAGGAGTCAGCCGACTCGATCTTGTGAAGTCCGGCCTCACTGGCGGACTGCCAAAACGAGGCCGCTTCATTGTCAGCATCGAACGCATTCAAGAAGACCCGGACAACGAACGAAAAGCTTTCCACAACATGGATGACATGATTGAGTCAGTGCGCCGCCACGGCATCATCGAGTCCATCACCGTCACCCAGGACGGAGACCACTATCGAATCCTGACCGGCCACCGCCGCTTCCGTGCCGCCAAGGCCGTTGGCCTCACCGAACTTGAAGTCCTCGTTCGCGAACCGGATGACCAAGTCACACGCCGATTCAAAAGCCTCATCTCCAATATCCAGCGAGAAAATATCGCTGCCGTTGAGCTTGCCGAAACACTTCGCGGCCTTTTGGACACGGGCGCTGTCACCACTCAGCGCGAACTTGCCACGCAGATAGGGAAGAGCGAGCAGTGGATGAGTTCGATGCTTCGTATTCTCGAATTGCCTGCACGAATGCAGGAAGAGTTGAGAAATACGCCAGGGATCAACTACGAAATGGCGCAGCGAATTGCTGGTGTTGACAGCACCGTGCTCCAGGAAGAGCTGGTGGCCGCAGCCGCAGCAGGGGAGAGCACCCGCAGCATCCGATCCCGCATTGATACTCACCGAGCTTTGCATGGAGGAGGGAAGGGCAGTCGGGATACCAGTTTACGCGCTGGCACCTCATTCCAGCTTAGTCATCGTGAAGGGAGCTGCATCGTCAGTGTTCGAGCTAAGCGTGAGCCTGGGGCGAGGGGAGACATGCTTGAGGCACTTCGGCGTCTTACTCAACAGGTGAGTGATGACGATTCACTTCGTTAGGCTGATCCTACCCTCAAGGCTTGACATTTTTTGACGCTTCCCCCATAATAGACTCAGCCTAAGAGGCACCCATTTATCTGCCCCCCGCCCGACACGCCGCAAGGACTCGGGCGGGGTTATTTTTGCCCAGATGTCATCAGAGCCAGCTCCAAAGCGAGCTATCATCTTCATTGACGGACAGAATCTTTTCCACGGCGCGAAAGAGGCTTTTGGGTATTCCTTTCCAAACTACGACGTGAAGAAACTAGCCGAAGAAGTATGCCTACGCCGGGGATGGCAGCTTCATCAGGTGCGCTTCTACACCGGATATCCTGACGCGGCGGACAATCCCTTCTGGAATCATTTCTGGACGGCCAAGCTTGCCCAGATGGGCCGGGAAGGTATCCACGTATTCAATCGCCCGCTACGCTATCGAAATCAGAGTGTGATGCTGCCGGATGGCGCCACACAAAACATACTGGTAGGCCAGGAGAAAGGCATTGATGTGCGGCTCGCCCTCGATGTGATCTCCTTTGCATGGCAAGACCGCTATGATGTGGCCTGCGTCGTCAGCCAGGATCAGGACTTGTCGGAAGTGGCCGATGAGATCCGCGACATCTCGCGCCTAACCCACAAATGGCTTCACATCGCCTCAGCCTTTCCCTTCAGCCCTGCCAGCCGGAACAAACGTGGGATCAACAGCACTGACTGGATCAAGCTTGATCGTGCCACTTACGACGCTTGCATTGACCCACGCGACTACCGTCCAAAACAGAAACCGTGACCACTTCCCTCTGACACCACATACAAATCGAGTCGTCAAGACCACGACCTTTACCAGGGCTGCTGCAAAGCAGCCTGTTTCTTCTCACAAACAGTCCTACAGCTCAAAGACACACACAAACTTCGGTCGCCCGAAGTCGCCTCAAGGACACAATCAATAACCCTTATTTCTGGCCGTAAAAGTGTCCTTGAGTCGGAAAAAAAATATTGTCCGACGTGCCAAAACCCCTCTCTCCACCCCTATTTACATGGTATGTAGGGGCACCCGAAAAGTCGCGGCGAGTGCTACCGCACTGACTACTGTTTCAAGGCTTCACTGAGCCGCGAATCGCTGCCAGGCCTTGTCACGGGTGCCCCCACGTGTTCGGGCTCAACGCCCGACTTCACGCGTTTTCCTCCAGCGACAAGGAATTGATCGACCTGCGGATAAAGGTCATGCCGGAACCGGGCTAACCGCCCTCGGACAATGACCAAACGCGTGAAGTCGGCCGTCGCGGCCAGCCGGCGAAACGCCGGACTGCCCTCGCCAAACACGTGGGGGCTACCACGCGGCTACGCCTGCCAATGCATCGAGAGGATAGTCCCGAACTCACTACGAGGGCCTGCTGGCGCGGACGACGGGCGCCCTCGGGAAGCTAATTTCCACTAGTTGCGCGCGTTCTCACCCCCGCCACCTTGCCATGTGATCTATTTCGACCACAACGCCACTACACCTGTTCTATCAGAGGTCCGCGAGGCCATGGTTCCCTACCTGAATGAGGAATGGGGCAACCCATCGAGCATCTATCGTTTCGGCGCACGGCTGAAAGCTAAGATTGAAAACGCAAGAAGCGAGGTCGCAGACCTAATCGGGGCGGAGTCCTCACAGCAGATCATATTCACCAGTGGTGGGACGGAGAGCAACAATGCGGCTATCCATTCTGCTAGCCTGTCTTCGCCCAAAAAGAGGCACATCATCACCTCGCAGGTGGAGCATTCTTCTGTTTTAAGCTATTGCCGCTTTCTCGAAGAGCATCAGGGCTTTCGAGTGACCTACCTGCCAGTGGATGAATTCGGTTTAATCTCACTTACAGATCTCGACACAGCGATTAGACCTGATACCGCACTTGTCTCTCTTATGTGGGCAAATAACGAAACAGGAGTTCTCTTTCCTGTCGGGGAGATTGCCAACCTCTGTCACAGTAGGGGCGTCCTTTATCACTGCGATGGAGTCCAGGCTTTGGGCAAGATCACCATGGATATTCGCAACATGGCCATCGATTTCATTTCAATCTCCGGACATAAAATTGGCGCGCCCAAAGGCGTAGGAGCTCTATACATTAAAAAGAGCACCCCGTATATTCCCTTCCTTCACGGTGGACATCAGGAGCAGTCTCGACGGGGCGGCACAGAGAGCATTTCTCATATCGTTGGTTTTGGAGTAGCTGCAGCTATATCTAGATCAAACCTACCATCATACGCCGCTTTTGTCGGAGCACTTCGTGACACTTTAGAGGAGGGCATGCTGAAACAATTTCCCTTTTCACGGATAAATGGCCACAAAACTCAAAGGCTCGCTAATACAGCCAATATTGCTATCAGAGGCTTGGATAGTGATATTGTGCTCACCTTCTTAGATGGCCACGAAATTTGCGCATCATCAGGATCGGCCTGCATGGCGAGCGCCTTGAGTCCGTCTCACGTCATTGCGGCGATGTCTAAATCACATGATCGTGCCAGCGAAAGTGTAAGATTCAGCTTATCGATATCCAATACCGAATGTGAGGTGAGCCGAACTCTGGAGATGCTAAGCCAACTGTCGGTCTTACTTGGTTAATTCACTGTTCCTCAAGTCTTGCGGCAATTCTTCCGGACTTCCAGACTCAGCCATGACATCCTCAGCTTGTTGAGGGGCGGGCTGAGAATCGATTTCATTCTCTTCAGCGCCAACATCAACTAAGGTTCCAGGGTCTTTCGCGTCGGATACAATTAGAATGACCGGCGAAATTTTATACTTGGCCTTGTGCATCATTAGGCCGTCTTGAGACACTCGAGTCATGTAGAAGGCAGGCATAGCTTTGCCAGACCCAGTGGTATCTGTCTTTGGAAACGTGACAGGAAGCAGCTCTTGGCTCATTCCAGCTTTCAGCGGCATGCCCCTTTCAAACATCGCAAGCAAGTCGTATTCCTTTTCCAAAATTTTGACCAGAGCAGAACGTCCTTCAGGGTGTAGCCGAGAATCGTCGATGAGCTTCCTCAGAGCCTTGCAGATGGAATGGCAAGTTGTCTCAGTCAGTGACAGATGATTTTGACGTTCGTCACCTTTTCTACCAACATAAACAATTCCCCTTAAGCTGTCCGCGCCGTCAGCAGAATAGTAAATTACTTTTTCGTCAGTTCCCGGAAATGCTAAAGTGATGTTTACCTCAAAAGCTGCCGGCATCGGGGCGGACACCCCAACTCGGCCGAGGTGAGCTAGCAGCTTCTGCTGCAACTCGACCGCATATAAATCACGAAGACGACCTGCTACATATAGCACGCCCTTATCGTCAAGGAGTTCTTCAAGGTGAGAATGTGAGATCGTCTCAACGTGCTCAAGATCCCACTTGATCCAATTCTGAGACCCGTCGGCCAATTCCATGACTGGCGTTCTAACCGGGCTATCCTTTATATACCAATCCTTCATGGTCAGGCTCTGGATTGTTCCTGCCAATAGTAATACACGCTTCGCTTCTCCTCTCTGGAGAGAACACGCAGGAGTCATCACGGCGAAGACACTTCCCTCATGGATCTCGAGTCGATGAGCGACTAAAGCCGCCGCCTTGTCTGCCTTTCCTCTCGACAGCAACAAATCTCCAAACACCACCTTACTACGCGAATTGCCGTTCAATCGCAATCTTGCGCGGTGCTGGAAGGTTGAGGCAAACACAAACTTTTGAAGGTCTGGAGAAGCACCGATATACCGTGGCGGGAAACTTGTGAAGTCGACACCATTCAACCGTTGGGCTGCATCAATAATGGTATCTTCAGCTTCTACTTCATGCTGAAGAACTCTATCCACAACATCGACAAAAAAACTTCCTATAGAGGCTTTTTCTTCCGCGAGTAAAAGATCATAAACCTGCCCAAACTCTGAGAGATCCAAAGTGCGCAGAAGATCTGTTGTGCGGACTGAAGCACGCTTGAGTGCATGCTGCCATGTATCTACAAAGGCAGATAACTTCAGAGATTCGTCTCTATAGGTTGCCAGACGATGCAATATCCTCTCTAACGAGTTAGGTTCAGCCAAGTCGCTCTTTCGAATGAATCGGAAGCCCGACGCAAACAGACCAGTCTCATCACGAAACTTAGCGTAATTGTCCTCAAGACGAGTGCTGCTGGACATCAACACTACCAGCGGAGGCGCAATCTTTCTCTTCTTAGAGAGCCTCGCGAGGCCATCGATAGACGTTCTCATATCACTCTCTTGTTGCCCGCTTCCGAGATAAAGGTCGATTATAATGAGATCTACTGATGCCGCCGCCTGCTCGAAGTTTCTGCCACTAAAGTCCGCTTTGAGACTAAAGCTCCCCAAGAGGGTCATCAGTTGATTGAGCTGTTGGTTAGCCCCGTTGCTGTCGGCGATATATCTCTCAAACAGGACACTGGCAGTGCCGAAGGAGAGTTGATCTCGAATTTTCCAAAGGATGCTTACGAATAGATCATCCCCAACCAGTTCATCACCGGACTGGGCGTGAAAAGCGGGATACTCATCTGCAATCTTTTGCTTATCCTCTGGCGTAAGGTCATCGAAAAACTGAGCCCACTCTTGCCTGTCAATCCATGCCAAATCCGATGCGAGTGGAACTTTGTCAAAGGCATCGTCAACAACAAGTGCCGAACGAATATTCTTTGATGCTAGGAGATCGTTCAGTGAGCTCATGGGACAAGGGCGGAATTTGGCATTTCAAAGATGAAGCGGTGCAACCGCTTGGTTTGAGGGTTAATCCCCTCACCCAAGGTCAGTGAACCGCCATGGTAACTGGCGCATTCGCGTGCAATGTATAACCCCATTCCTCGACGCTTCCCCTTCTCTTTGAGAGAGAAAAATAGACTAAACACACGCTCATGATTTTCGGGTGCTATTCCTGGCCCATTGTCGCTGAATTCAAAACCAGCGACATGCGCCGAAGTTTTGATGACGATCTTGGGCTTGAACTCCATCTCGCGCAGCGAACGCACCTGCATCCAGTACTTAGAGTTTGAGATAAGATTCTCCAATACTTGGACTATCATACCTTTCACAGCTTTCACTTTAATGACCTTTTCAGAAAGTCGGAGGTCAGCATGGATCTTGTGACGAGCAAATTGTGACTGATGTGCTTCAACAGTATCTCGAATCAATTGGTTAAGATCGAAGACTTCCGCCCTTTGCCGTCCAGACACACTCAGCGGATCCAAAACACGTATGCGTTTGGATAGGCTTTTCATCTGCGCGCGCAGAGTATCAAGTCCAGCGCGGATGTCGGCTGGATTGGAACTCTTTCTTAGCTTCTCGATCTGTTCCAATGCATTTTCAGACGTCCGAGCCAACTCATGAGCAACAACTTCGACCATAAGCCCGACGCCTGCCATCTCGATCATTTGATGACTCTCTTTCTCGACGTGCTCCGCTCTTTCCTGTGCCTTTCTCGCTAGTTCATTAAACTCAAAAAATGACTGCTGAAGTTCCTCTACAGTCGCTTTTTGCTCTCCAGAAGCAACTTTGCGAAGCTTTTTCAGCGCTGCATTCGTGCGATCTTCCAATGTCTGTATTCGTGCAGGAAGATCCTTTAACGGCGAGGGATGCTCTTTATATTGGTAAGTGACCTCCTGCAAAAATGAATATAACAGCTCCCGGATGGCATGCATGACGAGGTCGAAAAAAACCTGCTGCTCAGGGGCTTCTCGGAGGCCTTCGCGATTTGTCTGGTCCACTAGGTGCGGGTTTCCCATTCGTGAGATTTCGACTCGTCCCACAAATTGGGATTTGTTGAGAGTATATCCCTGACGTCCCAGCGCCTTACGATCCAGCTCCAGCCAATCGTCATTTTCTTCCCCATATGGAAAGACTCTGAAGCCATCTCTATAAAGAAGAATGCCAGACCACTTCTCCTGAAGTTGCTTCACTGCCTGCCTGTCTCCAATAGAGTCTATGCCTGCTAGCCTTTGGCGGTTATACCAATATGCCTCGAAGGAAAACGGGCCAAGAGTGGTTATTGCTCCATCAGGAACTCCCTGGGAAGTCCCGGAAGCTACGCTGAGCAAATCAGCTCCAGCAATGTCTATTACCTTAGTTTCTTGTGGGTGATCAAACCCCAAGTTAAAAGCTTGCAGCGTACAGCTGAACGTTGGCTTGCCATCCTTTAGGCTATATTTACCTGATACCTTAGCGTGCGAATGCTTCAGTAGATTGCTGTCCATCCAGGGTATGTTTTGGCGCGTTCCATTCCAGGAAAGAGCAATCCTGGGACGAGATTTCACATCGCAAAATGGATCAGTGAGTTTGGCAAATTCTTCGGAAGCAAATTTCATAACCCGCTCAGCCGTCCAGTCCTCAGCTAAGTCTTCGACAATGATCCGAGTTCCCGACCATCCTGGAGATGGCTTCCGGCTCCCGACTTTTGGAGTTACCACTATTTCATCGAGCATTAACTCCACGTCTTCAAATAATCTCCAGTTGATATCCAGGACATTCAAATGTGTTTCGGTTGAAAGACAAGACTCGACTCTCAAGCGATGCCCCAATCGCATTGCAGACAACCTTCCAATTCCCTTTTCCCCGAGAAAGGGAGTTTTTAAGTTCCCACCTCTCAGAGCCTTTGTTACCTCTCGCTTGCGTGACGGAGTTCCGATAACCAAAAAGCATTCCTTTAGCTGTTTGGCAGACATCCCGACGCCGGCATCAGAGATCACGATTCGGTTTAAAGACTGCACGTGCTCAAGGGCAGCGATAAATTTTCCCCGCGTGGCCGCTCCCGATATTAAGCTTTTCGCTTCTGAAATGAGAGTGTCGTCGGCATCCAAATTTACACAATCTAGAGCACGCTCCTTCAAGGTTGAAAGTAATAATCCCTGTTCAACACCCTGCCGGAGTCGCAAAAATAAATTCCGCCGCATGATGACGTGAAAATCAACTTCCACCCCAGTCTTCGAACCTGCATCGAATCCATTTTTGATCAACTCATAGAACGCAATAATATCGGAGCTAATCAGTTCCGATCCCAATTCAAGAATTGTGCGGGCAGATACCTTGAACATTCAAATTAAATTTTGTTATATGTGCACTAACTGCTCACTTTTGGCAAAGAAGGCAGGCCTCTACTGATGAAGTGCTTTCGCCAGAAAATACGGAGACAAGACTTTTGTCTATAGTCCTCACCTTAGATCGAATTCCACTCAACAGGATCTCGTCCCGGCGAACTGGGTTTAGCAGATCAGTAAGCGGCCCTTCAGACATCCATGTGAATTGCTTATTTGGATCGCTCGGATCGATGGTCTCGTATTTCATTGCCTCCTCAAACCGGTCTGGATATGTTTCATGGAGACGAATCCACTCATACGGCGTTTGGAAGAAGCAGAAAGTGCACCCCGAATTGGTGCGTCCCCATTTCATGAAGGTTGGCAAGCCCAATCCGCTATCTTCAAGGATTTGAATGACTCCTTTGTAGTCGATACCCGCTTCCCTCAAGGGGTAGCGTGTTTTAATATTTGGCTTAGTGCTGATGTATCCTACCCGGTCTTCATCCGCTCGAAGTCCAACGTAGCTAACTACAGGTTCTTCACCTACATGTGCTTCAAACGGCTTGAGTTTAAGCATCTTAGTGCACCAACGATTTTGCGGTGATGGCAGATACCCACCGAATACTTTGTGCCAGTGATCAAAGCCGGCTTTTGCGTTAAGGTAGGTAATTTTGCTGCCCAATTCAGCTTCAAGGCGAGCCAAATATTCATAGGTTTCAGGCAATTCCTTTTGAGTATCACAAAAGAGATACTCCATATCATCCCGCTTAAAGTGTTCCTGACCACGAACCCGCCCAGCCATCAGCAAAGCCATTGCAGAGCTATCCTTTCCGCCCGAGACGTTTAGCACGTGCCGGGCGGACGCGTCGCTTCCAAAGTTTTGGTCAGGTGGCTTCATGAGGTGTATCCATCATTTCCCAGAGTAGTTGTGACAACACTGCAACAGCTAGTTTTTTATCTTTTGGCATTTCATTCTGCAAATGTTTTCTTAGTGCTGTCATCTCCTTTGCCTTCGAGGATGTGAGGTTAAATACCTGGTCTCGCTCCTCGCCGCTGCGCCGTGTTAACGCGATCCGGACGGCATTCTCAGGCATTGGGCCACCCACACCGAAATGCAGTGACTCTACGCGCAGGAATTGCTGAGCAAGAGCCGCTATACCTTCTCGAAATGCCACCTCGTCTTTGTCGCGCCACCGAGATGGAGGAATTCGACTCACCAAGCTTCCCAATGATTCCAGCCAGACAGATTCTTCGGTCACATTGTCGATTAGCTTCAATGCGAAGGCCCTCAAATTCGAATTGGTGACACCTACGATGACGGCTTCAGCGCGCACCGCTACAAGCTCCCGCCAATCGACGAACTCGGCTTCTTCTTCTCCGAATGCGGCCAGAATTGTCTGCGTCATACGCTTTCGGCATTCAGGCAATGCCCGACGGAGTTCAGAGATACCCTGCGCAAGCTTGGACGCGAGCTTGTTTGGATCTATCTTGCTGACGTCACCTTTCATGCCTAGCGCTTGAGGGATCGATTGAAACACCAATTTGGCGGGTTCTTCAGCAGCCAATATGTGCCTTCTCAAAGAGAGCGTGGAGTCACTCAGATGTTCTGTATGTTTGGCATAGTCCGGCAACTCGGCGACCATCAAACAGAGTGGGCGCACAATGGAAAGAAGTTCTGTTCGCTCTGCTTTTGCAAGCTTCATCACTTCCGCTAGGTGAACTAAAAGCTCCCTTCGCATTCCATTGATTCTACAAAGCTGGAACTCAAAGGTATCCGGAGCCTTGACCAGCCGCATCTTGAGGAACTCCTCCACATCACTCACAAAGCGCCCATCCTCGTAGATTGCTAGCTCGGCCTCGTGTTGCACATACACGGCCACGAGCAAGATCGGAATCAATCCATCTCTGACGCCAAATGGTGAAGCTCGCAATTCATCAATAATTCGATCCACTCTCACTCGAGCCTCCGGAACAATTTCCAGAAGGCTAATCACATGCTCCAATGCGGGACGTAGGCGGAGAGAATCCTTTTCTGGAAACTCAATACTCCAGCCGTGAGCTCGCTTGGCATGAATGCCAGAAGCTTTAAGCACCGAAAGATAAAGTGACCTTTCAGGTGGCGCCTTATCATCTGGAAGCCCTAAGGACGGATGATCCCCGTGATTTAGCATCAGCTCAAAGAGACGCTGGCGTGCTGCCGTTGCTGCGGAGCTAAGAGCATTGCGATTGACCAACTCGTTTTGCACACACGGAGCAAAACGAAAGAGATGGTCACAGAGCTTAGACAGGTAGGCCTGCAGTGATCCATCGTTGGCCAGCTCCTTTACCGATTCTCCATTGTATATCCACTGAATACTGGATTCACCGCTCAAGCTAAGTCCCCGGAATCCAAGATAGCGTTGCAGCGCATTCTCCAAGGCTTGATTCGCGTGCGCTATCTGCCGAGAAACCTCCTCGGTTGCGAAACGATCGTCCTTCAATTCGGGTGTATGCCCTTCGACATAGCTCCAGCGTTCAACAGCCAGAACAAGTCCATTCAAAACCTCCAAAGCGTCGGTCACACCAAAAATCACCTGATCGTTGGCAGCCATGCCAGCGAAAAGGCTTAGCGCACGCTTCCTCTGCTCAGCTGTCTCACTCAGGACAATTACGATAAGTCCATCCGCGGGGTGCTCGGCCTGAAAGCTGGACACATCTGCCGGAAGCTCACTGAGTGAGCAGAAGCGGACATTAAAATGGCGCAAGTTGCCTGTTTGAATGTAGTGGGCACGAGCCACGATGGGCCGCGTATCTAAGCGGCTGCGCAGCACTTCCGCGATATTCGTGACTTGTTGTATTGATTCTGAAGCCTTGGCAAACTCATGCTCAAGATTGACACTGGTATGAGACCAAAGCGCGTAGCCACGACGAGCTCCTCTGAAAAAGAGCAAATTCTCCTTTTTTAGCTTTTTTATCGACGCTGAAAGACCAGGCGGCTCACCTAGTGCCAAGCCAAGCAATTCATCGCTGGGGAGCAGATCCGTGATCGAATCGATAGTATTGAGAACTCCTACCGTCTTGAGTATGCGAAGTTCTAAATCATGCTCCGGTGGATAGCTCCGAATGACGGCATCGATATGACTCCAATGGCTACGGAAGCTCTGAACACCCAGGCGGTTTCCAAAATTATGAGCAATGAAATCATAAAACTCCGGCAATCGATAGATCGAATCTAAGCTGCATTCCTTTTGAGCGAAGTCTTGCAGTGCATGCGGCTCAGAGGAAAGCAGGAAGCTGAACAATGAACGTTCATTCTGGCCAAACCGGCGAAAGAACTTCGCAAGCACCGGCACAACTGTGGGATGCAGAGGATATAGGCTTGAGGAAAGATCGATGAGCGCCTTCCGTCCGGCATTGGCACCAAAGAGGCCGAGATCGACCGCCTTACGCATATCTGCGCAAGCGTCAGTTTTCCAACGTCGAGGACACTCTTCTTCCTTCACATTCATCGCTGCGCTTAACAAGGCGGCGATCTGGCCGAGAGGCTGAGAAAAGACGATTTCCTCGAAACGCTCCGCAACTTTCTCCCACTCTCGTTGAGCCTGTTCAGACAGTTTGTCTGCATAGGTGCTAAATCCTTGATGCAAAAGGCCTATAGTAAAAAGACAGTTTTCACCGCTTCGCGCGGAGGCCTCGCCCAACTGTTGAAGAAAGTACACATCCTGCTTTTCGGGATGAAGGGCGGAGTATTCGAGAAACTTTCCCAGTTCATCTATGATAACCAAAACCCCGTCAAATAGCTCTTGCTGACGCAGTTCCGCTGCGGCCTGCGTCAGCAATGAAATGGCGCGTTGGTCGATATTATCTTTCGAGCCAGCAAGAGCTTCATTCACTGCAGATCTAACTTTGAGCTTTTTCCGACCGTCCACATTTTGGCTAATAGACAGGGAGAGGCCGTTTAGCAAAGCCAACGACATTTGCTGTCTTGAACCTGTAACCAAAATCGGCAAAAACCCTCGGCGCGATCGAGCCAGTCCGAGATCTCCCTGCAGGCCGCGAAGGTGCTTCGGCAAATGGGCGTGATTCGGAGAAAGCAAATTGGCCAGCAAGAGGGCGAAGCTCGACTTACCTGAGCCAAAGTCTCCCGTGATGCGCCAACAGCGATTGCCAGACTGGGATCGCATTCCTTTCAACAAACGCGACAAATTCACATGCGCGGTGGGAGTTATCACATAGCCACTGAGAGCTTCCGGATCGTGAAAGTCCCTTTCCAATTGAGTCGATCGGAGGAACCGATGACTTATGCGGAGAAGATTGGAAATTGGTTTAGTTATCATCAAGCGGGAAGGTAGATCTTTTCAAGGAAGTCGAAGGATTCTGCATCCTCAGACCGAGTCACTTGTTGTAGAGATGCAGATTCTTCGAACGTCATTGCTCCTTGCGTCACACCTTTGATCTGATCGAGATAGTGCCTAACTGAAGCTTCTGGAAGTTTGAAAACTTGGCCGGGGCTGCCTTCACCAACTGCGACTGCGCCAAAAGATATGGTTCCTTCTTTAGCATGCTCATTGAGCCAAAAATCATTGAGACAATAAGCAAACAGCTCAGTCGAGATAGTCGGCTTGTCTTCTACAGCGAATGAATAGATGGGCTCTCGCTGACCTGTCTTAACGTCAGAACGTTCACCGCATCGTCGCAGCAGCCCTAGTTCGACGAATGGGCTGTCGAGATTGTCTTCTGCAACCTCGCCTTTTCGTCCACGCGTGGGGATATACGTGTTAATGAACACCCGGAGACCATCTTCATTCGTGCGAGCCGAAAGCGTGCGCGACATCCCGGGTAGATTCTTTGTTAAAAAGGCCATGGCCTCGCCCTCTGTAAATTCCGCTCGATGCCAGCGATTGAGCATCTGCACCCACTGGTAAATGGGAGCGGTAGGGTTGGTGGCAATCTTCCAATGCAAAAGCCAAAGCGTAGCCGGATGCTCGAGAAATTGGTCATGTCCGTCATGTCCCAAAAGCTCCTCTCCAAACCGGTTCACGGTATATCCTTTCTGATCGCTAAGAGGCTCAATGATACCCGCAGTCTCCGCCCAGAAGCGAATGGATCGCACCATGTTCTTGCCAACGCCCAGCGACACCATGGCCTCGTCCTCATTACTGAAGAGCTTTGGATTCCGCTTCAGACGGCTGACGGCTTTCGGCAACCAAGCATATCGGCAGACAAACGTCTCGTGTCCGGAGTAGCGGTATGAAGTTGGTTGTATTGGCATTATGGTAAATACAGATTGATCCTCCTCACTATGCACGGGAAAAATGCATTGAAACATCATTTCTCTGATACAATGGGCTTCTCGGGTTAAGCCACCAGGGCCAGGTGCGGTTACCCTCTTGGCTCGATCTACACGACGTTTGCCAAGTGACTACCGGGGGCACTTATCGAAGAGGGATGCCATCCGGTCGATTTCATTCATGTTCAGTTTTGGAGCAGCACCTGGCCTTGGCGGCGTCAGCTCAAATATGGAAGATCACCTTCACATTGGAATGAGGCAGGCGTGGGGCGGCGAGGTGCCGTTTGGTTTGGATGTGGCAGATGCTCGGTATCACACGTACATCATCGGCAAGACGGGCTCCGGGAAGACGACGCTTCTACGCAATCTCATCCTCCAGCTTGTCCAACAGGGGCACGGCGTCGGTCTCATCGATCCCCATGGCGACCTCGCAGAAGATCTACTGCTTCACATTCCGCCCGCGCGGGCAGAGCAGACAGCTTACTTCCGCCCCGGTGATCTCGATCATCCCATCGGTCTCAATTTGCTGTCCCAGACGACGCCCGAGGATCGCCATCTCGTGGCATCTGGGATTGTTAGTGCTTTCAAAGGTCTCTGGCATGAGTCCTGGGGGCCACGCCTCGAATATATCCTCCATAACGCCGTCGCTGCGTTGGCCCACTGTCCCAACACGACTCTTCTGGGAATCAATCGCTTGCTCACCGACCCGGCTTATCGCCGGTGGGTTGTGAATCAGGTGACCGATCCCTTTCTCTGTGACTTCTGGGAGAACGAGTATGAGAGCTGGGACACTCGCTTTATGCGTGAAGCTATCGCCCCGATCCAGAACAAGGTCGGCCAGTTGCTCCTCTCCCCTGTCATCCGAAACATCATCGGCCAGGTGAGCAACAAGGTGAGCATCCCCTTTGTCATGAACGAAGGCCGCATCTTTATCGCCAATCTCTCCAAGGGGGAAATCGGCCACGACAAATCAAATCTGCTCGGCTCCCTGCTCATCACCCAGTTTCAGCTCGCCGCCATGGCCCGCAATCGCCAGCTTGAACATGAGCGCCGCGACTTTTACCTGTTCGTGGATGAATTCCAAAACTTCGCGACTGAGTCTTTTACCTCAATTCTCGCTGAGGCCAGGAAGTATCGGCTCAACCTGACCCTGAGTCACCAATACATCGCCCAGCTCTCCCCCACTGTGAGGGATGCCGTCTTTGGCAACGTGGGCACTCTCGTGGCTTTCCGTGTCGGCTACGCCGATGCGGAACATTTGCATGGAGAGTTTGGTCACGAGTTCCAGCCAAACCAGTTTGTAGATTTGCCCCGCTACCAAACTCTCATCCGAAACCAATCGGCCGATGGCGGAATGCACTTCCAACGCACTCAACTCTCTCCTCCCATAGAAACTCATGAGGGGCGTCGTGAGCGACTGATCAAGCGGTGTCGCGAACGGTTCGCCACGCCACGGCCAGAGGTGGAAGAAAAGCTCACGCGATGGCTAAAGCACAATCCGTGACAGCACCTCCGTTGCGTGAAGTGCTTGCCTTTTGATATGCTCATAAGCGGAACGTTCCGCGGCTCACTTGGCCTGTGGTTGTCAGCCTGAAGTCCACCTCACTAATGAGGCCGGCTTCTCCTGACAATCTCAACCCAGAAGCCTTCATGAGCACCGCAGAGTCTCGCATTGATCCTTACCAAGCAGTCACCAATCTCATCATCGAACATTTGGAGCGAGGTGTCGTTCCCTGGCGCTGTCCCTGGCAGCGCGAAGTCGGTATCCCGCGCAACTTTCACACGGGCAAGACTTACAATGGCGTGAACGTGCTCTTGTTAGGTCTTCGACACATGGCTTCGCCTTACTGGCTGACATTTCGTCAAGCCCAGGAAAGAGGAGGTCATGTGCGCAGAGGCGAACACGGCGCACGCATCATCAAAGTGGGAAACCCGAAGTCTCCCGACGACGAGAACTCAGACCAACCGACGCAACAGCGGCGGAAGTCCAACTACCTCAGGGGATACACTGTCTTCAACGCCACACAAATTGAAGGCATTGAGTTTCCGCCATTACCTAACATCCCACAGCTATGTCCCCATGAACGGATTCAAGCTGCGGAACAGATCGTGTCCGAGATGCAACTCCCGCCCACCATCAAGGAAGGAATGACGACAGCAGCCTGTTACCGAATGACAACAGACACCGTCCACATTCCAGCCCTGGCGGCATTCGAGAGTGCAGAAACCTTCTACAATACTCTCTTTCACGAATTGATTCACGCGAGTGGCCACGCCGATCGCCTGAATCGCGAGAGCCTCATCAAGCATGACGGCTTCGGAGGAAAAGTGTATTCCCAAGAGGAACTGGTGGCGGAGATGGGTGCGGCCTTCCTGTGTATGGAATGCCATATCGTCAATGATTCACACGAGAAGTCCGCAGCCTACCTGCAAAGCTGGCTGGATGTCCTACGCGTCACGGATCACAAGCGTTGGATCATTCAGGCAGCTTCCCACGCCGGCAAAGCCACAGCGTTCATTCTTAACCGGGCAACACGTTCCGATGAGGACGATCACGCAAAGACGGACACTTGAACTGCGAAGCCTCTCCACTAGCTGGAGAGGCTTTTCCTCGGCATCCATCAAAACGGACTCGGCTCTATATGTGGCAAAGATAGGAATAATATTTGTCATCTGCCGCCTAATCTAGCAGCATTTGAGTGATGTCTCTCGATTCCATCGCTCCGAGCTATAGCCGCGCTGAGATTACAACAACTTGGCTGCACGACCGCCCAGCTAAGCGTCATATTCTGGTTTATTGCGTCATTGAGCTTTGTCCGCAAGACCAAGAATTGTCACCGTCGCTATCTACTGAAGGCCACCCGCAGTGGCGGGAATCGCTGCATGATGACTTCACTCTATATGCCAGACGAGAGTGCATTTCAGTCGCAGATGGAATCTCACTCTTCAGAGGATGTAAGAGTGGACAACTGCCTTTTCCCCCACGCCCCCCGATTCATACAATGGGATCGCTGATGCCTTTCATACCTCAAGAAGAACCTATTCTCATCCCTTCGAACTTGTGCGAAAACGCGGGATTGGGTGCGGTTCTTCCAAGGCGTGCTACATCATTATCGCTCCTCTCAAAGTATGACAACACATCGAGACTGCGCTCTTATCTGCCGAAAAGCGTTTCTGATCGCATTGCCGATGCGCTCCAAGAAGTGCTTGGCGTCGACTTTAAGCGCTTCCCCGAGCATTTGGGGGCAGTGCATCTTTGTTTCGGCAATCCTATCGTAAAGCACATCCAGAAGAGTATCGCTACTGATGGACGCACGCTGCTCCTGCGTTGCCATTTGCGTCCAGGCAAGTCAATCAGTGGATGTTCAGTTGAGTTTACCAACCAATGGCCCCCTTTTGGACAAGGATATTGCGTTCGTCACAATCTTCAGTCTGCCTACAGCACGGTTGCGCTGCCAGCAGCGCCATATGAGTTCCGAATGCGATTCTTTGACTCAATGGGGAGGTGTTTGGAGAATGAGCCGGGCGGATACTTCTTCACAGAGTTCCATATGACATCTTCGGTTTTGACACGAACCAAAGTGCCCCATCGCCTTGCAACCGGTGCTTCAAAAGTCCTCGAGATCGAAACCGCAACTCCTCTAGAACCTCCCTCAGATACAATTAAAGTCGCCACCCCTTTGGAATACATGATGACTGCAGTGTGGCAGCGAGAGATCGCCAGCTTGGCTCAAGCAAAGATCTTTCGATATTTTCCAGGCGGGACATCTTCTCGGGCGGATGCACTTCAAGCGTTGCGTGAAGTTGTGGGACGTGCACGCACAAAATGCACGGTCGTGGATCCTTATCTCGAGAGCGATGATGTTGCAACGCTAGTGGCATTCATTGGCTATGCAACCTGCGAACTTCGCTTGCTGTCTTCAAACGAGCAACTGGGTCGCCGTGACGAGAATGACATCACATCAGAATCCCGGTTCATGTCGACACTCCGCAACCTACAGAAACATCTGCCATTCCAGATCAATGCGCGCAAGATGTTAGGCACGGTATCTCATGACAGATTCTTGCAGATTGACGATGAGGTATATGTAGTCGGAAGCTCTTTCAACCATTTCGGCCATCGTCCAACAGTCTTGTTTAGGATCCAGAGGCCTGAGAAGCTCCACCAAGAGATCAATTCCTGGTGGGATCAATCCCCGGCCCTGAGTCCAGATTCTTCTGGCAGGACATTAAGGCTCCTGACGTCCCGGCTCAGCAGATATGGTGGGTCGGCACTCAAGACCTTGTCACAGATTTTGAAGCTGCCATTCACATCAAACCTTGATTCCCCATGAACAGAGACAGTCGACTCTTCCTTTTTCCGGGACGTCACCGGCATATGGAAAAAGCATCCAGCATTGATCAGACTTTAGATGAAGTCCTCAGCGAAGAGGAATGGGCGAATCTTCTCGATCCACTGATTTCGGGACTGCTTGCTTATCATATGGAGGACACTTGCCAGTTTCCCAGCGCAGGCCGGCCTTTCCAGCCTGCGTTTGTTACCAGCTGGGAAGCTACTACAGACGAAGCAGCCGATGAAGATATCAATGCGTCATCCCACAGGGTGTTGAATAAAAGACTGGCCGGGCGCACGGCTGCCATGCTGCCCAAGCGAATTGACGTCTGGTTCAAGCTTGCTGAGGAATTTCGGCGCTCCTCGAATTTTAATACATTTGTTCAGAGCATACCGCTCACGTGCATACAGGATATGCAGGGCGAGCTAGCTCGTTCCGATATGGAGCCGGGGGACTGTTTCGAGCTTGAATACCTAAGAGCACACAGGGGATCCTTGCTACAGCATCTGGAAGCCTCTTCATCCCAGGCGGACGAATGGAACCAGCTCCTCGAGATATGGCGATTTGCTGACCAAAACACCTTGCGACAGGAGCTCTCATTGAGGTCTGAGTGGCTTAGCAGACTGTCTACTCAACAATGGCTGGAATGGGCGACCCATCTGCCGCATGAAGCTGTCACAGCAACAGCGCTACTCCGAATTTATGATCTTGATTTCTTAGAATCAATAGTTTGTCAGAGCCTCATGCTCGAAGACCCGAAAATGCGCCACTTAGTTTTGGCTTTCGCAGTGATGCAAGCTCTGTGGCTTTGGGAGGAGATCACAGACAGCCTATCGAAAATGTCGGTCGCGGAATATGGTCTTAGCGTAGACGAATCTCAATATTATAAATTGCAGCTGGAGCAATGGCTCGGAACAGAGCTTCCAAGGCGAGTTAATGTGATTATTGACCACCTATTCTCGTCGGAGGCCGGATTGCCAATCGCGGTTCTCTTCCTCAGAAATCACAGCGTATACGTTGGGCCGCAAGGCCGCGAGGACAGCTCCCGTTCTCTATTCCATGAAGGGTTGTTGAATCAATTTGTTGTCCGCAAAATCGACCCAGCCTCTCAGGAAGCCCCAGGTCCCGAAACACACACCAGCCTCCTTGCCAGAGCTAGATTCGCCATTCGATTATCCTCCCAGCAGGACTTGGAATCGGCATTCTCCGCCTACAGTGAGTGGCTTCATAACTCCAACTATATCTGGCACGAACAGCTTCTAGGGCAAGACAAGGCTCTGGTTGAGGCTCTGAGCCAAGTTCTCGCACAGCTAGGCAACGCAGAGGTGATAGCACACGAGTTGCTCAACTCTCTAAAGGTCGCCGCACAGGGCTGGAAGTTTGACCTGGGGAGCTGGCTCGCTTCCCTCCCGGCCTTAACACATGGAATCATGGTAATCGCGCTCGCTGCAGCGTGCGTTCACCAAAATGGCGGGCCATCTTCAAGGACTCAAAGTTTAATGCAGACCGCGTGGGCAGCTTTGGACAGTCTCCTGAATTCTGCGCCAGATGAATTGCAGCCAGCAAAAATCACCACCCCGGTGACCTATGTCTGGGCAAGCACCGCTGCCGTCCGCAGCACATATTCTCATAACGTTGAAGCCAGTCTTTCGGCGATTGATGATCCAGCATTGCTCATCCTGGCAGCTCGGAATTTCCGCCTCAACGGCGGCGAACTGTCTCCAGATGCAAGGCACGTCATACGAACAAAATTTGACGAGCAAAAGCCTCTGCTGGCTCTTTCGCGAAAACATTCTTCAGCCGAGCTAACCCAGCTATCAAAGGAAGTTGACGATCTATGCACTGATGCGCCCAACAGCCTGCCTGATTGAGTCTATCTTGTGTATAATGGGCTAATGCAAAGGTCGCAGCACCGACTTCCACGCTTTAGACGAGATCCGGAGAGTGCCGGCGCACTCCAGCTTACCAAGAGGGACATCGATCTCCTCTGCCATGCTGCCGAGCATCGCTTTATTACTTCGGACTGGCTAGTGAAGCTCGCGGGCGGCAGTAGCCAGCAAATACTTCGGCGCCTCAACTTGCTCTATCACCACGGATATCTAGACCGCCCCCGCTCGCAGCTTGACTATTATCATGAAGGAGGTTCCCGACGCCTTGTCTACGCTCTGGCGTCACGAGGAGCCGGCCGACTTCGGCGAGACTTGGACATGCCCTTCAACCGCATGAGCTGGGTGTCCAGCAAGTCACAGGTCGGACGCGTCTATTTAAAACATGCCGTCATGATAAGCTCATTTATGTCTGCTTTGGAAGTCGAGTGCTCCAAACGCAGCAATGTGCGACTGATCTACGGAAGCCATTCCTTCTCCGCCGAAGGCGGCCAAGGCAGGCCGCGAGCACCTCAATGGTGTGTAGACCTTCCAGGAAGAAGAAGAGTCAGTGTTGTGCCGGATAAAATTTTCTCGATCGAGATCCAAATGCCCGACGGAAAATTAAAGAAGCTGCACTATCTTCTTGAGGCGGATATGGGAACTATGCCAATCAATCGGAATGGCATGGCTCAAAGCTCCATTCTGCGAAAGGCGACTGCATATGGCACACTGACAAATAATCAATTTGCTACGTATTTCGGTAGCCACGACAGACCAGCTATTGTGATAGTGACGAATGGAAAGATGCGCGCACGGCATATCGCAAGTTCTCTCGGCTCAAAATTCAGAACCCGTTTGCTCGTCACTGATCATGATGCGCGGGAGTCGTCATCTGACTGGTTGGGATTGCTTTTGCCAAGCTCACTCCTCGGCCCATCCGAGTCCAATCTAAACAGCCGCCACAGTCCATAGCAAGACACAATGAGAAGGGTCGCAACTAACAGGATATTCACTTTAGGAGATGCCTGGAACACCAGAACTTTGCTCGCGACGCCAATGGAGGCAGCAGCAACTGTCCTGGGCAGCATTCCCGCAAAGCTCCACCAACCGTATTTGAGATAACCTACGGGAACCAAGGTAAGAACAACGTTTGTGGTGGCAAACGGCAAGACAGGTGAAAGTCGACACAAAAAGACGAACATACCAGCGCCCCTCCGGGCGCGCGCCGCAAGTTTTTGTGTCAGATGCCATCTGGACAAAAATAGCCGACCATCTTCCTTCAAAAGAGACGACAGCAGGGCCTTTGCCAAAAGTGCAGCTGACAAGTTTGCAGCCATCGCATAGCCGAAGCCAGGCCAACCGAATGCATACCCCAAGACAACTGAAACCCATGCTGTCGGGAGTAGACCGGCGGCCATAATTAGAACGATCGTAGCACCTAGGAGCCAGATTTCCCAGAACCCTGCATTCAGCAAACGGTCATGACTCATCAATACTAGGGGCGTCAGCAACGAAGCCCCGATGGGGGGTAGCAACGGTGTTGCGCATACATACGCAATCTTGGCGCTAGGTACTCGACCAACAGGCTTATGAAGCGGGCTATTCTCCATTCTTCAAAGTGAGAAGGAAGATTGTTTTATGATAGCCAGTGCGATCTAGCGCAAGCAACTGAGCAGATTCATCTTTCTCCAGAAACCACCCGGCTGACTCAAAAAGCTGGACTAGCGAGGAGGTGGCTCTTTCATACCTCGAATAGATTAACACTTTTGCGTGCGGAAGAGCGATGTTACCAACCTGGCAGAGCACAAGATGCAACTCATCCTCAGTTAACCAGTCAATAACATTACAGAGCGAGAAAGCACTAAATCTACCTTCTGCATTTAACCGACCAATCTCTCGAAGGTCATATTGAAGAAACTCGACCGAACCAGAGAGATCCGCATGATTCACCGCGAGGTATGGGGGTCTCAAAGCAGCTATAAAGCTCCCAGTTAGCATTGGGCCTAACACAGGATTGCTTCCAATTGGCTGGTGTCCAGCGATCTCAACCAACTTACGAAGACAAAACTGACGTGGACTTTCTGAATGAGAAAGAGTGCGCCATCCATGATCTGGATAGAACCAGGCCAAGACCTTCGGATTAAGCAGGAGGGCTAGCACAACTTTGAATCGCCAAAGCTTGAAGCAGTCACTCACAAAATTATCGATGTCCTTGTTACCACAAAGTGCTAACAAGCGCTCAAACCTAACTCTGCCCAGCGCAAGCCGAAGACACCTTCCGACAATCAGGAAATAACGCGCCAAAGAGCCACACCAAAGAGCCCCCTTCCCAAGGTTTGACGATGTGTGCCAAAAGTCACGTTCACTCTCTGGAATATGACTCCTAATTTCGTTAAATGACGCCAAAGGAGAGCCCTCACCAATGCCGAGAAGATCAGCAAAATGCGCAGCCGGCAAGCGCCTCATGCCTTCATATTTCAGGCGCGCTAGGGCCAACTGACCAGGGTGAGAATCCACAGCCACGACATTTCGTGCGCCAAAGCTTAAAAGATTTAGAGCCGTTTCGCCTCCTGAGCAGATGCACAAGACACGCCCAAGATGCCCATCACCAAAAGCCTCTCTTAGAACGAGATAGTCCTCGGTCGCGTATGAAAAGACGGGGCGTTCCATTTTCATTTGGGGGTAATAAAGTCCATCAGCGCCGCGCTGACCTGGTCGGGCTGTGTGTATGTCGGAAAGTGATCTCCTCCACGAAGCACTACGAGATGAGCGCCCATCGCTTCTGCAAATCTGCGACTCTGCTCTATAGATGAGACCTTATCGGAATCCCCTCCGATGACCAAGGTCGAGCACGGTGCTTTATGCTTTAGCGGCGAATGCTTCTTTATGCACGGTAAGCAAGCATCTTTGAAAATGCGCACGAGATCTGGAATTGTAGCTGCGCGTGCCTCTACAAAACGTGGAGGTATGGCAACACCTCCCATGAGTGATCCCAGGCACCGAAGCAACACTCGGCGTATGGGCAGTCGTTCAAATGGAAATCTGTAGAGCAGATCTAAGCCTAAATTGATCGGAAACTTGAAGATGTAGCGATCGGGCACGGCAATGAATGCCGCGGATTTCACAATAGCTGGACGCGACTCAAGAAGGCTACATATCACCGCGGAGCTATCGCTCCAGGCTACTAAATGAACCGGATGACTACTGACTGCCTCAAGGATTGATGCCAAATCATTAGCCCGGTGTTCGGGCGTGGTCATTCCAACAGACTTTAGGGCAGGCGAATAAGTGTAAGCTGAATACCTCTCAGACAGACTCTTCATCACTGGCGTATACAAAAAGTTTAATTCATGGAGCATAGGAATGAAGATGACTGGCTCCCCATTCCCAATCTTTGTAATACGATGAGAGACGCCGCCTTGGCCAATAACAGTCACTTCATGCTCGGCAAGAAATGACGTGTCAGCATCGGCAGAGTCACAGAATTTCTTTAAATCGGAAAAGCGTTGAGTCATGTTCACTCATTTAGAATTGTATAACCGCCGCTCCAGCAGAGAAGCCTAGGCCAAAGCTGAGTAGTAAGACCTTCTTTCCGTCGGCGATCAATCCCGACTCTTTCGCCGTGCTTAGCCCCACCAAGAGACTCGCAGGCCCGAGATTGCCCATCCACGCACCTGGACGAGGAACTTTGTCGAGAGGGATTCCAAGTCGAGGCAATCCGATATCTAACATCTTCACGTTCGGCTGGTGACTCACAACAAGGTCACAGTCATTGATCGAACACGTAGCTTCATCCAAGGTTCGTCCAAGGACTCCATTCAGCACACGTAGCGCAACTCGAGCAAGTTCTTGTCCCTTCATTTGATAGTGGCCAAAGGTGACGCTAACGCCGTTTTTCTCGGCGCGACTTGAGAGCATTGGCGACACCCCAAGCTTCCAATGTTCAGAATGTGTCTCCCAAGTTAGTCCGTGCAATCCATACGGGCTATTTGCCTTTGCTGGTTCTGCAATGAGTGCGCCCGCTCCGCAGCCGAACAGACCAGAGGTTTGGTTATCGGCCGGATCTATCAACGCAGTGAAATCAACTGAGGCTGAGATAATGGCACGTGAACATAGGCCAGCGTTGAACATCAGCGCTGCGATTTCCAGCGCATTGATCGGCTCGGCGCAAACACCATCGATGCTCAAGCAACGAACGCGCTTCAGGCCAAGGGAGCCTGCAAGCACGATCGATGCGGGCGGAGTCAGATGTGTAATGCCGTTCTGAATGTGAAGAAGCACTGTCTCCGCGCCCAATTCTCCGATAGATATACCGGCCTGATCGAGGGCATTGCGGACTGCGCCTTGTGCCATCGTCAACACATCTTCGTCGGCGCTACACAATCGCCGCTCCCGGATTCCCGTCCTCTCAAATAGCCAAGATGAAGGCAGTCCTAATGATCGTGATGTCTCGTCATTGCTAACTAGCCTGCTACCAATCCGATGTCCAAATCCGCGGATCGAGAGAGATGACTTCATAGAATGATTAAGTGTTTATTGTTTCCTATTCAACATTCATAAAGAGCTCTCCAAATCGTCTCTTCATTGGGCCTGCCTTATTGAAAGCCGAAAGCGCCATCGTCGTGATCGTGATCCAGTTGGGCGCCCACTCCCCAATCACGCCTAGCAAGTGTGTTCTTCTCTGTATGCTAAGCACCTGCTTGCGACGCTCATAATGGTAGGCGGCGAGGTGGCGTTCGGCCGCAGCCGGGTCGGCTCTTGCCTTCTCCAGCGCTGCCGCCAAGTGTTCAGCATCAACAAACCCCATGTTCATTCCTTGCCCGCCAGTTGGATGTACGGTATGAGCGGCGTCCCCCACTACGGCCGCCCCTGGGGTGACAAACTTGTGCGCCAACTGTCGCGCCAATTTATAGTAGTGGCCTTCGTGAATCGTAAGGTCAGTTCGGGGAAAGCCTGGAAACCTCTTTCTTATCTCGTTACCTAGCTTCGCGGGATCTCTATATGCAGACAGTTCGGTGCTGTTCGCAACCTGAAAGCCGATCCGCAGCTTTCCAGCGGGCAGTGGCACCATAATCATAAAACCCTCCCTGGACAGGCAATAGCATCCAGAGCTTGGAACTCCTGGCACGCCATCAATCAAAAGATTGTAGAAATGCCGCTTGTATGTGTGCAGCCGTTTGACCTCAAACAAATTTTTTCCAAATGCACCTCCCGCTCCAGTGGCGAGGACAGAGAAGGTCGCGTGATATTCCGCTCCGTGGCTGTCGACGACACCATGCACCCGGCCATTGCGTGCAAGCCAGCTCTGTGCAGTTACCCCTCTTTGGATATCCACAAGTCCTGTGTTCGTGGCTGCTCTTTCCAGAGCCATCTCAATCTCAGGATGTCTCATTATTGTTAGGCCGGCCTCACACCCGAGATCCTTGGCAAAATCGAAAGAAAATAACCTTTGGCCACGAGGCCCCAGGATATGGAAGTCTGGAACATTCAGCACTTCGCTTTTCTCGTGAGGTAGGACGCGCCATTTTTGTAGAAGTCTTAAAGCGCCTTCATGAATTACATCCCCACGGTCAATTGTCCCCGGTTGACCAGACTTCTCTAACACTCGTGAGGGTATTCCCCGGCACGCAAGAGCAAGAGCTGTTGCCAATCCTACAACTCCTCCTCCTATTATTAGCACGCGATCGTTCATGACTGAGAGTGCGTGTTCATGATGATTCCCCGAGTTCCGTCCACAACATACACTTCCCCTTCCACGAGTGTCGAAGTGCCGCACTTTGTGTTTAGCACGGCAGGAATCCCAAACTCACGAGCGACGATCGAGGCATGTGAAAGAGGTCCGCCGAGATCTGCCACAACAGCCGAAGCTCTACCAAAGAGTGTAGTCCAAGACGGGTTGCTGGCCACGCAAACCAGAACATCACCTTCCTTTACCTTTTCGAAGTCACTGTCATCCATAACGATCACCGCCTTACCCGAAGCCATCCCGGGACTGGCAGGAAGCCCTGTCAAGATTGCAAAACCCTTGCCTTTGGCTTGCGTTTGAAGTTTGACTGGTAGTCGCCAATTATGGATTGTCGCGGGTCTCGCAAATTGGCGCTTCATTATGGCGGCCTGGAGTTCTGAGAGGCTACCCTGAGTGTTCGCCATCAGGGCAGCGAAAGCTTCTGACGGTTCAAGGAATTTTACATCCGAGGCCACAGAAAGGGCTCCGCGCTCTTTCAATCTTCGTCCGACTTCATTCATGACAGCCCGCAGTGGCACTGTCGCATCTTCGTAGGCTCTGATAACGGTGTCTCTTTCTACGACCATCTCTTTCACTTTTGGAACGAGCAACCACACAAGGCGTGTCAGGGCATTCCGTGGAAGCTGTTGCGGACTGTTGCGGGCGGGCTTCTCTCTACCGTTGTCGACAGGGGCATGAATCGCTTTGGCTACATGAACAGGATGGTCATACCAAGCCTTACTCGTTGGCATTGGTATCATGTCGAAAGTTCGACTGCCGTATTTTGATAGAAATTCCTCAAAATGCACCCGGATAGATTCGTTTGGAAAGCTTATTGTATCATTTTCATGCTCATGAAGATTTTTCACCAAATCTTGCGGCGCACTAGATACCAGCATCTCCCTCAAGAGGTCTAGCTCTCGCCTCATTTTCATTGTCGGAAGATCTGCATTCGCGATCAAACCAGAGTATGTTTCTCCCCACTTATCGCCTTTGATGAGCTTTAGAATTGTTTGGAGTGCCGCAATGGCTATCCACCCAGACCAAAAGTATTTATCACGGGCGGTGAATACCCCATCCCTAACTTTCTCTGCTTGCGCGAAAACTTCCTTCAGTTGCTCAGAGTCAAAAGCTTGTAAATTGGAAGGCATCGTCCGCAATTGATGAGCCAACCTTGGAAGATAACACCTTTCGAAGAGGGCAGGAGACACTTCGATCTCGCCAGCCAGTTTGCGCAAGAATTTAAAAAATTTGGGAATGCTCGCTAATGCTAATTTCGGCAGCGCCACCCGTGGATGAATTGCGCCGCTCTCAGCTCGCGAAAAACATGCGTCCCCGTCCGGCAGTTGTAGTCCGCTCTCTTCAAGCTTGCCCAAAGTGGCATCCACGAGACTCACAAGAGAACCTCGATCAAATGGATACATCGGAGCCGGAAAATACTCTAGCAGCAATGAAAGCAGCTTATCCCGCAGGGAGTGAGCGAGGCCATTCCGATTCATCCATCTGGCTCGCTTGGCATTGACGGTAATCGGCCGAGCTTGGACGACGCGAACTCTTCCCTGATTACTCACCCATTCCACATCCATTGGCCTGCCAAATTTGGCCTCTATAAGCATACCCAGCTTTGCGATCTCGCTGATCTCTTCATCACTGATGCTGCGACCCGTAGCCCGAGTTCTCTCGGCATCACGCTCTCCTACTGCTTCTTTGCCGGAAACCTCAGATTGTTGGCCCGTCGTCGCTATGCACTGCTGCGTTATCTTCCGCGACTTCTTCGATACAATGATCTCGTCCGGCGTGATCAGTCCCCCCACCAATGATTCACCGATACCGTAAGTTGAATTGATGACTAGCTCTCGGCTATCTCCATTTACGGGATTCTGGGTAAATATGACGCCCGCGCTGGTCGAAGGAAGATATTCATGGATTAGAACGGCCATCGCCACTTGAAGATTCGGCGTGCTGTTCTTAGCGCGATATGCAATCGCACGAGGCGTCCATAACGATGACCAGCATTGCACAACCGCATGCGTAAGATCGGTAATTGTGCAGATGTTCAGAAAGCTATCATGCAGCCCTGCAAACGAAGCCTCGGCTAGATCTTCCGAGTTTGCTGATGATCGTGCGACTACAGGGCCGTTGATCTCAGAAAGTCCTGCGCCGATCCTTTCTTCAAGTGAGGGCGAGATCCGACCTTGAGTAAAAAGGGCACGAATTTGATCCGATCCTCTCGCCAACACGGAAGCCCCCAACGATGAAAGTTCGCCGAGAATACTGCCAATCTTAAATTCCAGGCCGTTTTCAATCAGGAACTCCCGGTAGCACACAGTGGAGAGAACAAAGCCGCGCGGAATTTCGACGCCGATTCGCCTTAACTTGAACAAGTTGAAAGCTTTTCCGCCGACTATGCCGCCGTGGAGGCTGCCCTCAGCATCGAGAGGGATAATACGCTCGTCACTAGAACTATGATTCCGACTGAATGACATGCAATTATAAGCCAATAACCTATGATCACAAACATGTCACTTAGATTTTAAGTTTGTTATCGTGCTCTTTTGTCACGTTTTCCACGCCAATTAATACCCAAGTCCAACCACAAACTGGCAATAACTAATGAACTAATTATTAATCCTAAAATAACTGTCCCCCATATTTGCGTGGATGTAATTCCCGCAAGCGTTATGGCATGATGCATCATCCAGCCCGTGGCAGGCAACACCACGCACACTCCGGATAGTATGCCTGGCGAATACTCTCTGAACCAAAATGTGGCTGCGATATGAAACAGAGCATTCGAGCCAATTACCCATTGGAATGTAAAGGCGGCGAGTATCCAGAGTGAGGGTGCTACAGCGTCTGATGCTTGCCATGAAACTATAACGAAAAGCCCCACCAAAACAATGTGCGAGTAGATATACCAAGGGCGACTTGTCCGGCCAAAGTGCCGCGAGGCCCACGCTGGAAATAGACCAAACTCCTCAAATACATGAGCCAAAAAGGCCAGTGTCGGTAGCCAGTAAAGGTCGAAGGCGATCATGACGACGATCCTATCACGGCATTGCGAAAAAGTCACTCTGCCCTGTTAGCCACCCTTGCCGAGATAGTCGTGTAGAGCCCACAAATGCTGATCTGCGTCAAGTGCCGTAAACCCGGACAGCTTGATACCATGAGCCGTGGAGGTGTTTGCATCCCGCAAACTTCTCGCAAACACCAAACACAGCTCATTATCACATGCCCAGACCCTTTATAGATTTTGGGGCAGTCAAAGCGGCGGTTTCGTTTCAGCAGGTGCTCGCTCATTATGGCTTCACCAACCAGATGAAGAGCACTCGAAACGGTGACGGTCTCGAAGGATCTTGCCCTATTCATCCCGGCACCGGGAAGGACATCTTCAAAGTAACATTGTCCAAAAACTGCTGGTTCTGTCACAACTCTGCCTGCAAATGCGGCGGCAACCATCTCGACTTCGTGTCAAAGATGGAAGGCTGCGATGCGCATGAAGCAGCATTGAAACTGGATCAGTGGTTCAACCTCGGGCTCGCTGGCAAGTCTGATTCATCTCAGCCGCGCCAGCAGCAATCGCCAACGCAGAATCAAAGATGGAGTTCACCGCCTGCACATGGCGATAGCGCCCACTCTGCTCAATCGTCAGAACTTCCAGTGGACTCTGAGGAACCTGCCGACAACACCCCTCTCAGCTTTAAGCTGGAGAATCTGAAAACGGATCACGGCTATCTCGCCGAGCGAGGGCTCACACCGGAGACGGTGGCAGAGTTTGGACTCGGCTTTTGCGCCAGAGGAACAATGTCCGGTCGCATTGTCATCCCGATTAACAACAAGGATGGTGAACTGGTCGGATATGCAGGGCGTTGGCCAGGTCAACCGCCTGAGGAACGTCCGAAATACAAGTTGCCTGCTGGATTCCGAAAAAGCGCGGAGGTGTTCAACCTTGACCGAGCTTCAACGGAGGAAAAGGGGCTTCCCCTCATTGTCGTCGAAGGATTCTTCGATGTTATCAAACTTTGGCAGCTCGGATTCCGACGTGTCGTCTCGATCATGGGGTGTTCGCTTTCCTCTCAACAGGAAGCTGCTCTCGTGGAAGCCTCACAAGGACGCTCAGGCATCATTTTGATGTTTGATGAGGACGAAGCTGGCCGTGTGGGTCGAGAGAAAGCTCTCGTGCGTCTCGCTCGTCGCCTTTTTGTTCGGATTGCTCCCCTCCCCCAAGAGGGAGCGCAACCCGATCATCTGACCGAAAGCGAACTCCATGCTCTGCTGGATTGAGAATTCATGACTGACACCACGCACCATGTTTATCCTCTATCCGCAGGCCGCGCTCTTCCCGCTCGGTCAATTGTTCGCCACACCTGGTGTTCTTGTCGAAGTAACAGAGGTTGAGATTTCCCTAGCCCTTGCTCGTCATGCAATGGCTGACTGGGGCGATCTTGACCAGGAAGACATCGACGAAAACAATCGTGCCCTGAAGGAAGGAAGCAGACTCCTTTCCGCCTATCATTCCTCAAGTCGCGTTAAATTCTGGATCATCACCGAATGGGATCGCTCTGTGACAACGGTGCTTCTCCCCTCGGAATACTGATCTTGGCGTCCCTTACCCGGGCACCCTTGACCCCGCCTGGTCTTATCCAGGCGGGGTTAATCTATGTGGCTAACGCAACCAGATAGTATTAACCAATGAACGCGATATCGGGGCGGAATAGGGGCAGACCCCTACAAAATAAAGTTTGAACAAAGTCTGTCTGCCAGCATCTTAGCTTCCGTCATGTTCCCGCTCATGAGCCGTATCCTCCGCACCCTGGCCATTCTGGCCATCGTGTGTGCGCAGGTATTCGGTGTCCAGCGGGGCTATAGCTGTGACCATGGGGATGCAGTGGTCGAGACCGATGCAGAGCATTGCCATCGCGTCGTGACCGACAATCATGAGGATGAGGTGCCTTGTAGCGGAGGTTCGTCCAAGGATTGTGAGGATCAGGGAGAGAAAGCTCCTCATGCCCCGGTGAGCGTGGATTTGCAGGCTTCTCCTGCGAGTTTGGCGTCTTTAGCGGCACCGTCCTATGTGGCCGTTCAGGTCGAGGACTTTTCAGTTTACGACTGGATCGTCCCGCAGGTTTTGACGGTTTCTCATTTCACTACACCTCCTTTTGATACCGGTGGTGATAGTCTGCCATCTGCCGCCGTGCAGGTGGTTCGTTGCATGGTGATTTTGGTTTGAGGCAAACGACGCGCCGCCGTCCACGATTGACGGCCAGGGCGCACTTTTAACGCATTCGCTGCCATGGGCTAGGCATGTCCACGCCCGCTAACCCAAAATCCACCCCTCTCATGCTTCGTCACACCTTTTTACTCATACCTCTACTGCTTGCGGCCGCCTCGTCGGCATCTGCCCTGACCCTCAACCTTGCCGAGATCGGGCCACGCCTTCGCACCTCGCACCCATCCCTCAAAGCCGCCCGCATGGTCGTGGAGGAAGCCCGCGCCCGCCAGCTCGGCGCCGGACGGCTCTCAAATCCCTCAGTGGGTTTAGACACGCGAAATGAAACCTACCTTTCCCCGGGCCAAGTCATCCTATCGCTCGACCAGTCATTCCCCCTCACAAAGCGCTTGCGGCTGGAGAAGCAGTTCACCGGGCAACTCGTTACTGCGGCAGAGCTGGAGGTGAAGGACGCCGAGCGTCGTCTGATCTCTGAGGCTCAGACCTTGGCGGTGCAGATCCTCGCCATCGAGCAGCAGCGCAGTCTGCGTCAGCAACAAACGGCGCTTGCGGCAAAGCTCTCCGAGTTCGTTGCCGGACGCGCGAAGGCGGGTGAACTTTCCGCACTAGATGCTGCCCAGGCCCAGGTGGACGCGCAGCGCCTCATTGTGGAGGCACGCAAGTTAGAGGGCGAAAGCCGCAGCCTGTTGGGCGCGCTCAAGCCCATGCTGAACCTTGATCCCGACGATACCCTTTCGATCTCCGGCACACTCCCTGACATGGGCGTGCCAGGCAAAGGGGCGAACTGGATGATTCGCGCAGACTATCAGCTCGCAGAGGCCAAACTCATTGCCTCTCAAACCGACATCGGCCTCGCCAAAGCCAACAAGTGGGAGGACGTAAGAGCTGGCATCTTTGCCGGGCCGGAGTATCAGAATGCAACAGGCTTTGATCGGCGAACTAATGGCGTGATTGGCTTTCGCTTCTCGATCCCGCTGCCGTTCTGGAACAAAAACCAGGGGCAAGTAGCCGAGAAGACTGCCGCCGCAGAGCGTGTGCGTCTTGAGCAGGCAGCTCTTGGCAAGCAGATCCGCAGCGACGTGGAGAATGCTCGGAAAGACATGCAGACTAGCTATGATCTCGCGCACGAGACCCGAGACAAGCTGCTGCCGCTGGTCATCGAGCAAACGGGCAAGCTGGAGAAAGCCTATGAGAATGGTCAGGCCGACCTCCTCACCGTTCTCCGCGCCCGTGAGCAGCGCTTGCAGCTTGAAGCCGCGGCGCTGGATGCCGTGCGCGATTTTCACCTAGCCCGCATCCGCTACGAGACCGCCACCGGCAAGCACGCGCCTGCCATCCCGCCTGCTGCTACTGCGCCGGCAAAACCTGCCATCCGCTCGTCCCCGCGCCCCTAACTGATTCCCCCGATTGAATATGAAACGATCCCTTGTCCCCCTCTTTCTGCTCCTTGCTCACACCGGCTCCATCTACGCCGAAGGTGATGCCAAACGAGCCGCCAACACCGTCGTGCTCGACGAGACGGGAGTGAAGAACCTCCGCATCGAAACTGTCGAAGTCGAGGAAACCGACTTCGAGGCCACCATCTTTTCGCTTGGCCGCATCGAGGCGATTCCCAGCAAGATTGCCGCAGTCAGCAGCCGCATTCCAGGCCGTATCATTGAACTCAAAGTGTCACCTGGAGATACTGTAAAACTCGGTGACGAAGTGGCAAAAATTGAGAGCCGTCAGCCAGGTGACCCGCCCCCTGTGATCGCGCTCAAAACTCCGCTGGCAGGCCTGGTCACGCGTGTGGACTCACGACTCGGTGATCCAATCGACCCCGAGAAAGCCATGATTGAGATCACGGATCTGAGCGAAGTCTATGCAGTCGCTCGTGTTCCGGAGCATCAGGCCGGACGCATGAAGCCGGGAACGGTGGCTCACATTAAAGTGGCCGCATTGCCAACTGAAAAGTTTGATGGCGAGTTGCTGCGCTTCGGAACCAGCGCGGACAAAGAAAGCGGCACTATTGATGCCATCTTCCGTCTGACGAATCCCGGTGGCCTTTTGCGGGCAGACATGAGGGCGGAATTTAGCATCGTGATGAGCAAACGTAGCAACATTGTCAGCGTGCCGCGAGCTGCCTTGCAAGGTGAGGTGTCGAACCGATTCGTTTACGTGAAGGACTTTGACCTCGCGAATGCCTTTGTGAAGACGTCCGTCACCGTGGGTGAGATCAATGACCGTTTTGTTGAAATCACCAGCGGGCTTCTGCCTGCGGATGAAGTAGTCACTCGCGGCGCTTATTCCCTCTCCTTCGCCGGAGCCAGCAGCGTCTCTCTCAAGGAAGCGTTGGACGCAGCCCACGGCCACGAGCATGCCGCTGACGGTGGTGAACTAACGCCCGAGAAGAAAGCCGAAATGGCCGCCAAGAAGGGCGGAGGAGACAATCACGGGCATGAGGAATCTGGCGGAGCGAGCCCTATGTGGATGTATGCCACAGGCGCTCTCTTTGTACTGCTGCTGCTTTCAATCTTCACCAAAAAAGGTCGGCCTGATGACGACAAGGACACCCCAGCAGCCACCCCCGTCAAAAAGGAGGCACACTAATCATGTTGAACAAAATGATTCATTGGGCGCTGGCCAGCCGCGCGCTCATTATCGGCGCCTCACTCATCCTGATGGTGATGGGCTTGAAGACGGCCACCGAACTGCCTGTGGAGGTGCTGCCAGACCTCACCAAGCCTACCGTCATCATCCTGACCGAAGCTGCAGGCCTGGCACCCGAGGAGGTGGAGACACGCGTGACCCAACCCATCGAAACCGCCCTGATGGGCGTGGCGGGGCTCACACGCCTGCGTTCCAACTCAGACGTGGCCCTTTCTCTTGTCTATGCCGAATTCGGCTGGGACATGGATATTTACCGTGCCCGTATGTTTGTTCAGGAGCGGCTGCAGGCCGCGCGTGGGCAACTTCCTGATGGCGTGCAGCCGTTCATGACGCCTGTGGCTTCTCTCATGGGCGAGATTCTGCTCGTTGGTGTGCGGTCCACCATCAAAGAAGGCGAGCCAGGATACCTCCCTCCCCGGGAAGTGCGTTCGCTTGCTGATTGGACGATCATGCGCCGGCTAAAAAGTGTTCCGGGAATTGCGGAAATTCTCAACATGGGCGGTGGCGTGAAGCGCATCGAGATCCAACCTGATCCCTTCAAGATGCAGGCCAACGGTGTTAGCTTTGACGAGTTAGAGCTGGCCGCCTCGGAGTCCGCCAATACCACCACGGGCGGCTTCATCAACACTGGCCCTACGGAGATCATGGTGCGCAATCTCGCCATGACTGTCGAGCTGAACGACATTGCCCGCACCGTCATCAAGAAGGTTAATGACCGCCCTATCGCCATCGGCGATGTCGCCAATGTGGTCTGGGGAGTAGAGCCGATGCGTGGTGATGCCACGGTGAGCCAAACACCAGAAAAATCCCCCACTTATGGCGTCATCATGTCCATCACCAAGTCTCCCGGCTTTGATACCCGCGCGCTGACCGACAAGGTCAAGGAAGCTCTGCAAGAACTCAATGCCACCTTTCCACCAGGGGTCGAAACCACGCTGCTTTTCCAGCAAAAAGACTTCATCGACAACGCTATCGGAAATCTCACCGAGGCTATTCGCGACGGGGCCATCATGGTCACCATCGTGTTGTTCCTGTTCCTGCTGAACTTCCGCACCACCTTCATCACCTTGATGGCGATGCCGCTCTCCTTCGGGATCACCATGCTGGTTTTCCTTTGGCTTGGCATCAGTGTGAATAGTATGACGCTCGGCGGCCTCGCCGTCGCCATCGGCATGGTCGTCGATGACGCGATTGTCGATGTGGAGAACGTCTTTCGACGGCTGCGGGAGAACGCCGCCCTACCTCATCCTCATCCGAAGCTGCAAGTCATTGCACGGGCTTCCGGAGAGGTGCGAAACTCCATCCTCTACGCCACGGCGCTCATCATTCTGGTGTTCCTGCCTCTGCTGGGCCTGACCGGTGTGGAGGGCAAACTCTTCGCGCCCATCGCTGTCGCCACCATCATTTCGATGATTGCGTCCTTCGTCGTGTCGCTCACTGCCATCCCTGTGCTGTGCTCGCTTCTGTTGAATCCAAAGCACGGACACGAGCATAAAGACGGATTCCTTACGCGTGGCATGAAATGGCTCTTGGAGCACACACTGTTGCGCTTCGGGCTCAGCCAGCCGCTTATCATGCTGGGTATCGTGCTGATGATCGTCATCGCCGCATTTTCGCTCTACCCGAAAATGAACAAAGATTTCCTGCCCAAGTTCCAGGAGGAAACGGCCCTCGTGGCTGCCACGGCGGCTCCCGGCACCTCGCTGGAGGAGATGAACAAAATCTCCGATGTGCTGGAGCAGCAGATTCTCTCTGTTGAAGGCGTGTCAAAAGTCGGCCGCCGCCTTGGCCGTGCCGAGCGTGGCGATCACGTCGTCCCTGTCTCCACTGCTGAGTTCGACGTGGATTTCCGCAAAGAAGGTGGTGAGGGCGAAGGACATTCCAGCGGAGGCCGTGGCCGCAAAGAGATCATCGCAGACATCACCAAGAAGCTCAAATCGGTTCCCGGTGTCTTTGCCGTTGTCGGCGGGCCGCTTGCCGACCGCATCGGCCACATGATGAGCGGAGTTTCTGCGCCAGTCGCCATTAAGGTCTTCGGCCCAGACCTGGAGAAACTCCGCCAGATCGGCATCGAGATTCAAACCATCGCCAAGGGCATCCCAGGCTTTGAAGACTGCAAACTCGACCAGACCTCCAGCATCCCACAGCTCCGCATCGAGGCCGACCGTGACCGTGCCAAAGCCTATGGCATCGCCCCAGGCAAGTTGAACGACCAGCTTTCCGCCCTCATCGGCGGCAAGGATGTGGCTGAACTCCGTGATGGACAGCGGCGTGTGAATCTCGTCACACGTTTGCCGATTGAGTGGCGGGATTCGCCGGACAAAATCGCCGAGCTGCCCATGGAGGCTGGTGAGGGACAGCGCATCCCGCTTTCCCTCGTCGCCGATGTGCGCGAAGCCAAGGGGCCAAACGTCATCTTCCGCGAAAACTCTCAACGTCGTTTTGCGCTCGCCATCAAGCCCTCGGTGCAGGACGTGTCGAACCTGGTAGTGAAATTGCGGAATGAAGTCACCGAAAAGGTCAAGTTGCCGGAGGGTTACTTCGTCACCTTCGAGGGTGAATTCCAGGCGCAGAAGGAAGCTACACAGCGCATCGCTATCTTCACCCTCGTGGTGCTCGCCGTGATCGCCTTTCTTCTCTACGGCTACTTCCGCACGCCATTCTTCGCCATCCAAGTGCTCTGCGACATCCCGCTCGCCCTCGTCGGCGGCCTGGTCTTCACTTACTTCAAGCTGAACAATATCAGCATCGCCACGCTCGTCGGCTTCATTGCAGTTGCTGGTGTCGCGGCGCGAAACAGCATCATGCTTATTAGCCATTACCTGCACCTCATGCAGCACGAGGGCGAGGGCTTCACGCGCAAGATGGTCATCCGCGGCACGAAAGAACGTCTCGTGCCGGTGCTCATGACGGCGCTTGCAGCAGGCATCGGCTTGATCCCGCTCGTGCTCGCCGCCGATCAGCCGGGGAAAGAGATCCTCCATCCCGTGGCCGTCGTCATTGTTGGAGGTCTCGTTACCAGCACGCTGCTGGGCCTCGGTGTCACACCCACCGTGTTTTACACTTTTGGCCGCAAGGCTGCCGCTAGCGCCATCGAGAACGATGCACCCGCTTCCCATTGAACCCAAACCTTTCCGAATCGGCTGAGGCGCATGCCTCCGCCGCCAAGGCAAAACCAAACCAAACCCAAGCAAAACCCACAACCACAAGCCCATGAAATCCAAACTTATCATCACCCTGTTTGCCCTCGCCCTAGCCTTCACGGTCAACGCGGCGGATAAAGACAAGCACGATCACGAGGAGCACGCAGGCAAAGCCGGCCCCACCGGCGGCAAGCTCATCACCGAGGTTGAACCACACGTCGAGTTCTTCGTAAACAAGGACAAGAAGGTCGAGATTCGCTTCATCAACGACGAGATGAAAGTCGTCGCCCCAGGCGAGCAAGTCATCAACGTCACCCTCGGCGACCGCTCCGCTCCCACAAAGCTGAGCTTCACCAAGGATGGTGACAAGCTGATCTCTGACAAGGCCGTTCCCGAAGGCAGCGACCTCCCCACCGTGGTGCAGATCAAAGCCAAGGCCGGAGAGAAATCTGTCACCGAGAAGTTCAACCTGAACCTCAACGATTGCCCCACCTGCAAGAACAAGGAATACGCCTGCATCTGCGCACACGGTGAGGAGAAAAAATAGTTATCCCCGAGTGCCCTGCCACAGCGCCGCCCTCAAGGTGGGCGGCGCTGCTGGCCGGATTCTCCCGCTTCGTGGACATTTCCACTTCCGCTGCATCCGTGAAATTTGCCGAGCACAACAGATGGCCGCGCCGCGATGTCATTCGTCTCTGGCCATGGCTTCTGCCCCTCGAGTTCATCTTGTTGATGAGCCTGATGTTGTTCGGCTTCATGGAGTCTTCAAGCTCACGAATCATTGTGCTCTTCGAAGCCTATGGGTTGGCCTGGTCGGCCTTCCTGATCGCACGGCGCTTCATCGGCTTTACTACGGCGCATCGCATTGCGCTCGCACTGGCCATTCTGCTTTGCACGGCATCCTTCGTTTGGCCGGTCTCACGTTGGTGGATGTATGCCTTCATCTGCTTTGCCTCCCTCGCGATTCTGACCTCACGGCGCTCAAAAAAGATTGTCTGCTACACCCTCGTGATCGCCCTGGATATCGCCATTCACACGCTGATGAGCTCGGAACGTGAGAACGAGCGATCAAGCCGCGCAGAAAGCGTCACAGCCCCTTGACCATGGCACATGTTCCGAACGCTTAACCTTTGAACATTCATGAACAGTCGTAACAAGCTCTACACCGCCATATTTGCTTCCTTCCTGCTATTCTGCTGCGCCAGCGTAGCACAGGCAAGACCTCCGCGAGGTGTCGTCATCACAGGAGTGGTTAAGTCTGTGGATCATCAAACCCGGACGATAAGCTTTGCTCCAGAAGGCGGGCCCGTTCGTCGCCTCACCTATGCGACTCGCGCCCGATTCTGGCATGGAGAGTCCGAGTCACTCCCAGACCATCTGAAAGCTGGGATGCGTGTCCAGGTTCGCGTTCATAATCCGCTCGTCGGCGCGGACTACGTCACTCAGGTCGTCCTGATCTCGCAAGAGCCAATCGCAGAACGGACTTCGCTCTGATAATTTATGCCCCCACCAGAGCCCAAGAATAGATCCGGCATGGCTGCCTTCTCCGTTGTCCTGGCAGCGGGTTCAGTCGTGTTCTTCGTTGCTGGCTTTTTCGTTGGCAGCCTCAATACCCACCGTCCTGACGAAGGGGCTCGTGACACACTGGCCTTTATCCTTTGCCGCGTCGTCAGCCAGCTGCTGGCATTCGGAGCATGGGCAGCTGGATTCGCAGCTGTTTTACAGCGTTCGCCTTTTCAAGCGTGGAAGGCAGTCGTGGTCATGCTGCTGATTTTGATCTTCCTCATAATGCTGTTTTACAGCGCTTCCAAGGGAACGGCTGCTTTTCACTAACACCATGCGCTTCATCACCGACCATTTCACGGATTTGAACCGGCTGCTGTTCTTGGTGCCATCATTTGTGCTGGGTATCGCTCATGGTTTGGAACCTTTACATGCGCGAACTGCATTGAGCACTGAAGCCAGCCACATGCGGGACTGGAAAGCTGGTGTGGCAGTGCTGGGCGTGTGCGCCGCGCTCTCACACCTGCTCATGTTGTGGATCTTTGTCACCATTGGATCGCATGCAGCCAGTCATTGGCCGCCAGCCAGACTGCTTCCATGGTGTCAGTTCTTGTCAGCGATCCTTACAACCGGTGTCGCTATCTGGCTCCTCATTCAAACGCTTCGCCCGGTTGACAATCAGGTGGCTGCCGAGTCTGACGGCGACTCCCCGTCATGGAGTGATGAAGCTCGAACTATGCGCTCGCTCATGCAGATGGCGCTGGTCGGGATCATGAGTGGAATAACCCCGTGTCCTCTGACTGTCGGGGTCTTGCTAGGATCGTCCCAAGCTGGAAGCCTCGGGCTTGGCTCAACCGTCATTACCGGTTTGGGCGCAGGCCTTGCGCTGGCCATGACCGGCTTCGGCGTCGCAACAGCATGGGCTGTGACCAAGGCCTCTCCGCACCTCAAGAACCCATCATTGATCCGCCTGATCATTTCTCTCGTCTCTTGCGCTGTCCTGCTGGTGCTCGCCGCCTACATGGCGACCCAGGGATGGCGCGCTCTTCAGTAGTCACCCCAAAATTCAAAACGCCATGAAAATCACAACCACATACCTGCACCGGACAATTAGAATACGCCAGGCTTTCACCCACATCATTGGCCTGCTGCTCATCACCGTAGGATCTGTCCTCGCCAATGATGTGATCAGATTACAAGTCAGTGACAAAAGTGAGCATGACGACCCCAAAGGCCCAAGAAATCCACAGGAGGTGCAGAAGCGGTGGCTTGAAATTGCCGCCACCGCCTCTCGTATCGACAATCCCACCGCCGTGCGTCTTGAGTGGGCCTTCTATGGCGACAATCTGGATTCCGAGCAAGTGACCAAACATGGCGGCGGCACTGAGATTGTTGAGTTAGTCCAGGGCAAGAAGGCTAATGTAAAAACCAAGCCTCTTATCTTCAGTTTCGCCCCAAGACATTCCGTGTCCACCGGAACTGGAAGGCGTGCTCGCGCCAAGGTAGTTGAAGCAACCGGCATGCGTTACCATGGCTGGGGCGTGCGGGCATTCGTAAACGATAAGCTCGCTGGCGAAGCCTACAGTTCGCCTGACATCCAGAAGCGAATGGCTGGGACATCCGGCTAACGCCAGTCAGAACTCTCTCGAGCAGTGATCCCCTAAAGGCACCAGGCCAAGCGAAGACAACCCAAACCCCCATTGCCAACGCCTATCACAAACTGGAAGAAAGAAATCGCGAAGTTTCTTTGCGGTGGAGAAGCATTCCACGCCGTGACTCACGCCTACCTGCTTGTGTCAGGCACTCAGTTAACTGTTCTGGGAATCACAACCACGCCGACGCTCAACACCTTCTCAGTGATTACGGCGTCCCTGTTGGCAATTGCCCTCGGAATCTACGCCTGGCGCCCATCCAAGCACTAGTCCCATGAAACTGTCCTCGCATTCTCAGATGCCCCCGAAGTGCGAGGACAGACATGCCAACATTTCATCTCAGCAAAACGGGCTAGTGATTGTTTCTGCTATAATGCTGGGGCTCGGGATGCTGCCCGGAAATGAGTCTCTAAGGTGTCTGTGGCTCATTCAGTCAACTTTAGTGACTGCATTGCTAATTCTGCCAACTGCGTGGAGAGCAGCTGCATCACAGAATTTCGATATGAATGTGCTCGTGACAGTGACCGTGCCCGGCGCGTGGATCATTGGCGAAGGACATTGGGCCGCCATGATTGGCTCAGCTTTTTCACTATCGACTTCTTTGGAGTCATTCAGCACAGATGGAATTAGACGTGCGATAGTCTCTCTTGCGAAGCTGGCACCAGACACGGAGTTTCTCCGCACGTGTGTAAATCAGTTCAAGGAGACTACAGTCACCGAAGTTGCCATCGGCAACGAGATCAGGATCTGCTCCGGCACGTGCATCTCGATGGACGGCGTGGTGGTGAAAGGATCTTCAGAGGTCAATCTGGCACCGATTACCGGTGACCCCATTCCAATTAGGAAGCAGATTGGTGATGCCGTCTTTGCGGGTTCGATCAATGGCAATGGCTTGATGTTAGTGAAGGTCACGAACTCGGCTTCTGACTCGGCGCTGGCTCGGGTTATCCGGCTTGTCGGACAGAATAGTGATAACAAAGCCTCGCATCAACTTTTGGACGCCACTTCGCTAGCATCTACACACCCGTCACGGTTTTCATTGCGATTGTGGCAGCAGTTTTACCGCCGCTGCTAACAGAGGTTGAGTGGTCGCGTTCGGCCTACCAAGCTATAGTGATGCTCGTTATCGCCTGCTCAAGCGCTCTTGTGGTAGTGACGCCCGTTTCGCTGGCCTTGCCTCTGGCGGCTCTTATAAGGCGCGGCGCCCTTGGCAAGGCTGAGTCTATCTCGAGGCCATGGGCTTGCTCCCTCCTCTTCTCAACCTCAGATCAGGGAAAGTCATCGACCACCGCTCAACTTATGCTGTGCAGGGAAAATCGGAGCACTCTCCGTCGCAAGTAGCGCCCGCATTAACATCGGGAGAGATCCTGCCCCCCAGAGACTTCAATTACTACCAACAACAAACACAACAAATAGCATGAACGATAAAGAACACGATCACAACAAGGAGTCCGGCTCCTGCGAGCACGGCCATGATAATACTCCATTTCCACGCAACGCCTTGGTTGTCGCATCCGGAGTGTTGCTGGGACTTGGAATGCTTCTTGGCAATGAGATCTCCAGGAATGTCTGTTTTGCTCTCTCGACTCTCGCGGGCGGGCTATTGGTGTTTCCAGCTGCCTGGAGCGCGGCCAAGTCAAAGAGGCTCGACATGAACGTGCTCATGACTGTGGCCGTTACCGGAGCATGGATTGTTGGCGAAGGCAATGAAGCTGCTGCCGTAGTCTTTCTCTTTGCACTGTCGGAGTTGTTGGAATCCTGGAGCGTGGGCAGGGCGAGACGTGCTATAGCCGCATTGCTGAAGCTCGCGCCACAAACGGCCTTGCTACGCGGGGCCGATGGTGCCTCCAAAGAGGTGCCAGTTGCCGAAGTCGCTGTGGACGCAGAGATCATTGTGCGCAGTGGCAGCAGTGTCCCGCTGGATGGCGTGGTCGTCACGGGTGAGTCTGCCGTCAACCAAGCCCCGATCACTGGTGAGTCAGTCCCGGTGGAAAAAAAGTCTGGTGACACAGTGTTCGCCGGCACCATCAATGGCGAAGGTTCGCTGACCGTTCGAGTGACGAAGCGGGCAAGCGACTCCACTCTCGCCCGCATCATAAAGCTGGTCGAGGAAGCAGAAGAGCAAAAGGCACCTACGCAACGGTTCGTGGATAAGTTTGCAGCCATCTACACTCCCGCCGTCTTTGTTGTCGCGCTCTTGGTCGCCCTGGTGCCACCTCTGCTCATGGGAGGAGCGTGGCCGGAATGGGCCTATCGTGCTCTCGTCCTGCTTGTCATTGCCTGTCCTTGCGCGCTCGTCATCGCAACTCCCGTCTCAATAGTCTCAGGCCTCACAGCTCTGGCACGGCGAGGCGTGCTCATCAAAGGCGGCGTGCATTTGGAGGCTGTTGGCAAACTTCGTGCCCTTGCTGTAGACAAGACCGGCACCATCACCCAAGGCAAACCCCAGGTGACCGGCGTCATTCCAGTCGGCGACATCAGTGAGGAAGAAATCATGCGCCTGGCTGCCGCCATCGACGCACATTCTGAACATCCGCTCGCCAAGGCCGTCGTGGCTGCCGCCCAAGCCAAGAAGATTTCCTGGAGTGAGTCTTCGCAGTATCAGTCCGTCACCGGCCGCGGCGCAACTGCGGTGATTGATGGTCATCCGCACTTCATTGGCAATCATAAGATGGCACACGAACTGGGGCTGTGCAGGCCAGAGATCGAAGCAAAGCTTTCCGAGATTGAGGGCAAAGGCCAGTCCCTGGCAATTCTCGGACATACCTCGCATGGAAACTGCGCAGGCAAGATTCTCGGCATTCTGAGCATCGGCGACACCATGAGACCCGAGGTATCCAATGCGCTCACTCTCCTTCACGATGCCGGCATTGAAAAAGTCGTCATGTTGAGCGGCGACAATCAACGCACCGCCGACGCCATCGCCAGACAAGCGGGAATCGATGAAGCCTACGGCGACCTCATGCCAGAGCAAAAGATCGAGCACATCAAACGTCTCATGGCCGAGCATCATTACGTCGGCATGATCGGCGACGGCGTGAATGACGCGCCCGCGCTCGCTCTCGCCAGCGTTGGCATCGCGATGGGAGCTATCGGTAGTGACACTGCCATTGAGACCGCCGACATGGCTCTGATGAAGGATGATCTCACGAGGGTCGCTGAGGCCATCTCGTTAGGCCGACGCACACTGAAAATCATTCAGTTTAATGTCGGCTTCGCCCTCGTTGTGAAGACCATCTTCCTCGTCCTCGCCTTCACCGGACATACCAGCCTGTGGCTCGCCATCCTTGCGGACACTGGAGCCACGCTCCTTGTCATCATGAATGCGCTGCGGCTCCTCGGCGGCAAGACAAACCTCAATCCGAGTGCTTGATGAGTAAGCTGACTCGCAAGAGGAGAGCCGTTGCTGCCCCTGCCAAACTGTCCTTCCGGGACAAGTGCATGGTAATTGGAGTGCCTATCCTGCTCCTGGCAGTCCCGGCTATCATCTTACACTTCTCGTCCATCCGTCAACACGCTCGGGCCATTTCCAAGACAGTCGAAGAGTGGAGGACTATCTATCATCTCAACGCCGAGCAAGTTGAGCGCATCAAAAAACTTGAACTCGACTTTCACAGCAGTGGTAGCCTCTTGTCTTCTACCCCAACCCGCACCAAAGACGAAATACATCGCCATCATCAAGAAATTGGTGACATCATGTCTCCCGAAGACGGAGCCAGGTTTATCGAAGTGATGGAGAAGAGTGAGGGCGGGCATTGAGTCTTGTCAGCCTTGCCCTCACGCATCTTCTCCAGCCATTTCATTAACGAACGAAATTGTAAAGCAATCCAGGGAGATTGATGTAACCGCGGTTGTTGTGATGATGCCCGTGGTGGCGGTGATGGCTGTGGCGACGAACAGGGGCATAGTAACGGTGATGCCCATGTCGGCTCACACTGCGATAACTCGGTCTATGATGTGAACCATGATGCCCGCCGTGGCGGTAAACATGGCCGGAACTGTGACCGTGCCGGAAGGAATGGTGGTGATCACGCGCCTGCAACGAGACAGGAGCGGAGACCGCGAAGCTGGCCAGGATAGCCAGGAGGGTAAAGAGCCTTTTCATAGTGGTTAGAATTGAGGGTTCTGATTCGTCTTCCGCATGAAATCATGCATACCTTTTGAGACACTATGCCGGCCCCAGGAACTCAATCAGCGCCCCTCTTTCTCGCCTGCTTGTACGGCGCGCTCACTGGCCATTTTTTGATGGCATACCTCTGCCAAGGCTGATTCGTAACTGTATCTTTACGAGGAGATCACTCGATCCACAAATGTGCGGAAGTCTGGGTCAAAGTAGGCCTTTCGTTGTTCCCAAACAAATTTTGGGATCGGCTTTCCCAGGAAGCTCCGAATGTCCATTTCCAGTCCTTCCAGAACTTTGACTTCTCCCTCCTGTATCGCTCGATACCAGCAGTGGAGATGAAACATAAGGAGCATGACGAACTGGCTCTCCTCAGAAGTGACAGGCTTTGTATAGAGGTCTGCCAGCGGGTCTCGAACTCTGTCCAGCTTCTGGTTTGTTTGGGTTTCCTCCCAGATTTCACGATGCTGCTTTGTCAAGGTGACCAGATTCGAGAGCCGCCTTGATTTAGTGTCTTCGCGATAGCTTACAGCCGTGAAAACCAGCCCCGAGACAATACCTACCGCCGATAGCAGATCAAAAAAGTGATTCCCTATCCATGATATGACGCTGAGCATGTTGTACCCATCATATCACACTCTCAGCGATCAGGGCCAATGGTCACGCCTAGGCCTGGATGTCAGCCTTTATCCATAGAATGCGGCTATCCTCAAGAATGTTTGAGAAGGGTTTCGCGGCAGACGACAGCTTTTTCAGCTTCAGGCAAAAGTTGTAGGTTGTGGGAGATGACAATCCTGTTGAATTTAGACTCGTCACTCACCGTCTCAGTTTTAATATTCTTCGTCGTGTAGTGACAAACTGTTTTTTTTTCAAACCCCGGAAACTTTGACATCTTCGTATGACGAACAGACATAGGCTCGAGAGGCTGTTTTGTTTCCTGGCTCTCTTCCTTCTTTCAGGAAATCTAGCTCATCAGGCAAGCGCGGCAGACTGGTCAGCCAACTTTGTCCTTCCGGGGGCAAACGGAACCATACGGGCGATGGTGGAGGATGTGAACGCGATCTACATCGGCGGAGACTTTACCGCAGTTGGTGAGGTGCTGGCCAACCACGTAGCGCGGATTGACAAGACCACGGGCCAGGTCACGTCGTTAGGTGAAGGCGTTCAGCTTGGCTTCAATCTGAACAAGGACGACATCTTCTGGCAATCCGTGTATTGTCTCGCGATCTACAACGGCGAATTGTGGGTCGGCGGAAGGTTCCTAAGCGCTGGCGAGGTTCCGAGAACTCTGAATCTGGCGCGATGGGATGGGACAAGTTGGAAGAGCGTAGTTGCAGACATCCCGGCTGGCAGGGTGAAATCCCTGTTCGTGGCGGACGGAAAATTATATGTCGGTGGGGAGTTCTCCAGGATTGCTAATCTGGCTGGCACAAACGGTGCCGCTGTGTGGAACGGTTCTGAGTGGTCTGCGGTGGGCACTGGGCTTCCTTCAGGGATTCTGCCGAGCCGGGTGAACTCATTTGCTTCGACGCCGTCAGGCGTTTATCTCGGAGGCAGTTTCTACCTCCCAAATGGCACCGAACAGGTCAGCTTGGCAAAGTGGACTGGGAATGCATGGACGGAGGTGACAATTACTTTGTACCTGCAAGAGGTGAGCGCCCTGGCTGTTCAGGGCACGGAATTGCTGATTGGCCACGCCACTGGTGGGTTAAAGCGGTGGAACGGAACCGCCTTCAGCGATGTGGGCACAACACGCCGGCCTGGCATTCGCTGCATTCTGGTATCAGGTAATGATGTATATACTGGTGGAGATGCTACGAACCGACCGGATTACACGGAACCCGCACCAGTGCATTTGGTGTCGCTAGCAAAATTTAATGGCACTTCCTGGGCAGAGCCAGGAGCGGGTGTTCAAGGCACCGTGCATTCGCTCCTGGCTAGTGGTGGACAGATCTATGCGGCTGGCGAGTTCATGCAAGCTGGAGGCGTTCCGGCGGTTCGGATCGCTCGCTGGAATGGAACGCAGTGGTCTCCTGTCGTCAGTGCTGGCTCCGGTGGTGGCGTCGGTGGAAGGGTGCGAGCTGTGCTGGATGCGGGGAACAAAATCTATGTCGGTGGGGACTTCACGGTAGCGGGTGGCGTCGTGGCGAATCGAATTGCCTGCTGGAGCAAAGCTACGCGAACATGGTCAGCGCTGGGCACTGGTATGAGAGGAAGTCCACTGGGCCTGACTGCCCCTTCGACTGTCAGGGCTTTGGCGATGGTGGGAAACAATCTCTATGCAGGTGGAAACTTCATTCGTGCAGGAGGCGTGCTCTGCTGGAACATTGCGCGGTGGAATGGCACAGCGTGGTCAGCCATGAGTGACGGCCTCTTTGAGACCGTTAACACCATGCTTGTTAGCGGTTCCGACCTTTATGTAGGGGGGGCATTTGCCAACTTTGAGCGTAACAAAGTGGCTCGTTGGAACGGCAGCGCATGGGTGGACATCGGATTGAAGGGCACTTTCGCCGGCGCTGAAGTTAACGCTCTATGCATGTATGGCGGAGCGCTTCATGCCTCGGTCTCCGGTCTTCAGGGAAATGGGGCTTTTGGAGTGCTAAAATACACAGGCTCTCAATGGGTGAACCTTGACGTCCCAGATCCTCCTTCCGGTGCATGCTCCGGTTTGTCCACCTTCGGTGGTAAGCTGCTTATCTGTGTCAATCGTTCGGGGATTTTAGAATGGGACGGCACATCGCTTCACTCCCCGCCTTGGAGGTTTGGACTGTCTATCGGAAATTACAGTCCGTTTAGCAAAGTGTCTTTGGCCGTGGTCAATGGTCACCTCTATGCAGGAGGAGCAGACTTTGACGGTCAAGATCAATACGTTGAGGGAAACTACCTCTACAGTAGAGCCGCGCTGGCTAGGTTGGACGGAGACCAGTGGGTGGAGTTATTGCCAGACACCACCCATGGATCAGTTGATGCGTTGACCGTTGGCAGCAACGGTTCGGATCTCTATGTTGGTGGGGCCTTTACCGATCTGGGCGGCAAACTTTCGCACAATTTAGGCATTTATTCGGTAGGAGTTGGCGAGCCGGAAATTGAGCTGAAATCCACCACTCAGACAGAAGTGATTTCAGGCGATACTTGGAATTTTGGCACAGTGTTTACCAAGGGGTCAGTCTCGGCCACTTTCACGCTGAAAAATAGCGGTGCCGATGTGCTCTATGGGGAGAACTTATACATTGAAGGATCTTCGGACAGCTCCTTTTACATCAGGACTCAACCTGGTTTCCCCATCTGGTCCGGAGGCAGCGCGACTCTTGTGCTTGGGTTTACGCCGACGACTGTCGGCACAAAGACGGCGTTTCTCAAGATCCGCACGAATGATAGCGATGAATCGGAGTTTCAACTCAATCTGACTGGTGAGGCCGTGATGATGACCCCGCCGACGGTGAAGACGGCGGCGCCCTCGGGCGTCAGCCATGATGCCGCTACTTTGCACGGGTTCGTAAATGCGAAGAACAGCCAGAGGGAGGTGTTCTTTGATTATGGCATGACCACCAGCTATGGCCTTAGCGCAGCAGCCAGCCCCGCCACCCTTGCAGGCAATGATGATGCGGCTGTCAGCGTTATCCTGACCGGTCTGCAGCCGCACACGAAATACAATTTCCGTGTCCGGGCCACTGGCGCTCTGGGAGCGGCCAGCGGCACCAACCTGGCTTTCACCACGCTAAACCGCGCCCCAGTCGCCACGGTCGATGCGCTGGCCGTGGTGCCAGGCTGCACGGTATCGCTGCCTCTGATGGACAATGATATAGATCCGGATGGTGACCAATTGAGCCTGGCTGTCACCGGCGTCCTTTCCCCCGTGACCGCAGGCAAGCTGACCAAGGCTGGCAACCTGTTGACCTTTGCCGCAGCCCCAACGTTCAGCGGCCAGGCAAGCTTTAGCTATAGTGTCAAGGATGCCTTTAACGGCACCTCCCTGCCGGTGACGGTAACGCTGACTCCTTCTACTTGTTCCATCGATCCTTCAACGCGCGCACTCAATTCCGCAGGCTGGGTATACCCGGTGACGGTAACCGCTAGCGGTGCATGGTCAGTTGGTAAGTCGACCACGTGGATAAGCGCGAGCCCGACCTCGGGCTATGGCGGGGGCACCGTGCTCGTCACGGTGCTACCGAATGCTGGCAAATCACCGCGTTCCACAGCTATACAGATCGGCGGACAGAACCACTCTATCACCCAAGCAGGCGTGCAGCAGCCATCCCTAACATTGCCACCTGTGGTGCCGCCAGCAATCGTGGGCGGGTACTACAGTCTGGACATTCCAACCGTAAATCTTCCGGTCACATACGCGGCGAAGAATCTGCCACCAGGGTTGACGCTCAACGGGGGCACAGGCAAACTCAGTGGACGACCTACAAAGGATGGCAAGTTCGGTATAACGCTGAACGCGAGCAACGCCGCAGGCAAGGCGGCGGAGACGCTAGCCTTTGATATCAGGGTGACCGAATTGCCGCAGGAGGTCGTTGGAAGCTATCAGGGCTTGATCTCCGGGAATACCGCGATCAACGGCCAGCGAGGCAGTCGCCTGGAACTTACCACCACGCCGCTTGGAGCCTTCAGCGGCAAGATTATCACGGGCACTGCCAGTGTGACGCTGAAAGGTATGCTGGACATTGACCCGGAGAATGCCTTGCATCCACAACTGAATCTGGTGCTGCCGCCCAAAGGCGGCCCGTCGCTAAGCCTGAGGGTGGAGCTAAATGGCGAATCTAACACACTAGGCGGGGAACTGCGGACTTCTTCCGAGTCACCGGTTTTGGCGGGAGTAACGGGCTGGCGCAATGGATGGAGCAAGACGACGAAGGCCACTGCCTACAAGACACTGCATAATTTTGTCCTGGAGCAGCCGGACTCCGATCCTACACTGCCGCAGGGGTGCGGCTACGGTTCCATTCTTGCCGCGAATGAAACCACTGGAGCGGTGGCGGTTAGCGGTCGGACTGCCGACGGAAGCAACTTCACTACGTCGGCCTTCGTTGGCCCGCAGGGGCAAGTTTTATTGTATCAATCATTGTTTGGCGGAAAGGGCTCCCTCTCGGGTGTGCTGAACATCACGGCAGGGCTGACTCCAGCTGCGAACACCCTGACGGGTGCTGCCAGCTGGTTTAAGCCCGTCCCGCCAGTCAGCCCACCGTCAAAAGACTTGGTTTACAAAGAGGGGTTTGGGCCGCTGGATTTGACCGTGGAAGGCTCTGCCTACAGACCAGTTTCTGCGGGGCATGTGGTGCTGGAACTAGCGAACGGCTCCTCTAACAATGCAGAATTGATTCTTGATCGTGCGCCGGAGGTAGACCTCATGCTTGACCTCCGCTTATACAATCCAGGAACCGCGCTGGTGAACAAGGCGGTGGTGCCTGCCACGGTAAACAAGGTCAATGTCTCAACCCTCAATCTAACCACCGGCGCATTCGCTGGCGATTTCACTCTGCCTGGAGTTACGACAGCGCAAAATCGCACGGCCATTTTCCAAGGAGTGATCGTGAAGCGGCCCGCTGGAATAGCAGGCTTGGGATACTTCCTGATTCCAGAGTCGAGCACTGGGACGGCTCCAAAGAACTCCGGTCGCGTGATGCTGAAGCCACTGCCGTGATTCGATTTTCAGCGGTTCATCGTGTGAATGCGGCACCGAAGACCGCCGTGAAAACGCTCGCCACGAGATGGCTTACTCCAGTGACTGAGATGGCACAGCTTTAAAAGCTGTGGCGGCCAGTTGTTCAGGCCTTGGCAGGAATGTCAGCCTTAGCGTCCACCAAAATGCGGCGAGGGACACGGACAATTCGCTCATCTGGGCCACAGCCTGCGGTGGCGGGGAGAAGAGACTTGGCGTCGTCAGTCATGTCGATGCCGATGATGGCGAAGTCGCCATCATCCAGTTCCCAGATGTCTGGGCAGTTCTCCAAGGCCGGAGTGCTCTGGCCGTTGGCGTGCGGATCAGGGCCGATGCGTCGGACGAAGTTCATAAGTGAGTAAAGTTGAGTTTGAGTCCGCTTCCACGCTACAAGTGTAGCGTGGTTCAGTCAACGCGCTTTTCTACAATCGTAGCGTGTCTGAAATCCTCACAGTGAGCGCTAAACTATGCGCGGCGCTCTGCGTCGTGCTGAGAGAGGCCCGTGAGGAAGCCTCCCTCTCTCTGGGCGAGGTGGCTAAAATTTCCGGGCTCAACCGTCAGGCAATCACCTTCATCGAGCGGGGCGACCGCAAGCCCACGACGGACACGATAGCGAAGCTGACTCTTGCCTTGGGGATATTGCCCTCGCAGGCGTGGGCCAGGGCCGAACAGCACCTCAAATTGGAACAGCCGCGACCCGCAGCCCGCTCCAGCAGAAACCAATCTCCTCCCGGTAAGCGAAAACCATAACCACACTCCCACTATGTTTGGTCTTTGGAAAAAGCGGAAGCCTGAGCCACTCAAGCCACCGACTTATGCACTGATTGATGGGTTTGAAACGTCCACCGATGCCTTTTACAAGAGCATTGAGGACGAGTTGGAGGCCAGAAAAGTTCCAGGCTTGGACTTCTCACGGTTAGATTACCGCGAAGGCGGCCCTCTGTCAGCCAGAAGGGATTACCTTCGCATGCGCCGGGAGCGGCTGACCTTCGATCTATGCTCAGCGCCCTTCGGAACCTCGTGGTTCTTCTCCTATCGGTTCTGCGAGATACCGGCCCCATTCCCGCTCCTCCAGTTGCTGATCGTTGTGATCCTGACCGCAGCGCTCACCATGGGCTATGTGGCTCTCTTCGGAATGCTCTGGGGAGGTGCCATCATTGGCATGACCGTCCTGGGCTTTTTCCTGCTGCTTCGCAATACGTTGACCCTCGGGTTTCAAGATTTTGACGCCTGGCTCCTCACCGTTCCCGTCTTCGGAGGCGTCTATGAGATCTTTCGGAAAGAGACTTTTTTCCGAACCGACACGCGCATCATGTATGCCGATACAATTGAGAAGGTAATTCAGGCGAAGATCAAGGAAGTGACGGCGGCTGAGGGAATCGAGAAAGTGGAATTCATGGAGGCCAGGCCCGACATCCATCCCCTCTTAGCAAGGCTGGTGCAGGTGCCTTCCCGAACTGGCTCATAATGTCGATTCATGAACAGCTCTCGGCGCAGTATTTGCAGTGGGAGCTGCGGGGACGAGGCTGGTTTGTGCATCCAGAGCCGGTTGCCATTGAGCCGCCGTTCCAGGCCTTCAAGGGCTATCAGCTGCGCGGCGACGGAAACGCAGATGATGCTCGCCGTTCCTCCTTTGCGGAACGTCTGCTGAAGAAGGCGGGACAGTGGCTGAACTCAGCGCCTGATGTGCAGGCTGAGCCTGAGGACACGGATTCCGAGAGCGAAGTCATTGGCTGGAGCCGCGACTCCTGCCACGAGATAGCGCTCACGTTTCCCAAATCCCTCCGTTACCGGCGAGACCAGATGGAGTCTTTTTTGCGCATGTCACGGACATGCCGGGAGCCAATCTCCTTTGAGATCCTCGCCGATGACCGCGAGATCGGCTTTCAATGGGTCTGCGGTGTCGACGATGCCAGCCATCTCAAGGCCTGTTCCACCGCTCTCTTCCCAGATTGCGTCACGCGCGATGGAGATGCCCACCTTCGGAAGACATGGGATCAATCCGGGCGGATGTATGCCGTGGCCGAGATCGGCCTCGCACGCGACTGCCTGCTGTCGATTGAAACCGGTAAGGTTGACCTGCTTCCTGGCCTCCTCGCCGCGATGTCTGTCTGCGAACAAGGCGAGATGGCGTTGTTCCAGGTGATTTTTGAGCCTGTATCAGCTCCGTGGGAGGAAGGCATGGCGGACGTCTCGACCCAGGCAGATGGATCTTCAGTCTTCCGGAATCGCCCAGAACTTCCGCGCGAGGCCGCGAATAAGACGCGCACCCCACTCTATGCGGTGGTCATCCGCCTCGTGGCATGCGCCGAAACCTCAGAGCGAGCATGGGCACTGCTGGCCGGCATGACAGTGTCGCTGAACATTCTCGCGCGTCCCGGAGGCAACCACCTTGTTCCTTTGGCGCTGAAGGATTACCCCGAAGAAGCGCAGGAAGAGGACATCCTTTTCAGGCAGTCTCATCGCTGGGGAATGCTGCTTTCCCAGGAGGAGTTACTGACCCTTGTCACCCTCCCCACCGACAGCATCGCCTGCCGGAAATTGCGGCAGGATACCGGGCGCACCAGGGCCTTTGCAGGCGCTGCGGGCAGCGGGCTGTTCCTCGGATGGAACGATCATGCCGGCGCTCGCAGCGAGGTGTTTCTCACGCCCGAGCAGAGGGTCAGGCACATGCACGTGATCGGCGGCACCGGCACGGGGAAGACGACCTTCCTGACGAACCTGATCCGCCAGGACATCGAGAGCGGACAGGGCTTTGCCCTCCTCGATCCCCATGGCGACCTCGTCGAGAAATTGCTGTGCATGGTGCCAGAAAGCCGCATGGATGACGTCGTCCTGATCGATGCTGGCGATGAGGCGCACAGCGTCGGCTTCAATATCCTCAGTGCCAAGGCGGACTATGAGAAGGCCTTGCTGGCATCTGACCTGGTGAGCATCTTTCAGCGCCTCTCCACGAGCTGGGGAGACCAGATGGCCGTGGTGCTGCGCAACGCCATCCTCGCTTTCCTGGAGCATCCCGAAGGCGGGACGCTGGGAGACGTGCAGCGCTTTCTGCTGGAGCCCGACTTCCGCGGCAAAGTTCTCGAAGGGGTAAGCGATGCGGATGTCGTTTACTACTGGCGGAAGGGGTTCCCGCTCCTCGGCGGGAGCAAGTCGATTGGGCCGGTTCTTACCCGCCTCCAGACCTTCCTCTCTCCCAAGCCCATCCGCTACATGGTCGCCCAAAGGCAGGCCAAGCTGGATATGCAGGAGATCATGGACTCCGGGAAGATCCTGCTCGCTAAGCTCCCCCAGGGCCTCATGGGCGCGGACAACAGCTACCTGCTCGGCTCTTTGCTCGTGTCGAAGATCCAGCAGACGGCCATGGGGCGTCAAAGAATGCCGGAGAGCCAGCGGCGATTGTTCACCCTCTATGTCGATGAGTTCCAAAACTTCATCACCCCTTCTATGGCTGAGATCCTTTCGGGCGGGCGCAAATACAGGCTGTCCCTCGTCTTGGCGCATCAGGGGTTGGAGCAGCTTGGCCGCAATGACACCGTAGGGAGCGCCGTGCTGGCGAATGCCGGAACCCGTGTCGTATTTGGCGTGGGAGACTCGGACTCACGCGAACTCGCCAAAGGCTTCGCACATTTTGAATCCGAGGCCCTCCAAGCATTAAGCATTGGCGACGCAATTGCCCGGGTTGAGAGAAGCGACCAGGACTTCAACCTGCGTGTCCCACCTCCGCCAGAAGAGTTGCCTGACGAAGTCCGACGCGATGAAGTCATCGCCCGCTCCAACTGTCGATATGCAACCGCCCGAGCCGAGATCGAGGCTGCTGAACGGAAGCGACTGTCCGAACAAGTCTCAGCACCTTCCCCGAAAAGGGCTGAGGCCAAGAAGGAGGAAGCTCCCATGCCTGCTGTGGAAGCTGCACCCCCAGCCTCGCAGGCAGCGGTATCCGGAGACCTGCCGAAGGAGGCTGAGAACGTCCCGCAGACACCTGTCCTGGTGACCGAGGCAGCCGCGCCCCGGTATGAGTCGACATCCCTTAAGGACGATCTGGAGGAACTCGGGCGTGGGGGGGAGACTCACAAGGCCGCGCAAGCCGAGTGCAAGAGATTGGCAGAGACACGGGGTTTCCGGGCCACCATCGAGCGGCAGCTCCCCGACTCCCTCGATAAAGTAGATCTGTATCTCGAAAGAGACGGGATCACTATCGCCTGCGAGGTTTCCGTCACCAACACCCTCGAATATGAGATGCGGAACATCACGAAATGCCTGCGGGCGGGCGTGACACAGGTGCTGGTTCTGGCTGTCGATGTCGACAAGCACCAACGCCTCAGCGGCGCGATAGCGTCGCAGCTCCCGCCGGATCAGCAAAAGCTTGTTCTCTGCCTTATGAAGGACGATTTCGCGGCCTTCCTGGATTCCATACCAGAGGCGATTGGCGCGACCGCCACCAGCCATCCTGCGCCCGAGAAGGCCAAGATGGTCAAGGGCTGGAAGGTGAGAACCAACACCATACCTACCACTGATGCCGAGGTGACGGACGTCGAAAAACAACTGGCGGCGACGATGGCTGAAAACCTCCGGCGCAGAGCGACCAAGAAGCGGAAGAAGAAATGATCACTCGTTTCTTGAAATGGTGTTCGTTTGACGATAAAGGCTATGTATGCAAAAGACTTTGCCCATTTGCGATCAGTCTACCAAGCGCGTCGGAATCTGGATCCGCGTCTCTACGGAAGAGCAGGCTAACGGGGACAGCCCGCAGAATCATCGGAGCCGGGCCGAGGGATACGCGATCTCGCGAGGCTGGAAGATCTTGGAGGTTTACGACCTCGCGGGAGTCAGCGGGAAGAGCGTGGCCGATCATCCCGAAACCAAACGCATGATGGCGGACATCAAGAGAGGCCACATCCAGGCGCTCGTCTTCACCAAGCTCGCCCGACTGACGCGCAACGCCAGGGAGCTCATGGAATTCAGCGATTTCTTCCAGACGCACCACGCCGACCTCGTGTCGCTTGGCGAACAGATCGACACCAGCACGCCTGCAGGCCGCCTGTTTTTCAATCTCGTTGGCTGCATGGCTCAGTGGGAACGCGAAGAGATCACCGACCGCATCAGGAGTTCCGTCCTCGTCCGCGCCAAGCAGGGCAAGCCCCTCAGCGGCAGCGCGCCGTATGGCTATACCTGGAAGGACAAGAAGCTGGTCGTCCAGCGGGACGAGGCTCCGATCCGTCTCCTGGTCTATGAGCTTTTCGATGAGGTCAAACGGCTCAAGACCGTTGCCCGGATGCTCAACGAGCGGGGCTATCGCACGAGGAGCGGCAAGATGTGGTCGGATACGACCGTGCGCTACATGGTTCGCGACCCGACGGCCAAGGGCCTCCACCGCCAGAACTACAGCGCCAGCGTCGGCAAGCGCATGGTCATCAAGCCCGAGAGCGAGCACATTTTCAACGGAGTTGAGGCCATCGTTCCCGCCGAGCTATGGGAGCGGTGCAACGCCCACCTGGACGGACGCTACGTGAAGCGCGACCGCCGCCCGGGAAAGACGCCCGCCCACATTTACAGCGGCTTCGTCACATGCCACTGCGGGGGCAAGATGTATGTGCCCATGAAGACGGCCAAATACATCTGCCAGAAGTGCCGGAACAAGATCGGCTGCCAGGATCTTGATGAGATCTTCATGGAGGAGCTGAAGGGCTACCTGGTGAAGGACGAGAACGTCCAGGCATACCTCAACAAGGCAGGAGCCGCCCTTTCCGAAAAGCAGGCGCTGCTCGAGCAGCGGCGCAGCGAGACTACCAAGCTGGAGGAGGACAAACATAGGATGCTCCGGCTCTATCTCGACGGCAATATCGGCGGGGAGGACTTCAAAGCCTTCAACGATCCGATAGTCGAGCGGCGCCGCCAGCTCGACGCGGAGCTCGAACGGGTGCAGGGCGAAATCGACGTTCTCACAATTGACAGCCTATCAAGTGAACAGATCGCGGCGGAAGCCCTCAACCTCCATTCGAGGTGGCCTGAGATGACCCTCGAAGAAAAGCGCCGGGTCGCCGAACTGATGGTGAGAAGCATCGTCGTAGGCGATGGCGACATCACCTTCAACCTGATCCAGCTTCCCAGCTATCAAGATTTCGCAAATAGGCAAAGTAGCCATCACACTCCGTGTGATGAGCGGTGGAGGTGGAGAGCACGTGATGCCAGCGCATCTCCCAGCACTCTCATCATCTCGACTGAGCCGCTCGAGC
>NZ_BKAG01000029.1 GCF_007992435.1 Prosthecobacter gellanilyticus | reverse complement strand
ATGGGGAAACCCTTCAATCGTCAGCGCGGCAGCCTCATCACTATCGATCGCTGCGGCCACCGCGCCGGAACTGTCTGACGGAGCCGCTGCATGAGCGGCTGAAGCGACAGAAGGAGCAGGAATGGCAGAAGGTGCCGGAATGGCGGCAGGAGCAGGAACCGGAGCTGCCACTGGTCCTGGCGCAGCCTGAGGTGGCATGCCCTGGGGAGGTGGCATCATGCCAGGGTGCTGCGGCATCGGCATCTGCGGATACCCCGGAGGGTAACCCATCGGCTGACCCGGATACCCCATCGGCTGCTGCGGGTAACCCGGCGGGTAGCCCATGGGCTGGCCAGGGTAGCCCATCGGCTGCTGCGGATAGCCTGGAGGATAGCCCATCGGCATCGCCCCCGTCGGAGGCGGCATCATGCCGGGCTGCATCGGGTAACCGGGGGGATAACCCATCGGCTGCGGATAGCCCTGCGGCGGCATCATGCCAGGATGCATGGGATAACCCGGAGGATGTCCGAGCGGCTGCGTGGCCATGCCTGGTTGCTGATCCGGAGGCAGCGGAGCTTGCGGGGAGCCGGGCGGAGGTGTGTCAGACATGGCGTTGGGTGGTGGTGGGACTTGAAAGGCAGGACGGCTGGCGTCCTGCCTTTCTTGGGTGGTCATTCAAAAAACTTTACGCTCAGGCGCCGCAGCCAGATCCGCAGCCAGCGAGCTCACAGGAACTGCCGTCGTTCACACCTTCAATGGTAGGCGAAAGCGGACGGACTTCATCACTGCCAGGGGCGCCCATGGCAGGATTTGGAGCCTGGACACTGAGGCCAAGGTCACGGATCAGTCGCAGATCTTCGTTGGCGCGAGGATTGGCGGCAGTGAGCAGCTTGTCACCGTAGAAGATGGAGTTCGCACCGGCAAAGAAGGCCAGCGTCTGTGCCTCGCGGCTCAGGTTCGTGCGGCCGGCGCTGAGGCGCACCTTCGCACGCGGGATGGCGATGCGCGCCACGGCGATCATGCGGATGAAGGCAAAGGAATCCACCACCTCGTTGTCGCCCAGCGGCGTGCCCTTGATCGGCATCAGCGCATTGATCGGCACGCTCTCCGGATGCGGATTAAAGTTGGAGATCACCTCCAGCATCTTGAGACGGTCCTCAATGGTCTCGCCCAAACCCAGAATGCCACCACAGCAGACCGACATGCCTGCGTCCTGCGCATGACGGATGGTGCTGAGACGATCCTCAAACGTGTGCGTGCTGACGATGTTCGGGTAATGCTCTGGCGAGGTGTCGACGTTATGATTGTAGGCCGTGACACCGGCTTCCTTGAGATCCTGCGCTTCTTCAGCACCCAGTTGTCCCAGCGTCACACAGACTTCCATGCCGAGCTTGGAGACATCACGCACGATATCCAGCACCTGGTCAAACTTCTGCGTGCCCTTGCGCACACCTTTCCAGGCAGCGCCCATGCAAAAGCGCGTGGAACCACTGGCACGGGCCGCGAGCGCGCGCTCCATGATCTGCTCCTTCGGCATCAGCTTCTCAGCCTGCACACCCGTGGTATAGCGGGCGCTCTGCGCGCAGTAGCCGCAGTCTTCGCTGCAACCACCCGTCTTGATGCTCAGCAGCGTGCAGAGCTGCACCTCATTGCCAGTCCAGTGCTCCTCATGCACGGCGCGGGCCTGCTTCAGAAGGTCAAAGAACGGCTGGTGGTAGATGCGATGCAGATCGGCGTATTTCATGCGTGGGGATATGCCACGGTTTTGCCACGAAACCCACGCGGCAGCAAGAGCGAAGGGAGACTTGTTCACAGATGGTTTTACGGTTCAGGGTTCTCTGTTCCCAGTTCCCGGTTCGCTCCCACCAAGTTTGCCTCCAATAGGTCACGTGAGACACATCAGACCTATTGGCCCCTTCCTCTGACAAACCGAGAACCGCGAACCGAAAACAGCGCACTCTCCGAATGCAAAAAACCCGCCTCTTTCGAGACGGGTTTTTTGAAACCAATAACCAGATACCAATCCAGCGATTAACGCTTGGAGAACTGGAAGCGCTTACGAGCACCTGGACGACCTGGCTTCTTACGCTCTTTGGCGCGGGAGTCACGGGTCAGGAGGCCAGCCTTCTTCAGCGTGGCGCGGAGCTCAGGATTCACCGTGATCAGAGCGCGGGAGATGCCGAGAAGCACCGCACCCATCTGACCGGTCACGCCACCACCGGAGGCGTTGATCTTGAAATCATAGGTCTGGCGGCTGTTCGTCAGAGCCAGAGGGACGATGATCTGGTTCTGCAGAGTCACCGTGGGGAAATATTCTTCGAAGTCACGGCCATTGACCGTGATGGAACCGGAACCTGGGAGGATGCTGACGCGGGCAACGCTGGTCTTGCGGCGGCCGGTGGCGGTGGTGAGGGGCTTGCTCATGAACTTGGATCAGTCAGAAGGTGGATGGGATCGATCAGGCGACAGCGAAGGTCTTCGGGTTCTGGGCCGCATGAGGATGCTCCTCACCCACATAAACTTTCAGCTTGGTGATGATCTTGTTGCCCAAGCGGTTGTGCGGGACCATGCCCTTCACAGCGCGATGGACGAGAAGCTCTGGACGGCGCTGGCGCACCTTCTCAGCGGTTTCCACCTTCTGGTTGCCGATGTAGACGGCGGTCTTGCTGGTGTAGATCTTCTGGGTTTCCTTCTTGCCGGTCAGCTTCACCTTGTCAGCGTTGATCACGACCACGAAATCGCCGGTGTCCACGTTCGGGGTGAAGGTTGGGCGGGTCTTGCCACGGATCAGATTGGCGGCAGCCACAGCCACTTGGCCCAGGACTTGGTCCTTGGCGTCGATGATCCACCACTGGCGGTTCACGGATTCGGCTTTCGCAGAGAATGTCTTCATAAGGTGCTTTTAAGTAGGGGCAGATGATGAACACCTGCGGGGGAAAGAGGGCCGCGAGAATAGAAGAGTGCGGCAGGGTGTCAACCGGAAAGTCCAGTTATTCACACAAGCTTTTACGATCTATCAAAACCATAGGGGGAGATGAGTCTTGCTTCCGTCGGCAACGGCCAGATTTCTATACCACTAATAGGCACGGATGAGCACTTATTTTTCAAGCCTTTCTGAGGTCTGGTCATCAGTGTAAATGAATGTTTATTAGTGGTTAACAAAGTTTAAATATTCTCAAGCCCAGGCTTTCCGTAGCAGGTTGAGATAGTTCCCGTGCATCACTCCTTCAATGTCGGCCTGAGTGTAACCGCGCTTGGCAAGCATGTCCGGGATCCGGGCCAGATCGGCGATGGTGTCCAGGTCTTCAGGGGTCTGCTCGATACCGTAACCGCCATCCAGATCGGTGCCGATGCCGCTGTGCTTCGCATTTCCGGCGAGCTGGGAGATGTGGTCGATGTGGTCGCAGATCACCTCCAGCTTCAGCCCGGTCTCTTGAGGCGTCGTTTTCCCGCGGACCCAGCCCGGGATCATCATCCAGGCATCCAGTGCTGCGCCGATCACCGCTCCACGGGCAATCAGTGCCTTCAATTGCTCGTCACTGAACTGGCGCACATCCGGCACCAGGGCACGGCAGTTCGAATGACTGGCCCACACCGGGCCGCCAAAAATGTCCAGGGCTTCCCAGAAGGATTCATCCGAAAGATGGGTCACATCCAGGATCATGCCCAGGCGGTCCATTTCCTTGATCAATTCCCTGCCCTGCGGCGGCAGTCCACCAGGCATATCATGCCCCATGGCATAACGACACACGCCATAATGTGCCGGCCCCATGGCTCGCAGCCCCTGGTTCCAGCAGCCTTCCAGGTGGCCCACGGTGCGGATGCTGTCCGCGCCTTCCAAACTGAGGATGTAGCCGATCGGCTTCGTCTCATCTGGGATACTTGTGTCATTCCACAGCGCCACGGAGGCCTCGAGCTGCTGCAGATTCGTGATCTGCGTCATGTGCCCTTCTTCTTCCATGGTTTTATACCAAGCCAGCTGGCCCTGCGTCTCAGCCCAGGCCTGATGAGGGGACATCCAGTTCGCGATCGGCGACACACCCGGCATGCAACCCGCGAGCTGTGTGGCCACGCAGATGCCCACCCTGCCCTTTCGCATCTCAGGAAAGGCCGTGGTGCCTCCCGCACGCCCCTTTCCTGTCATCCCCTCTTCCCGCCGGCGAATTTCGTGCACCGGGAGTCGAAGATCACGATTAAAACCGCCGAGAGCATTGAGACTGAGGTCGAGATGAGCATCAAAAGTAAGCATGAGTGGGCGAATCTACGGGGTTGGCGGAATGAATCCTGCGGGGAGGACGTTCAAGCACGAAGCCAGTTCTAATACCCTTATGCTCCGCCTAATAGCAACCCTCCTCATTACCACCTCCCTGCTGCCTGCCGAGGAGAATCTCGCCACTGGAGTACTCTACCCCAAACTAGGCGAATGGACGGATGCGGGTGATCTGGCCATGGCCTGCCCGCCCGTGGCCCAGCACAGCCCCGGTCACTTTTACAGGGTCGCCGCGGCGAAGGATCCAGAAGTCACAGCGGTCTACCACACCACCGACAACACCGCCTTCAAAGTCGATGATCCGAAGGTCAACGTGAAGGCCCTGAACCTGGTGGCTGAGCTGCCCGTGAAAGGCGGCATGATCACGCAAAAGGGTGACCAATGGTTCGTGGTGGGCCAGCGTCCGGGCCTCAAGCTTCCGCAGAAAGCCCTGATCACCTGGCAGGAGACGGCACCCATCGCCCCGCGCCAGATTGATCCGAAGAACATCCGCGTGGCGCTCTTTGATGACTACGGCAGCTTTGGCAAAGGCATCCCACGCTGCACCGAGCTGCTCGGCAAGGCCGAAGGCGTGACCGTAAAGTTGGTTAAGCCCGAACTCATCCGTGAAGGCGGCCTGAAGGACTTTGATGTCATCATCTTCACCGGCGGCAGCGGTGGCAAACAAGCTGGCTCATTGGGTCTTATCGGCCGCGAGCAGGTTCGCCGTTTTGTCGAGGCCGGTGGTGGTTATCTCGGCATCTGCGCCGGCAACTACCTCGCCTGCGAAGGCTTCTCCTGGGGCGTGCACATTCTGGATGCCAAAACCAAGTCCTCCAAATGGGCACGCGGTGAAGGCGATGTGAAGATCGAGTTCACTCCCAAAGGCCGCGAGATCCTCGGCATGCCTGAAGGCATCCTGGATATTCGTTATGCCAACGGCCCTGTCTTCAATCCCGCCGAAGACGCCGACATCGGTGATTTCGAACCTCTCGCCTACTTCCGCAGCGAGCTCGCCAAAAACGGCGCCCCCGTCGGAGCCCAGGTGAACTCTCCCGCCATGGTCATCGGCAACTATGGCAAAGGCCGCGTCCTTTGCAGCAGCCCCCACCCCGAGCAGCAAGCCGGCATGGAACCCTTCGTCGAGCGCGCCGTGAGATGGATCGCTGGAGGCAAGTAGGCATACCATCGAATCCCTCTGCTCAGATCTCTAACCACGAATGACACTAATAGACACGAAAACTGAAGCCACAGATGCCTTGGTCATTCGTATTCATGGGTGTCAATTCGTGGTTTAAAAGCTGGGTGCTTCAACCGATCACACCAGCCGCACATACCGTCTCCCCGGCAGCGCACGAATCACGCGCTTCATCTCCAACCGCATGAGCGTCACATTCACCGTCGCCGCCGTGAGTCCAGAGCGCGTGATCAGCTCATCCACATGCTGCTCCTCGGTATCAATGGCTCCGAAGAGGATCTCCTCATCCAGAGTGAGCATGACATTGGGCTTGGTCGCCTCCACCACCGGCGCCTTGGGCGCGGTGGGAAATAAAGTCATCAGATCATCCAGCACATCCGCGCCATCCATCACCAGCTTCGCGCCTTGCTGGATGAGGCGATTGCATCCCGCCGATGTCGGCTTGTCGATCGGACCAGGCACCGCATAGACCGTCCGGCCTTGCTCCGTGGCCTGTTGCGCGGTGATGAGCGAGCCGCTTTTCAGCGGTGCCTCGGTGACCAGCAAGCCGCTGCTCCAGCCTGCCACCACGCGATTCCGGTACGGAAACGTTTGTTTGTCCGCCATGCGGTCCACCGGATACTCGCTGATCACCGCGCCGTTTTGCGCGATGCGCTCCGCCAGCGCCATGTTTTCCGGAGGATACAACTTCCCAAGCCCTGAGCCGATCACCGCCACGGTGCGTCCTTTGGCAGCTAGCGCCGCTTCATGGGCCGTCGTGTCAATGCCACGCGCCAGACCGCTGATCACCGTGTAACCCGCGTAAGCAATCTGGAAGCTCATCTTCTTCGTCGCGTTGATGCCATAGATGGTCGCATGACGGCTGCCGACCACACCAATGGCATTATGATCCCGCTTCTTGAGCTCACCCCACACATAGAGCACCAGCGGCGGATCATAGATCGTTCTGAGCAGTTCAGGATACAGTTCATCCTCCTGCGTGAGAATCGTCAGATCACGCTCCCGGATCTTCCGCATCTCCGCCTCCAGATCGATCTCTGCCTCCCAACCTGCGAGCGCCTCCGCCTGCTTGCGGCCAAAACCTTCGACCCCAGCGATCTCTGAGGCCTTGGCCATCAAAATGCGTTCAGGGGTCACAAACCGCTCCAGCAATTTCCGCACGCGCACCGGCCCCACCTGCGGAATCAGGTTCAGTGCAATCCAAGCCTCAGTACGTGTCATTTGAACACGCATTCCATACCCCACCCCATCTCGGCAAGCTAAAACTCGAGCTGCTTCGTCCTAAACCAGACTTTTTAACCACTAATCAGCACTGATAACCACTGATACTGACCAAGCCTTCTGAGGGCTTGGTCATGAGTGACTATCAGTGCCCATCAGTGGTCAAAGACTTCTCACTCACCTCCTGATATGGAGGAAGTAGTTCACGCCCTCAGGCTCCCATAGAATCTGAGTCTGGTCGGGTGTCGCCCCGGCCTGCGCCGCCAGCGCCAGCAGCGCTTCCTTGCTGCGGTGGCGCAGATGCCAGTGCCCGAAGAGCTCCATGAAGTCACGGCTCGGATTGAAGTCGGAAAAATTCCCGATCACCACCTCTCCTCCGGGCTTCACCACCTTCAGCAAGGCTCCCAGCAGATGCACCACAAGGCGGTCGGAAAGATAATCAAAGAGGCCCGCTGACCACACCAGGTCATAGGCCCGGGTCGGCACATGCTTGAGCACATTGCGATGATGAAACTGAATCCTGTCCAGCCAAGGCGCACAGAGACGGCTGCCGTATTCGATCGCCCGCGCATCCATGTCCACGCAGTCCACTGTCACAGCAGAGTCGGAGTGATCGAGGAAAAACTCGCGCAGGTCACGACACGGCCCCGAGGCCACATTCAGCACATCCATCCGGCCGGCCGACGCGGCCAGATGATCGCGCATCAGTTGCAGGAAGTAGGCTTTGCGATTTCTCACGGCCACCGGGGCAGCTTGAGCATGGAAATAAAGGTCCCACAGGCGCTGCTTCGGGTCAGAGGAGGTATGGCGGCTGTAGATATGGTCGATGATCTCAAAATCGCCGCTGTAGCCATACTTCCGCTCGAGAGCCTCCGCCTGCATCGTGTTGGGCAGGTGGCGCAAAGTCGTCTCTTGAACATAGGTCAGCAATTCGGCCCGGCCCACGACTCCCGCTCGCAGAGCATCGCCCAGATGACGGATAGCGCGGTTCAGAACGGAGTATTCCGTCGGCAGCGGTCCTCCCTTCGCGAGGAAGTCCTGAAACAGGTCATCGAACTTATTGAGCAGATGCACCTCGCGCCGGCGGGAGACAGGGGCGTCTGGCAGAATGATGGGAGCTAGGGCCGACACGGGAAAGACGGGGGAATTTTAAAATATCACGCTCCGCAAACAGTTTGTGGAGATGATTTATTAAAATAAGCAAATTGTCGGGGGAGAACAACCTTAGACAGGTCCCAGATATCAGACTTTATTTCTTATAATTTGAGTCCCTGCGGAGCCTCGCGGTTTACGGACTCGCTCCACTTATCCACAGCTCACCAGAGAGCCCAAGCGACCAGTTCTGTGTCAGAACGCGCCCAAATCCGGCTGCCGACAAAGGCCGGATGAGCCCAGGTCTTGCCGATGATCTGATGTCTCACCAGCTCTTCAAAGCCATCCTTGCTCAGCTTCACGTGCACCAGCTCACCACTCGCATTGAGCAGGCTCGCCAATCCCTCGGATTCCTTCAACCACACGAGACTCATCTGTGGATTGCGATCTTTCGGCGTGAGCGTGTTGTCATCGCTCCACAGGACTTTGCCGGTCTTGAGATCGACGCCCTGCAGTCCCTTGTTCTTATCCAGGAGATACACCACGCCGTCTTTATAAAGAGGTGCCGACATCAGCCCGCACATCTCCTTCTCATTCTCCCAGGCCAGAGACACATCCTGCGGCTTCTCGCCGAGCTTCAGCACCTTTGTGCCGTGCCAGTAGCCTGAGACCAGCAGAAGCCCGTCTCGATACAACGGCTGCGCGATGCTCACGCCATACGTGATCTTGTAGGGCCAGGTCCAAAACACATCACCCGTCTCTGGATCCAGGCTCTGGATGTGCTCCGGCCCCCAGGTGATCAACTGCTTCCGGCCCGTGTGCGTGATGACCTCTGGCGTGCAGTAGCCTGCTGGATCAGGCCCGCCCTTCCACACGATCGTCCCAGACTTCCGGTCCAGCGCCACCACGCTGCCCTGGCTCTCCGCGCCGACATGCAGCAGCACCTTCTCGCCTTCGATCACGGGCGATGCCGCAAAACCCCAGGTCGGCACTTTGGCCGCGTGGTCCTTCACGGTGTCCACCTGCCACACGGCCTCTCCCGTTTCTGCATTCAGGCACATCGCCATGCCCACCGCGCCTAGAGTGTAGGCATGGCCTTCGTGAATCGTCACGGACGCACGCGGCCCCGTGCCGTACTCCATGCTTCCATAGTCCGCCGTCCATTCACGGGACCACAGCGGCTCACCCGTTTCCGCATCGAAGCAAAGCACGCGCTCCGTGTTCTCCGGAGACTTGGGCCGGTCCATCACATAGACACGACCGTCCCTCATCGTCACACCACCATAGCCCGCGCCGATGGATGCCTTCCACAAACGCTCCGGCTCTCGAGTCGCAAAGCCCTTCGGCACTTCAGGGGGATTCCACGTGCCATCGCCCGTCGGTCCGCGCCAGCGCGGCCAGTCTGCCGCGAGCAAGCCTGCCGAGAAGAGAAACGAGAGCATCAGCGCCTTTGAAATCATTTCATCAGACAAACGCCTCTCGTCGGCATTGGCATGCATCGATTCCGTTTCAAAGCGCTTCCTCGGTCCGTCGTCGAGATTAACCCGGACCGCTGGTCACTCGACGAAAGTAAGTGCGGCTGTCAGGGCACACATAGATCTGCTCAGTCTCTTCATTCGAGCCATCACTGCGGCGAAAGCGCAGCATCGGCTGACCGCTGACAAGACTGGTCGGTGTGGCGAATCTCGCATGAACGACTGCGCCCAGCCCCGTCAGCCATCCCGCCATGAATAGAACCACTCCGACCCACACACTCGCCTTCTCCGTGAAGAAAATATAGAAAGCAGCGCCAGCGAGCAAGACCGTCAGCACCGCGATAGGGAGATAACGACGCTCAAAGGCCCGTGCGGAAGCCAGATCCTCCTCAAACCCTGTGAGCTGCGCCAGAGCCAGCTCCTGACGCCCTGCAAAATCGCCAGACGAGAGAAGAATCGGATGACCGGTTGGCTGAGATTCCATGCGAGTGCCTCAGAGAGTAGCCGGACCACCCAGCGGACGCCAGCGTATTCATTCGTCCTTCCAGCTCCGCACACACGCTCATGCCAGGATCTGACAAGAACCCTTCCGTTTGCTGATTGAACTTTTCCGGGGGTGCCGATAGTCTCTCCGTTATGCTCTGGCACCGCCTTCTTTTGCCGCTCTTCATCGCTCCAGCCCTGCTCCAGGCTGAAAACTGGCCACAGTGGCGTGGCCCGCGCATGGACGGCACCAGCCTGGACCAGGGCTTCCCCTCCAAATGGGAGAAGGACACCATCACGTGGCGTGTTGAGCTGCCCGGTTCCGGTCACGCATCTCCCATCGTCTGGAATGACCGCCTTTTCCTGGTGGCCACGGACGCAGACACATCCGAGCGCACTCTGCTCAGCGTGGACCGTTCCAATGGCAAGGTCCTCTGGCAGACCGCCGTGCTCAAGTCCCCGCTCGAAGGCAAGCACCGCCTCAACAGCCACGCCTCCAGCACTCCTGCTACCGATGGCGAGCGAGTCTTCACCACCTTCCTTGATGGCACCGAGGTGGTGGTGAGCGCCCACGACTTCTCCGGCAAGCAGGTCTGGCAGGTGCGCCCGGGTGTCTTCGCCAGCAAGCACGGCTTCTGCTCCAGCCCCATCCTCTTTGATGACAAAGTCATCGTGAACTGCGACCACGACGGCCCCGGATACATCGTGGCGCTCTCCCGCACGGACGGCCGCCAGCTCTGGCGCATCGAGCGGCCTAACCAAACACGTAGTTACTGCGTCCCCATCATCCGCGAGATGGACGGAAGAGTGCAGATGGTGCTGTCAGGCTCCAAATGCGTCACCAGCTATGATCCGCGCACCGGCAGCCTGCTTTGGATGATGGATGGTCCCACCGAGCAGTTCGTGGCCTCCCTGGTGCATGACGCAAAGTCGAATCACCTCATGCTCACCGGCGGCTTTCCCGAGCATCACATCCTCGCCATCAAGCCCGATGGCGTTGGTAATGTGACCGATACGCACATCGTCTGGCGCACCAACAAGGGCGTGTCGTATGTGCCATCGCCCATCTGTGAAAACGGCTGGTTTCTCATTGTCTCCGACTCCGGCATCGCACATTGCTTTGATGCCAAGACGGGCGATATCGCCTGGGAAGAGCGTATGAAGGAACATCACGCATCATTGGTTAGCGCAGAGGGCAAGGTGTGGTTCATCAATGACTTCGGCACCCTGCGTCTCGTCAAGCCCGGCAAGTCCTACAAGACAGTCGTCGAAGCCGAATTGGAAGAAAAGGTGTTCGCCTCGCCAGCCTTGAGTGAAGGCCAAGTCTTCATCCGCGGTGAAAAGACCTTGATGTGCCTGGGCAAGCGAACCGTGAAAACCGCAGCACGCTGATTGATCGACATGAAACACGTCCTTCTCCTGCTCCTCAGCCTGCTGCTTGTGACCGGTTGCAAATCCAAAGCCAAACCCAAACCGCAGCCCACCGGAGCGGCCACCTTGATCGGCATCGTCGAGATGGTGAACCCCGAGCAAAACTACGTGCTCATCCGTTGCGAGCCCATGCCATCCATTGCCCCAGGGACTGAGCTCATCGCACTGAGTTCCACAGGCGCGAAATCCAAGCTCGTCCTCACTCCCGAGAAGAAAGGCTACTACGTCACGGCTGACATCAAGGAAGGCCATCCGGAAGTCCACCATCTCGTCCTGGTGCCGCGGAGCCAGGCTGCGACGACGGATCCCCTCGTCGTCCCACCTGCAACTCCTCCGCCGACGCCTCCACCATCAGCCTCCTCCTCAAGCTCCTACCAGCCCTTTCCCACTTTGCCTGGGTTCATCCCAGCGACCGCAGGTTCCCCGTCTGCGGCTCCTACCCCCACTCCGGCTTCGCCCCCCCCCGCGGTTCCGGCTCAGCCACAGCCCCAGGCTCCCTCAGGTGGCGGTGGCGGCCTAGGAGACCTCGAACCACCCGTCGGAGGCCGCCCGTAATGATGCTCAGTGAGTCCGAGGCTTTGGCCCAGGTGCTGAGCCGCATGTCTCCCGGCCCTGTCGTCTCAGAGTCGCTGCCAGATGCCTTGGGCAGGTTTGCCGCCCAGGACATCCTGGCCACGGTGCCCATTCCAGGCTTCGATAACTCCATGATGGATGGTTATGCCGTCCTCGCAGCTGACACACGCAGCCAGCAGCCCATCCGAGTGACCGGCGAGCAGCCCGCCGGACTCGACCTCCGCCTTCAATGCAAGGCCGGAGAAGCCATCCGCATCTTCACCGGTGCGCCCATGCCAAGCGGAGCCGATGCCGTGATCATGCAGGAGGACGTGTCTCGCGTAGGAGACGCCATCATTTGCCAGGAACCTGTCGAACAGGGCGAAAACGTCCGCCGCACCGGTGCTGACCTTTGCCCAGGGCAACTCATGCTTCGCCGGGGCGAGAAGATCACCCCCGGTCGCATCGGCCTCCTAGCCTCCCAGGGCTTGGAAAACGTCCCAGTCCATGAAACCCCGAAAGTAGCCGTCTTGAGCACGGGGGACGAACTGATCCTCCCCGGCAGCGGTCCGCTCCAGGCAGGCCAGATTTACAATAGCAATGGGCTCATGATTCAGGCTCTGCTCTCTGAACTCGGCCTTCCCGACAGCCAGACTCTGCACTGCCGTGACACCCTGGCTGCGACCACCGACACCTTGCGTGGTCTGATCGCCACAGTCGACGTCATCGTCCTGAGCGGTGGCGTCTCCGTCGGCGACCACGATCACATCAAACCCGCCCTGCTGGCCCTGGGCATCCAGCCCGACCTCTGGCGGGTGAAGGTGAAGCCTGGCAAACCCTTCCTCTTCGCCCAGACCACCCGCTCTGGCGATGGCCGCACGGTTTCCATCTTCGGCCTGCCCGGAAACCCCGTCTCCTCCTTCGTCACGTTTCAACTTTTTGTTCGTCCGGCCCTCCTGCGGGCCATGGGCGCAGCAGAGACCGCTCCGTCTGCCGTGCCAGCGGTGACAGCGGCTGGGCTAACCAATGATGGCAATCGCCCCCACTACCTCCGCGGCCAGCTCCGCAACGGTGTCTTTCATGTGGCGGGACTGCAGCAAAGCCACGCCCTCTTTGCCCTAAGCCAGACGGACGCACTGTTGAGGCTGGAGGAAGGCCAGACTTTGGCCGCAGGTGCCGTTGTGAATATCATCTTGTTATGAACAATGTCCTTTCATCCGTCCCGTCCGGCGACTTCCAATCCATCGCCGCCATCATCATCGTCGGCATCACCCTCGCAGCCTTTGTCTGGCGGGCTTTCCGGCGCAAAAAGACGGGCTGCGGAGGGGGCTGCGGGTGCTCTGTGAAGCCCAACCAAAAAGCCGACACGAAAACCTCTGGAAGCCTGTAAAATCAAGGCACGGACGACTTTGTGAAATTTTTCACAAATAAGTCTTGCCTCTCTTCCTGGGCCGGGTAAACACCACTCCCGCAACCTTCACGAACTGACCAACGTATGGCCTTGTCTTTCTCCTCCGACCTCCTCACGCCCATGCTGGCTGTACACCCCGAGGCGTCGGAACTTCTTGGCGATGGCGTGCTCGGCTTCATCACCAACTCGGTGCTTGTGGCGCTTTGCGTTCTGGGCCTCGTTTTCCTCTTCTCTAAGAAGGCCACGACGAACATGACCCTGGTGCCGCACAAGGCGCAGAACCTCTTCGAATTCCTGGTCGAGTTCCTCTACAACCGCGTTGAGAGCATCGTCGGTCCCAAGCAGGTCAAGCTGGCCTTCCCGCTTCTCGGCACGCTGTTCATCTACATTCTCGTCTCCAACTGGTTCGGCCTCATCCCAGGCGTCGGCACCATCGGTTTCGGCCCCTCCACTGGCGCTCTGAGCGTCACCAGCAGTGACCACGCCTTCCACCCGATTCTTCGTCCGCCGACCGCTGACTTGAACGCCACTCTGGCTCTCGCCGTTTCCGCTTTCCTCGTCTGGTTCGTTCTGACCATCAAGGAAGTCGGTGTCTGGGGCTTCATCGTCCACACATTCGGTCCTAAGGGCGGCCTTAAAGGCTTCATGGGCCTGGTGGTCGGCGCGGTGTTCCTCTTCGTGGGTGTCATTGAAATCGTCTCCATCGTCCTGCGTCCAATGACGCTCTCCGTCCGACTCTACGGCAACATCTTTGCCGGTGAGAGCGTGCTTCACACTCTCGGTGGCCTTCTCGACAAGGCTGGCCAGCCCTGGAGCATGATCGGCAGCGTCCTGATCCCCTTCCCCTTCTACTTCATGGAGCTCCTGGTCGGCCTGCTGCAGGCGATCGTCTTCACCCTTCTCTGCTCCGTGTATATCCAGCTCTCCACCACGCATGACGACCATGGTCATGAAGAGGGCGACCATCACTGATCTTCAACCATTTGACCGCGGGACCATGCGCAACGCGTGGATGTGGTCGAGACAACACAACTAGACATACAACTACTATGACAATGGAACTCATCTCCATGGCCCAGGAAGCTGCCGCTCACGGCGCTGCTGTCGCCTCCTCCGGCATCGTTGGTAACATCACCCAGGCCGTCGGTGGCGCTGGTGCTGCGATCGGCGTGGGCCTCATCGGCTCCAAGGCTGTGGAAGCCGTCGGCCGTAACCCAGGCGCTTTCGGTAACATCCTGACCCTTGGCATTATCGCCATGGCTCTTGCTGAAGGTCTCGGCATTCTTGCCTTCTTCGTTGCCCGCTAATTCCCTGCGAGCGGCGGGTGCTGGAAAAGCCCCGCCGCTCCTCTCCCTTTCCCCCTCAGATTTTCGCCAGTTTCGCTCACCTCTCGTTCACTCAATCATCTATGGATCTGCTTTCCCCCATGTTTGGTAAACTCACCCCTGTGCTTGGCGCCGGTGCTGTGGACGAAATCGTGAACAAGTTCGGCCTCGATTTCCCGAAGTTCATCGCCCAGGTCATCATCTTCGTGCTGGTGTACACCATCCTGAAGAAGTTCGCCTTCGGCCCCATCCTTTCCATGCTTGAGCAGCGCCGCCAGCGCATCGCCGATGGTGAAGCCAAGCTTGAAAAAATCGCTCGCGACCTCGCTGAGGCCGAGAAGAACGCCAAAGCCGTGCTCGACAAGGCCAATGACGATGCGTCCCGCCTGATCAAGGAAGCGGGTGACAGCGCCAAGTCCCTCGCTGAAAAGCGCCAGCAGGAAGCCATCCACGAGGCCAACCAGATCATCGCCAAGTCCCGTGAAGCCGCCAAGCTCGAGCACGAGCAGCTTCTCTCCCAGCTGAAGCGTGAGTTCGGCCGCATGGTGTCTGATGCCACCAGCCGCGTCACCGGCAAGGTCCTCAATAGCGACGACCAGTCCCGCATCAATCAGGAAACCTCCGCCCAGGTCTCCCTCTAATTTGAACTGAGAACCGCGAACCTAGAAACGCGAACTCTATCCCATGAAAATCAGCAAGGAAGCCCGCCGCAGTGCCCGCCAGCTTTTCAAAGCCTGCCTCGTCAATGGCAAGCTCGACGAGGCGCGTGTGCGCGACGTGGTGGCCAAGGTCTCCCAGGCCAAGCCACGCGCCTACATGGGCATCCTGAACAACTTCAGCTCCCTCATCCGTGCGGAGCTCGAGCGCCAGAGCGCCATCGTGGAAAGCGCCACGCCTCTGACATCTGATCTTCAGGCCAATCTCAAGACCAGCCTCTCCCAGAAGTATGGTCGTGAACTGACCCTTCAGTTCCAAACCCGCCCCGAGCTTCTCGGTGGCATCCGTGTCAAAGTCGGCAGTGATGTGTGGGATGGCTCTGTCAAAGCCCGCCTCGAAGCCCTGCAAGCCTCCCTGTCATAAGTCCCCGCCCTTCGTCACCAGCCCCTAGCCTTTACCCGTCACCCGTAATACCATGAGCAACATCCTCCAGGAGATCGAATCCCAAATCGCCGGACTCAAAACGGCGGTCACCAAATCCAACGTCGGCGTGGTCCGCGAGATCGGTGACGGCGCCGCCAAAGTGGAAGGCTTGAGCGATGTGATGCTCAACGAGATGATCGAGTTCCCAGGCGGTCTCTACGGCCTGGCTCTCAACCTCGAAGAAACCGAAGTCGGCTGCGTGCTTCTCGGTTCCGGTGAAAAGATCCGCGCTGGTGATGAAGTCCGCACCACCGGTCGCCTGCTTTCCGTCCCTGTCGGCAAGAGCCTCCTGGGCCGCGTTGTGAACGCCCTCGGCCAGTCCGTCGACGGCAAAGGCGACATCAAAGGTGACGCCCAGTATCCGGTCGAAAAAATCGCCCCTGGCATCATTGCCCGTAAGTCCGTTTCCGTCCCGGTGCAGACCGGCATCATGAGCATCGACGCCATGATCCCGATCGGTCGTGGCCAGCGTGAGCTCATCATCGGTGACCGCTCCACTGGCAAGACCACCATCGCGGTCGACACCATCATCTCCCAGGCCCAGCAGAACAAGGCTGCTGAGCAGGGCAAGCTGGCTGATCACAAGCCTCTCTACTGCATCTACGTCGCCGTCGGTCAGAAGCAGTCCAACGTCGCTCGTGTGGTGAAGACCCTCGAAGACGCTGGCGCCATGGAATACACCGTCGTCGTGAACGCTTCCGCTTCCGACAGCGCCGTGAACCAGTATCTCGCCCCTTACACCGGTTGCGCCATCGGTGAGTGGTTCATGGACCAGGGCATGGACGTCCTGATCGTGTTTGATGACCTTTCCAAGCAGGCTGTGGCCTACCGTCAGGTGTCCCTCATCTTGAAGCGTCCTTCCGGTCGTGAAGCTTATCCGGGTGACGTGTTCTATCTCCACAGCCGCCTGCTTGAGCGTGCTTGCCGCGTGAACGAAAACTACGGTGGTGGTTCCATGACCGCTCTGCCGATCATCGAAACGCAGGCTGGTGACGTGTCCGCTTACATCCCGACGAACGTGATCTCCATCACGGACGGTCAGATCTTCCTCGAAACCGACCTCTTCTATCAGGGTATCCGTCCCGCCATCTCCGTGGGTCTCTCGGTGTCCCGTGTGGGTTCCGCCGCTCAGACAAAGGCCATCAAGAAGGTCTCCGGCACGACGAAGCTCGATCTCGCCCAGTTCCGTGAGCTCGCCGCTTTCGCCCAGTTCGGTTCCGACCTCGACGCCGGCACGAAGGCCAAGCTGGACCGCGGTGCTCGCATCGTGGAACTCTTCAAGCAGCAGCAGTATCAGCCGAAGAGCCTGCCGATCATGGTCATCACCCTTTACGCCATGCAGAAGGGTTACTTCGACAGCGTGTCCGTGGACCGCGTGAAGGAATTCCAGGCCAAGCTCGAAACCTACCTCGGTGAGCGCAAGCTCAGCCTGCTCGAGAAACTCGGCAACGAGAAGAAGCTCGACAACGTCGAAGGCGACATCAAGTCCGCCCTCGATGACTTCAAGTCCTCCTGGAAGTAATTCCTCAGTTCCTTTTTTGCTCCGTAGCCCTTCGCTCTAAGCTCCAATGCCCTCCACCCGCGACATCCGCCGCCGAATCAAATCGGTCAAGAACACGGCCCAGATCACCAAGGCCATGCAGCTCGTCGCGGCTGCGAAAATGAAGAAGGCGCAGGACCAGGCCTCCAACGGCCGCTCCTACGCCGAGCTCATGAACAAGATCCTCGTCGCTCTCAAAGAGAGCGCTGAGGAAGGCATTCATCCTTACTTCTCCGAAGGCAAGGGTAACAAGACACTCGTTCTTGTCATCGCCACGGACAAGGGTCTTTGCGGCGCTCTGAACACGAATCTTCTGAAGAAGGTCGTGAGCACCAACCTCGAAGGTGAAGTTGAGTTCGTGACCATCGGTCGTAAGGCCGCCCAGGGTCTCGCCCGTCTGCGCAAGACACTCATCGCTGACTTCCCGATCAAGGATCCGGTGAAATTCGCGGAAGTGCACAGCGTCGGCAAGTTCATCCAGGACAAGTTCCGCTCGGGTGAATACAAGTCCGTCTACGTCGCCTTCAACAACTTCATCAACACCGTCACGACCATCCCTTCCGTGGAGCAGATCCTCCCCGTGAATCCCGTGACCCTCGGTGGCAAGCGCAGCTTTGACGAGACCTCCAAGGAGGTCGACGCTTCCGAGCTTCCGCAATACACCTTTGAACCCGGTGCTGCCACCGTCTTTGAAACCGTGCTTCCGCAGTATGTGAACGGCACGATCTACCAGATGATTCTCGAAGCCCGTGCTTCCGAGCACAGCAGCCGAATGGTGGCCATGAAAAACGCCACCGACAACGCCAAGCAGATGCTCAAGGACCTCTCCCTCGAATACAACAAGCTCCGCCAGGCCGCGATCACCAACGAACTCCTCGAAATCACCACCGCCAAGATGGCCCTCGAATAGTCTTCTTGACCTTCTTTTGACTCCTTGACCCCATCTTGACCCCCTTTTTCAAACCATGAGCAACATCGGCAACATCGTTCAAATCATCGGTCCCGTGGTGGACGTGGATTTCTCCGCCAGCGGCAAGCTGCCTGAGATCTACAATGCGCTCGAGATCAACTACGATCTCGGCGGCAAGCAGACCCGTCTCGTCTGCGAAGTCCAGAGCCACCTCGGTGATGGCTGGGTCCGCTCCGTGGCCATGAGCAGCACGGAAGGTCTGAAGCGCGGCATCCCTGTGACCGACCTTGGCACCCCGATCACCGTTCCTGTCGGTGACGAAGTGCTCGGCCGTATCTTCAACGTCACCGGCGACGCCATTGATGACCAGGCCGCGCCGACCGTCTCCAAGCGCTACCCAATCCACCGCCCTGCTCCTGCGCTGGTGGACCAGAATCCTTCTGCTCAGATCCTTGAGACCGGCATCAAAGTGATCGACCTCATCTGCCCCTTCACCAAGGGTGGTAAAGTCGGCGCCTTCGGTGGTGCTGGCGTGGGCAAGACCGTGGTCATCATGGAGCTCATCAACAACATCGCCAAGGGCCACGGTGGTTACTCCGTGTTCGCCGGCGTGGGTGAGCGTACTCGTGAAGGTAACGACCTTTACCATGAAATGATCGAGTCTGACGTTATCAAGGTTCAGAAGAACGGTCACGACATCGCCAAGAATGCCCAGGGCGGCTACATCAGCGAACCCGGCTCCAAAGTGGCTCTTGTGTACGGCCAGATGAACGAGCCTCCAGGTGCCCGTCTCCGCGTCGCCCTCTCCGCCCTCTCCATGGCTGAGTATTTCCGTGACGAGAAGAACCAGGACGTGCTGTTCTTCGTCGACAACGTGTTCCGTTTCTCCCAGGCCGGTTCTGAAGTGTCAGCCCTTCTGGGTCGTACACCTTCCGCCGTGGGTTACCAGCCGACACTGGCCTCTGAAATGGGTGCCATGCAGGAGCGAATCACCTCCACCAAGAGCGGTTCCATCACTTCCTTCCAGGCCGTTTACGTCCCTGCGGATGACTTGACTGACCCTGCTCCGGCCAACACCTTCGCCCACCTTGACTCCACCGTCGTGCTTGAGCGTTCCCTCGCTGAGCTCGGCATCTACCCAGCTGTGGATCCTCTCGCTTCCGTGTCCAAGGCTCTCGCCCCGGACATCGTCGGTGAGGAGCACTACCGCGTCGCCCGTGGTGTGCAGCGCGTCCTTCAGCGCTACAAGGACCTTCAGGACATCATCGCCATCCTGGGCATGGACGAACTGTCTGACGACGACAAGCTCACCGTGTTCCGCGCACGCAAGCTTCAGCGTTTCCTCAGCCAGCCGTTCCACGTCGCTGAAATCTTCACCGGCACCAAAGGCGAGTACGTCAAAGTCGCTGACACGATCAAAGGCTTCGCCGAGATCCTCGATGGCAAGCACGATGACGTGCCGGAAGCCAACTTCTACATGAAGGGTGGCATCGACACTGTGCAGAAGAAGTAAACCCGTTCACAGTTCGCAGTTCACTGTTCCCGGTTGGACCGTGCAGTGAACTGGCTAACTGAGAACAGAGAACCGACAACTTATCGCTCATGCCTCTCAAACTGGAAATCGTCACTCCCGAAGCCCGCATCTTCTCCGATGAGGTCGACTCTGTCGTCCTTCCCGGCGCTGAAGGTGAAATCGGCATCCTGCCTGCTCACGCTCCGCTGGTGACGACTCTTCAGGTCGGCGAACTGCGCATCACCAAAGGTGGCAAGACCACCGAGATGGCTGTGGGTGAAGGCCTGGTCGAAGTGACCGGTGCCTATGCCCGCATCCTGACTGACATGGCCATCGACGCCGACCAGATCGACGAGAAGGCCGTGGAGCAAGCCCTGGAGCGCGCCAAGCACTCCCTGGAAAGCATCAAGCACGGCGAGAAGCAGGAAGACGTGGCCGCTGTCATGGCCATGATCCAGCGCAACACCGCCCAGCTCCAGCTCAAGAAAAAGCGCCGCACGGTCTAACCGAAAACGCTTCAACTTCAATCTTCCCAAAAGCCCGCTCACAAGCGGGCTTTTGTTTTTCCCCGCAGCCTCACAGGCGCGGCAACGCCCCCAACCCCCGGTAGGGCTCTACTGCGTCGGAGCCCATTTGTCCGCGAAGGCGGCGCGGAGCTTCAATGAACCCACAAGCCCCCCTCCACCCTGAAACGCGAGACGACCTCCGCCAGGAAACCACTCACACCCGCGTTTACTCGCTCTCCATGACCACGCGTCTTCTCCCCCGCATCACCCTCATCACCGCGCTGCTCATTCCAGCCTTGATGCCACATGAAGCCCAAGCCTGGGGCCAGCCACACCTCGCCATCACCAAGGCAGCGCTCGATACCCTTCCCTCCTGGCAAAAAGACCTCCTCGGCCCAGAATTCAAAGACCTGTCCGCCAAACACTGTCTGATCCCTGACAACGTCTACACCGACAAAGAGAACGCCAAGTACGCCGCCATGGAGAGCAGTCCGGGCGAGGTGTATCTGCAGAAACTCCATCTCCCTCAAGCCGAGCAGACCGTGAACCGCGAGTCGTTGCGCTACTTCATGGAAAAGGCCGTGACATCCTTCAAGGCAGGCAAGGTCAACGAGGCCGCTCGTTACATGGGCACGATCTGCCACGTCCTCGAAGACTTCGGCAGCCCATCGCACACCATCCCCGGCGATAATCAGTTCACGCTGCTCCAGCAGTTCATGCCCTCGACTACTGTCATGGAAGGCAAACTTCTCCATGGCCCGATCGAGAACGGCGACTTCACCGTGAGCATCGAAGGCTACCAGCCTCGTCTACTAGGCACCAGCATCGAGGAAGCCAGCTGGCGTCTGCTGCATCGCGTGCATGAAGGTATCATCAACGCCCGCAGCACCACCCTTCCCATCATCCAGGCACTCTATGCGGGCGATGATCAGGCCAAACTCACGCAGCAACTGAAAGCCGCCACCAAGGACGCCCAAATCGTCGCGGATGCCATGCACACCATCCTCTGTCTCGGCGCTGACAAGTTCGATGCCGAAGCCCGGAAAGCCTGTGATCGGGCAAGCATCTCGACCTTCTGGCCCATCGAAGCCGTGCACCTGTATTACCCTCAGTCACACTTCTTCAGCTCTCCCTACTGGGGCCATGCCTGCAGTGATGCCGTCATGGAAGGCGGGGCCAAAAAGCTTCCCATCAAGCTGCGTGTTGCTGATGCCGAAGAGAAAACATTCACCGAAGGTATCGGCACCGGCATGGGCAAGGCGTTGACCTTTCACCTACCCAAAAGTGTGTACAAACGTTTCATCGTTCTCGCCGGACTCCAGAGCGGCATCGGTGCCAAAGGCCGCGTGGAGTTCACCCTCCTCGGCGATGGCAAGCCACTAGGTTCCGCCATCGTCAATGGCGGTGATCCAGCCCATGCCTTTGAGTGTGATGTATCGACGGTTTCACTGCTTCAACTGAATGCTGTGAACCGTGGCCTCGATCCCAAAAGCAACTATGCAGTGTGGGCGGAGCCTGTGTTGCGCAAATAGTCTTCGACCTCCATCCTGCATCAAGAACTAGCGCATGAAACACTTCCTTCGCCTGGCCGCAGCACTGGCATGCCTCACCAATCTTCACGCCGCAGATCCGCTGGAGCTTGGCCCGTTTGGCATCGGCAGTTGCCACATCAACAATCGCTCGCCGGAAGATGCCGCGCGCTGGGTGCCACAGATGCAGGCCATCGGGCTGCGCTACTATCGCTCCAGCTGCACCGGCTGGGCACAGGTGGAGCCTGAAGAAGGAAAGTTCGACTGGAAGGCTCTCGATGCGCACATTGCTTACCTTCAAGAGCACGGCTTCATCACTGGAGGTCTGCTCAATGGTGGCGTGCGCTGGAACACGCTGGACAAATCTGGCGCGCTGCCGGTGAACAATCTCCCTGCATGGTCACGCTATGTCTCGGAGATCGTCAAACACAGCAAGGACCGTATCAAGCGCTGGGAGATCTGGAACGAGCCTCCGAACGGAACCGGCAAGGATCAAACGCCTGCAGACTACGCGAAGATCGTCATCAGTGCCTATGATGCCGCCAAGGCCGCAGATCCCACCTGCCAGATCGGACTCGCCACGAAGTCCGTGCACATCAACTACCTCGATCAAGCCATCCGCGCCGAAGCCAAGGATCACTTCGACTACATCACGCTTCATCCTTATGAGGTGCTGAACGGCATCGCCGACAATGCCGGCACGGAGGCCGTCTACATGAACATCGTCCCCGTCGTGCGCAAGATGCTCGCCGCGCTGAATCCCGAGAAGGTCAATGTGCCCATCCTTTTCACTGAGATCGGCTGTGATGTGAAGAAAGGCGCGGACACGCAGGCCCATGCCCTCATCAAGGCCTACACCATGGGCATCGCCCAGGGGGTGGCCTGCATCCAATGGTTCGAGGGCATGGATGGCGATAGTGGTCCGCTTGGCCTGCTGGATCGCAAAGGCGTGCAGCGCCCTTCCTACACCGCCATGGCCCAGATGATCCAGCATCTAGGCCAGCATCCCGAATACCTCGGCTGGACCTTGCTGAACCAAAAGCACTACAGCTTCGTCTTCCAGGGAGACAAAGGCACTGTGATGATCACCTGGGGACACAAAGGCCCGGCTGATGAAGTGCGTTTCACAAAGCCTGTTCAACAAGGGAACCCACTGACCGGTGGAGTGACTTCCAGCGAGAACGTATCCCTCACTGTGGCTCCCATTTTCGTTCTCGATGCCCCCGATGAGATCGTTAACCAAGCCAAGCTCAACAAAGGCAAACCACTGACCTGGGGCGGAGACTACGCCGAAGCGAAATCCATATCTGTCACCGTGGATGGCAAACAGATCGAGAAAGGCCTGCACACCTTGTCAGGCGACAGTGTGGCAGGAGCCGTGGTCGCCTACGGCGGTTCAGCGCGTGCTGGCAATGTACCAGGAGGTAATCTCTTCATCGTCGATCCCACCTTCCTCTCCTACACCAGCACGCCCATTGAGATCACCGCCGTGGTGCGCCGGAATGAAGGCAATGACAACGCAGGATTCAAACTCGTCTATGAATCTACCAAAGGCTTCAAAACCGCCAAGAGTGGCTGGTTCACGGTTCCCGATAACAAGCAGTGGCATACCGTCCGCTGGCAGATCGACGATGCCCAGTTCGTGAACTACTGGGGTTACAACTTCGCCCTCGAATCCGATGGCAGCCAGTTTAACCAATATTATCTCCAAAGCGTGACTGTCACGAAGCGCGAGTGAGGTCACTCATGCAACAGCATGTAACGCCAAACAGGCTCAAACAGCTCCCGATTCTTTGGGCTCAGCATCGTCGCATGAGCCGTCAATGAATCCACCTTCTCCCCTGGATAGTTGGTCATCAGCATGCGGCTGTTGCCATAAGGCGGTTTGCTGTCTTCCACCTTCACTACAGGCCCAAAGGCATCCAGCTTCAGCGCACGCAGATTTTCGAGCAACTGCGCCGGTGTGCATCCCTGCCGGTCCTGCTCATGATTGAAGGCAAAGAAGCGGCTCTTCGGTGTGGCCGACTCTTTCTGATACCACGCGGCAGGTCCCTGCAGCGTCACACTGAAGTCTCTCGGCGCCCCAAAGCTCAGCACGCGTGTCACCTGATGATGAATGCCAATCAAAGCCGCATGTCCCCCGCCCTGTGATTGGCCCGCAACGGCAATGCGCTCCCACTTGATGCTGCCATCCTCATTCAGAAACTGAGCCCACTCCTCACGTGCTCGTCTCTCGACGAGTAGCTTCAGCAGCTTGATCAGCCGGTTCTCAATGCAGTCCGTCTTGCTCACTTTGATATGCTTCGTGTCACCGCCTTCGATCACCGCCATGCGAAATTCCTCAAAGGCTGCAGGCTCAGACTCCTTGTTGCAGGAAGAGGCCGAGATGGTGTTGGGGTAGCTCAGCGCGATGACATGATAACCCAGAGTCGCGGCCAGCTTGCAAAACTCATGAGATGCACCGCGCCTCACCTTGCCAGGCTCTGCCTCGGGTAGATTCGGTGGACGTGTGCCCGGAATCCAGAGCAGCAGCTCATGACGATCCTTGGGAAGCTTCGGATCCTGCTTCACCACGATGTCGCGGTTCACATACACCCAGTGAGGATCATCGAAGTTCTTGATAGCCGACTCCGTCGCGCTCGGACGAATCACCAGCCCATCCAGAGCTTGCTGCGTCTGCTTTTCGACCTCCTGCGCCCATGCTGATGACGATAAAGCCAGACAACCAACCCAGGCGAGGCGAACGAGGTATCTGGAAAAGGATGGGGTCAGCATGGAGGCCATGGAAACACACGGGCAGGCCGCTTGTTTCACGGAATCCGAAGCGCACGCACTCTTACCAAGGCAGTGAAAAGGTCTTCACCGTGGTCATGAATTTGATGGCTTCGATGACACCTTCCTTGATGCCTAGACCGCTATCCTTCACTCCACCGAAGGGGCTGAGTTCGAGACGATAGCCGGGGATCTCATTTACATTCACCGTGCCCGCCTTGATGCCCTTCACAGCCTTGATCGCAGACTCCAGATTGGTCGTGACCACACCACTCGAGAGCCCATAAGGGGTGGCATTGGTATACGCAATGGCATCATCCAGATCACGCACCCGGAAGATCGGAGCGATAGGGCCAAAACACTCGCAGGTGCCCAGCGTGGACTCACGCGAGACGTCCGCAAGAATCGTCGGCTCCAGCAGAGCGCCATGCCGCTTGCCACCAAGCAAGAGACTGGCTCCTCGATTCACCGCATCCTGCACAGCTTTCTCGAGACTGATGGCAGCGGCTTCATCAATCACCGTGCCGACCATCGTCGCCTCATCGGTTGGGTCGCCGCACACATAGCTCTTTGCGAGCGCATGAAAGCGACGAGTAAACTCTTCCACCACGCTCTCCTGCACCAAAATACGGCGCACGGCAGTGCAGCGCTGGCCGCTGTTTCGGAAGCTGCCTTCGCAAGCCAGCTTCGCCGCGAGATCGAGATCCGCATCCTCCAGCACGATGAGCGGTGAATGGCCGCCCAGCTCCAAACAGGTCTTCTTGTAGCCAGCCGTATGAGCGATCTCCTTCCCCACCTTCGCACTGCCCGTGAAGGTCACCAGGCTCACACGTTCATCACGAATAAGCGGACGAGTGATCTCATCCAGGTCACCATGAATGCAGCTCAGCATATGGCCCGGAAGTCCTGCCTCATAAAGCAGCTCTGTGAGCCGCACCGCGGTGAGAGGCGTCTTCTCTGATGGCTTCAGAATGAGCGGCGCACCTGCAGCAATGGCTGGAGCCAGTTTGTGCGCCACTTGATTCAGCGGATGATTGAAGGGAGTAATGGCCGCGATCAGCGAAAGCGGCTCACGTAAGGTGAAAATCTTCCTCGCCTTGCCGGTGGGCGAGATATCACAGGAGAAGGTCTGGCCGTCATCGTGCAGTGCCTCCATGGCAGCGAAGGCGAAGACATCACAGGCGCGACCGACCTCATAGCGTGTCTCGCGCAAGCAGAGCCCGGCTTCTGCGGTGATGAGCTGAGCCAGCTCCTCTCGTCGAGCATCCAGCAGATCGCGTGTCTTGTTCAGAATGCGGCTGCGCTCATAACGGGTCAGCGGTGTGGCTGATGCCAGATGAGCCTGTATGGCGGTTTCTAAAGCATCACGATTGATGCTGGCGACACGACCTACCTTCTCGTTATTCCATGGATTTGTCACCTCGATCCATGAATCTGAAGTGACGGCTTTTCCGGCGATGTAGCTAGGGAGTGAAAGCATGAGATGATGAGATCAGGGTTGGATGGCCACACGCTGCCACTGGCGGCTGCGGGTCAGTTCGAAGCCTTCATTGAGCTTCTCCAAGGAGAGGGCCGGGCTTGTGAGCTTCTCAAAGGGGAGTTGAGTATGATTGGCCGCGAGGAAGTCGAGCCCCGCCTTGAGATGCTCAGGGGCATAGTTATGCACGCCACGCAAGGTCAGGCACTTGCGCAGTACAGCCTCACCCGTCAGATCGAGTTTTGTCTCCGGATGGACCATGCCTGCCCAGACATAATGACCACCAGGGCGCAGGGCCTTCACGCCATCAGGAATCACGGCTGAGCTTCCCGTGACCTCAAGCACCAGATCCACCTGCGGCATCCTCTCCCCAGGCATCACTGGAATGCCGCCAAACTCCGCCACCAGCGCAAGCCGTTGAGGGCTGAGATCCGTGCAGTAGACCTCCTGTACGCCACGATGCTTCAGCCAGGCACAGGCATAGATGCCAAGCAGTCCCCCGCCCTGCACTAGTGCGCTATGGTAGGGATCAGGCAAGGTTTCGAGCGCATTCACAATGGTTGCGAGTGCACAGTTCGCGGGAGCAGCAATGCAATCCGGAAGTGCCGCAGGCACGGTCATGATCTCGGTTCCTGGGCGCAACACGATGTGGCTGGCATAACAACCATTGAGTCCACTGCCATCGCTCAGTGCGGCATGGCCATACTTGAAAAGATGCTCGCACTTCTGGGGCAGATGCCAGCTGGTGCACGGGGCGCAGTGACCGCAGGAGTCTGCGAGTGTCCAAGTCACACGCTGACCGATAGCAACACCCTCGCGTGAACTGCTGACCACATGCCCCACTGCCTCGTGGCCGAGCACACAGGGCACTGGGGCCGAACGTCGCCCCTCTGTGGTATGCAAGTCAGAGCCGCAAATGGTCGCGAGTGAGATCTGCACCAGTACCTCCCCCGCTCTCAATTCATCTGGCAGCGATGCGAAGGCCATCTCAAAGGGCATGCTGGGCCCCTGGAAAAGCTGGATGCGTGCGGAGGATTTCATCGGCGGATCAAAAGGGCAAGAGCTGCACTGCAAAGGGCGGCAACAGCCACCACAGGAAAGACGAGCGCCACATTTTCAGCCGCAGGCGCAGCGGCAAAAGGATTGTGCTGGATCATCCAGCCGATGAACGGCTCGCCCAGGCCAGCCATCGCATACGCGAAGAAGTTCATCACGCCGACGGCGGTCCCTGCTCTGGCACGACCGAGCAGATCCGGAGCAAAAGCCCAGAAAGCGGACTGCGGGCCATAAGCGAAAAAGCCCGCCAGAAACAACACCGGCAGGCCGAGCAAGTGCCCCGGAGGCAGGAGATACATTCCCATCGCAGCCACGGCAGCCAGCACCATGAAGGAAGCAATGACACCACTCCGCCGCGAGTTGCAGAACCGGTCCGAGATCCAACCGCTTGTGACCGCGCCGAGCGCCATGCCCACAGGCAGGGCAATGCTGATCCACTTGCCAAGAGAGGCGTCTTTGAAGTCTTTGCCGAGGAAATATACAGGCACCCAGATGAGCAGCCCATAGCGCACGGTGTTCTGGAAACCGATGGCAAGGCCAGCGAGCAACAGCCGGCCATTCTGCAAGGCCACCGCATAGCGCTGCCACGCAGTTTCGGTCGCAGCATTCGCAGTCTCCTTCCCGTCATCGCTCTCGTCTTTCAGATCCGCGAAGCCTGCCGCGCTGGGTCGATCACGTGCCACTTGCCAGACAATCAATCCACCGAGCAGCATCAAGAACACCGGGAGGCGGAAGATCCAGCGCCAGTTCAGATGCAGCACATCCAGCACCAACAGCGATGTGATGTAAGACAGCACCGAAGACAGGCCGGCAGCCAGGATGTACAAGCCAAAGGCTCGACCACGCTCACGCGCACTGAACCAGTTCGACACCAGGCGGCTGCCAGGCGCAAAGCCCATGCTCTGAGCCAGACCGTTCAAACCCCAGGCAGTGAAAAGTGATTTGAATCCGACCCCAAAACTGGTGATCCAGTTCAGTACAAAAGAAACCACAGCTCCAAGGCACATCATGCGGCGACCACCAAATTTATCACCGAGGTTGCCATTGATCATTTGTCCGCAGGCATAGGCCCAGAGCATCGCCGTGCTGATCCAGCCCACCGTCTGCTTATCCAGGCCGAACTCCTTCTCGATGCCCGGGATGGCAAAACCAAAAGTCTGCCTGCCGGTGTAGTAGAAGAGATAGCAAAACATCACCGACCCCAGCACTGTGCGACGAGTACGGAGAAAAGCAGGATCGCTGTGTGGCGAGTCGGGCATGCAGGTCAGCGAGTGCCGTTGCAGGTGATCTCAAAGATGTCGAAGTTCCGCACGTCACCCGAGGCACGCACCGCATAGGCTTCATTGAGAGGAGAGCTAAAGACGAGTGGAACCATCTCCTCATAACGGCCGCCGTGACTGCGCAAGGCCCCAGCAAGAGCGGCAAGATCATGGTATGCCGGAGTGCGGCCCAGCACCACATTGCGCGCACTGGAGACCACCAGATCCCCCATGCGATCTTCCGGAAGTTCCATCAAGAGAGCCGCCGTGGCGCGCTCATGACACTCCGTGATGCCTGTGCGCTTGAGCAACCAGTCACGAACCTTCACAGCATCCATGCCCGCAGGCAGATGCACCTGGGCAAAGGAACCCAAGGCACCGTGATGCGCCACATACGGGTCGGTGATGGGCAGGATGACGCGAAAGCCTTCGCCAAAAGTGCTCACAAGTTCAGTCTCGAGATAAATCACGTTCGGCGTTCCATCCGCACGCTGCTTGGCATTCATGCCATGATCCGCCGTGATGCCAATGACGGCACCAAGTGCGAGCAAGCGACCGATCTCCGCATCAATCGCCGCATAGAAATCCAGCGCTTCGGCCTCCTCTGGAGCGTGCTTGTGCTGCATGTAGTCTGTGGTGCTCAAATAGAGGAAGTCGGCACGCCCCGCCTTCATCAGAGCCACACCGGCTTTCAAAACATAGAGACTTGCATCGCCACTGTAGATCTCAGGCGTCGGCCCAACAAGTTCTTCGACATCGCCAATGCCATGTGTCTCCACCACCGCATGCCTGGCTTTCTCGGATGAGAAAGCAATGCCACCTTCACTGATGAGGCCGCTGGCAAAGATGTCACGCAGCTTCTCTTTGGCGGTGACTACCGCCACCTTGCGCCCGGAGCGCTGGGCATGAGGGAAGATCGTTTCAGCGCGCAGGAACTTGGATGAGTTCATCATCACTTCCTCACCACTCGCGGTGTCGAAGAAGAAGTTTCCGCCGATGCCGTGAACTGAAGGCGGCACGCCGGTGACAATGCTGCTGTTGTTCACGTTGGTGAAGGTCGGCATGGCAGCGCGAGCAAAGCCGCGCCAGCCATCCTGGCTCATCTTGAGGAGATTCGGCATGCGGCCACGGGCGATGGCGCAGTCGAGGTATTCATCCGCCGAGCCATCCAGACAGATGACGACGACAGGTTGGGCGGGCGGATTGTAGGTGCGATGATTGACGGTGAACATGGCGACACATTTTTGGCAAAAGAATATGTTGCCTGCAAGTCAACATTTGTGACAATCAAGAAACACCCCTTCATCGCACGCCATGACTACCGCACCCCTGCCACTGTCGAAGCACCGCATTCTCTGCCACGCCTTGTCACTCCTTACCCTGGCCGCTTTCGGCATCGGGGAAGCAAATGCGGAGGGCCCGGGAAAGACCAATGACTTTCAAGGGCGGCGCGTGCTGATCATGGGCATCGATGGCTGCCGGCGTGATGTGATGGCGCAGGTGATTCAGAGCGGCAAGGCACCCACACTGGCCCGGATCTCGTCTGAGGGACATGCCTTCTGGAACATGGAGGCCGGGGGGCAGCCGATCGGCAGGCTCAACCAGCCGACGATCAGTGGTCCGGGTTGGAGCACTCTGCTCACGGGCGTGTTTGCCAGCAAGCACAGCGTGCTGGGAAACGGTGAGAAGTTCTCAGCTGGCAACTTCAAGGATCATCCACATCTCTTTCGCTACATCCGTGATGCCAAGCCCCAGGCCTGGCTCGGCTCGATCGTCGGAGACACCTGGCCCGAGGTGAACACCATCCTCATAGCAGGCAGTGGTGAACATCTGGCTAATGATGTCACCGTCGTGCCGCACGAGATCGTCACCGACAGCGGCAAGCAGCGGAAGCTGAATGATGCCAAGGTGACCCAGGAAGCCATCCGCTGCCTGCAGATGCAGAATCCTGATGTGCTATTCCTGCACTTCCTGGATGTGGACCATGCCGGGCATCAGTTCGGCTTCTCAGCGGACACTCCACAGTATCTGAGCACGTTGGAAAAGCTGGACCAATACATGGGAGAGGTCATCGCAGCGATCGAGAAGCGTCCGCAGGCGAAGGAAGAATCCTGGTTGATCATCGTGAGCACTGACCACGGCGGACTCAAGAAAGGTCACGGAGGCCAGTCGCCTGAGGAGCGCAGCATTTTTGGCTTCTTCAGAGGGCCGGGTTTCAAGCCGGCTGAGGAACGTGAAGGCCGGGTCTTCCAGAGTCTTGTGACACCCACCGTTCTGGACTATCTCCAGGTGCCGATCAAGGCTGAGTGGGGACTCGAAAGCGCGCCTTTGAAAGTGGACGATCACTGAACTGAGCGGCACCCGTCGCTCAAGCCAGCCGGCGTAAACATCAGCTTCTGACCCACCTCCTTTCCCGCATGAACCTTGTCGAGCTCTCCCAACGCATCAAACAGCGCCGCCTTGATCTCGACATGAGCCTGGAAGAGGTGGCCGTGGCCGCCGGGCAAACACGCAGTTGGTTATCCAAGGTGGAGAACTTCCGCATCACCCCTTCCCTGCCAGCCCTGGCGCGCGTGGCTGAGGCGCTGCGAGTATCACTGGCGACTCTCCTAGAGGGACTCGACTCCAAGCCACAGATCGTGCTGACCAAGAAGAAGGATCGCAAGGCCATCCAGCGTGATCCGCAGAACTCGGACATCATCTACCACACTCTGACCACCGGGCGTGCAAACCGCCGCATGAGTCCCTTCATCCTCGATATCCCCGCGGGGGGAGGCCGCAGCGTGTCACGACCCCATGAGGGGGAGGAATTTCTCATCGTGCTGGGTGGCAAGGTCACGCTGGAATATGGCAAAGAAACCTTCCGCCTCGAAGAGGGCGACTCTCTCTACTTCGATGCCGACACTCCGCACCGGCTGCACAACCCTCATAAGAAAGCCGCCCAGGTCATGTGCGTGTTCCTGGAGGGCTGATCATCACGATGGATCTGCGAGTGACGATATCGTCATCCATTCGTGATCCTTTGGAAAATCACCCTGTGCGACCCCGTAGCGGTCTCAGACACTCCCCCCAACTCCACACCATGAAATCACTCCTCCCTCTCCTTCTACTTTCCTGTGCGCCAGCATGGGGTGCCGAAGTCTTCGAGGCCTCCCTGGGCCGCGAAACAGAACTCCCCAAAGGCAAGGAAGCCGATGGCATCCGCGGCGACTTCGTGCTGCGCAGTGACAAGGTCGAAGCACTGGTCTCCCAGAACGCTCCACTGCGCCGCGCAAACATGAGCACCTTCTACGGACCCGATGGCGTGTCACCAGGCTGCCTCTATGATCTGACTCTGCGTGGTGCCAACAACGACCAGCTTGTCTGTTACGGCCCCTGTGGTCATGGCGAGGTGTCGTATGTGAAAATCGTGCCATCGAAGGATGCCAGTGAAGCCATCGTGGAGTCTGTGACCACAGCCGGAAAAAATGAAGGTGTCTTCAAGCGCCATGAGTACCGGGTCAAAGACGGTGTGCAGGGCATCTTCATCACCACCACGCTGCGCAATGAAACGGACAAGCCACAGAAGGTGAACACGAAGAGTGACTTCACCCGCTTTGACAACACCGGCATGACTTCTGACGGCATCTTCTGGGTGGACGCGATCAATCCTGCCCACAAATGTGGTTATGCCGTCAGCGGCCTGAAGCTCACCGGCATTGAGAAACTGGAGGAGACCATCGAGATGGCTCCAAAGCAGGAGGTCGTGATCGAGCGCTTCTTTGCCGTCGGCATTTCTCCGGCCGAGGCAGTGGGCGAGGTTCGTGCCGCCAAAGGCACCAAGGTCGGCTTGATCAGAGGTCAGATCATCGATGGTAAAACCGAGCCGGTGACAACGACAACCATCCTTGTTCCGGACGGTGAAAAGACCATCCCTGGTTATACCGACACCAAAGGCTTCTACACACTCAAGCTGCCGCTTGGCCCTGTTGAACTGCCAGTTGAGGATCTCGGCCGTGGCAGCGTACCATTGCCGCTGACCGTGACAGAGGCTGGTTTCACGGCTCCTAAACTTGTGCTCAACCCAGCTTCACGCATTCGTTTTGAGATCACGGGAGAGGACGGCAAGCCCCTTCCCTGTAAGGCACACTTTGAACCGTTGGATGAGAAAGCTGCCAAGCTGGACCTGGGACCCAAATGGCGCGCTCACGGCTGTGTGGACCAGTATCACAGCGAGAATGGGCACTTCACCCAGCAGCTTCCAGCGGGGAGATACCGTGTCGTCGTGGTTCGTGGTCCGGAGTACAGTCATCTGTCCCAGGAAGTCACCTTGGCGAATCAGCAGGAGTATGTTTTTAAAGGCACCCTCAAGCGCCTTGTGGACACCAAAGGATGGATCAGCAGTGACTTCCACAACCACAGCACTCCGAGCGGTGACAACGTCTGCGATACTGATGGGCGCCTGATCAACCTCGCCGTGGAGCATATCGAGTTCGCTCCCACCTCTGAGCATAACCGTTTGTATGACTGGGAACCGATCATCAAGTCACTCGGTCTCGATCCCTACATCAAGACCGTGAAAGGCATGGAGCTCACCGGCAGCCGCCAGCATTTCAATGCCTTCCCGTTCGAGCCTGAACCCTTCCTTCAAGATGGCGGCGCACCGGTTTGGAATGATGACCCGCGCATCACGGCTCTCACGCTCCGCCGCTGGCAGGGCGAGCGCGCAGACCGCTGGATCCAGTTCAACCATCCTGATCTCTCCAACATGTTCATCGACCGCGATGGGGATGGCATCGAGGACGGCGGCTTTGTCGGCGTGGGTGCCATGATCGATGGCAGCGAAACAGAAAACGGTCCAGGCACTGACATCCTCGCAGATGCGCCCTTCAAGCTTAACCGCCCAAAGGGCAGCCTCGCGATGAAGGCCAATCCCGTGCGCGAATTCATCTGGCGCCAGCTTTTGAACCAAGGTCTGCGCGTGACCGCTGTCGGCGTGGCTGATGCGCATAGCGTTTATGGCAATGGGGTGGGCTGCTGGCGCGGCTACATCCCCAGCAGTACCGATGAGCCGGCGAAGATCGACTGGGCGGAGATTGGCCCGCGCGTGAAGAAGGGTAATCTCATTCTCAGCACCGGCCCCTTCCTTGAAGTCACCACGCAGAATGGCAAGATCGCCGGTGATGACGACCGCGCCCTCGGTGGCATCGACCTCAAGGTGCGTGTGCAGTGCACGGACTGGATGGACATCGACCGCGTGCAGGTGCTGGTAAACAGCCGCGCTGATGAAAAGCTGAACTTCACACGCGCCGCTCATCCCAAGATGTTCCAGGACGGTGTCGTGAAGTTTGACCAGACAATCCATGTGCCGATCCAGCATGATGCCCACCTCATCGTGGTGGCCATTGATGAAGACGGCGACTCAAAAACATGCTTCGGCACCAGCGACTACGCCAAGATGCGCCCCTGCGCCTACAACAACCCCATCTATGTGGATGCGGATGGCAGCGGCTTCAAACCGAATGGCGATACTCTTGGTTATGACCTCCCTGCCATGGGCATGACTCCTGACAAGGTCAGAGCGCTTTCAGAGAAGAAGTAAAACTCTAGGGCCAGTCAATTCCGAGGCAGCGGGCCGTGCGCTCGCTGCCTCATTTTTTTTTAAACCAGGGTCTCAACTCAAACCACGGTGCCCTTGCCGCTGCCCTTTTTCTTCTTGGGCTTGGAGTCACTGCCGGGAATGCCTTCGTCCTGAAGGATGGTGTCCTGCGGCAAAGGGGCGGCTTCCACGTCAGACTTGGGCTCGGGCTCGTTGTAGGGGCTCTCCTGTTGATAAAGCTTCAAACGACCATCAAACTCGTTCTTGAGCTGCTTGCGCTCATCTTCGGTGATGTCCTTGTCTTCCGCCAGAAGGGCCAGCGAGCGTTTCTGCCAGAGAATGGCCTCCAGGAACTCGCCGTTGCGGGCCAGACAGGCAGCCTTGGTGTCGATCATCTCGTAGCGCTGATCCTCGCCAGACTCATCCATCATGCGCAGAGCACGGGAGGCATGCAGCACGGCCTGCTCACCATTCTGCAGAGACTCATCCGGGCAGGTGGCCAGGAACCAGGCGAGGTTGTTCGCCGCCCAGGGATCTTCACTCTTCGCCGCACGCTGATACCAGGCACCGGCCCGGCGGTAATCGAGAGGAACGCCATTGCCCGTGTAGTAGAGGTTGGCCAGGCGGCTCATGGCCTGCACGAAGTCCTGCTGCGCCGCTTTGAGATAGTAGAGAGCTGCCTTGGAGACATTCTTCTGAGTGCCGACACCGCGCTCATACTTGGAGGCGAGAGCTGTCTGGGCCTGAGGATGATTTTGCTCAGCAGCCTTCTCCAGCCACTCCGTGGCTTTTGCGGGATCCTGCTTGATGCCCTGCCCGAGATCATACGCCATGGCCGTGGCAAACTGGGCTGGAGCGAAACCGTTCTCGGCGGCTTTACGATACCACTCGACTGCCTTGGCCTCGTCCTTCTTCACGCCCACGCCATCCGCGTAGAGAGAACCCATGACAAACTGCGCACGCAGATGCTTTTGGTTCGCGGCTTTTTCCATCCACTCCTTGCCGACCTTCTCGTCCTTCTTCATGCCCTCGCCGGTGAGGTAGCGGAGGCCGAGCTCGAACTGAGCGTCAGCGTCACCACGCTCCGCCCAGGTGTCGAGATCAGCTGCGGCCGGACCTCGCTTCGGAGCCTGGCTCTGGGCTTGGGAAGATGGCACGCAGAGTGCCAGCATGGTGGCAAGGAAAGCAGCGTAAGACAGGCGGATCATAGGAGGAGAGTACGTCTTTGAAGAGAATGGTGAGACGCTGGAACGAACCTAAAGGCTCAAAACTGGCATTTTATCGGGTCCAGCGTGCCCCGTCTCCCAGCGCCACGGACCAGTTTCGCAGGTGCATGAAGGAGTAGTCTGTCTTCCCGACGGCCCCCACCATGGGCACCCCGGTGGCCTTCTTCCAGGCCTTGCTCATGCTTTCTCCCGTGTGACAGCCCCAGCTCTGGCAATAGGCGTTGCGGGTGAAGGCGCCACGATTGATCCGGGAGAGCTCAGCCTCATGAAGCCAAGCTGTGGAGCTGGCGTAGACATCGCTGCTGTAGTCAAAGAGGAAGCAGAACTTGTTTGAATGACCGAAGTATTCGAAGCCGCTGATCTTGGCACTCCTGCGCGAAACCTGGCCGCCGCCCTGGTTGATGTAATTGATCACATCATCCCCCGTGCGGAACCATACAAGGTTGATTTTGTAGGTGTCACGCACGGATTCGCAATGCGCGGTGAGCGCATCATGATCCTCACTGGCACGGCGGAGATAAGCGTCCCGGTAGACCAGCCAGGTGATGATGGTACCCGGAGGCTGCTGCTTCTGGAGTTCCTGCATGCGCACGCGCGCCGTGCGCACAAAGTTTCCCCACCAGCGGTCATGCTGCATGGAGCTCTGGCGCAGGTCCTCCCACTTTCTCAGGGCCGGACCGCCCGAGCACACAATGTACTCGGTGGTATCAGCGAGCGCGGCGGAGGCGCTCCAGAGCAGGAGGACAGACAGCAGACTTTTCATGAAGCGAGTACGCATTGGGGGCATGGATGGAAGCAGCAAAGAACGTGCCGGAGGTGCTTTCGTCAGAGAGATCTTACTTCAGCGGGACGAGCTTGAAATTTTTGAACTGAACTTTCATCGGCGGGCCCTGATGGATCTGGAGGGCCAGCAGACCTTCCTTCGGTGCATTGGCAGCGTCTTCATCCGTCACGTCGATGGTCTGCATGCCATTGATGAAATGCTGCACGTGGTTGCCCTTGGCCACGATCTTGTACTCGTTCCAGTCTTCCTTCTTGATGCTGGCCTGGATGGCGGCGCTGTCACCGGTGGTGCCGGCTTTCTCCACGACGGGCTTCTTGCCGTCAGCACCAGGCTTGATGGTGGTCTTCTCACCGCGCAGGGCCAGGATGCCACGGCCGCGCTCTTCGTAGAGGATGCCGCTGTATTTGTCGCCAGCTTCAAAGTCGGCCTGATAGCCGGTGATGATGGGACCGAACTCGCCGGGGGCCAGTTCCTTGCTGCGATACTGCACGCCGGAGTTTCCCTTCTCGATGCGGTACTGGAAGGTCAGTTCGAAATCACTCACCTTGCCAGCTTTCCAGACGAGGAAGGTGTTGTGCTTGATGATGCCTTTTTCAGGATTGGCAGGGTCTGGAGGGGTGATGCCCGTGATGGTGCCATCCTGCACGCTCCACAGGTCCTTGTTCCCTTCCCAGCCGGTGAGATCAGTGCCGTTGAAGATGGTGACTTCGTCAGCGGCGAAGGCTGGCAGGGTCAGGGCGGCGAGGAGAGCGAGGGTGCGGAAGGGTTTCATGGTCGGTAATTGGGCCGGTTCTAACGCGCCACCCAGGTTTTGTCTATCGGATTGGAGAGAGACTGGGACATCAGGCCGCGCTTGCTCATGGCTCATCCCCCGGCAGAGTGCGCCCCTTCATGGCCCTGACCCTGCACGATACCCTCACCCGCGAGTCCCACCCGATCCAGCCCCTGGACGGCAAAACCCTGCGCTTTTACTGCTGCGGCCCCACGGTCTATGGTCCTGCCCACATCGGCAACTTCCGCACCTTCGTGGCGCAGGACGTGTTCCGCCGAGTCCTCGAGATGGGCGGCCTGCCCACCCTGCATGTGCGAAACCTCACCGATGTGGATGACAAAACCATCCGCGACTCCCAGAAGGCCGGCCAGTCCCTGACCGACTTCACCCGCTTCTGGACTGAAAAATTCCACGCGGACTGTGCTGCTTTGAATCTCCTGCCTCCGCATGTGGAGCCGAGCGCCGTGGAGCACATCCCGCATCAGATCCGCATGATCGAGACGCTGATCCAGCGCGGTCATGCCTATGCGGCTCCAGATGGCAGCGTGTATTTCAAAGTGTCCTCCTATGCCGACTACGGCCGCCTTTCACATCTGGAAGATCGTGAACTGAAGCTCGGTGCCTCGACCTCGGCAGGTGCCATGGACAGCGACGAATACACGAAGGACTCCCTGGCTGACTTCGCGCTCTGGAAGGCACGCCGCGCTGAGGATGGCCCGAACTACTGGCCCAGCCCCTGGGGCGAAGGCCGGCCCGGCTGGCACCTTGAGTGCAGTGCCATGGCCCTGGAGTATCTCGGCGAGGAGTTTGACGTCCACAGCGGGGGCATTGACCTCATCTTCCCGCATCATGAAAATGAGATCGCACAGAGCTGCTGCTCCACGCACGGCAAATTTGCTCATCACTGGTTCCACGTGACCCATCTCATGGTGGACGGCGGCAAGATGAGCAAAAGTCTCGGCAACCTCTACACGATCGAGGATCTGCAGAAACGCGGCTATCATCCTTCTGAAGTTCGCTATGTGCTCATCAGCGGCCACTACAGCGCACCGCTAAGCTTCACTGTGCACTCCCTGGATTCGGCTCGTCAGGCGCTGCAGAAACTGGCGAAGTTTGACAAGGCTCTTCAAGATCGCGGCTGCCCTGCAGTCCCGGCCCGCGCAGATCTCGCTCCAGGCCCCTTCACGGATGCCTGGGAGACGCTGAACCACGATCTGAATGTGCCCGGTGCCCTCGGCGCCATCTTTGGCACGATCAACAAGACCAAGCCCGCCACCATCTCTGCCGACGAAGCTATCGCAGCTCATCGCGGACTGCATTTCATGCTCGAAGCCATCGGTGTGAAGCTGCCACCGCTGATCGAGGAAGGGTCGGTCGAGGTCCCCGCTGACATCGCCGAGCTCGCTGAAAAACGCTGGCAGGCCAAGCAATCCAAAGACTGGGCTGCCTCGGATGCCCTGCGCAAGGAGCTCGAAGCCCTCGGCTGGATCATCAAGGACAGCAAAGAAGGTTATACGGTGATCCCCAAATAGGGGAGCACCTGCCAAACGACATCGGGCGGAGGCGAGACCATCTCACCTCCGCCCGATCCATTTATTTCATTAAAAGTTAGGCACAACCTCGACTCTATAGAACCGGGTGCCGTCTGCGGAAGGCGGTGTGCCCGTGGCGCTGCCATCATCCAGGAAGGACTTGGTGGTTCCATCACCCGCGATCCAGACCGTGGCATTCTGCCAGGTGCTCAGGTCATCACTCCAGCGGATACGGTACAAACGTCCGGGCAGTGTCGGGAACTGCACGGAGACGTGCCCTATTCCAGGTTGTGGTGTGCTGGTCCACTCATAGCGGTCCGGTGCATTCGGATTCAGGCCAAAGAGGAACTCCGTATACGCATCATGCTCATCGTAATCATCGTTGCCAGCCGCATCATGACCATTTGGATTCGTGCCGTTCGCGACCTCCCAGGCATTCGGAATGCCGTCACCATCGGTGTCCGCGTACGTGCGCACGATGCTGACGTTGTCGAGGCCGACGACTTGGTCCGGGGAGCTTTGGCTCGCATTGTCATCCACCCAGCGCAGCAGCAGTGGCGCGCCGTCATTCCAGTTGCCGTTCAGCACGAGCGTGGTTTGCGGCGTGACGGTGGTACCCACCGTGTTCGGGACCGTGGTGATGGTAGGATTGAAGGCACTGGCATTCGTCCAGGTCGTGCCGTTGTCCAGGCTGTAGAAAAGCCAGTAGCCCGGCAGCTCATTCGCAGCGCCAGCCACCGTGTAGCGCAGTGTGTCATAGCTGATCTTCAGGGCGTCGATCGAACCTCCCGTGCCATTGGTCAGCAGCAACTGGAAGGCCATGCCAGCCACGGTGGTGGGTGCGCTGGCCAGCACACGATTCGCAGTGTCTGGCACCAGGTCAGCGGCATTGTAACCATTGAGGTTGTTCGCTGCCGGCGCCGTGATCACAGTCAGAGCAGCGGTGACGTTGGTCATGGCTGCCACATCACTCGCGGACACGCTGGAAGCCCAGGTGGTGTTGCTGGTGGTGCTCGCGGCATTCTTCACGCTCCAGGTTCCAGGAAGCGCTGTGCCGGCAGAGCCCATGGCATTGAAGTCTTGCGAGTAGGCACCGGTGAAGTTGCCCGGAGGTGTGAAGGTGACGCTAACCACGGATGATGTCGTGGATGCTGTGTCGTTGTCCACTGCCACGGCGGTCAGGCTATAAGAGCCCACCGCCGGGTTCGTCCAATTGAAGGAATAAGGTGCGGTCGTGTCCTCCCCCAGCAGCGTGACACCACGATAGAACTGCACCTTGGTCACGAAGCCGTCCACATCGCCAGCCGTGGCATTGATGGTTAGGCTGGTGTCCTCGGTCGTGAATCCATGAGAAGGCGAGGTGATGCTCACAGTCGGTGGCACGTTCGACGGATTGGTGACGGTCACATTCACCACTGCCGAGGTCGTGCTTGCGCCTTGGTTGTCGATCGCCACTGCAGTCAGCGCATAGCTGCCAGAGACGGCGGTCCAGCCAAAAGCATAGGGAGCAGTGTCGTCTTCGCCCACTTTTGTGGCTCCTGCATAGAACTCGACCTTGCTGATGCTTCCGCCTGGATCCGTCGCATTTGCAGCGAAGCTTATTGGCGCTGGAAGCGCGATGCTCGCGCCTTCCGCAGGCGAGGTGAGACTCACGCTTGGCGCGGTGTTCCCCGCCGTGGTGAAGATGCGTGAAGTGCTGCCTGTGGCGTTGCTCCCATCACTCACCGCAGCATACCATTCGTACTCGCTTGAGCCTTGGACACCCGTCCAGTTCAGCGTGGCCGCACCGCCCGTGGCGCTCACTGTGCCCAGCGCCACCCAGGGGCCGCTGGCATCACTCATGTCATAAGGCAGAGTAAACTGGCTGTCGGTGTCTGTCTCATAAGTGTCCGCGGTGGTGCGATAGGTCTTCGCATAGATCATGTTGTTCGCGGGCGAGAAAGTGTAGTAGCGCAGCCAGGCATCACCTCCGCCAAGGCCACCGGGAGCACCGGAACGTCCCTGATAATCCTGCAGGATGGTGTAGACGGTGCGGCCTTCAAAAGTATCCGCGCGCTGGCCTTCGCCATGCACATGGCCGCACAGCATCATGAACAGATTCGGGTTGTCCTTCAGGTTGTCATACACTGCCTGGCCATGACCTCCCCAGGAGGCCGGATTGCCGGTATTCACGAGCCAGTGGCTGGTCACGATGGCGCGACGGTTCGGATAAGCCTTCAACAAGGCATCCGCCCAATCCATGACCGCCTGTGTGCCGGCAGTGTTCGCATTGTAGACCAGATTGATGACGATGAAATCAAGCCCGCTGGCGCTGAAGAACTGATAGTTGTTGTCGTTGTTCGTGCCGTAGTTGCCCAGGAAATAGGGGCGGCCGTTCCAGCGTGAGGTGCCAAAGTATTGGTTCCACTTCACGTTGCCACCGCTTTGCACGTCATGGTTTCCGGGAGCACCGCCCCAGGGAATGCCGTGGGTGAGCATGGTGGTCACCGGGTTCTCAATGATGTCCATCGCACCATCGGCATTCACCCACTCCTGATCCACGGTGGCCGTGTTCACCATGTCACCCATGTGCGCCACGAAGGCTGTGTTCAGACTTTCGCGGCTGGAGACAATCCAGTTCGTCTGGCTGGTGAACTGAGTAAGACGATTGTTGAGGTTCTCAGAATAGAACTGCGTGTCAGGCAGTGTCATCAGCGTGAAATCCGGACCTGCAGCCGGAGACTTCTCACGGCCATAGAAGGTCACCGTGAGCGGCTGGCCTTCAGGATCCGAGACGGAGGCATTTAGAGTCACCGTGCCACCAGCGCCAATGCCTGTCGCAGCATCCGCTGGTGAAGTCAGCGTGATGGATGGCGACTGGTTCACCACGACCTGCACAGCGACGGCAGAGGATGTCGTGGTGGCGGTCATGTCATCCGTGGCCTTGGCCGTAAGCGCGTAGTTCCCGACCGGCACGTTACCCCATGCAAAGGCATAGGGCGCTGAAGTGTCTTCGCCGAGTTTGGTGGCTCCATTAAAGAACTCCACCTTGGTCACGGTGCCATCGTTGTCCCCGGCATCGGCGGTTATGTTGACCATCGCCGGAGCCAGGAAGGTGCTGTTGTTTGCCGGCGCGGTGATGGAGACTGTCGGAGGTGTGGTGAGCGGCGGCGTGACATGCAGCGTGACATGCAGCGTGACAGCAGCGCTGGTGACACTCAGACCGAAGTTATCCGTGGCCTTCGCGGTCAGCGTGTAGTCCGCCTGGGCGAGACCGGTCACTTGGAAACTGTAGGGTGCGGTGTCGTCCTCACCGACTTCCGTGCCATTGACGAAGAACTCCACCTTTGTGATCGAGCCATCCGTGTCACTGGCATTGGCCGTCATTGTGACTGTAGCAGGAGCCGCGATGCTGCTGCCATTTGCAGGAGCCGTGAGAGCCACCGTCGGAGCTTCATTCGTTGTCAGAGGCCCACCCACGGTCCACAGCGGTCCATTGGTCAGGGAACCCACGGTCACACCGGCACTGCTGCTTGTGGTCGTGCCCGTACCTTCGTTCAAACCGAAACGCCCGACGAGGCCGGGAGCGGTGGCAATGGCCAGATGTTTGGTCGCGGCGACTTCCTCACCACTGCGTGCATAGTTCCAGACACGCACTTCATCAATCGTGCCCGCGAAAGCACCTTCACGCGCGCCGGTGGAAGTCATGGCGGCACCGATACCGAAATGCTGGATGCTATCGTAGCGAGGCAGGGCGCCTGCGGCCGCAGTGGCGGAGCCGACCTGGACTCCATTGAGATACATCTTCCAAGTCGCTGTCGGACCATCATAGGTCACCGCGACATGGTTCCACACGCCATTGGTGATCGGTGTGTTCGTGGCGGTGATGGGGTAGTTCTGACCGGCGGTCAAACCTGTGGCCGGATAGGTTTCAAAGTCAGCCACCAGGATGCCAGCGGTGGTGATACCAAAGAAGTAGTCGCAGTCCACATTGCTGTTCTCCGCCTCACCGCGACCTTTGCCAAACAGAGGCACGGCCGTCACGCCGCCATTGCCAGAGGATGAGGTCACACCCGCGCCTTCCTTGCGAAACCAGCACTCCAGCGTCATCCCATTGGAAGGAGGCCCGCCCACACCGAGCTCGAGGGCCGTGCCCATGGTCACATAGTCATTCACGCCGTCAAAGTAGAGCGCGGTGTTAGACGGGATGTTGCCTGGATCCAAGGTGACCGTGACGTTCACAGCGGCGCTGGTGGTGCTGATGCCGCTGTTGTCTGTGGCACGAGCGGTGTAGGCATAAGCGCCGACGGAGGGAGCAGTTTCAGCGACGCTGAATGGAGCTGTGGTGTCCGTGCCGATGACGGCGCCATTCCGAAGGAACTCCACTTGTGTGATCGTGCCGTCCGCATCTGTGGCTGTGGCATCCACCGTGAAGGCCGTGCCGGTGTAGATGGTGGCATTGTTGGTTGGGCTGGTGATGGACACCACAGGCGCGCCAGGAGCCTCAAAGAAGGCGAAGCTGAACATGTCATCCGTGCCAGCGGAACCGTCCTGCAAAGCGGCCAGCCCTGAGGTCGGGATGTCACGGCTCTCAATGGTCCAGCGCGAGTTCCCCGCGTCCCATTGATAAGAGATGATGTTGTCGGAGTTGTTCGTGCCGCCGCCCTCATGACTGATGATGAGAGTGCCAGTGGCATTACTCTGGCCAGGAATGCTCAGGTGCCACTGCCCTGTGCTGCCTTTAGTCACTGTGAAGGTACCGCCGCTGACATCCGTGGTGGCATTGCTGTTCACACGGCCCAGTGCCTTCAGACGTTTCGTGCCCACATCCGCCGCAGGCAGATACACGAAGGCGATCGGGTCCTGCTCCAGAGTGCTGCCGTCCGCGTAGTTGTCACGCACATACAGGGTGAAGCTGCCATCAGCGTTGGCCTTGGAGAGCGCGAAGTTGTCCTCATCCTTCACGTGACTGACAAGCAGAATGCCGTTTTGCGCGGTGTAAGCGGCATTGACGGACGTGAGATTCAGCCCCCACGAACCACTGCCCGTCGTGGTGAACTGCGTGCCCAGTGTGATGCCTGCCGAACCGATGAAGGTGTTCGTGACACCACCGTTCGTCGCCGCGCTGTTACGTCCCAGTCCCCCCATCCATTGCGTGTAGGGGAAATGCGCCGCGGCGACGTTGATGTTCACCTCCTCAGCAGCGCTGGAGCAATTGGTCACCGGAATATAAAACCGGTTAGGCGTCGTGGTGCTGTCGAGTTGAACGGCACTGGTTGCGTAAAACTGGCCGATCGTGTCCCCCGTGGCATTGTTGTTGCGTCCGTTCTGCGCCACGGAGCTGATGAGCACACCCGTGTTGTAGTCGTTCGTGTATCCCAGAGTGATGTTAAAGTCGCCCTTCGTGCTGCCACTGCGCACGGCGAAGTTCGGTGAACTCCCGGCCAGCTTCGTCACCGTCACGGAAGTGGTGGCATCACCCCCATCGTTCTGCACCACGCTCAGTGTTCCAAACTCAGTCGTTTGGGCAAGGGTGAGCGTCGGCAGGCATAAGAGTAACGAGGCAGTGAAGAAGGATGGGAGCTTCATGGTTTCGGGAGTGAGGGAGAGGGTGCAGGTGCGGCAGGAGGCGCGCTGACCGGCGCGAGGGTGGTCACGCCCAGGGCCTGATCTGCCTGCTGGAGGAGCTGGCTCATGGCCGCGGTGCCTCGGTCGAGATTGGGCAGTGCCAGCAGATGAGTTCGCAAAGACGTCCAAGCCTCCCTGGCCTCAGCCTGACGCCCTGCCTCTGATAGAATCTGAGCGCGCCGCGCCATGATGGGCTCAGGCCTCGGCATCACACGCTGAAGTGATTCAAGGTGACGCAAGGCAGGCTCGACCTGACCACTGCGGAGATACAGATCGATCACCTGCTGGAGCAGACCCGGCTCATTGCCTGCCTTGACCAACACTTGCTCCAGGAAAAACGCGGCCTCATCTGCACCATCCTGCTCTGCGATGACCTCGGCGATCTCGCTCACCTGCTCGGTCTGTCGGGCCCCTTCCTTTTCAAAGGCTGCACGGTAGTCAGTGACTGCCGCTTGCTTGTCATCGAGATGCCGGCGCGCACGTCCGCGTTGAAACAAGGCATCACCATCATCCGGATGAAGGGTGAGATGCTGCGAGAGCACAGCCTGTGCTGCCGCCCACTGCTTGGCGAGATTCAGCGCCTGACCGCGCAAACCATTCGTGTCAGATGCGTCAGGTTGCAGACGATCTACCCGCTCCAGATCCACCAACGCTGCCTGCCAGTCTTCGTGCCCCATGTGCAACACAGCCCGCTGGCGGTATAGCGAACTGTCTTCCGGTTTCGTTTCCAGCTCATGACCGATGCGCAGCAACTCATCATGATAAGCCCCATGGCCTGAGGCCTGGGAAAGCGGCAGCATGAGGGTGAGAATGAACGCGAGACGTCGCATGAACGCCGCGCCCAAAGCGCTGCCAGACTCGAATCCCAAGCAACGATTCCGACAGTGACGCGGCCGTCACAAATCATGTCATGACGCTGGAAGCCTTGATTTTACAGGCCTGTAGCGTCACCCACGACCACCATGTCGCAAAGTGTGACAAAGAATTCACCTCGAACCGAACCGTTCACGGTTCGTTGTTCATGGTTCTTCGTTGCCAGACACTCGGAGCCTCCTGGCTCCTTTCAGGAAACCAAGAACATGCCCTCGTGATGAATCAATAGATCATCGCATCCGCCGGAGCGGGTGTTTCTTCGATGCTGGTGGCTTCAATAATCGGCACGACCTGGTCGCCCTCTTTCTTGTAGGACATCTTGCCGACCACCTTCACCCAGCTCATCTCCTTGAACTCAGGAGCCTTCTTGCCGAAGTCGACGGGGATGGAATAAGGACGCGCATCCGCAGCACAGCACTGCACCATGAGGCGGAAGATGCGGAGGCGATGGCCATCCGCATTATTCACCTTCTCAGGCAGCACCTGGGCCGTGGTTTCCACCGACTGGCCGGTGATGACCTTCTGCACTTCCAGATCGCCGCCGGTGTAGTAGATCTCAGGCACTTCGAGAACGAAGTCGCCATTCTTGTTTTGCGGCACCTGCTTCTTCAAGTCTTCCAGGGTGAAGCTACCGAAGCTCTGTGCCTTGTCTGGAGGTGCAGGCGCAGCCTTGGCGACCTTGTCCGCATCCTTGAACTGGGCCGGTGGAGGCGGTGCCGAGTCCGGCATCGGAGTTGGGTTCGGCGCAGCACGCTCCGTCTTCACGGCGGCAGTGGCAGCCGCAGGCGCCGATTTGTCCACAGGACGCAGGGCAAACTTCTCCGCGTTGGTCTTGTCTTCGTAATTGGGGTTGTAGAGCCCCTTGTTCACCACCGCGTTGCCGCTATAGCGATCCGGGCTTTTAAAGGCGGCCCAGGTCAGCGGAGCGATAAGCATCAAGATGGCGGCAATGCGTCCCGGCCAGGCGCTTTCCTCAAGGATGCCGTGACCATGGTCATGAGAATGTGCGTGCTGATGAGAGTGTGCGTGACCATGGTCGTGATCGTGGTCGCAGCAGCCTTCATGATCGTGCTTATGACCGTGATCGTGGCCGCAATCCTTGTGCGAGTGGTCATGGTCGTGACCATGATCATGTCCGCAATCCTTCGTGTGCACGTGCCCCTTTGCATGCCCATGATCGTGATTGTGATCATGGCCGCAGCAGCCCTCTTTATGACTGTGCCCATGGTCGTGGTGGTGATGATCATCATGCCCGTGACCATGATCGTGATCACAATCATGGCTGGAACAACCGCCGTCATCTGCCTGGGTGGTGAAGAGATTGAAGAGCCCCACTACGCCCATGCCAATGCCGGCGATGAGCACCATCTGGCGGAAAATGCCGTCCGGCGGCAGATAGGCGTTCACACGGCCGCTGATGTGGAAATAGAGGAGCACGGCGCTCCAGATCAGCATGATCAGGACGCCGATGAAGTGGATGGTGGTGCGAGTTCCGGACATAGAAGCGAAGAGCTGAGGGCTTAGAGCAAAGAGGAAGAAAACGGTGAACCGGGAGCAGCGGGCGGGGACTTACTTGGCAGCCAGCTTTTGGATCATCATCATCCACGGCTCGGAGAGAACGCCGATGAGGAAGAACAGACCGATCAGGAGAGCGAGAACAACGCGGCGCTTGAACACGCCCGAATACATAAACAGCAGCTTGATATCCATCATCGGGCCGAAGACCAGGAAGGCCAGTTTCGCCGCCATGGAGAAGACTGCCATGGGCGCGGCGATGAAGGCATCCGAGGTGCTGCACAGGGACAATACGACGGCCAGCCCCATGATAGACGGCAAAGCCAGCCATTCGTTCGAAGCGACGGTGTTCAGGATGGACTGGTCGACCTGGGTGTTGAAGACCGAGGTGATGATGACGCCGATGGTGAAGTACATCGTCGTGTCCAGGAAATCTCCCATGGCAGCGCGCATGGCATGCACCAGCTTGGCATTGAAGCTGGAGGCTGGAGCGTGCGCATGCCCGGCATCCGGATTCGCCTTGGCGATGCCTTCCACCACCTTGGGTTTCAAGATCTGATCAGGCCGGAAGCGAAGCACGATGAGGCCCACGATCACCGCCACAGCATAACCCAGCGAAAGGCGGGAGATGGTCATGGTGGCATTTCCCAGAGTTTCCCAGCCTGTGACCTTCTGGAACTCCTTGAACGCCGTGAGCGTGCTGATGGCCACGATCGGGTTCATGATCGGCGCAGCCAGCATGTAGGTCACCGCACAGGAGACCGGCAGGCCCTTCTGCACCAGACGCTTGATCACCGGCACCACAGCACACTCACAGACCGGAAACACCAGCCCCAGCACCCCGGCCACGAGAGTGGAGAGCACGCCGTTTTTCGGCAGCACCTTGTCCAGCAACCGCGAGTCTAAAAAGGCGGCGATCAGGCCCGAAAGGACGGTGCCCACGAGGATGTAAGGGGCACCTTCAAAAACGATGCTGAGGAATGCCATCAAGACATCTCCAAGACGGCTGGGCTCTGGCTGGGCGACAAAAAACATGGGGGATCTGGTCTTAAACGTGACGAGGGTGCCGCTTCAAGCGGGAAAGAACACCTGAGCCGATATGAAGCAGGGAAGCCGCAAGCAAACGGCCTGTGCAAGTCAAGGTATCGTCACCGGCCTCTTTCTTTACTGCATCCCTGCCACCCACGGCTTGAACTCCTCCGGCACCTGGGCCTCGAAATTCATGGGCTGATCATGGATCGGGTGATGAAAGCTGAGCTTCCAGGCGTGGAGCATGAGGCGGGTCACGGGGACGATCTGGCGCTTGGGATTACCATAGATCGGGTCCCCGAGGATGGGGTGGCCGAGGCTCTCCCGCATGTGCACGCGGATCTGATGAGTGCGGCCGGTGAGGAGCTTGCAGCGGATGAGGGCGCTGCCTTTATAAGTGGCGACTTGCTCCCATTCGGTCACAGCCTCCTTCCCTGCCCCGTCATAGAGGATGGCCATGCGTTTGCGGTCCACGGGGTGACGGCCGATCATGTTTTGCACGCGCCCCCCCTGCTCTTTCGGCAGGCCGTTGATGGCGGCGAGGTAGATTTTGCTCAAGCGACGCTCCGCGAAGGCCTCAGTGAGGCGACGGTGGGCGATGTCGTTCTTCGCCACGACCATGCAGCCAGAGGTATCCTTGTCGAGACGGTGCACAATCCCGGGGCGCATCTCCCCGCCGATGCCGCTGAGGTCGTCACAATGATGGAGGAGGGCATTTACCAGGGTGCCATCCGGGTTTCCAGCGGCGGGGTGGACGACCAAGCCGGGGGCCTTGTTCAGCACCAGGATGTCACTATCCTCAAAAAGCACGTCCAGGGGAATGTCCTGGGCCACCACCTCCACGGGAACAGCCTCGGGGATGGTCATGGTGAGCTGGTCCCCCAGCTTTAGGGTGGCGCTGGCCTTCGCTGGGCGGCCGTTCAGGCTCACATGGCCGTCCTTGATCAGGTCCTGCACCCGAGCCCGGGAGAGGTCGGAAAAGCGGCCAGCAAGGTGTTTGTCGAGTCGGGAGCCGGCTTCGGCGGCATCAGAGAGGGTCCATTCCACAGTTTGAAAGTCGATTTTCGAATTAATTTAGCAATCTGTAATTTCTGGCATACGACAAGCGTGAACAAAAACGCCACAGATGAGTCAAAAGCCCACACCTGACTCCAAAATCAACGCTTTTTTCCTCTTCACCTTGGCCCGTTCCTTCCTCTAGAAACTCCAGACATCCTCTCTTTTTTACCCTTCCCGAGTGTATCCCGTCCCTGAACAGTCCTACTTGAGCACCTGTCCGGTCTGCCAAAACCAGATCGATGTGACCTCCCTGGACCCCTTCACCAAGCTGAAATGCCCCTTTTGCGGGCAGATGGTGCGCGTGCGGCGGAAGTTCGACCACTTCATGATCATCCGCCAGATCGGCGAGGGTGGCATGAGCCGGGTGTTCGAGGCTGAAGACGAGACCCTGGGCAGGCGCGTGGCGCTGAAGATCCTGAACCAGCGCTACAGCCGCGATGCCACCCGCATCGAGCAGTTCCGCCAGGAGGCCCTGATCACGGCCAATGTGAACCACCCGAACGTCATCAAGCTCTACTCTGTGGGCTATGACCAGGGTTACTTCTACATCGCCATGGAGCTGGTGGACGGCGGGAACCTGGAGCAGCGCATCCGCCGGGATGGCCGCATCAAGGAGACCGAGGCCCTGCGCATCGGCCTGGAGGTGGCTGAGGGCCTGCGCGCCGCCCAGCAGATGGGCCTGATTCACCGCGATGTGAAGCCAGCGAACATCCTTTTCACCGAAACCGGCACCGCCAAGGTGGTGGACTTTGGCCTGGCGCTCTTCGTCGACCGAGGCGGAGACAACTCTGGCGAGATCTGGGCCACGCCCTACTATGTGGCTCCGGAGAAGGTGCTGGATAACCGCGAAGACTATCGGAGCGATATTTTCAGCCTCGGTGCCTCCCTTTATCATGCCCTGACCGGCAAGCCCCCGCACAAGGCGGACACGGACAGCATCGAGCAACTGCGCATGATCAAATGCCGCCGTGTAGCACTGGAAGACAGCGGCATGCGCTTCGCCCCGCGAACCATTCATGCGATCAACCGCATGCTGGCTTTCCGCCCCCAGGAACGCTGCGCGAACTATGATGAGACCGTGGACGAGCTGCGTCTCGCGGAAGGTCTGCTGAACCAAGGCTACGTCACCCGCTGGCGCCTAACCAGCCGGCGCATGCGCTGGGCCATGACTGCCGCCGCAGCCATGCTGGTGGCCTTCCTGGTGGGCTGGACCGTGCAGTTCGCAGGTCAGCGCAAGGCAGCATCCGTCACCCAGAGGCTGGACACCAGCAGCCAGGAACTCGCGGGTGATGGTGTGGTGGTGCCGGCGGATGACAAACGCACCGTGGCGGAGAGGTTCATCGCCGCGCGCAGTCTGATGCTGGAAAAACGCCAGTATGAAGAAGCGCGCCATCAGTTCGAGCGCCTGATCCGTGACGACCTGCGCCAGCCAACGCTGAACTGGGCTCATGTGAACGCCGCGATCTGTGACATCATGCGCGACAGGAAGCCTGATGCCGCCAAGCATCTGACCGCGCTCAGCCAGAACACGGGCAGCGGCAGCAGCATGCTGGTGAGTGAAAACCTCGTCGGGTTTTTCCGCACTCTGGGCGAGCGCTTCACCAAGAACATGCCCCCGGGCATCGACCTTGACGAACTGGACTACTCCACGGAGAACGAAGCCATCCTGGGCTATCTCATTCATGGTCTGGCGGAGTGGCATTTCGGTGATGCCCGCCTCGGCGCCCGTCTGTTGAGTCACTTCAAATCTCATCTCGGTGATCTCCAAAAGAGCGCTGACACGGCTCTGGTGACCCTGAACTGGATCCCGCCCTATGCACAGCTCGTGGCCCAGCATGAGGCGGACATGGCGCTCGCCGTGGCCCTGGTCGAACCAGCGCTGCCGAAGACCATTGATGACTGCCGCAAGGTGCTGGAGACCCTGCGCACCCAGCGCAAACAGCTTGAGAAAGTGCCCAGCCTGAAAGCTCTGATCGAAGGATGGGAAGCTCCGATCAAGAGCGAGCTGTCCCGGTTGAAACTGGAGCAGGAGGACCGGCAGATCGCCACGGACCGCGTGCTCCGTGAGCGTGAGCTGGGGCAGTGGCATGAGATCCTGGCCACCATCCCGACATTGATCGAAGGGTATAACTACAAGCGTGTCACGACCATGCTGCGTGACATGCGCTTCGAATGTCCCGAAGTTCAGTCCGCCCTGGATGGACAGCGCTATCTGCATGCCCAGGCTGGCAACTTCCTCACACGGCTTTTCACGGACCTGGAAACCCGCGGCGGATACTCGGGGCCTCTGCATCGCCGTGGAGGCGGCAGCATCGAGGGCAAGCTCACGGCTGGCACGCTCGACACCGTCACCATCTCCCTGAGCCGGGGCGAGCTCACACTCCCGCTGGCAGATGTGTCTGCCCAGACGCTGCTGGATGCCGCGCAGTACTTCGCCGCGCAGACCACGGACAGCACGGAGTATTACCTGCGCCAGGAGGAGATCGCCGCATTTGCCCGCGTGGCCGGGTTGACAAATCTCTCCGCCACGGTGGCCGCCCAGCTTATGGAAGAGAACCGTGCTTTCCGCCAGCGCTGGCTGAAGGTGGCGCAGTGAGGGAGCGAACAACCGCCCCCCCTGTCAGCTATCTTTCCCCTCTTGGTTTGATGTAAAAAGCAGTCAGCCATCTCGCACTGCGAGATGGCTGCTTAGCTGGCCCGGCGGCACAAGTGCAGCGTGGTGCCGCAGGCAAGCTCAGGTGAGTTGCTTCCACTGGATGTCGCCCACCTGGTCGCCATGGCGATCCATCTGCACCTCTGCCAGCCAGGCATCAAAGCCCAGCATGATGGCGCGTGAACAGACGCTGTCGTGCTCCGTTTGGGAGAGGTTTGGCAATGAGTGCGATGCCAGTCCTGCGAGCACGTGAATCAGCATGTTGTTCTCGCCGCCACGGGCCTCAAGGTCCTTGGTGCCGTGCCGCTGGGTGTTGTGGAAGCAGCGGTAGCCTTGACCTGTCAGCCATTTCTCTACGTGGCGTTCTCCATATTCAGTGATGTCAGTGGGTGTCAGCATGTCGATGGGGAGGGTGGAAGGTTGAACTTCAGCCTGACCATCCGCTGGGGGGAACGCGGAATTGTCATACTTTTTAGCAGACCGCCGGTTTGGCAGGCAAGCCTATTTTTTTGATTTCACACAACTCTGCCCCCTGACGTGTCCGGGATGAAAGGCGGACTTGTGACGGTCCTGTGAAGAAATAGTTGTTTGAACCTTTGGCCTCACCTATTTCGAAGGCTTTCCACCCATGCCCTCCCCAGGTTTCTCCAGGATCGCAACCATCTGCTGGCGCCTATGCACCGGAGCAGGTGTGCCTGCGCACTGGCTGCAGGTCGGGCCTATCAACTGGCGCATGCACCCGAAGGCGGTAGATTATCCTGAGCTGGAGAGCATCCTGAAGGAGCCGGAAAAGAACATCATCAGCCGGCAGCGCGGGCTCTTCGGCGGCAAGTCGGATTTCGTTTACCACGACCGTCTGGTGGTGAAGCGCTACAACGTGCGCCAGCCGACTGATGCGCTGCTGGATCTCATCCGGCCGTCCAAGGCCACCTTCGCCTTCCGCAAAGCCCGCCTGCTGGAGGATCTGGGGCTGCCTGTGGCTGCCGCCATTGCCTCCGGAGTGGCGCCGAGACGCGGACTGATCCAGCACTGCTACCTTGTGATGCAGCGCGTGCCGGGGGCAAAGACTTACCGCACCTTTTTTTCCACGGGTGGTGATCTGGAGCATGCCAGGACTGTCGGCACCATGATCGGACGGCTGCACGGGGGCGGCCTGCGCCATCGTGACCTGCGCTGCGAGAACCTGCTCGAAGATGAACAAGGCAAGTTCTGGTTCATCGACATGGAAGGCATCCGCGTGCAGCTCGCCTCAAAGCCTGAGCGTGTGATTCGCGACCTGCGCTCCCTCTACGGCAACTTCCGGCGCTGCGGTGTCAAGCCAGCCGCCGGCGTGCTCTCCACCTTCTGGCGTTTCTACCTGCGCGAACAACCCCGCGGCAACCGGCGCGCCTTCGCCGCCGCCCGCCGCGAGCTGTTCGTTCCCAGGGCTAAAAAGGCCTAACCAGATTTACTCCACCGCCTTCAACTGGATGTGGCGGTATTCCATGAGGCCGCGGTCACCTTCGAGGCCGATGGGGCCGGTTTCGGGCAGCTTGAACTCGGCTTCCAGGACCTCGCCATTGCAGGTGCAGCGGGCCACGCCGTCCTTCACCACGACCTCCACCTGGTTCCACTCCTGGGGCTTGTACTGCTTCAGTTCTTTATAAGGACCGGCCACGAGGTAGTCACGGCACTGAAGCTGTGGCTTGCGGATGAAGATGCCGCTGTCCGCGTTCACGCTGGCGCGGAACTCAAGCTTCAGAATGAAGTTCTTTGGAAACTCCTCGACGGTGTAAATCTGGCCCGTGAGCTTGTCCATCTCCGTGGGGAAGTTCACGGAGAAGACACCGTCCTTCGCGCTGTAGTAGTTGTCGCTGGAGGTGGTCTTGCCATCGAACTTCTCCGTCACCTCGCCAATCTTCGGATCTTTGCGGTCTGTCTTGGCGCGGAAGCACCAGCCGGTGAGATCCTTGCCATTGAAGAGGCTTTTGAAACCTGCTTCTGGCTGCCAGTCATCGGCATGCAGAGAGGTGGTGGCGAGAAGGAGAGAGGCGATGGCGATGCGTTTCATGGTCGGTGACGAAATGAGAACGCATTTAACGCCGCCAGCGAGTCAGACTTGCGCCAGCCGCCAAAGTACTCATGCGCTTTAGCGCGTGAGAGCTCAGTCAGGCCATGAGATCGGGATCCATGTCTTCGGACAATCCAGGTCCAGCGTGTTGTTCGAGATCGGTGCGGGCTGAAGCCCAGCACTACTTTAGGCGGGTGAAATCACACTTCCATAAGCCGCGCAGAGGCTGCCTGGCAGAATGACCTGCACGGAACAGTCTTCTTGGCGGGCGACTTCTGCTGCGAGGGCGAGCTGGATGGCACTACCGGCGCCCATGCTTTCTCCGAGAACGGAGCGCGGATGGATGGTCGTCACCACAGGTTCACAAGCAGTGCTCCAGGCTGCACTCTCCGACTCATCGAGAATATTCACGCCCGACAGCCCGCTCACGCGAACGAACTGCCCCTCCGTCTGCATGGCCAAGTTTTGAACGATGTCCCGCAAACCTGCAGCACGCTCAGCCTCACTCAAGAAAGCACGAGCAGGCGTCGGGGTGAGTTTTAACCCCACATCTCCGAGGGACAGCAGCAAGGCACCGGCACCTTCGGAAGCCTTCAAATCCGGGTGATAATAGCTCACCGCTTCAGAAGCGACCCAGTCTCCCTCCTCCGAACCGATGACGAGCACGCGATCGACCAGCCCTTGGACTAACCAAGTATGCGCCATGAAGACACCTTCAATGATGGCGCTGGATTCACCCACCAATGTGGTCACAGGACCATCCACGCCGAGGAAGGCCGCCACGTGTGATGCGGGTGCATTGTAGACAGTCTCCGGGAAGATCAGCGGACTGGCGAGCGCCGGAGTCTCAATGACCTCATGATAGAAGCGGCCGCTGAACTGCACGCAGCCATTGAACATGCACTGGATGATGCCCAGCCGTCCGACGCCCTGGCCATTCGGGAAGCCTGCTTTTTCCAGAGCCTCCAGAGCAGCAGCCATGGCGAACTTCGTCACAGGGCTGGCACGACGCAGGCGCGCAAATTTGGGGAGCGCCTCGGGTGGTGCCGCTGGGACGCTGAGGGAGAGACACTCCCAGTCTCTGGAGCCCACAGTGCGAGGATCGTCGGTGGCTGGCAGTTCCGTTTTTTCCGTCACCGCATTCACAAGCGCTGCCGTGCCCCAGCCTGCTGGAGACACAGCGCCCGTGCCGAGAATGAGCAGTGAAGGCGCTTCCGTCGCGGGATGCTTCGGAGATGGCGATGCGGGTGCCTCAGACAGTTCCTTGAGCACCAGCGTGGCATTCGTGCCGCCGAAACCAAAGCTGTTGGTCAACGCCACCTTCACGCGAGCTTCACGCCACTCGCGCACGAGGTCGAAACACACCGCAGAATCGGCTTCACGCACATTCAGGCTGGCAGGCAGCCACTGGCCACGCATGGCCATGAGACAGATCACAGCCTCCACCGAACCTGCCCCGCCTAACAAGTGGCCCATGGCGGACTTCGTGGAACTCAGCGCGATGCGTGCGGCATCACTGCCAGCCCAGGTCTGAATAGCACTGGCCTCGGCGACATCATTGTATGGCGTGCCGGTGCCGTGAGAGTTGATGTAGTCGATCTGTGAGGCATTCACTTTTGCCATGGCACAAGCGCCAGCCATGGTGCGGATGGCGGCTTTGCCCTCCGGGTCTGGCTGGGTCAGGTGGTGCAGATCCGTGGCCGTGGCATAACCTGCAGCTTCACAGAGAGCCTCGGCACCACGCTCGGCAGCGGCCGCTTCACTCTCCAGCAGCATCACGGCCGCGCCTTCACCGAGAGCGAGACCATCGCGCGCAGCATCAAATGGCCGCGGGATGCCGCTGGGGGCCAGGGCGCGCAGGGTATCAAAACCTGCAAACACCAGTTCGGCCAGCGCATCATAGCCACCCGCAAGCACGCGACGAGCCTTGCCTGTCTGGATCATCGCCATGGCATCGCCGATGGCATTCGCCCCACTGGCACAGGCATTGGAGACGATGATGATGGGACCGTGCCAGTCATACTCGGCCGCGATCGCGGCGACCTGCTTTTGCGGCTGGTAATACTCCACGCGTGAGAGCTGTCCCGGCACGCGGCTGGAGCTGCTGATGGCCGTGCGGAAGTAGTCCTGCCCCACACTCATCGCGCCCGCTGAGGTGCCGATGATGATCGCATCAATGCCCTGCAGTCCCGGCAGCTTCGCCATGGCCAGAGCCTCTCGAATGGCTAGCAGAAGCATCTTCGTGCCACGATCAATGAGGTGATCACGGCGGCGTGGCATCTTTAAAAACAAGCGCTCGTCCGGCAGAGTGACCTGCGCGGCCGTCTTCGCGATGCGCTGGCTGACATCAAAGGCGGTCACCGGAGTGAAGTTCATCCGGTTAGCGCGAAACGAGGCCTCGTTCTCCCGCCAGTCCAGCCCGAGCGGCGAGATGATGCCCGCGCCAGTGACCAGGATGCGTTGAGGAGAAGATGCCGACACGATCAAAACGAAAAAAAGAGAACGACCACGAAAGCAGAATGGATTCCAGCGCTTGAAGCCATGCACCAGACTTGCCACTATCACTTCCCTGCTCCTTCGGTTTAAGGACGCGAGGCCCTGAGTGTCAAATGTTTGGTGAACGCTGGAAACAAATCCTGAGCCAGAAAGGCGGTGAAACCGCCCTCTGGCATCCTGAGGGCGCGCTCACCTTTCGCGAGCTGGAGGACCGGGCGCGTGCTCAGCCTCCCCTGCTCTGCCCCAAGCTCGGCGAATACCACCTGGCCCAGGGAGATGGCCTGGACGTGATGCTGGCCCTGCTGGCGGGCTTCCTGACCGACAAGCCCGTGCAGGTGGTGGAAAAGGACCGCCAGCGCCGGGTGCCGCACTCCGTGCCAGAGGAGAAAGCCGCCCTCATCAAGCAGACCGTGGGAAGCTCAGGGGTGCGGCGCTGCCAATTCTTCAGCTTTGACCAGATCGCCGCTGACGTGCACCGCCTGCATGCAGCGCTGGGCCTGGGTGATCACGATGTGGCGCTGGCTCCTCTCAGCGTGGCACATTCCTTCGGGCTCACGACCACCGTTTTGCAGACCCTGCTTCATGGCGTGCCGACCCATTGGCTGCCCACCCCCTTCCCCACGGGCATGATCGAGGCCCTGGCCCAGCATGAGCGGGTCTTCCTGCCCGGCGTGCCGGCCATGTGGAAGGCCTGGCTTATCTCAGGGCTGGAGCTCAACCACGTATCCCTGGCGGTCTCCGCAGGTTCATCGCTCTCACTGGAGCTGGAAAGCCGCGTGAAGGAAGTCTTTGGCCTGAAGCTGCACAATCTCTATGGGACCAGCGAATGTGGCGCCATCAGCTACGACGGATCGCTGGATCTCCGCACTTCCCCCCAGGATCTGGGCGATCTGCTGCCGGACATCAAGGCGCACACAGACATGGAAGGCCGCCTGCGAGTGATCAGTGATGCGGTAGGCATGGGCTATGATGAAGAGCTTTCTGGCGAGGTCTTTTCCACACCTGAGCATCTGACCTGGGATGTGATCGAGGTCAGTGATGGCCGTTTGGTCCTGGATCGCTGTGTCGGGGCAGGCATCAATGTGGCCAGCCGCAAGCTGAGCCCGGGTGAGATCGCCGCGAAGATCCGCGAGGCCACAGGCATCTCTCCAGTGACCATCAGCGGCACACCAAGCCGTGATCCTGAACGTGTACAAGACGTGGAATGCACGATCGGGGTGCCGAAGTCAGAACTGACTCACGATTTTAAGGCCCGGGCCTGCGCAGCCCTGGCTCCATGGGAGGTTCCACGGCGCTGGGTGGCCCAAGAAAAGTAATGCAGGGCTTCAGCCCGCACTCACCAGGATCCACAGACCGACTTCTACACTCCCCCAAGAACTCGGCCATTCCTGGGCTTGCGGGGCTCTCACGCGCTGAAGCGCATGAGTACTTTGGGGCTGCCGCCCTGCCCTATCCCGCCCTCATTCCATCTAAAGAGCGCAAAGTGAGCATTTTGCTTTGAGTTCGGAGGCTGGATCGCAGTTAATAGCGCCACCACCATGAAGCCTGTCTTTGAAAAAGTCCCGCGCCGCGACTGGGAGTCGTTCCACTGCGAAGTCGTGCATGGCCCTGACTACGGCACACGCTGGCACTTTCACCCCGAGTATCAGATCACGCTCGCCATCCGCAGCCGCGGACATCGCGTCGTCGGAGACAACATCTCGCCACTGCGTGATGGTGACCTCGTGGTGCTGGGATCCAACCTGCCTCACGTCTGGCACCAGGACGAAGTCGCCGGTGCTTCAGTGGATGCCATCATCGTGCGCTTCACGGATTCCTTCCTCGGCTCTGACTTCATGAACCTGCCAGAGATGGAAAACGTGAAGAGCCTGCTGCGCCGCTCGGCACGTGGTCTTGAAGTGAAGGGAGCCACCCGTGCCGACATCACGGCGCGCATGCGCCGCATGGCCGATGCCACCGGCCTCACTCGTGTCGTTGAGATGCTCGGCATCCTCGATACGCTCGCCCGTTCCAAGGATCTCAACACGCTCGCCAGTGCCAGCTATGAACCTGCTCTGCATTCCGGTGACCAGGACCGCATGCAGCGCGTGGTGGATCATATTCATCAAAACCTCACCGAGGACATCGACCGCAAGCAGCTCGCCAAGCTCGCGCATCTCAGCGAAGGCGCCTTCAGCCGATTCTTCCGTTCCCGCACCGGCAAGACCGTGCCCGAATACATCAACGAAGTGCGCATCGGCCGTGCCTGCCGAATGATCGCAGAAGATCAGCAGAACATCACCGACATCGCGCTGGATTGCGGTTACCGGAACCTCGCGAACTTCAACCGCCGCTTCCGTGAAGTGGTGGGCAGCACGCCGCGTGAGTACCGTGCGCAAATGCGGGTGCTGGGTGGCGGGCGGTGATTGGCAAAGTAGTGCAGGGCTTTAGCCCGCACCCACCTTGATCTTCCGTGCGATTCGGCCTTTCCGAAATGCTCCATCTTGCCCCGTGACGTGCTCTCACGCGCTGAAGCGCATGAGTACTTTGGTCAGCCGTGCGTTGCACGTCGTGTGATGCACGGGTAAATCCCCGTCAGCATGACAGTCCTCCGTTCGCTCGACCAACTCGCTTCCGTTCCAGGCCCCGTGGCACTCGCCATCGGCGTATTTGACGGGCTGCACGTGGGGCATCAGGAGGTCATCCGCGCTGCGCAGGAGCATGCCGCGCAACATCACGGCACGGCCGTGGTCATGAGCTTTGATCCGCATCCGCTGTCCGTGCTGCGTCCGGGCTCCGAGCCGAGGCGACTTTGCGGCGCGGCCTACCGGCAGGTGCTGCTGGAACGCATGGGCATCTCCACCACCTTACTTTGCCCCTTTGATGAAGCCACGGCCGCCACGCCAGCTTCCCTGTTTATCGATACCCTTGTGCGCGACTGCCGTCCACTGGGCTGCATTTCCGTGGGGTATGGCTGGACGTTTGGCAAAGGCCGCAGCGGCAACATTCACCTGCTCATGGAGCATGGCGAGCGTGAGGACTTCGCCGTCTATGGAGTCCCTCCGATCCGCGTGGATGGTGTGGTGGTCAGCAGCACCTTGATCCGTGACGCGGTGTCCAGCGGTGACCTCGTTAAAGCGGGTCGTTTGTTAGGCCGAGACTATGCGCTGTATGGAGAAGTCGTGCGCGGCCGTCAGCTCGCGAACCAGCTGGGCTTCCCAACTGCGAATGTGGCACCTGAGGTGGATCTACTGCCGCCTTTCGGTGTCTATGCCGTGAAGACTGAGATCAATGGGCAGGAGTATTCCGGCATCGCCAACCTCGGCGTGAGACCCACGGTGGAAACGGGAGAAACATCGCCATCGCTCGAAGTGCATGTCTTCGACTGGAGCGGAGATCTGTATGGCCAAAACCTCGAAGTGAAGCTCGGTGACTTCATCCGCCCCGAACAGAAGTTTGGGAGCATCGAGGAGCTGAAAAAGCAGATCGAAGCGGATGTGACGCTGGCACGGAGCATGTGATGCGAAGGCGCGGCAGCGTCGTGGAATGCGGTGGGAAGCGCTCAAGCGCGACACCGCTGTGTGCGCAGCGAACGTCTTCGTTGTTAGGCAGCGCCAAGTGCGCACGAGAGCGGTGTCGACGATGCACGGCGGCCCGTGCATCTCTGCCACCGCACTCCGGGACGCTATCGCGACTGCGGAAGCCTTATCCCGCCAGGGCCGCGTTCTTTTCGATCTGGTCGGTGATCTCCAACGCGATGCGTACGGCCTCTGCACCTTCCTGACCGCTGACGACGGGGCCTTTGCCCAGGCGGGCGCATTCGACGAAGGCGGCGATCTCGAGCTTCAGCGGCTCGTCTTTTTCCACTTCCACGGCTTCGCGGATGATCTGCATGCCGTCTTTGCGGTAGATCCATCCGCTCTGCTCCTGGTAGTCGAGACTGAGATAACTGTCCTGCTGGAACACGCGGATCTTGCGCATCTTCTCCGGACTGATGCGGCTGGCAGTGATGTTGGCGATGCAGCCGTTGGCGAACTTCAGGCGCGCATTCGCAATGTCCTCGCGCTTGGTCAGCACGTTGATGCCCACGGCATCGATCTGCACGAGCGGTGACTTCACCAGGTGCAGCACGATCTCGATGTCATGGATCATCACATCCAGGACGACCCCGATGTCCATGCTGCGGTTCGGGAAGGGGGAAAGACGATGAGCCTCAATGAAGCGAGGCTGGTTCATGCGCTCCTCAAGCTGACGCAGCACGGGATTGAAGCGCTCGATATGCCCCACCTGAAGGATGACATTTTTCTCTTGCGCCAAGGCAATCATGGCCTGCGCTTCCGAGTAGCTCTCCGAAATGGGTTTCTCCACCAGCACATGAATACCGCGCTGCATCAATGGTTCGGCCGTAGGACGATGATAGATAGTCGGCACAGCGATAGTGGCCGCATCCACACGGGAGGCAAAATCTGCCAGATCACTCGCCGCATAGGTGCCGTATTGCGCCGCAAACTCCGCCGCGCGGCCCGGGTCTGCGTCATAGACGGCTCCAAAGACCACCGCGCCATCACTCTTCGCCGCGATCTCCGCCATGATGCGGGCGTGGTTCTTGCCAATGGCACCAACACCGGCCACGCCGATGCGGAAGGGTGATTTAGGGGTAGACATGTCCTGCCTTGTTTAGACACGGCAGGGCCGGTGGCAAAGGGAAAGTATCCCGCCTCCGCCCTCCTTCTAGAAGAGCGTTTACCAGAAAAGCGTCCCATCTCTTGCGTTCCTCCTTCCTCTTGCGGTGCAAAGTTTGGGCCTGCGCAGGCTCAAAGAGGTACACCGCGAGAGAAAAGAATAACGCAAGAGGGTAAGAACGATAACCAAGGCCGGTTCACGGCAAAGTAGTGCTGGGCTTCAGCCCGCACCCGCCGTGAGACGTGATTCTTTTCCCAGAACCTCATCTCACGGTATGACGGGTGTTCACGCGCTAAAGCGCATGACTACTTTGTGCGGTTCACCGCGCTGACGACTGCCTTGATGGAGGCGAGCTCGATGTTGGTGTCGACACCGGCTCCCCAGACCAGCTTACCGTTGCCGGTTTTGATCTGGATGTAGGCCAGGGCGCTGGCACCGGTGCCGCTGCTGAGGCTTTGCTCGCGGTAGGAGACGACCTCGAACTTCGGTGCGCCAGCATCTTTGATGAGGGCATCCACAAAGGCGGCGATGGGGCCGTTGCCTTCGCCAGTGATGCCGATCTCGCGGTCGTCTTTGACCATGCTGCAGCGGCAGGTGAAGACGCCGTCCACGCCATCGGCGTGGAAGTGATGCAGGGAGAAGGGTGTTTCGCGCTCGATGTATTCTTTCCAGAACATCTGCTTCAACTCCGCACCGCTGACTTCACGACCCAGAGAGTCCACAATGTCGTTGGCGATGGGGCCAAACTCACGCTGCATGTCCTTCGGCAGTTCGATGCCGAACTCGCTCTCCAGCAGGTAGGCGACGCCGCCCTTGCCGCTCTGGCTGTTCACGCGGATGACCTCGTGATACTCGCGGCCGATGTCATGCGGATCGATGGTGAGATAGGGCACGTCCCAGATGGTCTTGTGATCATCGTAACCATTCAGGCCTTTCTTGATGGCATCCTGATGGCTGCCGCTGAAGGCGGTGAAGACCAGCTCGCCGGAGTAAGGATGGCGCGGTGGCACGGTCATGCCAGTGGTGCGCTCATACATCTCGATCAGGCCGTTCATGTTGCTGAAGTCCAGCTTCGGATCGGTGCCGTGCATGTAGAGGTTCATGGCCACCTGGACGATGTCCAGATTACCCGTGCGCTCGCCATTGCCAAACAGTGTGCCTTCCACGCGATCCGCGCCTGCCAGCAAGCCGAGCTCTGTGGCAGCGGTGCCGGTGCCACGGTCATTGTGCGTGTGCAGGCTGATGATGAGGCTTTCGCGATTTTTGATGTTCGTGCAGATCCACTCAATCTGGTCGGCATAGACGTTCGGCATGCAGACCTCCACGGTGTCCGGCAGGTTCAGGATCATCTTGTTCTCCGGCGTGGGCTGCCAGACTTCCATCACGGCCTCGCTGATCTCCTTGGCAAACTCGACCTCGGTGGCACTGAAGCTTTCGGGGGAGTATTGCAGGGTCACTTTGGTGCCGCTTTCCGTCAGGCGATGCAGGCGGTCCTTAATCAGTTTCGCGCCATTCTTGGCCACGGCGATGATTTCCTCCTTGGACTTGCCGAACACATACTTGCGCTGCGCCGGCGAGGTGGAGTTGTACATGTGGATGACCACCTGCTTGGCGCCGATCAGGCTCTGCACGGTCTTTTCAATCAAGTCCTCACGGGCCTGCACCAGCACCTGGATGGTGACGTCATCCGGGATGCGCTTTTCCTCGATGAGGCGGCGGTTGAAGCTGAACTCGGTGTTTGAGGCGGAGGGGAAACCGACTTCGATCTCTTTGAAGCCGCACTTCACCAGCGCATCAAACATGTCGAGCTTCTGGGACACATTCATCGGCACGGCGAGGGCCTGGTTGCCATCGCGCAGATCGACTGAGCACCAGATAGGTGCTTTCTCGATGGTTTGGGAGGGCCAGCGGCGGTTCGGCAGTTTGACGGGGTCAAAGCGCTGGTACTTGGTGGCAGGGGACGTTAACATGATTCGGAGATTCTTTAGACAGGATTAACAAGATGACAGGATTCCAGGAAGAGATTCTTTTCCTGATCCTTGGTGGAGGAATGCTGTGACGTGACAGCAAGGGCATGACGAGGAAACGCGGGCCGCCTACCCTTGCGTGAGTCGCAGGGAAAGAAGGAGGAGCAGAGCCTTGGCGGGCGCGGTCATGGAGACCAATAATAGTGGCAGGAATGCCGTGCGGTCAAGGACCGGTGTGACTTGCCTACGGCGATCTCATGTCGGGAACAAGCAACCCATTGACGGGCGCCCTGGACAAGGGCAGTCACTCCTCCCCTCATGACATCTTCTTTCCGCCAGAGAGCGCTTGCCGTCATCCTCCACAGCCTTTGCCTGATCGCGTGCATCCGCACCTTGCTGGCGGCTGCCCCGGATGTCACCCATCCTATCTCTGATCTCGCTCCTGTGGCTGTCGAGGCAGGTTTAGGCTTTTCATTGTCACCCAGCATCAGCGCAGACGTCACCACCTTCCGATGGAGCTTGAACGGACGGGCATTAGCAGCGCAAAAAGCAGCGTCCCTCTCTGTTGCCAGCGCCAGACCCGCCGATGCCGGCACTTATCAACTGAAGGTGGTCAATCAAAGCGGCGTTGTCTTCACGCGCGACTTCCAGGTCACCGTGTATGAGCGGATCAACAAAGTCATCCCACTGCGCTCTTCAGCCCCACTGGAACTGCCGACACGTTTTTGGGGAAAGGGATCTGTTTCATGGAGTGTGTATGATGACCCCGCCTTATACGCTGGCAGATTCCATCGGACACTCGTTCTGCTGTCGCCGGCCTGGTTTTTCGATTCGGCCTATTTAGTGCCCTCTGGCATGAATCCGTTCCCCCCGCTGACGGCAACATTAACCGTGGGGAGTGCCAGCATTGAAATCGCCCACTACGACCTTGAGGACCACCTCCCTCCAGAAATAGTGTCCGCGCCTTCAGGCATGTATACGCCCTCCACAGGCTACGGAGGAGTCGTCGTCGCGGCAGGCAGGAGCGATCCACCGGTCACATTTCGGGCCACCGGCCTGCCTCCAGGCACGTCTCTGGATGAGCAAGGATTCTGGATGGTCGACGATTTCAGGCCGGGGACATATCAAGTCACATGGACAGCTCAAAATGCGCTGGGAAGCAGCTCAAAGACCACCGTCATTCAGTTCGCCGAAGATCAACCCGGCGGCCCCTATCCGGAGCCAGGAACCTACTCTGGCTTGTTTGCGACCGGTCCTGGCGACTTCATCTATCAGGAGTCCGATTTCCCCTGTGGCTACCTGAAGGTCCAAGTTTTGGCCTCGGGCAGATACAGCGGACAGCTGCGCAGCAAAAAGGGTACCCTCCGCTTCAGCGGCACTTTCCGTCCTGACGAAGATGGCATCGTAGCACCCGTTCAAATTCCCGGCCTCGTGACAGGTGCATCGCTCAGCCTGAGCAAGGATGAGGACGGATTTATCCGCGCAACGATCACCGATGAGGGAGGAGCCGTGCCAACATCTGGCGGCGTGCTCTGGCCGGTCAAATCCCTCTCACGTGCGGAACAGAAACTGCATGTGGGAGATCATTCGGGCTTTTTCGACTTTCAAAGCGGTGGCTCGCCCGACAAGGGGCAGGGCTTCGGGACAAAGCATATCTCGGCCAACACCCACTCTGCCAACTTTTTCGGCACGCTCCCTGATGGCACTGGCTTCACGATAGGAACCGAGCTTGTTAAGCCCGGTCATAAGTATAGTCCAGCCTTCGGCCTGCCATGCTTCTACCACGCTTCTGCAAGCATGAGTACCCTCCTTGGCTTGGGCACGCCATCGGGATATTCCGCCTTTGTCTGGTTCCGCTTGCCCAATCCTCAATCGCGAGTGTTCCCGGAGGGCTTCAAAGCAATTTCCACCGCTTACTTTTACAAGAGACGGGCTCTTCGCCCCGGACAACTTTTGCTCACTGACACACCCGTCGGAAATCTAAACGCCCGCTTTGAGGCCAATCTGGACATGAAACCCTTTCTGAACCAGCCACTCACGCTGACCGCAGCCAGCACTGCGATCATACCGAAGCCTAATCTCTCCAAGCTGAAGATCGACATTTATGGTCCCACTGGCTTTTTCACCGGAAAGTTCGAATTTGACCCAGCCTCCGCCGGTGTCGGTCTCGGAGGAGCAAAACGCATGGTGTCCTTCCGTGGCATGATCATTCCAGGCATGAACTATGGTGCTGGTTTTTTCCTCACGGAAGTGCCCAGCAACAATCCATTGCCAGCTCCTCAATACCGAACTCTTTCAGGGGCGGTGAACATTTTTCAGAACCCTTGACGCTCAAGCGGCCAAGGTTTCGCGGTTATCGCTCTTCAGCGAGCATCGCTCCCCAAAAAGACCTCCAAGAGCCTGCGTGACAGTCGGAGTTCGTCGCGTAGAATCGGCTTCCATGTCTCTGCTGCGTGTCGAAAATCTCCAGGTCCACTTCCCGATCCGTTCGGGGCTGGGAAAGCGTGATGTCGTGAAGGCGGTGGACGGGGTGAGCTTCGAGATCCAGCCGGGGAAAACCCTGGGTCTGGTGGGGGAGAGCGGCAGTGGCAAGTCCACGGTCTCCCGGGCACTACTGAAACTGATCCTGCCGACCGGAGGCAAGGCACTCTACCAGGGCCAGGACATCCTGGCGATGTCTGAGGCGGCTTTCCGCCCGCTACGCAAGGAGATGCAGATGGTGTTTCAGGACCCCATCGGCTCCCTGAACCCGCGCATGACCATCGAATCCATCCTGGGCGAGCCGCAGGAGATTCATTTCAAGGATCGTGGCCGTGCGCAGCGTCGCGCTGCCTCTGCGGCACTTCTGAAGCGTGTGGGTCTGCCGGAGGATTCCCTGGCCCGTTACCCCCATGAGTTCAGTGGTGGTCAGAGACAGCGCATCGGCATCGCCCGTGCCTTGGCGGTGCAGCCGACCTTTCTGATCTGCGATGAGCCGGTGAGTGCCCTGGACGTGAGCGTGCAGGCCTCCATCCTGAACCTGCTGAAAGATCTGCAGACGGAGTTTGCTCTGACTTATCTTTTCATCGCCCATGACTTGGCAGTGGTGCGGCACATGAGTGATGATATCATTGTCATGAATCGTGGCATCATCGTTGAACACGGAAGTGCCGATGATGTCTGCGAACGTCCGCAGCACGACTACACTCGGAAGCTGCTGGCCTCCATTCCTGAGCTTGGCTAGCCCTTCCCTTTTCTTTTTCCTGTTTCATGACCCCGCTGTTCAAGAAGTTCCTCGGCATCAACTGGATCCTCATGCTCACCATGGTGGGTCTGCTGACCTTCGGCGTGTATGCGATCTTCAATGCGTCGTCGTTTCGAATCGATTCGCCTCTGAATCTGGACATGAAGTGGAAAGATCAGATCACCTGGGTGGGCCTGGGCGTTCCATTTCTCTTCATCGCCGCTCTGCTAGATTATAAATGGGTCCGCTGGGCCTGCATTCCTCTGTATCTGGGAGGCATAGCAAGCCTGGTGTATTTGGAAATCTTCGGTGTGGAGGTAAAGGGTAACAAGGCGTGGGTCGAGATCGCCGGACTTCGCATGCAGCCCTCGCAGATTGCCATCATGGCAGGCATTGTGATGCTGGCGGTGATCTTCGGTGAACTGCCTCGCATCTGGCCGGTGTTCCGTCGTCCCTGGCTACGCATCATCGTGGGCGGTCTCGCAGCGGCGATTCCAGCCGGCATGGTGATCAAGGAAGACCTTGGTTCCGGCCTTGTCTGGGGTCCGGTCTTCATCGCCATGCTGCTGGTGGGCAGCATCCCTTTCCGCTACATCATCTCCCTCATCCTGGGGACACTGTGCTTGATCCCCGTCATCTATTTCTTTGTGCTGAAGCCTTACCAGCAGGCTCGTATCGACACCTCATGGTATCTGCTCACCAATCAAATGGAGAAGGTGGACACAAGGGGTGACGGCTGGGTGCCAAATTATGTCCAGACCGCAGTAGCTTCAGCAGGATTTGAAGGCAAGGGGCCGCTTTCTGCCAAGGTGCCGGAGCAGCGAACGATCCACCGCATGTTCTTCCCCGAAGGCGAAGCACACAGTGACTTCATTTTCGGCGTCATCTGCGAGGAATTTGGCTTCCGTGGAGCGGTGCTCGTGCTGTCAGGAATCGCGCTCCTGCTGATTCAAGGAGTGTTTGTGGCCTTCTGTGCCCGCGACCAGGTCGGGAGGCTTCTCGTCGTCGGAGTGACAGCCATGTTCTTCGCCCACACCTTCCAAAACGCGGGCATGAATCTTTGCATGCTGCCGGTGATCGGTCTGCCGATGCCGTTCATCAGTTACGGGGGCACGTTCATGATCGTGACGCTGTTCCTGATGGGCATGATGCAGAGTGTGTGGGTGCACCGGAACATCTCCCCCGTGAAGAAGAAGGCCACCAGCGGCGGCGTTCGCGAGCTGGAGTTTGATGAAGAAGAGGAGGAGTAGTCGCAAAGTCGTGCAGGATTCAGCCCGCACTGGACTGCTCCACGGATGGACTTCTGCATTACCGACAACACGGAACGGCACTCACGCGCTGAAGCGCATGAGTACATTGTCCAAAGTAGTGCAGGGCTTTAGCCCGCACCCGTGCTGATCCACCCATCGACTTCCGAGCTGCTTGAGAACTCTGACGTTCCTCGATGTGCCAGGTACTCACGCGCTGAAGCGCATGAGTACTTTCTTCCTCAAGCCAGCACCGGCTCAGTCTGCTGCGCCAGGGTATGCGTGAAGGGACTGCTGGCGGCGAGGTTGTACTGGCGGATGGCCGTGGCCCAGAAGGGGGCGAGGTCAGAGTCACGCGCGGACCAGATGCGGTAGTGCACATCCGTCATGGTCTCGGTGTCGTGAATCATGGCCTTCATCTCTTGCGGGCTCAAGGAGGACGGCCCCTGCTTGATGAGGCGGTCGGCGATCTGGTCGAGATAGGCGCGTGACACGTCGATGCTCTTGCGGCGGCGCAGGAGGCTGACGTGGAGGCCGTTCACATACGGGTCCAGACAGACCTGGAGCAGGCCGTGGAACTTCTCGAGCTCAGGCGGCAGATGGATGCGGCCTTTGATCTCGGTGAGGTTGCTATTCATCGTGGACAACACCGTCGGGGGATCGGTTTCCTCAGGGGTGAGGAAGAGGCCGAAGCGCAGGCCGGAGCTCCTGCCCGAAACGAGAATGCCCACGGGAATGGAGATGAGCAAGGCACCGACGATGGGACTGATCCAGAGCAGGAATCCGTGCGAAACCATCCAGGCGATGACACCCCAGACCACGCCGATGGCCGTGATGGGCCAGAGATTGAAGAACACCTCGGCCCAGTCCACACCCCCATCAACTTTACGACGCTGGGTGACCCAGCGCACGCCTTTGCCCAGCACGGTGTAGACCACGAACTGGGAGTGGAAGATCATGAGCACGGGAGCCATGAGCGTGAAGACCACGGTGTCCGCCATGCTGCTCATGTAGGTCAGCATTCGGCCTTTGAGCGTCTTGTGCATGCGCCCGGTGATCATCTCATCCAGCAGGATGGCGAACTTCGGCAGGAAGATCAGCATGACGGTGACTCCGAGCAGGATCTGCATGGCCAGCACGGCCTGCGGATCGATGTGAGCCACCGGGGTGGCCGCCAGGAAGGTGGAGAAGACCAGGAAGAGCAGCCAGAGCAGGCTGCTGGCATAACTAAGGATGCCGTGAGCGAAATTGATCCGGCTCATGAAGTGCCAGCCCTTGGCAAACAGCAGCCAGAAGTGCTGCATGTTCCCCTGGCACCAGCGGCGGTCGCGCTTCAGCATGTCCACCAAGGTGGGCGGGCCTTCCTCATAGCTGCCGCGGTTCGTCGGCAGCAGGCGCACGGCATAACCAGCTTTGCGCATGAGAGCGGCCTCCACGAAGTCATGACTCAAAATATGGCCGCCGAAGGGTTCCTTGCCCGGCAGCGCGGGAAGCGCGCAGTATTTGATGAAGGGCTCCAGACGGATGATGGCGTTGTGGCCCCAGAAATTGGCCTCGCCGCACTGCCAGTAGTCCAGGCCGTCCATGAAGGGCAGGCCGTAGAGGCTCTGGGCAAACTGCATGACGCGGCCGAGCAGAGTTTCCGCGCCGATCTGTTTCGGAAAGGTCTGCAGGATGCCGATGCCTGGATTCTTCTCCATGATGCGCGTCATGCTGGTGAGCAGACTGCCGGACATGAGGCTGTCCGCATCCAGCACGATCATGTAGCGATAGCGCTTGCCCCAGCGGCGGCAGAAGTCGGAGACGTTGCCGCTCTTGCGGTTGATGGGCTTGCGGCGCTTGCGGTAGAAGATACGACCGAAGGCATTGAGCTGGCGGCAGAGCTCCAGCCAGGCGGTTTCCTCCTCGATCCACTGGCTCGTCTGGTTCGAGTCACTGAGGATGAAGATGTCAAAGTTCTTCGAGTGGCCGGTCTGCTCCAGGGAGAGGTAGATGGCGCGCAAACCTTCAAAGACACGCGTCACGTCCTCATTGAACACGGGCATGATGATGGCCGTGCTGGCGGTGATCTCCGACTCATGATCCTCCGGCTTCAAAGTGCGCCATAGGTTCAACGGATCCGGCTTGGGCCGGTTCATCAGCCACATGCCAAACATGGCCGTCCAGAAGCCGACATTGAGCTGGTAGTAAAGCGGCAGAAAAGTGGCCAGAAGCAGCCACTCCGCCTTTCTCATCCCCTGCTCTGCCAGGTAGGTGTACATGAGCCAGGTGCCCACGATGGTGCCCAGTCCCACAAACGAGAAGAAGGTGGCGCGGCGCATGCGCGCGATGCGCTTCGGCGGCATCCCGGCATTGAGATTGATATTGGCAGTCTGTGCTCCGACGACGCTCATGCGAGAAGATGGTAGAGGTAACCCAGCACACCACCAACGATGCCAAGGAGGATGGAGTAACGCAGAATCGGATGGCGGCCGAGACGATCAAAGGTGTCTTCCGCCACGTCCGAGACAATGCCCAGGTCCATGTTACGCGGGGTCATCTTGCTGACGCTCATGCCGGGGCCGGAGGTCCGGACGGCGGCGCGCATGGCCTCCCGCATGGCGTCAGGCAGATTGTCCTTGTCCAAAAAGAAGTTTGGCCAGCGGGCGGGACCGCCGCTGAGGTGGAAGCCCAGACGGCCGGTGGCCTCAAGCTGGGACTCGTTCAGGTTCATGTCGCTGTAGATCGCCGCCAGCCACTCGCGCAGCATCAGACGCGCCTGCTCGATGCTATGCGTCGTTGGGGTCCGGGAGGGATCCTTCTGGTGGGCCGTGGCGGCACGACGGAGGGTCTCCAGAATCAACTGGGTACGGCGAATGCGATTGTGGAGCTGGTAGGAACGAAAGTAGTCAGCGAGGCGCGCATAGGCCTCGTTCCACTGTTCCTCGGTGCCAGTCTCGGGGGCGAACTGAATGTTGACGGCTTCCATGAGTGCTCAACGCAGTGAGCGGCGCGGAGAATGCGCGGATTCAGCCCCTGGGGAAGTGGAAAATGGATTTTCTCTGAAAGAAGAGGAGCTCCGTGGCCGTGTGGAGCCCAAAAGTAGTGATGGGCTTTAGCCCGCACTTGGGCCGATCCACGGACGGACTTCCGCACTTCTCAAGGACTCGGCTATCCCTGGGTTTCACAGGTTCTCACGCGCTGAAGCGCATGAGTACTTTTCTCAGGCCGCCAGCTTCCTGGCCCGGGCGCCAGGCTCGTCCCGGTCCAGATAACCATCTTTCAAACGGATGATGCGGGTGCAGCGCTCCACCATGCGCTCGTCATGGGTCACGAAGACCAGGGTGCGCCCCTGGGCATTGAGATCGTCAAACATGGCCAGGATCTCCTGGCCGGACTTGCTGTCCAGATTCCCCGTGGCCTCATCCGCGAGGATGACGAGGGGGTTGTTGGAGAGTGCCCGGGCAATGGCCACGCGCTGCTGCTGGCCGCCGGAGAGTTCGGTGGGTTTATGCCCCAGGCGATGGCTGAGACCGACCTGACCTGCCAGCTTTTCAGCCACCTCACGCATCTTGGCATCCTCCGCGCCACCGTAGTACATGGGCACGGCGATGTTTTCGAGGACGGTGAGCTGCTGGATGAGGTTGTAACTCTGGAAGATGAAGCCGAGGTTGCGATTACGCGCCGCGGAGAGGTCATCGTCCTCCAGGGTGGCGACGTTCTGGCCACCGAGGAAATAGTCACCCGAGGTCGGCTGATCGAGGCAGCCCAGGAGGTTCAGCAGCGTGGACTTGCCGCAACCAGAAGGGCCCATGATGCAGACATACTCCCCTGGAAAAATGTCAAAGGAGATGCCCTGGAGCACATGACTGGTGATGTCCCCCATCTGGTAGGACTTCTTGATGTCCCGCAGGCTGATGATGGGCTCAGGCATGGATGATCCAGGAACGATGGGCTGAAGAAAATTGACGGAGCGTGAGATCAGCGAGCCGCCGTGGTGGGTGCTGGGGCGACCGCTGCCACCGCCTTGGCTTTGCCTTTACCCTTGCCCTTCGGCTCGGTGGGCTGCTCAGGATCCCCCGCAGGAGCACCATGGTTGCCAGGACGGGCTTCATCCGTCGCGGCTTTCTTCGGCAGGGAAAGAGCCACCTCTTCACCGGCATTCACACCGTCACGCACCTCGATGAACTCGTCATTGAAGACACCGGTCTTGATGGAGCGGCGCTCCAGCTTGGAGCCACTGCGGATGTAGCAGAAGTGCTGGTCCTGCTCGACCTCGACGGACTGCACCGGGACGAAGACAACGTCCGTCAGCTGATCCACCACGATCTCGACCTTGGCATTCATGCCGGGGCGAAGCCAGGGATAGGCTCCGTTGATGTGGACGCTGGCGGGATAGACCTTCAAGTTCGGCGTGAAGCGGCTGCTGGAGGAATCTGGCATGAGAGCCAGCTCAGCCACACGGCCTTCGAGGATCTTGCCGGGCTCGGCATCCACACGGATGAGGACGCTCTGGCCGATCTTCACCTTCTTCATCTGGGACTCATGCACCTTCACGCTGACGCCCATCTGGCTCATGTCCGGGATGGTGAGGATGGTCTGGCGCAGACGAATGGTGGCACCTTCCTCGATGCTGTTGCTGTAGTTGTAGGAGGCACCGGCATCCAGGTCACCGTAGGCCACCAGACCGGGCTGGGTGGCCTTGATGGTGCAGGCCTTGAGCTGATGCTCCAGGTCTTCACGCTGGGCCAGCTCCATGTCATAGCGGCGCTTCGAGGTCTGGAAGCGTGTCTCAGCCTGGGCCATCTTGGAACGGTTCGCACGGACGGTGCGCTCCAGCTTGGTCAGGCTTTCGCGATAGGCGGAGAGCAACAGGGCGCACTGCTTGGAAAACTCGTATTTCTTGAAGAGGTCGAGCTCGGTGGTGGCGGTCTTGCCGGCGAGAGTGACCTTCTCATGCGTGACTTGATCGTTTTCGAGCTGGGTCTTGGAGATAAAGCTGCGGGCTGCGAGGCGCTCAGAGGACTCCACCTTCTGCTTGGCCACGGCGAGCTCGGACTTGCGCAGGAGAAGCTCATCCTCAAGCTGACGCAATTTTTGTTGGGCCTCACCGTCACCGCCAGCCGCACCTTCGAGGAAGGGGGAGAAGTCCACACGGGTCTGCAGAGGTCTGGCCGTAAGCTTTTTCGCGGGAGCAGGAGTTCCAGGCTTGGCTTTGCCGCCGGCCGGAGCGGTGGACTTGGCCACGGCGGGGTCCACCGGAGTGTTCGCCTGGTTGTCCAGCATGACGGCATACTTGTCGAGCGACTCGACGGAGCTCGGCAGGCCAGCATCCTCAAGGAGCTTCGTCGTGAGATCACGGCCCAGGTACTTCTCAAAGTCCATGAGCGCAAAGGTGCTGTTCTCCTTCATGTCGCGGACCAGGCTCTGGTTCTCGCTCTTCTGGATCTCGCGGCCTTCGTCGGCGTCGATGTAATTCGAGACCGTGGTCTGGAACTCGATCTCGTGATTCTGGATGCGGGTCTTGATGTCCGTGCTGTCGAGTTCCACGAGCACCTTGCCGTCCTTGATGTCTTCCTCGTTCACGAGGTAACCTTCAGGGATGATGCTGAGGATCTTCGTGGGTGTTTCGATCTCGGATTTGACCTCGTAGTTCTGCAGGGCGCGGATTTCGCCGCCCTGAAGCACGGCTACCTGAAGAGGGCCGCGGGTGGCTGAGAATGTCGGCACGGTGGTGACTTCTTCGCCCCCCGGAGCCAGGAGCAGCCAAGCCGCAATGCCAATGAAAGCAGTGCCGCCCAAAGTCCATGTTTTCCAGTTTGCCTTCTTCTTCATGAGTTTCCTTGTGGCTTTTCTTGTTTTAAAACGTCTACCCAGCGGGCATCTTTCCGGATGAACAGCACCCCCATGTCCGTCCAAAGCTGGAGACGGGCGAGGTTGTGGTCAATCAGGGTGGAAATGACAAGGTCGCGGGCGACGATCAAACGGTCCTGAGATTCCACGATGTCACGAGCGGTGCCCTGCCCTTCGGCCATGAGCGCTTCCTCGATCTCCAGTCGCTTCTGGGACAGTTCCAGGCCCTTGACGGCCAGATCATACTGACGGCGGGCCACCAGCAGGGCACGCCAGTCACTGCGGATGGTGCTGCGCAACTCTTCCTCAGCGAGGTCCAGGGCACGGCGGGTGGCCTGCTCTGAGATCTGCGCGGCGCGGAGGTCATTGCGCTCTGGCAAGGTGTTCAGGTTGAGGTCGATATCCACGCCACCGAAGGCCTGACGCTGGCGGTGATTGAGGCCGAAGCCCGTGGTGCTGCCTCCCGTGGGAGTGCGGATGTCATAACCGGCGAGGGCATTCACCGTGGGGAGCGTGCTCTGGTGGGCGATCTTGACCCGGCGTTCGGTGTCATACACACGGTCACGCTGATTGAAGAGGTCCAGACGGGTGATCAGGGCCACGTCCATGAGCTGGTCCAGATTGCCTTCAGGGTCGATGACGCTCAGGTGTTTCAGCTCGTCATTATCCAGGACGATCTTTTCCGTCACTGGCAGGCCGAGGGAGATCTTCAGATCATCCAGCGCCTCTTCATAGGTCCGGATGGCGGAAATCCAGTTCCGCTCATAGGTGATGCTTCCCTGCTCGATCTGCTTGAGCTGGGACTGGGAACGAAGGTTGGCCTCTGCCAGAGCGCGATCACGCTCCAGGGAGCCGAGTGATGCCTTGTAAGCGATGAACCGGTTGCGGGTCTGCTCACGGGCCTGGATGGCGCGCAGGTACTGGCGCGTGATGTCCACCGCGAAGGTCTTCCGATACTGGGTGAAGTCGCGGATCTCATAGAGCACGTTACGCTCATCCTGACGCAGCGGCTCGGCAGCGACTAGAACCCCTGCCCCGCGAAGCAATGGCTGCGTGATGGACGCAGCAGCGCGGGAGTCGCTGACATGGCGCACGCCGCCGGTGAAGAAGCGGGTGAAGTCCGTGGTGAGATCCAGCGCCAGACGGGCTCCCGTCTTCATCAGGTAATCCACTCCCAGACCGCCATCCGAATCCAAGGTGGATGTGCGGACAAACTCGTTCACGCGGTTATGCACCTGCGTTTCGCGGTAAACGGAACCTCCATTGCCATCGGCGATCGGGCCGTACTGCTGGCGGGTTTCCGTGAGAGCCAGCGCGCTGAGATAGACACGCTCCTTGCGGCCGAGATACACGCGGTTGCGATGCACGGCGAACTCCAGCGCACCCGGCAGGCTCACCACACGGGCACCTTTTTCAACGAAGGCACGCTCACCCAGGAAGTCGGCGGTTTCAGACTGCTTGATCAAGACATCCAGCTTCGCCGGCCCAGGAGGGGTGATGCTCTGGAGGACATCATCATCAGCTCCAGCCACCAGCTGGGATTTCTTGCTCAGGATGCCAAACACCTGCTTGTCCGCCCATTTCTTGTAGAAGCCCTGGCTGCATCCGACCAGCAACACACTCAGAGCAGCCAAGGGCAGAACTGAGCGGGTAGTACGGGAGCAAAGCATGGTGTAAGAAGGGGTAGGAGAAACGGTACCGACCCTCTGCGCTCGGGAGGTTGCAAGCAGCGGTCAGTCAAGGAATTGGGGGGACGATTAATAAGCACGTCCGAAACAAATCTTTCAGCGAAGTGCTCTTTCTTCGTCACTTTTGAGTACTTTATTCACACCAAGCGCAATCCTTTGCGCATCAGCCACTCAATGGTCAGCAGCAGAATCACGGCGCCAAACCACCACCAGCTCGACCACAAAATGGTTTCCTTCACCGTAACCTGCTTGCGATCAATCGATTGAAGCAAGTTAGGAAGCTCCGTGGCAGCCTGCTCTTCACGCAGAAAACGGCCGCCGCTGGCATTGGCCATGGATTCAAGCAGCGGGCGGTTCATTGTGAGGGTGGCCCACTCCGGATTGCCGGCATCAGCCACCCGAAGCGTCAGCCGCAGGTCACTCTGAGGGGCGGAGGCGCTCTCAGCCACGGCGATCTCATAGGCACCGGCCTTCAGAGGCGGTGTCTGGGCACGATAGACACCGAAGTGCGTGGGGTCCGGCTCAAGCTGGAGGCTGGCCACTTCCTTGCCATCCAGCAGCACAAAGGCACGCGGCTCGGCATCACTCACAGGATCGCCCTTGGCATTGCGAACGCGGACGCGCAGTTCGCTCTGCTCTCCAGGAGTGTAGCGGAGGCGATCTGTACCGATGGAGAGAGTCTTGTCCTCCGCCTGGAAGGGTGGCGCGGCGATCCATGCGGCGATCTGCATCCAGAGACGCTGATGATAGAGATCCGCCACCTGATAGCGCCAGCGCCAGAGATCATCGGAAGCGAGATAGAGCACAGCCCCGGCACCGACTTGACGGAAGATCATCGCAGGAGTGCGGACATCACTCCCTGTCGCTTTCAGCTCGGCCAGGATCTGCGAACCTGGAAGCTCCTTCACCTGCGCAGCCCAGAGCATCTCGGGCATGGTTGGCCAGAGGGAGGCATTGGCGCTTGGGCTGTCACTCAGACGCAGGGCTGTCTGGCGCTCGCCTTCAGAAGCAAGCTGCCAGTTGTAGCCCTTCGCTTTGGCATTGTTAGGCGACCAGCTCACCGGAATGAGCGTGGATGACTTGCCCTTGGCCCAATCTTTGAGAGAACCGCGCACGCCATCGATCAGAACCAAGCCACCGCCGCGCTTTTCCACGAACTCCACCAGCCAGTCCAACTGAGCTGGAGAGAAGCGGGCGGAGGAAACATCACCTAACAAGACAAGGTCATAGCTGAGCAGTTCCTCGCGGGTCTTGGGGAAGTTTTTCTGGATGGCGCCATCCTCCGGCTTGTCCGAATAGTCGTCGAAGACGAGCTTCGCCTCCCAGCGCTCATCACGGTCAAAGTGGTTATGGATGTAGCGTGTCTCCCAGCGCGGACGGCCATCGAGGATCAGAGCCTTGCGCTTCTTCGTGAGCAGATGCAGCGCGACCTCACGGCTGTTGTTGGCGCGGGTCCGCTCAATGTTCGCGCGATCTCCCTGCACGGCCACCTGCACATTGAGCAGGCGCAGCGTTTTGTCGCGTTCCGTGGGCGGCGGCGCAGGCAGGTTTTTCACCGGGAACATGAAGTCAAAGCGGCGCTCGCCTTTGCCTTCGCCATTAAAGCTCAGCTCCCAAAGCAACTTCCCACCACTGCTGACACGAACCTGGGCGGGAGTACCATTGGGCAGCGAATCCTGAACCACGATGCGGCCTTGGAGGACCTCCTCGGAGAACACGGACTCGGCGGTGATCACATTCAAAACACTGACGTCCGGCGGCGGGACCTCTGTGCCGAATCCGACCGTGAAGATGGGCGTGTTCGCCTGCTTCATCGTGGCGGCAAACTCTTCAGGCGAGCCCGGGCCATTGTGCTGGCCGTCTGTGAGCACCACGAGCGCCGTGCCCGGTGTCGCGGGCCCGAGCGCATCACGCAAGACGCTGTCGAGATTGGTGATCGGAGCATCCGCCTGGGTTTGGAAGGCCTGCGGCATCTCCCCCGAGGTGTCCTTCCCCTGCTGGCGATACCACCATGCGCGCTGTGTCTGCTGGCCGCGCAGGAGCACCAGCTCCACATCCTGAGTTTCCGTGAGCTTCTTCAAAAGCGGTGTGTTGCCACCGAGGAGGATCTTTTCAGCCCGCGTGAGCCGCGAATCTGCAGAATGAACTTCCGAGTTCGTTTTCCTGGTGGCTTCTCCATCCTCACCCGGACCGAACTGGAAAGTTCGGTCTACGTCATCCTCCAGCTTCATGCTGGCGGAGGTATCCACCGCCAGCACCACGCGCCCGAGCTGACGCTGGGTGGTCTCCCGACGCAAGACGGGGCCTGAGAGTGCCAGGACGAGGATAAACACCGCAAGCGTGCGACATGCTGCCGGAACCCAGGCGAAACGTCCCGTCTGGAACTTCAGCTCACGGCGATAAAGCAACCACATCAATGCCGACAATCCGAACGCCAGCGCCCACACCGTGATGACTGAGTAGTCACCGGCGAAGCGGAGGGTGGTTTCGGTGGTGGGGTTCATTCAGGAAATCGAAGGGAGGGAAAATTGGGGCGAGAGACTAACAAAGGTTACTTCAAAAAATCATCCCCTGGCGATGCGCTGCTCAAGCAGCACCTCAAGGAACAACAGTGCCAGCAGGCCCATCAGGAAGGGCTGCCAGAGCTCGCTGCCATGGCGGCGGGTGCGGTCGACCTTTTGCCATGAGTCAAAGCTATCGACAAAGGAGGCATCGTGCCGTTTGGCGAGTTCCTGAACCTTGTCCGCGGCGAGCGGAGCGAGGTTCGACTCGGTGGGATCAAGATTGTAAGCGAGCAGGCGCGTCTCGGTGCCCTGCGTGAGCTTGTAGATGCCTGGTGCGGCGATGGGCTTGGACTCAAGCAGTGACTTGTCACCATCCGCCTTCACTTTGATCGTCTCCACCTGCCCCGTCGGGTCACGCAGGGTGTACTCCACGCCTACGCGCTCCTTGCCCATCACCACGCGCAGCGGCGCGCCGACCTGGTCCCAGGCGCTGATGGTGCTCTGCGTGGCCAGATAGGTGACGAGGCGCTGCATGAGCGGCACGAAGAAGGGCTGCAAAGGCAGGTTCGACCACTCCGCATCCGCCGAGGTTGCGGCAGCGATCACGCGACCGCGCTCGTTTGCCTTCTCGATGAACAGCGGCGTGCCGCGATCAAGCTGCATGATGGGCTTGGCATTCGGGCTGGCCTCAAACTCCCACCACGTCTGGAACTCCGCGTCCTGCAGGCGGCCGCCGCGCGCATCGTTGAAGTAGATCGTGGCCGGATGCGTGAGGCGCTGCTGGAGGATGCGCGCGGGAGCTGCACTGGTGGCATGTTGCAGCCCTTTGATGCCGACAGGAAAGAGACCTTCGCCCTTGCGGAAGAAGTCGCGGCCATACCAGTTGATGTCCGCATGTGGTCCGGCGAAGACGATGAGCCCGCCGCCTGCCTTCACGAATTTCTCGAGGTTCTGCAGGTTGCCGCGGAAGCGCTCCAGATCAGCCAGGATGATGACTTCCTTGCCCTTCATGTCCTCATCCCGCAGACGACGTGAGTCCACCTTCGTGGTGCGGATGAGGTCTTTGAGCGTGGCGCTGGCGGATTGATAGGGTGTGAGCGCCAGCTCCAGGAAGTCTGCAGCGCCGCCGAGAGGCTCATCACTCGGGTCACCATCCACGAGCAGAACATTCAATTGGTTACGCACCTGGACGATGGAATAGAAGGCATTGTCATCCGGGAAGCTGTCTCCCTCAATCCGGACGGCCAGGGAGTGATCCCCCACTTTATCAAAGGCATGCGTGAAGGCGATGATGGCCTCCCCCTCTGACGGCAAACTGACACGCGAGGTGCGCAGACGGGCACCGTCCGCCTCGAGATGCACTGCCACATCCTGCCAGGGACGTTTGCCATGGTTCTGGATGCGCACTCGCAGGCCCACGGGCTGCTGCTCTGCCACCACCAGCGCGGAGAGATCTGCGCTGGCGATGCTGAGGTTCTCCGAAAGATCACTGGCGAGGCGATAAAAGGTCACCTGAGGTTTCGGCTCCTGCTTGAGGAGCGCCTCCAAAGCCGGTAGCGGCGCACCGTCCGCCACGCTCTGCCAGTCACTGGCCTGGAAGTCTGACACAATGGCGAGTTCACGGGCGCCGCTGGTGGCTTTGGAAAGCGAAGCCGCGGCTGCCTGCAGCGCATCATTCACCTTCACCGGGCCGGACTGGGTCGGCACATCGGCGAGCTGCTTCGGCAGCAAATCAAGGGCCGTGGTCGATTGATCCAGGAGCTTGTGCGCATTCCCGCCTGCCAGCACGACCTGCACATCACTGCCCTTCGGCTGTGACTCCAGCATCCGTGTCATGTCCTGCCGAGCCCGGTCCGCTGGCGATCCACCGGCCGAAGGCGCACGCATGGAGAAAGAGTCATCCAGCAGCATGACGAGCGAGGTTTTGCCCAAACCAAAAGCGCGTAATGCCGTCAGCACGGGCTGCGCGAGGCAAAGCGCGAGGATGATGGGAATGGCGATGCGCACCGCGAGAAGCAGCCACTGCTCAATCTTCCACTTCCGTTTTCGCTGTTTCATCACCTCCTGCAGCAGATGCATGGCTCCCCAATGCACGATGTTCACCTTGCGCTTGTTCAGCAGGTGAATCAGGAGCGGGATGAGGAAGGCCGCAGCGCCCGCGAGGAGAATGGCGTTGAGGAAGGTCAACGGAGTGCGGGGAGAGGGGTTAAAAGTTCAAAGGTGCGCGAGGGTCTGACTCTCCATAGGGAGGCAAGAAACGTCACGAGACGAGGAGCGAGTCTTCCGCTCACCCAATAACCGCCTGCAAAGACGGCAACCATCAGCAGCCAGCCAACCACGACCTTCAAATCAACAAAGCCACCTCGACCGATGTTGTTCGCGATGACCAGTATCAGGGAAGAATATGGAAGGGCGAGAAGCCATGTGATCCGGCCAGCCAACACACACAGTTCGACGAGACGAAAGCCAGCGGGGAATTTAGGGAGCGCCAGCCTCCATTCGGGAGGTGATGATGCAACAGATTTCAGACGCCAGCCATCCAGGAGACTGTAGCCAAACATGAAATACATGAGTGGATACAGCACTTCCGTCGGACTCACAAAGCGCTGATCATTGAGGTTATGCCAGGCAGCCCAAACGCAAAAGCCAGCACTAAAAACAAGAAAAGCTGCCTGCAATGTCCATGCAGTGGCCTGAAGAGTCTGGAGGATGATCTTTTTCATCATCTCATTCTCAACGCCAGATAGCTCCTCAGCGCGGCGGAGTGGGGTTCGTCAGTCGGCAGAGGCAGGAAGTCGACCTGGTGTTTGCGAAAGCCCTCCTTCAATTGATCCTGGAAGGCATTGCGTACTTCCAGATAGCGCTGACGGACGGTGGCGGGATCCAGGAGGAGGAAGTCATCATCCTTTTCCAAGTTCTCAAAGCGTGACCACTGCCCAAAGGGGAACTCCAGCTCATCACGATCCCAAAGCTGGATGGCGATGATCTCATGCCCCTGCTTGCGCAACACGCCGATGGATTTCAGGATGGCGGCCGGATCATCAAAAAAATCGCTGATGATGATGACAAGGCCGCGACGCTTCAGACGCTGTGCGAGGGATTCGAGCACGGGAGCCAGGGTGGTTTCCTTGCCCGGTGTTGTCTTGATCATGGTCTCCAGCAGGTGATGGAGATGGGTGATCTTGGTGCGGTTGGGAATGAACTCGCGGATCTTGGTGTCAAAGGTGATCAGGCCCACGGCATCCTGCTGGCTCATGAGCAGGTAGGCCATGGCTGCTGCGAGCTTTCGCGCATAGTCATACTTCAGCACGCCCTTGGTGCCGCGATAGGCCATGCTGCCGCTGGCATCGAGGACCAGCGTGGCGCGCAGGTTCGTCTCCTCATCATACTCGCGGATGTAGAAGCGGTCCGCACGGCCAAAGATCTTCCAGTCGAGACGACGGATGTCATCCCCATGCACATAGGGGCGATGCTGGCGGAACTCGACACTAAAACCCTTGTGCGGCGAGGCATGGTGCCCCGTCGTGAAACCTTCCACCACTGTGCGAGCAAAGAGCTGCAAGTGTTGCAGACTTGTGATGTCTTCAGCGTGGAGGATGTCAGAGAGGGCGGCCATCAGGGAAAGTAACGGTAGATGTCCCGGCGATGCAGGCAGCGGAGAAAGACGAGGGTGTCGTTCTCAACCTCAAAGCCAGCACGGTAGTTGCCTAAACGCAGCCTGTAATAGCCAGGGTGCCCGCTCATCGCCTTGACCTGGGGAAGGCTGGAGAGAGAAGACGCCTGTTCGATTTTGAGGATCATTTTGCGCACACGATGCTCAAGCTCCGCATCACGCGTAGATTTCACATCCTTGAGAAACGCCTCGGTGAGTTCGAGCTTCACGAAGCAGAATTCAGACGTTTGAGGAACTCCTCCGAGGACATCCGGGGAGAATAGCGGACTTCATCCATCGCGCGTGCCAGGGCACCGTCCGTTGTTTCATCATCCCAGTCGCTTTGCAACTCGTCCAGATGCGCCTGAAAAGCCTCATTCACGGCCGAGCGGATGAGCGACTGAAGCTCCGCAGAATCAATGGTGATGGCACTCATGAGAAGGTGTTGGTTTGCATAAAAATCTATCACTTCACAGCACCTTCGCCGCGCCTTTCTTCACCTTCTGGATCAGTTCCTTGATGATCATGTCCACCGAGACGCCTTCGGCTTCGGCATGGAAGGTGGGGACGAGCCGGTGGCGCAGAGCAGGAAGGGCGAGAGCCTCGATATCATCTGTGGTCACATGGGTGCGGCCCTGAAGGAGGGCACGGACCTTGCCGGCGAGCACGAGCATCTGGCTGGCACGCGGACCGGCGCCCCAACCAAGCATCTCCTTCACATAAGGCAGGGCATCAGGTTCGTTCGGGCGGGTGGCGCGGACGAGATCCAGCACGAAGTCGGTCACATGATCCGGCACGGGCACCTTGCGGGCGAGCTGCTGGGCCGCGTGAAGCTCCTCGGCGGTGATCACAGCCTCAATCTCCTCCTGAACGCCGCCGGTGGTGCGGGCGACGATATCACGCTCCTCATCACGGCTGGGATAGTCCACCTTGATGAGGAAGAGGAAGCGGTCTTTCTGCGCCTCGGGCAGCGGGTAGGTGCCTTCCTGCTCGATGGGGTTCTGCGTGGCGAGCACGAAGAAGGGCTTTGGCAGCTCATAGGTTTCCTGGCCGACCGTGACGTGCTTTTCCTGCATGGCTTCCAGCAGGGCTGCCTGGGTCTTCGGGGGCGTACGGTTGATCTCGTCCGCGAGGATGATCTGGGAGAAGATGGGACCCTTCATGAAAACCAGCTTCCGGCGGCCGGTCTCGGCATCCTCCTGGATGATTTCCGTGCCGGTGATGTCCGCCGGCATGAGGTCCGGTGTGAACTGAATGCGGCGGAAGCTCAGATGCATGGCATCTGCCAGCGACTTCACGAGGAGAGTCTTGGCCAGGCCGGGCACGCCTTCCAGCAGGCTGTGGCCTCCGGCCGCCATGGCGATGAAGACCTGCTCAATCACGGCATCCTGACCGACAATGCGCTTGCTCAGAGCGGTTTTGAGTTTGTTGAAACCATTGACAAGGGCGGCGGCAGCAGCGGTATCGGACATGGGAAAAGGGGGAGCGGACGAAAAGAGAACGCGGAATGGGGTCCAGCGAGCAAAAAAGGAACGCGTGAACACGGCCAGTTAAGCAGGGTTCTTTCCAGAGATCACGGGGTTCTTTGCAAGGAACTTCAAATCCCCCGGCCAGGAGCTCTCCGCGACGGTCTTCATCCTACTTTAGGCGGAGGAGAGCGAATTTGCAGATGTCTATCTCCGCAGATGGGCCAGTTTCTCCTGCATCCGACATGCCAGCCGCCCTCTCCCGCTCGATTTCGATCCTTGGCACAGGGGTGGCCGTGCCCGGAAAAGTGCTGACGGCAGCGGCCCTGGACGAGCAGCTAGGCCTGCCTCCTGGCGAATCCGAACGCGTGACCGGCATCCGCCAGCGCCATGTCACAGTCGGTGAGACGGCCTCCCAACTGGCGGCCCAGGCCTGCCATGCGGCTTTGAAAACGGCTGGGGTGCGCTGGGAAGAGGTGGACTGCCTTGTCTGCGCCTCTGCCACGATGGACCAAGCCCTGCCCTACAATGCCGCCATGCTGCATGCGGAGCTGGGAGAGCACCCGAAGCGCATCACCACCCTAGATGTAGGCGCCAGCTGCCTGTCCTTCCTGCAGGCCGTGGACCTAACCAGCTTTGCTCTGGAGGCGGGGCGGTTTGAAACCGTGCTGATCGCTTCCGCGGACATCTCCACCTTCACCACGGATCACCGCAGTCTGCGCGATAACGGCATCTTTGGCGATGGTGCGGCAGCAGCGGTGCTGCGGCGCACGCCAATAGGTAGCTCAGCACGCATCCTGGCAAGTCGCAGCATCACCTTGCCTGAGGGCGCGGATCTATGTCAGATCCGTTCCGGTGGCTCACGCTGGCATCGCCGAGGTTTTCCAGAGCATTCTGAGGCTCTCTTTGAAATGAAGGGCAAGCAGCTCTTCGCTCTCGTGGGGAGACATCTCCCTGCGTTTGTGGATGATTTGTTAGCCGAGGCCGGAGTCGATAAAAAAGACATCAGCCTGCTCATCCCGCATCAGGCCAGCCGGCAGGCCCTGGACCATGTGGCGAAGATGCTGGGCTTTGATGATGGCCGCATGGTGGATGTGTTTGGTGAGTTCGGGAATCAGGTCGGCGCTTCGCTGCCCACAGCACTGCACTTCGCCATTCAGCGCCATGGTTTGCAGCGTGGTCAAAAGGCGCTGCTGCTGGGCTCAGGGGCTGGAGTGAGCGTGGGTGGCATTGTCTTCGAGTATTAATCCACCACTAAACATGCTCACCACGCGCCTGAAATTTGATCTGCTGAAGGTGGGCCATTGCCAGCATCCGGAATGCGCCGCGCTGCGCGGGGGCAGCCGACGGGCGATCGACTTCCCTGCCCTGGTGGGGCTCATCGAGCATCCGCAGCATGGGCTGATGCTGTATGACACGGGCTACTCACGGCACTTCCATGAAGCCACGCGGAGCTTTCCAGAGTGCCTGTATCGCATGGTCACGCCGGTGCAGCTGCCGCCGGAGGATGAACTGCTGAACCAGCTCGAAGCGCGTCGTCTCTCGCCTTCGGACATCGAGACGATCTTCATCTCCCACTTCCATGCGGATCATGTGGCTGGCCTGCGAGACTTTCCGAAAGCGCGATTCATCGCCACCTCGGCAGAGCGGCGTCTTGTGGAGAGCAAAGGCCGCATCGGACGTCTGCGCCGGGCTTATCTGCGTGACCTGCTTCCGGCTGACATGGACCAGCGCATAACCCTGGCTGAAAACACACCTTCGGTTAGGCTTTCGCAGGACTGGCAACCCTTCAGCGCTGCGCATGATCTGCTCGGTGATGTCAGCATGCTTGGCATTGATCTTCCAGGGCACACCGCCTCACAACTCGGCTTGATGTTTGCCGTGGAGGGTGAAAGCGCGCCTATCTTCCTCGTCGGAGATGCCTGCTGGAAGATCGAGGGACTGAACGAAGACCGCCCGCCCTCACGCCTGGCCTACAATCTGTTTCACGACACGAAGAGCTATAACGACACCTTCGCGAAGCTGCGGCAGCTTCATCTTTCGGCGGCAGCGCCCATCATCATTCCGTCCCACTGCTCAACTCTCTGGAAGCAACGGGGTGGCACACGACACATCCATCGTGATTGAGCCGCTCCACATCCTCTGGCACTTCGTTCGCACCCGCTGGCTGCCTTCGCGGTGTCCGCATCTTAAGCTGCGGCGCTTTCTTGAAGAGACTGTGCGCGAGTGTCGGCACTACCAGGGACTGAAGCCAGAGTTGGAAGCCTTTCCCATCGTGTCGAAGCGGGACTACCTCTCCCACTTCGCTCCATTGAACCGGCATGGCATCACTCTCGAAGAGGCAACTTCGGTGGCTCTGCGTGCCGAAAAGGAGCGCGACTTCAAACCGCAGCTCCCCAAAGGTATAACTATCGGTTTGTCATCAGGAACCTCAGGAGCCAGACATGTGTTTCTCGTCGGACCCGAGGACCGCTGCCGCTGGGCCGGACAGATGCTGGCGCGGATGCTTTCCACACGCTCACTGCAGCAGCTGGCGAATCCATTTCGTGCAGCGCTTCGCATCGCGTTCTTCTTGAGGGCGAACAGCAATCTCTACACGACCTTGCGCAGTCGTCGTGTGCAGTTCAGTTATTACGACCTCACACGGCCCTTCGCTTCACTGCTGGACGAACTAACGAAACAGCAGCCGCACATCCTGGTGGCTCCAGCGACGGTGCTGGCGGAGATCGCGAGGCAGAGTCAGAGTCACTCGGCAGCCTTTTCAGATCTTCAGCAAATCATCTCCGTGGCGGAGGTGCTCGACTCACGAGATCGATCACTGATTGAGGAAGCTTTTCATCTACCGGTGGAGCAGATCTATCAAGCAACCGAGGGCTTCCTGGGGGCCACCTGCCGTCATGGACGAATCCATCTGAATGAAGATGATCTGCACATCGAGAAGCAGTGGCTGGATGAGAGGCGTGACCGCTTCGAGCCTGTCATCACGGACTTCTCACGGCGCACGCAGTGGTTTGTGCGGCATCGTCTGACCGACATCCTTCGTCCAGCCAAAGGTCCCTGCCCTTGTGGCAGCACGACGACGAGCCTGGACAGCATCGAAGGCCGTGCCGAGGAGGTGCTGTGGTGCCGTGATGCCGCGGGCAAGCCACAGCCAGTGTTCCCGGATGTCCTGAGGCAAGCGCTCTACAGTATTCCGCAGGCCCTGGATCTTTACCGCATCGAGCAACATGGCGAGGAGTGGCGTATTCATCTGCGTGACTCCACACCTGTGATCGAGACGGCGGTTCGTGATGCTCTCACTCGAATCATTCATGGGTTGAAACTGTCTCCACCGATCCTGCGCTTTTTACCCTGGACGGATCAGCCGCCCGAGGAGAAGCAAAAGCGTCTCCGCTGCATCACTCCCCTGTCATGAATCCCACGCGAATCCTTATCACCGGTGCCTCGGGCTTTGTCGGCAGCTCTTTCTGCCGGCGCTTTGCTGCGCGTGAGGACCTGGAGATTCGTGGCATCGGCCGCAGGGCCACGGATCTGCCGAACTACATTCGCGCGGATCTCACCCACCCCTTGAAGCTCGACTGGCAGCCGGACGTGGTCATCCATGCGGCGGCACGCTCATCTCCCTGGGGGAGCTTGAAGGAGTTCAGGAAGCAGAATGTGGAGGTCACTCAAAACGTCATCCACTTCTGCGAAGCGCGGAAGGTGCCGCGGCTGGTCTACATCTCCTCCAGCTCCGTCTTTTACCGGGAGGCTGACCAGCTCGGCATGACGGAAGAGAGCCCGATCGGTCCCGACTTCGTCAACCACTACGCCCGAACCAAATATGAAGGCGAGGAACTTGTGCGCCAGTTTTCCGCCTCAAGCTGCGTGCTGCGGCCCAGGGCCGTGTTTGGGGCCGGAGACACGGTCTTGTTTCCACGCATTCTAAAGGCGGCGCAGCAGGGCAAGATGGCCTTCATCAGCCGGCCTGGAGAGCCGCCAGCCATCGGTGATTTGATTCACATCGACTCCCTATGCGACTACATGCTGCGCGCCGCACTGGACACCAGCGTCACTGGCAGCTTCAACCTAACGAACGATGATCCTGTGGAGCTTCAGGCCTTCCTGCGACGCATCTTTGCCGAGCTGGGATTACCCGAGACCAGGCGCAGCATTCCGAGAGACAAGGCCATGCTCATCGGAACGATCATCGAAAACGTCTTCAAGCTGCTCATCCCCTGGAAGGAGCCGCCGATCACGCGCTTCGGTGTGGGGGTGCTGGGTTACAGCAAGACCTTCGATGTCCGCAAAAGCCTGGGTGTGCTTGGCCCGCCGTCCGTCAGCATCGAGGATGGCCTGCGCAGCTTCATCGACTGGCAAAAACCGCTTCTCGCCGCATGAGTCTTTTCGTCACTCTCATCTCGATCTACGCCGTGTCGTTGTTGTTGAGGCGCTGGCTTGCGCTTTCCTATGCAGAGAGCCTGCCACCGCTGCCCACGCAGCCCTTGCCGCCAGAGACGTTGACCATCGCGCAGGCGATCCTCAGTGGTGATCCGCTGCTGCAGTCACGGCTGGAGGCCAATCTAACCACCTTTCCCGATCAGCACTTCATCTGGCTCATTGATGAAAGCGATGACGAGGCGCGGCGCATCGCGCAGAGTGTGAAGCACGCACATTTAAGGGTTGAGCTATGTCCTCCGTGCCCAGACGCGACGAACCCGAAACTGTGGAAGCTGGAGATTGCGACGAGGCTGGTGAAGACGCCCTATTTTGCGGTGATCGATGATGACACCACTCTCCCAACTTCCAGTGCGGCAGCGCTGGTCGAAGCTGCGAAGAGCTGCACCGTGGCAACTGGCCTGCCCTGCTATCAAGACAGTGGCGATGTGTCTTCAGGCTTGCTCGCGCAGTTCGTGAACAACAATTCTGTCTTCACCTACCTGGGCACCTCGCGACTGCTGCCGCCATTCACCCTGAATGGCATGGGCTATGTCATGCGGACGGAGGAGCTGGAGCGCATCGAGCACTTCAAGCCGATCCTTCATGAACTGACGGATGATCTCGCTCTTGCCACGCTCGTGCTGAAGCTCGGAGGCAGCATTCACCAGTCGCAGGCACCTCTGCACGTGCGCACGGGAGTGCGTGATCTGAGCCACTACTTCCAGATGATGCATCGCTGGTATGTTTTCACTTTGCTGCTGATCAAGCGGCAGTCGATCTCGACGCAGGCAATCATCTTCCTGCTTCACGGGCTGCCGCCCATTTTGCTGACGAGCACCGTGATGCTCGGGGTGGCCGGCGGAGAGTTCGGCGTACGGTTTCTAGCGGTGCTGGTCACACTGCTCACCATGAGACTGCACCTGTTCCTGATGCTTCTCCTGTTTCCCGTCCTCACCGTCCTCCTGGCCTATTTCTTCACACATGACCGCACGGCCACTGTGCTCCTCCTGGTTTTGGGGATGCGAGAAATCGTCACTCGAGAGATGCAGAAGAAGTTCTTTGGCATGCCGCTCATCAGGCCCGTGGTCTCAGTGCTCTCAGAGCTCATCCAGCCAGTCCATCTCGTTCATGCCCTGGCCATCCGCACCATTCGCTGGAGGACCCGGCTCTACAAGGTGCGGGACACGCATGGCTTCTCCGCTGTATGAACTTCATCGCGGGATTCATCACCGGGCATAGCGTGCCTGGATGCACCGGGCTCTCGCGGGAGCAGGTGGACTTTCAGCGCAGGTCGGAGATCCCGCCCGAGTGCTGGCTGCCGCACAACTTTCCCTGGCATGAGACTTTTCCTTTTCCCGAGCCGTTTCGGCTGCTCTCCGCGAGCGTGAACAATGTGCGGCACTATCTCCGCTCACGAAAGGCGGTCTTTGCGGAGCAGCACCGCGAGGCGGTGACTCAACTCCTCACGCCGTATGACGCCGTGCTGCTGCTCGCGGGAAGCTGTGGTCTGGAACTTTTCAACAACCTGGAGCTACCTAACGAACTACGCGGCAAGATTCACATTTTCGCCTATGGGCCGGTTTCACGCCGATTGCCGAAGGCTGCATCTCATCTGCTCGTGCAAGGCAGGCATGACTGGCTCTCGCGATTCTACCATCCCAGGGCGGATCATCGCTATCCATGCCCGCACATGGGCTATCTGGAGGCGCCGGAGACCCGGCGATTGCTGAACGAGTATTATCAACGGATTCTGCATTCATGAGCCGTCGAAAGATCTTCCTCATCGCGCCACCTTTCAGCGGGCACCTGCATCCGCTGCTGGGGATCGGTGAGGCGCTGCGCGAGATCGCTGATGTCAGGGTGCTGAGCACTCCAGGCGCAGCGAGGGCATGCCAGCTGCCTTTTCACCCCATCCTGCCGCAGCATGAGCAGTCCGTGTGGGCGATCGCGGAGCCCGGGAAGGATGTGAAGAGCAATCCACTGCTGCTGTATCGTCAGCTCAAGGCCAACATCGCCTTGCTCGGTGATCTGAAGGCGGAGCTGGAAGCACTTTTTTGCCAGGAGAAGCCTGATCTGATCATCGCGGATTTCACAGTGCCGGTGGCCGGCATTGTGGCGGGAGAGATGGGGATCGAATGGTGGACCACGGTGCCATCTCCCTGCGTTTTTGAGACAGTGGATGGACCGCCATCTTACTTTGGCGGGCTTGCACCGGCCGAGACATCACTGCAGGAGCTGAAACATGCCCTGATGCGAAAGGCCACACGCGTCTTCAAAAGAAGCATGCATCTGCTTTTCCGGCGTGAACTGCAGGCCATTGGCTTTCCTGCGATCTACCGCAGCGATGGATCTGAGGCGGTGTATTCACCACACCGCACGTTTGGTCTTGGGATTCCAGAGATTGAGTTTCCACGCACTTATCCGCAGCATTTTGAATTTACGGGGCCTGTGCTCTACACACCTCCAGACGATGTGCATGATCCTGTGTTTGCCACGGATGGCCGTCCTCAAATTCTGATCACGCTAGGCACTCATCTTCCTCATGCAAAAGCTGGGATGGCCCAGACGATGCGGGAGATCGCTTCCCGGCATCCGGAGATCATGTTTCATTTCACGCATGGCAGCCGGAAGGCGAAGTTGCTGCCGGGCACGGAGAATTTTCACGAGTATCACCTGGTCTCTTATGTCAGGCATGTGGCGAAGTATGACCTCGTCATTCATCACGCAGGCACGGGCATATTAAATCACTGCCTGAGGCATGGGATACCGGCAGTCGTGATGCCGCTGGATTACGATCAGTTTGATTATGCGACGCGTCTTGTTGAGCATGGCCTGGCCTTGCGTGCGCGCAGCCATGCGGACATTGAAGCGGTGCTGCTCCAGGCGCTGGCAGATGATGCCCTGAAGGCACGATGCCAGGCTTTGAAAGTGATCCATGCCGAGCAGGATGGCGCGCAGTATATCAGCGGCCTTGTGGCGGCCATGGCCTGATGATTTGGCGACCCCTACGAGAATCGAACTCGTGTCGCATCCGTGAAAGGGATGTGTCCTAACCGCTAGACGAAGGGGTCGTGCTCTTTGAGCTTCAGCGCTGGTGGCTGTACATAAAAAACCCCTCTCTTGT
>NZ_BKAG01000028.1 GCF_007992435.1 Prosthecobacter gellanilyticus | reverse complement strand
CTATAACCCTGATCCGTTATGCGCGTGCCTTGGTAGTGCGCAGGCAGGAAGGCGCTCCCATAGTTCACCGCCCCGCCGAAGTTCGGCGGCGGATTGATGGTGATGTAACCGGGAAGATCCTGGTTCGGCGTGCCCAGGCCATACAGCAGCCAGGCACCCATGCTGGGCCGGGTGAGCGCGGCATTGGCGCTGCCTGTGTGAAGTTGCACGACAGCCTGTGGATGCGCCGGTGTGTCAGTATGCAGGCCGCGCAGCCAGGTGAGCTTGTCCGCGTGTTTGGCGATGTTTGGCAGCAACTCGGAGAACCATGAGCCGGTCTGGCCATGCTGGCTGAACCTGAATTTGGAAGCCGTGAGCTTGCCACCACCGGAGCCTGGCTTGCCGTCGTTTTTGAAAAGCTCGGGCTTGTACTCAAAGGTATCGTGCTGCGACATCGATCCTTCCATGAAGACAAAGATGATGCGCTTGGCCTTGGCGGGGAAATGCGGATCACGCGGCGCCAGAGGCTTCAGGGGCCTGCCCTGGCGGATGGCCTCGGCGGCCTGGAGCCCGTTGAAGGCCATGTAACCGAAGCCTGCGGCGGTGGTCTGCAGCGCGGCGCGGCGTGAGAGATGAGAAAAGGGATGCATGACGGGTTAGCGGAGAAAGCGGTATTCAGCAGAGGCGTAGAGAGCCTGGACCAAACTCATCCAGGCGGAGGTGCGCGCATCACGAGGCTGCACCTCGACTTCAGGCGTGCGCATGTCCGTGCGGTCCACGTCGTCAGAGTTCACCGGTGTGATGACGGCAGGTTTTTCGTTGGTAGAAGTGAGCTGGGCTTCGGGCTGAGTGTCTGCGGGCTTCAACACCGCAGGCACAATCTCCGGCTGAAAGGCGGACGCGGTCTCCGTGATGAGGCGTGCAGCGCGGCGCTCCTCATTGTCACGAGGTTCGCGACCCAGCGTGAGCAGCCATGCCTGACGGATGCGGTCTTCGGCCGGAAGCTTCAGCAGCTTCTCCGCGAGCGCGAGCGACTGCTGGCGCACAAAGGTGGAGTTCATCAGATACAGCGCCTGGGTGGGCACCGTGGTTGATGCGCGCTGACCGGTGACGAGACCTTGCTCCACAGGATCAAAAGCCTCAAGCGACTTGGGTGTGACACCCCGAAGCAGCGGCAGATACACACTGCGTTCGCGGCCCTGGTTCGCGGCCGTGTGGATGCCTGCAGCCTCCGGACCATTGTCACGCATCTCCACCATGCGCAGCTTGCTCGCGGCGGAGACTTCTGGACGCGTCACCAGCTGGGAAGAGCTGGCCAGCATGGCGTCACGCATCTCTTCTGCGCTGAGTCGACGAGGTGAATGCCGCCAGACGAGACGGTTTGCAGGATCTGCCTCGCGATTCGCCTCAGGCTCATCACTGCCCAGACGATAGCTGTGAGAGAGCACCACACTGCGCACCAGCTTCTTCACCGACCAGCCATGAGCAATGAATCGCTGCGCCAGATGATCCAGCAGTTCCGGGTGCGAAGGCTTGTCTCCATTCACACCGAAATTATCCACCGTGGTTACAATGCCATCGCCGAACAAATGTTGCCATACGCGATTGACGATGACACGCGCCGTCAGAGGATTCTGCGGGCTGGTGAGCCACTGCGCCAGCTCCAGACGGCCGCTTTGCTCGCGATTGACTGTCGATGCCCCCGGCACATCAAAGGTGGTGAGGAATCCTCGCTCAACCGTTGGGCCCAGGCGTTCCGCTTCGCCACGAATGCGCACTTCCGTGTCGGTGATCTGCTTGCTGTCGCGCACGCCATGCACCGCGAAGCCTCGTGCGGCAGGATCCGTGAGCTCCAGCAGCTCGCCTTGCAGTTTTTCCCACTTCAGGCGGAAGCCGCGCTGCGTGGGTTTTCCATCCGCGGCGAGCTTCAGGCCTTCTGGCGTGCCGCGAATCTCCTCAAAAGCCTGCTTGGCTTCCGCGACCTGCGCTTCGAGCGTTTTCACCTTGTCCTCAGGCGGTGGCGGGATGGTGGAGGAGAGCCGGACGAGGTTGGCCGGATCATAGTAGTCCAGACCACCGCCACCCATTTTGTTACGCACACCCGCGCCGTTTTCCGTGCTCGTGAAGATGCCAGCCAGCGCGTAATAGTCTGTCATGGGAATGGGATCGAACTTGTGATCATGGCAGCGTGCGCAGTTCACGCTCAGGCCTAACACAGAGCGTGTCACCGCATCGATCTGCTCGTCCACGTTGTCCATGATGAAGCGGACCTTGAAGCGCTGGTTCACATCCTTGACGCCAAGAGCCAGGAATCCGGTGGCCGTGAGCTGCCGGTCATGCTCATCATCATTGGCCGCAGTCAGAAGGTCTCCCGCGATCTGCTCCTGAATGAAGCGGTCAAAGGGCACGTCACGATTCACGGCATCGATCACATAGTCACGATACTTCCAGGCATGAGGGTAGGGGATGTTTCGCGAAGGGCCGGTGGATTCGCCATAGCGGGCCACATCCAGCCAGTGTCTGCCCCAGCGCTCGCCAAAGGCCGGTGACTCCAGCAGACGGTCCACGACCTTTGCGAAAGCATCGCTGGAGTGATCGCTGACAAAGCTGGAGATCTCTTGTGAGGTCGGCGGCAGACCGGTGAGATCGAAGGTCACGCGTCTCAGCAAGGTGACGCGATCTGCATCCCTTACGGGTGCCAGCTTCTTCTCATCGAGCTTGGCGAGAACAAAGCGATCAAGGTCATCTTCAGCCCATGTTGTATCTGTTGTGGGCGGGACTGCTGGCTGGGTGAGAGGCTGCCAGGCCCAGTGAGACTTCTTCAGCTTTTCAAACTCCGGATTTGTCCGTGTCAGAGAGGCCGGGATGCGTTCGCGCGGCCACTCAGCACCGTCCTGGATCCAGGTGGTGAGATCGGCGATCTGCCCGGCGGTGAGCTTATCGCCTTCCTTGGGCATGAGCTTCTTGGGATCGGCATGCTGGATGCGTTCGAGCAGCAGACTGGCCTTCGCGTCTCCGGGCACGATGGCCGGTCCGCTATTGCCGCCGAGGAACAAACCCTGGCGGTCGTCGACACGCAATCCGCCGGAGGGTTTCGTGTCCGCGGAATGGCAGGTGTGGCAGTTCTCCACGAGGATCGGGCGGATCTTTTTTTCGAAGAACTCGAGTTTGGCTGAAGTGGAATCTGCCCCCAGCAACGACACGGAAGCCGTGGCTGTGTAGGCGAGAGCGAAAGCTGGGAAACGCATGAGGAGTGGCAAGTTGGGCGCAGAGGAATCTCCTCTGGAAGGGACCGGTCTCGTGACATGTGGGCACGTGGACTCCGGTGTTTGTTGAATGGGTTGGCCTTCCTGGGTCCCGGATCAGCCCTTCGTGCGCTGGCCTCATAGCCTCACCACACTCAAATCATACTTTAATAGTATGAGTTTTAGCGGGTAAACTATACCTGTCCAGAAGGAATTGAGAAAAACTACGTCCGCCTTTCAGGATCGGCATATTTCCAAGGTAATGTTCCGGTCGTCCGGAGCTGGGTGGTTTTCAGGTGAGGGCGCTGGATTGGCACACAAAAAAGGCGCGGCTTCTGGCCGCGCCTTCTGGGTTGAATGGATCAGTCTTATCTGCGCACAGGCGGATTTGGCGTGGCGAACTTGGGCTTGTTCTCGCGCTTGAAGAGGCGGTCGAAAAAGCTCCGCTTTTCCTTGGCAGTATCGGTGCGCTGTTCGGCGACTTCCTCGGCATGGAGAGCCTCAATGTCCACTTCGTCCGGGAAGCGCTTGGCAGCCTCTGCGCCGACCTTGGTTCGGTAGTCCTCCTTGACAGACTGCAACTGAATCTGGCCGTCAGAGTGCACCACGTTGGGTTGGATGAAGATCAGCAGCTCCTTGCGCTGGGAGGTGTTGTTGTTGCGCTTGAAGAGATTGCCGACGGCAGGGATGCGGCTCAAGAAAGGAACGCCACTGGCGCTCTTTTTGTCGCTGTCAGAAATAAGGCCGCCGAGCACGATGGTATTTCCGTCCCGGACATTGACCGAGGTCACGATCTGCTCCGTGGCGATGATGGGGAGGGAGCCGACGTTCGGGAAGATCTTCTCACCGGTGACCGTGTCATTCACCTGGGCGATGGTGAGGTTGACCTCACCGTCCTCGTTGATGAGCGGCACGACCTCCAGCTTCAGAACCACGTCCTGGAAGTTGTAACTGACGCTGATGTTGCCGTTGTTATTGCCAGTGCCCGTCTGGCTCTGGGTGGGCACAGGAATCATGGTGCCGGAGGTGATGGTCGCCTTTTTGTTGTTCAGGGCGAACACCGAGGGGCGGGACAGCACGTTGAACCGGTCGGTCGTTTCCAGGGCGTGGACGTACACATCCAAGGCATCACCAATCTGGCCGTAAAGATTCAATCCGCCCAGGGCTGGAATGGCGTTGGCAAGGTTGGTCTTGATGTCCGGCACGCGTCCATCGATGAGGCCGGAAAGGCTCTGGCCCCCGGTGAAGTTGTTGCCTGCGCCATCGCGGTCGTTGATTGAACTCAAGTAGTCGAAGCCAAAGTCAAAGCCGTCTCCCAGCGTGAGCTGGCCGATGACCGTGGCGAGGTAGACCTGGGCAGGCCGGCGGTCGAGTTTGTCGAGCAACGCGTTGACCTTCTTGATCTCGCCTGGACGGCCGACGACGAGGATGGAGTTGGCCATAGGGTCTGCCACGACGCGAGTTTTGCCGACGAGCACGGAGACGGGGGCGTTGTCTTCGCTGGGACCTTGGATGAGGTCGGCTCGCGATGCGCCGCCACCACCGGTGGCAGAGGCGGTGTCATCCGAAGTGCCGCTGCCGGCTGTGCTGAGCACTTGGCCGCCGCGCGAACCCGTGGTGGTCCGGCCGCTGAGGAGCTGGCTGCTGGTGGAGGCAAAGCTCTGCTGGCGCTGCTGCTGCAGGCTGCCTCCGCCTGGAAGCGCTGTCGTTCCGCCAGCGGGTTCCGTGAGTACATCCACCACGGCTGCCATGACATCCACGGCGGCTGCATACTTGAGCTTGCGTTCATAGGGTTCATCCACCTCCAGCGGCTTGTCGAACTCCGCGATCATGCTGGCGATGTAGGTATAGTCAGCGAGAGAGGAGACGACGAGAATCTGGTTCAGGCGTGTGTCTGCCACGACCTGGGCAGTGGTCGCCGGTTCGGAGGGGGAATTGGGGATGACCCACTGGCCGTTGATGAAGACGGGGTTGACTCGCGGCGCACTGTCGCGGGAGGACTCACGGTTGCTGCTGCTACTGTTGTTATTGTTGTTGTCGTTCCCCTCGCGGCGCTCGCGCCCATCGCTGGCGCTGCTGCCGCGGATCGTGTTCACGCCCTTGGTTTCTTTTTCCTGGGCCTGCGCTGTCAAAGTTGCCTGAATGATCTGGGCCACGGTGGCCGCGTCGGCATGCTCCAGGTGAATGAATTTTGTGACCAGAGATGCCGCTGTTGCGGGGATGTCGATGGCTTCATGAATGCTGATGAGCTGCTTCACCACGGTGCTGCTTTCCGTGATCAAGAGACCGGGAGGTGAAAGCACTGGAGTGATGCGGCCATACACACCCAGACCGACATGACCAGATAGCATCGTGCCTGCCGCTTCCGGGTCGATGTTATCCAGCTTCATGAAGTAAGTCACGATGGTCTCGCCTGCGGGCAAATCCTGGGCGCTGGTGTAAAACTTCACACCGTGGGAGAACTGCACGGCATTCGCGCCCTGATTACGGGCGGGGAGGATGCGCGCGCTTTTGCCATCCGACTCCATCACGATGGCATAACCATTAGTGAGGAGGGTTGCCTCGATGAGCTTGACCGCTTCTGCTTTTTCCACCGCTTTCGGTGTGGCCAGGCTGACCGGAGCGCCTTCGAGGATGTTGGTGTCCTTGATGAGCGTGATGCCGGTGAGCAGCTCATAGATGCTGAGCATGTCCATGACTGGATTGCTCGGAAACTGGAGCACGATCTTGTCTCCCTCCATGCGGATGGTCTGGGAAAGCGTGCTGGCCGGATCACCCGCTCCGCCCATGCCACCAGGGCCTCCTGCGCCGAAGGCACCGCCGCCTTCACCACCGCCGAAGCGACGGCGACCACTGAAGCCGCTTCCACCAGGACCGAAACCGCCACCGCCTGTGCCACCAGGACCGAAGCCACCGGGGCGCTGACCGCCTTCCCCGGGAGGGCCGAAGCCGCCAGGGCGCTGGCCGCCTTCACCCGGAGCACCTGGGGCTCCCGTTCCGGGACCGCCGGGAGGTGGAGTCGTCGGGGCATTCCCGCCCGCAGGAGGTGCTGCTGGTGCATCGGACGGTGGTGGTGTCGTTGGCTGCTCAGGCACCGCTGGCGCGGGTACTGAAGGAGGAGGTGTTTGAGGCGCTGGAGCCGGGTTGGTATCCTGGGCCGTAAGAGTCGCCGCGAGAGCGAGGGTGGAAAGAGAAAGAAGGAGGCGGGGGCGATGCATGAGCAGGAGCAGAAAATAGAGAGAGAAAGACTAACCAAAGGGATGGAAAGGAAGCGGGGGGAGGGGAGTCAGCGGAGGAACGGTCCGAAACGGATCATTTTCCGCCTTTGTCCTCTTTCTCGATCCGCTCGACCTCGCGACGGATGATGTTTCGGCGCTCTTCTTCAGGAGCGTTGCGGAACTTGTCATCGCTGAACTTGCTGCGGAACATGTCGCGCACCTTCTCCTTGGCTTTGTCAGAGAGGGACTCATAGCGCTTGCGGTCTTCCTCGCTGGGCCCGCGGCCTTCACCGCGGAAGCGGTCGCCTCCGGAAGACGGACCGCGGTCACTGCGCTCGCTGCGTTCACCGCTTTTCTCCTTCTTCTTCATGTCCTCGGCGGTGATGGCCGCATAGTTCAGCTTCACCTTCTCACCGCCGATGGTGATGACGGCACGGCTGCGGGTGATGTCTGGGGCAGGCAGGGCTTCATTGAGCACCCAGCCTTGGAAGTTCGGTTCAGCAGAGACGATGTGGCTTTCCTTGGTCTCCTTGTTGAAGATCGTGGCCACAGGTTTGCCATCGATGTAGGCGATGCCGGTGAGCACCAGATTGTCAGACATGTTCACCATGCGGGTGAAGGGAGAGCTGGTCGTCACTGCGGCGATGGCGTTCGGATCAAATGGCTGCGGCAGGTCGGGATCACCCTGGGGGGCGGCGGCGGTGTTCGTGTTCTCGACAGCCAGAGCTGCCAGGGGCAGGAGAAACAGCGAGGAGATGAGTTTCATGGCAGTGAATAGGATGATTAGATACCCGACTCCGGCTTGAACCAGCGGGCCAGGGTAAGGTTGCAGACGACCTGGGGCGTCTTAAGGCGGGCCCGGGTGTCGATTTCGACCTGAAGCTCGCGGATGGCCTGGAACATCTCCGGGGACTGCAGCGTGGCCAGCCAGTTTAGCACGGTGGTCTGGTCTCCGCGGAGGCGCACAGAAACGGTGACTTCGCGGTAGTTCGGATTGGGGGAGGCGGAAAGCGGGGGCAGGGTGGGCTGCTCAGCGGTGATGCCCCACTCAAGCGCCTCATTCTGAATGTCCTCCAGCAACTGGCCCTGGGCACGCCCGAGGCTCTCAGTGGCAGGCATTTTCTCGGCCAGCCAGCCTCGGCGCTTGTTCCAGAAGGGCTCTTCCTTGACCCAGCCATCGTTTTCCAGCTTCTGGCGCTCAAGCAGCACGATCTTCTCCAGCGCAGCCTTGCGGCGGCTGAGGAACTGCTGGGCCGCGATCATGCCCGCCATGAGGACGAGCACGCCCACGCACATGAGCAGCAGGTTTTTTTCACGAGAGGTAAGTTTGGCGGCCATGGAGGGCAGAGGGGGCGGAAAGGTGTGGTGGAGGATGGGAATGTGGGGCGTCTGGCCCCTCGCTCTGAGCGCTCAAATCAGGGCTGCGCCTTCCCTTGGGTGCGGAACTGGGCGGCCCCATCACGGACGTTCGGGCTGGGCTTCGACCAGGTGTAGCGGCTGAGGACAGGGTGCTTCTGCAGGTCTTCCATGAACTGCACGGCGGTCTGGGCATCACGGGCCTCGCCCTGGATGTCGATTTCGTTGTCCTTGAGCTGGAAGCGACGGATCACGATGCCGCTGGGTGGCATGAGCTTGGTCACCTCAGCCAGCAGCACCATGGGATAGCGGCGCGGCTCGATGGCCGGTGCCAGGGACTTCCACATGTCCGCCGTCTGGCGGACCTTGGCGGCAGGGGCTGTCGTCGCGTCCACGCTGCTCTGCAGCTGGGCTGCGTGGCTTTCCTGGGAGCGAAGATAGGCAAAGGCCAGGAACGCCAGTGAGACGGCCAGCAGACCTCCGAGCACACCGGCACGCATGAGTTTGCCACGGCGTGCCGCGCTGCGCTGGGCCTCGCGCACAACGGTGGGCAGCAGCTTGGGCCAGGATTGCGTCTCAAGGTCCGCGTGCGGTGGGAGTTGCGGCACGGTGCGCACTGTCATGCCAGTGCTGTCTTGAAGAGATTCGACGAGAATCTTATCCCAGGTCTGACCCGCGAGGACGATGCCGGAGAAGAGACTTTCACCGAGATCACCTTCCAGTGCCAGACGTGCCAGCATGATCTCCTGAGTCATGTCATCCAGCGCCATGGTGGCTGAAGGGGAGATGATGTGGCTATGATAAAGCTTCCCCTGATATCCAGCGGCTAGCACGAGGGAGCCTTGCTCTTCCGTGATCACGATCTGTCCGGCAGGCAGGCTCTGCAGACGCAGCGCGGCGGTGTAGTCAGAAGCTTGGGAAAGGGCGAGATCCGCAGGAAACGGATCCACCAGCACATCCACACTCACGGTGGCACTGCTCGCCGTCTGCGAGAGCAGGTGCCAGCGGAAGTTTCTGTCGATGCCGCCGACCAGCTTCAACCCACGACGATCAAGCTGCGTGATGATGATCTGCTCCAGCACCGCATGATCCGCATTTGGCAGGATGAGGCCGATGCTGCGACAGGCCGTGGCTGGCAGGCCGATGACGAAGGGTTTGCCCTTTGCCTGCACCTCCGCCGGCGTGTCGACAGAATGATCCGCGCTCGTGGCTTTCGGCTTCCACAAGCGCCAGGTGGCATCAGGAGCAGGAAGCAGTAAAGTGGAAGCGGCGATGGACATGCAGTGGCTGGGGGGAGAATGAGGCTAGCTTGGAACGTCGAAAGCCTCGGGAAGTTGCGGATGGATGCGTCGAAATGCAGCTATTTTTCGGATCACCAAAAATCACCGCCATCAGGTCTTGACCATTCCTCCGCGAGACGCTGGCATGAAGGCCCGTTACTGAGGGCAGACAAACCTCTTCCAGCCATGACTTCCAGCCTTTCCCGCCGTTCGTTTTTCCAGACCTCCACTGCCGCTGCTTTAGGGGCGGCTTTTCTGCCACACGATGAGGCTGCTGCGGTGGACATCGCCCAGGCAGCGGCTGATCCGGGCTACAAGATCAAGAACTCTGGCATCAAGCATACGCTCATGGGCTGGTGCTGGAAGCCGATGGACACCTTGGAACTGGCGAAGCATGCGAAGGACATCGGTCTGGTGGGCATCGAGGGCATCGACCGGAAATACTATCCAGATGTGAAGAAGCTGGGTCTCGAGATCTCGCTGGTCAGCGGGCATGGCTTCAGCAACGGTCCGTGCAATCCCAAATTCCGTGATGAAGTCATCGCCAAGCTCACGGAAGGCATTGATGTCGCGGCGGATGTCGGTGCGAAGAAGGTCATCACCTTCACCGGCATGAAGTTTGACGGCATGGACCGTGAGAAGGCCATCCAGGACTGCCTGGATACCTGGAAGGTCGTTTTGCCTCACGCTGAGAAAAAAGGCATCACGCTTGTGCTGGAGCATCTGAACTCCCGCGACAGTTCGCACCCGATGAAGGGCCATCCGGGCTATTTCGGAGATGACGTGGACTTCTGCGTGGACCTCATCAAGCAGATCGGCAGCCCGAACTTCAAGCTGCTCTTCGACATCTACCATGTCAGCATCATGAACGGCGACATCGTGCGCCGTCTGCGTCTGCACAAAGACTACATCGGCCATCTGCACACCGCGGGCAATCCAGGCCGCTGTGAGCTGGACGAGCACCAGGAGATCAATTATCCCGCTGTCATGCAGGCGGTGCAGGAGATCGGTTACCATGACTTCGTGGCGCATGAGTTCATCCCGACCTGGAAGGACACCATCCTGGCGCTGCGCCATGCGGCGATGGTCTGTGACGTGTAGTGCGTCCTTGCACCCAGGGCTGTTTGCGCGAAACTGACCGGTGGCAGAAAGCGAATCCATCATCAAACCCACCGCCCGCTTCGAAGACTTGCGGGGCATCTTGCGTTACGTGCCGCAGTTCCGGCAGCGCGTGTTCGTCATCGCGATCGATGGCGCTTTGATGCATCAGGCCACATTCTCCAGCCTGCTCCAGGATGTGGCGGTGCTGCAGTCCCTGAACATTGAGGTCGTGCTGGTCTTCGGTGCCCGCGCACAACTACGCTACCTGGCTGAGAAACGGGGCGTGACCTTGAGCAGTGATGACGGCATGGGCCGCACGGATGCGGCAACGCTTGAAGTGGCTGTGGATGCCATTTCGCGTCAGACCAGCGCCCTGATGGGCGACCTCACCGCTTTGGAAATGCCGGTGGCTGTCTGCAATGCTCTAGCGGTGTATCCTGCCGGGGTGATCAACGGCATCGACCTGGAGTTCACCGGACGAATCGAGCGTGTGGACCTGGAGTCATTGCGCGTGCTGCTCAAAGCGGACATCATCCCGATCCTGCCGCCGATGGGTTATGACAGCCGGGGCACAACCTTGCGCCTGAATTCTGACGCTGTGGCCACCGAGGTGGCGATCGCACTGGGAGCTGCGAAGATCATCTTTGTGTCGGAGGCTGGCCTAACGAATAATGACGGAAGCAGGATGGCGCAGCTTTCCATCTCGGATGCGCGTGATCTGGTTCGCAACAAGGATCCGCGTCACGATGTGAACCTGCTTTCCAAGCTGCGTCATGCCGCCATCGCCTGTCAGGAAGGTGTGCCACGGGTCCACATTGTAGATGGCAGCCAGGATGAGGCTTTGCTTGCCGAGCTCTTCAGCAATGAAGGCGTGGGCACCATGATCCATGCGGATGATTACCAGCAGATCCGCGAGGCCAGCTCCTCCGATATCCCGGCGCTGCTCTCCATGATGCAGCAGTCCATGGATGACGCCGCTCTGGTGCCGCGCACGCGTGAGCAGATCCAGGGTAAGATTAAAGACTTCTTCGTGCTCGAGACCGATGGCAACCCCATCGGCTGCGTGGCCGTGCACTCTTATGAAGAGGGGAACCGGAAGGTCGCTGAACTGGCGTGTCTTTTTGTGCGGCGCAGTCACAAAAATCGCGGGCACGGGCAGAAGCTTGTGGCCTATGCGGAAGATGTGGCGAGGCAGCGTGACAGCGAGGAACTGGTGGCGCTGAGCACCCAGGCCTTCCGCTTCTTTGAGGAAAAGATGGGCTTCCAGGTCACCACGCCGGATTCCCTGCCGGCGGCACGCCGTGAAAAATACGACAAGAGCGGACGTAACTCGAAGGTGCTGATCAAGGCGCTGAAGTAAGAACGTTTGCCTCATGTCCCCCACATCATGATCCGTCATCTGCTGCCTCTCTTCGTCCTCGCCGTGGTGAGCGTCCAGCCTCTCGCTGCCGCGCCTGAGCTGATCTCGCCACAGGTGAAGACCTGCGTGGACAAGGCCGTGGGCTGGCTGCTGAAGCAGCAGCAACCCGCTGGACATTTCAGCGAGCAAAAGTCCAACCAGCAGCCGCGTCCGGGAGACATCCCCAGTCACAGCGCGGCCATGACCGCGCTGGCGCTCATGGGGCTGGCATCCGTGGGTCACCTGCCGGGGAACAGCACTCCAGAAAGTGAAGCCGCGCAACGCGGCCTGAAGTTCATCGTGGACAATGTGGAGATGGATGAAAACGGCTACCTCGGCCGCAGTGACCGCAGCCGCATGTATGGCCACGGCATCATGACCCTGATGCTCACCGAGATGCTCGGCATGTCACCAGATCCAGCCACGGACAAGAAGGTGCGTGAGATGGTGGAGAAGGGGATCAAGCTCATTCTCCGAGCCCAGCAGACGCCGAAGAGCGAGGCGAATCGCGGCGGCTGGCGTTATGAGCCGAGCAGCAGTGACAGCGACATCAGCGTCAGCGTCTGGCAATTGATGTCTCTTCGAGCGGCGAAGAACAGCGGCATCGAAGTGCCGAAAGAAGCCATCGACAACGCCATTGCTTACATCAAACGGAGCTATCGCGCCGAGCGTGACAGCAACGGCCAGCTGAAGCAGATGGAAGCGGCCTTCAGCTACGAGCCTTATGGAGGTCGTCAGACTTTCTCCACCACCTCCGCAGGTCTGCTTTCACTGCAGGTGGCAGGGCAGTATGACATCCCGGAAGTACTAGGTTCCTCCAACTGGCTGCTCAAGTTTCCGCCGGAGGTGAATGAGCCCTGGTTCTTCTACGGCTGCTACTATTACGCGCAGGGCATGTATCAGCGCGGTGGAGATCACGCTGCCACCGCCCGCCAAAAGACGGAGCAAATGCTGGTGGCATCTCAAAATGCTGAAGGGGCCTGGTATCCCCGCAACGGCAATGAGAAGAGCGCCGGCCCCGTGTATGCCACCTCGCTGGCCCTGCTGAGCCTGAGTGTGTATCATCACTTCCTGCCGATCTATCAGAAGTGAGGCAGGCTTTGCAGGCATGCGCCTGCCAGTTCCTGATCCACTTCGTGCCCACGCCTGGGCATCGATCAAGTTGATCGGCTTTAATGCTCCTCTAACCAATTTTACGATCGTCTGGAAAACTCTCATGGCTGCTGGAGTTGCTGGCGAGGCGCCTGTGAGGACGGTGATCGTTTCCAAAAGTGAGCTGTCAGAAGTTCCTCTCAGCCTCTCCTCTCTACCCAAAAGAAAAGGCCGCCTCCGAAGAGACGGCCTTTTTGAAAAAGATCCGGTCAAGTGCGCAGCAGCCTGATCACCAGTTCTTGATCCACTTCACGTCGATGCGTGCGCTGCCGGAGCCGTTGGCGGCATCCAGACTGGAGGAGAGAATGTTCTTGTCGTCCTCACCGTAGGACCAGATGTCATAGCTACCACGGTTGATCGTGGTGGGTTCTGGAGCACCCTGGCCGGGGATCGCCGCTGTTGTGGGAGCGGCTTTAACATAGCGGATGGGGTGACCGAAACCATCCACCATGTAGTAGATGCCATCGGTCTTGGCCCACATTTCCTTGGGCATGTCATTGAGGGTGACGTTGGGGGCCTCGTGCTCATCAAGCTGACCATCAGAAGACGGCACACCCTGTCCGGTGGCGCCCTCGATGAAGTCGAAGCCGTCTCCGCTCAAGGCCTGGTAGAGGCAGGCGCCGCCGCCCGCAATGTAGGACTTCTCTGCCACGGTGACAGTGCTGCTGCCATTGTTCACCAGAGGGTAGGAACCGAATTTCTCTTTGTAGGACTCCAAGGCAGAGCGGGAGGCGCGAATGACGATCTCCGTGCGGCTGCGCTTGGATGAACGGTCAGCATACGTGAAGCCGCCGACGACCAAGGCAAAGAGGATGACGATGACACTGACGACCGTGATGAGCTCGATGAGAGTGAAGGCCTCCCGACGAACCTGCAGGCGTGGGTTGATTTTCATGGTTGGGGGGATTTTGGAGATTGGAACCTAAAGACGGGGGAGGTGTTCAACCTCCACCACCGGCGCCGGTGCTGAGCTGTTTAATCACCTCGATCAACGGCAGGAACAGGGCCAGCACGATGGTGCCGACCACCAGGGCGAGCACGACGATCATGATGGGTTCCAGCATGGAAGTCAGGGCAGTAACAGAGTTGTCCACCTCGTCCTCATACACGTCAGCGATCTTGAGCAGCATCTCAGGGAGCTGACCGGTTTCCTCACCGACGTCCACCATGGAAATCACCATGGGTGGGAAGACGGGGCTGGCTTCCAGGGGAGCCACCATGGACTCACCTTCCTTCACGGCATCATGCACTTTGACGATCGACTCGGAGACGATGGCGTTGCCAGCGGTCTCACGGGTGATGTTCAATGCCTGAAGAATCGGCACACCTGAGGTGACCAGAGTGCCCAAAGTGCGGGTGAAGCGGGAGATGGCGGTCTTGCGCTGCACATCTCCAAAGAGCGGCATTTTGAGCATCCAGCCATCAATGGCACGACGTCCACCAGCGGTGGCGGCGAAGAGGCGCCAGCCGATGACAATCACGGCGACCCCGATGCCCAGGAAGATGAAGTTGTCACCCATCCAGCGGCTGAAGCCGATGACGTATTTGGTGAGCGTGGGCAGCTTGTTTTTGTCACCGAGCATTTCCTCGAAGATCTTCTCAAACTTCGGCACGATGACCAGCATGAGGAACACAAGGATCAACACGGCGATGACCATGACAACGATGGGGTAAATCATCGCCGCCAACACCTTGTTCTTCAGCTTTTGCGCCTTCTCCTGATACTCAGCGAGACGGTTGAGAACGATTTCAAGCACACCACCCAGCTCGCCAGCCTTCACCATGTTCACATAGAGCTTGTTAAAGATCCTGGGGAACTGGGTCAGCGTTTCCGAGAAGGTGCTGCCGGTCTGCACGTTGTCCGCCAGCGTGGCGATGGTGGACTTCATGATCGGGTTCGGCTCCTGGCGGCTCAGCACGGTGAGACCGCGGAGAAGAGGCAGGCCGGAGTCAATGAGTGTGGCCAGCTGACGGGTGAAAACCATCAGCGCCTTGGCTTTGACCTTGGCATTGGCGCCGGCCTTGACGGTCTTGCCCTTGCCGCCTTTGGCAGCAGTGGTTTTGGCCTTCTTTTTGACGGCGGCGTCCCCCTTGCCCTCCTGGGCGACTTGAGTGGGGTAAAGCTGGCTCTGGCGGAGCAGATTGATGGCCTCGGCTTCGTTGGAGGCATCCAACTCTCCGGCCACTTCCTGGCCGTTTTGATCGAGGGCGATGTAATGGAACTTCGGCATAGAGGAGGGGGAATCTGCTGCTGCGGAATTATTTCGTGAATCGAGAGATTACTTGTCTGCGATTGATTCTGTCCACCTAATTTATGGTACTTGGGGTGGCAAAATCGTGATTTTGACGAGCGGGTTCAGGTGTACTTCAGCACTTCTTCGATGGAGGTTTCACCATCGTAGATGTTGCGCAGGCCGTCCTCGCGCAAAGTCATCATGCCGAGCTCGACAGCTTTCTGCTTCAGGACCAGCGTTGGCGCTCGCTCGATGATGAGGTCGCGGATCGGGTCGTTTACATTCAGCAGCTCGTAGATGCCTTTGCGGCCCTTGTAGCCGGAGCCGCCACACTTGTCACAACCAGCACCGGTGTAGAATTGCTTCCCGCCGATATCGCTCTGGCTGAGACCCAGCTGGTTCAGGATGGAGAGGCTGGGGTCATACGGCGCCTTGCAGTTCTTGCAGATCGTGCGCAGAAGTCGCTGAGCCAGGATGCCCTCAAGCGTGGCAGAAATGAGGAAAGGTTGGACACCCATGTCCACCAGACGGGTCACGGCACCGGCCGCATCGTTGGTGTGCAGTGTGCTGAGTACCAAGTGGCCGGTCAGGGATGCCTGAATGGCGATCTGGGCAGTTTCCATGTCACGCATTTCTCCCACCATGATCTTGTCTGGATCTTGACGCAGGAAGGAGCGCAGCGCCTTGGCAAAGGTGAGGCCGACCGCGTCATTCACGGGCACCTGCATGATGCCATCCAGCTCATACTCCACCGGGTCTTCCGCTGTGAGCACCTTCGTGTCGATCTGGTTGATGCGGCGGAGGCAGGCGTAAAGAGTGGTGGTCTTGCCAGCACCTGTGGGGCCTGTGACGATGAAGATGCCGTTCGGCTTCTCAATGGTCTCGGTGATGTAATCAAAGAGATAGGTCGGCATGCCCAGATGCTCCAGATCCAGGTTCACGGAACTACGGTCAAGCACACGAAGCACCACGGACTCGCCGTGCTGGGTGGGCAGGGAGTTTACACGCATGTCCACCGGCTTGCCGTTCACCACCGTCATGATGCGTCCGTCCTGCGGAACGCGGCGCTCGGCGATGTTCATGTTCGACATGACCTTCACGCGGGAGATCACCGAGTTTGCCAGGTGCACTGGCGGCGGTGCCATTTCATACAGCGCACCGTCCACGCGGTAGCGGATCTTGAACTCGTGCTCGAAGGGTTCAAAGTGAATATCCGAGGCCTTTTCCTTGATGGCCTGGGTCATCACGAGATCGACGAACTTCACGATCGGAGCGGAGTTCGCCTCCACTTCCGGCGAGTCTTTGCCTGCTGTGGCGAGGCCGCCAAAGATGTCTTCGATGCTCGGAGCGGCATTGCCGTAATGCTTGTCAATCAAGGCCTGGACCTGGCTGCGGCGGGCCACCACGGGCACCACCTGCTTGCCGAGACCGAAATGCAGGTCTTCCACCAGCTGGGGATTCAGCGGATCCGTGAAGGCCACGTGCAAGCCGCGTGCGTCCAGCGTGATGGGGAAGGCACCATAGAGGCGGGCCATGCCAGCCGGGATGATGTTGATGACAGATGGCGGTGGCTCGTAGGTCGAAAGATCAAAATGGTCGGCGCCGAGTTCTTCCGCCACGGCGGCCCAGAACTGGTCCTCATTCTGGTAGATGCCATAATCAATAAGGGTTTGAAGGATCTCTTTGCCATTGTGGATGCAGTCCTGGCTGAGGCCTTCGGCCACGCCGGAGTCGATCACTCCGCGTGACTCAAGCATGTCGATGACGTTTTGGGGGGTCATATCGGGGGGGAGGGGGGAAGTGCGCTGTTTAAGGTTCGCGGGTTCTTCTCAGACTATTCGGCGTCAGACATGGTGGCGTCGATCACCTCGCTGGCTGTGGTGACACCGGCCAGCACCTTGCGGACTCCGTCCTCGCGCAGGGTTCTCATGCCGAGCTCGCGCGCACGCTTGCGCAGCTGGGGGGTGGTGAGGTCCTGGTTGATCATGGTGCGCACTTCATCATCCACCTTGAAGATTTCAGCGATGACCATTCGGCCACGGTAGCCGGAGTTTCGGCACTTGTTGCAGCCCTGCGGCCCCATGATGTTCGCGCTTGCCATCTGGCTGGCTTCCAGCCCGAGGTGACGCATTTCCTTGTCCGAGAGGCCGGTTGGCTGCTTGCACTCGGCGCAGAGTTTGCGGATCAGGCGCTGGGCCAGGATGCCACGCACCGCAGAGGCGATGAGGAAGGGTTTCACACCGATGTCCGCGAGACGGGCCACGGCGCTCGGCGCGTCGTTGGTGTGCAGGGTGGAGAACACCAAGTGACCGGTGAGGGAGGCCTGGATGGCGATGCCAGCGGTCTCGCTATCTCGAATTTCCCCCAGCATGATGATGTTCGGCGCCTGACGCAGCATGGCTCGCAGTGCTGCGGCGAAGGTCATGCCCACATCCTCTCTCACCATGACCTGGTTGATGCCCGGGAGTTCATATTCCACGGGGTCTTCCACCGTGATGATCTTGCGGTCCGGACGGTTGATGAAGTTCAAGCACGCATAGAGCGTCGTCGTTTTACCGGAACCGGTGGGACCCGTGACAAGGCAGATGCCGTCAGGCAGCGAGATGAGCTTTTCGAAGGTGTCCTGGTCATCACTGAAGAAGCCGAGATCACTCAGGCCGAGGCGGAGGCTGCTCTTGTCCAGCACACGCATGACCACGCTCTCACCGTTCTGGGTGGGGATGATGGACACACGCATGTCCAGCTCCTTGTCACCGAACTTCATCTGGATTCGACCGTCCTGCGGCACGCGCTTTTCATCAATGCTCATCGTGCCCGTCATGATCTTGATACGGGCAATGATGGAGGAAAGCAGGCGCTTCGGATGGTGCTCAATGTCCACCATGACACCGTCCATGCGGAAGCGGACGCGGATGTCTTTTTCCAGCGGCTCGATGTGGATGTCAGACGTCTTGTTACGGAAGGCGTCCATCAGCATGTTTTCCACCAGCTTGATGATCGGCGCGTCTGTGTCTCCCACGGTGCCGGCACCTTCGCCCTTGGTCGATCCCGTCATGGCTTCATTGCCATAGATGGTGACCATGGTTTCCTGGATCAGGTTCGGCGTGGAGCAGTAAAACTCCAGCTCCGGCTGCAGCACGTGGGGCAGGGCATCCAGCGTCTCAAAGTCATAGGGGTCTGCCACGGCGATCTGCATGGCGGAGCCATTCATGCCGATGGGGACGATCTTGTATTTCTTGGCGAGCTCTAGAGCCACCAGGGTTTTCAGCGCTGGATTGGCAGGGAAGCCGTGGAGGTCCACGTATTCCATGCCGCTGTTCGAGGCGACGAGCTGGGCTAGCTGCTCCTCATTCACCACCCCGGTTTTGATTAGGGTGGTGAGGGGTGTCTCCTGGCCTTTTTTGTTAATCTTGGCCTGCTGGAGGTCCTGAGGGCTGACATAGCCTGCCTCAGTGAGCAGCTCGATGAGGAAATCTTCGTTGGAATACATGCGGTCAGTCGGGGGGCGCTGATTTATCGTTGGAATTGGTGTTTTAGTTGAAAGAGCGCCGCTGTGTCAATCATGGCAGCCTTGTCCCGCCGCTTTTCTGCTTGGCGGAGACGGCTGGAGCACGCTACTTGCGAACCCATGTCTCCCACTCTTGCCCTTCTTGTTCCCGTGCTTGGCGGCTACGTCAGCGGTGCCACGCCGTTCGGCTATCTTGCTGGCAAGATGATCCGGGGCATCGACATCCGCCAGCATGGCAGCGGAAACATCGGCGCCACGAATGCCATCCGTGTTCTGGGGAAGGGCATCGGTATTCCCGTCTTCATCCTGGACTTCCTGAAGGGCTGGCTGCCCGTCTGGCTGGCCAAGAGCTGGCTCGCCACCATGCCAGAGGGCGCGCATCTGATCTCCACCGCAGCCGTGCTGACCGGGCTCGCGGCGGTGCTGGGGCATATGTTTACCTTCTGGTTGGGCTTCAAAGGCGGCAAAGGCGTGGCCACTACCGGCGGCGCTCTGTGTGGCATGGCTCCGCTGGCCATGCTGGGCGGCCTGCTGGTCTGGCTGCTGTTTTTTTTCACCACCCGCTATGTGTCACTGGCCTCCATGATGTCCGGCGTGGGCGTGGCGCTGACCATGGTCATCCTGATGGCCCGCTCAGGCTCCTGGGATTATGTGATGCTTGGCTTCGGTGTGCTGGTGATGCTGCTGGTCATCCTGCGGCACAAGTCCAACATCAGCCGCTTGCTGGCTGGCACGGAGCCACGCGCAGGCAAGAAAAAATGATCGTTGGTTAGACGGCTTTGCCCATCGAACTTCTTTCTACATCCGCCGTGCCACGACGCTCTGCGTCTGGCGTGTTTTCAAAATGGTGTGGGCTGGCAGCACGCCACCAAAGCTGGTCAGCGGATAGACGATGCTGTGCGGTCCGATGAGGGAGCCGGGATTGATCACGCTGTTGCAGCCAATCTCGGCATGGTCGCCGATGATGGCACCGAATTTCCGCAGGCCAGTATTGTGCGTTTGCTTGCCATCATCCACCGTCACCTCTTTGCGATCCAGGCGCACGTTGGAAAGCACCACGCCAGCACCCAGATGCGCTTTATAACCGAGGATGGAGTCGCCCACATAGTTGAAGTGTGGCACCTCGGCCTGGTCAAAGATGACGCAGTTTTTGAACTCGCATGAGTTGCCGAGCACACAGCCGTTTCCGATGACCACATTCTCACGAATGTAGCAGCCAGAGCGGAGGTGGCAGTTTTTGCCGATCCAGGCGGGGCCTTTGATCACCACGCCAGGATCGATTGTGGTGCCTTCATCGATGAAGACATCCTCAGAAATGAAGGCTCCTTGCGGCACCTGGGTGCGGACATCGCGCTGCAGGCGGAAGGCCAGGTAGGATTCAATGCGCGTGAGCGCCGTCCACACTGGCTCATCCGAGGGGAACAGGATGGCGTGTTGTGTGTGGGTGAGGTCCAGGTAGGCTGCCGCGGAATACATGAATCAAACAGTGAGGACTTCTTTTTCTTTGCTGACCATGTGCTGCTCGATCTCGGCGATCTTTTTGTCCGTCATCGCCTGCACTTCTTTTTCCAGGCGATGCTGGTCATCCTCGGTGATGTCGCCGTCCTTCTGACCCTTCTTGATGGTTTCGATGGCATCACGGCGTGCCGAGCGCACGCGCACCTTGGCTTCCTCTCCCATCTGCTTGATGAGCTTCACCATCTGCTCACGGCGTTCCTGGGAAAGGGTGGGAATGGGCAGGCGGATCACCTTGCCTTCGATGGAGCCGTTCAGGCCCAGGCGGGACTCGCGGATGGCACGGTCGATGTCCACCAGCGTGGATGAATCAAAAGGCTCAATGCGGATCAGGCGCGCATCCGGCGTGGTGATCATGGCCAGCTGCTTCAGCTTCATGTGCGCACCGTAACTGTGCACATGGACGTCCAGACCTTCCACAAGGGCAGGGGATGCCTTGCCTGTGCGCACGGCGGCAAATTCATGCACAGCATATTCCACCGCCTTGGTCATCGAATCTTCACATTCGAGCATCGTCATTTCAGGGTCCATAAGCGTCAGGGAATAGAGTGTGGAAAAAAGAGGAAGGGCATCTTTGCCCAGCCCGGCGGAGGATGTCCACTCCGGATTTTATTTCAGAAAGCAGGTCGCGGGCCGCCTTAGCGGATGCGGCCCCAGTGCTTCGTGATCGGCCAGTAGCAAAATAGAGCCGGACCCACGAGGTTGCGCTCTGGCACAGGACCCCAATATCGCGAGTCACTGCTGTTGTAGCTGTTGTCACCCATGGCAAAGTAGTCGTCGGGCTTGAGGTGAATCTTGTTGATCCGGCCGTTAATGTTTTCCGCGAAGCTGTAGCCGCGATAGCCGTCCACCGGCTTTTCGCGCGTGCCCTGCATCACGTTCTTGAACCCCTGCTCCTCGGCCTGTTTGCCATTGATGAAAAGCAGGGGAGCCTGCACTTCCAGAAGATCTCCCGGCACACCCGCGAGACGCTTGATGTAGTGCTGGGAGCCTTGCTCGGAAGGCACCGTGATGAGATTGATGTGCTTGGTGGTGAAGACAAAGACCTCGCCACGTGTCGGCGTGCGGAAGTGGTAGCTGAATTTGTCCACCAGCACATGGTCGCCGTTATGCACCACGCCGCGTGCGAGGAGCTGGCCTTTCTTGATGGGTTCACCACCGCGCAGCCCCCAGACGGCACGGCGGTCTGGCGTGTCGTTGCCCGTGTCCACGGGCTCGCTGTTGATGTGCTTCGCCAGTTGCAGTTCATCCAGAAGCTGGCGCTGTGGTGCCTTGATCTTGATGGTGTGCCCGTCCGCGAAATGCAGCAGGCAGTAAGGCATGAAGATCAGGAAACGATGCTCGGTGATCGGGTTCTGGCGGTCCAGGAAACCCTCATGATCTGACACCACATTGATAAAGCGGGTGCTGGAAAAGATGGAGCCGATCTTGCCCGCAAGACCTGGCGTGGGATCCTCAGCCGTCGCCTGCGCCGTGATGCCGTTAAGCGTCGGCTGCATGGAACCCGTGGGGATCTGGAAGGGCTGGGCGATGTATGCGCGGATGCCCAGCGCGATGACGATGGCCACGAAGATGACCTCCACATTCTCCGCGATCTCGTTTGGCGCCGCTTCAGGCAGGGCTCTTTCGCACACGCGGTTGATTTCCTCGTTCAGCATCTTCAGCCGTTCCTTGTCCTTGGCGCGCATCGCATCTTCCAGGCTCCGGCGCAGAGTCTCGATCTCATCCAGCTTGGAGGCTGGCAGGAGGTCGCGCTTATAATTGAGGAACCGGGTGACGCCCTTGTGCAGGAGCTTTGCGTGCTTCAGATAGCGGGGAGTGAAGATAAGCATGGTCGGGCGTGGCGGGGAAACAGCGCGCCATCCTTCAACGCTCCGTGCCAGCGCGGCAAGCGCCAAAATCGGCAGTGGCGTGAGTGGAGGAGAGCATGGAAGTGGAACGGATCGCGGAGATCATTCGCAGGTCATCATGATGTTGGTTTCATGAGCCTTTTCAGCGGGCTGGTGACACGCATTCGGAGGTGCTGATAAAAATGATGAGAAAAAGTGAGAGCGCCGTTTGACAAAGTGCATCACGCGTCTAGTCTCCACTTCCGCAGCGAGACCGACAGGGTTTCAACGCAAGGCACCCTTAGCTCAACGGATTAGAGCATCTGACTACGGATCAGAAGGTTTCAGGTTCGAATCCTGAAGGGTGCGCCACTCATAATCAACGATTTATGATGTTTTGGCTGCGGAGCAACCAAACGCCAATAGGCAGAACCGCGCTCTTTTCGGCTGCCATGTGCCTTGTCATCAAAACGGGGGCGTTGGAGTTCAGGCCGCGCGCGACGCGTCGCCCACCAGGCACTGACATGGTGAGCTTTGTCCCTCTTTCTCCAGTGTTGCCTAACCATCTTTAGGTTATCGTCCTGCCGCGCGGTCTGGATGATGGCTCATTCAGATCACTCCGCACCAGCGTCTCGGATGCGCCGACGCTTTTCTTCCTCGGTTTCGTCGTCATCATCACTGCCACCGTAGCCAAGGATTTCGACGGTGATGATGGACGGCAGTTCCTGAGTCGATGCTGTGTCACGATTCTGAGCGACGGATTGTCCGGCGGCGGCTGAAGAGGTCGCTGCACTGCTGTTGTTCGCGGCGGTGACGGCCCCGAGGCTTGGTGCGCTGATTCCGCTGCTGGGAGCACCTGTGGTGGCACCTCCGACAGAAATATTGCCAGCGTTCAGAACCTGCGCCGCAGCGATGTTGAGATTGCCGCTGGAACGAATGCCAGCATCACCGGCATCAATGGTGCCTTCAGGCGCGATGAGGTCCACGCTGCCAGGGGGCACACCTTTCACGGAGGCCAGCACACCGATGCCACCGCCCGTGGCGAGACCTGCGAGGTCCGTGGCCACATCCGCGCTTTGCGGATCAATGATCACGCGTGTCGGTGGCGCGGCCTGCACGGTTTTTGAAGAGGAACCTGCGGCGATATCTCCCGTGCTTGACCAGATGACCTGATTACCTCCACGCAGGGTGAAGATACGCGAGATGCCGAGGTCCACGCTGGTGTGGGTGAATATATTGATGTTCCCGCCGGCGTCCGTGATGATGCCGGGAGGTGCCAGTGACGAACCAAGAATGCTGCTGGCCAGCTGGAGTCCGCCACCAGGCGCGAAGAGGGTGATGTCTCCACCATTCTTGGTGCGGATGTCGCGTGCCTGGGTGCGGACGTCACCCTTCCACGTGGTGCCAGGAAAGAGCGCGGCGATGGCGGCCTTGCCGGCGTCGTAGTTGCCGAAGCCATCACTGTCGGGATCGTTGTGGTCGCGCCCGGCATCACGCAGGACGAGGTAGAAGATCTCCATGGCGAGGCGCTTCTGCTCATCCGTGGAGAGCGAGGCAAAGCTGGCGGGTGTGATGGGGTTCTGCGAATCTGGCGAGACTTCCTTCAAGTAATCCGCGCCTTTCGGGCCCAGGACGAAGTCGGTGATGAACTTGGTGAAGTTGAGATTGCTATCACCCAGGCTCGTGGCCGCGCCAATGCCTGCTCCGGCGATGATGCTCGCACCTTCGAAGGCGAGGAAGGGGTTGCGGCCATTGCCAATGCTGGTTAGGCCAGCGCCAGTGCCGTCGGCAAGGTTGGGGCCGACGCCGAGATCGAGATTGCGTCCGGCGAGCACTTGCAGCGTGCCCTGGCCGGAGATTTGCAGATCGCCAGCCAGCGCTGCGGCCGTCAGCGTCTCGTAGGATTGCACCACTATGTTACCACTACGGTTCGCCGCCACACGAGCGACGGAGTTGGCATTGTAGGGCAGCAGATCACGGCCTGCGGCCACGATGCTGGTATCCTTAGAGCCCCCCACATGTTGCAGGTAGAGCGAGACATCGGCGATGTCTCGCGAGGCGATCACCCGGGAGCTTTTGGGCGAAAAGAAAGTCAGGCCGCTGATGTCTCCATTGAGCGCATAGATGCGGGCGGGCGTGGCGTCGTTGCGATGCAAAAGGCCGGCCGTGTGGCGGGCCTGCTTGGTCTCCAGCACCGCCTGGTCACCCAAGGTGCCGCCGGACTCGCGGAAGAGCGCATCCACTGGCTCCAGGAAGTCTGACAAAGTGTTGGTGGGGTCAATGGAGGAACTGATGCTGCGATAGGCAAAGGGCGTGAGCACTCCGGGGATGGCCGCGGGATTTGCATCCGAAAGGTTGATGGTGGCGGCGCTCCAGGCGGTGAAGGTGGTGCCGGGTGAAGGTGAGGTGAGTCCCACCGGCCGCAGGCCGTTGACACTGCCGCGGGAGAGCAGCTCAAGAGTGCCTGTGGGGGAAGGGGAGAGAGTCAGATTGCCCGCGAGGTTGATGTCACCGGCAAAGGACGTGACCCGAAGTGTGGGTGCCATGAGCGCTGCCGTGGTGCTGAACGGTGAGACATCATTCTCCACCAGGCGCAGCCAGGGCTGGAAGTTTGCGGAGGACGTGCTGCGCAGCACCTGCTGGGTGGCGCTCCATGCCTGTAGCAGCGGAGCAAAGACATTGTTGATGGTGGCGCCGGTGCGCAGAGTGACCGCGCCGCCTAACGAAATGATATTCACAAAACTGTCCGCCGCATAGGTGCTGAAGTGGGTTTTGTTCCAGTAGCTGTTGCCCAGGCCCTGGGGCATAAGGAAAGCATTTGCCACGGGGCCGAGCAGCACGTCACCGCGTGCGGAGACATCAAACCCGCCCTTGCCGAGGAAGAGCGTGGTGGGCAGCCAGGTGTTGGGATCGCCGACTGCATTGATGCCCGTGAGCGAGCTGATCAGACCGGGTGAGCGCGAGGCGTTGGTGGTGATCTGGCCTCCAGCACTCAAGGTGCCGCGACCGCGCTCCACATAGTAGACACCAGCGTCGAGATTGCCGCCCGCTGTCACGCGCAGATCACCACCGCCAAGTTCTAACAAAGTTTGATTCGCCGCGAGTGGATTGGCTGAGGTGCCCTTGGATGCTCGCGCATTCGTCGGCACCACGGCATCGACGTTGGTGATGTTGCGTCCGGCGTTGAGAGTGACGTGACCGCCGCCGAGAGCACCGACGCCCTGGAAGAAATTGCTGAAGTCCACCCACCACGCAGTGGATCCGATGGCGGTGCCAAAGCCTGTCACATCGAACTGCCCCGCCTGATTCACCGTGCCGCGACGGTAGAGCCAGTTGTTCACCAGTTCGCGGGTGACGGCGTTGCCCTGGCGCTCGATGTTCTCTCGGGCCTGGATGCTCACGTTACCGCCGGCCAGGCTGAAGATGGCGGGATAGTTTTGCTGAATGGCGCCCAGCGAATCTGTGCCGCCGGCCTGGCTCAGAGAAGGTGCGTCAAAGGTCCCGCCAAGAGTCGCATCCTGCACGCGTGTGCCGGCGCTGTAGATGCTGCTAAACTGGTTCAGGAGCTGCACGTTGCGTCCAGCATTGAGCTCGATGTCACCGCTGCCGGTGCGGATGACCTGGAACAGGCCGCGACCTCCGCCACTGCTGAAACCACTGATTACACTACTGGTCAGAGCATTGCTGCCACCAGCGGCGATGCCCGCACCGCCATCTTTGCCAAGCACGATTGAGCCCGCATTGGCCGCAAGCGCGCTGGTAGCCTGGGTCTGGCGGAAGTCAGCGGCAGTGAAGTCCGCGCCCGCCGTGAGGCGATAGCTCCATGACTGGGTGTTGGCGGGAAGCTGGGTGTTCTGCGTGCTCAGGCGTGCCAGCCAGAGCCAGGTGGCATCACTGCTGGCCAGTGTGGCGGTGAAGCCGTCACTCAGGGCATTGTGGAAGTTCAGATTCCCTGCTGCACGCAGCGTCAGCACACCCGGCGCGCTCTTCACGCCGTAGCGAAAGGTGGCGAGGTTCCAGTCTGCGGACGTGTCCGAGGTAGCTGTTCCAAGAGTGAGGCCGCCGGTGCGGTTGATGATCTCAGCGCCCGGTGCGAGCACGAAGTTCGCTGAGAGAGCACTGTTGTTCGCCAGCAAGCGGCTGGTGATGGCCGTGGCATTGGCGGAGTTGGTGCCTGCCACACCGAGGAAAGCCTCCGAGTTTGTCTGGATGCTGCTCTGCACCGCGCTGGTGATGGCACCACCTGAAGAAGTGAGATCATAGATGCGGTAACCTTCCACCAGGATGCTCGAGGCATCGATGATGCTGCCATTGATCGGGCTCACGAGCACGTCGGTGAAGGTGCTGTTCTGCGGGGCTCGGATGTGCAGTTTTCCGCTGTACTGGCCTTTGGAAGCGCTGGAACCAGAGGTCTGTTCGCCACCCGCGACTTTGGTCGAGACAGACAAGTCGAGGATGGAGCCTGATTGAACATTGACCGAACCAGTGCCTGCCACGCCATTGCGTTGTGTGCCGGATTCAAGACTGATCGATCCGCCCTTTCCTGCCGAATCAAAAGTCTGACCAGCGACGGTCAGCCTAGCGCCATTGGCGATGGTGAGGTCCCCGCGCGAGGCGAGCGCGATGCTGCCGCCCGTGGTGCCGGAAGCATCGACGGTGCCGGTCACGGTGACACTGCCCTGGTCCGCAGAGAGCCGGAATTGACGCGCCGTGGTGGTGCCATCCACGGTGACATTGCCTGAGCGCACACGGATGAACTGGCTTTCGGTCAAGGATGCGGCAGCGAGCGCATTGCGCAGCGTGGCGTAGGAGGCCAGTGTGCCGGTATCAAGCTCAAAGCGGCCGTTCAAGCCACCCGCGCCAGCCTGACCACTTATGCTGCCGTTGATGTTAACGGTGCCTGCCGGTGCCGAGACGATGAGCGTGCCTGCATTACCGCCGCCTGCATCAGCGGAGAGATTGATCAGCGCTCCGTTGTTGATGGTGACGCTGCCCGTGGCAGAACTGATGCTGACATCTCCAGCGTTCGTGTAGTTGATCACATCATTGAAGACACGGCCTGCACCACTGACATCCACCTGACTGCCGATGACGGCGGCTCCGTTTGTGGCGCGGACATTCAGCGAGCCGCCTGGAAGCTGGATGCGGGTGGTGCTGGTGACACTGGAGCCCTGCAGCGTGAGGCTGACCCCGAGCGAGCCTGTCACGCGGTCACCGAGCTCATTCACCGGAATCTGCACCACCAGCGCGCCATCCGCACTGATACTGTGCTGCGCTGCGAGGGTGCCGACGATCCGCGGCGTGTTCGCGGTCAGAGCACCCTGGGTGCTGAAACCACCGATGCCGCTCACCTGAATCCCGCCCAGGCCATCAAGCCGCACGTTGCCGAACTGATTCACCCGCAGCTGACCTGATCCGAGCACGATGCTTTCGCCCGAGAAAACCAGGGTGCCGGTGCCAAGCGCGGGGGCAGTGCTCACCACGGTACCGGAGACGCTGTTGTCCAGCGTGATGCTCTTTGCTGCAAAGGTGGTTATGCCAGTGCCTTGGTTGAAACCACGAATCTCACCGGCGCTGAGAGTCAGGCGATCCAGCGTGGAACTGCCGATGCTGCCCGTGCCATAGATATCGATGGAGGAGTAGCTGCGCAGCGTGACGGACTTCGCACTGCTGAGGCTGCCAAGGAGCGCGCTGTTCAGCGCCAGGCCTGGATTCGGCAGCAGCGAGCCGGTGCCGAGCTGCAAGCTGATGCGGCCGCTGTTGAGGACATAGGCATTGGCATTCAAAGTGGCCGTAGGGTCCAAGACGGTGGCGGTGCTGGTAGAATCCAATGTTAGGCTGTCACCGCTGATCTGCGCCCCCGCACCGATGGTCAGGGAAGGTCCAGGTGCATTGGTGACACCGCTGCGCACCACGCTGGCTGTGTCACTCTGAGAGACACGGATCAGCGAGCCATTGCCCGTGATTCGCAGAGTCTCGGCCGTGCCCTTCAGCGTGCCGGTGGAGCTGATCTGGGAACCTGCGGTGACTATGATACCATTGGTGGCTGCCAGCGTGAGATCGGGTGCGCTCAGCGCACGGCCGGCATTGTTCACGGTAATGCTGGAGCTGGAGACGGTGAGCGTTGTGCCTGTCGCGTCGCGGGTGCGTTTGCCACCGATGATGAGGCTTTCCGCATTCCATGAGCTGAGTGTCTCCGCGTTGAGCGAGATAGTGCCCGGTGTGGCTTGTGTGGGTGTCGCTGTGATCACGACGTTTCCAGGGGCATTGATGTCGATGCTGGCGCCGCGGCCCACGGCGACTCCACCCATGGTCAGCGGCACGGATGAAACCTGGCCGAGCAAGTTCATCGACTGTGTGGCCTGCAAAAGCAGATAGCCGGAGTCGATCGGCAAACGAGGTGTGGCGAGGTTCAGGCGCTCTGCCGCCATGCCGAGGAAACTGCTCGCGTAGAGCAGTTCATACTGGGCGCGTTTGTTGATCACTGTGCCTGAGGCCACCTCAAACAGCGTGGCGATCGTCGGCACGGTGCGTGATGAATTCAGATCATTGAAACGGTAACCAGACACCACGCTGGAACCATCAGGCGCCTCCGTGCTGCCGATGGGTGAACCGCTTTTAGGGGTGACGAGAAGACCGCCCGGCAGCAAGGCATAGCGCGCAGGCAGCAGCGTGTAGAAGCCTGCATCTAGTGATTCACTGCCTGCGAGGTAGATGCGGTCTCCCACCTTCAGTGAGCTGCTCACATAACCGGCGCCAGCGCCGCTGATGAGGTTGCTGCTGTTGCTGAGGGAATTGTAAGGCGCATAGGGTGAGTGATTCGCCTGATAGTCTGGCAGAATGGCGTAGCTGCCGGCATTCTCCAGCACATCCACGGGACCGCCATTGCCCTGCACCCAGCGGTAAGCCAGGAGATCACCACCACCGCGCAGATCAATGGTCGCGCTTCCCGCCATGCTGATGTTTGCTGCCGAGACATTGATGATCTTTTCCGGCGGGCCGCTGGCGGTGATGTCCACACCACGCGGATCGATCCATGTCGTGCCGTCAAAGCTCACGCCATAAGGAACGATGATGCCTTTGCCGGTGCTGGGATCCACGCCGGAGACGGAGGTGATGCTGTTCTCACCCAGCGTGAGCTGTTGTGTGACTGGCATGGCCAGCGTGTTTCCAGCGAGCAGGTTCACCGGTGCAGTGCCGGTGCCATCCCAGCCGAGATTGATGGTGCCGAATGGCGAGCGCAGCGTGCCCTGCTGATCAATGCGTGACGCATAGAGACTGAGGGTGCCGCCCGCCACAAGAGGCAGTTGGCGTCCGCCCGAGCTCTGAATGGTGATGCTGCCTTGCTGCATGCTGCCGCCGCTCAGATAGTCGTAAGCGACGACGAGGAAATCATTGGCCGTGGTCGGATGAATCTGCCCGGCCCGCAGTGTGAGCCTGCCCGCGATGTTGAAGATGCCATTGCCCACCAGATCACCATTGTCCGCGGCCAGCGTGGCCTCGCCGATGTTCTGCAAACTGGTGGTGCCCACTTCCAGATTTTTCGCATTCACGGTCAGTTTTCCTGTGCCGGTGCTCGGCGCCACGTTGGTGAAGGGAAGCTGCGCCTGCTTGTCCTCAGGCCTAACCGGAGGTGTGAAATCTGCGCCGATGGAGGCGGCGGAGCTGTTGATGGTGACGGAATCATTGGCAGAGATCACGCCGCTGTCCGCGAGATGCACGGATCCGCGTGCATTGACGGTCACGGCACCGCTGAACTCCACGGCACCGCCTAACGAGAGCGAGTCGAATCCACCCTGGGTGAAGGAATCCACGGAGAAGTAGCCACGACTGATGCGTGAGGAGCCGCCCGCCGTGGTCAGGGCCCGGCCGATGGCGCTGGCATCATCCGGCAGCGGATTCAGCAGCGTGCTGCCGCTCTGCTGCACCGCGAGATTGGTGTCGAGCACGGGTGGAATCACATCTGGAAGGTAGAAGCGTCCGGAAGAAACATGCAGCGTTCCGCCTTGCGCCAGCTGACCTCCCGCCTGGCCGCGCAGAGTTGCATCACTGGCCAGCAACTGACCTCCAGCGAGGTGAATCGTGCCGCCATCACTGTCCACGCGCGTGGTGATGCTCTGCAGGCTGTAAGGAACGGTCAGGCTGCTGACATTGCCGCGTGTCAGATAACTGTTAGAAGGATTGAGCTGAGCTGGATGCAGATCGAGAACGCCCGTGGCACCGGAGACATCGAGCAATGCTCCGCTTGCCGCGGCGATGTTGCCCGAGACATGGATGTCACCACCAGCAAGAACTTCGCCGAGGCGGCGATTGAGCGTGGTGGTGTCTGGAACCAGCACGCGGCTGCCTGCCGCAGAGATGATGCTCTGAGAGCCGAGGTAGACCGTGGTCAAAGCCTGGGTCTGATCGCTGAACAGCAGAGGGAAGGAATCGTCCGCACCGGCGATGTCAATGAAGCCGCCGCTGGCGATGATGCTGCCGAGCACCGTCACGGTATGGCCATGCACCTGCACGATGCCGCGAGGATCCGTGATGATCTCCGAACCGAGCCCGAGCACCACGTCTCCACGAATCTCCAGACCGTCGATGCCTTTCACGCCTGGAGCATCCAGCGTGAGATGCATCAGATCACGCAGGCCCACAGGATTGCGCACGATCTTGGTGGCGAGAGTGCCAGTCTTTGGATTGAGGATCACCGTGTAGTTGTCCGCCACCGGCTGGATCTTCGTGCCTGGTGCCACGACGACTCCGGCCAGGAATTGACCTGGGGTGCCGGTCTCGATGCCAAGGCCAGTCAGATGATGATCACTAAATCCGCCGCGCGTGAAGAACTCGGGATCGAGCAGGAGCGTGTCCGCATGCTGCGCGGTGCCGCCGATCTGGATCTGCGGGGCTTTGAGGTGAATGGAAGCCCCGTGCACACCGGCGTGCCCGAGAAGCGTGGAACCGAGATTCAGCCGGCCTCCGGTCACATAGGCCAGCGTGGCATCCTGGCCCGCGAAGAGTCTTAATGTGCCGCCATTGCCATAGGTGACCGTCCCTTGGGTGCTGACCTGGAAACCACCGGAGACGTTCAGCGTGCTGCCAGTATTCAGATTCGCCGTGTTAGCATTGATCGTTAGGCTGCCGCCATGAATGGCGCTCGGCGCGGTGAGCCGGCCGGACACGCCGGGACGGTCGTCAATCTGGGATCCGGCGACGCTGAGGGTGGCACCGCTGCCGATTGTGACGATGCCACGTCCTGCATTGGGAGCAGGTGCCACAGGGAAGGGGCTGCGCTGAATGGCCGCAGCCGCGGAGGGGGAGATATTGTAGGCCGTGAGATTGATCTGCCCGTTCGGGGCGATGAGGTTGCCGAGGATGTTGATGTTGGCTGCGGCCAGTGTGATGGAGTTGCGTGGCGCGGCGCGCAGCGTCACTCCGACAGGCACGATGATGTCACCATCCACGTTCTCGACCGTGAAGCGACCAAAGCCGTCACGAGTGAGCATTTCGGGTGAGAGATAGACATTGGCGATCCGGTCGGCGGCAAGCGCTGCTGTGTTGCCATTGGCGTCGGCATTGAAGTTCGCGACGGCGCTCTGCGCATTTCCATTCTGGAAGGTGACCGTAGGCGGTGTGGGCGAGAACACTGGATAGATCGGCGAAAGCAGCTCCTGGGCCTGCAGTTTGAGAATGAACTCGCTCGGTCGCGGGCCGACAACTCTTTGGTTAGGCCCGGGAGTGGTGCGACCGATGAAGCGGCCGTCGAGCGCCACGGTGGGCGCGGTGATCTTTAGCGTGCCGCCATTCGCGCCATGCAGATAGCCCGAGTCAAAATAGGCACCACCGGGGCGCACTGGATTGTTGAACTGGTCCACGATGGCCCACTTGAGGTTCGTCCGTGTGCTGCCGGAGGGCAGGATGCCGGTGTAAGCGATGTCTGGCGTGGCCTGGGAGATATCGTAGATGCGGCTGCCTGCCACGAGCTTTGTTGTCTCGATCATGGCGCCCGTGTAGTTGATCCAGCCGCCGGAGGTGTTGATCTCCGCCGAGTCACGCACCACCACCGCGCCACCTGCATTGAGATCGATGGTGCCGCCAGCGACGGTCAGTTCGCCCACTGTGCGCTGGATGTTGTTCACGTAGCCGGTGATGTCGACGAGCGGTGTGCCTACCCAGGTGCGGCCGTTGTAGGTGCCGGTGTCACGAATGTCCACCGTGATGGTCTGGCCGCGCAGAGGTCCGTCCCGCAGCAACGGTGCGCCAGCAAGCTCGGCGGCACGCAGTTCGATATTGAGCAGGAACTTGTCCACGGAGACATCCACATCCGTCGTGCCCGCCACATTCAGAACTGCATTCTGGTCCACATAGATCTGGCCGCCGGAATGCACGAAGAAGCTCTGCGGGCTGACACCACTCACCAGATCCCAGATACCTGCATCGACATGCACGATGCCATTCGGAGCGAGCAGAGTGGAGTCCTGGCCGAAGTGGATGGCCTTGCCCTGGATGTTCACCTGTGAGCGAAGGGCCAGCTCGGTGCCGATGGTGGTTTCTGTGCTCGTCAGCTCGGGCAGGATTTGCGTCACGCTGCCCGTGCCCAGTTTGACCGTGCCGGTCTTGGTGAAGAGAAAGGGCGGAATGTTGGGCAGCAGCACAGGGTCATAGCCGGTGTTGGTCACGGCGCCGTAGTTCGCTTGCAGATCGATGCGGCCGTTCAATACCACGGAGGTGGTGCTGTTGATGACACCGTTCTGCTCGACGTTCCTGCCTGCGAGGGTCACGCTGGCGCGCTGGGCTTCGATGATGCCTTCATTCTTCGCGGTGCCGGCATACTCAGGAACGGCTGAGAGCGGATCAACGACCGCGCCGACAAAGGTGTCGAGGCCACGCAGGCTGGGATCACTGCTGCTATGGGCCACAAAGCCGACCTGCAAGCCCGCGGCGAGAATGGTCTGGCCGTCCGGTGTGGAGATGGTGCCGCGATTGATGACATTCGCGCCGACCAGAGCCACACGCCCGCCGACATTTGAGGCCGTGGTCGGTGACTCGATCCTGGCTCCCGCCTCCACAATCACATCGCCACTTCTGCCGTTCACCGAGGCGGGCGGTGTGAAGCCCGGAGTCGGCCCCTTGGTGCCTGCATTCAAGGCCAGGGCAGAGAAGAGGAACTGCGCATCAGGGTTGTTCAACAAGCCGCGGTTGATGAGGTTTTCATTGATGGGCAGCGCCGAGGCCACGAAGGTGTGCGTGTTCACCTGGCTGCTGCCGCCGAAGATGATGCCGTTTTGATTGATGACATAGACCTGGCCTGGCGCGCGGATGCTGCCAAGGATCTGCGAGGGGCGGCCGCTGGGATCGTTCACCTTGTTGAACGCGATCCACTGAGACTGGTTCGCGCCGCCCGCGCTCTGGTCGAAGGTCAGCACGGTCTCCCGGCCGATGTTGAAGGTGCGCCAGTTGAGCAAAGCTTGTTGGGCCGTCTGGACGATGGTGACGTTCGTCTGGCCGCCGCCGGTGCTTTGCGTGGGCAGTTGGGCACCCGTCCAGAGATCCGGATTCGTGCCGACTCCGGGAGCCACCTCAAGGCCACCTTCGCCGAGGCCGTTTGGCACGGTGCTGGTGCCTGCCAGAGCCGCTGCTCGTGCCTGCGCCTGCAGGGTGCGTCCGGCACTGAGGGCCGCCTGCGCGCGCACCAGGATGTCACGGGCATTGTTGCGGTTGGAGATGACATTCGCGGGTGCATTGCCCAAGCCAGTGGGATTCGGCTGGCCAGCACTGGTGGATGCGGGGCCGCCGGCGCGCAGAATGTCACCCGCGAGAGCAGGTGGCAATGTGCTGAAGGTGATGAGCAGCAGCGTCAGGCCGGTGTGAAGTCCACGATGACGGCGGATGAGCAGGCGAAGCGATGAAAGCGGATTCATGGGCGCGAGTCGGGGGCGGGTTCGCGGGGCAGCGCCTGGGTGAGCGCGCTGGTGTTGAGCTCCAGAGCATGCTGGCGCAGCAGGCTGGCGAGATAAGCTTGGGAGTTGGTACGCAGCTTCTCCTGGCGGAGCTGCTTCACGATCTGGGGGCGCGCCTGCTCCAGCGTGGGCGTGTGCGGCGCGCGTGCATCGAGCAGCTTCAGGATATGCCAGCCATCCTTGAGCTTCACCGGACCGGAGACGGCGAAGAGTTTCAAATCACTGACTTGAGGCAAAAGAGCTGCCTCGATCTGCGTTTCCGTCAGCCAGCCGATCTCACCGCCGCGGGAGGCACTGGTGGGCTCTTGTGAATGATCGGCAGCAATCTTGGCAAAGTCAGCATCCTTGCCCGCAAGCAGCTCCTGAGCCTTGGCAAGCTTCTGGCTAGCTCCAGGCGCTTCAGCGATGAAGATCTGGGCGAGCCGGAATGACTGCGGAACTCGCAGTGATTCCCGGGACGCTTCGTAAGCACTCTTCACCTCCGACTCGGACGGGTAGTCCTTTGGCGGCTCGGCGATGGATTCGAGGTAGCTCTCGGTGATGACGCTTTGTCTGGCGCGTTCCACGCGCGCGGCGATGTGCGGTTGCTCCGGCCACTTCTTCTCCGTGGCCTCCTGCAGAATGAGCTTCTGCACCAGTGAGGTCCGTGCGATCTGCTCCAGCAGCGCCGGATCGGCGCGCAGCGAGGCGATCTGGCCTTCACTAAGACTCTGGATGGAGGCGCGAAGATCATCCGCCGTAAGCTCGATGGAGCCCAGCCTGCCAAGAGGCTCATCCGCCAGGCTCAGTCCCGCGAAGACCAGCATGAGCAGAGGATGGAGGTGCTTCATCATGGTTGCTTCGGCTTCTGAACTTCACCGCTCTCCTTGGCGGTGGCGTCGGTCACTTGCGGTCCTTTTTGTTTGGCGGCCTCAGCCTCTGCGAAAGGGTTGTACTTGCTGTCCTGCAGCTTGTCAGCGTAGTCCTGAACGAGGTTTTGCAGCTTCACTCGTGTGGTGCCGACGAAAGGCTCGCGAGCCGTGAGCGCCGTGCCGAGGCTGAAGCCAGCGAGCCGGTCAAGGATCTCGCGACCCGTCACATAGAGCTCGAGATTCTGGCGCTCGCGCTCGGCCAGTTTGCGCTCGGCCAGGACAGCTTTGTTGCTGGCTTTCGCACGCAGGGCCTCGCGGTCTTTGGCGATCTTCACGACATCATTGTAACCCGTCTTCCATTTCTCCAGGGCTTCCTGAAGCTGGGCGATCTGCTTGGCCTGAGCTTCTTGCTTGGCCTTGAGATCATCGATCTGCTTCTTCGCGGCTTCTTCTTCAGCAGCCGCGTCCTTGGTGATCTTGGCGATCTGTTTGTTCAAGGTCTCGACCTGGGTCGTGAGCTCCTTGATCTTGGCCTCGTTGACGAGCTGGTTGGCTTGCAAGGTCGCACGTTCAGTCTCGGCGGCACGAAGCTGGAGCATGGTGTTCTTCAGCGTGTCGCGCAGACGCTGGTTCGGATCTGCCGCAGGTTGAGCGACAAGCGCGGGGGCCAGCAGGAGGGTGAAAAGCAGGGGAGTGAGAGCTTTCATGTTCATGATCAGAACTTGGCGCTGAGGTCGAGCTGGAAGATGTTTGAGCGATACTGCGGTCCCGCGATCTGGTCGGCATTCATGTAGCGGAAGGCCAGGGACACCTTGGGTGAGAGCGCAATGGCCGCCCCGAGGGTGTATCCCTTCACGTTCGTGCCGCCGCCGCCGAAGTCCTGATCGTTGAAGCCATCCACCACGGCATCAGACTCGACGTGCCGATATCCCAGGTAGGCATACCAGTCGCCCTTCTTCACCATGGTTGGCTTGCCGACGCGCAGATTGGCGTAGTAGGCCGTGTCGCCCCCTTCGAAGTCGCCGTTGCTGCCACGGTTGTTCACCGCGATCTTGTTGATCTTCTCCGCGTCAAAGGCGTGGTTTTTCAGATACTCGGCGACCAGGGAGACCTGCAGCGGCTCATAGCCATTGTAGTCCAGACGTCCGGTGATGGACTGAACACGGAAGGGGGTGGCCAGGCCGTAGTATTGAAATTGGTTCGTCGCCCCAAAGCCGTTGGAGACATCGTCCAGGATGCGGCGGATGGGGAAGTAGGTATTGCCTTTCTGGGCAAAGCTGGGGCGCGTGTGGTCCGTGTCGCCGGGATCTTCCGCATTGCGCGGCACGAAGGGCGTGGAGAACTCGCCCTCGACGTTACGGAAGTCATACCAGGCGGTGGCGATCTTGAGGTTCCAGTCCTTGTTGATCTTCCAGTTCACGCCGACCTGCCCTGCGTTCAGCCACTTGTCACGGCTTTCGAACTTCGCCGGCTGGTTCGAGGCAAATTGCAGGTCCGTATTGAAGACCGGGAAGGAGCCGATGGTGAGGAAGGGCTCGACGCCATCCGAGACTTCGTGCTTCACCTGCAGCACCAAGCCATCGAAGCCGAGGTCGTCGGAGTAGATGGCGGTGGTGGAGAAGAAGGGATTGTCAAAGCGGCCGATCGTCAGGGCGATGCTGTCCACCGGTTCCCATTTCAGGAAGGCGCGATCCAGCCAGATGGCATACTTGGAGAAGTTGCCACCTTGCTGAGAGAAGTTGCCGCCCTGGCCAAGGTTGGTGCCCCCAAAGCTCTGGTTGCCGGAGACGGGCGAGTTGGAGTCACCTGTGCCGAGACGGATGCCCATGGTGAACTTGTCCGCGAGATCGAGCTCGGCACCGAAGCGAAGGCGGAAGCGCGCGCGCTGGCGGTCTTCGTTCGTGTTGTATTGCGGGGAGAACAACACGCCCGACGCATCAAAGGCAGGCCCGGTATTGATGACGTTGAAGTTCGGGAAGGCGCCCGTGGTGTCATTGCCTTCAGGGAAGCCAATGTATTCGTAGCGAATGCGCAGATCCGCATGCGGATGGAAGTTCGCGACCCATTCCGGGAGCTGGTACTGGGGTGCGAGCAGCTTGTTCTCCTTCGCTTCTTTCAAAAGCTCATCTTTGATCTGACTGCGCATCTCATCCTTCACCGTTTCAGGGATGTAAGTCACACGCACCTCGTCATCGGAGGCAGGTGGTGCCTCAGCAGAGACTTGAGCGGCGGTGAAGAGCTGCTCGCGTTCCTGCTGGGCGATCTCGGCATCCTGCTTGGCCATGGCGATCATCTCCGCGGCATCTGCCTGGGTCAGCACACCGCGTTCGACCAGTCGGTTCACCAGATTGATGGCGAAGGTTTCAGACAGCTGCACACGTGGCTGGGCCGTGGGAGTCAGCGTGGTTGCGGCCTGCTTGGCAGCCTCCGCAGGGGCGGGATCTTCCACGGGCAGCGGCAGCAGTTCCTCGATCGAAGGCGGCGTATCCGTGGCCTGGCCCGGCACAGGTGCGGGAGCCTTCGGCGCAAATGGGGCCGGAGGAGCTGGTGCGGGTGCATTTTCAGCGCCTCGGGCGGAGGTAGCTGCCATGGCGAGCACAAAGGCCGTGGTCAGAAAGCGGGGGGAGTTTCGCATGACGGAAAAGTAAAATCAGTTAGGCCGGCGCGCGGTGATGCGCAGGGTGATGGGGCTGGGCATGTCGGCCGGTGGCGCCTCATCCAGGCGGAGGCCGGTGAGCACGTCGGCCTCGATGGCGCGGTCCAGCGCGGCATCTCCGGTGCTGCGCATGAGACGCGCACGAGTGATGCGGCCAGTGTCGTCCGGCCAGATGCGCACTTCCAGGCGCGTGGCCGCGTGACTGGTCGCGCGGTTGTTGCGCAGAGCAGACTCGATGCGGTTTTTCACCTGCGCGGCATACCAGCCGAACTTGCTGCCACCAGTCCCACGACCGCTGCCGCCGAGGCCATTGCCACCACGGCCGCCACCGCCCGGGCCGCCGAGGCCGAAGCCGTCAGGCGGTCCATTGCCAGTGATGCCAGTGGAGAGGTCCGGCGCGGCTGGAGGCTCATCCGGCGGTGCTTCCTCGGGCTTGGGTTCATTCTCCTGGATGGGTTCCTGCTCGATCATTTTTTCCTCCACCTTTTCCTCAGGCGGCGGCTCCTGCTTGGGCGGAGGTGGTGGTGGCGGCGGCGGGGGAGGAGGTGGTGGCAGAGAAATGCGCACGATGTCCATGTTCTGCCGCTTGGGAGCCGATGAACTCTTGGAGAAGAGGCTGGGCACAAAGAAGCCCGTGCCACCGAGCACAACGGTGCCCACCAGGATGATCCAGCGGTAGCGCTGGAAGAACGTGCGCTCATCCTCATCTTCGTCATTGAAATCGAAGTCACTCATGTTCGTGTTTATTTCGCGGGTTGCGTGGCCAGGCCGACCTGCGTGATGCCGAGGCGGCCGACGAGGTTCAGGACCTCCATGATGCTCTGGTATTGCGTGGTGCTGTCACCACGGACGACGACGGGCAGTTCCGGATTGGCGGCTTTCAGAGCTTCGAGTTTCTGCTCGAGTTCCTGAAGCGTGACCGGGATGGTGTTGAGGAAGGCTTTGCCCTCATTGTTGACCGTGATGGCCTGTGTTTTCGGGGCGTTCAGCGGAGGCGTGGAGGCACTGCCCTTGGGCAGGTTCACCTTGATGCCCTGCACACCTGCGGTGGTCATGATGATGAAAATCAGCAGCAGCACCAGGTAGAGGTCCACCATGGGCGTGACGTTGATGTCATCGTAGCTTTTCTCGTCGGCATTCATGACAGATTATTCGTTAGCGGTGGGATAGGCCTCGGCGATGCGCGTGATGAACTCGTCGATGAAGATGTGCATGGAGCTCACGGCCTCCTTGATGCGGCTGCTGAGGTAGCTGTAGGCAAACAGCGCCGGGATGGCGACTGCGAGGCCGGCCACGGTGGCAAGCAGCGCGCCAGCGATACCTGGAGCGATGGAGTTGATGTCCACCTCGCCGCTCTGCGCGATCACAGCGAAGGTGATCATCACCCCGATGACAGTGCCGAGCAGGCCGAGGTAAGGACCGCCGGCAATGCCGATGGTGAGGAAGACGAGCTTGCCGTTCAGCTTCTGCACCTCACGCACCTGGCCGCCGTCCAGCGTGGCACGGATGGCCTGGATGGATCGACCGGAGAGTCCGCCAAATTGGTTAGGCGCGGCGGCATCAATGCGCTTCTGGATCTCCTGGGAGCCGATGTGGTAGAGATGAAACAGCGGCGAATGGCGCATGACCTTCACCTTCGCGCCGGTGGCCACACCGCCCAGGGTCTTGATGCTCTTCTCATCCGCATGATCGAGCGCGGTGATCTCTGTGGAAAGCTTGGCCCAGAGCTCGAGGAAGACTTTGGAAGCCTTGCTGATCTTGTTCAGATACAGCAGCTTTCCGATGGCGATGAACCAGCCGATAACGGCCAGGATGGTGCAAAGCGCGATGACGATCCAGCCGTCAAAGGTGAGCGATTTCGAAATGTTTGCGAAGAGAGACAAGTGCTCGGCGAGCTCGCTGTGCTCCGCATCACTGGACTCGTCGTTGCCTGCGACGAGCAGCTTCTGCGCTTCATTGGAGGTGCCTTGATTGACGGCATTCAGGCTGATCCAGGCAGCAGAGCGCGCGGACCTGGCGATCTGCAGCTCATCCAGCTCACCCGAGAAGCCTGCGTTGTTTCCTGCGTCCTTGCCCAGCAAGGTGGCGCCTTTCACCGCAGGCAACGCGGCGCTGAGCGTGCCGTAGGACTTGCCATCGAGATATAGAGTGATCGTGCCTGCATTGGCGACGACAGCGAGATGGCGCCAGACATTGACGGTGATCGGGGCGCCTGCTGTGCTGCGCTGAGCGCTGCCGCCATTGACGACTTCGACATAGGGCACGCCGTTGTTGTCACCGATCACGAGTGCGTTGTTTCCCTCGCGCTTGGCAAAGATCGCCGCGTCGGGTTGCAGAGCGAGAGGCTTGAACCAGGTGGAGAAGGTGAAAGAAGAACCCGCTGCCAGATCCAGCTCAGGCGAAGCTGGAATGGTCACGGGGGACTGGCCGGTGAGGCGCACGGCGCTGCCGATGAGCGCACCACCCACGGTCACACCAGCGGTTTCCGCCTTCAGACCATGTCCTGTGCTGTCGAGCGGCGGGCCGGAGCTTTCAGCGAAGTGATAGACGAGCGTGGTGTCAGCATCATAGGTGCCTTTGGCATCTTCCTTCTTCACTGCTTCCTCGACATTGCCGTAGTAGAGCCAGAAGGTCGTTTGTGCAGAGGCCTTTACCTCAGGCAGCTTCACCCACACGTAAGCCTCATTGAGCAGGCCGTCGAATTTCTCGATGTGATAGCTGAGCTCGGTTTTGTCATCAGCGGCGATGAAGCGGATATCGCTGCCATCCTCGCGTGCGGACAGGAACTGGAAATTACCATCATGCAGACGTACCAGCACGGCCGCGTTGCTGATGCTGTCCGTGATCTTTGATCCTGCATCCGTGGTGTCCACGGTGAGCTGCTTGCGGATGGGCCACTTCGGATTCCACCAGGTGGCGGCATGAGCACCTGTGGTGAGCAGAAGCAGGAAGGCGATGAAGAGACGAGTCATGGGAGAGGGAGGGAAGGGGAATCAAAAATCAGCCATGAAGCGCACGCTGATGAGCAGCTCGCCGACGTCCGTGACGCCTTGCTGAATAAGAGGCAGACCGGCATCCAGGGAGCCGCTGAGGTGATTCAAAATGCGGAAGCGCGTGCCCGCGCCCACACTGGCCAGGGTGAAGTTTGCGTCCTGCTCAGGCAGTGGTGAGTCGATATTCAGATAGCCAGCATCCGCGAAGATGTGGAAGCGCCATTCGCTCTTGCCCTCATCACCCGACTTCAGCAGCGAGGGACTGCGCAGCTCCAGCGTGGCAAAGGCGCCGTTGTCACCTAACGAAGTAGATTCCAAATAGCCGCGAACGGTGGTCAGGCCGCCGCCCGCGAGCTGTTCGTTGTTGATGAGCGGGCCGGAGCTGAGCTGGCCCTGGATCTTGGCGAAGGCTTCGAGGCCGCCGGGAAGATCGTGTGTGTGGGAGAGATCACCACGGAAGTAGCTGAAGCCGTCGTTCGCATTGAAGCGGCTGGTGTTGAACTGCTCGCTCTCAGTGCCAAAGCGCGGGATCTGCAGCACCACGCTCGCGCTCAGATCTGTGCTGTGAGTCTTCTCCAGCCAGGTGGCGCTGTAGTCGAGGCTGAGCGGATAATAGGTGACCGGGCTGGAGATGGCCTGGCCTGCGACGATGAGATCCTGCTCGAAGCTTTTGCGATCCAGGCCGAAGCTGATGCTGTGATACAGGCCGTCCTTCTCCGGCAGTGTGGCGCGCAGACGCAGGCCGATGATCTCACCACGCCCCACGACGGCGGCTCCGCCAAGTGTGGAGACGTCACTGTCCTGCTTCGTGCCTTGCAGCAGAAGGCTCCAAGGACCAGTGAGCGGTGCCAGGTAGTAGGCTGAATAGACACGCGCGTCTTCCAGACGCTCCGGCGCGATCTGAAAGCTGCCGCCGATGGTGTGACCGAGCTGCCAGAGATTGCTGTAGCTGAGGCTGCCGCTGACACGCCAGGGCGTGGTGTTGGCGTTGTAGCGGTTGTTCACCTCAAGACTGCCTTTCAGCGGCAGTTCATCCTCGACACTCAGATCGATGTCCACCGTGCCAGGGATGACTCCGGCGCGCAGTGATGGGGTGACACGCAGTCCTGCGTGCTTGTTCAGGGCGATGATGTCACGATTGACATCATTAAAGTTAGGCACAACGCCCTCCGCCATGGAAGGGGCTTTCTGTTTGAGGCGCTCGATGTCATGGTAGCGCGAGCCATGCACGCGCAGACGGCCGACGGTGATCTCTGAGACCTGCAGTAACACGACGCCCTTTTTGACCTTCTGCTGCGGAATCAGCACGCTGACGGTGGAGTAGCCTGCATCCTTGTAAGCCTTCTCCAAAGCGGCGCGGGCAGCGTCCACATCTTCCGGAGTGCGCTCTGGACCGAGGAATGGATAGACCGCTTTCTCCACGCTGCGACGGTCGAGCTTTTTGGCGCCGAGCACGCGATATTCGGTGATGTACATGCCGGGCGCATGCTCACTTGCAGCAGCCTCCTGAGATTGCGCAAAACCCGCGCTGGTCATCCAGAGTCCTGCGGCGAGAGCCGGGAGTTGCTGGAGCAGGCGCGGGAAGCGATTCGGAGATGGAAGAGGAAGTTTCACGGCAAACATCACTCCGCACGTGCGGTCATGATCTGGAGCTGATGTGACGGGAGCAGGAGGGAGGGGGGATCCCGCATGAGCGCAGTCACGGCACTCACGCGGGATGGTTGTTGGTCGCTGACGGAAAAGGATCAGGGAGCCGGAACCAAGGATGCGGGTTTCGGTGTCACGATGCCGCCATCGGTGAAGCGGCGGACGAGGAAGCTGGCATCATTGAAGAGGCCGCCGCCGGAGGGGGCGTCAAAGTCGCGGATGCGGTCACGCAGCGCGTTGGCAAAGGTGAGCTTCGTGCCGGTGAGGCCGGTCTGTGGCTTGAGGATGCGGTTGTAAAGCCAGGCGGTGTAGGTGCCGTTGCGCACGTTCGCGTCAGTCAGTTCCACGCCATTGTAGCGCAGTGACACGCCGCGGCTGGCAGCAGGAACCACGTTGCTCTGACCGAGCACGCGGTTGTTGGCATCACCGGGGGTCAGATAACCGATGTAGTAGCCGCCTTGCGCGGTCGGAAACAGCTGCTGGGGCTGGTTGTTTTCGTCGAGGTAGTTGCCCTTGTAGGCAGGCTCCGTGAGAGCGACTGTCAAAGCTGCGGCGAGGTTTGCACCTGAGTTATAACCACCACCACCGAGAGGCACGGCGAAGGTGCCCGGCTGCTGGTTCACCGGCCAGAGCTGATGCGAGGTGACGGTGCCGCCATAAGTGATGCCGCTGGCCGTGGTGGCGCCGGAAACGGTGGGGAACCAAACGGTCACGTTCGTTGTCGTGCCCAGGCCGACCTCCGTGTAGGCACCAAAGCGCTGGCCGGCATCCGTGTTACGGCCGATGGCGTAAACGCGATGCAGACGATGGTCCGTGGGATCACCAACCCCGACGGTGTAGTCTCCCGTCAGCTGAGCCAGCGAGACGGAGCCGGTGTTGTAAAGCAGGTAAGCGAGCTGTGTGGTGATGTTCGGCTTGTAGGTGCCGGATTCATAACCTGCGCCGTGCGGATTCACCGGCGAACCGGGGTATCCAGGGCTGGCATAGAAACCGAGAGGCGAGACACCGACGATCTCCTCAGTGACCGTGCTGTAAGTCACGCCCTGGAAGGTGCCGCTGAACGGCGAGGTGGACTGGAAGTTCGTGGAGAAACCGAAGTCTGCCTTGGCCACTTCATAATCCGACTGGTTTGTGCTGGTGAGCGGATTTGGAACGGTGCCGGTGCCGGTGCCGTCCGTGGAAACGAAGCGCTGATCCAGGTTTCCCGCGACAGCGGCGATGCCGGCCAGTGCGCCGGAAAAGCTCACTTTGATGATGATCTGGCCGCCTGCATAGGTGCCATTCCATGCGCCGAAGTTTGCACCCGTGGCCACGGAGAGGTTCGCGGAGGTGGCGTTGCCACTGATGCCCTGGAATTTCCAGCCTGCATCCAGGAGGTTGGAGATGGCCGTCTGAGTGGCGGTGCGGTCACCGTTTGAGGCGACGATGCGGACGACGGTCTGGGCGGAGGCCAGCGAGGCTCCGGAGAGCACCAGGGCGCTGAGCGCGAGTGTTTTGAGCGATTTCATGATCGTTGGTTAGCTTGAAGAGTGTCGGGTTTGAGAGTGCGGGGTGTGGCTTACTGGCGCGGGCTGAGGGTGACGGCGCCTGCCTCGCCGGTGCCATCGCGGACTTTCGGCGTGCTGCTCAGGAAGTGGCCGTAGCCGCCGCGTTGCGATCCTTTTTGGTAGACCACGCCGGAGAAGGCGGGCTGGGTGCCGTCGGTGTGGGTGAACTTGCCGCTGAAGAGACCGCTGGCCTGTGTGATGCTGAGGGAGAAGCTCTTGTCAGCGACGGGTGCGTTTGTGGCCTTGTCCTTCACATCCACGTTCACGGCCTTTGTCACGTCTTCAGAAAGCAGGCCGTCGGTGAACTCGAGCGCTGCATTGCCCAGATCCGCATTGGCCGGAGGCAGAGTGCCGAGGGAGCTGGTGGCGCCGACGACATACTTCGCGCCATTCAGCACGGTGGCGAGACCTTCAGGCCAGCCATACGGGTAGTGCTGCAAGTTCTGGTAGGGGCGGAACCAGAAGAGGTTGGTGCCGCTGAAGTCAGAGGCTGGCAGCAGGTCATTGAAGGTGATGGTGCCGCCGAAGGAGCCTGCCTTTGCATAGAGCTCGACGTAGAGAGGCAGACTGAGGTTTGCCCAGAGGACGCTGGAAGCAGTGAACTTCGTGCCATCTGCCAGGGTGCCTGCCAAGGTCACGCTGCCATCAGCCTTCACCGTGGCGGTGCCCACGCCATCGCCCTGCGGATAATCCTGGGCGTTGAAGGCGGAGGACTGGGGCTGCACAGGCACCACGAAGGTGTAGGCACCTTTGTTGCCCGTGTAGTTCGCCGGGACGGAGGCGGTCTTGCCAAAGCCTGCGCGCTCGGCGGTCAGGCTGGAAGTGCCGACCAGCGTGGCGCGGCGGTATTCAGTGACCGTGCCGGTGATGCGCTTCACACCGGGGGTGCTGCTCAGATCCAGCGCGAAGGAGATCTCGAAGGCTGGTTTGTTAGGCCGCTCGACGCGGAACTTGTCCACGCCAGAGGCGCCGATGCGGGCGATGCCGTTGTTGCCGATCACGCCGCTGAAGGGGAGCACAAGGCCATCAATGGTCAGCTTTCCGGAGAAGCTGCCTGCCGCTGTCACCGCGATGTCCACCAGGCCGTTATTGCTATGAGAAGGAACAGTGGTTTCGGAAGGACGAGCCAGGCCTTTGTAAGTGCCGGCGAGAGGTGCGAAGGGATCATCAAAGATGAAGTTCACGGACACCGCAGCTGAGGCATTGCCGCGGAAGTCATAGGCACGCAGGACGGCGATGTTTGTGCCGCGCTGCGCCGTGACCGGGAAGGTGAAGGATGGCACGCCCTTGGCATCGAGGGTGAAGGGTACATTCACTGCAGCCGCGCCATTGAACTGGAGCTGGATGCTGGCGAGCTCCTTGTTGTCCTTCGCGGAACCGACGAGGTTCACGGTGGCATTGCCAGTGACTTTGGAGCCGGCCTTGGGAGCGGTAAGGGTCAGCGTGGGAGCGGCGGCATCGGCATCCAGGATGCGGAGTGTGGCCGAGGTCGTCCCAACGGCTGATGCACCGCTGATCGTGACGGTAAACAGTTCGTTAGGCTCATTGGCGACGGTATTCAGGATGGTGACCGGCACGTTCACGGTGGAGACACCTTCCGCGAAGGTCACCACCTGGTTGGTGATGGCGGTGAAGTCCGTTCCGGCCGTGGCGGTGCCGGCGGTGGTGCTGACCGTCACCGAGACTGCGCCGGTGGTGCCGCCTGTGCGGACGAGTGGCAGCTGGAAGGTGCCGATCTCCTCACGCACATTGTAGCTGGCAGCGCTGATGGAGATGCTGCCGGGGGTGCCCGTGATGGTGAGGGTGGCGGTGGCCTGTGTGCCGATCGTTGCAGAGTTCGTGGGGCTGCTGAGGGCGAGGTCGATGCTCGCGCCGCTGGCGATCAAGCCCGCGCTGATGGCATTGAGCTGGATGTCAAAGCTGGCACTGCTGACGCCATCGGCAAAGGTGACGGTCGTGGGATCTGCCAGGGCGACATAGTGAGTGCCGCTGGTCAGCGTGCCGCCAGTGCTCGCCACATTGACGGAGGCTGAACCCACCGTGCCGTTGGTGCGGGTGAGGGTGACAGTGGCGACATTGGGCACGTTTGCCGCGGTCACGGCGTTCGCGGTGAAGGTGGCGGAGGAGAAGGCGATCTCGCCGCTGTTAGGCAGCACGGTCACTGTGCTGGAGGCGATGGTGCCGAGGCTGGTGCCCGTGGGGCTGCCGAGCGTCACCACAATGGTGCCGGGCAGTACGTTGGCGGGGATGGAGCTCAGCGGGATCTCGATCGTCTCACTGTTGTCGCCAGCGATGAACTCGATCTGCGTGGGGCTGGTGAAGGTGAAGTGGGTGCCATTGCTGAGCGTGCTGCTGACGCCGATGCTGGCATTGACCGTGGCAGCCTCTGTGAGATTGCCGAGGCGGTTCACGGTGAGTTCGACTGTGTTTTCCTGGTTCAGCACATTCAGCGCACGCAGGGAAGCGGTGGCGGAGGTGAACTGCACCTCGCTGTCGGTATCATTGATCGTCACCGTGGCGGAGGAAGGGGAGACGAGCTGGGCTCCGGAGGAGGCATTGGCCAGCGTGACGTTGAAGCTCCGCGAGGCAGAGATGCCTGCGCGATCCTGCACCGGCACCTGCACGGTCTTTTCAAACTCGTTGATGGCAAAGCTGACGGTGACATTCGACTGAGCGGTGTAGTCTGTCCCGGCGAGGGCGCTGTCATTCACCGTGCTGAACGTGGCGGAGACGGCAGCGCTGACATCGTCCGTGCGGCGGAAGGTCAGGGTCACATGCCCATCGTCCTCATCCGCATGGAAAGCGGCGGCTGCAAACTTGATCCCTGCAACGCCTGCGGGCAGGGCGCGGGTAAAGCTCACGGCACCGGTGCTGCTGATCTCAAAGGAGCCGAGACGCGACGTGGCTGGAAGGCTGGGGGTGCCGCCATAGAGGAAGAAGTCCAGCACCGTGCCGCTGACACCGGCGCTGAAGTCGCCCTCGATGGTGGTCCACTGGCTCAGGCTGCCGAAGTCCGTGGTGCCGGCAGCGCCGACCTGGAAGCTGTAGCTGCCGCTGTTCAGCGAATTGGTTTGGAGGGCGATGTTCGCACTGCTGCTGAACTGATCCAGAAGTGCATAAGCCTCGGTCACACTGACGACCTGGTTTTTCGTGGAGGTGCGCTGCGTCAAATCTTGTTCGGCATAGGCAGTGGCAGGAAAACCCACGGGAGACTGCGGGCGCGAGCCATACACCACAGGGTTGGTCAGATTCCGCGCACCAAAGACGCCCCAGGAAACATCACTGCGCGTGGCCCAGTTCGCGCCGAAGGCGGTGGTCAGCGCGGCTTCGAAGTTGCCCAGCGACTGGGTGCTTCCGGCCGCGGCATTTTTCAGGGCCGTGTCATCCGCGAGATTGATGAGCAGGGACACACCGGAGCCCTGTCCGCCGGAAGCGCGCACACCGAGGAAGACATCGCCATTGTCCGGCGTGGTCACCGTGGTCGCAGAGGCGATGGACAGGCCCGCCAGCGTGAAGACGCTGAGAAGACGGGAGAAAGTTCGTGAAAGGATCATGGTCTGATGTGGTGGAGAAGCTGGGCCACGCACTCCGGCCATGGACTGGCGGCAGCGCGGTGACTCTGAGGCGGCTTCAACTCCCTTTTGTGAGGGTCATCAGGCCTTATGAGCGGTGCTCTTTCCTCGAGAGGGAGGTGGAGAGCTGAAAGTGAGGTCGCCTTTCCCGGCAGGGAATCAGCGTCAGTTAGGTCGCTGGCGGGGTCACCTCACGATATCATACTGAGGTAATATGATTTGCGACTAAATCACACTTGTCTAGTCGGAATATAAAGTTTTGTATCGAATCAATTAAAGCGGCAGACTATTGCGACTCAACGCGATCTGGCCGCCGTGAGCGCGTGGTGATTTGAATCGTGCCTAACAAGAAGTCCGCCGTGCCTGCTTGCGCAAACACGGCGGAAAGGTTTTAAAATGAACCAGTCAGGTGTCTCCGGACTTAGCGCGGAATGGTGACTGCACCGCTGCCTGAGCCGGTGGGTGTGCCATTGGTATTGGTGCCAGGGGGCAGGGGAGGTGTAGGGGCTGGGGCACTGACGCCGGTAGTGGTGGCGGTGGTGCTGGAGGTTGTGGGGCGTGTGGTGGAGTTTGGCGCGCCGCTGCTGGAGGTGGTGGTTAGGGTGGTGGTGGTCGTGCCAGCTGGCAGCGTGGTGCCCGGAGGCATGCTGGGGCGCACCACGGTGGTCGTGGCGGCGGGAGTGACGATGGTGGCCGCGGGGGCGACTGTGGTCGTGGTGGTGGCGGGTGTCACCGTGGTGGTGGTGCTGGCGGCGCCTCTGATGACGGCGGTCTGACCGTCCAGGTCATTCTGCAGCGAATGGCGGGCGAATTCCTCCTCGCTCAAAATGCCGTCCCGGTTGGCATCCAGTTGACGGAAGAGCTGGGCCTGGCTGGCGGCCTGGGCGGCGGAGGGGCCGCTCTTGTTGACCTGGGGATTGGGGGATTCGTTACCAGTACCGACACGGGCCGTGCCTGCGCCGCCGCCTCCGGCATTTTGGGCCGCCGCTGTGAGGGCAAAGCCGAGCAGTGCCGCCATGATGGTGATTTGAGTCTTCATGATCGAATAAGGGGTTTAGTTTTTTAAGAGGGGACAGTCATCCCGGTGTTTCGCAGGGTGTTCGAAATCCGTCCGCGTTTTGGTCGCAGGCAGCCCGTAGACCCTGCCTGCCCGATTCACCAACCAGGGACTTTCCTGAGGGGGATGCCCCGCAGCGGGGCAGGGCTGCATTTGTCACATGATCCCCTGCGCTGGTACTTGTCAGAAGCGTAAGGAAGTTCCAAGCATCCGGGATGTCATTTTCCGACCAACATTTCCTCAACCGTGAGCTGAGCTGGCTGGCTTTCAACGAACGTGTGCTTGAGGAGGCCTCGCGCGAGGATCTGCCTGTGCTGGAGCGCGTGAAGTTCCTCGCCATCACGGCCTCGAACATGGATGAGTTCTTCATGGTGCGGGTCGGAGCGCTGCAGTTCCTGCGTGAGCAAGGCCGCCGCGCCAAGGATGCCAGCGGTCTGACACCGAGCCAGCAGTGGGATCAGATTCATGAGCGCGTCAGTGCCTTCATCGCCCGGCAGCATGAGCTGCTCGGCCAGAAACTGGTGCCTCTGCTGCGTGACAAGGGCATCCATCGGCTGCAGCCGGGAGACCTGACTCCCGTACAGCGCACGCATCTGGAAGACTACTTTATGGAGCACATCTTTCCGGTGCTCTCACCGATCGCGATCGAGGAAGGTGTGCTGTCTTCCATTCCTGCGCTGCAATTGAACGTGCTCTGCTCGGTGGCTTCGCAGGCCGAGGAGAATGCCACGCAGCGGCTCGTGCTGGTGAGCATTCCGAGCAGCCTTTCCCGTCAGGTCACGGTGCCGGATGCGGAAGGTGTGCAGTATGCGTATGTGAATCTGGAAGATGTGCTGGGCACCTTCCTGCATCAGTACTTCCCTTCGGAAAATGTCACGGCCACCGCGCGCTTTCGCATCAGCCGGAACTCCGATATCGCTGCGGATGACGAGAACGTGAGTGATCTGGTGAGCGAGATGGAAGGCATCCTCGACAAGCGTCTGCAGAGCCCGACGATCCGCGTCGAGATCGAAGACGGCGCCAAGCGCGAGCTGGTGGCTGCCATCAAAGGCATGTGCGAGGCCGCCAAGGCCCAGGTGTATACCATCCCATGTGAGCTGGATCTCACCGCCTACTTCGGCATCGCGGGCCTGCCGGGCTTTGATGACCTGAAAGTGGATGCCTGGCAGAGCCAGACCCCGCCGCAGATCGAGCCGGGTGAAAGCATGTTTGAGGTGATGAAGCGTGGTGATCTGCTGCTGCAGCATCCCTATGAAAGCTTTGAGCCTGTGGTGAAGCTGATCGAAGAGGCTGCGGGTGACCCGAATGTGATCGCCATCAAGCAGATCCTCTATCGCACGGCGAAGAACAGCCGCATCGTGGCGGCGCTGATCAAGGCTGCGGAAGCTGGCAAGCAGGTGACGGTGCTGGTGGAGCTCAAGGCGCGCTTTGATGAAGCCCGCAACCTGGACCGGGCTAACGAACTTTTGAACGCGGGGGCGCAGATCATCTACGGCGTGCGCGGTCTGAAGACTCACGCGAAGGTCTGCCTCATCATGCGCCGCGAGGCCGGGCATCTGATGCGCTACATGCACTTTGGCACGGGCAACTACAACGAGGCCACCTCGAAACTATACACGGACATCAGCTACCTGACCTGCCGTCCAGACTACGGCAGTGATGCCAGCGCTTTCTTCAACACGGTCACGGGCCGCTCACGCTTCGTGCATTTCCAGAAGCTCAGCATGGCCCCCTTTGGTCTGCGCGAGCGCCTGCTCACGATGATCCGGAGCGAGACCGAGCGCGCGAACCAGGGCGAGACCGCGGAGATGATGCTGAAGATGAACTCGCTGGAAGATCGCGAGATGATCGAGGCGCTTTATGAAGCCTCGCAGGCTGGCGTGAAGATCCGCCTGAACATCCGCGGCATCTGCTGCCTGCGACCTGGTGTGAAGGGGCTGAGTGAGAACATCAGCGTCATCAGCATCATCGACCGTTATCTCGAGCATGCGCGCATCTACACCTTCCGTCAGGGAGGCCGGCCGGTGGTCTTCATCTCCAGCGCGGACTTCATGAACCGAAACCTCTCGAAGCGAGTGGAACTGCTGGTGCCGGTGGAGGACAAGGATGCCCGCAAGCGCCTCATTCACATCCTCGAGACCCACTTTGCGGACACCGCCCGCGGTCGTGTGCTGCGCAGTGATGGCACGTGGCATCTGCCAGCCGTCGCCGCGAAGAAGGCCAAGCGCTCCCAGGAAGTCTTTGCCAGGGAGGCTGCACGCCGCAGCAAGCAGCGCAATCAATCACCGGACGTTCTGGTGCCTCATGTGCCGAAGGAGTGAGCCATGGCCATGGGGCGCGGACTTTAGTCCGCCGCATCACGAACGAAAAAGGGCGGGCATGGTTAGGTCTAACCATGCCCTTCGAACCCGCGTCTTCGTCTTGAAGAGGTGGATTGGAAAAGGGTGCCTCGAAGGCTGCCATCGACCTGCGGCGGACTGAAGTCCGCCCTCCTTTCGCTGTGAGCCTTCAGCACAAAAAAGCGTGCATTGGCTTCCCAATGCACGCTGGAGTAGAAGTGAATCAAATCAGAGGGCTGGCTTCATGTAGCCGAGGTAAGCCAGAACACCGCCGACGATGATGGCGAGGAGCAGCACGGCCTGCGGGGCGAGCACGCGCTTGCGCGCCAGCACGGGCAGGAAGCCGAGCACGAGCCAGAGGCCCATCTTGATGAAGATCCAGGTGGGCAGGGCCGACATCTTGAAGCCAAGCTTCGAGATCATGGCGAAGCCGGAGATGAAGCTGATCAGCAGGCCGATGCCATGCCACTTCATGGCACTGCGTGCAGAATCGGAGGAAAGAAGGGCACCGAAACCGGCAAAGATGAAGATCAGGCCGACGATGTGGAGGATGTGGTAAAACGCGATGGACATGGGTGGATGGCCGGGAAGTAAGGCAGGGAACGCCTGCCCGACAAGCTCCGATTCGGAAACCTCGCCTTTGCGACAGGCTCGCATTTGCCCTCAGGGCAGAGCGGGGTATCGCTCTCTGCATCATGTTTGTCCGTCGACTCTCGTTCTTGTCCCTGCTGTCTTTCACGTCCATTTCCCAGGCGCTGGAAGTCCGTGTCTCTCCTGAACTGACACTGTCTCAGGCCGTGCAAAAGGTGCGTGAGGCCCGGCAGGGCGGTGACAACTCCGTCGCCACCATTCTTCTTCCTGAAGGCATTGCCGAGCTCACGCAGCCCATCGTTCTGGAGGCGAAGGATTCGAACCTGAGCATCGTCGGCACAAAGAGCACGCTCGTCGGTGCGCCGAAGGTCACTGGGTGGCAACTGCATGAAGGCAAGATCATGAAGGCGGATGTCTCCAAGCTGCTCCCGAAAGGGTTTACACCGCGCCAGCTGATCTGCGATGGTGAGCGGCAGATCCTGGCGCGTTATCCGAACTTTGATGCCAAGGATCCGCTCTATGGCGGCTGGGCTTTTGTGGATGATTTCCCGGCCACCGGCGCGCCTGAAGGGCATCTGTGGAAACGCACGATGTATGTGAAGGCGCAGGATCTGCGGAAGTGGGCGCACCCGGAAGATGTGGAGATCGATATCTTCGCGCAATACGGCTGGTGGAACTTCCTGGAGCCTGTGGCTTCATTGGATGCGCAAACACGACTGCTGACCTTGAAAAAGGACTGCGGGTATGACCTGCATCCGCACAATCGCTACCACTTTCAGAATGCCCTCGAGGAGCTGGATGCGCCGGGTGAGTGGTTTTATGACAAGCGCGCAGGTTTGCTCTATTTCTGGCCAGAGAAGCCGGTGGATGCCTGTGAGGTCCGCATTCCCACACTGGAAAGCTTCTTCAAGGTGAAGGCGGGCACGAAGAAGGTCACGATCCGCGGTTTCGCGCTCACGGGCTGTCACGGCACGGCGATCACCTTTGATGGTGCTGAAGACTGTCTGGTCGAGCGCTGTGTCCTCACTCGCGTGGGTGATTTTCATGGCAGCGGCATCAGTGTGAGCACGGGGAAGAATGTGCGCATCTCGCATAACGAGGTGAGCTACACCGGAAGTAATGGCATCGGTCTGAGCGGTGGAGATCGCAAGACACTCACGGGCACGGATCATGTGGCCGAGGACAATCATGTGCATCACATGGGCGTGTTTAACAAGAACGCCTGCGGCATCAGCCTCTATGGCGTGGGAAACATCGCACGGCACAACCACATCCACGATGGTCCGCGCATGGGCGTGCAGATGAGCGGGAACAACCTGATCGTGGAATACAACCACCTGCATCATCTCTGCCTGGAAACCCAGGACGGCGGGGCCATCTACACCGGCGGTCGTGACTGGATCAGCAGCCGCGGAAGCAAGTGGCAGTACAATCTCATCCATGACGTGGTGGGCTGCGGGCAGGAGTCCGACGGCTTAAAACATCCCTGGTTCACCTTCGGCCTGTATCCGGACGACAACAGCGGCGGTCTGGACATCATCGGGAACATTGTCTACCGCGTGGCGCACACGCCGATCCACCTGCACAACTCTCGTGACTGCGTGGTGGAGAACAACATCTTCGCGCTCGGCGGCAAGTTCCAGTTCGACCTGCATGGATGGACCAAGGAGCAGCGCTTTTACACGAGCCACATTGATCAGATGATCAAAGGCTATGAATCGGTCGCCGGACAGCCTGCGTGGAAGGGCATGCGCGGCATGGAGCTGCATCCGAAGGATGCCATCCGCGAAGACGGCACCTTCATGACCGGTGATGTGGTTCGGCGTAACATCATGTTTAGCAGCGAGCCAGGTGTGAAGTATGGCGACCTGCGCAATGTCTCCCCGAAGTGGAACACGATCGATGAAAACCTCGCCTGGGCGAACGGTCATCCCATCACCACCGGCATCAACAAAGTGGGTCCGGACAAGGCAGGCGCGCCGCTGCTGAGCGAAACCTTTGATGCTGCCGAGCCTGGCAAGACACCGAAGGGCTGGGGCTTCAATCATCGGCCCGGCAAGGTGAACCTCGTGACCACGGACGGATTCCTGCGCTGTGACTGCCTCGTGCTCAAGGATCCGAAGAACCCGAAGAGTGTCTTCCATGGTCCTGATCTGCCTGTGACGCCAGGGGCTGCCTACCGCGTCAAGCTGCGCATCCGCTCCACGGAGGCCAGCGCGCCGGTCAATGTGGCCATTGCCGCGTATGCGGCGGGGCAGGGCTATTGGCAGTCAAACAGCACCAGCCTCACGGTGACAAACGAGTGGCAGGAATACGAGGCAACCGGCCGCATTCCTCTCACCACGGAAGCTGCCTGGAAGCCATGGTTGAAGCACTTTTGGTTGCGCATCGACTGCCATCAGCCGAGCGGCCATCTCGACATTGACGATGTGCGCATCACCGAGGCTGAACCTCTCAACGAATGGACCTCCTGGCAGGCCGAAGGCTGGGACAAAAACAGCCTTGTCGCCGATCCCATGTTTGTGGACTGGCAGAAGGACGACTTCCGCCTCAAGCCTGAATCCCCGGCCTTTAAGCTCGGCTTCAAAGCGATTCCGGTGGAGAAAATCGGCGTGAGGGAGTGATGGCTTCGTCAGCTCTCAATCCTTCTTCTTTCCTTTGCCTTTACCTTTGCCCTGGGCCTTGCCCTTCGCTTTCGACACAGGCTGGTCTGCCTGCGTCTGTCTTGCCAGCATGGTGAAAGCCCCGGTCTTCTCCTGCCAGGCCGCGGCGAGCTCTTCGACCTTGTCCGGCATCTTCTTCGCCAGATCATGCTGCTCGGCGCGATCTGTCTTCAGATCGTAGAGCGACCAGGCATCATCCTTTGCCGCTACGAGCTTCCAGTCGCCGATGCGGATCGCGCGATTGCCCTCATGCAGCCACCACAGGCTGTCTCGGGTGATCGTCTCATCCTTGATAAAAGCTGGCACCAGGCTCTTTCCTGGTGCTTCCGGGATGGCCTCGCCCTCCCACGCTTTCGGCTTCTCGATCTTCGCCAGATCCAGCACGGTCGGGACGAAGTCGATTACATGCGCAGGCGTATGCCGAAGCTCGCCCTTTGCTGAGATGCCCGCAGGCCAATGAACGATGAAGGGTGTGCTGATGCCCCCCTCATGCACCCAGGTCTTGTGACGACGGTGTGGCGTGTTGCAGGCACTGGAGAAACCTGGGCCCAGGCACAGATATGTCGCCGCGCTGCCCGGCTCCGCTTTTGGATCATGCCCGCCATTGCGCACCATGATCTCTGCACTGGCCCCGTTGTCAGAGGCAAAGCAGATGAGGGTGTTCTCATAGGCGTCCATGCTCTTGAGCTGCGCCAGCACGCGGCCGATCTCCTGGTCCATGCGATCCACCATCGCTGCATGAATGGCCATCTTCGTGGCCTGGAAGCGCCTCTGCTCATCGGTGAGGCTCGCCCAGGGCAGGGGACGGTTCACCTCACCCGGGCCCAGTTTCTCGATGGCCTCAGGGAAGTCATAGGGCGGTCCCACCTTCTCCTCCAGCTTCGAAAGCTCTGTGTTGGTCAGGCCCATCTCCTTTTGCCGGGCATAACGCGCCTCGCGCATGGCCTCCCAGCCCGCCAGATACTTGTCACGATACTTCGCGATGTCCTCAGGCAGCGCATGCAGCGGGAAGTGTGGTGCGATGAAGGCGATGTAGTGGAAGAAGGGCTTGCCGCTGTGATTCTTCGCGTGGTCCTGCAGGCACTCGATGGCATGGTCTGCTGTCGCGATGGTTGCATAGTAGCCTTTTTCATCCGCAGGCACCTTCACGGGCACGTCATCAATGCTATTGCCTGCGGAGGTGAAAAAGTTCCCCTGGTTCTTCATGTCCAGCGACCGGTCGAAGCCACCCGCCAGCACTGGCCCGTCGATGTGCCATTTGCCGCTGTGATAGCTGCGATATCCCGCTGGCTTCAGAAAGTCTGGCAGCAGGCGCGCCCACTTCTGGCGCACGCCCTGGCCACCGCCACCGAGTTCGGGCAGTGCATCCCGATGGATCTGCTGCGCATAAAAGCCGCTCATCAGCGCGCTCCGGCTCGGCCAGCAGCGGGCGGTGTTATAAAACTGGGTGAAGCGCAGCCCCTCCTTCGCCAGCCCGTCCAGATTCGGGGTCGCGATCTCCCCTCCATAGCAGCCCAGGTCCGAATACCCCAGATCATCCGCCATGATGAAAACCACATTTGGCGGAGTGGCGGCGTGAGTGGACAGAGCGAACGAACAGCCGAGAAAAAGCAGAGCAAGGAAACGCATGATCCCAAGGAACGAGATGGAGACCCTCGTCTATCACAAGCCGGCGGGCGCCTCATTCCCGTCGAGGGATCTCACTTCCTCTCCCAACGAAACTTCCGGTCAGTCTCATTGATCCGCTGGTCATTGATGCTGGCATAGCGCTTGGCCATGTAACCGTGCTCATCGAACTCCCAGTTCTCATTCCCGTGACTGCGCCACCACTGGCCGGCATCGTCATGCCACTCGTATTCAAAACGCACGGCGATGCGATTTCCCGTGAAGGCCCAGAGCGTCTTCTTTAAACGGTAGTCATTCTCCTTCTTCCACTTGGCGCTGAGGAACTCCACCACCTCCGCGCGACCATTGAGAAACACATCGCGATTACGCCATTCGGTGTCTGGTGTGTAGGCCAGCGAGACGCGCTCTGGATCGCGGCTGTTCCAGGCATCTTCCGCCATCTGCACTTTTTGTCTGGCCGTCTCTTCGGTAAAAGGCGGGAGGGGTGGGCGAGGGTTCATGAGGGTTGGATCTTAAGTTGAGATTCGAGTTCGGCAATGCGCGCTTTGAGCGGTGCCACAGCCGCATGGATCTCTGCGGCTGTGAAGCGGGGTGTGATGTATTTGGGACAGTTCCAGTCAAAGGCCACCACGCGGATTCTGAACAGCCGCTCCGTGATCTTCGCCAGATCCGGCGTGGTGACTTGCTGAACGAGTTCAGGGTGTTCACGCGCATCCAGCACCTCGGCGTGGCCCAGCAGTTTCAGCCGCGTGCGGTTCGGATAGTCCATCATGAAGAGGCAGACGCGATCATTGGAGGCCACATTACCCGTGCTGAGCATCTGCCGGTTGCCTTTGTAATCAGCAAACACCAGTTCATTTGGACCTGTCACTTTGCAAAAGCCTTCAGGCCCTCCGCGATGCTGCATGTAGGGCCATCCATTCTGGTTCACGCTGCTCATGTAAAAGCTGTCACGTGACTCGATGAAGGCCATCTCCTCGGGACCGAGTGGATCATCCTGCTGAGCCGGAGGCAGTGCCTGTGCACGGCCGTAGTAGTGCTGCTGTGCGCCCAACACCTGGGGCGTGAAAGAGAGGTCGAGGAATTTGTGAGCCATGGTGTGGAGTGGGTTGGACGATTCATCGCTGCCCAGAGCGCGCCTGGGTAATGCCAGTTCGGCCTTGCGGGTATGCCGTTTGAACATAACGTGCATGGCATGATCGACCGCATCCGCGCTCTGCTTACCGTCATCGAAGAAGGCAGTGTCAACCGTGCCTCGGTGCGGCTGCGCATCACCCAGCCTGCGCTGAGCCGGCAGATGAAGGCGCTGGAGGATGAACTGGGCGGACGTCTGCTGGAGCGCGAGACCAGCGGCGTGAAGCCCACGGGCCTGGGCCATGCCGTGGCGAAGGCCATGAGCCCGGTCATCGCCAGCTACGACAGCGCCCTGGCAGACCTGCGGTGCCAGGCGCGTGGTGATCGAGCCGAGCTGCGTGTGGGCTACCTCGGCTCCGCTGCCCAGAGCTTCCTCACTCCGGCGCTCGCGCAACTGCGCAAGTCCCAGCCCAAGGCGCGCCTGAAACTGCACGATATGTCACCACGTGAGCAGATTGATGCACTCCGGGCCGGTGAACTAGACGTGGCATTGATCGGGCAGGAGGGAACTCTCGCCGCCAAGGAGTTTCACAGTCTCAAACTCTGCTCGCTCGGTGTCTGCGTGGCCTTGGCGGACAGCGACCCGCTGGCATTGAAGAAGAGCATCACTCTCAAAGACCTCAAAGGCCGTGACTTCATCGGTGTCGATGAGGAGCAAGTCCCGGGACGCAATCGCTGGGTGACTGCGCTGTGCAAGACGGCAGCGTTCAAGCCTAGGTTCATTGTGATCGTCGACGGTCTGGCCAACGTGCTCTCGCAAGTCGTTTCGGAGTCTGCCGTGACATTGCTGCCCGCCTATTTCGCCAAGTCATCCCATCCCGGAGTTACCTTCGTTCCTATCAGTGATGCCAAAGCGCGATGGGACTTCTTCGTCCTCTGGCAGCGTGGTCATGCTTCCGCTGTCACCTTGGCTCTTGTGAATGCTTTGAAGAAGGTCGCGGCTGAGTTGTGACAGACGGGCTCATTTCTTCGCCACCACCTTCAGACGAATCGGCGTCGAATACACGATGAACGTCGCGTCCTTCGCCGGATTCTTGGTCACCAGTTCCTTCGCGGCTTTGTCCGCATCTGCCTTGGCCTTGTCGGTCTTCGTCAGTGCCGCTGTCAGTTCCTTGATCTTCGCTTCTTGCGCTGTCTTGCCAGCCTCATCTTCTGGCTTCAAAACTTTGGCCTCGTCCAATGCCTTCTTTGCCGCGGCTTGTGCTTCAGCGGCTCTTTTTGCGGTGCTCTGAGCTGCCGCGATGTCTTCTGCTTTCCGCTGAAACACCACCTTCACGGGTCCCTGCAAAAGCACTCCATACTCACCCGGCAGTAGTTTCAGCGTCTTTAGATCCAGACTGAGCTTCCCCTCATTTGCTTTCGCCGCAATCGTCACCTCCGGGGCCTTCGCGGGATCCGTCAAACCCAGGGCCTTCAGCTTGATGGCGTCCGTGCAGTTGCTTTGACGAGTGACCTTCAGCGGCACGTCCACCTTGCCGTCCACTGCGACTTCCACAGGATTTGGCAACGCTGCTTCAAGCGTCGCAGGCGCAGTATCCGGCACCACACCGATCACCGGCGCACCCGCCATGCGCACGTGCATCGTCTCACGTCCGGTGTCCTTCACGGGCCAAACCAACGATGCTGTACTGGAGATGCCTGAAAGCGCCGCCGCACCTGCTGGGGCATCCGCACTAGCGCGAAGCGCGATGTGGCCCAGGCTCTGGCCCTTAGCCACAAAGCCGCCGAGGCTTGTCACGCCTACCGGGAGATTGCCGATCGGCACTTCCGTGGCCACGTTCATGCCTGTGCGGTTCGGCAGATAGACTTCCAGGGCCAGAATCCCGCCGCGCCACAGATTCGCACTCGGGATCTCATGAGGTCCGATGGCTGCTGCAGGTGGCAGCTTTGCATTCACGGCTACCGCTCCATCAAGAGCCGGTTCTCCAGTCTTGCGAATGCAGAGCTGGAAAGGATATCGACGCCCATTCGCCGCGTTCGAAGGATCGCTCACGGAGATGCGAAACACGCCGTCCGCTTTCGAGTCATAGGCATATGTCGGATCTAGAGACAAGATGCGCGTGCTCGGCGCAGGCACGAGCCCCGCCAGATCATTGACCTCTCCTTGCGCGGTCACGGTCTCGCCCTTCACGTTTTCCACCAGCAAGTTAGGATCGGTGGTAAAGCCAAGTTGCTGTGAGGTCACTTCAAGATTGATCCGGTCACCTGCTTTGAAGTTAAGCTCAAATACCTTGGCGGCTCCATTCGCGGGAAACCATCCACTGATCGTCTGTCCGACCGCGATCGGTGTCACACCTTCCTTGCTGGCCGCTTCCATGTTCTCAGGCAACGTGAAAACCTTCAGCGGACTCGCCGTGACCAGCTTTGTCATCGTCGCTGCATCCACTTTCAGATGCTCCAGCGGCTGGCCGCGGTTCACGCGCAGTCCACTCACCACCTGACCGCCAGGGAGGTTCCATCCATAAACCTCATCCTTGCCCTTGGCCCATACGACGGGTCCCGTGGTTAGTGTGAGCCGGTATCCATAGTCATCACCCGTCGCGAACATGAGATCGTGAACCTTGATCTTGTAGGTGCCATCGGCAGGGAACTTCACATCCACCAGCCCGTCACGCATGCGCGCAAGCTCACGTCCGCTCGCATCATAGATGCCACCCACTAAAGAAGTGCGAACATCAAAGCCGCTGCCCGTGAAGCTGCCGATCAGCCGCTGGTCCTTCCTGCCATCAAAACTGAACCAGTGTGGTACCGCTGCTTTGAATGTGCCTTGGATCACGGAAGCGGCCGTTACCGCCACCGCCTTGTCAGACTTCGTGTTAGTCCCTGGCGACTCCACCACATCTGCGGCACTGATCTGAAACACGCGTGGATTCGAAACTCCAAAGCGTGCCACCAGCCGGATGTCATAGAGGCCGGGAGCGGCATCGGCTGGGAGTTGCGCCGCCAGCACTCCCTTCTTGGCCGGCACCTGCTTTACTGGAATGGTCATCGACTTACCGCCGGAGAGACTGCTCAGCAGAACCGACTTTGCCTCGTCAAGTTCCGCACCCTTGAAGGTAAACTCCACCATCGCCCCTGGCTTTCCACCCAGCGGTGAAACTGCCGAGATTGTCGGTGAGGGCACAGGTGCCACGACCTGACCTATCACCGAATAACAAGACATCATGAGCAAACCTAGCACCAGGAAGGCGCGGCAGCGTCCTGCAGAGCTCCAGTCCTCTGGAGCTCTGAGAAGTCCCAATGAGTTCCGACTCCACCCCAATGCCAGTGTGTTTGATGACCGCATGATCACTCAATGATTAAACAAGAACTCCTTTGTGTTCAGCAGCGCCCAGAGGATGTCCTCAAAGGCTTCCTTCTTCGTCTGCAGCGCGGCGTCGCCTGTCTTGCCAGACATCTTCTTGGCCACATGCCCTTGCGCCAGCTTCATCTCTTCAACGTTCGGATCACGGCTCAGGGCGATGTGATACATGTCGGTGACCTTGTCCTCATCCGGGCTGGAATCTTTTGCCATGCGCTCGGCGCGACCATCCTTGCGTGTGAGCTGTGTTTGGATGTCCGAGGCATTCAGCAGATGGAGGCTCTGCGCGAGGCTGGCCTCCTGAGTGCGCTCGCACTCGCAGGCTGATGATGAGTCCGGCCGTCCGAAGACGGTGAGGAAGTAGTTGCTCTGGTTGTAGCTGTTGTCCGGCAGGGCCACGGCGCGTGTGCCTGGAGCCTGACCGGCAAAGGTGCTCTCCACATCCAGCAGGCGGTTCACGGCATCATAGAGCACCTCGGCGTGCAGGCGCTTTGGATAGTAGCGGCTGAAGTTTTGGCGATCCTTCGCATTGTGCGCGTTCGGCACGGCGCTGAGTTGATACGTGGTGCTGTTCACAATGCTGCGCACCAGCGCCTTCAGATCATAACCGCTCTTCACGAACTCCGCGGCCATGGCATTCAGCAGCTCAGGGTTCACCGGCGGATTCGTTTCGCGCATGTCGTCCTCAGGCTCGACCAAGCCGCGATTGAAGAAGTGCTTCCAGTAACGATTCACCAAGGTGTGCGCGAAGAAGGGATTGTCTTTTTTGCTCATCCACTCGGCCAGTACCAGACGCGGGTCCTGCTCGGGGCGCAGCTTCACGGGTTCGCTGCCCAGGCTCGTCGGCATCACGGGCTGCTTGGTGCGGATGTTCGTCATCTGCGCGGTGCCGCGCTTGTTGAAGATGATCTCCTCATCCTTCGCGGTGGCGTTCTTGCGGCTGACGTTGGCAAAGAAGGCGGCGAAGCCATAGTAGTCCTGCTGGCTCCATTTTTCGAAGGGATGATGGTGGCACTGAGCGCACTGCATGCGCGTGCCGAGGAAGAGTTGCGCCACATCCTCCATCTGTGTCTTCGCCTCCTTCACCTGGCGATACCACGCCACTGGTGGATGCTGGTCCAGGCTGCCGGAGGCGGCCACGACCTCGCGGGCAAATTGATCAAAAGGTTTGTTGTCCGCGATGCTGTCGCGAATCCATGACGAGAAGAGATAGCTGCCCCTGGCATAAGTCGGCTGCGTGCGCTGATTGCGCAGAAGCGCGTTCCATTTATTGGCGAAGAATTCCGCATATTCCGGACTGTCGAGCAGGCGGTCGATCAACTGCGCGCGCTTCTCTGCCTCCTGCGAGGCCAGGAATTCCTTCATCTCCTCGGCTGTCGGCAGACGGCCGGTGATGTCCAAGGTCACACGACGGAGGAAGGTGCCGTCATCACTGATCTCAGAAGGCGGAACTCCGATGGTCTTCAGCTTCGCAAACACGAGCTCATCAATGTAGTTCTTCGCGGCAGGCAGCTTCTCCACGGGCGCACCCAGCGGCACGGTGGCGCGGAAGGTGGTGACCTTGCCCTGATAGCGAATCATCACGGCCACATCACCCGGCAGATCAAAGAGCTTCACTCCACCAGTTTCGGAGGTCTCGGCCATGGCCTTCTCATTCGGCTCGTAAAGAGCGCGCTTGGTGACGTCGCGGATCGATCCATCGTTGTAATGAGCAGTGACCTTTAGCTGGGCGTTGCCTTTCAGCGGCATGGTCAAAATGGCCGGCTCCACTGTGATGCGCTCCATCTTGGGATCGGTGTCCTTGCCATAGGGCATGCCTTCGCGAATCCAGCGAACGAGGTCTGCGTAGTCCTCGGACTTCACGTCCAGCTTCTTGCCACCGCCATGGGGGAGTTGTGCCGCGCCTTTCGTCAGCAGCAGGCTCATTTCGGGAGCTGCTGGAAACACACGACGACCGCGGGCTTCTTTCACGATGTGCTCATAGTCCTCCTGCGGTTCAAAGCCGAGCAGCGAGAGCTTGAAGCCATTCTGTCCGCTCGCCTTCCCATGACAGCCACCGCCATTGCATCCGCCCTTGGTGAGGATCGGCATGATGTCATTGGCGAAGTTCAGTGAGCGCGGAGCTTCCACGGCCAAGGCGGGCAGGCCAAGGCAAAGCAACGCGGCTGAGACCACAGTGTAAAGATTCGTCACAGGTTGAACCTACGGGCCGAAGCGGGAAATCTTGTCGTCAGAGCGCAGGAAGCCTCATGTCTCTTGCTGGGACCAACCTTTGGGGAAGCACTGATTGGTTAACCGCAGATAACGCTGAGGGCACAGATGTCCCAGGCAGAAGACCTGGCCCATCGAGGGCTTTCGGATTCGTTCCGTGTTTCCTTAGCGCTTGGTTCGAGTCTTCTCCAGCCAGCGGAAGAGATCGAGACTGACCTCCGCGCGCTGCACGTCATGAAGAAGCAGATGGTAGCTCCGGTTATACCAGAGGAGCCGTTTTGTGGGTGACTTGATCTGGCTGAAGAGTCTCTGGATCTGATCTGGGGAACTCAGGATGTCATTCGGCGAGGCCAGGAAGAGCACGGGCATGCGCAGACGCTTGGCTGCGTCAGGGTTCTCATCCAGCAATCCGCCGATTTCCGACAGCAGGCGCACGCTGAAGGAGCTGATGTGATGCTCGGTCTTCTGCATCTGGCCACCGTGCGTGGTGGTGCTGGTCACCTGGATCTTGGATTCATCCACCCCGGCAAGATCACCCAGGGAGAAGCGGGTACGCGGAAGCAGCGCAGCTGTCGTGTCCAGCAGCCAGCGGCGGAAATGCGACACGGTCATCTTGAGGCCTGCCACCGGTGAGGCCAGGATGATGCCATCTGGATCACGGCGGTCATTCAGACGGTTCGCTGCCGTGTGCAGGCAGATCAGGCTGCCGAGGCTCTCGCCATACCAAAACACGGGTGTCTTGGGGTGCTGTCTCCGCACCAGCAGATGGAAGGTCTCCAGATCGCGGAGCCACTGCACGGATGAGCCGATGTCCCCGCGCTGGTTCAAGACGGGGTCATGCCCCTGGCCGCGAAGGTCATAGGCATACACGGCATAACCATCTTTAGGCAAAGTGGCGCCGAGGAACCAGAAGTCTGAGGCGGCCCCGCTCAGCCCATGCACCGCGATGACCACGCCGCGAGGTTTGGTGGTGCCGGGCAGCCACTTTTGATAAGGCATGACCTTGCCATCATAGCTGACCCAGTCCTGCTCGTGCAGGGCAGGGCGCGTCGGCAGCTTTGGCATGCTGCTGCAAGCGCTCATTCCCGCCAGCAAAAGCATGGCGAGACAGCATCGATGGAAAAAGGTCATGGTTGGTGGTTGGAGGTCCGCGCCGCCAGCCGGATTGCCGCATCGACAAAATCCGCCTGGGTCCGGACCCGGTCATCCAAGCTGAACTCGGATGGAGTTTCAAATGTGAGTGTGAAGGGGCAGCCAAGCTGCCAGAGCACGATGGCTTCCGGCATTCCCGGCAGAGTGGTTGGGATGGCTCGTGGCCGGATCACACCGTCCCTGGAGCGGCGGCCATCGATCATGCGACGTGGGTCCGCCGACATGTGTTTGGCGCACTTTTTCAGGATGTCATAGCTGGCAGTCTTGGGGAGATCGTTCAGCTCGTAGACATAGAAGCCCTGGGCATCGTAGTCCTCATGCAGGCAAAGGCCCAGCCTGGGGACGCTTTGCTTCACGATATCAAGCCAGGGGCCGCAAAGCGGGTCGGTGTCGATATGGAAGCGGCGGTTGATATCGAAACCACGACGATCCAGTCGCGTGTTTGCCCGCAGCCCATGGGGGTTCATGCACGGAAAGATGAGGTGATTGCCATGGCGCAGTTGCTCAATCTCGCGCTGAGCCCAGGCGAGCAAACCCCAGGCGGAGCCTGGCTCGTCACCATGCACGCCGGTGGAGAGATAAACGGGCGGCGAGGCCAGGCGGTCACGCTTCTGCAGGTAAAAGACCTTCTCGCCGTCCATCTCCACCAGCACCTTCATCTGCATGCCTGCCGCTTTCGCCACCTCACGCCAGCGCGCGATCAAGGCGCGAGGATCATGAGCTTGATGAAGCGGCAGCAGGGGCACGCGGACACGATGCGTGGGGACACGCAGAACGTCAAGAGACCTCAAAAAATCAGGCGATGAGCTCCTTGATCACTTTTCGATGCTCCACGCCGGTGAGCTTCTGGTCGAGGCCCTGGAACTTGTAGGTGAAGCGTTCGTGATTGTAGCCCAGGAGCTGCAGCACGGTGGCGTGGAAGTCGCTGATGTGCAGCGGGTCCTTCACGATGTTGTAGCTGAAGTCATCGGTCTCACCGTAGATCGCGCCGCCCTTGGCGCCGCCACCGGCCATCCACATGGTGAAGCAGCGCGGGTGATGGTCACGACCGTAGTTCTCCTTGGTGAGACCGCCCTGGCTGTAGATTGTGCGGCCAAACTCACCGCCCCAGATGATGAGCGTGTCTTCAAACATGCCGCGCTGTTTCAAGTCCTCGATCAGCGCATGACACGGCTGGTCGATGTCCTTGCACTGGCTGGGCATGCGGCCACCCACGTTGCTGTGGTGGTCCCAGTTGTTCAGATAGATCTGCGTGAATCGCACCCCACGCTCGGCGAGACGACGTGCCATCAGCACGCTGTTGGCAAAGGTTCCGGGCTTCTTCGCCTCATCGCCATACATCTTGAAGATGTGCTCCGGCTCCTTGGTGATGTCCGTCAGTTCCGGCACGCTGGCCTGCATGCGGAAGGCCATCTCATACTGCTGGATGCGTGTGTGCGTTTCAGGATCGCCCACCTGCTGGTAGTTCAGCTCATTTAGCGCGTTCAGGCCTTCGATCGTGCGCTTGCGCACGCTGCTCGAAACACCGGGAGGGTTGTTGATGAAAAGGATTGGATCACCCTTGCTGCGGAAGCTCACGCCCGCGTGCTCGCCCGGCAGATAACCGCTGGACCACAGGCGTGAGGAGATGGCCTGCTCCTGCTCGCGATTCGTCGGCGTTGCAATGAGCACCACAAAGGTCGGCAGGTTCGAGTTCATCGCCCCCAATCCATACGAAGCCCACGAACCCAGGCAGGGACGTCCGGTGATTTGATTCCCCGTCTGCATGGCGCAGATGGCAGGCTCATGATTGATGGCCTCGGTATGCAGCGAGCGCATCCAGCAGATGTCATCTGCATTCTTCCCAAGGTTTGGCAGCAGGTCCGAGTTCATCCACATGCCGCATTGACCGCGCTGTGCGAAGTTGAACTTCGAGGGAGCGATGGGGAACCTCGCCTGACCGCTGGTCATGGTGGTCAGACGCTGGCCATTGCGGATACTGGGCGGCAGGTCTTTGTCATAAAAGTCCTTCATGCCTGGCTTGTAGTCGAACAAGTCCATCTGCGAAGGACCGCCGACCATGTGCAAATAGATCACGCGCTTCGCCTTTGGTGCAAAATGCGTGCCGACAGCGCCGGTCGAGGCGTTGGCAAAGGAGTCACCCAGCAGTGATGCCAGCGCGGCGCCGCCTAGCACGTTCTTGCCCTTGGCGAAAAGCTGGCGGCGGGTTTGGAAGGTGTCCCATTCGTGAAGAATGCTCATAGAAGGAGTTTAAAGTTTAAGGTTTAAAGTTTCAAGTTGGGGACATGCGCGCTCGACCTCTCAGGACTGGCGCGGACGGCGGGTGGATGTCTGGCTGGTCGATTGAGACTGAAACTTGCGGCCTTTGATCTCAGTCTGTTGAAGGTATTTGATGAAGCCATCTAGTAGCCGGCTCACCTCCAGGCAGCGGGTATGGAGTTCCTGCCATTGAGTTTCAGAGACGTATTCTTCGTCGAGGGCGACATAGAGCTGTGAGCGAACTTCACCGCAGGAACCTTTAGCGTGGCCGAGGAACTGAATGAACTCTTTGTTACCTCCACGTTCGAAACCCTCCGCGATGTTTGAGGTCACCGAGATGCAAGCACGCCTGATTTGATCCTTGAGCGAGTAGTCTTTCGAAAACTCACCTTTGCGCGATGCCTTGTAGATCAACTGAGTCAACTCACGGCCTTTCTGCCAGGCCAGGATGTCTTCAAATTTTTCGATGTTGGCCATAGGTTGGTTCGGTGAACTTGAAACTTTAAACCTTAAACTTGAAACTGAGTCCGCTTACTTGTTGAGAACTTCGTCCAAGTTCATGACCTGATTGCAAACCATGGTCCACGCTGCGAACTCGGGCTTGGCGAGTTTCTCGTCGGCTTTGGATTCGCCCACTTTCAGCAGGGCTTCCGCATCAGCGGCGTTGGTGGTGTAGTGGGTGCGGAGGTCAATGAGGCTGGCTTGGAGAATGAGCATCTCCTGGGCCTTCAGCGGACGGCAGAGCAGACGCTCGGCGATGGCATTCAGCTTCGCGGTGTCATCACCTTTCACAGTATTCAAGGTGCGCTGGGCGAAGTTGCGTGCGGCTTCGATGAACTGCGGGTCGTTCATGGCCACGAGCGCTTGCAGCGGTGTGTTGGTGCGGTCGCGGCGGACGCAACTCATCTCGCGGCTCGGAGCATTGAAGATGTCCAGGCTGGCAGGCGGGGCCATGCGCTTCCAGAAGTTGTAGATGGTGCGGCGGTAGAGACCTTCGCCTTTGTCCTGCGTGTATTTTTCCGTGCCCATGCCGACCACTTCCCAGACGTTCTCCGGCTGATAAGGCATGGTGCCCGGACCGCCCATGCTAGGGGACAGCGTGCTGCTGACTGCCAGTGCATAGTCACGGATCATCTCGGCATCCATGCGGAAGCGCGGGCCGCGGCTGATGAGCGAGTTGTCACGATCCTTCTCAATCTTCTCCGGTGTGATGAGTGCTGCCTGACGATAAGCAGCGGAGGTGATGAGCATCTTGTAAAAGCGTTTCACATCCCAGCCCGTGTCACGGAACTCCACGGCGAGCCAGTCGAGCAGTTCAGGATTCGAAGGCGCGGTGCCCATGATGCCAAAGTCCTCGCTCGTGACCACCAGGCCACGACCGAAAAGCTCCTGCCACATGCGGTTCACGGTCACGCGGGCGGTGAGTGTGTTGTTCTCACTGACCAGCCATTTGGCGAGGCCGAGGCGGTTCTTGGGCGCATCCGCAGGCAGCTTGCCCAGTGCGGCAGGCACGGCGGCATCCACCTGCTCGCCCACCTTGTCATACTGGCCACGCATGAGGATGTTTGCCATCGGCATGGTGTCCTTCTTCTCCTCCTGCACGTGGGTGAGGGGGCTGCGGGCTTTGATCACATTTTGTTCGGCCTCGAGCTTCGTGTTCAGATCGTTTGAGGTCTTGTAGCCTTCATGGCGAGTGACCAGGTAGTGCTCAAAGAGGGCATCCTTCTGCTTGGGGCCGCGCTTGCTGCTGGCCAGCATTTCACGCAGCGGGCCGACCTTGGAGATGGTCATCACCTCGGCAGCCGTCAGCTTGCGTTCATAGATGCGCACATCCTGCACGCTGCCTTCATGGAAGACCTGCACATGACTGCGCTGGCCGATGCGTGTGGGTGTGGCGGTCTTGATGCTGCCTTTAAGCGCGTTGTTCTCGATCTTCAGTTCCGTGTCCACGCCGTCGATGTACATCTTCACGCCCTGCGCCTTGCCGCTGCCGTCATAGGTCACGAACACATGCTGCCAGACATTGGGGCGGATGCTGGGCTTCTTGGTGCTGACCTTCAGCGCATCATCTGGCCAGGTGTTGACGATGTGCACGGCATAGTTGCGGTCTCCCTGGAAAAGATCCCATCCACGGAAGCCGCCCTTCTCATCCATGCGCGCCAGGATGCCGCCGGACATGCCGACCTTGCCAGCACGCACCCAAGCGCCATAGCTGAACGCCTGGTTCTTCTCGAAGTCACCGGCATTGCCGATGTCAAACGTGCCGTTAGGCTTCATCACAGGTGCCGGACCGATCTTGCCATCAGGCTTCCAGGACACTTCACCCGTGGCTTTGAAAGTCTTCGTGGCTCCGCAGACACCGGTGACCTCGCTGCCGCTTCCCTCATTGAGGGGCACATGCGCCACGATGCCCTGCGTGGGCACATCCTTGTCCAGATCCGCAGGCTTCGCAGAGGTCAACCACTGGTCAAACTCGGGCCGTGCGACAGTGCGGTTTTCCTGCATCTTGGTTTTGGCCGTGGCGATCTCTGCTGGAAGGGCCTTCCACCGCGGGCGATCCTTGTCTGCTGGCAGCACCAGGATGGGGCCCAGGCCGTCCTTCACATTGCCGTCCTTCGGCTTCTGTGTCGTGTTGCGGAAGAAAGCCGCCAGCGAGTAGTAATCCTTGGCCGTGATCGGGTCGAACTTATGGTCATGACACTGTGCGCAATTCGTGGTTAGGCCAAAATACACCCAGCCCATGGTCTGCACGCGGTCGGAGGCATAGTTGGCGAGGTTCTCCTCATCGATGGTGCCGCCTTCGTTGGTGGTGATGTTGCAGCGCTGCAGACCGGTGGCGATGAGCTGGTCCTCGGTCGGATTTGGCAGCAGGTCACCGGCGATCTGCTCCACGGTGAACTGGTCAAAGGGCTGGTTGCTGTTGAAGGACTTCACCACCCAGTCGCGGTAGGGCCACATCTCGCGGGGCTTGTCAAAGTGCATGCCATGGCTGTCGGCATAGCGTGCTGCGTCCAGCCAGTAGCGGGCGCGGTGCTCGCCATAAGCAGGTGATTTGAGTAGCTCATCCACCAGCGTGGAAAGCTGCGCATCCGTGAGCTTCGCGCCACCCTTCGGCAGATGCCGCTGCATCAGTTCCGGAGAAGGGGGCAGCCCCGTGATGTCCAGGGACACGCGACGAATCAGGGCACCCGCATCGGCCTCTGCCGCGGGCTTCAGGCCTGCAGCTTCCAGCTTGGAGAGCACAAAACGGTCGACAGGTGTCTTCACCCAGGATTGATCCTTCACCTCAGGTTGCGCGGCCTTCTTCGGCGCGATCAGGGACCAATGGGGCTGCCAGGGCGCGCCTTGCTCGATCCAGGCTTTCACCTTGGCGATCTGCTCCGGCTTCAGCGTCTTGTGGGAATCGGGCGGCGGCATCACATCATCCTCATCCGTGGCGATCAGGCGCTGGAAGAGGCTGCTGGCATCCGGCTTGCCTTTGATGATCGTGGGTTCCTCGCCTTCCTTGGCGGTGAAAAAGCCTGCTTCCGTGTCCAGACGCAGACCGGCCTTGCGCGTGCCCGGGTCAGGCCCGTGGCAGTGAAAGCACGCATCCGCGAGGATGGGGCGGATATCGCTGTTGAAGCCAATGGTCGGCGCAGAGACGGCCGCGCTGGCAGTCAGCGAGAGCAGGGCAAGTGCGAGGGTGGTGTGCTGCATGTGGGGTGATCTAAAAATTCACCAGAGTGGTGCTTTTGTGTCTTACGGGCCTTCGAGGGGCTGTCTTGCTGTTAATGGGAACAGGCTTCGATACTTCGTTAGGGGTGTGCTAATCACATCATGACGCTATGCAGGGCCAGGCGCTCGGCCTTGGGCAGGCTGCAGGTGGAGATGGCCTTCCAGGCGGTATTGATGTCCATCCGGCTCCAGAGGGCGGCCAGGCAGTTCCCCAGGCTCATGCGCTCCCGGGGCGCGCGCACGTGGGTGAGCAGTGCCAGGGCGAGGTCGGGGCGGTGATGCTTCACCACCAGGATCAGGTCACGCAGACCAGTGTCATCCAGGGTGCTCATGGCCTTCGAATCCTGGATGAGGACCTCCAGCAGGGCCAGATCCTGAGCGCGGCCGCGGTGCAGGCTTCCGGCGAGCCTGCGCAGGCGCTCGCTGGCAGGGATGAGGTTCAGGGCAGTCTTTTTCATGCGCTATTAAACGTGATCCGCCCACCTCCCGTCTTGCATGCCCATGGCATCCTTGTGTAAATTACGCGCATCATGGCGGCGATTTCACCTCAATCCTTTCTGCGTCAAACCCGTGCTGGCGAGCTTGTGCGGCTCTTTGAGTTGCTGCCGGACGTGAACTTCTTCATCAAAGACCGCGAGGGGCGCTTCGTGGCGCTGAACCGCCGCGGCTGGCAATACTGTGGGGTGAAGCAGGAGAAGGACGCCATTGGCAAAAGTGACCACGACTTCTTTCCCAAGCAGCGCGCCAATGAGTATCGTGCCGACGACGCAGAGGTGATGCGCAGTGGCAAGGCCATCATCAACCGTGTGGAAAGCGCCCCCGAGGCTGAAGGTTCGCCACGTCTGGTGATGACCAGCAAACTGCCGCTGCGAAATGCGAAGGGCGAGATCATCGGCATCGCCGGTGTCTCGCGAGAGCTCGAGCAAGTGCGCAGCCGAGCCAGTGATGAGGCTCGTTTTGCCAAGGTGATCGAGCTCATGCACCGCCAGCCGGATACTGATCTCGGCAGTGCCGAGATGGCGAAGATGTGCGGCCTTTCGCAAAGCCAGTTCGACCGCGGCTTCCGTCGAGTCTTTGGCACTTCGGCTCGGCAGTATCTTTTGCGAGTTCGAGTCGAGGCTTCTTGTCGTAGGCTTGCCGAAACAGAAGACACGGTCGCGACCATCGCTGTCGAGCTCGGCTTCTTCGACCATGCGCACTTCACCCGCTGCTTCCAGCGCACGATGGGCGTGTCACCGGCTCAATATCGTCAGCAGCAGCGCACTCCTCAAATGCCCGGGCGCAGGTGACTGGGTGTCTGTGCCGATGCTGAATCCTGCATGGAAATTCTGTGACATATCCGACGCACGCGAGGAAATTCCTGCTAGGATTGCCGTCTTTGACTCCCGTAAAGAGCTCCGCCTACATCCGCAGATCTGCCCATCCTATTGCAAAGAATGGCAAGACCTGCGGTGTTCCCGTTAATCTTGATCAGGCGTCCAGTCCTCTTCGGCGATCCCATGCCGCCATCGGCTGACTTGTCCGTCACCCGCAAACAAACACACACGCCATGCCCACACCTAACTATCAGTTCGAAAAACGGAAACGCGATCTCGCCAAGAAAGCCGCGAAGGACGAAAAAAAGGCACGTAAAAAAGAAAAAGGCTCCAGTGGACCCCAGATCATTGAGCACACCCAGGTCATTGATGACGAGGAGACAGCGGAGCCATCCTCAGCGAGCACCACGCCAGCGGCTGCTTCCTAAAGGCTGCCTGCAGCCGCTCAAGAAAACGAACTTTTCGAAACGCGCTTCCGTTGGAATGCGCCCGCCTATCATATTCAGTGTGATGGGATGAGTGGCAGACTTCACTGATCATTGCGTTCGCGAAGCTCAGAACTGAAAGGGCAATGCTGTAGATTCGCGGTGTCCAAAGGGTCTGCTTGGGTCACTTTCGGGGAGACGGATGTCGGGGGAGGGTGCGGGCTATGTATGAGCTTTTTTCACAGGAGATTTGGAGAGAGGGAGTGGGAGGACACGGGAGCCGTTTACAGTTGTTTACAGTTGTTTACTGTGGTTGACGGTTGTTTACGGTGGTTTTCCGGAGGGGGCGATCCGAGGAAATCCGACTGGATCCGACCTCGTGAGGTGGGACGTGGAAGATGCAGCTGGCATCGCCATGGGCTCATCACACGGAGTGTGATGGCTACTTTACTGGCGCGTTGCGCGGGGGGCTGGGGCGAATCCGAGTCAATCCGACCAGATCCAAGTCATTTTCACAGGAGATTTGGAGATTGGGAGGGACTGGGGCTTGGGCTCAACTTTCGAAGAAGGGCGGCCACTTTGAGGCGATCCAGGCTAATCCAGGTAGATCGCGGTTGTTTGAGATGGTGTTCGAGCAACTCCACCTGCCACGCCTGGTTCATTTCCAATCGAGCCTCTCCTTGAGGAACTGATAGGTCCCAACGCCATGGATGGTGTGCGGGCCGTCGAAGTGCTCGATGGTGGTGCGGTCGCCGATGAGGAGTTTGTTATAAAGGCGACGGACTTTGGCGAACTCGTAGTTCACCCATTCGTCGATGCCGACGCCGTCATTGTGACCACGCTCGACCATGAAGGGACGCGGGGCGATGAGCGCGGCCATTTCTGCGTAGTTGAATGTGCGGCCCATGTTCCACTCCCAGATCTCATATTCGTGGGTGTGGGTGTAGTTCATGGGCATGTCTGTGCAGACGCACTTGCGCACCCATTCATTGAAGTCGCCGCTGCAGATGCTGAGGCAGTAGTCCTTTAACACAGCAGGTGTGCGCATGGCTGATTTGCCACCATAGCTCAGGCCGTAGAAGGCAATCTTGTCCGCCGGCGTGAAGGGCTGCGCTTTCAGCCATTCGAGGATGCGCTGATGCTGGCCATTGATGACGCTGTAGAGCGTGAGGCCGAGTGGATTTAGCTTCCGCTGCAGAGTGCGGAAGTTGTCCAGACCACGATACGGATTGTGCGGGGCGAAGGTGATGAAGCCCATCTCGGCGAGGCGATAGGTGAAGGCCTTGTAAGGCCCATATCCCTTCTGCTTTTCATCCGTGGTGATGGTGTCCTCCGGCAGGCCTTCCAGGCCGTGCTGGCAGACAATGACGGGACGCTTTTCGTTAGGCTTCAGATCCTTTGGCAGGCAGAGCCAGCCCCAGGCAAAGACATCCTGCCACACATCCAGCGTCACTTCATAGATGGCCACCTTGTCTGTCTCGCGGACGAAGCGGCTCTTCGCATTCATGGGCAGGTTCGGATCTGGCAGGCGGCCGATGACGTCATTCCAAAAGCGCTCGCGCTCCTTGGCGGTATGCGCCTCATACTCAGGCATGGACTTGATCGGCAGCTTGTTCCAGAACTGCTCTTTGCGCTCGAGCTCCGTGGTCACCAGCAAGCGCTGAGTGAAGGCTTCCAGCTCGCGCACGAGACGTTCCTGGTGGGTGTCATCTGCCTTGATGGTGATCGTGGCTCCCGTGACCTTCAGAGTTTTCAGCGCGGCATCCGCCTTGGCGGCAGGGAAGAGATGACGGATGATCTGCTCATTGTTTGTCTCCATCGTGCAAACTTGGATGTGGCTGTCCGGCTCGAGCGTCTTGGCCTTCTCGACCTCCGCCTGGAACGCTTTGAAGTCAGGCGCGCCCAGCCTGCCTGGCGCTGCGATGGCGCGCACCCCTTGCGACGCCTCCTTGGAAACTACAAGCTTTGGATAAAACAGGAACTGCAGCGACACCGGACGCGGTGCGATGAGCGAGGCGATCTCCGCATCGCCGAAATCACGCAGCAGGCCGAAGACATTGCGGTAGATCGGCTCCGCCCAGACGCCCTCACGCGGCGCGAAGTAGCCCGCCGAGTAAACGCAATCAATGCGCTCATCAATCGCGGCCGCATACAGGGCCAGCATGCCTCCTTCACCCACCCCGGCGACGAGCACGGGCGCGGGCACCTGGTCGGACTGCGCGTTGAACCAGTCCACCAGCGAGAGCACCTTCTGCACTTCATAACCAATGATGTGTCTGCCAAGCTCATAGGACTGGCGGTAGATCCACTCGCGATGCGCGAGGTTTGTCTTCACGTTGAACTTGTCGTTCGTGCTATACGTGGACTCGCGGCTGACCAAGGCGGGGATGACGATCTCGCACCCGGTGGTGAGCAGAAACTCGTCCACCAGTTTCTCCGGCGTGCCGCTGGCATCCGGCATGTAGATCACGCGTGCGTGGGGTTTCGACTTCGGCTGGATATACAGGCCTTCACCATGCACGTTATCGAGCACCGGCCAGCGCACGCGAAACACGCGGCAGAGGTCGGTTTCCATCAGCAGGGCAGGGGATTCAGTGTCGCCGATGAACTCCAGCGCCTTGATGGGCACGCGCTCGTCCACCAGGCCAATCGCCGCTTTGAGCTTCTCCCGGGTCGGCTTGCGGGTCGACTTCGAGTCCTCAATGAGCCGCAGCGCCATTTTGTCGATCCCGGCCACCATGGTGGCGGAGAAGTCTGGATTTGCCTCCAGCGGCTGGGTGCCGGGCAGAGTCTGGGCGCTGGCCCAGACGGTGGAGAATGCCAAAGCCAGAACCGTCAGGGGAAGGGCACGGGGAGTCATGGTGGGGTAATACGTCGGGCATCGCCCTGTTTTCCCGATCGCTGTGACCAGGGCTGGTGCTTTTTTGCTGTTTCGGCGCAATTCAAGAAGATGACCGAATCCGGGCACTGATGCGCTCCGAACGCCATTTTACGGGCTTCCACTGAAAAGACTTCACTCCAGCACTCGTTTGAACTTTCCCTCCAGGTAGAGTATCCGTAGAGGGTAAAAGACACCGACCCCCATGCTGGAGAAAAAGATCAGGCTAGAACACTCGCACCGAATTCTGTTCACACGCGAGGTATTCGCTCCTGCGAACCCGACCATCCGGGACCTGCTCATGCTGGACCGGCCCACGAAGGTCCCTCGTGTGCTGATCTTTGCTGATGACCATGTGGTCTCCGCCAACCCTCGTCTGGAGGAAAACATCCGCGCCTATGCCCGGGCGAATGCCGAGGTGCTGGATCTGGCGGGAGACGTGGTGGTGCTGCCCGGCGGCGAGCCGTGCAAAAACGATTTCGGTCTGGTCCAGCAGTGCTGGCAGGCCATCAATGACGCCTGCCTGGACCGTCACAGCTATGTCTTCGTGATCGGCGGCGGAGCGGTGCTGGACCTTGTCTGCTTCGCGGCTTCCACGGCTCATCGTGGCATCCGCCACGTGCGCTTCCCCACCACCACCCTGAGCCAGGGTGATGGCGGCGTGGGCGTGAAGAACGGTGTGAACTACTTTGGCAAGAAGAACTGGGTGGGCAGCTTCGCCGTGCCCTATGCTGTGGTGAATGACTTCTCCTTCCTGGAAAGCCTGCCTGAGCGCGGCCGCCGGAACGGCATCATCGAGGCCATCAAAGTCTCCCTCATCCGCGATCGCGCCTTCTTTGAGGAGATCGAGCGCATGGCGGATGGTCTCGCTCATCTCGAGCAATCCGCGCTGGAGCGTGTGGTTCAGCGCAGTGCCGAGCTGCATGTGGAGCACATCGCCACGGGTGGAGATCCCTTTGAACTCGGCAGCGCCCGGCCTCTGGACTTCGGCCACTGGGCCGCGCACAAGCTCGAGCAGATCACCCATTTCGAAGTCACTCATGGTGAGGCCGTCGCCATCGGCATGGCTGTGGACATTGTTTACTCCGTGAAGCGCGGCATCCTGGATGCTTCGACTGCCCAGCGCGTGTTGAAGCTCATTGAGCGCATCGGTTTCGAGACCTTCCATCCCGGTCTCCTCGCCGAAGGCAAATCCGGCGAGCCGGTCATCCTCGAAGGCTTGGAAGAATTCCGCGAGCACCTCGGCGGCGAACTCACTGTCACCCTTGTGCCGAAGATCGGCCAGAAGCTTGAAGTCCACGAAATGGACCGCTCCCTCATCCTCGCTGCCATGGACGAGCTCCGCGCGCGGGAACTGGTGGAGGCGTGAGATCAAAGAGCGGGACTTGCCAGGACCAGCAGAGGTTCATGCTTTATTTAGCGATGAGAAGCTACGGCGTGGTCTCTCGCTCGATGCCGATGACGAAATCCATGAGGCGGGTTGGGAACCAAGTGTGGCCGACGGGCAGTTTTTCCGCGTTGCCTTGACGGATGATTTCCTCGTGCAGCCTGGATTCGGGATGGCCGCAGCGGATCAGCAGGGGCTTGGTGGTGGCCCAGTTGTCGGCGTAGAATTGGAACCCGCGATCCTGGTCGCCAACGATCATCTTGACCGCAACGCGGGCACGTTCGGGCGAGTGAAGGAGCGGGATGTGATCCGCGTCCACGCCGCGGCCTTGATAACCGCCGGAGTTGATGAAGACGCTCTTGAGCAACTCTGGATGATTGAAGAGAAACAGATAGGCCACGTGCGTGGAAGCAGAGAAGCCAACGATGTGAACGCGATCCTCGCCACCGTAGAGGCGCTGCACATCCTGGATGATGGCGCGGATGCCTGCGGAGTCGAATTCGGCACGCGCTGAATTGTCCCGCACGCCCTCGCCCAGCTTTGCGTCGGCAGAACTGATGCGGTCGGCCACCTCGCCGCGATACGCTTTCATTTTCGCCACCGGATCGGAATTGATGATGACAGGTGAGACAATGATGAAGTCAGCTTTCCGTTTTTCACACAGGGGCGCCAGCATCTGGAGGGTCTCTTGGTGGTGTCCGTAGTGCGCCGCTGGCGCGATGATCACGGGCCACTTACGGTCCGATGACCAGTGGCTGGGCAGTGAGACGGCGTAGCGCATCGGATGGGTGGACGCGGTAAACATCTGGTCCACGGTGGGAAGATCCGCCGCGAAGAGGCTGCGTAAGGATGCCAGGGTGAAAAGCAGGACGAGGACTGAGCAGCGCATCATGATGGGGATTCCATGCGCAAACGTTGGGGCGGATGCGCTTCTTCGGGAAACTGCGAGAGTGTGCGGCAAGCGCGCGATGCGCAGAGGTCATTGTCTGGCGAGGACGCGCAAACACCCTCGAAAATCAGCCTTGCGACATGTCATGAACACAAAAAACCCGGCTTTCGCCGGGTTCTTTTTGCAGTGTTTTCAACTTACTTTCAGTGGCAGCCATCTCTTTCGAGATGGTGCCCAGGGAGGGATTCGAACCCACGACCAATTGGTTAAGAGCCAACTGCTCTACCACTGAGCTACCTGGGCATGTAAAACTAACGAGACTAACCTAACAAACTAAACTTTAACAACCATCAGCGTGGTACGCAGGGAGGGGATCGAACCCTCGACCAATTGGTTAAAAGCCAACTGCTCTACCGCTGAGCTACCTGCGCGGATGGGGGCCGGTAACTACTCATCTTCAGGGCGGCTGCAAGTTTATATTGCTCCAGAAAGGACTTTTTCAGCGAGAATTTGAAGGTTCGCCTGCGGTCTCTGCACATGCCAGGCTTTCCAACCCGCTTTTTGCGCGCCGAGGAGATCGTTTCTCTCATCATCACCGGTGTGCAGGATGTTTGCGGCGGAGGCATTCATTCTTCGCTCCACCTCCGCAAACATGCGCGGATGCGGCTTCGAGGCGCCGACTTCGCTGGAGATGATGATGGCTCCAAAATACGGCGTCAGCCCGTGACCTTCGAGAATGCTGTACAGGCGCCGGTCGAAGTTCGAAAGCACGCAGAGATCGAACTGATCACGGAGCAGATCCAGGGCAGGGAAGACATCTTCATAGACGGTCCACGCCTCAGGCTTCGTGTAGTGCCGATAAAGCTCATCGAAGAGTGCTGACAGCACCTCTTCATCCAGCGGCTTGCCGAGAACTGCTGCGAAGACACGCCTGACGAGCTCCTTCCACCAGGAGCGATCATCATCTGCTGGCGGTGCACCTTCGGGATGCAGCGGTGCCGGCAGCTGGCTCCATGCGCTGCGAAACGCAAGCTTCAAAGCCTCTGTGGTGACGGACACTCCATGAGTGCTGGCCACCTCAGCATACGTCGCGGCCACTGGACGTGCGACCTGGATCAGTGTTCCGGCGGCATCGAAGGAAATCAGCCCGCGTGCCGCCATGGGAATAAATGAGATCTGCTGAGGGAACTGCGCTGCTTCAACAACCTGGGATCAAGCCTTGACCCCTGGTGTCTCTTCACCCGGCTTCTTCTTCACCGGAGCGTAGTAGTAGCTGGCGTAGTTGTAGTAAGTGTACTCTTTCAGGTTCGTGGTCGAGCGGTTCAGGATGATGCCGCCGACGTTGACCTGACGCTCATAGAGCAGATTGAGAGCCTTGCCGGAGAGGCGCGCCATGGTGGAGGAGAGACGGACCACGAAGAGCACGGTGTCCAGCTTCGGCGCGAAGCTGGCGGTATCGTCAGCCACAAGCACCGGAGCGCTGTCGAAGATGACGTAGTCGTATTCGTCGCTCATCTCACGGAGCATTTCCTGGGCGGTCTTGCCCAGCAGCACTTCGGAGGTCTGGTCAAAGACTTCCCCACGGGCCAGAAGGTCCAGGCCGCGCACGCCGGTTTCCTGCACGGCATCACGCCAGTGCATTTTGTCACGGAGCACTTCGCTGAGGCCAGGAGTGGTCGGCAGCTTGAAGAGTTCGCTCACACCACCGCGACGAAGGTCGCAGTCGGCGAGCAGCACACGGGCACCGGCCAGGGCCATGGTGATGGCGAGGTTTGAGGTGACGGTGGTCTTGCCCTCGTTCGGCACGGCGCTGGTGACGAGGATGGTCTTCGGCATCTTGCCCTGCCAGTTCTTGAAGAGGATGGAGGAGCGGACGTTGCGGAAGGCTTCCGCGTAGAGATGGCGGTCGTCGTTCGGGCGCAGGAGAGTCACATCCCCACGCTGGCGCTGCTCAGGGATCTGCCCCAGCACGGCCTCGGCAGGGAAGAGGCCCTGGAACTCGGAGAAGGAGTTCATGCGGTCGTCCAGGCGGTCAAAGAGCACCAGCACGAGCACGCCAAAGATGAGGCCGCCGACCAGGCCAAAGATCATCGGCTTGACCCAGTTCTGCACGTCTTTGTAGGCATTGGAGGCACGCTCCTGGATGGCCACATAGTCCGTCTGGATCTGCTGCACGGCCTGGAAGTCCTCCACCTTGTCATACATCTGGTCATGGGCCAGTTTCGCGGCCTTGAACTCCTCCTCAAGACGCTCATGCTCAGCCAGCTTGGCCGCAAGTTCGAGAGCCTCTTTCTGCTTCTCGCCGATCTGCTGGTCCAGCACCTTGATCTGGCGGAGGAGAGTGGCCTCCCGGCTGCGCATCTCCTTCACGATCTCGTCGGAATAGTTGGTCAGCAGCTGCTTCTCGGAATCGATCTTCTCATCGATGATCACGATGTCAGGGTGGCCGGGCTTGAAGTTTCGCAGGAGCTTGGATCGCTCGTTCTGGAGCTTCATGATCTCCTTCTTGACCTCAAGGTAGTCACGCTCGTTGGAGGTCATGTGCAGGCTGGCGGCGGTGTTGTTGTCCACGGTGCCGGCCATCTGAGCGGCATTGGCCTCTGTATTTGAAGCCTGGGGGGCGGCGGGAGCTGGCGCTTGGGCCGTAGGAGCACCTGCCACCGTGGCACGCTCGCGGTCCACCATGGCTGCGTCCACATCCTGAAGCGCCACCTGCAGGTCACGAAGCTCACCATTGAGGAGCTCGCGCTTGGTCTTCAGATTGATGAGGAAGGTGGCGGCTTCATTGTGATTACCGCTGAGCTGGATGGTGTCGTTGGATTTGCGGAAGGCCTCCAGTTTCTCGGTGCGTTCCGAGAGTTCCTTGCTCTTCTTCACCACGGTTTCCGTGAAGGAATTCAGGGCACGTTCCAGCCCTTGCTCACGCATCTGCTGGCGGGCAGCGATGAACTCGTCCAGCAGCGCATCCAGGAAGATCTTGGTGAACTTCGGTTCTGAGCCTATGGCAAAGACATTGAAAATGGCTGAGCCCTTGGTCTGCGCCACGCGAATGTCCACATTGGAGTCCTTGAGGTCCGGATGCAGCGCATGCACACGGGACATGGCACGCTTCTTCATCTCAGCACTTTCCAGCGTTTCAATGATGGTGCCGTAAAAGTCTGTCAGCTGCTCCTGCCAGTTCACCGCGCCTTCATTGGTGACGATGCGGCCGCCGGCGACGAGCTTGGCCAGGCTGGTATGAGTGTCTGGCTGGCCGGTGATGCGCAGGGCCTGCACGCAGACGCCGATGCTCGCAGTCAGCAGCAGGAACCACCAGCGCCTGCGCAGGAGGATCTTATAGCGCTGAAATTTGGCTGAGGTCTCGTGAATGCGGCTCAGCGTGGCCGACTGGCCTGGCACCGGCGGCGGTAGAAGCAGGGTGTTTTCCATGACGATATCTTAAAGGCGGCGTGTCAGGCTTGAACAAAGGACTCGACTGACAGCCACATCGAACCGGGAGGGCCGATACTATGACTCACCGCAGGGATTTCTGCACGAACTTTTGTTCAGCTTGGACGATAGTCGGGTTTGGGCTGGAGCTCGTGAGGCAGGCGCCGGAGGGCAGACGGGATCAGAAGTTCACCTTCTTCTCGTCCACAATGATCACGTCATTGTCCCGGATGTAGATGTCATACTCCAGGTTACCCCGGCGCATGATCTGGTCCAGGTCGACCACAATGGTCTTATTTCCCTGGGGAGTTTTGCGGACGAGCTTCACCCTCTGCGGGTTCGCAAACTGGGCAAAGCCGCCCGCGCGAAGGATGGCCTGGCTGATGGAGATGTCCTCGTCCACGGGCAGCTCGTATTTGCCCTGGCGGAGCACCTGGCCGTAAACGGTGAAGAAATTGATGTCATACCCGGTGGTGCGCATGCGCTCATTCGGGTTGTCCTGGCGCTTCAGGTCGATGGCCACGATGACGGTGGCGCTGTTGTAATAGTTCAGCTCCAGGCGGCGCTTCACGTCAAAGGCGAGCTGTTTGCAGGTCCGGCCCGAGGCTTTCACCAGACCGATGTGAGGGGCGTTCACCTCTCCGGTGGCACCCACGCGAAGCTGCAGTGGCTCGCGGCGGTCTTCCACGATGCGCATGGAGATCACGTCGCCGGCTTCGATGGGCTGGTTGTCATCCAGGACTTCCATGGAGTTCAGCACGGCGGCAGACTTCACCACCTCGCCAGTCTGCACAGAGGGGGCAGGCGAGGCTGCGCGGCGCTCGTCATACTCACGGACACCTGGGTCCTGCGCCAGCAGGCTGCTGGAGGCAGTGGCAGTGACGAGGAAAAGCAGGGAACGCAGAGAGTACATGGCTTGCACGAAGGGGGAAAGAGGGGGCTTGGGCTGGCTGGCTTGGCTTAGCTCACGGGACACATCAGGTTGTCTCCCGGCAAATCTCGGAGGATTTCGGTTCTCCTCAGGGCGTGGAGCTTATCAGAAGTTGTAGTTAAAGCCCAGCACAATGCGATTCTGGTCGAAATCTGCGCCGCCAACCATCACCTCAGTGGTGTAGTAGCGGTAACCCAAGCTCAGAGTGGCCTTGCGAGACAGGGCATACGCAAGATCGAAGTTAAAGGCATGCTGGCGGAATTCGCTGTCGGTGGCCACCACCGCGCCACTTTGCGGACTGGCGTCCGTGTAGCCGTAATGATAACCAACACCGAGCTGGAGATTGTTAGTCAGGCGATGGGAAAGGTGGAGGTCACCTCCATACTGGAAGAAGTCCTGGGCAAAGGCACCGCCCGAAGCTTCCGCATCTTCCACATAGCCGCTCATGCTGATACGGCTGCCCTTCCAGGCCACAAAGGTGATGCCGTAGTTGGCGTAGTCAGCCGTGATGAAGTTGGAGGTCAGATTGAGCGCGGATTCGTGACCCAGGCTCAAGGCGTGACTAACCCGGGAGTTGAGGCGGTTGCTCAGGGTCAGGGAGTAGTAGAAGTCGTTCAGATCGCTGTTGTCTCCCGTGTTGGTGCGGAGTTCGTTGGCTGTGGGCACACCGCCAGCAGCAATGCCACCGACGACAACCCCGGCAGGTGGCTGGTCATCAAACTCGAAGATCTGCATGCCACCTGCAACTCGCAGGTAGGTCGTCTTGCCGATCGGGATCACTGCAAACGTGCCGAGATTGTTCAGCACGCCATCAGAGTTGAACTCGCTCTCGTAATCCACCATGGTGGAGCCGCCTTCAAAGCCTGCCGTCCAGGTGCCGTTGGGGCTGTAGGTGAGGGAGCCGTGCAGGGAATCATTCACACGGTTGAACTCGTCGAACTCACCGCGCGAGCCGCTGCCGCGGCGGCCATCAGAAAGCGCCTCGGTGAACGAGTGCATGTAGTTCATGGCCAGCGTCCAGTCAGAATTGATGCGCCAGTTGGCGGCCAGGCCGGAGTCGTTCTGGAACACGCCGAACAATTGATTCTGCGCGATGGCGAAGTCGCTGCGCGTGGCCGGACGGACGGAGAAGCGGTTGTAGAGCGTGAAGTACACCGGCCCTGCCTTCACATCGAAGGCGATGGTGCTGCCCGGCAGCACGTTGAGCACGAAGCCATTGCTGCCATACGGAGCCAGATCTGGATTCTCCAGATAGCGGTCGAAGCCAATCCCTGTGGTGAGGGAAAGCCGGTTGTTCTGGGTGATCCGGTAGTTCGCATCGATGCTGAGCATCGTGGTCGAAATGAAATCACTCTCGGCATTCGTGGCCGAACGATTGATGTTATCGTTATACTCCAGGCCCTGGAAGAAGCCAAAGCCCACGTTCACCGGGCCGAGCTTCACATTCCGGCGCCCGTCCATGAAAGGGTCAGACGTGTAGGTGGGTGCAAAGAAACCTGTGGGGCTGGTGTACTGGCCGGAGTAGTTCGTGTAGTCACCCACGCTGCGCGCGGCGAAGGAATTGCTGCCACTGCGGACGGACGGACGGCTCAGTTCACGGGCTGTCTCCAGATCAGGAGAGCGCTGTCCCATCGGCGCTTCATCGTTGTCACGATAGACGCCGCTTGAGTAATCATAGGTCACATCGCCATCGCGAGTGCCGGAGCCGGAGGAGCGATTCTGCTGCTGGCGCTGGCGGAAATCGTCAAAAAACAATCCCGTTTGGGAAGGGGATGCCCCGTATTGGCCATAACTCTCGGAAACAATGAGGGTTTGGGCGAGCACTGCTGCGCTAAGCGAAAGGATGGCTGGCCGCAGGACCTTCGTAATGAGCATAAGATGTTGTGAGAGAATAACGAAACAGGTAAAAGACCGCAGATAAAAGCAATTTGAGGGCCGATTGTCCATCCCAAAAACTTCGCTTTGGTATTTTTTGAACGCTCCAATTCTCTCTTATAAAAGCTATGAAATCGACAAATCAATCATGCCAGATTCGACACGCCTCCGGCGATTTTCCCTATCGCTCAAGTTTTGAAAGAGCAGATCGAGCTCCAATTGCACCTCGCTTTGCCTGGAATCGGCCAGATCCCGTCGCTTCACATCACCTGGATCCACACTGATCAGACCGCGAAGTTGATGGAGTAGGCGGGACATGGGGGCTGGGCGTCGGTTCATGCGCCCAGTCATAGTTCCAATGAACACTCTTATCAAGTGTTCATTGGAGTAGTCTATGAGATTTCTGCTAATTAGCGCTGTTCGATCGGCACCACTTTCTGCCCGTATGGCTTGCCCACGTATTCGCTTAGAGGGCGGAAGAGACGGTTTTCGCTCCACTGCTCCAGCACGTGGGCGGTCCAGCCGCTCATGCGGGCGATGGCGAAGATCGGGGTGAAGAGATCGGTTGGGATGTCCAGGCTGTAGTAAACCGTGGCCGAGTAGAAATCGACGTTCGCGTTCAGGCCTTTCTGCTCGCGCATGATCTGGGCGATGCGCTCAGACATCTGGATCCACTTGGCCTCGCCGAGCTGCTCGGTGAGCTTAATCGCCATCTCACGAAGGTGAGGGGCACGTGGGTCGAGCACTTTGTAAACTCGGTGGCCGATACCCATGATTTTCTTTTTCTGGGCCAGGGCGTCTGCCACCCAGGCATCCACAGCTTCCAGGCTGCCGATCTCCTGCAGCATGTGGATCACGCCTTCGTTCGCACCCCCATGAAGCGGGCCCTTCAGGGCACCGATGGCAGCAGAGATGGCGGAGTACATGTCGCTCAGGGTGGAGGCTACCACGCGAGCGGTGAAGGTGGAGGCATTGAAGCCGTGCTCAGCATGCAGAATGTAGGCGATGTCCAGGGTGCGCTCAGCTTCCTTGGAGGGCACTTCGCCATTCATGAGGTAAAGGAAATGGGCGGCCTCGCTCAGGTCCTTGCGCACAGCAGGGAGTTCCAGACCTTGGCGGGAACGGTGGAAGTAAGCGGCGATGACGCCGATTTGGGAGGTCAGGCGGATGGCGGTGGCCAGGTTTTCGCTGACATCAATGTCGTGACGCTTGAGATCGTAGCTGCCCAGCATGGAGACGGCTGTGCGCATCACGTCGATCGGCTTGGCATCCTTCGGAGCAGCCTTGAGGTAATCAATCACGCCCTGGGGCAGTTCACGCTCGGCGCGCAGCGCAGTGGTCAGCTTGTCCAGTTCGGTCTGGTTCGGCAGCTTGTTGTAGTAAAGCAGGTAGACCACCTCTTCATAGGTCAGCTTGACCAGTTCATTGATATCGTAGCCACAGTAAAACAGCACACCTTCAGCCCCCTTAACCTCCCCGAGGCGTGTTTCTGCGGCAACGATTCCTTCAAGACCTTTGGAGACGACGGACATGGCGTGTGTGTTGGGTGGGGGGTGAGTTGAGATGGTTGGAAGAAAGCTGCTAGCGAGAGGTGTGCCGTGCAATGCTACTTTTGCCGTTTAGCGCGCATTCTTGACAGGACAAGTACAGCCGCAGAGTAAAAATGACACCTCGGACAGGGGATCGCTGCGGAGGGCATGGAAATGTGGCGGCGAGCAGGACCAAAGTAGTGCAGGGCTTTAGCCCGCACCCGTGTGGAGCAGTCAAACCACCCCGAATTTCGAGAAGATCATCGCCTCGTAACGTCGCAGATCTTCACGCGCTAAAGCGCATGAGTACTTTACGCCAATATCTCATTCACCACGTGACCGTGCACATCCGTCAGTCGGAAGGGCCGCCCCGCGTGGTTGAAGATGAGCTTCTCATGATCGAGCCCCAGCAGATGCAGCAGCGTGGCGTGGAGGTCATGCATGTGCACCTTGCCATCCACTGCCATGTGCCCCAGCTCGTCCGTGCTTCCGTGGGCATAACCAGCTTTCACGCCACCGCCTGCCAGCCAGACGGTAAAGCCGCCGGGGTTGTGATCGCGCCCCGTGCCATTGCGCTCGGCATAGGGCGTGCGACCAAACTCGCCGCCCCACCAGACGATGGTGTCTTCCAGCAGGCCGCGCTGCTTCAGATCACTCAAAAGACCGGCGATCGGCTTGTCCACGGCGGCCGCGTGATCTCCGTGCTTCGGCAGATTGCTGTGCTGGTCCCAGGCAGGGTTGTTTGAGTTGTCACCGTAATTGACCTGAATGTACCGCACTCCTTGTTCGGCCAGACGACGCGCCATCAGGCACTGGCGGCCAAAGTTGTCCGTCACCTTGTCACCGATTCCATACAGGTTCAGCGTGTCCGCCGTTTCACCACTCAGGTCCAGGGTGCCTGGCGCATTGTTTTGCATGCGTGCCGCCAGTTCGTAGCTCTCCAGCACGGCCTCGATCTCCTGGTCTCCGGGCGCCATGTTATGACCGCCGAGGGAACGCAGCAATTCCATCTGCTTGCGCTGCTGCTCTGGAGTCCAGATCGTGTTCGTGATGTTCTTGATATTGCCTTCCTTGGCGGGCAGTCCGCTGCGGCCCACGGGCGTGCCTTGAAACACGGCAGGCAGGAAAGCATTGCCGTAGTTGCGCGGTCCGCCATTGCCCAGGCTTGGGCTCAGGGTCATGAAGCCCGGGAGGTTTTCATTTTCGGCACCCAGGCCATACAGCACCCAGGATCCCATGCTGGGACGGATGAAACTCGTCGTGCCGGTATGAAGAAACAGCGTCGCCGGCCCATGCGCCACACCTTCGGTATGCATGCCATGCAGGAAGCACAGGTCATCCACATGGCGGTTGATGTTCGGAAACAGATTGGATGCCCAGCGGCCGGTTTCACCATGCTGGGCAAATTCCCAAAGCGGCTTCTTCAGCCGTTGGGGCGAGCCCTTGCCCGTTTTCGCGACCGTGCGCGCATCGGCGATGTCGATGACCTTCTGGTCATCCCGCAACAGCCTTGGCTTGTAATCATACGAGTCTACCTGGCTCACTCCGCCCTGCATGAAGAGGAAGATGATCCTCTTGGCGCGCGCGGTGTGATGCGGTTGCTTGTCTAGCAGCGCTCCGCCTGCCGCCATGGCCTGTTTCTGCGCCAGCGCCGAGGCCGCCAGCCAGCCAAAGCCACAGCCGGAGGTTTGAAGAAAGGAACGCCGCGAGGAAAACATGGGCGCTAATACGAAACCAGCACCCAAGTTGTTTCTCAATTCCAAAAGCAGTAGGGGCAGGGGACCTGAGAGGGGCGCACGAAGGAAGCACGGACACTCCTGTTTCACTCCCTGCTCTCTCTTGATCAACGTTCGCCAAACTCCCCTCTACCGAGAACCCTGAACAGCGAACCGAGAACCAAAACTTAAGCCACCGCTGGCACCGAAGGAATGCCAATGCCGACATCCACATCCGCACCGTAGTCCACGCCGCTCAGGCCAAAGCCGAACAAGCGCAGGAAGCTGCTCTGATAACCTTCGAAGTCACCCAGCTCGCCAAAATTTTCCGTGTTCACGATCTTCCAGCGGTCATCCACCAGCTTCTGCACGGCCGGGGCCATTTCCCAGTCGTCCACACGGATGCGGCCCACTTCGTCAGGCTGTGGATTGGCACCGTTGTAGAGGCGCTCACGGAACATGCGGTCCATCTGCTCGATGGTGTCTTCATGCGTGCCCTCGGCCTTCATGACCTTGTAGAGCAGGGAGATGTAAAGCGGCACCACAGGGATGGCGGAGCTGGCTTGAGTAACCAGCGCCTTGTTCACGGAAACCCAGGCCTTGCCGCCCAGCGGGGCCAGCTTGGCATCCAGGGCGCGCTGGGCGCGCTCCACGTCCTCCTTGGCACGGCCGATGGTGCCGTTCTTGTAGATCGGCCAGGTCAGTTCAGGCCCAATGTAAGAATAGGCCACCGTCTGGGTGCCTTCAGCGACCACGCCTGCTTCCAGCAGAGCATCGATCCACATTTCCCAGTCCTCACCACCCATCACCGCCACGGTCTGGGCGATCTCGTCTTCGTTGGCGGACTCGAGCGTGACCTCGGTCACGGCGCCGGTGCCAGTGTTGAGATTCTTATTGGTGTAGCTCTGGCCGATTGGCTTGAGCACGGACTTGAGCACTTCGCCGGTCTTTGGGTGTGTGCGACGTGGGGAGGCCAGGCTGTAGATCACGCAGTCCACCTGTCCGAGGTCAGCTTTGATCGCGGCGATCACTTCCGCCTTCATAGCATCGGAGAAAGCGTCGCCATTGAAGGAGCGGGCATAGAGTCCGGCGGCCTTGGCTTCATTTTCAAAAGCGGCGGTGTTATACCAGCCTGCCGTGCCGCAGCGATCTGCTTCACCCGGCTTCTCAAAGAACACGCCGATGGTCGCCGCATTGCCGCCAAAGGCTGCCGCGATGCGGGAGGACAGGCCGTAGCCCGTGGAGGAACCGATCACCAGCACCTTCTTCGGCGCTCCGGCGATGGGGCCGCGGCCTTTCACGACAGCGATCTGTTCGGCGACATGCTTGGCGCAGCCGGTCGGGTGCGCGGTGGTGCAGATGAATCCACGGATTTTAGGGGCGACGATCATGATGGGGAAAGTTGGGTTGGGTGGAAGGTTGACCTGGATTTAGCTAGCAGCCCAGGCTTCCCCGGCAACACATTTCAGACTTCCAGCACCGCGCACCCCGAAAGCGCACGGCTCCCGCTCCCTGGCACAAAACCGGCTTTCAGCCCGGGTCTCATGACCTGCTCCCCAAATAAATTCAACACCCCCGCACCCCCTCAGGTCCATGGATGACCCCAGCATCCTCCTGAATCCGGCGACTTCCCGGGTCACCCCCAAAATTCAGGTATTGCAATCCTCAGTCAATTGCCCAACAATAGGCCGTCTTTGAGCCATTGTTAATAATCAGACAATCTTAAACAATGCCCCGCGCCACCTTCCTTTTCCTCGCCTGCCTTGCTGCCCTCTCCCTGGCTTCATGCGCCAGTTCGTCCGGTGGTCAAAAGGTGGTTAGTCGTAAAGGAACACGCATCACGGGAGTCCGCACCACGGCCTACACTCATAGCGAGTCGGACCACATCATTTATGGCGCTCGTAGCGCTGTCGGCAACCAGCTCAAATACGGCACGGTGCGCAGCGCCGCCGCAGATTGGTCGGTCTTCCCGGTCGGCACCATTTTCCAGATCGAAGGCAGCCCCTATATCTACCAAGTCGACGACTACGGTTCAGCGCTCGTCGGCACGAACACGATCGATATCTACCAGCCCACCAAGGCTCACATGAATGCCTGGGGCGTGCGCAACGTGAACATCCGCGTGCTCAAGTGGGGCTCCCGCTCGAAGAGCCTCGCCATCTTGCGTGACCGTCAGGCCTATGGCCATGTGCGCGCCATGGTCAGCCGCATCTCCCGCAGCTAAGCGAAGTAGGCCGTGACCAAGGCTGAACGATCAGACTACGTCCTGCGCCGGTTGGGGGAGCTTTACCCTGATCCACCTGTGCCACTGGATCACAGTGATGCTTTCACACTGCTGATTGCTGTTCTGCTTTCCGCGCAGTGCACGGATGTGCGGGTGAACCAAATCACCCCCAAACTCTTTGGCGAACTCGGCCGCACTCCTCAGGAACTCGCGAAGCGGGCCGTCTCTGAAATCGAGGCCATAGTGAAGCCCTGCGGCCTCGGTCCGCAGAAGGCGAAAGCCATTCAGAAGCTCTCCCAGATCCTCCTCGATGAGCATGCGGGCAAAGTGCCTGCCGAGCTCGAAGCTCTCGAGCGCCTTCCCGGCGTCGGCCACAAAACCGCGCAGGTCGTCATGGCCCAGGCCTTCGGTGTTCCCAGCTTCCCGGTCGATACCCACATCCACCGCCTGGCTCAGCGCTGGAAACTCACTGATGGCAAAAACGTCGTGCAGACGGAGCGCGACCTGAAGCGGCTCTTTCCGGAGTCTTCCTGGAACAAACTCCATCTGCAGATCATCTTCTACGGTCGCGAATACTGCTCCGCCCGCGGCTGTGATGGCACCAGTTGCGAAATCTGCCAGACCCTCTTCCCGGAACGGAAGAAGGCTCTGAAGACGAAGAAAGCGTGAGGCACAACTGCACGCGTCCTGGCTTGACGCTTTTCATGGTTTCGAGTTCTCATGGCAATCCCAACCGAATTCCATTTATGAACGAAGCTTTCCCCGACATTCAGAAGATCCAATACGAGGGTCCGAAATCCAAGAACCCTCTCTCCTTCAAACACTACAACGCTGACGAGGTCGTCGCGGGCAAAAAGATGCGTGACCACATGCGCTTCGGCGTCGCTTACTGGCACGCCATGCGCAACAGCCTCGCGGATCCGTTCGGCGTCGGCACGGCCCAGCGTCCTTGGGATGATGGCACGGACTCCATCGCCAACGCGCAGCGCCGCGTGTGGGCCTGCTTTGAGTTCATGGACAAGCTCGGCGTGGACTACTACTGCTTCCATGACCGCGATGTGGCTCCCGAAGGCAAGAGCCTCGCAGACAGCAACAAGAACCTCGATGCTGTCGCAGACGAGCTGGAGAAGGCTCAGAATGCCACCGGCAAAAAGCTCCTCTGGGGCACTGCCTGCCTCTTCGTGCATCCGCGCTACAATCAGGGTGCCTCCACCAGCCCGAACGCGAACGTCTTCGCCTACGCCGCCGCTCAGGTGAAGAAGGCCATGGACGTTACGCATCGCCTCGGCGGTGAAGGCTACACCTTCTGGGGCGGCCGTGAAGGTTACGCCTCTCTTTGGAATACGAACATCAAGCGTGAGATCGACCACCTCGCCGCCTTCCTGCACATGGCGGTGGACTATAAGAAGAAGATCGGTTTCAAAGGTCCCTTCTACATCGAGCCAAAGCCACGCGAGCCTTCCACTCATCAGTATGACAGTGATGCCGCTGCCTGCTTGAACTTTCTCCGCGAGCACGGCCTCATGGAGCACTTCAAGCTGAACCTCGAGACCAACCATGCCACCCTCGCCGGTCACAGCATGTGGCATGAGATGGAAGTCGCCGTCGCGGCGAATGCCCTCGGCTCCGTGGATGCCAACACCGGTGACGAGCTCATCGGCTGGGACACCGACCAGTTCCCGACCGATATCTATCTCACCACGCAGATGATGCTCGTCATCCTGAAGATGGGCGGCTTCACCACCGGTGGTCTGAACTTCGACGCCAAGGTGCGCCGCGAATCCTTCGAACCCGTCGATCTCTTCCATGCCCACATCGGCGGCATGGATGCCTTCGCCCGTGGTCTCAAGATCGCCGCTGCCATCATTGAAGACGGTCGTCTCGATGCCTTCAGGAAAGCCCGCTACAGCACCTTCGACACCGGCATCGGCGCCAAGGTCGAAGCCGGCGCCACCAGCTTTGAAGAGCTCGAAGCCTACACCCTGGAAAATGGCGAGCCCCTCATCGGCTCCGGCCGCCAGGAGATGCTCGAGAACCTCATCAACGAGTTCATCTGATCCTTCATCAGAGCGCTCAAACACCTCTGAAACCCCAAGCCCCGCGCTCCAAAAGTGCGGGGCTTCTTCATGTAGAAGCACTCGTCAGAGTGCGGAGCAGGGGAGTCTTCTGAGATGTGGTCCCCCCAAAGACATTGAACCGCAGATATAG
>NZ_BKAG01000027.1 GCF_007992435.1 Prosthecobacter gellanilyticus | reverse complement strand
GCACCCGCCCTGCCAGCTCCAGAGATCCTGCATCCAAACGAGGAGGCCGAATTCATCATTCGGCCTCCTTCGTTTTCACGCGCTAAAGCGCATGAGTACTTTTGGAAGGTGAACACACACGAGATCGGTGACGCCGTCATCGCCGCGCTGGCTCTGTAATCGCCGAAAGGTCAGAGTTTTGTGATTTCCGCCATCGAGCCCATTTGCGGCTGGATGGCAGGGGATCAGGTGGGGTAATGTAGGGTTTTCCGCATGCCCCGCCCTTACCTTTTCAGAATCCTCACCCTCGTTCTGGTGGCGGGTGGCTTGACTTGGTGGCTGGCACGATCCCGGCCATCGACCCCTGAGATCAAGAAACAGTCGTCCGAGGTTTCCGCGCCTGCCAAGATCGAGCGCGCGCATCTGCCGCGAGCTGTGGCTGATTTCACCGACTGGGCGCAGGACTATCTGGCGGATGAAAAGGCCCGCCAGCTTCAGGATGGCCTCGCTTTGGCGGAATCGCATCGCGCGGCGATGAAGGAGCTGATTCAAACGGATCCGCAGCGTGCCCTTGAAAGCGCCGTGCCTATGTCGATCAGGCAAAAGCTGCCCGCCGAGATCGTGGAGAGGCTCGAGCAGCGCATCAGCGGACGCGGCCTGTATGAAGTGCTCGCGGTTTCTCCGGACAGTGATCCCTCCGAGCCGCGCGTGCGCCGCTTCGCCACCCTCAACGACCAGGAACTGCGCGCTCACGTGTACGGCAAGCGTGCGGCCCAACCAACAACGCCGAATGCCATGATGTGGGGCGTTGCTGTCGACCGTGAGCTGGCGCTGAGTGAGAATCGCGTGCGTGTGCTGGAAACAGGCGAGGTCCCTGATCCTAACAAAAAGCAGGAATATGTCTGCCCCGTCTCACAGAAGCCGCTGCCCATGCCGCCGAGTCCTGAGCCCATCACCGAGGACACGCCAGCGGTGGAGACGGACACCCAGATCATTCACTTCTGCGCCAGTGCTCATATCAACGCGTATGAGAACGAGATCGTGGCTGGTGAAGGTAACACGGGCGGTCCCAGCACTCCCACCGGCACGCTGCCCATCACCCGCACCACCAGCACGGGTTTGCGCAAGTTCATCTACATGCGCGTTTCTTTCCCGGACCGCCTGCAGGAAGTGCAGACAGAGAAAGATGCCTGGGCCAACTGCAAATCACTGACCGACTATTTTCAGGAGAGCTCCTACGGCCGCTGCAGCTTCCTCGGCACGGTCACGCCAATCTTGGTTATGCCAAGGTCGGAGGCCTGGTATATCCAGGATTACAACACCACCGGCAGCAACAACCCCATCATGAGTGATGCCCGCGAGGCAGCGCGTGCGCTGGGATATCCGACGGATGATTACCAGCACTTTGTCTGCATCTACACCGGCGGTCCGGGCAGCTTCGGCGGACTGGGCAGCGTGGGGGGTGGCAACACCTGGCTCAAAAGCACCTCCATCGGCACTTTTGAGCATGAGTTTGGCCATAACGTGGGCGTCTGGCACAGCAACTCCTGGAACACCAACGGTGCCAGCATCATCGGCCCGGGAGCCAATGTGGAATACGGTCATGTGCTGGATGTCATGGGCAACAGCGGCAGCGGCGGGCACTTCAATGCCAGCATGAAGGACCAGCTGCAGTGGCTCACGCCGGAGACCTATCACACAGCTCTCGCCAGCGGCACTTACCGCATCTTTCAAACGGATCAGGTGAACCAGGATCCTGCGCGGAGATATGGCCTGAAGGTCGCCAAGGACACGGATCGTGATTACTGGGTGGAGTTCCGCCAGCGGCACAACACCAACCCCTGGTTCATGAGCGGCGCCACCCTCAACTGGAGCCCCTGGGGCAATGGCAGCGGCCAGGATAATGGCACCACGCGCGGCAGCAACCTAGGCACGCAACTGCTCGACATGACTCCAGGTTCACCCGATGACCGCACGGACTCAGCGCTTGCCATGGGCCGCACCTACTCAGACACGGCCGCGGGTGTGCACATCACGCCCATCAGCAAAGGCGGCACCACACCTGAGTCTCTGGATGTGGTGGTGAACACCGGCAGCTTCACGGGCAACCAGGTGCCCACGATTGATTCCCTCACCGCCAGCACCAGCACACCTGCAGTTAACGGCGCCATCAACCTGACCGTCACTGCCACGGATTCGGATGGTGACACGCTGGCCTATGCCTGGACCTTCGGGGATCCTGTGAGCGGCACTCTCTACAGCCCCACTTTCAGCATCAACAACGCCTCCACCCAGACCAAGACCTACACTGCGGCGGGCTACTACAATGTGCAGTGCACGGTGAGTGACATGAAGGGTGGCAGCATCACCAAGAGTCTGCTCATCACCGTGGGAACGCCCTCCACTTATTACATTGAAGGTTACGTGATGGATGGCAGCGCGCCTCTTTCCGGCATCCGCATGTCCAATGGTCAGGCCACTGGCTCCTGGCGCGGCGGCCTAACCGATAGTGATGGCCTCTATCGCATCACCAATCTCGCCAACGGCGCCGTGACCGTGGCCGCCTTGGAGGCTGGATATTCCTTCACCGCTGGTTTCACGAATCCCGCCACGATCGCCTCGGCGGGCATCACTGGTGCCAACTGGACGGCCACGCCCAATCTGCCACGTGTGATGGTGGAGGCCATTGATGCTGAACTGACGGAGGACAATGCCTCGGACACCGCCACCCTGCGTATCAGCCGCACTGGCAGCGCCACTGCGGCCCTGGTGGTGGCCACCGACCTCCAGGGAGCCGCGGGTTACATCAGTGATTACTCCCTCTCCACCACACCGGACACCACCACGGCCTCTCCGCTGGAACTTTTTACCATTCCTGCGGGCAGCGGGTTTGTGGACCTCACACTGACAGCCGCCACAGATTCGAGCAGCGAGGGGCCGGAGACCTTTGCGGTTTCACTCATCAATGCGCCGGGTTACATCCCGTCAGGCCCACAGACGGCCGTCTTTACCATCCTGGATCAGGACACGGCGAATCCGCGCGTCAGCATCGTGGTGAACGATCCTGAGGCCGTTGAGAACAATGCTTCGGACACGATCCAGTTCACCGTCACCCGCGCAGGCTCCACAGCTGCCTCCATCAATGTGAACTACGCCGTCACCACCGGTGCTGGCATGGCCCTTAGTGGCACGGATTACACGATCAGCCCAACCAACTTTGTAACCATTCCATCTGGCAGCAGCAGCGCCACGATCACGCTTACTCCCACGGATGACAGCGCGGTGGAGGGGCTGGAAAACATCTCGCTCAATCTCAGCACGGGCACCGGATATGTGGTGGGCACGCCGAGCAGCGCCACGGCCAAGCTGGTCGATGACGACATCAACACCGTCTCCGTCACCGCCACGGATGCCACCGCCAACGAGAACGGAGATCCCGGCCGCTTCACCTTCACCCGCACGGGCGACCTCACGCTTCCGCTCATCGCTCATTACGGCATCAGCGGGCTGGCCACGCATGGTGTGGACTATCAGGCGCTGAGTGGCGTCGTCAGCTTCGCCGCCGGCTCCAGCACTGTCACGGAGGATGTGCTGCCCATCAATGACGCGCTCGGTGAGCCCACCCAGGATGTGATCGTGCAGTTGCGCAGTTCCAATGCTTATCAACTCGGCGCCGGCGCCACCCATCGCGCGACCGTCAACATCAATGACGACAGCGACCTGCCGCTCGTGGCCATCAACCTGCTCGATGGCGTGATCACTGAAACAGATGCTGGATCCTTCCGCATCACCACCAGCGGCACTGGCACGGGGAACATCACTGTGAACTACACCGTCACCGGCACGGCCACCTCAGGCAGTGATTTCACCGCGCTGGCCGGCAGCCTCTTGATCAGCAAGAACAACACTTCCAACGTCAGCATCATACCGGTGAATGATGCGCTGCTGGAGGATGCGGAAACTGTCGTCATCACGCTCACGCCGAGCGCGTCTTACACGGTGGATGTGCAGAACAGCATCACCGCCGTGATTCGTGATGATGACAAGCCCACGGTGAATGTTTCCGTGAATGCGCTGAGCACAGCCGAGAACGCCGCCAGCCGTTTTTACCTCAGCCGCACGGGCTCCACGACGAGCGCCTTGAGCGTGAGCTACAGCATCAGCGGCACGGCCACACCAGGCACTGACTACACCGCGCTCAGCGGCACGGCCAGCATCGCCGCGGGCAGTTCGGGAGCCTTTGTGGATGTGGTGCCGATCGAAGACACGCTGGCCGAAGGCGTGGAGAGCGTGACCATGACCGTGAACTCCATCGCAAACTACGGTGTGGAAGTGGCCAGCACCACGCTGCTGATCACCGACAATGATTCCGGCTTCACCAGCAATCTCGCCTTTGCCAGCGTGAGCACGACGGTGGACGAAGCCTCGGGCGCAGGCGTGATCCATGTCAGCCGCACCGGCACCACCACGGACACCAGCTCCGTGGAATATGGGGTGCTCACCGCCAGCGCGCTCGGCAGCGGGGTGGACTTTACGCTGCCTGTCGGCGTCCTCACCTTCGCACCGGGTGAAACACAAAAGCAGATCCCCTTCACGATTCGGGATGATGAAGTGCCCGAGGATCCCGAGGCCTTCGTGGTGCAGCTACGCAATGCCACGAATGCGATCCTCACCAGCAATGCCACGCAGCACAGCGTCCTGATCACCGACAACGAGCCGCGCGTGAACCTGGAGATCGTGGACCCCTTCATGCATGAGGGCACGGCGGACACTGCCACCTTCCGCATCACGCGCAGCGGCCCCACGACGCAGGCACTGGCCGTGCCTCTGGCCTTCAGCGGCACTGCCACGAATGGCACGGACGTCACCAGCATTCCCACCTCCATCACCATCCCCGCTGGCAGCGCCAGTGTGGACCGCGTGGTCACAGCCTCCACCGATGCGCTGAGTGAAGCCGCTGAAACATTGATGGTTAGTCTGGCAGGCTCCGGAAACTTTCTTCCTGGACCCCGTGCCAGTGTTTCCATGTCTATTGGTGATGCTTCCGCCAATGATGCGCCGTTCACCGCCATCCTCTCCCCGCGAGGCGCTTCACCTGGCGTGCCTGCGGGCACCACGCTGCAGCTTGCCGGCATGGTCAGCGATGATGGAGCGGTCACCAGCCTGTGGACCCAGGTGAGCGGCCCGGGCACCGCCGCGTTTGCCGATGCTTCCGCCACCACGACCACGGCCACATTCTCCGCCAATGGCACCTACACACTGCGCCTAACAGCGAATGACGGAACGCAGACCTCGCAGGCGGAGGTGACGCTCGCCGTGGGCGTGGCAGTCGCGCCCTGGACGAATGCGAACATCAACAGCCCCACGCTCCCCGGAGCCGGTGTGACGCAAAACGGAACGCATCTTCTGGTCGGCGGCGGGAACCTGCTCTCCAGCACCTCTGACAACTTCCTCCTGCGTCATCGCCCGCTCAGCGGCAACAGCAGCTTCACCGCCCGCGTGCGCAGCACCACCTTCAGTTCCAGCGCGGCACGCATCGGCATCATGCTGCGTGAGAGCACCGCCGCCGGCTCCCGGTTTGCCTCCATGTTCATGGCGCCGATCAATGGCAACCTGAGCGCCTTCCAGTATCGCACCAGCACCAGCAGCACTGGTTCCAGCACGACCACCAGCGGCCTCTCACCCGGTTACTGGGTGCGGCTGGTCCGCAGCGGCAGTTCCTTCTCCGCCTTTGATTCACCGGACGGCGTCAACTGGACCCAGCGCGGCAGCACCCAGACCATCGCCATGGGGACGGACATCCTCGCCGGACCTGCCGTCATGTCTGCCAGCACCACGCGGCTGAACCTGGCCTTGATCGACAACATCAGCATCACCGGCGTGACGGAAAATGTGGGCGCTTTTGTGAGTGCCGGAGCCGATACCAGCGTGATGCTGCCCCAGGCCATGACGATCCCGCTCAATGGCACTCTCAATGACGATGCCATGACCGCTGGCGCCACCGCCGTCTGGACCCAGATCAGCGGACCTGCGGCCAGCACCTTCGGCAATGCGGCCACCACGATCTCCACCGTCACCCAGCCCGGCACCTATGTTTACCGATTGATCATCGATGACGGCGAGGTGCGCACGCTTGATGATGTGACCATCACCGCCACGAGTCCCATCTATGACTGGCGCGCAGCTGAGTTTGGCGCGAACGCCAGCAATCCCGCCATCGCTGGTGACAATGCGGACCCCGAGGGAGATGGCATCATCAATCTCCTCGAATACGCCCTGGCTCTGGATGCGCAGGGCAGCTCAAACGGCGATCTCCCTCACGCCGAAAACTCCGGCGGCCAGTGCCACCTCGTTTACACACGACCTGCAAGCGCCCCGGATCTCGTCTACGCCGTCGAATGGAGCGCGGGCCTGGGTGCCTGGAGCACCAGCGGCGTCACCGAACAAGTTCTCAGCACCAGCGGCGGCATTCAAACGGTGCGCGCCAGCGTGACCCCGGCGGGCTATGAACGCTGTTTTATGCGCGTGCGAGTCACGCGGCCGTGAGAGAACCGGTCTAATGAAAAGTGTCACTGTCCACAAAGTGCGGTGACTTGGGCAGCTCGAAGCCAAACTCTTTCACGGTGAATTTGCCGGTCTCATCCACGGTGCCGAGCAAGTAGGACTCCAGGGCGTCCACGCCTTCGATCCCTTTTGGATTGGAGGTCAGGATCACGCTGATCCAAAGCGGTATCTCCAGCGACTTCTCCTCCGTCTTCACATCCACGGTGAATCCTTCCGGATAGGCCGCGCCGCTGCCCTCGTTCTCCTTCTTGGCCTTCGCATACTGCTTTGGCTTGGCTTTTTGAGTGGCTTTCAGGATCTCCTGTTCGGCGGCTTTCAGGACATCGATCTGCCAGAGCACAGCACCCTTCTCGATCTTCACAAGCGTGATGGCTGCGGGAGACCACTTGCCCGAAGCTTCCCACAACAAAAGAGATCCGTCTTTCGACCAGCGTGCGGGCTGAGGCTCACCATGATTGCGCCGGGTCCAGGCCACGAACTTGGTCTGCAGGTCTGCCAGCACTCGTCCGGTCTTCACCTCGATGAGGCTGTTCTTTCCTTCATTCTCCGGCACTTCATCGGTTGTGGGCACGGTGACGCCATAATGGCCGTCGGGCGAAAGGCTGTCATCGGGCACGGTGTAGACTTTCGGCACTTTTGGTTGGGCTGTTAATGTGGTTCCCTTGGCGTCCTCGGCAAAGTTTAGAGGAGCACTTCCAATTACCAGCATGAAGAGAACAGATGGGAGGATGGGTTTCATAGAGGCAAGTTTGGGAGTTAATGTTACGCCTCGTGTGCATTGGAAGCACTGATGCGGTCAAAATCCGGAATGACGTTCTCTTTCAAGTAGGGTCCGAACCACCGCCCCTCAGGATCCGAGGGCATCGTTCTGATAGATTGGAGCATACGGACATGCTTCAAGAGTTCTGGAATTCGACGATTAGCGGGAACTGCCAGAAACTGCTGAAGTGATCCGACAAAAACGATCATCTCATCTGGGTCGACATATCGCTGAGCTTTCCAATCCTCGACTTCGATCTCAGGAACAATAAAGCAGTAGGCTTTGGCACCCCAGTTCCACGCAGATGCATACTGCCAGTATTCATCGGTCTTTTCATTTCGATACAAGCGATGTTCTCCATCAGGATGCTTCGCAACGAGGACAAGTTCGCCAATGATCGCTTTCGTCTCCTTTGCCCGCTTGCTCACCGCTTCGCGAGAGAACTCGATGTGGGGGAACCTGGAGAGTGAATGGTGCATTGTTCCTTTGGAAGATGGGATGATCTGCCAGCCTTGTCAGCATCATTTGTGAGTGACGCTAATCGACTAAACACCCTCGCCCGCTTCACAAGTGGCGGTGAGTGCGCCCAGACGGACCGTGCAACTCAGATGGCCAGTGGATTCCAAGAATGGGATGGCAGCCCCCTAGAAGGTGCCAGATCACGGGAAGAAACGAGGCCTCATTGAGAGATGCGGGACCCACGTTGGGGTCCGACGTGGGAGAGACGGATGTTCGGCAGGCTTCCAGGGTAGGCTCGCTAAGGCTCGCCAACCCTTCGATATGATGCGGAAGGCCCTTGGTCTTGCTTGGGGGTTTGATCCATGAGTGGGTAGTGGTATAGCTTCATTTTTCCCCGAGGAGCGCAATCACCTCTTCAATGTTCTAGACGTGATCTGAGATTCCGGCCTGCATGGGAGGAGTGAGACGGAGAGTCTAATGAACGCTGCAGAAGTTGTAGTGCATGTAATGGAGCGAGATTGCCGCCATGGGGTTCTCGATCTTCTTGGAGAAGGCATTCGTGAGGCGTGTGAACCGACGCATAGACATGCGCATCGTCAGGTTCTGGCGCTCAATGTAGGAGGTGGAGACGAGGCTTTTCTCTGGGCTGCCAGTAATCTTCTTTTTCTTGATGCCGGTCTTTGAGCATGTCTGCCACTTCTTCATCAATGCCATCCAGGAGGCGAAGACTGTCTCGGATGTCTTTGACGCGAAGATTGAGTGCCGTCGCAATGCGTTCAAGGGTGAGTCCATCCTTCACCGCTCTGAAGATCATTTTGTGCGGAGTTGCCAGGGGTTCGGTGCCGAGGATCATGGCGGCCTCTTCTAAAAGGTCGTTCTCTCTGCTCAGAATTTCTGTGTCGCCCCGCTGCCAGACCTGTAGTTATCAGGGGGAGATGACGCATCCCCCCTCTCTCCGCAAAGTAAGGCACTCAGCACCTGACTCCCAAGCCTACCATCAAGCCAGCCCATGAAATTCAAACACATCTTTACCTGCGCAGCACTGTCTGCCCTCTGGATGCCAAGTTTACAGGCCGCTCCTCCCGCCAATGACAACTTCGCCTCGGCGGCAGTCATCACCGGAAACACTGGCACCCAGGCGGGCACCAATGTGGACGCTACGCTGGAAACATTCGAGCCCTCCCTGCGCTATCGTTCGATCTGGTATTCGTGGACGGCTCCTGCGACTGGCAGTGTCACCTTTGACACGATTGGGTCGGGCTTTGACACGATGCTGGGCATCTACACAGGCACTGCGGTGAATGAACTGACCACGCTGGCGACGGATGATGGGAGCGGGGGAGGCAGCGAAAGCCTGATCATTCTCCCCGTGACCAGCGGCACCATTTACTGGATCAAAATCGGCAGTTACGCCCTCAGCCATCCGGGAGCCCCCACGATGCTGCGCTGGACACTGGTCAGCCAACCGGCGAATGACAACTTCGCCGCTGCGCAGGCGCTCCCAGGTGACACGGGGACGCTGACTGAAGAGATGGTAGCCGCAACTTTGGAATCCGGTGAGACTACCCTTGGCAATAAGTCCATCTGGTACATCTGGACGCCAGCCAGCAGTGGCCTAGCCACGGTAGACACCATCGGTTCAAGCAACGACACCACACTGCTCATCTATCAGGGCACGACGCTGAACAGCCTAGCTTCCATCGTCTCAAGCGACAATGGCTATGGCGTCTCCGGCTATGAGAGCCAGGTGGAGTTTGTGGTGACCAGTGGCAGCCAGTATTATGTGCGTGTGGGGAGCTACAGCAGCGGCGTCACTTTGCCAACCGTGTTAAATTGGAGCATCACGCCAACTGCGGTGAATGACAACTTCGCTGCTGCCACAGCCATCACGGGTGCCTCAGGCACGATCACTGGCGATAACACCGTCTCCACCATAGAGGTGGATGAGCCTGGCGGCGGGCTGAAGTCCATCTGGTATTCCTGGGTGGCCCCAGCCACGGGCAAGGTGGTCTTTGACACCCATGGCTCTGAGCTGGATACGCTGCTAAACATCTATACCGGCACCGCCGTGAATGACCTGACGCTGATCGGCTCCAATGATCAATCCCCCCACTCCGATTATGGCGAGAGCTTGGTGAAGATCAACGTCACCAGCGGCACGACTTACCGTGTCCGCCTGGCTGTCCCGAGCTATGGCGCCCCTGGGCCTCTGGAGCTGAACTGGTTGATGGTGAACAAGCCGGCCAACGACGACTTTGCCGACGCGCAGGTCATCACGGGTGCCAGTGGCAGTCTCAGCGCCTACACCTACGAGGCCAGCATTGAGGAAGTGGAACTCAATGCCAACAATAATACCCGGTCCATCTGGTACTCTTGGACGGCCACCTTCACCGGCGTGATGCGCTTTGACACGAACGGCAGCGCCAACGCGACGACTCTTACCGTGGCAAACAACAATGACCTGGAAAACCTCAATGTGGTCAGTGGCAGCCATGCCGACCCGGCTCGCTGCACCTTCCCAGTGATCAATGGCGCGACATACCGCATCAGCATCTCGACCATGGATGAGCAGGCCGTGAAACTAAACTGGCAGCAATTGACGGATTTCGTGCCCAGTGTGATCAGCCTCGGCAGCACCACGTTCAACGCCACTGAGGGAGGGATCAACGCCAGCATCACCCTCACATGCAATGTTGGCACCATCAGCGGGGCGGTGCCGGCACCGGTATCGTGCTACCTTTTCACCCTCAACGGCAGTGCCAGTAGCGATGATTATGCGGGTACCTACACGCTAGTGAACTTTGTCGATGGGGCCACGACCGCCACGATCAGCATCCCGATCTACCAAGACCGCCGGTTTGAGGGGGAGGAGACCTTCCAGGTAAGGCTCACCAACGCCAGCCCGGATGTTGCTTTTGGCCTGTCACTCGCGACCGTGAACATCGCGGATGACGAGCCCTTCATCCCACTGAAGGCCAACTACACCGGCCTTTCCCAGGTCTTCCCCTATGACCCGGCGCTGGCTGGCACGATCAAGATCAACGCCACCGGGAACGGCAGCTTCACCGGCAGCCTGCTGATGGGCAGCTCCGCCACTGCGCCCTTCAGCGGAACCTTCAACGCCGCCGGGAAGTCCACCGTCACCATCACCCGCAAGACGGGCGGGAACGTGCTGCTGAATCTCTTTTATGCCGACAATGGCAACCGCATCCGCTGCCTGATATCCATGGGCGGCAAGACTGCGGACATCCAGGCCTGGCGCATCATCTTCGGCGGCACGGTGGAGATGAATGAGAAGCCCTTCACCCTGACGGCGCGGATTAACCGCCTGCCCAATGCCGTGGGTGACGTGCCTAAAGCGGACGGCTTCCTCTCGATCACCGTCGGCATCAAGGGGGATGTGAAGATCACCGGCGTCCTGGCGGACGACACCCTCGTGACCGCCGCAGGCCAGATCGGCGGTTACGACATGCTCCCGCTTTTTGTCCCCCTCTACAAAGGCAAGGGCAGCCTCTGCTCTGACATGTTCATTGATGTGCCTGACTTCACGAACAACGTTTTCTCATCTGACCTGACCTGGTTCAAGGAACCGGTGCCGACGGACAAGACCTTCAAAAGTGGCTTTCGCCAAGCGACCAGCGTTGATGCCTGCCAGTATGTCTATAGCAAGCGCAATCCCATCATCCATGCCGTGCGGGAAACCCAGGGCGCGGCAGATATCCTGATTAAAGGCCCAGGCATGCTCGTCAACGGCGCCACCCAGGTCTTCCGCCTGCTGGAGGATAACCGCATCGCCCTGCCGCTGAACCCCACTGTGAAGGTGACCCTGAAGTTCGCCCCGGCCACTGGCTTCTTCACTGGCACCTACCAGATGAGTACGGAGAAGCCCACGCCATTCAAGGGGGCCGTCTTCCAGCCCCTGGACACGGCCAGCGGCTTCTTCCTGGCTCCCGTGCCCAGCAGTAGCCTGATCAGCAGCGGCTCCATCGACATCAAACCCGCCTACTGACCCGCCCCTCCCCTGGGCGCCGCCAAAAGGCGGCGACCCTTTTATGCCCTCCCAACCATGCCCATCCAGCTCAAGTCAACCCGTCACAGAGCATCGCCATCCGCAGCCAGCGCAATGATTTGAAGACACTGTTCGATGCCATCTCCGCCATCACCCAGGCGCAGGTGGATGGGGTGACGGTGATGAATCCGGGGCAATGGTCGCTTGATGCAATGAGATTTCCCGAGGCGTTCGTCAACACCGAGCATTGCCCCATCGTCAGGATTGCTTCAACGGGGCCGCACCCGCTCTGCGCTGTCGGCTGCCCACAGGCCCATGAGGCGGCGGTCATCCAGGGTGAGGGTGATGGGGCAGGTTTCATCCTGGCTTGCGAAGGCTCCATGACGCATCACTGACAACGAATCAAGGGACTGGCGCTGTCTATGACGCTCCACGACTGCGGGAGTACTGTGGATTCAAGGTTCGGAAGCGATGAGTCAGACGGGACACATGGGACTCATGAGAGGGCATGGGGTCATCCGAGAATCGAGAGCATTTTTGTTAGGCGAGTGCGCGGTTCACGGTGTCCAAAGGGTCCGCTTGGGTCCCTTGAGGAATGATCCGGCTGGAGGGATGATGGGCCTGCCCGCTGTGGGTTTTTCCGTTGATGAGCTATATTTTGTTTTCGCTTACGTCCTTTGGCCTGACCGATGAGGTGAAGGTGCGTGGTCGCTGTGAAATGGGGCTCCTAGGACTTATGGGGCGGATGACGCGGACGGCGGGCATGGGGAGAGCGATGCGACTGAATCCGACGGGAGCCGTTGACGGTCGTTTACCGTGGTTGACGGTTCTTTACGGTGGTTTCAGAAGAGGGGCGATCCGGCCTAATCCAAGTGGATCGAGGTTGGATTGCGAGCGGCGGGCGGGGGAGCTGTCGGGGTGGGCTCAACTTTCGGAGAAAATTGGCCACTTTGGAGGGATCCGAGTCAATCCGACCGGATCCGACCTGCTGGGCTGGCATACAGGAGGGGAGGTAGATATGAGTGCAGGCGCGGTTTGCGGGGCTCAACCCAGCCTAATCCGGGTGGATCCAGGCTGTTTTTTTTTGACGTGGTGGTCCTGGGTGTGCCAGGAGGCTCAACCTTCGGAGAAAACTTGGCCACTCGGGGGTGGATCCGAGCTAATCCGACTGGATCCGACCTGACGGGGCATCCCGTGTGCCCCCCAGAAACGAATCAAGGCGCACCACCCGGTGCGCCTCGTTCACTTGTGATGGGTACCAACAGCCAAATCGGAACCACACAGAAAGGTTTGATCTTTCGATCTTTGGGAAAGTCGCACGGACCTCAGAGAAGGAAATGACTAGGTTGTAAGAGCTTTGTGAAACTATGTCTAAAGTAAGAAAATGGTATGTGGCGCGGAAATTATTGATTTTATGATCAAACTGTCCAAAATGGGAACGTTCTCACAATTAGCATGAGCCTCCGCACTGCCCTCCACCTCCAGTCGCTTAGACTCCCATTTTTGCGCCTCGCGAGTGCGATCACTCTCACTTTTGCTCCATTTTCCCCTGCGCAAACGGGCCAGACCAGGCTGCTCGTAGACTTTTCTGAGAAACCGGAAGCCTTAGGATTAAGCGCCTTTGATCTCTGCATCCTGCGCGTGGATGCCCAGGTGGATTTGGAGGCGGCCCATGCCTTGGGTCATAAGGTCCTGGCTAGGGTGCCGCTCTTTGAGGTGCCTGCGGGCTCGCCTGCGGCCAAGCTGGCCAAGGAACTGGGTGTGCCGCTGCTGGAGGGCAAGGCCCTGGGGAGCGTGCGCCTGGATGCCACCCATCCGCACTGGGCGCACGTGGTGGTGCATGAGCTGGTCGAAACGGCTGCCGAGCGCGGCTTTGACGGAGTGATGCTTTCTGAGCTGGAAACGATGAGCCATGATGCCGAGCGCGCCGCTCTGCTGCGGGTGCTGCCCATGCTGAAGTCCGCCTACCCAGACAAGCAGCTCTTCCTGGAAGGAGGAGCCTCCCTGCTGCGCGAGGCACGCCGCCATCTGGACGGGATCGTCTTCATCGAGGAAACGGGTGCCAATGCGGATGCCGACAGCGCCCTGCGCCTGGAGCGCAAGATCCTGGATGCCTCCCGCCAGGGTGTGTGCTCTTACGTGGTCGGCTTTGAGAACCCTGAGAAGCCCACGAACATCGCCGCACGTGCGGCCCGCATCCGCCAGCTCGGCGGCGTGCCTTTTTTCACCACGCCAGACATCCACGGGGCCAACCTGGGGCCCCTGCTGGAAGTCAGCCGCCGGATACTGGTGCTGCACACGGGTGCTGCCCGCGAGACCTACACTGCCCGCCTCCTGCACGGTTCGCTGGAGTGGCTGGGCTATCAGGTGACGTATCAGGACGCCAGCCAGGAAGGCAGCGCCTGGATGCCCGGCCATCAAGGTGTCAGCGCCGTGATCCTGGACCAGTCTCTCAGCCTCAGCCGTGAGCGCCAGCATGCCCTGGCGGAGCTTGTCACTACCCTGGCCGAACAAAAAGTGCCGCTGCTGCTCACCGGCCAGCCCTGGGCCAATGCCGGCGACTGGGCGCAGGTGAGCAAGGTCCTCGGCCTCTCCGGCACTGGCAGCTCTGTGGCCAAGCCTGCCGCCGCTTCCGTGAAGCATGCGGAGGCTGATCTCATGATGAACCCCGGGGCCATCTCCCCACGGGTCTCCGGTTTGCGGGATGTGCGCCTAACCACTGATGACGGCAAGACTCTGCTCTCCCTGCAGGCTGACCATGTGGAGCACAGCCAGGTGGCCCTCACGACCTGGGGCGGTCTCTGGCTGGACCCGCTGGCCCTGGAGGCGGGTCCGCAGGTGAATCCCCTGCCCTTCCTGGAAAGCCTGCTCTCCCGCTACCCCACGGCCCCGGTGATGGACACCACCAGCCTGGACGGACGCCGCCTGCTGGTGACGCACATCAGCTCTGAAGGCTATGCCGAGACCACGGATCTCCCTGGCCTTCCTGTGGCCGCTGAAGCGATGCTGGAAAAGGTGGTCTCCAAATATGCCCTGCCCATGACCGTGGCTGTCTCAGAGGCCGATGTGCGCGGCTGGACACCCGGTGTGGATGCCCGTCAGGCGCCCCGCCTGCAGGAGGCTGCCCGCACCCTTTTCACCCTCAGCCATGTGGAGGCTGCCTCCGGCACCATGAGCCGCCCCACCACCTGGGAGGGCAAGACCGCCTCCGGAGGTCTCATGAATGCCTCTGCTCCTGAGAAAGACCTCTCCATGGAGCGTGAAGTGGCGGGATCACTCGGCTGGCTGCACCGCCAGTTCCTGGGCCAGGGCCAGGCCATGCGCCTGGTGAGCTGGCCTCAGGGCAGCTTCCCCAGCGCGGAGGCCTCTGCCTTCAGCCACCAGATGAGCGTGGAAAACGTGGCCACGCAAAGCTCCGCCACGCTGGCGGGCCGCATTTCCCCACTGCCAGCCCGTGGCTGGAGTTCAGGGGAGAGCTTCAGCACCGTGCTGACTCAAAACACCGGGGATGCCGCCGCTTTCATCGCCGAGGCCACCCGCACCGGCCAACGCCGCTGGCTGAGCCCCGTGCAGGTCAGCCTGAGCTTCCATGATGCCGCCAGCGCCAACCACCTGAAGCAGGTGGAGAAGATGCTGGACTGGTGCGCCTCCCAGCCCTTCCAGGCTGTGACCGTGGGTGAATACGCCCGCCTGATGCGCGATGCCTCCCGCACGCGCCTTTTCCAGACTGGCGCGGACCGCTGGATCATCGTGAACGAAGGTCGTGCCCGCACTCTGCGCCTGCCTGCCAGCGCCGGAGTGCCTGACCTGGCCGCCTGCACGGGCGTGTCCGGCTTCACCCGCCAGGGAGACCAGGTCTACATCCACACCCTGGGCCTGCGCCGCACGGAGCTGGTGATGCGCCGCGATGCCGAGCGCGACTACCTGCGTCTGGCCAGCTCCACCGGGAGTGTGAGTTATCTGGAGGCTGGCAGCAGCCGCGCGCTCCTGCAGGTGTCTCACACGCGCCCCGTGGAGATGAGCTTTGAGGGCATCATGCCCGGGAGCATCTGCCAGATGATCGCCAATGGCGCGCCAGACTACCTCATGGCCGGGCCGGACGGCCGGATCGAGTTCACCGTTCCCAGCCAGGCCACCGTCCAGCTCCGGATCCTGCCTGAGCACAAGGCCGCCATGCGCTGAGATCTCTGTCTGCTGAGCCGACTCCCTTTTTTCTGATTCATGTCCCGTCTCTTTCTCCTGTTCTTCCTCTACGCCGGACTCGCCGCTGTCTGGGTCTGGCGCCTGCAGCCGGCGGATACCGCCGTGGCTCAGGATCCGCAGCGCACTCCGCGGCTGGAGAGGCTCTCCAAGTATCTCATCAAATGCCCCCCGTCCGTGGCGAAGCGCATCCTCATGAGCATCGTCACCCTCGAGGATGAGCGCCTGGCCCTGGTGGATGCCTGGCTCAGCCTGCCGCCCATGCAGCAGCTGCGTGAGCTCACCGTGCGTGAGTCCGCCATGCTGAAAAAAGCGGGCACGCTGCGTGACTCCTTGTTGTTAGGCTGGCTCGGCCAGGAAGACAGCGTCATCATCACGAAGGAGGCCCATCTCATGATCGCCGCTTCCGGTGGCCGTCTGGATGACCAGATGCGCCTGTATGCCTTTGAAGTGCTGGCTGACCGCGCCCGCCGGGAGGGAGATCTGGAGTCTGCGATGATGATCCTGGATCGTGCCGCGGAGCTGCCGCGCTCTGGCTGGTCCATCACGCTCACGTATGTGCAGATCGCCCGCAGCCGTGAGATGCACTCCGCCGCGCTGGCCGCCATCACGGACTGGCTGAAAAAAGCCGGCGAGGCTGCTCCCGCCAAGCATCTGGATGAAGCCCGTGAACTCCAGGTGCAGCTCCTGGTGCGTCTGAACCGGGCCGAGGAAGCCCTGGACCTCCAGCTTCAGCGTCTGCAAGCCCTGCCGAAGGATGCGCCCGTGCCTGAAGCCATCCTCGGCCGAGCTCTCATCAGTGCCCGTGCATGTCATGAGCAGATCAAAATCCTTCCCTGGCTGGAGCGTTTGCTCGCCTGCTTCCCGGACCACAGCGTGAAGCCTGAGGAACTGCTCACCCGTGCCGATCTGGATGACAACTACCTCCACTGGCTGCACGAATACGCAGCCATCGTGGACCGCGAACTGCCGCCCGCGCAGGCTTTTGAAGCCTGCCTGCGCCTCGCCGCCACGGGTGAACGCGGGGCGCTGGCCCGCATCTGTGCCCTGGCTGAAAATGCGAAGGCTCTTCCTGCTGCCACCAGCTTCCTGCACCAGGCGCTGAGCCAGCCCACGCTGCGCCCTGCGGTACTCGACCTCGCCCAGCAGGATGCGCTCGCACGCCGCATCGTCACCGAAGCTCTGCGCAAGGCTCCCGAGAACCGCGATCTGCAATTCGCCGCCACGCTTGCCGAAGCTGCGGCCACTCCTGCCTCGGCGACCGTGCTCTGGCAGAGCTATCTCCGCCGCTTCCCGCAGGATGCGCCTGCCCAGCGCCGTCTCATCCAGGCTCATCTCACCGCCCGCCAGCCTGACCTGGCCCTGCGTGTTTTTGACAGCTTCGATCCCCAGCATCTGACGGATGCGGACAAACATCAGCGCGAGGTTTTGAGCCAGTTGTGAGAGATTGAAGGACTGACAGCAAAGGCTTGGCGAGAACATTTTAGTTTGACCTGAGCCCTGCCATCAGTGGACAACCTCATCCCGATGAGAACCAAACTCCTGGTTATTTTGCTTCTTTTGTTAGGTGGCGTGTATATCGTCTTGATAGCACCCAAGGGCAGAAGGCGGGCCAGGCAAGCGGCATCATCTCCCATCATCGCGGCAGGCACGCCTTCCGCTGAGAGCTCGCATGACCACGCTGCCAGCGCTGCGCGCCGAACCGTCGAAATCACCCAGCTGGAAAGCGAGGCCACCGATGAGCGCGCGGGAGAAATGGCCAACCGGAACAACAATCCTGTCTTTTATCAAAATGCGACTGCCGGAGTCATGAGAAAGCGCATGCCGGACTACCTCGCCCCGATGAAGGATTGGAATCTCTCCGAAAGAGATGAGGCTAATGTTTTTCAAGAACTGCACGACCTTGAATACCATTTCGCGGAACGCACGATGCAGTTCACAGCCAATCCTCTCCCGGTTTCGCGCGAGCGAACAGCACTCTACCATCAAATGCAGGCAGACCACAAAGCCGATGAAGCTTTAGTGGAAGCACGCATCTCTGCCTTGGTGGGCTCTGATCGTGCCCGTGAGCTCATTCAACTCCGGAATGATCTGCAGAAGCGTCGGATGGATGAGCTCAAAAGAAGTGTAGGTATCAAGGTCGATTGAGAGGGCATCATCATCCCGGGCATCTCAGGTAAGAGTTGCAGCAAATGCCGGGTGCTTCTAAAGCCCACTTCATGAGCACCCAGCCCCAGCCAGGAACCAAAGCCCCAGATTTCAGCGCCCCCGTCGTGGGTGGTGACTATGCCGCAGATAGCACGCTGAAGCTTTCCTCGCTCAAGGGTGAAAACGTGGTGCTCTATTTTTACCCAAAAGACGACACCCCCGGCTGCACGAAGCAAGCCTGCGCGATTCGTGATGGCTGGAGCAGCATCGCCAAGAAGGCGAAGGTCTTTGGCGTGAGCATCGACAGCGCGAAGAAGCACGCGAAGTTCATCCAGAAGTATGAGCTGCCCTTTCCGCTCATCAGTGATGAAGACCATGCGATCGTGAATGCTTATGGTGTGTGGGTGGAGAAGACTCTCTACGGCCGCCAATACATGGGCACGGAGCGCACGACCTTCGTCATCGGACCTGATGGCAAGATCAAAGCGGTGCTGCCGAAGGTGAAGCCGGATGAGCATCTCGATCAGGTATTGAAGGCATTGGACTGAGCAGGCGCGGAGCGTCCTGGAGTGCTCCAGTCCTCTGGAGCTTTCGCCGGAGCGGGTGATCCGCGAACCTCTGAAGGCCGGATGGAGCTTGGGCGGCCTTCGCAGCCAGCTTGCACAAAGCTTTTCGTTAGGCCTTCCAGAGCGCCAGAGGACTGGCGCACTCCAAGACGCTTCGCGCCATTTCGCGACCGCCCACCGCTCGAGACCTAACTAACATCGCAACAAAAAAACCCGCGCCACTTTTGTGACGCGGGTTTCTGTAAACACTTCAGAGTGTCTTAGCTGATCTTTGGCAGCTCGAACTCGGACACGTAGGTGTCGGTCGCGATCTTGTTCGCCTCTTCAGCGAACTCGCCGATGAACTTCTCGGACACAGGGTCGAACTCCAGCATCGGTCCGCAGGAGACCTGGTCGGCCTTCGGATCGATCTTGTTGTCCACCAGGTTCTGCACGAAGTGGTCGAAGGTTTCCTGGGCGGCCTTGTTGCCGCTGAGGCGCTCCTTGATCTCGTCGTTGCTGATCTTCTTGCCGAGGCGGTAGGACACATTGGACATGTGGGCCAGACCGGCGGCGTGGTGACCGTGGGCCACATTCAGCACGTCCTTCGTGATCTTGCCGGCACGGCAGGATTCGATGAAGTTCAGCATGTGGTCAGGGCCGTCCTGGAAGTTGTCGAACTTCTCGATGGTGTTACCCTCGTTGTCATAGGCCTTGGACTCGGCGATGAAGCCGCCTTCGCAATGGATAACGTTGCCGATACGAGGAGCGGAGGTCTTGCCGTTGATGCGGTAGACAGGCTCATAGCCCTTCGTCCAGTTCATGTCCTTCATCGGCAGACCGCGGTTGTCGAACAGCAGCGGGGCGCCTTCATTGAATTCATAGAACGCCATCTGGTTGTTGGCGGTCTCGCCATCGTCCTGATAACCCCAGCGGCCGCCGAGGCTCATCACGCGTTTTGGAAGCTGGTCCGGATTGCCGAGCGCCCAGCGGGCCACGTCGAGCTGATGCGGGCCCTGGTTGCCGATGTCGCCATTGCCGTAGGCCCACTGCCAGTGCCAGTCATAATGGAACTGGGTGCGCTGCACCGGAATGATGCCGCGAGGACCGCTCCAGAGCTTGTAGTCCACCGTGCCGGCGAGGCCCTTGCCATTCGCGTCGGTGAGGATGCCGGGCTTGAACTGGCCGTTGGCGTCCGGGGAAAGAGGAGCGGCGATCTTGCCGATGCTCTTGCGGGCCTTGTAGTTGATGCCACGGCTGAGGGTGACCTTGCCGATCTTGCCACTCTTCACGTATTCCATGGCGGCGGCCCAACCGAGGTCGGAGCGGCGCTGCATGCCGTGCTGAACCACCAGGTCCTTCTTGGCGGCGACGATGGAGGCTTCCACGAGCTTGCGGCCTTCCCAGATGTTGTGGGAGACGGGCTTCTCCACATACACGTGCTTGCCATTGGCAATGCCGGTCAGGGCGATCAGCGTGTGTGTGTGGTTCGGGGTGGCGATGGTGATGGCGTCAATCTCTGGATCGGCGCAGCACTCACGGAAGTCCTTGTAGGCCTTCACCTTGATGTTCTTCTTGGCCAGCTCAGCGACCTTCTTGTCCAGCACATCGCTGTCCACATCGCAGAGAGCCACCAGGCGCACGCCTTTGATCTTCAGCAGGCTGCCGATGTGGCCGTTGCCACGGGATTTGAAGCCGATCACAGCGACGCGGACGTCACCGTTGGCTCCGAGAGGGGCGGCCCAGGTGGGCAGCGTGGCGAGACCGGCAGCGCCGGCGACTGTTCCGCGCAAGAAAGTGCGGCGGTTGGTTTGGTTTGTGTTCATGGCAGAGAAGTCTGGGGGAAACGGAAGGCTACCAAATACGACGGGCCGCCCGCAACCTTTCTTTTCCTGCGCTTCCGATCACAAATGAGCCGAAAAAGGCTGCTTTGAGGGGGCTCTGCGCGCCCGTCGTGTCCCGGTCAGCGCGACAAGCCCTGGACACTGGGAAAGCACATGTCTGTGAGAGCGGTCTCTTTTAACCACTAATTCACACTAATGACCAAACCCTCTGATGATTGGGTCATCAGTGCAAATCAGTGCCCATGAGTGGTAAGAGAATCTGGGGTTCAGAAAGCACTGCCCGAAGCCGCTCAGCCCGCCTCCGCCTCAGGCACATGCATCAGTGCCCAGCCATTCCCATCCGGATCCAGAAAGCTGTGCTGATACATGAATCCATGGTCTTCAGCTTCCTCAAAGGTCGAACCTCCAGCTCCCACGGCTTTCCTCACCAGCTCATCCACCTCGTCTTTGCTCGCACAGCTCAGGCAGTGCAGCGCCGAGACAAACTTGGAGGTGTCACACAACTCTCGGGGCGAGATGGTGGCGAAAAAGGACTCCACGCAGAGCATCACCTGGATGGTCTCGCTGATGATGATGCCCACACCATGCTCGCCGCTGAACTTCTCATTCTCCGCAAAGCCCAGGGCCGTGTAAAAAGTGCGTGCCCGTTGCAGATCCTTCGTGGGAAGAGTGATGTAAATCATGCGGCTCATGGCCGCACAGTCCATCAAAGCCTCAGACTTCGCCATTCAGATCTTCAACCCACAGCTCACCACCCAAAAAAATGACCAAGCCCGCGAAGGCTTGGTCATCAGTGATTATCAGCGCCTATCAGTGGTTAAAACGCAGGCTTTAACAAACCTCACTTCTCCACCCGATACACAGCGCCATTCCAGTCGAGCACGATGAGCTCACCCGCGGCGTTGGCAGAAAAGGCGGTGGGCTTCACCAGCACGCTGGGCTTCTTCTTTGGATTGTCAGCGGGGGTCTGCGGGCTGGTGTAGAGGAGGTCGTTGCTCTGCACCTTGCCGGCTTCATCCACCTTCAGCGCCCAGATTTTGCCGAGCACGAAGTCACCGTAGACATAAGCTCCAGCAGCCTCAGGCACAGCCTTGCCTTTGTAGATGACGCCGCCGGTAATGCTGAGGCCTTCTCCGTGGTTGTATTCAAAGATGGGGTCGATCAGCTTTGTGCCTTCTGGCGGAGTGTCCGTGCGCAGCGCGAACGGGCGTGAACCTTCGCGATAGCTCCAGCCGTAGTTGCCGCCTTTTTCGATCCAGTTGATCTCTTCCCACAGGTCCTGGCCGACATCGGCAAGCCAGAGGCGGCCTTTGTCATCAAAGCTCATGCCCCAGGGATTGCGGATGCCATACGCATAGATTTGCGGCAGCGCATCCACACCATCGGCGAAGGGATTGTCCGCGGGAATGCCATAGGCGTTGTGATGATCGCGACCGTTCACGTCGATGCGCAGCACCTTGCCGACCATGACCGCGTTAAGCTGCGCCATGCGCTTCTCGTCGTTGCGCTTTGAGGTGTCACCCACGCCGATGTAGAGATAGCCATCTGGACCGAAGACAATGTTGCCACCGTGATGGTTCCAGTTGATCAGCGGCACTTCCAGCAGCACGCGCTCGCTCTTTTCATCGGCCTTGTCGCCGGTGGCCTTCATCTCGCTGATCACGAGACGCTTCGGCTTCTGCTGCGTGTAGGTGATGTAAAAGAGACCGTTCTCCGCGAACTTCGGGTGGAAGGCCAGGCCATTGAGACCTTCCTCAAACTTGCCGTTCGCTGCTTCCATGGCGCGGGAGCTGAGATCCAGGAAAGTCTTCGCCTCGGCGCTCTTCTCATCCTTCGGCAGGATCAGGATCTGCCCGCGCTGCAGCGCCAGGAACTCACGCTGGGAGCCATCCGGCGGAATGACCAGCGCCACCGGCCACTGCGTGGCGAGCTTTTCATACACACGGGTCAGCTTGATGGCATCTGCAGCCACAGACGAGCTGACAAACGCAAGAGCGAGGAGAAGGGAGGCAATGAACTTCATAAAGGAAGGAGGGGAGCGGGAGGATGCGCCGCCCGCAGCCATCAGGGCAAGCCTGAAAAACCACGGACATTCGGAGCCGGACTCAAACGCTGGCTGATGCGCCGGGTCTTTCGGCGGATTCAATCCCCCCACTCCACCCTGCCGAAAACCAGCATCGACAAAATCCTCCCGTTTTGTTGTCATCCAACTCTCCAACCATGAAGCGCCTCCACTTCCTCTGCCTGCTCGCCATCGCCCCCCTCGCCTTGCTGGCGGACAAGCCTGAGGTCCCCAGCCGTGTCGGCACCACCGAGCATTTCCGCCAGCTCCTGCTCGCCACGAAATGGGCCTGGCAAAATGTGCAGGCAGGCGTGCCTGACCGCGAATGCGTCTTCATGGAGGACGGCACCTTCCGTCACCCGAACTTCACCGCCAAATTTAAGGTCAAGGACCTGCACACCGTCGAACTCCACCGCCAGGGAGAAAAGAAGGGCAAAGCGGTCCTCACCTTCAACGAGAGCTACTCCGCCTTCGAAGCCATCGACTTCAACGACAAACGCATCACCGGAAAGCGGCTCTGAGCTCATGGCAGAGTCTTTTCTACGTTATAAAGGCTGGCGCGAGGAGTTTGACATCACCGACTTCTCACTCATCTGGATCGTCATCGAATCAGTGCTTGATGCTGACGTTGTTCACGGAAACCCATCGTCATTGCAGGGACGGCTTCAAGAGTTCATCAACGTGAATCACCTCGTGGAGGACTGGTATCATGTCACAGAACTCGATGCAGTTGTCGCTGGTGACGAGCAGGAGTTTAACAAGCTTCTCGGAAAAGCACTCTGGTTAGTCCGGCAAAATTACTGGCAGCCGGAGGCATTCTGGGCATCACTGAGAAACACGGATTGGGTGGTGACCATGGCGGCAAGAAGCCGGTTCGCTAAAGATGCCACTCTAAACGCCTTTTTTGAGGTCTTCACGCACTTCGTTCTCCCTGCGCTAGCACCAAACGCAGCTCATCCCGTGATGGAAAGCCTTGGCTGGAACAGGATAAACAAAGAGCGCGAAGGATTGGCTGACACATGTCAGCACACCGTGGAGACAGGCTGAAAATTGATGCACGTCCTCACGCCCCGATCCCAAACACTGTCCGCAGCATGTACACATACCCGAAGAACACCGCCACAATCATCATAGCCAGCAGCAGCACGATGATCCCGAGCGCCACAAAGAGGCGCGCTGTGCTGCGCTTCACGGCCTCTTGATGTCCCTTCTGCCATTTCTGCAGCAGGCCGAGGTTCCGGGAGTTGGACTTGAAGAAGGCAGAGGCCACCGGTCCCAGGGCCGGGATGAAGTCGAAGACCGTGTTCACCAGCATGTTCCCTCCCATGCGCAGCAGCACGGGCACGCTCACTCCGCTGCGCACGGCTTCCAAAAGAATGATGACACCGCCACCGGACGCGATCGTGCTCCCCACGCCCGGCATCAATGAGAGGATGGGGTCCAGCCCGATCTTGAAATCCGTGCCCGGCACACGCAGCACGTTGTCCAGCCACTTGGCCAGGAAGCGCGCGATGTCGGACTCGACCACCTTGCCCCCTGCCGTGTGGCTGAACATCTCCGCTTCCACGCCGGAGGCGGGCTGGCCGGGGCGCAGGATCTGATCGACACGGATCTCTTTCAAAGGCTCGGAAGGCATGGAGGGAAGAATACGGGCTGAAGGCTGCCTCTCAAGGCGGCTGTTACGATTCCTGAACGTTGCGGACCGGATTACAGTCTTGTTTTCGTTGATCCGGGCCAATACAATATCAGTCCCCCTTTCCAACCCATGTCCACCACGGAACCCTGCCCCCTGCGTGCCGTCTGCGCTCCCCGCAAACGGGCTTCCTTGGAAATGCTCAGCCGTCGCGAGTGGGTAAAAACCTTCGCGCTCGGTTGCATCGCCTCTGTGGGCAGCGGCGCGCGCAGCACTGTGCTGGCAGACATCTCACCCGGTGTGAACGTGGCGAATGTCATCGACCTGAAGACCGCCGATTTTCCGGTGCTGCAGAGCACTTACGGCTCTGTGCGCGTGGGCCTCTTCAATGAAAACCTGCCTGGCGGAAAGATGGTGGTCACTCGCGGTCCCGGAGATGTTTTTTACGCGGTGAGCGCGGTGTGCACGCATTCGGCCACGATCGTGGATGCCTACCTCCATGGCGATACCCAGCTCATCATCTGCTATGGTCACGACTCCCATTATGCGATGGATGGCACCCTCCTCAAAGCCAACGACGAGGGCACGGCAAACCAGGGCAACCTGCCGAAATACAACACCAGTTATGCCAACGGTGTGGTGCGCATTGAGCTGCCCAGCCTGAACTTCAAGCTCAACACCGTGTTCATTCAGTCCGAGGTCGGGAATTCGAAGCGTCTGGCCCTGAACTACAACCAGCGGCTCGGAGCCAGGTACAAGGTCCGCTACACGCCCGATCTGATCACCCCGCCTGTGGCCGTGAACTTTGCCCTCACGGCCGGCGGTGTGGCCAACCAAACCCAGACCGCCGTTGCCACCAGCAACAACGCCCGGACTCTCTACGTTGACTCCACGCAGAGCCGCGGCTTCTACTTCATCGAGATGGTGGTGGAGACAGAGGTGGCTTATTCACCGTAGACCCAATGCCGCTGATCAATCCTGAGTTTGGAGCCTCGAAGAGGCGGCACTCCTCAGCCCAGGCCAACGGCCTGGGAAACGCGCCAACGCAACGTCGGTTGTCCGACGTTGAGGCCTGTAGGGCCGACACTCGACGCCGGACGTTGCAGCGGCAAATGAACCCGAGGAGGCGAGTGTCGCACCTTCGGCGCTCTGGTTCGTTGGTGAGTGCGAAACATGCTGAATCCCAGGCCGTTGGCCTGGGCTGAGGAGTGTCGGGCCCTTGGCCCTCAAGGCACAAGATCACAGCCATCCCATATTGCTTAGCGGCATTGATCCTAGACCGGATCACGGCGCGCGCACCACATTGAGCCGAACGAATTGTTTGCTCACACTTGATCCGCTGAGCGTTCGCTTCACGGTCACGAGGTTCACTGTCCCGCTCAGTGTGGTATCCGAAAGAATCGTCCCGCCATTCTGACCTGTGGCAGCGGCCCCGCTGATGCTCTCCGCAATGGTCGTCCAGGTCGTGAGATTCTCACTGGCCTGCAGTTGGTAGGTCAGATCTGTCGCCTGCGTGTCACGGCGAAAAGTGAGCGTGAGGTCCGCATTGGCGCCCACAGGTGTCACGGTGGTGGTGAAGTTGTCAGACGTGTTGAAACCGGTGGGGTTGAATCCATAGGCATACTCGATCTGGTTATAAATGCCGTCGCCATCCGCATCACCTTCCGGGTCCAGATACTGCCCGGTCAAGAGGCCCGGGAAATAAACCGCCTGCCAGTTTTCATACGGAGTCGCGTGGATCAGTGTCAGTTTCGGACGACTGGCTGAGTCCGCATTTTCACGGCTGGAAAAGCGTTTCGTGGTCGAAGGCGAGCCTTCATCTGACCGAAGGATCCAGCCATGGTTCGTGGCCGGCGCGGCCAGCCAGGCCTGCACGTCATTCACCATCTGCGGTCCCTGGAATGCGTAGTAGCCGAGTTCAGTGCGGATATTGAAGGAAGAGGACACACTCGTGGAGAAATCGCCGCCTTCATTGCCCTCCCCCCATGAGATCGGGCTGGTGGGAGAGTAAAAGCGGTTCACGAAGGTGACATCACCTGAAAGAGCGGCGACCCCGCCGCTGCCGCTGAAGGACCCCGCCTCGCCCCAGGACTGATTGAGACGGCTGAGCGTGGTGCTACGCGCAGGGTTGCCGGAGGGCGTCTCGGCGCTGGTCATGCGCAGTTGCAGGATGGCCGCGCCGATGCGCGTGTTTGCCGGCACGCTGCTCAGATCGAAGGACAGCAGACCGCGACGGAAATCCACTGCTGAGGACGTGCCCGCAAAGATATCTCCCGTGCCGTTGCTCAGTTCACCCTCGGAAAACATGCTGTTGTCCTTCACTGCGGTGAGCGTGATAGGCGCCGGATTCGTGGGGACTGGCACCAGCTTGTATAATCCTCCGTTAGGCAGACCATTCTCCTGCGCCGTAACTCCGGAGGAGACCTTGGTGCCCACATAAATTTCCCCGGCTTCATCCTCACCCATGGAGATCACACGCGCGGAGAAAGGGTTGCCACCCAGCAGCGGAATGGCCGGGGTGAAGGTGAAGGTCCCGCTGCCCGGCGCCGTCTCCTCCAAACCCATCAGGATACCGCTCGGGGCCCCCGAGGTGGCTCCATAATCCCCAAAAACATACTTGCCCTGCAGCGCCGGAATCGCCGCACCGCGATAAACAGAGCCCCCGGTGATGGAAAGACCTAGCTTCGGCAGGCTGGAGCTGGTGGCACTCGGATGCGCATACTCCACGATCGGCGCGGTCAGTGTGCCACCGGGATGCGCCATGGTGGAGGAAAAGGACGGCCGCTCATTTCCCTCCATGTAGCGCCAGCCGTAGTTGCCGCCATTGGTGATGATGTCCACTTCCTCGATCCTGTCCTGCCCCACATCCGCGCAGAAAAGCCGGCCTGTGCCGCCCGGACCATCATCCAAAGAAAGGCCCCACGGATTGCGAATGCCAAAGGCATAGATCTCCTCCTTCACACCACCGCCAGCACCGACAAACGGATTCCCCGGAGGGATGCCATACTGCCCGCCCGGACCATTTGTGCCCAGCGGGTCGATGCGCAGGATTTTTCCCAGATACACCGTCTTGTCCTGGCCGTTGCCGAGGGCGTTGGTTGCGTTGTGACCAGTCCCCACGTCGTTGGCATTACCACCATCTCCACTGCCGATGTAGAGCAGTCCGCTGCTGTCCATGACCATGTTGCCACCATTATGGTTAGACTGCGGCTGCGCATACAGCAGCATCTTCCGCTCTGAGAGCGGATCCGCGCTGTTTGCATCTGCTGCAGACACCTGAAACTCCGCGATGACCGTCGTGCAGTTCGGCGTCCAGCCAAGACCGTCATGCGCCGGTGGATCAATCCCCGCCTGATACGCCTTGTTATAGTTCACATAGAACTTCCGATAACCCGGCGAGGCCGGATTCGCATACCCCGGATGAAAGGCCAGGCCTAACAAACCACGTTCCGCATACCCCGTTCCCACGGCAATCACCTTCCGGTGCGCCACGGTCGTGGCCGTGCTGGAGATGTCCAGAAACGGCGTGGGCCGCATCATGCCGTTTTCGATGATGTAGACACGGCCCGGCTGGTCCACGACGAACACCCTCCCGCTGCCATCTGGCGCATACGTGATGCAGGTGGGCGAGTGAAACTGCTGCAGCACCACCGGCTTCAGATAAAGCGTGGGAAAGGCGCCGTGGCTGAGCGCAGAGGTCAGCAACAACGCCGACAGAAGTCGGAGAAAGCTCATGGTGAAGCAGTTGGGGGAGGAGGTCATTGCACCAGAAATCTACGCCTTTGACAAGCGAAAGGTCGATCTGCACCAGCTGGCAATCACAGGCCTTCAACCACGAATGGACACGAATTAACACGAATGACCATACCACTATGGGATGGCCGGAATCAGTGTTCATAAGCACCTGTCTCTGGGCTGCATATAGTGGCCTTGGCGACACTTCTGACGAGCGCGAGGCGATCGACACTGGCTGGCTATCCCAGTTTTAACCACTCATGGACACTCATTGACACGAATGACCAGCCACAGAGGGGCGAAGGGAACTGACGTCATCGTCTCTTCTTGAACGATGTTTCGGAGCGCTATCCGCAGCCCAATTCCGACGGGCTCGGCAGCGCGGAGGCTCTGCGCGCGTGGACCGTCGCCAAAGAAGCCCTGCGGGACGGCCCTAATGAAATCAAACTCAGTTTCTCGGACGGCTTGCCGCTCGAAATTGTCTTCATTGACCTGAGCATTCGATGACCCGCAGCAAGCAGTCTTCGAGATGCAGTGACGGAGCTCGTATCTTCACCTCATAATGCATAACTTTTAGTTATGCTGTTTCACTGTGAAGTGGATTCAGAAAGATGATGCCGGGCTAAGGGTGTCAAGCTAGGGCAATAAGGGCCATGCCTGACAACTTGGAATCCACCTCTCACCAACTGTCTCTCAAAAAATCGCCGCTTAACCCGGAACTCGAGCTAAGCGGCGAAAAGAAGATGATGAGGCGCGAATGCCTCCTCAGCTTACTTCTTCATAGGAGGCATGAGCACTGTGTCGATGACATGGATCACACCATTGCTCGCAGGCACGTCAGCCTTCACGACTTTGGCATCATTCACCGTCACTTTTTCGCCTTCCACCTTGATGTCCAGCTCGGCACCGTTCGCCGTCTTGGCCTTCATGGTCTTGACGTCCGCCGCCATGACCTTGCCTTCAACCACATGGTAGGCGAGAATCTTGCCAAGCTTTTCCTTGTTCTCAGGTTTCAGCAGTTCTTCCACGGTGCCTTTTGGCAGCTTGGCGAAAGCCTCATCGCTCGGAGCGAAGACAGTGTAGGGACCTTTTTCCTGCAGCATTTCCGTCTTGCCTGCAGCATCGAGAGCAGCGGTCAGAGTCTTGAACGTTCCGGCGGACTTGGCGGTGGCGACAATGTCGTCAGCAGCCGATGCAGCGCCCGCGAAAATGCCGAGAAGACTGCCGATAAGAAGTAGTTTTTTCATAGTAGTATATTTGGTTTTTCTTTGCAGGGGGTTAACAAAAAACCAAAAATCGGGCTTCGTGGGTTTGTGTGCTGTGTCATCGTTGCCACTCACCAACTGGCCGTGTCATTCGCTGAATTCAGCTTTCACACTACTGGTTCTGATAAGGGTTCAGGGATGCCCCCTATGAAAGTTCCGTTGGAACTTTCTCACTTCGTCGCTTCCAAACCCTCGGCGATGCGCTTCAGCAGTTTCGGGTCAGTGGGGCCCATGTCGCGGGCTTTTTCAAACATCTCGCGCGCCTTGGTCTTGTCTCCCAGCTTCAGATGCGCCTGGCCCAGATGCTCGACGATCTCCGCATCATCCGGCTCGGGGTTTTTCAGCAGCGAAAAAGCGCGCTCCAGCTCGATCACCGCGTGGGCGTAGTCACCCTTCTTGTAATGCCACCAGCCCAGGCTGTCCACATACGCGGCTTTGTCTGGTTGCAGCTCGTTCGCCTTGCGGATCAGCTCACCGGCCTTGTCGAGATAACGCCCGTCCTCCAGCCACATGTAGCCGAGGTAGTTCATGGTGTTCGCCGCATCATCCAGCTCGTCCTTCGGCGTGAGGGTGATGGCCTTCTCAAACATCTTCCCGGCTTCCTCCGCGCGGCCGCCGCGCTCCAGAGTCAGGCCGAACTGGAAGTAAAACCGGTGGTTCACCAGCTCCGCCTGGCCGTTTTCCGCCATGGCAGCAGCCTTTTCCATGGACTGGATGGCCTTTTCCCATCGCAGCAGGCTGCGCTGGGCGAACGCGGCGTGAATGTGGAAGATGGGATTGTCCGGATACAGCTTCGTCGTGCGCTCGCAGAGCTGGACCAGCTTCTCATAAAGCCGTGCCTGCAGCAGCAACTGCCCCAGCGCCTGATACTCGGAGGCATCTCCGCCACCGAGCTGGATGGCAGCCTCCAGATGCGGCACTGCGCGTGCCCATTCCTCACGGGATTCATAGGCCTGCACCAGCAGGCGCCGCTGCTCCACATCATCCGGCACCTGCTCCACGATCTTCTCCAGCACGGCCAGTGCCGAGTCCCGCTCCTCTGCCGAATCGTAGAGGCGATAGAGCAGCTTGCGCGCCTGCAGGCTGCCGCTCAGCGCCACGATCTTCTCACACAACCCGCGCGCCAGCTCGAGCTGGTTCGTCAGCACATAAAACTGCGCCACCTCCAGCCGCACTGCATCGCCCTTCGGCCCCGCAGCCGCGAGCATCAGCGCGCGATCAAAGAAGAAGTTCACCCTCTTCACATGGTCTTCCCGCATCTCCATCTGGGCCAGCGGCCAGACCTGCTGGGCGGTGCGACCGAGCTCCAGCCAGTAGCCAGGGCTTTTCACGTCCTGCTTGGAAGCCTCGTCCAGGATGGCCAGTGCCTCCGCGCGCTGGCTGAAGCTGAGATGGTGCAGCACTGCAAAGGAGACCACGTTCGCACGCTTCGGAAAGCGCTTCACCACCTCCGCGACCAGCTGGCTGGTGCGGTCCTTCTCAAAAGGATCCTCGGACACATACGTGGTGAGGAAACGGATCAGGTTCAGATGCACCGCCGGATCCTCCGGACGCAAGGCCACGGCCTTTTCCAGCACGGCCACCGCCTGCGGTCTGCCCTGGTAATGATAGGCCAGTTCGGCCGTGTGAGTCGCCAGTTCCGCGTTCGTGGGATCGACCTTGAGCACCTCCAGATAGTGCTGCAGCGCCTCGCGCATCTTGCCGGAGTTCTCCAGCTGCAATGCCGTGGCATAGTGCGCCATGGCCTCAGACAGCGCGCTGCCTTCAGCTTTCAATTCCAGGTCAGCCGGTGGCGGACTGCCGACTTTGGGCAGACTGAGGTCCGCCTTCTCCGGAGAATAATTTTTTCCCTCCAACAGCGAAGCACCGGTCAGGAAAACCAGCGCCAAACCCGTGGGAACCAGGCGAAAAGCCTTCTTTGCAGGCAAAAAGCCTCCGCCAGCGAAACGTGTTCTTTTCGCGGGGCGGAGGCAAATCATGCTGAAGAGCCTAACGGTTAGGACTTGTAGCGCAAACGCTTCTTATGGCGGTTGGCACGCATGCGCTTCTTGCGCTTATGCTTGTTGATCTTCGTCTTTCTGCGCTTTTTGAGCGATCCCATGTTCGTGTATCGGTTGTTTGGTTAGGGTCCGTTAGTGGACGATTTTGTTCAGCGGGTATTCGACGATGCCTTCGGCACCCAGTGATTTGAGCCGCGGGATGATCTCGCGGACGACAGCCTCTGCGATCACCGTCTCCACGGCCACCCACTCAGGCGTGGCAAGCTGGGAGATGGTGGGGGAGCGGGCGCTCGGCAGGGTGGAGACCACCTTGTCCAGAGAGCTGGCGGGGACATTCATTTTGAGGCCGACCTTGTCACGGGCCTCGAGAGCGCCCTTCAGCAGCAGGACGAGCGTCTCCATTTTCTCGCGCTTCCACGCGTCCGCATACGCTGCCTTGCTGGAGACGAACTGCGGGTAGCTTTCCATCAGCGTGTCCACGATGCGCAGCTTGTTCGCGCGCAGGGAGCTGCCAGTTTCGGTGATGTCGACGATGGCATCCACCAGCTCAGGCACCTTCACTTCCGTGGCGCCCCAGCTAAATTCCACCTCGGCGCTCACGCCGTGCTTGGCCAGATAAGCCTTCGTCATGTCCACCGCCTCGGTGGCGATGCGCTTGCCTTCCAGATCCTTCACGGTCTTCACCGGGGAGTCATCCGGCACCACCAGCACCCAGCGGGTCGGCTTGGAGGTGGCCTTGGAGTAGCGCAGATCCGTCAAGACCTCCACATCCGCGTTGTTCTCGGCGATCCAGTCACGACCGGTGATGCCGCAGTCCAGGAAGCCATGATCGACATATCGGCCGATCTCCTGGGCGCGCAGCAGACGCAGCTCGAGCTGGTCATCATCCACCGTCGGGCGGTAGGAGCGGGAGGAGACCACGATGTTGAACCCCGCGCGCTTGAGCAGTTCAAGCGTCGGCTCCTGCAGGCTGCCCTTCGGCAGACCGAGACGGAGAGTGTTCTTAGATTCAGACATGGGGGGAGGGAAAAAGGGCGCGCAGAGTAGCGGGGTTTGGCGGACTGCAAAGGAGAATTTACCCGCACCTGCCGCCAACCCGGCTTCCGGAGCACCTGAACCTCTCATTTCCGGCCAAAAAAACCTGCCCCAAGCCCCTATCTCCTCATCCGCTCCACGAGGCCCCCTCTTCCTGACTCCAAACTCAAAATTCCGCCCTCCGAACTCGCGTCACTTCTTCAGCTTCCGGATCTTGTCCGTGTAAAACGTCATCTGCATGCTCAGATTCTCCTTGGCTCCCACGGAAAACGCCACCAGCGGCAGCGGCAGTTTGAATTTAAAATCCGGGTGCGGCACGAACTCACGGTCCAGCGCCAGCATGGGGCCGCGGAAGATCAGGTCCGGCCATTCGCTGTAGGGTCCGTTGAAGACCTCATGCAAAAAAGTCACCCGCGAACTGTAAGGCGTGACGACGATGCCCGCCACGCGAGCGCCCTTGCCTTCCACATTCTGAGTGATGGCCGCAAAGTCCGCGCGCTTCACCGGCAGCAGGATCGCGGGCACATCCGCATACCAGGCCACAAACCACGGCACATCTGCAAACACCACCTCATCCGGGTCGATGAGCTGCTTTACCATGGTGACGCGGTCCGGCACATAGGGCGGCCAGTGTGGATTGATGCGCCCGCGCAAAATCAGCCCGGCCCTCATCAGCGCGGGCAGTTCCGAAATCATCGGCACACTAGTGATGGCGATCGCGATCACCCCAAAGCCCAGCCGGGCCCAGAAGCTCGTGGCCATGCTGCCCTGGAGGCGTGACCACAGAAGGGCCAGCATGGCGCTGCCAAACACCGCCATGGCCGGCGCCAGGACAATGTAGAGCGCGTTGTCATCCTCCAGCTTCTCCGGCAGGCCTAACAAACCCAGCCCGAGCGCCAGCATGACCAGGATGATGCCCAGCGCCTGGCAGCTCCGCACTGTCTCACCCCGGCGGAAACGATGCAGCAGGGCCGCGAAGAAAAACACCGCCGGCGCCACCAGGCCCAGATAACCATAGCCCTGGGACATTTGATGGCGCCAGTTCGCGGCCAGCTTCCGCAGCAGGTCGTCCAGCACCATCGGCTGCATGGTCAGTGCATACTCGCGCTGAAGCGTGGAAGCATCCACGGTCAGGAGGTGCGCCTGAAAAATCGTCTTGGCACCGCCGAGCAGATCCCCCGAGCTCTTCGTGAGCCACATGCCCCAGCCCGCAAAAGCCAGCACGGGCAGCAGCGCGATGATGATGACCGCGATCCTTTTTCCCGGCAGTGTGAAGGCCGCCGCCAGCACCACGCCCGCCACCAGCCACAGCGCCAGCCAGTGGGTCAGCAGCATGAGCGCCGCGACCAGCCCAACCAATATTGCTTGCACAAGAATGCCCTGCCCTTCCTGCAGCCTCATCTGCGTGGAAACCAGCAGCCTGAAGCACAGCGCGAAGAGCGGCAGCAGCAGCGCCACCGGGCTGCCGCTGACAGAGAGCTGCCACAGCGGCTCGCACACCAGGAGGCAGAGCATGGCCACCGCGGCCACGGTGTCGTCAAACAGCTTGCGCGCCGCGCCATGCGTCCACAGCAGCGTCAGCAGCAGGCCCGCCGCGCCGAGGCAGGCGATGGCGCGGTCCAGAAGATAAATGGAACCACTTTTGGTTGGCTCATACGTTTGATACCCCTCCAGCGCCTTGAACATCCCCGCCCAGATCAGCGGCTGCAGAGGTGGCTGGGTGATCTCCGGCATCGCCTTCGGCAAAGCTGGTTTGTCCGAGGCACCCAGCCGGGCCAGCGCATACGGCCGCATCACCTTCGTTTGATACCCGTTCCCTCGCGCGATCTCCCGCGCCACCTGCGCCTGCTCCATGCCCGTGGCGCTGCTCAGTCCGCGGAAAGTCACAAACACATGCAGCAGCGCCAGCACGACGGCGGCTCCATAGACAGCCAGCCGGAGGAGGGGATGGGAAGGAAGGCTGGCTGCGGATGGGGCGGACATGAGACGCCGCACTCTGGCGGGCTTTCAGCCCTTGAAAAGGACCGTCTGCACGACCGCAGGGGCCTGCAATTCCGTTTGCCATCTAGGATGAAGCACGCCACAATCCGCGCCCTTTTCCGCCCTTTGGCGGAATTTGTTATCTCAACCTCCGTCTCCCTCACGAGCCATGTCCGCGAAAAAGAAACCTGCGCCAAAAGCTCCGGCCAAACCAGCGAAGAAGGCTGCCCCCAAAACAGCCAAGCCAGCGCCCAAAGCCAAGTCTAAAGCTCCTGTCGGCAAGACGGTGAAACCAACTTCCCCCCCAAAAACCTCCGTGAAGAAAACCCCAGCCAAGACGGCAGCACCGGCCAAGAAAGCCGCTCCGGCCCCCGCACCCGCCCCGGCCAAGAAAGCCGCCGCGAAGCCTGCCCCTGCGAAAAAAGCAGCCGCTCCCGCGAAAAAAGACGCTCCGGCTCCAGCTCCCGCTCCGAAAAAAGCGGCAGCTCCCGCCCCAGCACCGGCACCGGCCAAGAAAGCCGCTCCGGCCCCTGCCCCCGCTCCGAAGCCTGAGCCTGCCAAGAAGGCCGCTCCAGCTCCTGCCGCCAAGGCCACCCCTTCCACCTCCTCCAAAGGCCCGGCTGTGAAGGTGAACGTCAAGCGCCACACCAATTCCATCGACGAGGGCATCACGCTCGACTCCCCGCCGAAGAAGCCTGTGCTTCCTGCCGCCTTCCTGAAGAAGCAGAAACTGCGCCTCGCCGAGCTGCGTGACATCTATCTGAACGCCGCTGAAGGCGTGACGAATGAAAACCTGCGTAACAACGACAGCACCGAGTCCGCCTTTGGCATGCACCAGGCTGACGCCGGTAGTGACGCCTATGACCGCGACTTCGCCCTCAGCCTTCTGGCCAAGGAGCAGGACGCCATCTATGAGATCAACGAGGCTCTCAAGCGCATCGAACAGGGCACCTACGGCATCTGCGAGATGTCCGGCGAGCTGATCCCGGAAGAGCGTCTGGAGGCCCTGCCCTTCACCCGCTTCACCGTCGGCAGCCAGGCCAAGATCGAGGCCGAGCAGCGCGGTGGCCGCTGGACCCGCCCGGTCCGCTCCCTCTTCGGTCTCGACGAGTCCGCCGACGCCGACGATGACGATGATGACGATGACGCCGCTGAGAGCTCCAGCTCCAACAAGACGAGTCAGGCAAATGAGTCGCTTGACTTTAGCAAAGAGTAATCTAGCATCGCGCCCCCCAAAGAACATTTATGGCACGCGAAATCATCATTCTCGAATGCACGGAGGCAAAGGCCCTTGGCATGCCAACGTCCCGCTACGTCAGCACCCGTAACAAGAAGAGCCCGAACACTCCCGGACGTCTTGAGAAAGTGAAGTTCAATCACTTCCTCAAGAAGCGCACCCTCCATCGCGAGATTCGCTAATCAGCCGCATTTTCCGTCATGCAACCCAAGACTACCGAACGCCTCATCTCCCTGCGCAAGAACAACCGGCGCATGCCGCGCCGCCGCGCTGACATCCCGATGGAGAAGCTTAACTACACCCATCCGGAGATCCTTAGCCGCTTCCTCACCGAAACCGGCAAGCTTCAGCCCCGTCGCGTGACCGGCCTTCCAGCCTGGCTTCACCGCAAGGTGACCCGCGAAGTGAAGCGTGCCCGCGCCGTGAACCTCCTGCCCTGAGCAAGAGCGCCCGTGAAGGGACCTCATTCGTAATTTTTCCCGCTGTTGCCGTGTGCAGCAGCGGGATTTTTTGTCCTCCCGAATCTTCTCGCCCCCGCCCCCATGCCTGCTCTCAAAGACACCCAGAACGAACGCGATGACCGCCGCCTGCCCATCGATCGCGTGGGGGTGAAAGATGTCCGCTTCCCCCTCCGCATCCGGGATCGTGACCAGGCCACCCAGCATACCGTGGCCACGGTGAACATGGCGGTGGACCTGCCCCACCACTACAAGGGCACCCACATGAGCCGCTTTCTGGAGGTGCTGCACGCCCACGGGCGCGAGCTCACCGTCTCCAGCATCGCCGCCATGCCGCAGGAGCTCATGACCCGCCTGCACGCCCAGAAAGCGCACGTGGAGATGCGCTTCCCCTACTTCCGCGCCAAGCGCGCCCCCGTGACCAAGGCCGAGGGCCTGCTGGATTACGGCGTTGTTTTCGAGGTCAATGCCGAGGGCGAGGCCATCGACTACGTCGTCACCGTCGAGGTTCCTGTGGCCACCCTCTGCCCCTGCTCCAAGGCCATCAGCGAGCGCGGCGCGCACAACCAGCGCGGTCTCGTGACCCTTTCCGTCCGCTTCCGCCAGCCCATCTGGATTGAGGACCTCATCGAGCTCGTCGAATCCAGCGCCAGCTGCGAGCTCTACAGCGTGCTCAAGCGCCCCGACGAAAAAGCCGTCACCGAGCGCGCCTATGACAACCCAGTCTTCGTCGAGGACCTCGTCCGCAACGTCGCCATGAAGGCCGGCGCCCACAAGCTCATCAAATGGTTCCGGGTCGAAGCCGTGAACTACGAGTCCATCCACAACCACAACGCCTGGGCCGTCATCGAACGCCGCGTCACCCGTGGGACGGAAGGGCAGCAGGAAGGGGTGTGAGAGTATGCTCGGTCCCCACCTTTTACTTTCGTGAAGATTGTTGGGACTCAGACTCCGCCACCCGCCTCGGTGGAGAAACGCAACGCGTTGGAGGCAATGCTTCCGCCTGACCTCCCTGCTGATTACCTGATCTTGTTCGAGAACTACGACGGGGCCGACATCTGGTTTGATGATGTTGATTGGTCGCGCGATGAGTTTGACTATCTCCGGCTCGATTCTGTCGATGAGATGCTCGACGTGGAGACTCGTGCGACACTCTCCGAAACGTTTCCAGGCTTGTTCGTTATCGGTTCCGACGGCGGCGGACAAATTCTCGCATACGATAGCACTCGACCAAAACCGTGGCCGATCGTGATGCACCTACCCGGATACTCAAAGCTAGGCAGCGCTCCCGTTGTCGCGTCTTCAATGACTGAACTCATGCAGAGATATCTCAAAGCATGACCACAAGGCTTTTTGATGCAGATTATCTTATGCGATCAAGTCCGGCTCCACGCGCTAAAGATGCGCTCCGTGCACCGCCGACCTGGGGCGTCACGGAGCTTAGCTCACTTCACGACTTCACCGATCAATAATATTCCTCAACCGCATACGTCCAGGGCAGTGGACCGTTGAATCCGTTGTTATACTGGTGGTGCATGAAGTAGGCGTAGTCGTAACCAGCGCCGCCGTTCACATCGATGTAGCTGTTGAAGTCATTGCCCACGGTGTCCACCGCAGGGTTCGAGCCCGCGGCAAAGATGTCCGTGCCAGCGCCGAGGTTGATCCTCACATAACCGTCAAACACGCTGTAGATGGAGGAAACTTCGGTGTCTGTGTCAAAGGCCACATAGTCATCACCACCACCGGTGTTGATGGTCACCGCACGATCAAAGATGCCGTCACGCACCACCACATCACTGTGGGCGGAACCTGCGAGATTGATGCCCACCGTGCCGCGGAAGTCACTGTCCAGAAGCTGCACGGTGTCAATGCCGCCCAGGACGACCGCCGTGCTGATGGCGAGATTGCCGTAGATGTCCGCGTCGCGCACCATCACGTCAGCGCTGCCGCTGCCTGTGCTGATGCTCACATTGCCGCGCACCGTGACCAGGGAGGAGTCTCCCTCGAACTGGCCCACGTCCACGGTATCATTGCCCACACCGGCGCTGAAGGAAACACCGCCCACATTCGCCAGCACCGCATTCAGGCCGAAGGCATTGTTGCCACTGCTCGCGCCCATGCTCACCAGCCCGCCAATGGCGACGCTCGGACCGTCAACCAAAAGTGTGTCATTGCCCGTGCCGCCCACATAGGACAGCGCGCCGCCGATGCTCAAAGAAGTGACCGGGAAGAGGTCCAGCAGGTTTTCACCCGCACCGCCGGAGAAGCTCATGCCTTTCGCCACCTGCAGGGTGTCATTGTAAAAGGTCACGTTGTCCTTGTGGGCACCGCCCACATAGGTCAGCGCGTTCGCCTTGATCAGGCCTGCATCACCGGTCACCACCTTGTTGTCGCCGCTGCCCAGATTGATGGCCAGGGTGCTGAGTGTTTCGATGTCCCCCGTGAGCGTCACGTTGTCACTGCCACCTGCGGAAGCCAGGGTGATGATGCCCGCCGCCTTCAGGCTGTCACCTGTGAGGGCTCCGATCTCAAAGTCGGTGGAGCTTGCGGTCGTGGTGCGCAGGGTGATCGCACCCCTCACATCAGCCACCTCGGCGGCCAGGATGAAGGTCTGCAGTTCCACGGCCGATCCACTGGCCACGGCACTGATCCCCGCATTGGTCAGCAACGAGTCAGCATTCACGTCAAAGGTGTTCTGCCCCGTGCCCAGGTCCACGGACACTGCCTTGGCAAAGAACAGGTCGCCACCGGCGGTGAAGTAGTCATGGCCGATGCCCATGCGCACCGTGGTCGTGCCGCCGATGCTGACGTCCGTCAGGTCCACCGTGTCATCGCCCGCGCCTGCATCCAGAAGGAGATTGCCAGGCACCAGGGTCGCGGAGAAAAGCGCCTTGTCATTGCCAGCGCCCAGGTTCGCCGAAACTGAAAGCGGCGCGTCAAAGGTGATGCTGGAGACGACGGCACCGCCGTTCAGGCGGAAAAGGGTATCACCGCCCGCTTGGGAGGCGATGGTCCAGTCGTTGCCGGACTCGGTGATCTGAAAGTCATTGGAAAGCGCATCGCCTGTGATCGTCAGCGCACCGCTGGCAGTCAGGCTCAGAGCCACTACACCTGCGGGGGCCAGGCGGGATTCCAAGGTTTCGAGAACCGAAGAGGGTTGGGGGGAATTCTTCATGGTTAGGGCGCACAAGTGAGGAGTGCGTTGCGATGGACTGGCTGGGACCCGGCTTTATTCGGATTTTTTGTTCAACGGGCCTCGTTTCAGCGCTGCCATGACTCGCGCCCTCCTCATCCTTCTTACGGCCCTACTCATCTCTCAGGGGGCCGCCTTATCCGCACCGCCAAATGTCATCTTCATCCTCACAGACGACCTCGGCTGGGGAGACCTGGGCTGCTACGGCCATCCCATCACCCGCACGCCGAACATCGATGCCCTCGCGGCCCGTGGCACGCTCTTCACCAACTTCTACGTGAATGCCTCCGTCTGCTCCCCCAGCCGCTGCGCCTTCTTCACCGGCCAATACCCCTCCCGCCACCGTATCCACGGCCACTACGCCACCCCGGAGATGAACAAGAACCGTGGCATGTCCAACTGGCTGGAGCCCCAGGTGCCCAATACCGCCCGCCTCCTGAAATCTGCCGGGTATGCCACCGCCCACATCGGCAAATGGCATCTCGGCAGCAACTCCGGTGGCCCTGAGCCGGATAAGTATGGCTTCGACTATGTCGGCAGTGGAGAGACGGACGGCCCCAACGGCCCGGCCGCAGATCCCTACTACCGCGCCAATTCCACCCGCCTCTTCGTGGATGAAGCCATCCAGTTCATCGAGAAGCACAAGGACACACCTTTCTATACCCAGATCTGGACCCTGGTGCCCCATGCCACGCTGAACCCCACCCCGGAGCAGATGAAGGAGTATCCCCGCCTTCGCGCCGGCGGTCCCACCTTTCCGCATGCTTCCGCCGCGCAAATCTTCTCCTCCAGTGTCACGGACCTGGACACCCAGCTGGGCCGCCTCTTCAAGAAGCTCGATGACCTGAAGCTCGCGGACAAGACCCTCATCATCTTCTCCAGCGACAACGGCCCCGAGGACATCCACATCCAGAATGCAGGCCACAGCGGCATCGGCAGCGCGGGGCCCTTCCGCGGTCGCAAGCGCAGCCTCTATGAGGGTGGCATCCGCGTGCCCGGCATCATCTGCTGGCCCGGCCATGTACCTGCGGGGCGCATCGACAAACAATCCATCGTCTCCGGGGTCGATCTACTGCCCTCTCTCTGCTCACTCGCCGGGGTCAAGATCCCCGAAGACCACCCCCTGGATGGTGAGGACATGAGCGATACCTGGACCGGCGAGACCCGCCTGCGCAAACGCCCCCTCATGTGGGAGTGGCGCTTCCGCATTGCAGGCGAGCCCTTCCATCACAGCCCCGAGCTAGCCATTCGCGACGGCAAATGGAAGCTCCTCATGAACCCCGACAAAAGCCGCGTGGAGCTCTACGATCTCAATCAAGACCTCACCCAACTCAACAACGTGGCCGAGCACCATCCTGACATTGTCGAGCGCCTCGGCAACCAAGTCACAGAGTGGGCCAAAACATTGCCAGAGGGCCCTCGTGATCGAGGTGCCGGCAAAATGAACTATCCGATGCCTGGCCAGCCCAAAGGAGCCACGAAGAAAATGGCGGAGTGAGCATCTAGCCGCAGGCAAAAAAGTCACGGCACCGGTTTCGGCTCGATATCCGTGGGACTGATCCACCCGGCCTTCACGGGTTCCCCGCGCATGAACTTCTCATAGAAGCCCACGTTGGCCTCAGAAGCGTGCTCATACTTGTCAAAAACATCCCCCTTCCCTTCCATCCTCGGATCTCCCTGCGTCTTCAGTTCCTCATGTAGTTGATCCCGCATCCTCGCCACACGCGGATCATCGGGCATGTTCTGCATAAAATCCGGATCCGCCTTCAGATCATAGAACTCGATCCCCTGCCGCATCCCAAAGCAAAGCTGCCAGAACCGATCCTGCGGGTTTTTACGGTGCGCATCGATGATGAAGCTCTTCGTCGCCCCGGCATCACAGTCCATGTACCCTGTCTCTGGGTTCCCGCCCGGCCAGCGGCTTGGTTCAAAGTTCTCAATGAGCACGCTGTCATGCCGCACGATGGCGCGGATCGGATAGCCCTCGTCATGCGGCCTCCCCACATCCGTGCGCTCCTTGCCTAACAAAACATGATCACGCACATGCCGCGGCCTGTCGAAGAACAGATCCGTGAGGCTGCGCCCCGGTGACTCCGGCATCCCGGTCTCCCGCCACTTCAGACCAGCCACTTCCACAAAGGTCGGCGCCAGATCAATGAAGCTGATGAAATCATCAATGACCCTCCCCGGATTCGCGATGCCCCTCTTCCACATGGCGGCAAAGGGCACATGGTTTGCCTGTACATTCGCGTTCCCCTTGCTGCGCGGAAAAGGCATGCCGTGGTCCGCCGTGACAATGACCAGCGTGTTCTCCAGCATCCCGCGCTTCTCCAGCTCCTCGATCATGCGGCCCAGATGCCGGTCGAAATGCTCTACCTCGAAGGCATAATCGAGCATGTCATGGCGGATCACCTCATTGTCCGGCCAGTAGTGGGGCACATGATCGATGTCCGAGAGCCTTTTACCGCCTTTCTTCACCCCGCTGCCAAACTCATAACCGCGATGAGGCTCCACGGCTCCATACCAGAAGCACCAAGGCTGCTCCCCGGGAACGACGTCCAGGAAGTCCGCAAAATTCGCCGCGTAGTCGTTGTTGACGATGTCCGGCGTCGGCGGCTTGGCCTTCCTCTTGTTCCAGGGCGTGCCCGTCATCTGGCGCGGCTTGCCCTCCGCGTCATTCGCCACACCCGGCCCCCAGCCCTTCTGGGTGTAGCCGACATTCCAGCCCTTTTCAGTGAGGACCTCACCCCAGCCTTTGAACTCCGGTGGAAAGTAGCAAATATGGTTAGCCGCTTCCTTGAGCTGCCAGGAGTTCCGCCCCGTCAAAATGCAGGCACGCGATGGCGCGCACTTCGCATTGGGCGTGTAGGCATTTTTGAAAAGCAGCCCCTCCTTTGCCACCCGGTCAAAGGCCGGCGTCCGCACCCACCGCGTGCCATAGGCGCTGGCATGAGGCCCCCAGTCATCCGCAATGGCAAAGAGGATGTTGGGCTTGGCGGCAGCCTCCAAGGCCGTATGAACGCTCAGGACCAGGGCGGCGGAAAGGAAAAGGCAGCGGAGCATGACCCCTGAACGACTATCAGCCCCCCTTCTTGAAGTAAATCAGCCTTTTCACAGCGGGCGGCGCGGACCGGCGGGGCCACGGCAGCGTCCACTCATTCACACCACCAGCGCCGCGAGGGCCTGCCTCACGTCATCCGCCTTGTTATAGCCATGCACCGCCAGCCGGATGCGGCCCGCGCTATGCATCACATGCACCGCCGCTTTCTCCAGCGTGGCATGGATCTCCGCGCTGCGCTCATGCATGAAGGAAACGATGCCCGTCGGGCGATCCGCACGCAGCGGGCACATGGGCTGCAAACCACGCAGTACCAGCCCGTCATGCAGTTCCTTCACCAGCGGATCCGCATGGGCGGAGATGGCCTCCACACCTACGCCGTCCACATAGCGCAGCGCCGCGTTCAGAGCATACAGCGCGGCGAAGTTTGGCATGCCCACGGAGAAGCTTTGCGCCCCGTCCTTCGTCACCGCGCGCTCGAAGCGGTCCGCATCAAAAGCATTGTTGAGGTGATACCAGCCACCTGCATGCGTGGTCAGCCGTGCTGCATTCCGCCTCGGCACGCCGATCACACAACCGCCGTGCACACCCAGCGTCCACTTGTGCGTGCTGCTGATCATGATGTCTGCGCCCTCGCAAGCCAGCGCCACACGGCCAAAAGCCTGCGTGATGTCCACGGAGATCAGCGCATTTGGCGCCAGCCTGCGCACCGCCTCCTGCAGCGGCTGCCAGTCGATCCGGTGCCCGTTGTAAAAGCTCACCAGGGACACCTGCACGAGCTTCGTCTTCGCGCTCAGCAGCGGCAGCAGATCCTCCACATTCAGCTCCCCATTCACCGACTTCCAGAGCACACTCTTCGGCGGCACCACGGCGCGCATCCAAGGCGTGGCACCGGCGGGGAAATCCAGGTCTGTCACCACCACCTCATCGTCGGCTCCGAGATTCAGCGCCGAAGCCAGCAGGTTATAAGCCTCCGAACTGCAGGAGCAGAAGGACACCTCATCCGTCATCAGCCCCAGCATCTTCGCGCTGATCTCGCGGCAGGCCTCCACGGCCGCAAAATGCCCGTCTCGTCCCTTCATGCCGCGCGATTTGTCCCGCCAGTATTCCTCCAGCGCCTCATGCACCGCCAGCGGCGGAATGCTCTCCGCCGCTGTGTTCAGGTAGGCAATGCCAGAGAGAGACGGAAAGTCGCGTTCGCGTGTGGAGTCAGTGAGCATGATCGGAGACTAATTCGCGAATCATGACTTTCTTGCGCGGAGATGTCTCCAAAGAACTTCACGGTCTACTTCTTCGGCACGGTCAGGACGTCTCCATTCTCGAGGGGCCTGGAGCCGCTGGTTGTGAAATTGAGCAGGATCAAGGTGGCTCCGCGCTTGAGCTGCAACTGCTCGCTGTTGGCCTGCTCGTTGAAGCCCTGGGCCTCAGCAACGATGTCCTTCACGGTCATCCCAGGTTTGAGCGTGTACTTTCCTTGCCTCTTCACTTCACCCACCACGGTTACCGATGCCTCAGTTGGCGCCACGGCAGCGGTCTTCGGTGTCGAATCTCCAATCTTGTTCGCATCCACCTCCTCTGCCTGGATGATGAAAAAGACCAGGTCCTTGGTCTTCGGCATGCGGTCCGTGAGCGCACCGCCCTCCGGACTGCCTAGACCGCCGAAGACCACGCTCTGGCCTGAGCGCAGGACCACGTTGCTCGCCGTCTTCAGCGTGTGGAAGATGGGCATCTGCATCTTGTTCTCGGTGATCTTCACTCCATTCACCGCGTCAGGCTGCTCAATGGGTTTTCCATAGTCCATGAAGCCTTCAAAGCTGGTCACTTCCGGCACCAGGGCGAGATTGATGACGTGGTCCTCCGTGATCACCGGCTCCACCTCCATCTTGATCCCCACAGGTCGCATCTCAAAGGCCGTTGGTGTGGTGGGAATGACGGCCTGGTCTTTGCCCAGTTGCTTCGGCGGATCAAACTCCGTGGGGTAGATGAACTCACGCGTGATCTCCACCGTGGCTCTCTGGCCGCTGCGTGTGGTCACGGATGGCGCGCTCATCAGATTCACCCCCCTTTGCTGGGACAGTCTCCGCACCAGTTCCTCCATTTTTTCGGAGCTGAGAATGCCCAGGTTCTGCAAACTGGAGCTTCCATTCAGAGTCAGCCCCATCTCCTGCAGCACCGGTGAATCCACGGGAATGCTGATAAACCGGCTGCTGATCAAGACCTGCAGGGGCAGCTGCACCTGCTCTTTCCGGCAGGCCGTCAGCCCGGCCAAACCAAAAGCAATACCAAGAACAGGCAGCAGGACGGCGACCTTCTGGATCCCCGAAAATCCATATCGTCCACGACCGGACTGCACCAGATTGGCCAGCCGGCCGCGCATGGCCCTGGCGCTGGCGGACACAGACATCGCGAGGGCCAGTGGCAGCCATGGACGTCCGGAATGTGCGCCAAGTGCCGCGACCGCACTCAGCAGCTCTCCCGCAAAGTCATCCGCCCCCTGCCCGCTGCGCTGCAGGGCCAGGTCATCACAGGCCTGTTCCCGCGTGCGCTGGCTGGCACGGAACATGCCCCACACGAACGGATGAAACCACAGCAGCAAAGCCGCGAGAGTCGTGAGCAAGGACACCAGAATATCTCCACGTGCGATGTGAGCGAGTTCGTGACGCAAGACCAGCCTCAGCCGTGTTTCTGACCATCCATTGGCCTGCTCTGGAAGCAGAATGATCTTCCGCCTCAGCCCCCAGGTCATGGGCACCTGGCATTCCGCGCTCATGCGCAGGCTGCTCGCAGGCAGATGCAGTCCCAGAGCTTCCGCTTCCTCCTGAAAGCAGCCCTGAATCTCCCGATCTTCCACCAAACGTGAAGACCTCAGCAAACGTGAAAGCGAGCGCGCAGACACCATCAGCACCACCCCGCCAGCACCGGCACCCCCTAACCAAAAGAGCGTCCACACGTAAGATGGCATGCGGTCAGAGACAGACACTTTCAAGCTCAGCGCAGAATCAGCAGGAGGAGCTGCGGGGCTCTCGGTCACCATCTTGGCTGGAGCTGCGTTAGCGATGACCGCCGGCATCTCCACCGGCCATGCCACCCGCCACCCAGGCACCACAAGGCTCGCCAGAATCAGCACGGGAATGAGCAGCAGCACACTGGCCTGCACGAAGTGCCGCCGCGCTGCGGACAGTCGCGGAAAGAGCGTCAGCACACCGCCAGTGAACGCGAGCAGCAAGGTGGCTTGCAGTGTGACATCAAACAACCAACCAGAAGTAAAGGAGGCAGTGGAGATCGTGGACATGGTGATGAAGGGTTCAGGGTTTCTTGACCTTGGCTTGATCCAGGAAGCGGCGGAGCTCTTCGACCTCCGTCTTCGTGAGCTGGGTTTTAGGATGACTCAGATAAGAGGCCAGGGCCTGGGACACGGAGCCGCCGAAGAAGGTGCCGATGACCCGACTGAGCGTGGACTGCCCCACCTCCTCCCGCGAATGCACAGGCTGGTAGATGAACTCGCGTCCGTCCTGCCGGTGCTTGAGCTGCCCCTTCCCTTCCAGAATGGTGAGGATGGAGCGCAGAGCCGGCCGTGTGGGTGGCTCTGCCATGTCCTCCAGGATCTGTGAAAGCGTGGCCTCACCACGGGCAAACACGAGGTCCATCACTTCGCGTTCGCGTCGACTTAATGGCGTGATTTTCTTCATAGGCTGAAATTTCAGCCCATCAGCGCGCAAACGTCAATAACAAAAGGTTGAATTTTCAACCTTTTGCAAAATAGCTACCCGCCGTTACAGAACGCTCATTGGTTCTACGAGCCGGAGGCTCGATGGCTCGTAGCCGGTGGTGAAACGAGCGACAGCGAGTGCGAACCACCGGACACGAAATGATGAAGCATCAATCAGTACCGTGTCCCGGAGGGACACTGGAAGTATGAGACAAGCAACCATGTCCGGCCGATGGAGTGGCGTCATCAACGTGCGGTTACTTCCAGCGTCTCTCCGAGACGCGAGCCTGATCTGTAATCCTGCCTTCAATGTCCGGTGGTTCCCGGTCGCTGCGCGACCTTCACCACCGGCTACCGGCCATCGAGCCTCCGGCTCGCCAGGCCTGGTCAGCATGGGCAAAGAGCTAGAAAGCCTAACTTACTTTTTGCCAAAGAAATCCGCGAGCTTCTTCAAATCCGTGGCGGCGGCAGGCTTCATCGCGCTCTCGATGATCGTCTGCTGCAGCGCCGCGAGTTCGGCGACGCCCTTGCGGCCGAGGACTAACATTTGATCCAGCTGCGCCTGGGTAAAGGTGGCTTCTTCGCCGCTGCCCTGGATCTCGACGAAGTCACCGTCTTCCGTGAGCACGATGTTGCTGTCGACGTCCGCCTTGGCATCCTCCTCATAGCAGAGGTCCAGCAGAGCCTCGTTGTTCCAAAGACCGACGCTGATCGCAGCGACTTTCTTCTTCAGCGGCTGCTGCGTGATCTTGCCCTTCTCCAGCAGGCGATTGAAAGCGATGGCGGCGGCCACACAGGCTCCGGTGATGGCTGCCGTGCGTGTGCCGCCATCTGCCTGCAGCACATCACAATCAATGCACAGCGTGCGTGAGCCGAGCTTCTTCAGGTCCACCACCGCGCGCAGGCTGCGGCCGATGAGACGCTGGATCTCGATGCTGCGGCCATCTGGACGGCCGCGGGTGCTGTCGCGATCTTTGCGATCGAGCGTGGAATACGGAAGCATGGAATACTCTGCGGTGAGCCAGCCACCCTGCACCCCCTGCACCTTCATCCAGCGAGGCACCTCATCCTGAATAGTGGCCGCGCAGATGACCCGCGTATTGCCAAAGGCGATGAGCACGGAGGCATTGGCGTGAGGAGCGATGTCGAGAACAAACTCGACCGGGCGGAGTTGGTCGGCACTACGGCCATCAATACGGGGCATGGATCTGGCATAGCGAAGGGCCGGAAATGGTCAAGGGCACGTGTCATTCCTGGGAAAGACCGCGCCCCAGGAAGACACAAAGCGCTTGTCGTGAAGGCGCTTTGCTGTTCACATGCGCGAGAGTTGTTGAACGATTGATCATGAACGAATGGGACCGCCGCATTCTGGCCGCGCAGGGCTACGTGGAACTCGGCCTCCATGAGGAGGCCCAGGTGGAGCTCGCTGCCCTGCCGCTGGACATCCATGAACGCGTGGACGTGATCGAGCTGACCGTGCTCTGCCACATGCATGACCAGCGCTGGATCGAGGGGCTGGCCCTGGCGCAAAAGCTCTGCCGGCTGGAGCCGGACCAGCCGGGAGGCTTCATCCACGCCGCCTTCTGCCTGCATGAGCTCGGCCGCACCATCGAGGCGCTTGACGTGCTGGCGCGCGGGCCCGCCGCCCTGCGCACCAAGCCCGTCTACTACTACAATCTGGGTTGCTATCTAGCCCGTCTCGGCGAGGAGGAACAGGCGCTTCAGCACCTGAAGCAGTCTTTTGAAATGGATGGCGATCTGCGCCGCGATGCCCGCCATGATCCGGATCTCCACGGCCTGCGCCAGAAGCTGGAGACCATTTGATCTGATCACCCTTTTTGTTAGCGGCTCCACGGGCCGCTGTCACTTCCCTTCGCCGCCGCATGTTCAAGCCCACCTCCAGTCATCTCGCGGACGTCACCGCGTGGTTTGAGGACAATTTCCGCTCCCGCGGAGATCTGGGCGCCTCTGTGTCCGTCTGGCAGAGCGGCGTCGAGATCCTGAACCTCGGGGCCGGACACTGCGACCGCGCTCGCTCACGAGTGTGGACGCAGGACACGCTGGCGCCAGTGTGGTCCGCCACCAAGGCTCCTGCAGCCGTCTGCGCGCTCATGGCGCTGGAAGAGGCACGTCTGGCGATCGACAGCCCCGTGGGCGAGGTCTGGCCTGAATTTGTAAGCTCGGGCAAGGAGCACATGTCCTTTGCCCATCTGTTTTCCCACACCGCTGGTCTTTGCGCGCTGGATGAGCGGGTTTCGATCCTGAACTACGACTCGGTGATCGAGGCGCTGGAGCATCAGCAGCCGCTCTGGGAGCCAGGAATGAAGCAGGGCTACCACGCGCGCACCTTTGGTTTCCTGATGGACGAGATCGTCCGCCGCATCACCGGCGAGGAGTCTCTGGGAGGCTACTTCCGCGAAATGATCGGCGGACCGATGGATCTGGACTTCTGGATCGGCCTTCCCGTGGAGGAGCACTCCCGGGTGGCGACCTTGTACCCCGGCAAGATCAGCATCGCCGATGCCGACCGCCCGTTTCTCAAGGCCTTCAACACTTCTGGAACGATCACGCAGCGCACGTTCACCTCGCCCATGGGGCTGAATGCCATCCAGGACTTCAATCAGCCTGAGACATGGCAGCGTGGTTATGCCAGCATGGGCGGCGTGGGCAGTGCTCATGGACTGGGCAAGTTCTACGCCATGCTAGCGCAGGGCGGCACCTGGGAAGGCAGGCAGATCGTCTCCGAAGCCATCGTGCGGCAGTTGAGCGAAACCCTCTCAGAAGAAGAGGACCTTGTGCTTTGCACCCCCATCGCCTTTGGCACGGGCGTGATGAAGGACCCGATGCAGACGAACCCTGAGCAGCCTCCTGGCAAGCTGCGCCAGTACTTCGGCCCCTCACCAAGCGCGTTTGGTCATCCAGGTGCCGGCGGCTGCCTGGCCTTTGCGGATCCAGAAAACCAGATCAGCTTTGCCTACGTGATGAACCAGATGGAAACCGGCGCACTGCCCGGGCCGAAGAGCATCGGGATGATCGAAAGGCTCTACGGTCTGTAGAACGGGAGCGTGGGGACCAGCGAAACACGGTCCCGGGCATGCGCGCTGCCCACAAAAAAACGCCTGCCCAGAACCTGGACAGGCGTTTTCAAAAACGGCCGTGAGACTTATTCCGCCGCCAGATCTTCGACGGTGAAGTCGGAGAAGATCATGGAGGCACCACTGGCCTTGGTATCAGGACCCAGATCCCAGGCAGCGTAGATACCACCGAAAGAGACCCCGGCTGGAAGAGCGGCTGGAGCAGCGACGTCCACGCCGTCAATCCTAGCCTGCCAAGTCCCGCCTTTGGCGCTGAGAACAAGTTCCATGCGGTGTGCACCACCACCTGGTGTGATTCTCTGAATCGATTCCTGAACGGAACCATCTGGCTGAACCAGAGACAGCTGACCTGTGGCGCCATTCACCCACAGCGCCCCCAGCGGCTTGCCGTCTGTGCCCGTGATCTGCCAGCCAAACTGGTCATCTCCATCCTCGGAGCCGCCATCCAGCCCCATGCGGAAGGATGCTGCCACCTCACCCGCGCCAGAGAGAGTCTCCACCTGATCCGCCCAAAGCTGCACAGGTTCCGAGGAAGAACCTTCACCACCCAGACGGACGGTCGGAAGCCCTTCGGTGTCAGGATCGGAAGAAGCCGACTTGGCAAAGGCATCAGAGGCATGCCACTCTTCGGCAGCCACTTCCACCAGGCCAGTCTCAGGAGAGGGAGGCGGTGGGGGAGCACCTGGCGCAGGCGGCGGCGGCAGAGGGGCGACTCCCGTCGGAGAGGCGCTCACCGTCAGCGAGTAGGGGCCATAGCCCACCATGCCATTGATCAGGAAGAGACCGGGACGCACCAAGATCAAAATGTCAGTGTCAGTGCGATTAGTCGTCACAGAGACCACTTCCGATGTGATCCCAATGTAGGGGGAGGACCCCGCAAACGTGTAAAGTGTGAGATTGTCCGGCCCGACATAGGCGGTATTACCCGTCACGCGCTCCGTGTAAACATCCAAAGACAGGTCCACCGGGCTGCCACCCACCGCGAAGCCATCAAGATTGATGGTCACGAAGGACGGGTCTTTCACCTTCAGCACATAAAACACATAGTCGTTCACGTCACGGTTGTCGCCAAGGACGGTGGTCGCCGTCGCAGATGGCGTCAGAATCGTGGCATTGGCCAGGTCATTGGCATACTGCACTGAGCGGGTGAACTGCTGTGGAGCCGTGGCCGTGCCTCCGCCCGAAGAGCCTGTCACCCTGCCCGTGATCGTGACCTGCAGATTGCTGGCCGTCGTAGGTGCATTTGCCGGGACCGTGGCGAGCAACGATTTAGTGACGGGTTCATACACGGACGAACCCACCACACCGCCAAAGGTGACCGTGGCGGGATAGTTGAGATTAGTGCCAAAGATCCTCACCTTCTCGCCTGCCCTGGCGATTCTGGGGAAGAACGGAACATTCGAAATGCCGGCCACGGCCTGAATGGTCGGCGGGTCGATGGGGTCGATCTGCACATTGATCTCATTACTGAAGGTATCACCAAAGAAAGGGAAAGAATACACACGCACCCGATACTTGCCACCGTAGGCCACCTTGGCCTGGGCGAAGACCAGCTTGGCCCCCAGCTGCTTCGTAGGATTGGTCGCAGCACCCCAGACGCCGCCTGTCTGCTTCTGCCACTCATACTGAATGGACCCCTTGCCCGTCGCGACCACCGGCGTGGATTGCACAAGATCTTCCTCGGTCCCGGTGACATCCCCTGGCTGCACGGTAATCACAGGCGGACCGTTGACCGTGATGACCACGGTTGCGCTGATCAGCGTGGCGATATAGTTGCCCACCCGGCAGCTGTACTTCCCGGAATCGAGGGTCGATGCGGGGTCGATGACCAATTGACTGGTGGTGGCACCGCCAATGGCGATGCCATTTTTCAGCCATTGGAAGGTCAGAGGATTGGCGAGGAAATCGCCGGCAGGTGCCGTGCGGTCAGTACCGGTGGCTTCCACGACCAGATGCAGCTTCTTACCCGCCGGAATATTTGGCGTGCCTTTCGTGATGCTACCGTCATAGGGCATCACCGTGGTCTGCTTGGTGATCTTCGGCGCTTCATCCACCTGCAAATACATCTCTGCCGAGACCACCGTGCCCGTAGGCTCGCCTTTGGGTGCATTGAGAACAGTGCACTGATAATAGCCGTGACGTGCCACCGAAAGGTTGGAAAGGGCCAGGGTGGCCGCCGTGCCAATAACCAAGGGATTATAAACTCCCTGGGCCACAGGACGGAACCGCCACTCATACTTCAACGGAGCGGTGCCTGTAGCGACGACGAAGAGCTTCGCCGCGCCTTTGGTGCCTCCGAAGGTCTGGTCAGGGCTGCGGGAGGTAATGATAGGCGGGGAGATGACGGTCAGCAAAGCAGAAGCGCTGGTGACGGTGCCGACCTGGTTTTTGATGACCACCTTGTAGCTGCCGCGGTCATTCCAGGTGAGCGGGTCGAAGGTCAGGGTGTCCGTAGTGGAACCCGGCACGTTCAGGATCTTGTTGTCTTTGTACCACTGAAACAGTAGGGTGCCCTCGTTACCCGTGGTATCCATCTGGACATTGAAGGTGGCAGCATTGGCGGCCGTCATGAGGCTCTTCGTCAGCTTCACAGGCTGCGTGGTGATCTTGGGTTTGCGAATCACCACCACGTCAGCATTCATGCTGGAGGTGACCGTGCTTCCGAAAAACGGATTCTTGGTGTCTGTAAAGCCGGGGCTGTAGGAATTGACCACTTCCACACGATAAGTGCCAGGACCTTCTGCCAGGCCGTCCGTCACGATGTCCGTGCCTTTGATCGAAAGGGTGGCAGCCGAGGCCTTGGGAATCAACACGTTGTTTTTGAACCAGCGATAGTAGAAGGGGCCATTGCCACCCGCCACCACCTTCAAGGTGCCTGCGGCACCGTAAGTGACGATCAGGTTGGCTGCTGGCTGGGTCAGGATCGTAGGACGCGTGTTGACCTTCAGGATGACGTCCTTGCTGAAGACATTGATATTGGAGGCATTGGTCACCACCGCACGGTAGATACCCGCATCATCCAGCTCCACGTTATTGAGCTGGAGAACGTTCGAACGGTCAACAGTGTTCGTGGGGCCAGCCACCAAGGTGTAGGTGGTGCCGATCTTTTTCTGCCAGGAGTAGATGAAAGGACCTTCGCCAACCACTGGGTCCAGAGTGACGGTGAACGAGACATCATCCTTGGTATCGTCAAATGCCGTGGGAGGGACGGCCGGAGCTGCGGGATTCCCGCTGATCTTGGGACGCACGTTTACCGTGACCAGGCCGTTAGCCGAGTTTACCCAATCAAAACCTAGCGCCTGTTCCGTCACCGTCACATAATACTCGCCTTCATCGGTATTCTTGGAACTGGCAATAACGAACGAACTGACCGAGGACTCGGCCCTGACTTCGACGGCTTGGTTGTTGACCAGCTTCCACCATTTATACGAAAGCGGGCTGCTCGTTGTGGAATGGGCAGCCACCGTCAGAGTGATCTTGGTGGCATCAGGCACGGTCACGTTGGCGGGTTGGGTGTCGATGACGACGGCACCGAACGCAGCGCTTGCCTGGATGAGCAGGACGCTCAGAGTAGCAAAAGCGCTCTTGAAAGGTAGGAATTTCATGAATGGGCTAAGGGGTGGGCTGGGAGCACGGTCGACGATCATCGCTGATCGCAAATACAATGACAATACAAAACTTCTCGGGCGAAAATTAGCCGCAGTATGCGGACCGCGGGGTCCTTGAACGTTGCAGATCAGCTCTTCTTTGGCCATTTTGACAAAACTTCTTCGATGATGCCAGCCAGCGGACGCCCCCCCTCTCCGCCGAGTTTTTCATCCAGGGCTTCCAGGCGCTGAATCAAGTCGGCAACATGCTTGCGGGGATACATTCCCCCGGCCGCCTGGCAAAAATGCGTGCGGCAACCGAAGGGCCGGTGCTGGTAAATGGTACAGCGGCCATCCTGGCCCAACAGCGGGCACGCACCGTCAGGGTGAGGCTTCAAGTTCTTCCGGCCACTGGCACGAACCCCGCGGGCAGCGTAAAGCGCCTCACCGAGCGTGAGCATGGGGGTGTGGCCCGCCAGTCGGAAATGGCAGCACCGGGTGCGCATCTGGCAGTCCCTCGGCAGGGGCCGGGCCTCCAGAGCGGCGTAGATGGCGCGGATCTCCTCCCGCTCATCGGGCACGGGCTGGCGGGAGGAAGGCCTGGGCATGGGTCAAAGTCAGCGCCAGAGCACAGCCTGGTTACTCGGGCACGATGATCTGGTCATCCGGCTGCACCTGCACATCCACGTTCGGATCTCCGGCACCGCTGGACAGATTATGAAGCGTGGCAGCGCGCCCGGCGCGGATGAGCTTCACCTTCTTCATGCTGCCGAAAGGCGTGGGGCCGCCGGCCGTCATGATGGCCTGGGAAAGTGTCATGCTCTGCTTGTAGGGCACAGCTCCGGGCTTGTTCACTCCGGTGATCATCACGGTGCGCATGGTGGCCGTGCTTTCACCGCCATCAATGGACACCACCACGGTCGGACGGGTGTAGATCTCCTGGCCGATGTAGTTCTGCTCAATGCTCCGCTGCAACGCCGAAGGCTTCAGGCCGACCGCGCGGACATTGCCGATGTAAAGGAGGGGGATCGTGCCGTCGTCAGAGACGGTGTACACACCTCGGATCTGCTGGATCTCATTGTCAGGAATCCCCCCGACGGAGACGGTGATGCGGTCACCTTTGCGCAGGGGCAGTTCGCCCGTCTGGGCCTGAAGCCCGGCCAGACCGAGGACGGCGCTGAGGAAAAACGTGATCAGTGTTTTCATGGCAGAAGTATAAACGAATCCGTGCGGTTAGAAAAGATCTCCCTGAGGAGCCCGGGACGCAGGCGAGGGCGCGGCATTGGGAGCAGCAGGCGCATCCGAGCGGCGGCGGCGCTTCTGCGGCTGCTCTCCAGGCGCAGCCGCCTGGTTGTTCGGCGAGTAATAGGTGTAGTAGCTGGTGTAGTATTGGTACTGCGAGTCACTGCGGACATCCACATTATTCAGCACCACCCCGAGCACACGCCCGCCGACATTCTCCACGGTCTGCTTCACGCGCATGAGCATGTGGCGCGGCAGCTTGCGATGCTGAACCACCAGCATGGTCATGTCCGCCTCATTGGAGAGCACGGAGGCATCACTGACACCCAGGATCGGCGGGGAGTCGATGAGCACAAGATCGAAGCGGCTCTTCACGTCCGCGATCAGCTCGCTCATGCGCTGGGAATTCAGGATGCCGGCGCTGTCCGCGGGCAGCAGGCCGCTTGGGAGGAAATAAAGATTGTCGATCGGGGTGCGCACCACGACATCCTCCAGGCGGATGTTCATGGTCAGATAATTGGTCAGGCCGTTGGCATTGCTGACATCAAAGAGCCGGTGCAGGCTCGGACGGCGCAGGTCAGCATCGATCAGCAGCACGCTGTAGCCCCCCTGCGCGCAGACCGTGGCCAGATTGCACAGCGTGGTGGACTTGCCCTCCCCTGCCCCGCCGCTGGTGACGGTGATGCAGTTCGCCTCGGGATTCCGGCGGTTGAACTCGATGTTTGTCCGCAAAATTCGATAGGCCTCCGCATCCGGATTGAAGCCGCTGGTGCGGTGCAGCACGCCGACATTCTTTGGCACCACCGCGAGCACTGGCACGCCGAGGAAGCGCTCCACGTCATCCAGGCTCTTCACCGTGGTGTCCATGTACTCCAGGAAGAAAGCCAGGCCGAGGCCGAACATGAGACCGAGCACGCCGCCTAACGCCAAGTTGAGGCTGATGTTCGGCTTGGAAGGACGGCCCTCAGCCTCCGCCTTGGCATAAATGGTGGCGGGAGACTTCACCAGTTGCAGGCTGGCATTGTTCTCCGAATAGCTCTCCCTGAACTTCAGGAGCAACGCCTCGATGTAAGTGACATCGTCCATGGCGATCTTGTAGTCGTTGTAGGTGGCGCCTTTGGAGATCTGCTCCTTGTCCGCCTCCTTGCTGTAGGTCTGCAGAGTTTCGCGGCGCATTTTGGCGGCATCGAAGCGGTTCTTCAGACCTTCGATGTAGGATTGGGTCTCGGCGAGAATGAGTTCTTTTGACTTGGCGAGCTGCTTGTCAGCCGTCTGCACCAGCGGGTGCTTCCTGCCCAGACCTTGCTGGCTCAGGCCCTCACGCGTGATCTGCAGCTTCTGGTACTCCGCCGTCATGCTGGTGAGATTTGGATTGTCCAGACGGAGGCCGGAGGCGCGGGCCACCAGTTCATCCGGAGAAAGCTTGTCCAGCTGCTCAAGCTCGGAGGTGAGGTTCTGAACCTCCAGATCTGACTGGAGCATGGCCTGCTCACGTGAGGCCACCATGCCGTCCTTGCTGGTGGCGAGGCTCACACCCGGCGTGATGGATGGGCCGCCACCGGCGATCCAGTCTCCGACGATGCCGGCCTTTTTCTTGGCCTCCAGCATCTTGGCACGAGCCTGGTCACGCAGTGATTCCTGCTCAGCGATCTGCTTTTGCATGCGCTCCAGAGCCTCGCGCTTCTGCGAGGAGTCGATCTCGATGCGCTGCGTCATGTAGCTGGAGGCCACAGCATTCGCCACATCAGCCGCCAGCGCGGCATCCTGATCATAGAATTCGATGATCACAAAGTCCGAACGCGGCATGGACTGCGCGTTCAGATTCCCCTGCAGCTTGCCCAAGGCAGCCTGGCGGGAAGGCAGGCTCCATTTCTTCTGCAGATCCAGCTTCTCGATCACCGGGTAGAGCGTCTCGGGTTTGTTGATGCTCTCGAACTCCGTCTTCACAAACACATCACTGCCTGCCAGCATGTCACTCGTATCCCGGTTGAAGACCTGCACCTTGTTCTGCAAACGCTCGATCTTCATCTCCACACGGCCGCGGTATTTGCGCGGCATGATGTAGGTGATGATGGCCGCCGTGGCGAAAACAAGGAGGAACGACAGGCAGATCAGGCCGAAGCGATTGCGGATGATCTGCCAGGAATCGATGGCCTGGGCCTGGATGTCTTTGCCGGCTTCGCTCATAGTGAATTGATTATCTGAGTTTGTTAATCATTTTTCAGCTTAGAATCCGCCAGCGGAGCTTGAGGGCCTGCCGCTGGCGGATTGAGGTTTGGCTGTTGGGGAGAGTGGATCAGAAGGAAGCTGTCAGGCCCAGGGAGATGTTGTTGCGCTGAAACTCACGAGCGGCATCGTCCGAGGAAAGCAGAGAGTAGGTGTAGGCGGCATCCAGGGCCAGATTCTCCGTGATGTTATAGCTCACACCGGCGGACAACATGAGGCTGTGCTCCGTCACATCATTCGTCACAGAACCACCATCAAAGTCACTGTAGGCATACTGCGTGCCTGCGTGGACACCGACGCGCTTATTGATGCGATGAGTCACATTCACGCCAGTGCGGAGGGAATAGCGGCTCTGGAAGGAGGAGAGCTCAGCCCCATCGAAGCCCAGAGCACCGAACCAGCGAGCCTGAGTCTGACGTGCCACGGCGTAGTTGAGAGCCACCTCGGCGTAAGGTGCCGTTTGGTTGGTGCGCTCGGAGCGCATGAACTCAGCACCCGCGCGGAAGGATCCCGAGAAGCGCTGGCTCCAGGCGTGGTCGATGCCCGCCAGGGCGAAGTGGGACTGATAGTCACGTCCCCTGGAGTTCTGATATCCCACATTGCGGAAACGATACTCGGCGGTGACGCTCGTGCGCTTGGTCAGCGCATAGGTGAACTGCTGCGCGACGAGCTGGGACAGACGGTCCTCGGCTTCAGAAACAATGTCGTCTTCATAGGTGATGCCGTCCACCGTCAAGGAAGTGGTGGTGGAGAAGCGCTGGCTCCAGGCATAGCTCACGTTGAAATTGTTGAAGCCATAGAGATACTGGCCGTTGAACAGCGTGGTCGTGCCACCGAGAGCCATGTTTGGCTGCGCCTCATAGGTGAGGAAGAAGTTATTGCTGATCTTCAGACGCTGCGAAACCTGATGGGCGATATTGAAGGCCACACGTGCATTATAGAAGGTGTTATCGTAGCGCTCGATATCATCCAGATAGTGGATGGCACCGAGATCGACCGCGAAGCTCCAGGGGGTGGTTTGATCTGCATCCGTGTAAGTCGCCCCGATGCCGCCCTGCACATAAAAGGTCTCAAAGCTCTCAACGCCAGGGATGTCATACTCCAGCTGATCGTAACCACCACGGGTGGTGATGCTCCAGGTGAGCGGCTCGTCCGCCTGAAAATCACCGGAATAATTCTGAATGGCCACCAAACCCTGCGCTCCAGCGCGAGTGCTCAAAGCAAAAATGCCCATCGCGGTAAGCAAATAGAGGAGGGAGCGCATGAGTGTTGAAGAAGGGTTGCTGCTCGGAAGTCAGAAAGGCGTGAGTCCCAAACTCAAGGGTAGAACGGCAGATTGATATACGGAGAGATGCAACCGTTGCCTTTGCAGCGCTTCTTGCCAGGAGGGAAACCACCGGCGGGAGGTTGCAGAAGATAGATGCCACGAATGGAGGCGGGAATGATGTAGTCCTCTTCCACCACAACTGGGGCGGGAGCCAGGGGGACCGGGTTCTTCACGTCTTTGCCAGATTCGCTCATCACGATCGGCTGGGGAGTGGCGGCGGCGCTCGGTGCGACTGCAGTGGCGCAGTCCATGATCACGCCAGACATCTTAGGGGCCACGGCGATCGCCGTCTGAACAATCTGGTTCACCAGTGTCGCGTCAGCCTTGGCAGACAATATGGCAGCGCGCGTGATTTCGCAGGCGCACGACTCATTGATGACGAGAGCATCTTCCACAATCATGAGAACCTTTCCGGGTTCTTTCTCCACCGCCAGAGACACATCGCGTGCAATGTCATCACAAGGCGCAGCAGCACTGGAAATCACTGCTCCAAAAAATGCAGCGATGACGCCAAATGCGAGAGGCAAATGAGAGAATGTTTTCATAGCTGCTAATTCTAAAATTTTGCGTGTGGAAGGAGCCTCTAACTGGAGCGGGTAGTGGGAATCGAACCCACATGGCCAGCTTGGAAGGCTGGAACTTTACCATTAAGCTATACCCGCAGTTAAAGTTATAATAACACGCAATATCTCACATCAGCAAGATATTTTTTAGAATTAGCACAAAAAGTTTTAAATTTTAGAAAACCAAAAGACTCAAGTTTGCTAAATTTTAAACATTTTTGTTCTTCGTCTGAGCCTGAGTTTTAGCATCAAGCCCCCTCCTGGCAAGCTGAGTTTGAATGACCTTTCAAGAATCTGACATTTTCGTGTGCCACCTATCCCTACACCCGGATTTAAGTGCGAAGAAATCTCTACCAAGCAAAATTTCCGAGACGAACATCAGAGTTACCCAAGGAAGCTGTGCACTGGCTCGTTATCGCCAGCGATGTCCCCCAAATGGGTGACAATTGTGTGCCGAGAAAGAGATCAGCCGCCCTCTTTAGGAGTATGTCTTTCTTCATATGATTTCTGGCAAAATCATTGCTCCAAAAATAATTGAGGATTCCTCAACCATTGTGTGTTAAGTTTGAAATCCCCTTCGTATCGTCGGGGTATCAACGTAACCTGTAACTAGTTCGTATTTAAATCTGTATTCCCTGACATGGAACTCGACGGAGGCATTAAAATCTACCTGCGTGAGATCGGCAAGACTGACCTGCTGACTCCCGAACAGGAAGTGGACCTCGCTGAGCGCATCAAGCGCGGCGACCCCGAAGCACGATCACACATGATCCGTGCGAACCTTCGTCTGGTCGTGAAAATCGCCCAAGACTACGCGAACTACGGGCTTCCATTGCTGGACCTTATTTCCGAAGGCAACATCGGCCTCATGAAGGCGGTGGAGCGCTTTGACCCTAACAAGGGTGGCAAGCTCTCCACGTACGCTGCTTGGTGGATCAAGCAGTCCATCAAGCGCGCTCTCGCGAACCAGTCCAAGACCATCCGCCTTCCTGTCCACATGGTGGACAAGATCAGCAAGATGCGTCGTGTGGCCATGGCCATGTCTGAGGAACTCGGTCGCGAGCCTACGGATGACGAGCTTTCCGAGGAAATCGGTATCGACCGCGCCAAGCTGAGCCAGCTCAAGGTCGCCTCCATGCGTCCCGCGTCTCTCGATGCGCCGATCAGCGATGACGACAGCACCGAGTTCGGTGAGATCGTGGGCGACGAAAACGCCCAGACACCTTTCGAACTGCTCAGCCACAAGAACATGCACGGCCAGCTTGATGGCCTGCTTACCGTTCTTGATGAGCGCGAACGCAAGATCATCGATGCTCGCTTCGGCCTTGCCGGTCAGAAGCCTCGCACGCTGGAAGAAGTCGGTCAGGAGTTTGGCGTCACGCGTGAGCGTATTCGTCAGCTTCAGAACATCGCTCTTCGCAAGCTTCGTCGTGCGCTGCAGAAGAAGGAAGACCCGATTCCAAAGGTCCTCCGCAATGCCGGCTCCAAGAAGAAGAAGAAGGCCGCTGCCGAAAAGGCCGCGGAGTAAGTTAGCGATCTTCGCGTAGCGTCCTGGAGTGCGCCGGTCCTCCGGCGCTTTGGAAGTCCGTGCGAGGAGATATCGCGCAAGCTATCTGCGAAGGCCTTCGAGATCCATTCATCTATAGAAGTGCGCAGATCACGCGCTCCGTCGAGAGCGCCAGAGGACAGGCGCAGTCCAGGACGCTGCCGCGACTCCCTCGCCTCAAGCGCGCTCCATCGTCACACGTCCCCCGCAGAGCATTACCTCATGCTTCTGCCCGAGCCGCTCACACGCCTGGACAAACTCATCCGGCGTCACCGTGTTAAACGTGAACATGTCATAGTGGCACGGCACCACAAGCCGCGCGCCACAAGCCTTCGCCAGCTCCGCCGCCTCTGTGCCGTTCAAGTTCCCGGCCACTCGTCGCTCCGGCTTGTTCCCATTGATCGGCAGCAGCATGAGATCAATCGGCCCAAACTCACGCAGCGCGGGCAGCAAGCCGTCATGCATGAGCGTGTCACCACTGTGATAAATCGTGAATCCGCCACGCTGCGCGATGAAGCCGAGGAAGTGACACCTGCCCTGCTCATCTCGCTTCACATCGTTATGCGCGGCCGCGATGCCAGTGATCTTCCATTCACCGTCCAAGGTCTCCTTCTCATCCAGACCTGCCAGCGTGATCTCAGCATCTGCTAGACGCTGCTTTGCCTCTGAAACAATCGCTGCGGGCAGCACCAGAGTATAACCAGGATTGCTTTTCGCCAACGGCACCAAGGTTTCCGCATCCAGATGATCCGTGTGGATATGGCTCGCGGTCACCAGCGGGATGCCCGCAAGGCGTGCAGGATCCACACACAGCTCCGTCATGCGCAAATGCGGCTTGTCCGTGGCCGCATACTTCTTCGTCAGCGAGTCTGACAGATAAGGATCAAACAGCAGCGTGGCTCCTGCCTGCTTCAGCAGAAAACCACTCTGGCCTAACCACCAGATCTGCAAACGCTCATCGTCCTTCGAAACGGAAGCGATATCGGCCAAAAGGGCCTCGTCTTTGAGCAGCGGCTGGATCATCGCTTCATAGTGCGCATGAGCACCATGAAGCGCAAGATTCCGGTCGCATCCTCCATGCCGCCTCAGCGGAACCAGCCACGGATGCGGTCAAACAATCCCGGGCCGCGCGGACCCGAGCGGCGCGGCTGCATCTGCGGTTGCGCCACGATGCCCGTGTGTAGCTGGCAGAAGCCCTGCGGGATCAGATCATAGGGAAGTTCATCCTCATACGCCATGCCCGAGGCCTGGCAGCCCGCCGTGGCGAGCTGGCTGGTGTTCCGGCACAGCGCCACGCTCGTCAGTGGCGGCTCCGTGCGCGGTCCGGCCGGGATGTAACCCAGCGCCACCGCCTTCTTCGCCACGTCCGCCCAGATCGGGATGGCCATGCGGCTGCCATAACCTTCGTCGATGATCGTCTCCGGCTTGTCCAAGCCCACCCACACCGCGCATGTGATGCGGTCCGTGTAACCCGCGAACCACGCATCTTTGTAATCGTTGGTGGTGCCAGTCTTGCCACCCCCCTTTTCTTTAAAACCGTGCTGGGAGCGCAGGCTCGCTGCCGTGCCCTTGTCCATCACCTGCCCCAGAATGCGCCGCATCACATGCGCCACACCAGGAGTCAGCACCTCCACCTCGATGACACTGGCATCGTAGAGCGTGTTCCCCGCCTTGTCCGTGATCTTGTGAATGATGAAGGGCCGGCGGCGCACGCCATCATTCGGAAAGATGGTGAAGGCACTCGCAAGCTCACGCGCATTGCCGGAAAGATTGCCGATGAAGAGCTGCGGATTCTTCACTGCATGATCGCCGATGCCTGCATCTCCGAGCACACGCAGCACGCGGTCTAGTCCGGCGTAGTTGCCCAGGCGGATGGTCATGGTGTTGCGGCTCTGCACAAGCCCCGCCGTGAGGGTCTGCGCACCTAAAAATTTGTTATCCGAGTTCTGCGGATTCCAGGACGGATCCGCTCCATCGATCTCACCCGGCTGCAAAGGCGCATCGTCAATCAGCGTGCCCGGCAGGAAGCCGCTGGCCAGCCCCGTCGCATAGACAAAAGGCTTCACCGTGGAGCCGATCTGCCGCTGGCCCAGTGTGGCGCGGTTGAACTTGCTCTGCCGGTAGTCACGACCGCCGACAATCGCGAGGATGCCTCCGGTTTCATTGTCCAGCACCGTCAGCGCACCCTGCAGATAAGGCGTGGTCGTCAGTTCCGTGGCCGGATCCCAGGTCTCGTCAAACTTGGCCTTGATGGGGTGCTTGTAGCCGCGCGTCGTTTCCACGGTGGCGAGACGTTTCTCCACCGCCTCCTCCGCGGCTGTTTGCAACTCTTTGTTCAGCGTCGTGTAGACCAGCAGACCACCGTCCTCGATCTCATGATTTTCCAGCAGGCGATCCAGGTCACGTCTCACGGAGTCTAGCGCCCAGTCACCCTGGCTTTGAAACAGCGGCTGCGCGCGGATCACCACATCCGCATAGCGTGCCTGCAGTTCTTCTTCGGCTGTGATCATCTTCAGCGTCAGCATGCGCTGCAGCACATCATTGCGCTCCTTGATGGCGCCTTCGTAATTGCGGAATGGCGAGAAGCGCACCGGGCTGCGGATGATGCCCGCGATCATCGCCGACTCGCTCAGCGTGAGCTGGCTGGCATGCTTGCCAAAATACACTTGGCTCGCCCGCTGGATGCCATACACACCCGTGCCGAAGAAGATGCGGTTCACGTAGTGCTCGATGATCTGCTCCTTGCTCCACATTTTCTCGATGCGGCGCGCCAGCATGATCTCCAGCAGCTTGCGGTGAAACGACCGGTCGTTCAGGTCCGGGTAGCTGTTGCGCGCCAGCTGCATGGTCAGTGTGCTCGCTCCCTGCACCACGCGGCGCTCTTTGATGTTACGCACCGTGGCACGGGCCACGCCGTAAAAGTCGACTCCGCGATGATTGTAGAAACGGCTGTCTTCACGCGCGAGCAGGGCCTGGACAAACTGCGGCGCCACCTGGCTCAGCGGCACGACGATGCGGTTTTCCCCGTGCATCCTGCCCAGCAGTTCACCTGTGGAGTCCATCACCATCGTTCGTTCGGGCATCTGGCCCAGCGCGGCCAGGTCATACTTCTTCGCCATCTGCGCGTAGATGCCCAGGACCACCGCCAGGCTCACCGTGGCCAGCAGGCTCAGCACCATGAAACTCAGGAGCAGCCGGCGCCGCCAAGTCCTCCAGCGTGACGTGTTCGGTGGCGGACGGTGCGGGGCGGAGGCTTGGCTTTTTTTCATTGGGGAGCGGTTATCAGACGCCGCCGTCTCAGTTTCATTCTAGAAACCTTACAAGCAACTACGAGCTAGGACAGCTTCATGGCCGGGTCAGGATCACTTTTACCACGGTTTCACGTCACAACCGAACGCATATCCAGCCTTGGCGAAAGTGGTTCTTTTTGAGGAAGATACAGCATGTTCATCAGCCGCGCAGCCCGCCAGCGTCTCCTTTCGGTCGTTTCGACTCTCACCTTGGGATGCCTTATGAGTCTGACCACTGCGGACGCGGCCTGGAAAGCCGGTGCTGCCAGTGTGGACATCACTCCCACGCACCCCGTGCGCCTCAGCGGCTACGGCAGCCGCACCGCCGAGCACGAAGGCGTGCAGATGCCCCTGCACGCGAAGGCCATGGCCCTGACCTGGGACAACGAGACACCTGTGGTCATGCTCACCGTCGATAACTGCGGCGTGCCTGGAAAGATACGCGCTGAGGTTTTGGCCAATGTGCAGAAGGCCGGTTGGAAGCTTGAGGATGCGCGCTTCTCCCTGCACTCCAGCCACACTCACTGCGCCCCCATGCTGCCAGGCGTGCTGCCCTTTTTGTTCGGCACAGATCTGACCGAGACCGAGCAGCAACATGTGAATCAATACGGCGAGTTCCTCACCGTCAAAATGACCGAGGTGGTCATCGAGGCACTGAACGCGCAGAAGGAAGCCAAGGTCGAGTGGTCCTCCGGAAAGGTGGGCTTTGCCATGAACCGCCGGCTCAAAACACCCACGGGCTTTGCCAACAGCCCCAACTATGGCGGCCCCGTGGATCATGCTCTGCCCGTGATCCGCGTGACCTCGCCAGACGGTGAATTACGCGCTCTCTACACCAGCTACGCCTGCCACTGCACCACGCTGAGTATTCCCAAAACTCATCCCGACTGGGCCGGCTGCGCGCAAAAGGAGCTCGAGCTGCGCTTCCCCGGCGTGGTGGCCCTCACCGCCATCGGCTGTGGTGCGGATCAGAACCCGAATCCGCGCCGCGAGCTCGCGCTTGCCGATCTGCACGGAGCCCAGCTCGCCAAAGAAGTCGTGCGCCTCATCAATGAGCCCATGAAGGCTCTCGCCGGCCCCATGACCTGCGGCAGCAAGGATATCACCCTGCCCTTCGACACTCTCCCCGATCAAGCCACTTGGCTCAAAAACAGCCAGAGTGCCACCAAGGCCACTGCTTACCATGCGAAGCACTTCCTCGGCATGCTCGAGCGGAAAGAGAAGATCCCCACCGAGCTGCCCTACAACGTCCAGGTCTGGAGCTTTGGCGATACCCTGCTCACCATCAATCTGCCCGGCGAGGTCGTGGTCGACTACGGCCTGCGCTTCAAGAAGGAAAACGACCCCGCCCGCACCTGGGTCAATGCCTACACCAACGATGTCCCCTGCTACATCCCCTCCCAGCGCGTCTGGGAGGAAGGCGGCTACGAAGCCGCCGGCGCCATGGTCTACTACGGCCGCCCCACCCGCTTCGCCTCCGGCATCGAGGAGATCATCGCCAAGGCCGTACATGAGCTCGTGCCGGAGAGGTTCAAGGTGAAGTAGCCGAAGTCGCGGAGCGTCCCGGAGTGCGTGTGGCAGAGAGGCAAGGGCACCCTTGCCTCGTCGACACCGCTTAGGATGTGCGATGCCTTCAACACACAGCCTAACGATCCCCGCGCCGCGTCCTGGAGTGCGCCTGTCCTCTGGCGCTCTTGAAGGCCTAACGAAAAACTTCGCGCAGGCAATCTGCGCAGTCCACCCATGGTCCATCTGCTTGGGGCCAGCGCTTTGTTCGGCCTCTTGTGACAGCAGTCTTCGTTCATATCGACACTTGGCTGCGCCAATGTCGCTTCTCAAGCCCACGGTAGTTCGGAACGTCCCTGATAGACAACAAATAGTTCGCGAGTCTTGGCAACTCGTCGTCGGCTAGGTCACCCTCAAACGGCTGAATCCGAATATGGTTTCCGTAGTTGCGTTCAAGCTTCTCAGGACTGTCGTCAATCATGAGCATCCGCTCCAGACTAAATCCAAGGCGAGTGACCTTCCGAAGATCCTTCACAGTGTATCGCTCAAACGTCTCATGGTTCGTGCGTTGAGTGCATCTCGCTGCCGACCAGAGAAAGCGCAAAGGGTAGTCACGAAAGACCCGGGCGACGATCTCTGCCGCATACTCGCTGCCTGCGGATGTCCACACCGCTAGTTCAAATTGGCTCGCAATACGCTCAAGGAACTCGGAAAGAAGCGGCCGTCGATATACTTCAAACGGGCCAACAACAAAGTCGCTCGGCCGGTCTAGCGGCGACTTCGTTGCGTGGATGAGAGTCTCGTCGAGGTCGAGGATAAGCAGTGGCTGAGACATTGAGCTAAAATAAATCACATTCGGGCCGCGAGGAACTTCGTTCTATGCTGAACGAGCCAAGCTTAGCGAGATAGCCCGGCTCGCTGCGGTTTCACATTGGTGTACTGCTGGTTATGCGCGAGTTGCCTCGAGGCGTTCATAACCAGATTCGGCAATTGATTCAAAAATCTTATCAAGGTTCATGAAGACCTCCCAGTCCTCCTTGCCCAATTCAGCCGAGAAACGTTGCACTGCCTGCTTCTCGAAGTCAGGATCTCTCTTGCCCTTCCAAAGTTTATCGGCGAGGCGAACGACAATCTCCTCGGTGTCGAGTTCATCTGTGGTGTCAGAACTGTGGGAACAACAGATTTTCGATATGGATTCGGGAAGCCCTAGCCGCAATGCAACTTCGCGTCCGATTGCCTCATGAGCGCTTCCCGGTATCGAGAGTTCCTCCGTTACGACGCTCTTTCCTGCGTCATGAACGGCTCCCATCAGCCCGGCTCGTTCTGGGTCGGTCACGATTCCGAGCGATCGGAGTGCGATCGCTAAATTTACGGCGACGCCGGATACGAGCTTGTGGTGTTCGATCAATCGTTCCGGAAAGCCCGCGATTCGCTGCTTCTGGAATAGCTCAGCAAAATTCATTACTTGGTATAACAATTTAGATGAATGAACGCTTTGTGTGCGGCGAGCAACATTGCAGGCAACAAAAATGTAGAATATGCAAAGAGGGCGCTGCTGATGGTTGTCGGCTTATTCGCCTATCCGGTGACAGGCAATAAAACGTGGCTTTAGTCCGGTATGGATCATGAGTGCTCATCGGTGTCCATCAGTGGTTAAAAGAGATCGACCGCTCATCTCCACCTAACAATCAATACAGCAGCACAGCCGCTCGTCGCACTTCAAACGCCGCGGTCTCCGCGGCCCAGGACTCGGCGATCGAGCGCCAGTCTCTTCCGGCTTTGATCTGCTCCAGGAGTTTTGCGTGATTCAGCAAGGTTCCGACTTTGCTGAGGGCGAAGGAGGAGGGGTACAGCTTCTGGAAGGTGACGCCGATAGCCACACCGGCGGCGACGGGCTCGAGGGCATCGCGGTCGGTGATGATGAGGCGTACGCCGCCGCATTGCTCGTCTTTGAAGACGCTGGCAGTGGGTTTGAACTTCACGGGCACGAAGCGCAGGCCGGGCAGGCCGAGCTTGTTCAGCTCATAGGCCAGGCGCAGATCATTCACATAGGGTGCGCCGAGCACCTGGAAGGGTGTCTCAGTGCCGCGACCGACGCTGATGCTGAACTCCAGGAGACCGACACCGGGATACAGCAGTGCAGCTTCCGGCGAGCGCATGTTCGGTGATGGATTCTGCCAGGGCAGACCGGTCTCGTCATAGTGCAGGTCACGCTTCCAGCCTTCACAGCGGATGACCTGCAGGTCCGCGCCGATCTTGCGCTCAGTATTCATCATCTTCGCAAGCTCGCCGACGGTCATGCCGTGGCGGATGGGGATGGCATGCGTGGCGGTGAATTTTTCTTCATCCACCACGGCAGGACCTTCCACCTGCACGCCGGTGATGGGATTCACGCGATCCAGCACGATGAACTTCTTCCCGGCCTTCGCCGCGGCTTCCATGCTCAAGCGCAGTGTGGAAATATAGGTGTAGAATCGGCAGCCGATGTCCTGGATGTCAAAGACGAGCGCGTCGAGATCCTTCAGATGCTCGGGCTTCGGTGATCGGGTCTCGCCATACAGGCTGTAGACGGGCAGGCCGGTCTTCTTGTCCTTGGAGTCGGTGATCTTCTCCTGATCCAGCTCACCGCGGATGCCATGCTCGGGACTGAAGAGCGCCACGAGCTTCACCTCCTTGGACTCATGCAGGAGGTCGATGGTGTTTTCGCGCTGAACATTCATGCCGGTGTGATTCGTGATCAATCCCACGCGAAGGTCCTTCAGCGCGGCGAAGTCATCGCGCTGCAAAACATCGATGCCGTTGAGCACGGTGGGCACTTCCTTCTCATCACGCTTTGGCAAAGCATCTGCCACGTTCTTGAAGTCAAAACCCGGGATGCATTTCGCCGCTGCGGTGCCGACCAGTTCATAGAGGTCACGCACACTCCCGCCGCCTTCCGGATGCAGGCGCGAGCTCAGGAAAACCACAAAACTCTGCGAGGCGGGATCCATCCACAAACTGGTGCCTGTGAAGCCGGTGTGACCGAACGAGCCGAGAGGAAACACCTCGCCACGCGGACGGCTGTAACTGGAATCAATGTCCCAGCCCAGACCGCGGCGCTCAAACACCGTCGCGGCTGTTTGCACGGTCTGCATCTTCTGGATGGTCTCGGTCGTCAACACACGCGCGCCATCAAGCTGGCCGCCACCGAGAATCATTCGTGCATAGCGTGCGAGATCCGCAGCGGTGGTGAAAAGGCCTGCGTGCCCGGTGACACCGCCCATGCGGCGTGAGGTAGGGTCATGCACCACACCGCGCAGCATCTGGCCCAGCTCATCACGCTCCGTCGGCGCGATGCGTGACCGCCAGTCCGCCGGAGGTGTGAAGCGTGTCGAGGTCATCTTCAGCGGCTTGAAGACCATGTCCTGGGCGAACACATCCAGCTTCTTGCCACTCACCCGCTGCACGACCTCGCCTAACAAGATGAAGTTCACGTCACTGTAGCGGAAGAAGCTGTTAGGCGGACCTTCAGGCACACTGCTCGTGGCGCGGCGGATGCCTTCCGCATAGCCGGTCCATTCCGGCTCTCTCGGAATACCCGGCTTGAGTCCGGAGGTGTGCGTGAGCAGATGCCGCACACAGATCAGATCGCGACCTTCGCCGACGAACTCTTTGAGATAGCGGCTCACCGGTGCCTCGATATCGATCTTCCCCTGGTCCGCCAGGATCATCACGCTGGGCAGAGTGGCCACCACCTTCGTCAGCGAGGCCGCATCAAAGATCGTGTCCGCCGTCATCTCCTCCCGTACCGGTACAAGAGCCCGTGCACCTTTGACCAGGGTCTGGGTCTGCCCGCAATGCTCCAGCAGCACGACAGCTCCGTTCGGGTTCTTCTTCGCCACCGCCTTGGCGATGAGCTGGTCCATCTCCTTCAGACCCGCCGGGTCAAAGGCAGTTTGCGCGGCCAGCGTGAGCGTCAGCGAAAGGTAGCAGCAGAGCGTTTTCAGCATGGCGCGCATGCTAGGCTGACTGGTGGCGGACTGCCAAGCACTCAAATGACACTCTCAATCTGCCACTGCGGAATGCCGGTGAAGCCATGAAGCAGCCCCGCTTGCTGGAGCGTATGGTCTGGCGTATCCACATCCCCCTCCCCCCCCATGAGAGTCCTGCATCTCACCCCCGGAACGGGCAGCTTCTACTGCGGAAGCTGTCTCCGGGACCACGCCCTGATCCGCGCCCTGCGTGCCCGCGGGCATGACGCCATCATGGCCCCGCTCTACCTCCCCCTGGTCACGGACCGCGAGGTGAGCAATCCGGAGATCCCCATCCAGGTCGGTGGTGTGACACTGTATCTTCAGGAAAAGCTGCCCTTCCTGCGCTTCGTGCCGCGCTTTCTGCTGAACTGGCTGAACAGCCCTGCCATCCTGCGGATCGCCTCGAACTTCATCGGCATGACGAGCCCGCGCGACCTCGGCCGCATGACCCTCGGCGCGCTGAAGGGTGAGGAAGCCAATCAGTGGCCCGAATGGAAACGCGCACTCGACTGGATCAAGACGGAGGTGAAGCCTGATGTGATCTCTCTCTCCAACGGCCTGCTGCTGGGCCTCTGCCCGGTCATCAAACGTGACCTCGGCATCCCGGTGATCGTCTCGCTTCAGGGTGAGGACTCGTTTCTCGATACGCTGGTGGAGCCTTTCCGCACGGAAAGCTGGGCCGCCATGCGCTCCAATGCGCAGCATGTGGACCACTTCATCACCGCCAGCACTTATTATGGCGATACCATGGCGGAGCGCCTGGAAGTGCCGCGAGACAAGGTGAGCGTGATCTTCAATGGCCTGGATGTCACCGCTTTTGCCGCGGCCAGGCCAGACCCCAACTGGCCCACCATCGGCTTCTTTGCCCGCATGATTCATGGCAAGGGCCTGACGACCTTGGTGGATGCCTACATCGAGCTCGCGAAGCGCGGCACCGTACCTCGGGTGAAGCTCAAGATCGGTGGATCCACGATGGCCTCGGACCAGAAATACCATGCCGGTTTGAAGAAGAAGATCGCCGATGCCAAGCTGACCGACCGCGTGGAGTGGCACCCGGATCTCAGTTTCAATGACAAGGTGAAGTTCTTCCGCGACCTCACCGTCTTCTCCGTGCCCGCGACCTATGGAGAGGCCTTCGGGCTGTATGTGATCGAGTCCATGGCTAGCGGCGTGCCCGTGGTGCAGCCGCGGCATGCCGCCTTCCCGGAACTCATCGAAGCCACCGGCGGAGGCATTCTCTGCGAGCCGGATGATGTGAAGTCCCTGGCCGATGCCCTGGAATCCCTGCTGCTGGATGGTCCGAAGCGCGAGCGCCTCATCAGCTCCGGCACCGTGCGCGTACGGTCAGAATTCACCGCCGTCCGGATGGCGGAGAAGTTTGATGAGGTCATGCGCCTGGTGAAGCAAAAACACGGAAGTCGCTGAATCTGACCGGGTCGCACACCTGAGAAAAGCGGGCAGGAAAATGCTTGGGGGCCAAAAATTTACCCGTCCTGGCCAAGAATGAGATGCGATTAGCGAGGCAATCCATTCTCTAAACTTGGTCGCAGGGTGTCAGTCCGCGGCTCGTTCAGCATGGGTTATCTTGCCGCATGCCAAACTCGACTCCCACCCCAAGCCCGTCCACATCGTCCAAGGCAGGCAGCCTTCCCGTCATCACAGGCCTTAGCTGTGGCATTCTTTTTTTCATCGTCTTTGGCTGGATCTCGTTTCGCAATGCCAGCTTTCTTTACGACGACGCGCAGCAGGTGGCGCACACGCACCAGGTCATCGTGTCGCTCGGCAACATCCTGTCTTTGATGAAGGATGCCGAAACAGGCCAGCGCGGTTTCTTGCTCACCAATTCCTCGACCTATCTCGCCCCCTTCAATGCGGCTCATGCGGACATTGATGAAGCGATGACCCTCACCCAGGACCTGACCCGGGACAATCCGATCCAGCAGGGGCTGATCCAACAGCTCAAAGGTCACGTTGGTGCCAAGTTTGCCGAACTGCAGGAGACCATCGAACTGAGGAAAACCAAAGGGTTTGAGGCTGCCGTCGCGGTCGTGGCGAATGACCGCGGCAAGTCAGACATGGATGCCATTCGTGAAAAGGTGTCCACCATGATCTCGGAGGAACTGCGTCTGCGCAAAGAGCGCCAGGCCGCCATGCTGGATGCGTATCATGTGGCCGTCGCCAGCGCCGTGGTGACCTCAGTGCTGGGAGTGGGTCTGATCACGGTCGTGGCATTCCTCATTCATCGCGCTACCGCCACCCGGCGCCGGCAGGACTGGCTGCAAAGAGGCAAGCTGGGCCTGGCCACGGCGATGTTTGGCGAACAAAACCTCAGCCAGCTCGGCCAGAGCATCCTGGGTTTCCTAACCAAGTATGTGGATGCACATGTGGGTGTGCTGTTTTCGAAGGAGGACGAGCATTTCAGGCGCATCGCCAGCTATGGGGTGCCTGCCAATGCCCTTGTTCCAGACGGCTTCATCAAGGATGACGGCCTGCTCGCCCAGGCAGTGAGCAAAAAGACGGCTCTTCGCATCAAGGAAATTCCAGAGGGTTATATCACTTTTGGTTCGGCGCTCGGCAAAAGCCTGCCCCGCGAGCTCATCATCGTGCCCTCGAACTCCGATGGCGAGGTCAATGCGGTGCTCGAGCTGGGCTTCATTCACCCGCTGGACAACGCCACGCAGGACTTCCTGCAGGAAAGCTCCGCGCAGATCGCCGTGGCCATCAAGTCTGCTCACTACCGTGACAATCTGCAGAGCTTGCTTCTGGAGACCCAACGACAGGGCGAGGAACTCCAGACACAAAGCGAGGAACTGCGTGTCTCCAATGAAGAGCTGGAGGAGCAGAGCCGCGCTTTGCAGGAATCCCAGACGCGCATGGAGCTGCAGCAGGTGGAGATGGAGCAGACCAATGCGCAGCTGGAGGAGCAGACCCAGCTTCTCGAGCATCAGCGGGATGAGCTGAACCACTCGAAAGGTGTGCTGGAAACCCAGGCGAAGCTGGTGGAGCAGGCCAGCCGATATAAGTCGGATTTCCTGGCGAACATGTCTCACGAGCTGCGCACGCCGCTGAACTCCTCGCTGATCCTGGCCAAGCTGCTGGCGGAGAATCGCGGTGGCAACCTGACGGCCGAGCAGATCCAGTATGCGCTCACCATTGAATCCGCAGGCAATGACCTGCTATTGCTCATCAATGATGTGCTGGATCTTTCCAAGATCGAGGCCGGTCACATGGAGATCAAATCCGCGCCGATCCGCGTGATGGATCTCATGGGAGATCTACGCCGCACCTTTGAGCCGATCGCGCAGCAGAAGGGCCTGACGTTGCAGATGGAGACTTCCGCGGATCTGCCGGAAACCATAGAGACAGATTCACAGCGTCTCGTGCAGGTGCTGAAGAACCTGATCTCCAATGCCCTGAAGTTCACGGAGCGCGGTGGAGTGACGCTGAGCGTGCGGAACGAGGCTGGCAACAAGCTGGCCTTCATGGTGCAGGACACGGGAATCGGCATTGCAGACGAGCACCAGCGCATCATCTTTGAACCGTTCCAGCAGGCGGATGGCACGACGAACCGGAAGTATGGCGGCACGGGCCTCGGCCTCTCCATCTCACGTGAGCTGGTGCGCCTGCTGGGCGGCGAGATCCGGCTCTCCAGCGAGGTCGGCCGTGGCAGCACCTTCACGGTGGTGACACCCGTTATTCATCAAGGGCCGGCAGCTGAGATCTCCAGAACTGCGACGACGGCAGAGGCCCCGCGACAGGCGACCTCACAAGCATCGGAACCACCCGCTTCTGTTGCCGCGCCACTTATTCCGGATGATCGCGAAACGATCACCAGCTCCAGCCGCATCATTCTCACGGTCGAGGACGATGCTGGCTTTGCGCAGATCATGGCAGACATCGTGCATGAGATGGGCTTCCAATGCCTTGTGGCAGGATCAGCCAACGAGGCTCTGCGGCTGGCGCAAAAGTTCGTGCCACGCGCCATCGTGCTGGACATTGGATTGCCGGACAACACAGGCTTGTTTGTCCTGGAACGTCTGAAGGCGGACGCGCGCACGCGGCACATTCCGGTGCATGTCGTCTCCGGTGCGGACTACGCGCAGACAGCTCTTTCGTTAGGCGCGGTGGGATACATGCTGAAACCCGTGAAGCGTGAGGAGCTGGTGGATGCCTTCCAAAAGATGGAAAGCCGCTTCACGCAGAAGATGCGCCGCGTGCTGGTGGTGGAAGACGATGCCGTGCAGGCCGATGCCGTGCAGAAGCTGCTGGGTTCCCGCGAAGTCGAGACTGTCTGGGCGGGCTCCGCCGCGGAATGCCTGGAGCTTCTACGCTCCACCACCTTTGACTGCATGGTGCTGGACCTCAGTCTGCCTGATGCCTCGGGCTACTCGCTGCTCCAGACGCTCAGCGCGGAGGAGCGCTACTCCTTCCCTCCCGTCATCGTTTACACGGGTCGTGATCTCAGCAGCCAGGAAGAGCAGCAGCTCCGGCGCTACTCGAAGTCCATCATCATCAAAGGCGCGAAGTCGCCTGAACGTCTGCTGGACGAGGTCACACTTTTCCTGCATCAGGTCGTGGCGGATCTGCCGGTCGAGAAACAGAAGATCCTGGAGAAGTCTCCGAACCGCGATGCCGCGCTGGAAGGTCGCAGGATCCTCGTCGCCGAGGATGACGTGCGGAACATCTTTGCCCTCACGAGCCTGCTGGAAGGCCGTGGCGTGAAACTGCAGATCACGCGCAACGGGCGCGAAGCCATCCAAGCCCTGGAAACGGACGGGCCGAACATCGACCTCGTGCTCATGGACATCATGATGCCTGAGATGGATGGCATCACCGCCATGCGTGAGATCCGCAAGCGTCCTGAATGGAAGAAGATGCCGATCATCGCGCTGACCGCGAAGGCGATGAAGGATGACCAGGAAAAGTGCCTGGCCGCCGGTGCCAATGATTATCTGGCGAAGCCGCTGGATGTGGAAAAACTTCTCTCCCTCATCCGAGTCTGGATGCCGCGATGAAAAGCACCGCCGCCGAGATCGAGGCTGTGGAGCTGCAACTGCTCCTGACAGCCATTCATGAAAAGTCCCGGTATGATTTCCGGGACTATTCACCCGCATCTTTGAAGCGCCGTCTGCTGCAGGCGAAGGACCATTTCCGCTGCGCTAGCCTCTCGGAACTTCAGCATCGTGTGCTGCATGATCCCGGCCTCATCCCCAGGCTGCTGCCCTATCTCACGGTGCAGGTCAGCGAGCTCTTCCGCGATCCCTCCTACTTCCTGACTCTGCGGAGAGATGTGCTGCCGCATCTGCGCACCTACCCTTCCCTCAAGGTCTGGGTGGCGGGATGCAGCTCCGGAGAGGAGCTGTATTCCATGGCCATTCTTTTCCGTGAAGAAGGTCTGGAAAGCCGAACCATCTTTTACGCAACGGATATCAACACCGAGGCGCTTCAGAAAGCGGAGGCGGGCATCTATGAGATCGATCGCCTCGCCCTGTTCTCGGAGAACTACCGCCGCGCAGGTGGCAAAGCCTCCCTCTCCGACTACTACACAGCAGCCTATGGCCGGGCAAAGTTCGACCAGACGCTGAAAAAGCAGACCGTCTTCTCGGATCATAGCCTCGTGTCAGATTCCGTGTTCGCAGAAGCGCATCTCGTGTCCTGCCGGAACGTGCTGATCTACTTCAACCGATCTCTGCAGGACCGCGCCGTGGGCTTGTTCAAAGACTCGCTCGTCCGTCGTGGGTTCCTGGGCATCGGTGCCAAGGAAAACCTGAGATTCTCCGGGCATGCGGATGCTTTCATGGAGTTTAACCGCCTCGAGCGTATCTACCAGAAGCTATGAAAGCCCTGCCCGATGCCGCTGTTGTGATTGGCGCCTCCGTGGGCGCCATCGAGGCGCTCATGATCCTGCTTCCCGCGCTTCCAGCTTCCTATCCGCTGCCGGTGTTTGTGGTGGTGCACATCCCTCCCGACAAGAAGAGCACTCTCGCGGAACTCTTTGCGCAGCGTTGCAGCATCGCCGTGAAAGAGGCTGAGGACAAAGAATCCATCCGCGGTGGTGTGGTCTACTTCGCGCCAGCCGACTACCACCTGCTGGTGGAGAGTGATTTTACGCTCTCGCTTTCCAACGAGGAGCCGGTGCTCTTTTCCCGTCCTGCCATCGACGTGCTCTTCCAGTCCGCGGCAGATGCTTATGGCAACACTCTCACGGGCGTGGTGCTCACGGGTGGCAGCACCGATGGCGCCGCAGGACTGCGCTCCATCATCGATGCTGGCGGAAAGGGTCTGGTCCAGAGCCCCGACAGTGCTGAAGGCACCACGATGCCACGAGCCGCGCTCGCCCACTGCCCTGAGGCACGTCCCTTTCCTCTGCAGGAGATCGCCGCGCTCCTGAAATCTCTTCCCGCAACGCTGTCCTCATGAGCTTCACCGAGTCCATCAAGTTCCTGCTCGTCGATGATCTGGAGACCAATCTCCAGGCACTCTCGGCGCTTTTGAAGCGGGACGGTCTCGAGCTGCACACGGCGCGCTCAGGCCCGGAAGCGCTGGAACTGCTGCTGCTGCATGACTACGCGCTGGCTTTGCTGGACGTGCAGATGCCAGGCATGAATGGATTTGAACTCGCCGAGGTGATGCGCAGCACGGAGCGCACGCGCCGGGTGCCCATCATCTTCCTCACCGCGGGCACGGTGGATTCACAGTACCGCATTCGTGGTTATGACAAAGGCGCCGTGGATTTCCTGGCGAAGCCGATCGAGGCCACCATCCTGCTCAACAAAGCCACGACCTTTTTCGAGCTCGCGCATCAGCGCCAGGAACTGGCCCGCATGAATGCGAAGCTGGCCGAGGCAGACCGCCGGAAGGATGAGTTTCTGGCCATGCTCGCGCATGAGCTGCGCAACCCACTGGCACCGCTACGCAATGCCACGGAGATCCTGCGCAGCGATGGCGCCTCCAGCAAGGATCGCGAGCAGGCGCAGAGCATGGTGAGGCGTCAGATCGACAACATGTCCCGCATGATCGATGACCTCCTGGATGTGTCACGCATCACGGAAGGCAAGATCGAGCTGCGCAAACAGTCCGTCTCCCTCGAGTCCATCCTCAATGCTTCCGCCAGCCTGGTGCGGGCAGACTGCGCTGCGCGAAACCAGGAGTTTCATCTCTCGCTACCCAATGAGCCCGTGTTTCTGGATGCGGATGCCACTCGTCTTGAACAGGTCTTTGGCAATCTGCTCACGAATGCCTCCAAGTATGCCGGTGAAGGCTGCCGTATCGAGGTGAAGGCCGAACGCGATGGTGGTGACGTGGTGGTGCATGTGATCGACAACGGCATCGGCATCGACCCCGAGCTGCTGCCGCGCATTTTTGATCTCTTCGTCCAGGCCAGCCGCACACTGGACCGCCAGCATGGCGGACTCGGCATCGGGCTCACGTTGGTGCAACGTCTTGTTAGGCTGCATGAAGGTTCCATCAAAGCCCACAGCGCAGGTCTGGGTCAGGGCACAGAGTTCACCGTGCGTCTCCCCGTGCTCGCCAGCCCACCACCGGACATGCCAGCGCCTCGACGAGTGGTCGCCGACAGCGTGCCACGCCGTCTGCTGATCGTGGATGACAATGTCGACTCCGTGCGCAGCCTCTCCATCCTGCAACGGAATCGAGGACACGAGACCCGCACCGCCACCTGCGGCAGCGAAGCTCTGGAGATCGTCACCGATTTCAAACCCGAGGTGGTGCTATTGGACATCGGTCTTCCAGGGATGGATGGGTTTGAGATCGCCCGCCAGATCCGCGCGAATCCGGACGTGGCGAATGTCTTCCTCATCGCCATGACCGGCTACGGCAGCGATCGCGACCAGGAAACCGCCCGCCAGGCCGGCTTCGACAAGTTTCTGGTGAAGCCCATCGACCTGGCGCAACTCCAGGAGTGGCTGCGCACGCTGGCGTGAAGGTGATGCCTGCCCTCAGCTAGGGTTTGAGCAACGGCCCGTTGGTTCGCCATCCTGGTCTACCGCGAAGTGTGAGCCGTTTTCTCCGCTTCCTTGTCAACTTCGGCAAGCATCGGAAAGAGCGAGTTCAAATAAAAAGCCCACCACCGCTCCGAATCCTGCCTTGTTGCCCGGCGCTCGATGACGCGATGCAACCCAAGGCGGATGGCAAGCGGAGCGCGGGTCAGCAGGTCATCAATCAAAGCCTCGACTCGCGCGAGATCGCTGTCTGAAAGTTCATCGCGGGTTTCAACGCGCAAGGGTTGCAACATCATGAGCAGCGCAGTCACCAGGTGATGACGGCCGGCAAAGTCACGGCCCGTCACCAGCCGCTCAATTGTGTTCACTCTCTCCAGCCTGCTCATGGTCTTCATATAGCCGTCCATCAGACGGGCGAGAATATAGAACCGGAGCCGCTTTTCATGGATCCAGCGGTCAAACTCCAGGCATAGGAATTCGATATCACCCAGATCAACCGTCAGAAGCCACAAGTGGGCATTGAGCTCTTTTGCCGCAAGGTCCTTGCGGAGCATGCCTCTCATGTAGTCACGAGTCGCCTTCGTGCGTAAAAAGTAGGTCTTGAGGAGGTGGAAGAGCTCCTCGCAGGGGCCGCAAAAGGGAGAGCCTGGAGCGAAACTTGTGAGCCACGCTGCCAGGTTCTCATCCCCCGCCTTCGCAGAGCATAGAAGTTCGGTGGCTCTGAATTCACCCTCCATCACCAGTTCTACGACCACTTCCGCAGCAAAGACCTTGGCCTCGTCTTTTGTGAGCAGTTTTCCCAGCGCGGCCAGCCGCACCTCCATGACAGGGTCATTCAGGGCCATTTTCTTGAGCAGCGGGACAAATTCGTACTGGCTCACGTCAGGATGCTGCGCGCGGATCGCACGGAGTCTGCACTCCTCCCACGGGCTGACCAGACCGCCCTGCTCACATTGAGAGGAGTAGGTGATTAGCAGATCAGCAATGGACTCCTTCATCTCCTTGTGTGGTGTCCGCTTCATGAGGGCGGCCAGCCTTTCCAGCAGATCATAACGAGGCCCGAAGAAAGCAATGACACATTGAGGAGCGCTCTCATACAGATGTGAATGCTCCCATTGATCTGGAAGGCGCTCCATCAGTGCGAAGGCTTCATCCACCACCTCCTCTCTGCCGAGATTCCGCACCAGATACTCGGCCAGGAAGTCGCTGCTTTCCATGAGCGCTGATCGCAGGAGGGCATCTGCCCATCCGTCGCCCCGATAAATGCGCCCGAGGAGGCAGGCAGCGATATCCTGGATCCTTTCCACGGGAGAATAGACTGCTGTCTCGACCATTTCCCGGGTCTCAGGATGGTCCGGCCAGCACAACGCAAGGGCTTCCAATGACAGGACCGCGACGTCCACTTCCCAATGCCCATCATACTCTTTGAGCGCCGCATTTGCCAGATACGGCTCGCCTGATGCTTTCAGTCGTTTGATCAATTCATCCCTGGCCCGTTCTTGACGGCCAAAGCGCAGGATCAGCCGGCCGATGGTATTCAAGAACCTGTAAAGCTTATTGCCGCGGGCATGGTGAAGTGATTGCATGAGCGGCTCCCACAGCGCGTCATCCTGACTGCATTTGGAGAAGTCCGGATCCGCGAGGTGGATTTGCAGTGGATCTATCCCATCGCGATAGGCTGACAGCTCATTAGCCCCAGAAAGAGCCGGGGCCACCACCGGATCATCTGCAAACTTCCAGGCGAGGAAGAGAGTGAGCAGACGCCGGCTTTGTGATTTGCTGTCCAGCTTCTGCCATTCATCCAGAAGATAATCCCGAGTTTGTGGACTGCGGTCCACCTGTGCGAGCACCAGCAAAGGCTCCAGTTCAGGAGCTACCTTTGTGATGACGCTCTCGAAGATCTGGGCGAGGCTCAGTGACTCTTCGGATTCGGGACGGGCACGCCTCGAGTTCCCAGACAACCACGTTGGCTCGTTCACCAGGTTCGATGAAGACTCTGGTGGCACGGCGTCGCGATAGTCTCTCCATCCTTTCTTCAGGTCAAAGACCTCAAGTTTGTCTGACCAAGAATCTCGTCTATCGATCGTGTTCCAACAGCTTGTTCTGGCCACCCAGACAGGAAAGAGACGACTCTCCCCTTTGGCCAGCTGATGGTCGACGATATCCTCGCAGATAGAAGTATGGTCCTTCCCAGTGCAACCAGAGCGACGGCTTGGCCAGTAACGTCCAAGGCTGCCGTGCACGGCTTGCGCGAGCCAGAAGGCAGGATCGATCTGTCGGCGGTAGCAGAGTTTGTGCACGCTCTGGCTGACCATCCCATCGTCTCCGTAGCTGCTCAGCCCGAAGATCTGCATGAACCTGCGCACGCCTGGATCTTCGGGAAAATGATCCAGGAGCAAATCGGCGACCTCGTGAGGAAAAGAGCTGTCGTATTCATACAGTTCCAGCATCTCCAAAAGCACCCCCCGGCACCTGGGGTCTGTGTGCAAATAAGGAATCAGTTGTTTGAGCAACGGCTTCAGAGCCTCAAACCAACAGTCCAAGACGGCATGGAAGCGCAGCTTGAAAAGAATGTCTTCAAGCGGCTCTTTGAGGGAGGAAGGGCTGGTGTCGCTAGGCTGGTTCAACATGACGCCGGGGCACAAAGTGGAGTGCCGAAGGGTCTGATCTAACCTGTGCGCATGGTTCTTCGAGACCAAACATCAGAAGGCTTGAAAAAGAGGCTGTCACCTTTCAGCCTGCTTTCCTCAGGAAGCCGGCATGAGCCACGAATCCACCCATCCCCAATGCCCGCAATGCCAGGCTCCGCTGTCGGAAGACGCGCCGCAGGGCCTGTGCCCGGCCTGCCTGATGGCCATGGCTTCCCTGCCGACGGACCAGGACACGCTGCCGCTCGGTCCCGGTGATTTGCCGGAACTGGCGGACATCGCCGCCGCGTTTCCGGATCTTCAGATCGTGGAGAAGATCGGGCAGGGAGGCATGGGTGTGGTCTTCAAAGCGCGACAGCCCAGGCTGGACCGCATGGTAGCGCTGAAAGTGCTGCCAAAGGCACTCGCTGCGACACCGGGCTTTGCTTCGCGCTTCACGCGTGAGGGCCGCGTGCTCGCGCGGCTCAGCCATCCGAGCATCGTGGCCGTGCATGATTTCGGTGAGAGCGGTGGCTACTGCTATCTCATCATGGAGTATGTGGATGGGGTGAACCTGCGCCAGGCCATGAAGGCGGGGCGATTTACGCCGGAACAAGCTTTGAAGGTCGTGCCAGACATCTGCGCGGCTCTGCAGGCGGCGCACGACCAGGGTGTGCTGCATCGCGACATCAAGCCGGAGAACATCCTGCTCGATTCCAAAGGCCGCGTGAAGATCGCCGACTTCGGCATTGCGAAGCTGGTGGATGATCGCGCTGCGGAAATGCTGCTGACGCAAAGTGGCGCGAGGCTGGGCACCGCGCCCTACATGGCACCGGAGCAGATCGAGCAGCCTTCCAGCGTGGATCATCGCGCAGACATTTATTCGTTAGGCGTGGTGCTCTATGAGCTGCTGACTGGCGAGCTTCCGCTGGGGAGATTTGCCGCGCCTTCCGAAAAGGTGCAGGTCAGCAATGGTGTGGATGCGGTGGTGATGCGGGCCCTGGAGAAAGAGCGCGACCGCCGCCAGCAAAGTGCCGGGGAGATGAAGACGCAGATCGAGGGCGCGGCCACACAACCCTATGAGTTCTGGAAACAGCAGGGCTGGAACTGGGAGAGCTTCGAATACAAGTCCAAGCGCACACTCTGGGGCTTGCCGCTGGTGCATGTGGCGCATGGTCGTGACCCGGCCACGGGCCGGCCGCGCGAGGCGCATGGCTTCTTTGCCTTTGGTGATCGTGCCCGAGGGATCTTTGCCTGCGGCGGCATCGCCCGTGGCTGGGTGGCCTGCGGTGGATTTGCTTTTGGCGGCATCGCGCTCGGTGGAGTTGGCATCGGGCTTATCTCCATCAGCGGGCTGGCTCTGGCCCTGTTGTTCGCCATGGGCGGATTGTCCGTGGGCTTCATGTCACTCGGCGGCGTGGCCCTCGGCTGGCATGCCTCCGGAGGTGTGGCCATCGGCTGGCATGCCTTGGGCGGCATTGTTTTCGCTCATCAAGGCGGAGGTGGCAGCGTGCATGCCAGCATGGTGGCGAAGGAGCTTGAAGAACTCCCACTACTCACCCGCGTGCTGAGCCAGGCCACGCCTTACAGCTTCCTGCTCGGCCTTGTGTGGGTGCCGCTGACCCTGCTGATGATCCTGGTGCCGTGGTGGGCGCGGAGGCAGCTCGAACTTGAGGCTCGCGGAGACAGCGCGGAGGCCTCTGTCAGCGGCTGGGAAACTCATCCGCATCGTGTCTTCTGGCTCATCGCCGCGCTGGATTTTGTGCTCGCCCTGGGGGCGCTGGCGCTGGTGCTATGGCTGCGCAGTCTGCCGGATGCGAAGAACATGCTCCTCATCCCCATCGTCTTCTCCGGCACGGGCTTGGTGATGTTTGCCGCCAGCCTGCCGCTGTGGCTGAGGTTGGTGCCGACCAATCCCTTCTACGGTGTGCGCCTGCCCGGCACGACGAAGTCCAGCAAGCGCTGGTATGACGTGAACGCGCATGCGGGCAAGCAGCTCTTCCTCTGGTCGCTGGCCATCATCGGCGCGGGCATCGCGGGCTTCTTCCAACTGCCACGTCACCAGGACTCCTACTCATGGGCGGCGGTGACACTCACACTGGTGGCCGTGGCCTCCGTGGTGATTTCGACCTTGTGGTGGATGCACCGAAATCCGGCGGATGGCTCCACGGTACGCTCCAGTCGCCTGATCCGCTGGGGCGGGCAGATCGTGGTGGCGATAGTGATCGCGCTTTTTGTTCGGTCATTCATCATCGAGGCCTACAAGATTGCCGGCGGCACCGAGACAGGCATCACCAAGGGCAGCCACTGGATGGCATCCCGCCTGGATACGGGATTCTCACCCGGTGACGTCATTGTCTATGAGCATGACAGCCACCACCGCTGGCTGGCCCGTGTGGTGAAGCGTGAGGAAAACGGCCTGCTGGCCAAGCGTGGCGGCGTGGACGGGGAGTTCCTCATCCCCTGGGAAAAGGTGCTGGGCAAACTGCTCTTCTCCCACTTCACGCCGGCCATTGTGGAGAAAGGCCTAACGGGGAGTGCTACAATACCACCCAAGGAACCTTTCAGCGACATGGTGCCCGCGCCGGCCACGGCCAAGGCTTTGAAACAGGTGCCTGAACTGCTCTTCATGCGCATGGCTCCCAATGACCAGCCATGGATGGAGGGGCTGCACGATCCCACAGGCAAGCCCGTGGAGATCACGGATAAACTGCGCAAGGTGCTGGAGCGCACCACCTCACGCGCGAGCAGCCATGACAAAGACGAATGCTGGCTTATTGTCTGGCTCAGGCATCCGGATTTCGACAACGCGACCACTCTGAGCGTGCGCCTGGTGGACAAGGAGGGGAAACCTGTCTCCACCAGCGGCACTTTAGCGCGCAATCAGAGCTGGCAGCCCTGGGATCTGCCTGGAGACAGGATCGAGTCCATCGTCATCAGCGCAGGTACTCGCTCGGCTCTGCCGACTCATGCGCAGCTCGAAGTCAGCTACAGCCTGGGGCCGTGGGATGAGAGCAGTATCATGGACAAAGATCCCTCCCACAGCATCGCCACCACGGACTGGATCAAGGGCGGTGTGGGCGAGAGTGAGGATGGCAATGCCTTTGTGAGCTGGCTGCGGCGCTCACCCGACCGCCAGGTGCAGTGTGTGGCCCATTTGAAGAAAGGCGGTGTCCGGCTGGGCAATGTCAGCGTGACTTCCAGCGACAAGGACATCATGGACCAGTGCCGCTTTCGCGTGAAGCTGGATGAGATAGACCACTTTGAGATGCGTGTGCGTGACATCCGCAAGACCACCTATGGGGATGTGACGCTGCCACCGCTGCAGGTGCCGGTGGTGCATGTCTTCTACGCTCCACGTTCGGGCGATGTGCCCTGGACAAAGGGCATGACTCTTGCAGATGTCTTGAAACAGTCTGGTTACAGCGAGTGGAAGATGCCCACCTTCCTGGGACATCGGCGGGACGGACGTGGCATGGATGTCCAGGTGAATGAAAAGACGCTGACCGACGAAATGCGTCCGGGTGACACTATCCTCCTGCCTTACAGTGGGAAACCAGTCATCACCTCTCCACAGCCTCCAGTACGCCGCCGAGTACTGTCGCCCCCATGAACTCTCCTTTCCAGGCCACCCGCTGGACACTCATTGCGCGCTCGCGCGGCGGTGACACGTCCGCCAAGGCTGCGCTCAGTGATCTCTGCGCCGCTTACTATGCGCCAGTGGTGGCCTTTCTGCGCAGCGAAGGACGCACGGATGATGCCGCACGCGATCTGGCGCACGGCTTCTTCGCCCGCCTGCTGGAGGGTGGGAAGCTAGAGCAGGCGGAGCAAGGGCGTGGAAGATTCCGCTCGTATCTGCTCGGAGCTTTGAAACACTTTTTGTCAGACCAAAGAGACCGTTCCACGGCCGCGAAGCGTGGTGGTGGTGCGGAGCATACACCGATCGACAACACGAGCGAAAGCAGTTCTCCAGGACTTCAGATCCAGGATGACAAGATGTCCGCACCGGATGCTGCTTTTGACCGACAGTGGGCCATCAGCCTGCTGGACTCGGCCCTGCGAGATCTCGATGCGGAGATGATGACTGAAGGCAAGCAACGCGCGTTCGAACTTCTCAAGCCCTGGCTCACGGGTGATCCCGAGGCTGAAAGCCAGGCGAACATCGCCAAAGAGCTCGGCATGAGTGTGGATGCCGTGAAGCAATCCGTTTTACGCCTGCGCAAACGGTTTCGTGCGCTGGTGAAGAAGCGCATCGCCGACACCGTGGAAGGCAGCGCGCAGGCCGATGAGGAGTTTCAGCACTTGATGAGCGCGCTGAGGAGGTAGCAGGTTTTTGAGCCACTAATAAACACTAATTTCCCAAGCCATTCTCTGCTCGGTCATTAGTGTCTATCAGTGGTTAACAAATTTTGCGTTTGTCACGCAACCTTGGTTCAAGACTTCTCGAGACCGAGGTAGGCCTTGGCGTTGGCGTAGCAGATGTTCTTCACCATGCCGCCGACGAGATCGAAATCCGCAGGCATCACCCCGGACTCGATGTCGCTGCCGAGCAGGTTGCAAAGCGTGCGGCGGAAGTACTCATGACGCGGGAAGGACATGAAGCTGCGGCTGTCCGTGAGCATGCCAATGAAGCGGCTCAGCAAGCCGAGATTGCTCAGTGCATTGATCTGCCATTCCATGCCTTCCTTCTGGTCCAGGAACCACCAGCCGGAGCCGAACTGCACTTTGCCCGGCGTGGTGCCGTCCGCGAAGTTGGCCGCCATGGTGGCGAAGACGTAGTTGTCCGCCGGGTTCACATTGTAGAGCACGGTCTTCGGCAGGGCGTTCTCGGAATCGAGCGCATTCAGGAAGGCCGAGAGCGTTTCTGCCTGCGGGTAGTCGCCGATGCTGTCACAACCCACATCTGCACCGATCTCACGGGCGAGGCGGGCATTGTTGTTGCGGATCGGGCCGAGGTGGAGCTGCATGGTCCAGCCGCGCTTCGCATTCAGACGGCCGACGTGCATCATCACGTAGGTGCCGAGGATCTCCATGTCGTCCGGGTAGATGCGCTTCACATTCGAACCGCGGTAGCGATCAAACAGACGACGCGCGGCGACTTCACCGCCGAAATTGGCGAAGCAGCTGTTCAGACCGTGGTCGCTGAGACGTCCGCCGACGGCGTGGAAGGCATCATGGCGCTTTTCCAGGGCCAGCAGCAATTTGTCGAAAGTGTTGATGTCCACGTTCGCCTGTTTGCCAAGTTTGTCACACCAGGCATTCCAGTTCAGGGAGTTGGTGATGGCGAAGGCCTTGTCTGGACGGAAGGTCGGATAGACGCCGACCTCGAAACCATCGGCGGCGCACTTTTCATGCGCGGAGAGATCGTCCGAGGGATCATCCGTGGTGCAGAGCGCACGCACCTTCTGATCACGCAGGATGCCGCGGGCATTCAGACCCCAGGTGCTCATCATGGACTCCGTCTGATCCCAGATGGAGGCAGCGGTCTTCTCGCTGAGGAGCTCATCGATGCCGAAATAGCGCTTCAACTCCAAGTGCGTCCAGTGGTAGAGCGGGTTGCGCAGGGTGTTTGGCACGGTGGATGCCCAGGCCATGAATTTCTCCTTGGGCGAGGCCGAGCCCGTGATCAGTGATTCTGGGATTCCATTACAACGCATTGCGCGCCATTTGTAATGATCCCCTTCAAGCCAAATTTCATGGAGGTTTTTGAACTTGCGATCTTCCGCTATATCCTTAGGCGGCAAGTGATTATGGTAATCAATGATCGGCTCATCTTTGGCAAATTCATGATAAAGCCGTCGAGCTGCCGCGCTCGAAAGAAGGAAATCATCGTGGATAAAGGACATGGCAAGAAATCGGGTGGAGAATGTTTTGACAGAATTGGTGCTATTTTGAGGATGGCAAGGGTCTTGTCTCACCTTGATGAATGCTTTTTCTGCCATCCTTAGCGCCAGTCTGATGCTGGGCGGGCTAACTTCTTGCTCAACCCTGACTTTTTATACCCAGGCAGTGGGGGGCCAGATGGAGATGCTCCGCAAGGCGCGCCCGGTGGGGGAGGTGATGGCAGACCCCAAATCCAAGCCCCTGCTCAAAGAAAAGCTCACGACAGTGGCCGATATCCTGGATTTTGCTGAGAAGGAGCTGCACCTGCCCGCCCAGGGCCAGTATCGGCGCTACACAAACCTGGGACGGCGCTATGCCGTGTGGGTGGTCTTCGCGGCACCCGAGTTCAGCGTGGTCCCCAAGACATGGAGCTATCCCCTGCTGGGGAAGCTGGCCTACCGTGGCTTTTTTGAGGAGAAGCTGGCCATTGAGGAGGGGGACAGGCTCCGCGCCGAAGGCTACGATGTCTACGTGAGCGGTGTGGAGGCCTACTCCACCCTCGGCTTTTTCCGGGATCCGCTGCTCAATACGTTCCTGGGTCGGGCGGATGCGGACCTGGCCGAGCTCATCTTCCATGAGCTGACCCACCAGCGCCTATATTTCCGGGGTGACACGAACTTTAACGAGGCCTTTGCCACGGCGGTGGGCCAGGAGGGAGCGCGGCGCTGGCTGCGCGCCCGCGGCCGGCTGAAGGACCTGGCTCAATATGAGAAGGAGCAGAAGGTGGAGCGTGAGTTCGTGAAGCTGGCGCTGGAGACGCGGAAGGAACTGAAGGTGGTCTATGCGCAGACCTACCGGAGCCATGAGACGGAGCTTCTGCAGAAGAAGACCACCTTGGAGCGCTTCCAACAGCGTGCCCTCGCTCTCGACCGCCGGAATGGTGGGGCCATGAAGATCGAGCGCTGGTTCAAGAAGCCGGTGAACAACGCCCGTCTCGGCACGCTCTCCTCCTATTATGAAATGCTGCCCGGCTTTGAAGCGATGTTGGTTCGGCGGAACGGGGACCTCGAAACCTTCTTCGATGATGTGGACGCGATGCATGGCCTGAAGCCCGAGGCACGTCGCAAGCAGGTCATGCAGGCCATCCCGAGCCGATGATGAAGCGCGCCGCATTCTTTCTTCTTCTACTCATCGCGACCGCTGCTGTTGTGTGGCTCGTGCTTGCCTCGCGCGATCCGCTTCCCGCAGCCTGGCAGGCATGGCGTTTTCGGATACCTGGGATCAACAAGGACGAGGTGAAGACACGTCTCGAGGAAGATGCGCGTCTCCGGATGCAGCGTCTCACGGCGGGCTCTTCATCTGACATCTCTGAAGAGGTTCGTGATGAGCTGAATTTTTGGGAGGAGCAGTTTCATCTCGGTGATGCGGACCGTGCCGAACGGCTGGCCTTGCAAAGGCTGACGAAGTCAGACATGCGGCAGAGCATCGTGAAAGACTTGCAGGATGGTGCGTTCCTGGAATCGCGCCTTCCACCCATCACCCAGGAGGCCGCGCGCGGGTGGTATGAAAGGCACAAGGAAGAGCTGCGCATTCCGGCGCGGCATCGTGTGCATCACATCTTCCTTTCACGTCATGTGCCTAACAAGCCAGACCGCAGCGCTGAGATACGAAGCATTCATGCCGAGCTTCAACGAGGCACGGCCTTTGGAGCCCTGGCCGCGAAGCGCTCTGAAGATGCGCGCAGCAAGGTGCTCGGGGGTGATCTCGGCTGGATCAGCGCGGGCCGCATGCCGGAAGATTTCATGACGCAGGTGGAAAAGCTGCCCGTCGGCAAGGCTGGTGCCCCCGTGGAAACGAAGCTCGGCTGGCATCTGCTGCTGGTCACGGAACGTCGAGCCTCGCGCCTGCCATCTTTTGACGAGGTGAGCGAGGAGATCACGGCGCTGCTCGACTTTGAGCAGCGCACGCGCTTCAAGCCCTGAACTTGTGCTTCCTGACATTCGCAGGCAAAGGTGAGGGTCATGCTGTATCTCGATGCCAATGCCACCACGCCGCCAGACCCGCTGGTGGTGGAGGAGATGCTGCCGTTCCTGACGCAGCACTATGGCAATGCCTCTGCCAGTCACGCGGCCGGCCGCCGCGCGCGACGTGCGATTGAAAAGGCGCGCGGACAGGTGGCAAAGCTGATCAGCGCGGAGGCGGAGGAGATCATCTTCACCAGCGGGGCCACGGAGAGCATCAACAGCGTGCTGGCTTTTGCGCAGCAGGAATGGCCGCAGAGGCCGCTGCTCATCACGAGCGCGGTGGAGCATGCCGCCGTGGTCGAGGGCGCGGAGCGCTGGGAGCAGCGCGGAGGCCGTGTGAAACGCGTGCCGGTGGATGAAAGCGGCATTCCTCGTCCGCAAGCACTTCGCGAGGCCCTCGAACCTGGACTCACCGCACTGGTGTCTGTGATCTGGGCGAACAACGAAACCGGTGTGATATCGCCCATGGCGGAGATGCTGGCGATGGCTCATGAGGCTGGTGCGCTCGTGCATGCCGATGCTGTGCAGATGGCTGGCAAAGTGGGGATCGATGTCAAAACAGTGCCCGTGGACTACCTGAGCCTCAGCGGGCACAAAATGCATGCGCCGAAGGGCGTTGGCGCACTTTTCGTTAGCCGCCACGCACCTTTCCGGCCGCTGCTCATCGGCGGAGGCCAGGAGTCTGGGAGACGCAGCGGCACGGAGAATGTGCCGGGCATCGTGGCGATGGGCAAGGCGGCCGAGCTCGCGGTTTCCTGGCTCGCGGGCGGCCAAGCTGCGGAGATGACAAGTCTGCGTGATGAGTTTGAGCAGTTGCTCATTGATGGCTGGCCGGGAGCGAGGGTGCATGGAGCGAATGCGCCACGTCTGCCGAACACGACCAGCATCTGTCTGCCGGGTGCTGATGCGGCGGGAATGCTCATCGTGCTGGATCAGCGCGGCATCGCCTGCTCCGGGGGTTCCGCCTGTCACACGGCTTCGTTGCATCCCTCACATGTTCTGGAGGCGATGGGGTTTGAGGCGGCTCATGCGGGCAGCACGTTGCGTTTTTCGATGTCACGGATGAACACGCGTGATGAGGCGCTTTCGGCGGCCGTGGAGATTTTGCGGACGGCGAAGCATTTGGCCGAACAAAAAGGATTTCTGGATTGAACAGGCTTGTGGTGTTCTCGCCAGCTTCCGGCATCCCTCCGGGATGCGTGCTTGAAGGTGGGGTCCTTGCGTTTTGACCGGTGGTTCTCGGTCGCTGCGCGACCTTCACCACCGGCTATAGACCGTCGAGCCTCCGGCTCGCAAGACGGCGCCTGCCAAGACCTAACTAATTAATCTTCACCACGCCGACGGTCGCGTTGTCCTGGCGGTCGAAATTGATGCGGCGGATGGCAAAGAGGATGGCGTCAGCGATCTTGTCTGCCGTGGTGTGCTTGCCGAAGCTCAGCAGCTCTTCGAGAGCCTTGTGTTCCAGGGTGAAGATGCCATCACTGGCGGCGATGACGATGTCTCCTGGCTGCAGCGCCATGGGCTCTGTGGGGAAGTCGATCAAGGCCAGGGGATAGCCGAGCACGGCGCTCTGCAGTGTGTGACGCTCGGGATGGTTCGCCATCTCTTCAGCAGTCAGAAGGCCCTGCCTCACGCGCTCCTCCAAGATGGGTGTGAGCGAGTGGTCCGCATTGATGCGCATGAGCTGGCCGCGACGATACAGGAAGAGCGGGGAATCTCCCACGCTGATCCATTCCATCTGGGTGCGGGAAACCAGCACGGAGAGCAGGGTCGTGCCCATGGGCGGTGCCACAGAGGGCATGCGCGCCGTGATCATGCCGATGGTCTCGTTCGAGGTATCAAGCGCCGTGCGCAGACGGAAGCTCTGGCTGCCCGGATGCTCATGGAAAGCGCGCACAAACGCGTTCACCCCCACATAACTGGCCACGCTGCCGCCGGCATGTGCACCGAGGCCGTCGCCCACCACAAGCAGGAGTCTTTGGAGAGAGGTTTCACCGGGCTCTGCCGCATCGGCAAAGGCATAGTAGTCCTCCTGGTTCTCACGCTTGCCACGATACTGGCGCGCGGAGAAGTCCTGCTCCTGCACGAAGGGTGCAGATGGAGCAAGGTCAGGCATGATGGGGATCGAAAAGCGGGCGGTCACTCGGCGGAAAACTGGAAGACGGTGGTATGCTCATACGTCTCCCCGGGGCGCAGGGCCGCCGAAGGAAACTGAGGCTTGTTCGGACTGTCCGGAAATTTCTGGGTCTCGAGGCAGAGGCCGTGGCGCTTCTCATACACGTGGCCGCTCTTGCCCACCGTGCCCTTGAGATGATTGCCGGAGTAAAGCTGCACACCTGGGTCCGTGGTGCTCACGGTCATCACGCGGCCGCTTTTCGGATCCTTCACACGTGCGGCCAGCTTCATACCACTGCCTTTGAGGACATAATTGTGATCGTAGCCGATGCCCTGGACAATGGGCTTGTAGTTCGTGTTGATGCGCTCGCCGATGACGGCCGGCTTCGTGAAGTCCAGCGGTGTGCCGATCACGCTCTCCAGCTCACCCGTGGTGATCAGGTCGTCATCCGTGGCGGTGAACTGCTCGCTCGGGATCATCATCTCATGACCCAGGATGTCGCCGCTGCCTTCACCGGCCAGATTGAAGTAGCTGTGGTTCGTCAGATTCAGCACGGTGGGCTTGTCCGTGGTGGCGCGGTAGTCGATGCGCAGCTCGCCCGCGTCCGTGAGCGTGTAGGTCACGATGGATTCAAGCTTGCCGGGGAAACCTTCTTCACCATCCGCGCTGGTGTAGCGCATCTCCACGGCGTTCTTGTCAGCCAGCGCGGCGGACTTCCAGAGCTTCTTGTCAAAGGCCTCCTTGCCACCGTGGATGTGGTTCTTGCCGGAGTTTGCGGTCACTTCATACCGCACGCCGTCCAGCGTGAAGGCGGCTCCGCCGATGCGGTTCGCATACCGGCCCGTGATGCAGCCAAAGTGCGGGTGCTTGCCCAGGTAGGGCTCCAGCGTGTCAAACCCGAGCACCACGTCCGCAAACACACCTGCTTTGTCCGGCACCTTCAGCGAGACGATGATGCCACCCCAGTCCGTGATGCGGGCCTCCACACCCTTCGCATTCTTCAGGGTGTAAAGCTTCACTTCCTCACCAGACGCGGTCTTTCCCCAGACTTCAGAAGACACGGAGGCATGAGCGGCAGCGGACATGGCGATGAGCAGCAGGGCGAGAACGCGGGATTTCATGGCGGGGTGAGTTGGGTTGACCCGGAAGCTTGTTCTCAGAAGCCACCGGAAACGACAAGGAAAAACATGACTACCCACATCCCTCCAGACGGAAAGGGAAAGAACGAAAAAAGCAGGTAAGGAGGCCTCCACCAGCCGGGCGGGGACGCCGCGAGCTCCCACCGTCAAAGTTGAGGCCGTGAGTCCTAAAAGTGCGAAATCCTGCCAGCTTGCCTCCGAGGGCGCGTTTGTGAGAGACTCCATTTATCATGACGAAGCCTGCCATTCTCGCCACTCTCCTCGTCCCTGCCTTGCTTTCCGCTGAAGACCGCTGGTACAAGGGCAACACGCACACCCATTCACTCTGGAGTGATGGCAATGACTTCCCGGACATGATCTCCGCGTGGTACAAGGACCAGGGCTACGACTTCCTGGGCATGTCCGACCACAACACCCTCAACGCCGGCGAAAAGTGGGTGGCGGAGGAGACCATCGAGAAAAAGAAGATCGCACTCGGGCCCAAGGTGCTGGACAAGTACCGCAGGCGCTATGGCGATGACTGGGTGGTGACCCGCAAGAATGACAAGGACAAGGTCGAGGTACGCCTGAAGACCCTGGAGGAGTATCGCGTGAAGCTGGAGGAGCCCGGCAAGTTCCTGCTCGTCCAGGCTGAGGAAGTCACCGCCAGCTTCAACAAGGCCCCCATCCACATCAATGCGGTGAACCTGGTCGAGCAGATCGAGCCGAAGAAGGACGTGGAGACCATCCGCGAGACCATGCGCCAGAATCTGCAACTGATCGCCGAACAGGCGGTGAAAACCGGCCGCCCGATCATCGCGCATGTGAACCACCCAAACTTCCGCTGGGCCATGACAGCAGATGATCTGGCGCACGTGATCGAGGACAAATTCTTCGAGGTCTACAACGGTCACCCGAGCACCTTTTACGATGGCGAACCCACCCGCGTGGACTCTTCCTGCGAGCGCATCTGGGACATCGCCAACACCATCCGCATCGCCGAACTGAAGGCGACGCCGCTCTTCGGCGTGGGCACCGATGACAGCCACAACTACCACGGCGGCGCCACCACCCCTGGACGAGGCTGGGTCATGGTGCGTGCGGACAAACTGGAGGCGAATGCCCTCATCGAAGCCATGCAGCGCGGCGACTTCTACGCCTCTACGGGTGTCACGCTGGAGGATGTGAAATTCGACAAAGGCACCCGCAAGCTGAGCCTGAAGATCAAAGATCAGCCCGGGGCCAAATTCCGTACCGAGTTCCGCGGCACACTGAAGAACTACGACCGCGCCGTGACCGAGGTCGATTCCCCTGAAAAGGACCCCCAGCCCAAGCGCCTGCAGCACGGTGCTGACATCGGCAAGGTGCTCGCCACCAGCGAAGGCCTGGAAGCCAGCTACACGCTGACCGGTGAAGAGCTCTACGTCCGCGCGGTCATCATCTCCGACCAGCCGATGGCCAATCCACCGCAGCCCGACCACGTGCAGCGCGCCTGGACACAGCCGGTGGGATGGTAACGCATCGAGGTTTCCCCGGCACTCGGAGAGCATCTTGGCGGCAGACATGGGTCTGCCGCTTTTCATGACCGTGCGGCTCCATCTGAGTGGCGCAAATAAAAGAGGCGCGGACCTTTTTAGGGGTCTCGCGCCTGACGACCACTTCCCTGGTTCTGTTCCGTGAGGTCGAGTTCAGTTCCGTGGTCACTGATGGATCGCTGCTGCACCTTCGCGCGG
>NZ_BKAG01000026.1 GCF_007992435.1 Prosthecobacter gellanilyticus | reverse complement strand
TAGACCTCAGACTCCACGCGGGACAGCTCGAGCCATCGCCACAGTCAACACCGTCAGAACGGTCAAGGCATCGTCAAGAACAGTCAAGGCATCGTCAAGAACACCCTACTTGACCCCTTGACCATGCCCTGACCTCTTGACCGTTCCCCGCTCCCGCCCTTGCCTGAACGCGGTTTCCCATCCACGTTCCGCGCTCGTTTTTGCCTGTCTGCCATGTCCAAGCTTCATCTCCAGCCTGATTTCGATGCCTTCTGCGCCCTCGCCGCGAAAGGGAACCTTGTGCCGGTGATGGCAGAGCTGGCCGCCGACTATGAGACCCCGCTCTCAGCCTTCCAGAAGATCCATGACGGCCGCAGCGCCTTCCTGCTGGAATCCGCCGAACTCACGCAGCACTCAGGTCGCTACTCGCTGCTCGGCAGTTCTCCGCGGCTCATTTTCACCGCCCGCGGCAAGGAGATCGAAGTCGAGGAACGCGGCAAAGTGCGCCGCTTCACCACGACCACAGATCCGCTGGAGGAACTGCGCCAGATCATGCTGCCGTATAAGCCCGCCGAGGTCACGCACATCCCGGTGTTTCATGGCGGCGCGGTAGGCTACCTGGCCTATGACATGGTGCGCTTTTTCGAGCCCACTTTGCCAGCACCTCCGAAGGATGAACTCGGCCTGCCGGACATGGTTTTCATGGTCACGGACAGCGTGTTGATTTTTGATCATCGCACCCGTCGTCTCATGCTCGTGGCGAACGTGCACACCGATGAGCACGCCACGCTGGAAGCCGCCTACGACTGGGCCAAGACGGAGATCGAGCGCTTGATCACCAAGCTCTCACAGCCTCTCGCCGTGAAGCCTCTGCAGACCTTTGCGCCGGTGAAAAACGACCAGCTTCCACCGCCCGTCAGCAACACCACGCGTGCCGAGTATGAAGGCATGGTGACGAAGATGAAGGAATACATCGGGGCAGGGGACATCTTCCAGGGCGTGCCCTCGCAGCGCTTCGAGACAGACTACACCGGAACGACGGTGGATCTCTTCCGCGCACTGCGTCATGTGAACCCGTCTCCTTACATGTTCTGCATGGATCTGCCCGGGGGTTTCTCGCTCGTCGGCAGCTCGCCCGAAGTGCATGTCAAATGCCTCGATGGCAAGATCGAGATCCGCCCCATCGCAGGCACGCGCTGGAGAGGTAAAACCAAGATCGAGGACGATGCTCTCGCCGCTGAATTGCTCGCCGATCCGAAGGAGCGCGCCGAACATATTATGCTTGTGGACCTCGCTCGCAATGACGTGGGACGCGTGGCGGAATACGGCACCGTGAAGGTCACCGACCTCATGATCATCGAGCGCTACAGCCACGTCATGCACATCGTCAGCAACGTCGAAGGCAGGCTGCATGCAGACAAGAACGCCTACGATGTGATGCGCGCCACTTTCCCTGCTGGCACCGTCAGCGGCAGCCCGAAAGTGCGTGCCATGGAGATCATCAACGAAGTCGAAAAGAGCAAGCGCTGCGCCTATGCCGGCGCCGTCGGTTACTACGGCTTCGATGGCAATCTCGACTCCTGCATCGCCCTCCGCACCTGCGTGGTGAAGGACGGCAAAGCCTACGTGCAGGCAGGCGCGGGCATCGTCGCTGACTCTGATCCCGGCGCCGAGTTCACCGAGACCGTGAACAAAGCCACCGGCATGCTCCGCGCCATCGAATGGGCGCGGAATCTGTGAGAATGCTCATCTCTCAATCCAAGCCGCTTAACCACTAATAGGCACTAATTGACACTAATGACCAAGCCATCAGAGGTTTGGTCAGTATTAGTGCCTATCAGTGGTAAAAAGAGTTCAGAATAACCTCCATGCAGGAATGCGCCGCCTACTCCCGATCCTCCGCATTCTGGCCGCCATCGCGCTCCTCGCATGGGTGCTGAATCGACTGCGTTGGGAGGAGATTGCCGCTTTTGAGTGGCGCACGATAGACCTGCGATGGCTTGGCCTCGCGTTTCTCTTTGGCGGATTCTCCGTACTCGGTTGGGCAGGCCGCTGGTGGTGGTTCGTCCGGGTCTACGACTTGAAGGTGCCGTTTCCGAAACTCCTGCGGCTGACCTTTTTCGCCGACTTCTTCAATCTCTACTTCCTCGGCCCGCTCGGAGCCGATGGCGTCCGCCTTCTGCACCTCAGTCGCGACTACCCCGACAGGCGCGGCCCCATTCTCGGCTCGATCATCCTGGACCATGTCGGCGGGCTGATGGGCGGTATCGTGCTTTATGCCTGCTTTTCGCGAAGTGGAGTCTTGCCCGCTGCGATCACGACCTGGGCGGACGTGGCACTGCCCATCATCGTCATCGTCACCTTTCTCGGGCTCGGAGTCATCATGGAGCCATCGCTACAGCGGATGTGGGCGCGCATCCCTGGCATGAGCCGGCTTGTCCAGGCAGCCTCGCCGATTTTCGCCGGCACCTTCCGGCACCCCTGGCTTTTCAGTGGCTTTGCGCTGTCCGCCTTGAGCACCGCCAGCGCCTTTGCCGCCTACTGGGCAGCCGCACAAGCCGTTGGCGCTGAGGTTTCTCTGCGCCAAATGCTCGGCATCATGCCGGCCGTGGATCTCGTGGCCTCCCTCCCCATCACCGTGAGCGGCCTGGGAGTCCGGGAGGGCCTTCTCATGGAGCTCCTCGGATCTCAGTCCGGTTGCGACCCCGTTCGGGCGCTGGCGACCTCTTTGCTTGGATTTGCGGCCATCGGCCTTTGGGGGCTGTTTGGCGGCTTTTGGCTGCTGTGTTCGAGGCGAAAATAAGACGCAAGGTCTCGTCCCAGGCGATTTTCAGGCTGCAAGAAGCCCTTTTCCTGGGCAAAACAGGGTCCCAAAAGCCCTTGGCCAGGGGCTTGCGAACCCCGTTTTCCTCAAATCTAGGGGTTCCAAAACGGGCCGGGACAAAAAAAGAAATCGTCCTTGCAATCGCGGCTCAAGTTTTTACTCTCATGCTCCTTGTGAAATTTTTCACAAGCTCCCTTAAACGGCCCTGTTGCCTGCCATGTTGAAATATTTCTTCCTCAGTTATGTCTTTGTCGCCGCGATCGTCGTGGCGGCCTTCGGCACGCGCGGCAGCAAGAGCGAGCTGCCTCCGATCGAGATTTTCCCTGACCTGGACCACCAGGCGAAGGTGAAATACCAGGTGAAGAGCGACTTCTTTGCCGATGGTCATGCTGGCCGTCTGCCCGTGAAAAACACCGTGCCGATGGGCTTTGAAGTGCCTTCCGTGGCTGCCTCCACACCGGGTGCCAAGCCTGCTGCGTATGGCTTCAGCAATGGTCTGGACTACTACAACACCGGCAAGATCGGTGACTTCTACGGCGACGGCCTCCCTGAAGAGCTGGCTGCTGACAAGGCTCTCATCGAGCGTGGTGAGCGTCAGTACAACATCTACTGCGCTGTCTGCCATGGCGCTTCTGGCAATGGCAAGGGCGTGACCTCCAAGTATGGCATCCTGACCGCTTTCAACTTCCATCAGGCAGGCAATCTGGATCCTGCAAACCCAGGCGCCTACCGCGCTGACGGTGCGATTTTCGATGTCATCACCAATGGCAAGGGGCTCATGGGCTCCTACGGTGGCAACCTCACAGTGCGTGATCGCTGGGCCATCGTGTCCTACATCCGCGCCCTCCAGGTCGCCGCGAAAGAAGGCAATGTCACCGTCCAGTAACCCGCGCGCGCTTTTCTAACATGGGTCATCACCACGTCACTTTTGAAGATCTGCCCCAGGGCGGTGAGAAGTTTGAGCCCGCCAAAGGCGGCAAGTTGATCGGCGCCTTCGGTGCTCTCGGAGCCCTTGGCCTCGCTGGTTCAGCTTACTTCTTTCTATTTACCAAAGACAACGTTTTCGGCTCTTTCGCCTACTCCTGGTTGTTCGCGGTTTTCTTCGCCTTCACCATCATCTGCGGTGGCTGCTTCTGGATCATGCTTCACAACGCCTCCAACTCCGGCTGGGGCGTTGCGATTCGTCGTCTCTGGGAACAGCTCGCGAACATGATCCTGCCTCTGGCGATCCTGAGCATCCCCCTCCTGATCCCTGCTGTGCAGAAGCCGCTCTATGAGTGGATGAACCATCACCGCGAAGCTCACCACCACGCTGTTGAGGCGGGCACTAGCGTTTACGAAGCCCTGCATCACATGGCGGAGTCGAATCCTCATCTGCACGTGCTCACCGCCAAATACGGCTACCTGAACATCTACGAAGGCTTTAGCTGGTATTCCCGTTTCGCTTTCTACTTCTTCGTCCTCTGGTTCATCGCCAGCAAGCTGCGTTCCCGTTCTGTGAAGCAGGACGTCGATGGTGACATCAAGCACACCATCAAAGCCCGTCAGTTCTCCTGCACTTGGTTGCTCTTCTTCGCTCTGACTGTGACCTTCGCAGCTGTCGACTGGGTCCAGACCCTCGACTACGCCTGGTTCTCCACCATGTGGGGTGTGTATATTTTCGCAGGTTGCGCCTGGTCCTCCATGGCCGTCACCATCCTGCTCGTCACTTGGTTGAAGAGCCTCGGCTACCTGAAGCAGGTCGTCACCGAGGAGCACTTCCACCTCATGGGCAAGCTCCTCTTCGCCTTCACGGTGTTCTGGGCTTACATCGCCTTCTCCCAGTATTTCCTCATCTGGTATGCCAACATCACGGAAGAGACCCGCTTCTACCTGACTCGTAACACGGAAGGCTGGCGCTATGTCTCCATCTTCATCGTCGTCGGTCACTTCGTCGGTCCTTTCCTGGCCCTGCTCTCCCAGGCTCGCAAAAAGAAGCCCTTCGTGATGGTGGGCGTCTGTCTCTGGATTCTCTTCATGCATGTGGTGGACCTCTACTGGCTCGTCATTCCTGAGCGCGGCCCGTCCCTTAGCGTCGGTGTGACGGTTGCTGGAGCCTGGATCGGTGACGTCGTCGCCTTCATCGGCGTGGTCGGCACCGTCGGCTTCCTCTTCCTGCGCAGCCTCGCCAATTACAGCCTCTATCCTTGCCGTGACCCCCGTCTGCTGGAGTCCGCCAACGTCATCAACTGATCTCCTTCCATGTCTGCTGCTGCCTCACCAACGAAGACCGGCGCCACTTTCCTGTGGGTGCTCGGTGCTTTCACCGGCTTTGCCGTCCTGCTCGCCATCTTTCTGAACGTGCGCAAGCCTGCTGAAGTGGATCCCCGCATCCCTGAGCGCCTTGCCAATAAAGAAGAGATCACCAAGGCTCAGAGCGAGAACATCGCCAAGCTGGGTTTCAATGACGCTGCTAGGAAGGGCGTGGCTTTCGACAAGACCGTCGAGCTTCTGAAGACTCGCAAGGCCGCCGCCAGCACCCAGGTGGTCCCCGGCTCCCCCACCCAGCTGAAGCAGGCCGCTGCCGCCGCTACCCCTGCTCCTGCCCCCGCAGCAGCTCCTGCCCCCGCAGCAGCTCCTGCACCTGCCGCTCCGGCGGCCCCCGCACCCGCCCCTGCCAACCCGTAACCTAACGGCCGCTCTTTTCCCCGATGCAGACCACACCTTCATCCGCAGACCTGGACCTTCAGGCCGACAACCTTCGCCGCGCGGCGATCGACAAGTCGGTCAAGGGCCCTGTGCTGTTCCTTTTCCTGAACGGCGCCTTCTGGCTCATGGCCTCCACCATCCTTGGAGTGCTGGCCGCCATCAAACTGGTCTCCCCCTCCTTCCTGGGTGACTGCCAGTTCCTCCAGTTTGGCCGTCTGCAGCCGACTCACATCAATGCCCTCGTTTACGGCTGGGGCATCCAGGCGGGTCTGGGCGTTATGCTCTGGATCATGGCCCGCCGTTCCGGTCAGGAACTGAAAGGCGGCAAGAGCCTCCTCTACGTCGCTGGCGTGTTCTGGAACATCGCCGTGACCCTCGGTCTGCTCGGCATCCTCCTCGGTGGCAGCACCTCCATGCAGTGGCTGGAAATGCCCCGCTTCGTGTGGCCCATCCTCCTCGGCAGCTTCCTGGTTTTCGCCTGGCCCATGGCCGTCATGTTTGGCAAGGCCTTCCGTCCTGAAGGCTTCATGGTCAGCACCTGGTACATCCTCGGCGCCTGCTTCTGGTTCCCCTGGATCTTCCTCACCGCCAACGTCTGCCTGCACTGCATCCCCAGCCTTGGCGCCCTCGCTGCTGGTATCAATGCCTGGTATGTGCACGGCGTGATCTTCCTCTTCTTCACACCGGTCGCCATCGGTTCCGCTTACTACTTCATTCCGAAGATCACCGGCCGCCCGATCGCCAGCGCTGAGCTCGCCAAACTGGGCTTCTGGGGCCTCGCCGTCCTCGCTGGTTGGACCGGTATGCAGACCTACATGGGCGGTCCTCTGCCTTCCTGGATGCCTTCCATCGGTGCTCTGACCGGAACCCTCCTTCTGATCCCGGTCGGTGTCGTCGGTCTGAACCACCACCTCACCACCCTCGGCAGCCACAGCCTCGTCGCCACTTCCCCGACACTGCGCTTCACCTTCCTCGGTTCCCTCCTTCTGCCCATCACGGGCGTCATCTTCGCCCTGCTGTCCAACTACAGCACCGGCGTGAACCTCCAGTTCACCCACGCAGGTTATGGCTTCCAGATCATCGCCATCTACGGCTTCTTCAGCATGTGCGTCTTCGGTGCCATCTACTACATCGTGCCTCGTCTGGCCGGCTGTGAGTGGCTCAGCGTCCGCCTGATCCGCAACCACTTCTGGTTCTCCACCTACGGCATCGGCGCCATCGTGGTGACCAGCCTCGTCGCCGGTCTCCAGCAGGGTGGTGACCTCAACAATCCAGAAATGTGGGACCAGGACTTCATGCAGCTCGCGCTGAACTCCCGCCCTTACATGGTCGCCCGCGCCATCTCCTGGGCGCTGATCACCTGGTCGAACGTCTGGTTCCTCATCCATCTCATGCTCATGGTGGCCGGTCTTGGCCGCCGCAGTTCCGCCCCAACGCTGCTGCACTCAGCGCATGATGACACCCCTCACGCCGCCCACGCATGAGCAACTTCCGCACCTTCATCCTCGGTCTCGTCGCCAGCTTCGGTCTTCCGTGGCTTTGCCTCATCGTCATTCCTGTCCTCAAGTATCAGGCTCTCCAGCCTGTGGCCTATGACAAGGACACAGACGGCGTCGAAGGCTACTACCCGCCGGCCCCTGTTCATGGCCAGGGACAGATCGTCTACCTCCGTGAGGGCTGCTCCCAGTGCCACACCCAGATGATCCGCCCGAGCCAGATCGCCCTCGACGGCTGGCACAAAGGCTGGGGCCAGGACCAGGAAGCCCGCCCTGCGGCCCCCGTCCGTTCCAACACTCTTTATGACTACCTGGGTGAGCACTACGCTCCTCTCGGCATCGTCCGCAGCGGTCCGGATCTCGCCAACTACGGCTGGCGCGCTCCTGAGCGTGGCATCATCCACCAGAAGCTGTTTGCTCCCCGCTCGCAGCACGACTGGTCGAACATGCCCGCCTTCAAGAGCCTCTACATCGTCCGCAAGGCCCAGGGTCCTGTCTCTGACAAAGCTCTGAAACTGACCGGCAAGGCCGCTCCTGAAGCTGGCTACGAAGTGGTGCCGACCGCCGAGGCTGAAGCCCTGGTCGACTACCTGCTCTCCCTCAAGAAAGACTATCCCGTTCCTGGTGTCTCGGCCGCTGTGGCCGCCGCTCCTGCCCCTGCGAAGAAGTAAATGCCTCTCTGTCCTCAATGAGCGCCACCTCCCCCAGCTTCCAACCCGACAGCACCGATCTCGATCGCCTTCACTCTGCCGTGAAGCGTGAGAAAGTGGATCAGCAGGCTGGTCGCGAACCCGTCCCCATGCTGGTCATCTTCCTGGGCGTCATCGTCGCCGTTCTCGCGGGCGGCCAGCTTGGCGTCATGACCGGCGGCTGGAGCTTCAAGACCTCCAACCCCTTCCATTTCGCTGCTGCTCCTGACCCACGTCCAAAGGGTCTTGACGACGGGGGAGGTGCTGACCCCTTCCAGACCGCCATGAAAAAGGGTGCCTCTGGTTACGCCGTCTGCGGTGGTTGCCATCAGGGCAATGGTAACGGCATTCCCGGCCAGTTCCCGCCTCTGGCTGGTTCTGAGTGGGTGCTCGGCGGCACTGAGCGTCTCGTCCGCGTGGCCCAGCACGGCCTTGTGGGAGCTGTCACCGTCAAGGGCCAGGGCTTCAACACTCCTGGCGGCATGCAGCCCTTCGGCGCCGCGATGTCTGCTGGCGACCTCGCCAACGTGCTGACCTATGTGCGCAACACATGGGGCAACGAAGGCACGATGATCACCAAGGAAATGGTGGAAAAAGTTCGCGGTGAAGAGAAGCGTGCCCAGCAGTGGACCGAGGCTGACCTGAAGCCCTTCGCTGACAAGAATGTTCCTGGGGATATCCCCGCCGGCCCTGGAGCCACCGCTGCCGCAGCCCCGGCTCCCGCTGCCAAATGATTCTCTAGCTTTCCCGGTCTGATCTGTTTCGCCGGGCAAGCGCCAATTCCCAAGTTTCAATGACCAAGGAAATCTCAAATATCAGTTCCCAGCCTCTCCAGGCAGGTCATGGGAATTTGGTATCTTGGGCTTTCCTTGGTCATTGGTTTCCTGGTCACTGATCCTTCCGCTTCTGGAACTTTCATTGACCGCCCTTCCTGATTCCTTCTGACCCATTGACCATCCTTCTATGAGCGCCGCTGCCCACACTCACGATCACGCCCACGATCATGCTCATGACCATCATGAGCCCGGCTTCATTGCGAAGTACATTTTCTCCACGGACCACAAGACCATCGGCATCCAGTACGCCATCAGCGGCCTGCTGTTCTTGCTGTTCGGGTTCTTCCTCATGCTCCTCATGCGCTGGAGCATCGCCTACCCAGGCCAGCCGATCCCCGGCTTTCAGATCATCAACAGCATTCCTGGCGTGAGCTGGGTCTTCAATGAAATGATCGGCCGCTGGGCTCCTGGCGGTGTGGTCAATGGCGAGCTCTACAACATGCTCGGCGCCATGCACGGCACCATCATGGTGTTCCTCGGCATCGTGCCCCTCGGTTTCGCCGGCTTCGTGAATTTCGTGATGCCCCTGCAAATCGGCACCATCGACATGGCCTTCCCCCGCCTGAACATGTGGAGCTACTGGCTCTTCTTCGTCAGCGGCGTCGGCATGCTCGCCAGCTTCTTCCTCGGCACCGGTTCCGTGCAGACAGGCTGGACCATGTATTCCCCTCTCGCCAGCACCACGAGCCTCGCGGTGACAAACATCTGGATGCACGGCCACACCTGGTGGCTCCTCTCCATGGTGTTTAACATCTCCGCTTCCCTCCTCGGTTCGGTGAACGTCATCACGACCATCATCAACCTCCGCGCCAAGGGCCTGACCTGGATGCGCATGCCCTTCTTCTGCTGGGCCATGTTCATCGTCGCCTTCCTGCTCCTCCTGGCCTTCCCGCCGCTGGAAGTCGCCGCTCTTCTCCAGCTTTCCGACCGCGTGTTCGGTTCCTCCTTCTTCCTGCCGACCGGCCTCATGGAAGGCGGTCAGCACCTGGACATCTCCGGTGGTGGTTCTCCTCTGCTCTACCAGCACCTGTTCTGGTTCCTGGCCCATCCTGAGGTGTACGTGCTCATCCTTCCAGCCTTCGCCATCCTGGCGGAAGTCATCCCGGCGAACACCCGCCGTCCTCTCTGGGGATACAAGGCCATGGTGTATGCCGGTCTGACCCTCGGCTTCCTGAGCTTCCTCGTCTGGGCTCACCACATGTACCTGACCGGCATGGGCACCATGATGTCCACCTACTTCCAGATCACCACGGTGCTCATCTCCGTGCCTTCCGTGATCTTGCTGACCTGTCTCATGATCTCTCTCTGGGGCGGCTCCATCCGCTTCACCCCGCAGATGCTCTTCGCTTCTGCCTTCCTCCCCATGTTCGGTATCGGCGGTCTGACGGGTCTGCCTCTGGCCTTCACCTTCATCGACCTTGCCCTGCATGACACCTACTACGTCATCGGTCACTTCCATTACGTCGTGGCCCCCGGCACCATCTTCGGCCTCTTCGCCGGTGTCTATCACTGGTATCCGAAAGCCACAGGCCGCATCATGAATGACTTCCTGGGCAAGCTGCACTTCTGGCCTTCCCTCGTCGGCATGAACCTCATCTTCGCCCCGATGTTCATCCAGGGCATGGGCGGCTTCCATCGCCGCTGGTATGACGGTGGCAAATACTTCGAGCAGACCTCCTCCGTCTCCAACTGGTTCACGGAACTCACTTCCGGAGTCTTCGGTCTCTTCGGCATGAATGTGCCAAACAACCTCCTCGGCCTGAACGTCCTCATAACCTTCGGTGCCATCATCCTCATGCTCGGCCAGGTGCCGTTCATCCTGAACTTCTGGCTCAGCATCAAGGGCGGCAAGAAGGTCAAGAATGACAACCCATGGGATTGCACCACCCTCGAGTGGGCCACCCCGACGCCTCCTCCTCACGGTAACTTCACCTTCGACATCGTCGCTGTTCGCGGACCCTATGAGTACAGCGTCCCCGGCGTGAACCAGGACTTCTTCCCGCAGTGGGAATCCTCCCCCGGAAAAGCCGCCGAGCCTTCCGCAGTGCCTGCAGCCCCTGCCGCCGCCCATCATCATTGATTTAAACTGAGAACCGCGAACCGAAAACCGCGAACCGAGACTCTTCCATGGATATTCCATACACAGTGACCGCCCGCCCTGACACGGGCCTGTACAATGCCAAGGTCGGCATCTGGCTGTTCCTCGCCTCTGAGGTCATGCTTTTCGGCGGCCTGTTCAGTTCTTACATCTTCCTCCGCGTTGGCGCTGACTATCCATGGCCGGTGCATGAACTGAACGTCACCCTCGGCTTCGTGAACACCCTGGTGCTCATCGGTTCCTCCGTGACCGTGCTGCTCGCCTGGGCGAACCTGAAGCTGCGCAACATCGCGAAATACAAGATGTACATGATCATCACGGTGCTCTGCGCCGGGGCGTTCATGGTGAACAAGAGCTTCGAATACAAGGCCAAGTTCCAGCATTACTCCGTGACCCTCACGGACGGCACCATCCTCACCGGTCACCTGCCTCATGGTTATGAGATCGAGTTCGGTGATGTGACCACGCTGAATCTCACCGTCGCTGGCAAACACAGCGCCGTGGATGCGGATCCGGTGGACTATGTGCTGCCTTACATCAAGGGCGAGGCTCCGAAGTTCAAAACCGAGTCCGGTGAAGAGATCGTCCTCGACAAGGCCAGCTTCACAAAGCTGCGCGCTGAAGCTCATGAGAAGGCTGTGGCCAAGGCCAAGGCCGACGGCTTGAAGGAAACTCCAAACTGGAACATCAAGCTCACCGCCGCTTCCCCGATCACCTTCGTCCTGCCTCCTTCCAAGCTGCTCGCCAAGCCCGTTGCCGGCGCTACCGCGATCGCCTTCCGTGACGGCACCACCGTCGAGGGCAAGATGATTAACGACAAAATGACCCTCGAAGTCGACGGCATCGACCTCCGCGCCACTCCGGACAAAGAGAAGTCCCTCGCTTTCAATGAGCACTACCTGGGCGAGCCCTGGAAGAAGGCCTTCATCGACCAGCGTGAGCACGCCATCGCCGAGTTTAACGAGAAGTATGGTGACGGCAAAGGCGGCACCACCCGTGACCCTCTGAAGAGCGCCACGCACCAGAAGCACATGTTCTTCGTGCCGATCCACTCCGCCACACCGGAGGTTCATGAGCACGCCAAGGCCGAGGGCGAGCATAAAGCCGAAGCCCACGCTCCTGCCGAGCATGGTGATGCCCATGGCCACCATCCCGAAGTGCACCTTGAGCGCCAGCACGTGCATTTCTTCTCGAACTTCACGCCGAAGCTCAACAGCTACTACGCCATCTACTTCACCCTCACCGGTCTCCATGGTCTGCACGTCGTCGCAGGTGCCCTGGTCCTGGGTTACTTCGTGGTCTTCAACGGCCGCATGCTGCGTGAAGACCCTGAGCGCCTTGCCAACCGTGTCGAAGTCGGCGGCCTCTTCTGGCACTTTGTGGACTTGGTCTGGATCTTCCTCTTCCCGCTCCTGTATCTCCTGTAATCGCTTCGCTTCCGTTTTAACTCTCACCACTGCCCGTCATGGCTGACAGCCCCCAAGAAATCCAAAAGCAGGTTAAGAAGATCCTTCTGATCGGAGCGATCCTGATCTTCTTCACCGTCGTCACGGTCGCCCTCTCGTATGTCGAGCTGCCATCCCATAGCCTGAACATCATTGTCGGCATGATCCTGGCCACGATCAAGGCAGCCCTGGTGGCCCTTGTGTTCATGCATTTGAACCATGAGGCCAAGCTCGTCTACAAAGTGCTGGCCTTCACCGGTGCCTTCGTGACCGCCCTGTTCCTGCTGTTCTACTTCAGCAACATCGACCCTCTCGTCTTCAAAGACTTCTGAGTTCTTTCTCTCTGCCCTTGGCTCTGAGCTCTTAGCTTTATGTCCCTCAAACACTTCCATTACGTCTTCCTCTTCTTCGCAGTGCTCTGCGATGGCGGGTTCTGGCTGTGGACGCGTCTGGCACCGGAAAAAGCGGCGGAACTCCAGATCACCGGCATCGGCCAGATCGCTGGCTGGACCAGTCTTCTGCTCATCGCCTACTCCGCTTGGTATCTCATCCGGAAGTCCCGCCAGATCATCATCTGACCTGAACCGACCCGCCCCGCTTTCCCCATGCTTCTCGCCTGCGCCACCTGCAAAGCCGATCCTAACAGCCTCATCGCCCAGGCTCAGGACATCGCCGTGCTGGTCATGCTCGCCTTCCTGGTGCTTGGCATGGCCTGCGTCGGACTCATCGTCTTCCATTTCGTCCGCAAGCAGCAGCGCTTCGCCGCTTCGGCTTCTGTCCCCTCTTAATTCCCCGCCCCTCTCATTTCGCACCTTCTGACATGAGCATTTCTGACATCAACATCCCCTTCGGCATCACCCAGAACGCCTCCGAGCACGGCGGCCTTGTCGACCACATGCTCGGCTTCGTGCATTGGTTCATGCTTGTGCTCTTCATCGGCTGGTCGGCCTTCCTCGTCTACGTGTTCTGGAAGTATCGCGCCAGCAACAACGCCGCCGCCGATTACCACGGCGTCCGCGGCCATGCGACCACCCACATCGAAATCGGCGTGGTCATCGTGGAAGCCATTCTCCTTCTGGGCTTCGCCTTCCCTCTCTGGTCCCATCAGGCGGATGAATATCCGACCAGCGCTGACACCATCAAGATGCGCGCCCTGGGTGAGAAGTTCCTTTGGAACTTCCAGTATCCTGGCAACGACCTCATGCTCAGCACCTGGAAGCTGGCAGGCGTCACGCCTTCCAACGTCACCGGCCGCGAGCTGAATGACCCGAACGGCAAGGACGACTTCGTGAACCCCGGCACCATGAAGCTGCCCGTCGGCCGCCCCGTGATCGTCGATGTCGCATCCAAGGACGTGATTCATAACCTCGCCCTGACCCCTATGCGCTCCGCTCAGGACGCCTGCCCGGGCGTGAAGGCCCACATGTGGTTCAAGCCCGTGAAGACCGGCACCTGGGACATCATCTGCGGCCAGCTTTGCGGCCCGGGCCACGCTCAGATGAAGGCCGTGCTGGAAGTCGTCACCCCCAAGGAGTTCGAAGACTGGTCCAAGGAAATGTCCGCCGGTGCCAAGGCCAAGAACGACACCGCTGCCGCCGCTCCTGCTGCTGCCCCAGCCGCCCATTGATCCAGCCTCGCTCGATCATCTCATGATTTGCTGAAGAGCGGGTGTTCATCACCCGCTCTTTTGTTTTTTTTACCTGTCGCATTCCATTCCATATCATTGGTTCGTCCTATAACGCCTCATCATGTCCCGCTTTCAGCGCTACGCTCTCATCGCCTTCATCACCGTCGAGGTGCTGATCTTTGTCGGCGCGATCGTGCGCACCACCGGCTCCGGACTGGGCTGTCCTGACTGGCCTTTTTGTTATGGCTGCCTGGTGCCACCATCGAGCGCTGACGAGATTGATTTTACCAAGATCGATCTCGAGAAGTTCCTCAAGAAGGCGGAACGGCTCGGTCGCGATCCCGCCACCATCACACCAGAAAGGCTCAAGGCTGAGTTCGATTCCACCGCCACCTGGATCGAATACATCAACCGCCTCACCAGCATCCCCGTCGGACTGTCCGTGATGCTCATGTGGGGCTTCTCCTTCGGCGAAGCGCGTCGAGGAAGGAAGCGCGTCTTCATCACCTCCACCCTCTCCGTCTTGCTCGTCGGCATCAATGCTTGGTTAGGCGCGCGCGTGGTGCTCAGTGGACTCAAGCCCGGCATCATCACGCTTCACATGGCACTCGCCATCATGCTGCAATGCATGCTCGTCTACACCGCCTGGCGCGGCACTTCGCAGCCCTGGCGCCTCGCCTGGAAAACGAAAGCTGATCAAACACTGCGCTGGCTTGCCTGGGGCCTGTTTGTCCTCGTCGTCGTGGAAGGCATCATGGGCTCTCAAGTGCGTGAATTGACCGATGAACTCGCCCGCACACATGCCGGTCACTCACGTGCCGAGTGGGTGCATGAGCTCGAGGCGAGCTGGGTCTATCTCATCCATCGCAGCTTCTCCTGGCTGATTCTTGCTGTGGGCTTCCTGTTCTTCTTCCGCAGCCGCCATGTGCTGCAGCACCGCGGCTGGCTTGAGATCAGCATCACCGCCATCATCGTCAGCCAGATGCTGCTCGGTGTGGTGCTCGCGAATGTCGGCATCGTCGCCGTGGCCCAGGTGCTGCACATCGGGCTCTCGTCACTGCTCGTGAGCGGTCTTTTCCTCTGGCTCCTGGGAAGTGGCAAGGTTTACAAGCAGGGCTCAGTGAGCTAAGGCAGAAGCGATGTCTGACGAAGCCTCCGCCGATGCCACGAATCGATCTCCTGCGGGAGATTACGTGCGGCATCCGCTGCTCGCTTTCGTGCGTCCCAGCATCCTCACCTTGGCCGCCAGCTTCGTGGCGTTGCAACTGCCGAATCTAGTGCCGGAACATCTCCGCGTGTTTCTGCATGTCGGCATCGGTGTGCTCATCGCAGGCATGTATTTCTGGCAGTTCGCCAGGTATCGCCCGAGCTTCATGGAAGCCGCTGGCATCCTGCTTATCAGCGTCGGTTTTGTGTATGTCGTGAGCAAAGCTGCGCTCATCTCCGCGATGTGGATCCTTCTTCTCTCGCTGGCCTGGCTGGTCATGACCTGGATCGCACGTCGCTGGCCGCTGCTGCGTGGGCTCACCACCATCGCTCTCTTCATGTTCGTGGTGCAGGTGGCCTTCCACAGCCCGAACGCAGCGAAGCTGCTGGATGCGCACGGCTGGCTGCTCAGCACCCTGGATCTCGTTTCCTTGTGCCTGCTCACGCTCATCGCCTTCGCCAGTTCACGCACCTGGCATGAGGAGCACCTGCGGCTCCCCGGAAGCGTCCAGGTTTCCGCGCGTGTCTGGATCACCGTGCTCCTTCTGGCTGCGCTGGCCCAGCTCCTCGTCAGTGCAGGCGGCTACTCCTTCTGGGCATCAGCGGCTCTTGCCTTGGTTCTCTTCATCGCCTGGAAAAGCCGCCTCTGGTTCTGGCAGGTGCCGCGTCTCCGCTGGTTGCCGCCGGCGCTGATGGTCATGTCCATGAATCAGATCGCCCTCGGTCTTTTCCTCTTCCTGGGCAAGAGCACCCTCATCTGGGGACCCTTCGTGCACGCACTGAACAGCTTGGCCATCTTCGGCCTGAGTTTTCTCGCCGCTGCGAGCATCTGGGCCGCCACCAGCGGCCTCGGATTGCAAGGTCCGCAACTCACCGCTGGCAAAAGCCTCTCTGCCGACTAGCGGTGACTCATGTCAGACAACGTCACGCAGCCAGAAGAAAGCAAAATCACGGGCAAGCAGGAGGCCGATGGAGCCTTCACGCTGCGTGATCTGCTGGCGCTGACCAAATTCCGCCTCAGCGCCCTCGTCATCGTCACCACCTTTGTCGCCTTCTGGCTGCGCGCCGGCACAAAGATGGACATCTGGCTGCTGGTCCACACTATCATCGGCAGCACGCTGGCCGCCTTTGGCAGTGCCGTCTTCAACCAGCTCATGGAGATCGAGCCCGACTCCCGCATGAAGCGTACTGCGGACCGGCCCCTTCCCGCCGGGCGCATCAGTCCGAGCGCGGCCTTCGGCATCGGCTGGTTGCTCAGCGCGCTGGGTCTGATCCATCTCGTGCATCGCGTCAATGCGGAGTCCGCCGCGCTCACGGCCATGACATTGGCCACCTATCTTTTCATCTACACACCGCTGAAGCGCCAGTCCACGGTCAACACCCTCGTCGGCGCAGTTTCCGGTGCTCTGCCACCACTCATCGGCTGGGTCGGTGCTGCTGGACCTTCCCCGATCAACGGTTCTTACTTCCGCTGGGATCTGCTGGTGGAGCCGGGTGCCATCTATCTCTTCGCGCTGCTCTTCCTCTGGCAGCTTCCACACTTCCTCGCCATCAACTGGATGTATCGCGACGAATACGTGCGCGGCGGCTTTGTGATGCTGGCCAACGATGACGAGCAAGGCGCTCGCACCTCGCGTCATGCCCTGGCCTGGTCCATCGCCATGCTGCTGCTCATGTTCCAGCCCGTGATCTATGGTCTCGTGAAGACCTGGCTCTTCCTGCCGCCATCCTTGTTGTTAAACCTCTGGCTCTGCCAGCGCGCTGTCGCTTTCCAAAAGAACCCCGACCGCGCCAGCGCCCGTCGTTTGTTCTTTGGCACGCTCATCTATCTGCCCGTCATCCTCGCGCTCAGCATGCTGACGTGGAAGTGAGATGACCTTTCCAGCGGGCACTCCGTGAAAAGCAAAGGGCCACAGAGTTCATCACTCTGCGGCCCTTTTAAATACTTACTGACTAGATCAAACTCAGTAGCTGAAGATCTCGCCGTCCTTGAAGAAGCGCTTCAGCTCGATCGCTGCAGCTTCCGGGGAGTCAGAGGCGTGGACCACGTTGGTCATCTTGTCGTCGCCGAAGTCACCACGGATGGTGCCCTTGGGAGCGGCCTTGGAATCGGTCGGGCCGAGCAGGTCACGCACATGGGCGATGACGTTTTCGCCGCCGAGAGCGACCGCGATGACGGGCTTGCTCTTCATGAAGTCAGCCACGGTTGGGAAGAAGGGTTTGTCGGCGATGTGCGCGTAGTGGTCCTTCAGGACTTCGTCGGTGAGCTGGATCATCTTGATGCCGCGGACACGGAAGCCTTCCGCCTCCAGGCGGCGCAGGACCTCGCCATTCAGACCTTTTTCGACGCAGTCAGGTTTCAGCAGCAGGAGGGAGGTTTCTTGGGCCATGGTCAGTTTTGGGGGGTGGAAAATGGGGCGCGAAAGCTGGCGGCTCTCCCCAGGGAAGTCAAGGGGTTCGCGCAGGAGTGCCCGCCCTGGGTCATTTGTGCCCCATCGCCGACTCGGGGCAGAATCACTCGAAGGTGCCATAGCTCAACCTTTGCACATCAGGGCAGGACATGTGTATAACCGATAGACACATCTCTCCCATGGACCGCTTGCTGCACCTCTTCCGCGAATACCCGGCCGTCGCAGGCGTGGCATTCTTCATCCTCATCTCGCTCATCCTGATCTCGGCCTTCGCCTCCATGATGACGAAGGCCGGTGTCTCGCTGAAGCCCATCATCTTCGTCTTTGGCTTCATCGCCATCGTCGGCGTGCCGCAGGGCGTCGTGCACTTGCTGGATGCCTTCGCGCACTACCGCGCTAGCAAACAAGTAGCTCCAGCACCCGCACCCTCGGCTGAAAAGCCTCAATCCTCCGCGCCAGCCGCGTCCCCCGTGCCCTGGGAAAAAGTCTTCGGCCCCGATGTGGATCCGCATCTCATCGTCGATGCCAAGATCGGCCTCAAAGACATCGTCAACGAGGCCGAGGAAGCCCAAGTCGCCTTCAAGGCCAATGGCGAGACCACCCTCGTCGCTCGCTTTGCCTCATCCGAAGCCGCACGCCAGGGCCTGGAGCGCTACCGCGACTTCTTCAAGCTCACCCAAGAAGCCGGTGACGAAGTTAGCGGCCTCACCGGGAAGCGCTATCAAGGCGGCTCTGACTGGAGCCACGTGGTCGTTCAGTCTAACGAACTTTATGCCTGGACAGGCGCCACGCGTGAGATCGTCGAAGCCAAGCGCCTCAGTGCCCTGGGCACACCTGCAGATACGAGTGGTGGCGGCGGCAGCAACGGTAGCGGCATCTCCAAAAGAATGGTCTCTACACGCCTGGCGCAGAACGTGCCCGTGATGATCACCTTCATGGTCATCAACCTGATCCTCGCCGTCGGCTGGTTCTTCAAAGCCAGCGCCTGGGCTGCTCGCGTGCCTGCCGTGGCAGTCTCCCATCCTCTCGACGCCACAACGTTGCGCAGCCATCTCATGGCCATTGGCAGCGACTCCACACCCATGGAGGTCAAAAGCAATTCAGACGGCTCGCTGGAGGTCATGTGGCGCTATGCAGATGCGCGCTGGCTCTCCGTCATGAGCGCGCATCATTTGAAGCGCGCCCACAAGCTGGTCCTTTATTTCGACCCCGACGCGCGCATGGTGCGTGTGTGCGAATACTGGAGTGCGTTTGACGGTTCGGTCAGCCCCAACGGTGCCAATCTGGCCTGGAGAATGAATATGGGCATCCAGTTCTTCGCGGTCGAGCATGAGCGCGTCATCGGCGTGCAGCTTGACAAAGATGGCACACCTAGCGGCGAGTTGACCAAAGCCTGGACCTTCGATCTTCAGCAGCTCAAAGCCCCTTTCATCACCGCCATCACCGAGGCCGGATGGATGTGGCAGCCCCTGACCTGGCGGGCTCCAGCGGGCCTGCGCTGGCTAACTGAATGAGCTTCTCAAATGCGCAGCTCAGGACATCTGTGCCCTCTGTGTTACCTGCGGTTATAGTTCAGTGCTTCCCCGCACCCCGCCTGTCATGAATGCGAGTCAAATCCGACGATAATCCTTCGCCGCAGGCTGAATGGCGCTTGAGCCACCTTGCAAGAAAGGCAGTGTCGCCCTGTTTTTTGTTACCGCTCTTTCATGAAAGCCATCGCCAACCTGGGTCTACTGCTCGCACTCCTCTCCTCCACGGCCCTGGCCGATGTGAAACTGCCCGCGCTCTTCAGTGATGGCCTCGTGTTTCAGCAGGGCAAGCCGCTCACCATCTGGGGCTGGGCCGCTGCTGACGAAGATGTGAGCGTGCGTTTTGCAGGACAGACTCAGGTCACGCGTGCAGATCTCGATGGCAAATGGCGTGTCACCTTGGACGCCATCCCCGCGAATGCCGAGCCGCAGGAGATGACCATCGCCGGCAAGAACACCGTCACGTTGAAGAATCTTTTGGTCGGCGAGGTGTGGATCTGCTCCGGCCAGTCCAACATGCAGTGGATGGTCAGCCAAGCCGCGAATGCGCAGCAGGAGATTGCCGGGGCGAACTTCCCGCAGATCCGCATGTTCAATGTCGAGCGTGTGACCTCCCAGACACCGCTGGATGATGTGAAGGGCTCCTGGAAAGAGGCGAATCCGCAAAACGTCGGTCAATTCTCCGCCGTGGGTTACTTCTTCGGCCGTCATCTGCATCAGGTGCTGAAAGTCCCCGTGGGCCTCATCAACACCTCCTGGGGCGGCACACGCATCGAGGCCTGGACCAGCCGCGAATCCCTGGAAGAGCGCCCCTGCGCCGCGCAGATGCTCAGTGACTGGGAAGGCGTGAAAAAGAACTGGGACGCTGCTGCCGAGAACACCAAGTTTGAAGCGGCTAAGACGGCTTGGCAGGCCGAGGTGAAGAAGATCAATGACGAGAATGCGAAGCTGCCCGCGGACAAAAAAGTGCGCGCACCTTCCGCACCGCGCCCGCCAGACGATCCCAACAAAACCCAGCATCATCCTGCGGTGCTTTTCAATGCCATGGTGGCCCCGCTCATCCCTTATTCCGTGCAGGGAGCCATCTGGTATCAAGGCGAGTCTAACCAAAAGCGCGCCTTCCAGTATCAGGAGCTTTTGCCTAACATGATCAATGACTGGCGCACCCGCTGGAACAGCGAGTTGAGCTTCTACATCGTCCAGCTCGCCAGCTTTGGAAACAGCCTGCCCATCACCAAGGATGCCGGTGTTCCGGATACCTGGGCCGAGCTTCAGGAAGCGCAGTATCTCACCACCATCACGCTGCCAAAAACCGGCCTCGCTGTGACGAATGACATCGGCGAGGAGAAGGACATCCATCCGAAGAACAAGCAGGAGGTCGGCCGTCGTCTCGCCCTCTGGGCACTGGCCAAGGACTACAACCGGCCTAACACCGTGTTCAGCGGCCCCATGTTCAAGAACTCCGTGATCGAGGGAAACAAGGTGCGCCTGCAGTTTGACCACATCGGCGGCGGTTTAAAAGTCCGCGGCGGTGGTGAGCTGAAGCACTTCCAGATCGCCGGCGAAGACCAGAAATGGGTCTGGGCCCAGGCCAAGATCGAAAACAACGAAGTCATCGTTTCCAGTGATGCCGTGGCCGCACCGGTGGGTGTCCGCTACGCCTGGGCCGCCTGGCCTGAAGGCGCGAACCTCATCAACGCGGAAGGCCTCCCTGCCACCAGCTTCCGTACCGATGAGTTCATCCCCAGCACCCTCGGCGTCGTCTCCCCCTACCAGGAAGTCATGAAGGCCCAGGCGCGGTAATTGCCGGCATGTAGCCGCACTCGCCAGAGTGCGGAAAAGGTGCGGCAAGCAGAGCCATTGCGCCACGCATCTCTGCAAAGCCCGTGTCCCTGTACGCCATGAAACTCGCGGTAGCGTCCTGGAGTGCGCCGGCCCTCCGACGCTCTCGAAGGCCTAACGAAAAGCTTCGCGCAACAAGTGTCCGAATCTCAATCGAGATCCATCAGCTCATCTTGATACGAAACCACGCAAAGCCACTCCACAAAGCCGTGGGGCAAGAAGCTCAGAAAATGTTTCTACCTTAATCTTTCTACAAAACCCTCAATCTGCCCAAGCCCCCATCAACCCCCATCCGTGAACAAGCACAACGCGGATGGAAACTGACTTCGAACCTGGATGATTGTGAGCCTTGTCTTCGTCTCATCGAGACACCGCGCACACGCAAGAACGCAGGCATCTTGGTGGAACTCAAAGACCGGGCAGCGTGAAGAGAAAAATTCTTGAGTTGGTTAGGGGGTGGGTTTGGGTTTCAGAGAACTCGAAACAGCTCGCCGGAAAGAGCGAGCTCTTTATCACCACCTCAGTCCTGCGTACAAGCAATGACGCAGAAACTTCAGCGGGATCTCCGAGACTGGGCTTCCAGTTGAGGGACGTGGTTTCGAGAAAGAGGGAAAAGGACGGATGAGGCGGCGAATAAGAGCCCCTCAGCCAATCTCAAGCGTGCGCCACACGGCTCACAGCGGACCAGAAGCTGCTCAGCAGACCGCTCTTGCGGCTCACAGGCTGGGTTTCAGGGATGAAGCCAGCCATCACTGCAGCCCGGGGGGCGATCTCCAAAGCCTCGCCAAACGCAGGCATCGCATCCCAGCCGAAGGTGATTTCGCGCTCCTGAACGGGCGCATTGAAGACGGGCATCGCCTCCCAACCCAGCTTGGAAGGGGCAGCCTGAAACGCGGTGGAGGAGTTCAGCGTGAAGGAGGCGAGTTCAGTTTTCATCTTATGAGTGAGAGTGGAAGTTTCAGACCTGAGAGGCAATCAAATTTGAGTGGCTTGATTCTTTGTTTTGGTTATCAGAAGAGCGGTTTTAAACCTAAAAGAGTCGCATTTTTGAGAATTACAGGCCAAAAGGATGGCGTGGGAAGAAGCCAGCATAGCTGCGGCCCTTGGTGCGCCAGCGTGGGCCTTCGCCCACCTTGCCACCGCTCGTGTCCAGACGAAGACCGCAGATGGTCATGAAAACATGCTCACCAGGCTTCACCCAGATGGTGATGAAGCGGCCTTCACCCGCCTGGCCGTAGTTGGAGAAGCCGCCCGAAGTGAGAGGAGCCTTGAGCAGGCCGGCCTTGATCAGGGTGTAGGAAGCGGAGCTGGAGCAGTCATAAGCGCCATCTTCCACGCGGCCGTGGCCGGCACCGCGGATGTAGGGGCTGTCCTGAAGGGCGTTCGCAGCATTGATCAGATACTGGACCTGGGAGGGCAGGCTGGCGGAGCAGGCCACTTCGTTGCCGTCATAGCGGATCATGCTGTTCGCGGCGGCTGGGGCAGCGCTGCGGGCTGCAGGCGCCACTGGGCGGGCCACGGCCACCTGCTGGGCCTTGTAAGCGGCCATCTGCTGGTTGTAGACCGCCATCTGCTGCTGATAAACCGCCACCTGCTGCTGGTAAGCAGCCCACTGCTGCTGACGCATCGCGGCCACCTGCTGAGGGCTCTGGGCGCTAGCGGTCGAAGCCACGATCAGGAGGGCGGTCACGATCGTGAAGCGGAGGGCGGCGGCGATGTTTTTCATATTAGGGTTTTGCTTGTTATGAGATTTATAGCAAAAACTAGAATCGTCTCAATATAGAAATAATGGATTACTCTCTAAATTGTCAAAATAAGCATCAAATTTGATAAACCATAACGGGTGGCTAGACCGTTAAGTGTTCCAAAATGATGGCGTTAAACGCTCTATATCAGCGGATTAAGGGAGATATCGGCCCTGTTGGCATCTGCTCTTGGCTGATTCAAAATTGTTTTCTACAATTATGATAATGTGGAATCAGGCGGTGAGAATAGGTTCAAAACCCCACATGAAGCCTTCAAAAATGAGCAAATCTCAAATTCGGCCCGGCTACCATCCCATCCGCCTCATCAGACCTAGATGACCCAGTGGCCCCCTTTGGCTGAATCCCCAGCACCGATTCCGCCAACGACCCCCAATGAGACCCAGCCCCAGCCAGCCCTGGAATTTTTGTCCCTTTTCAAAAATCCACCCGGCCCCTCGCTATAAAACCGTCCTCTGGGAGCGTTTGCCTGCCATCATGAGGTTTCTCCTTCTCTCACTTGCCTGCTCCGGAGTGCTCACCGTCCAGGCCGATGAAGCTTCCCGCCGGATTGATGCCTTGCTCGCCGAAGACTGGCAGAAAAACCAGCTCACCGCCAATGCGCCATCCAATGATGAGACCTTCGTCCGCCGCGCGCATTTGGACATCATCGGCCGCATCCCGACCCTGCAGGAGACCCAGGCCTTCCTGAGCAGCCAGGAGAAAGACAAGCGCGCGAAATTGATCGACCAGCTCCTGGCCAGCGATGGCTACGCGCAGCACATGTTCCACTTCTGGGCGGATATCCTGCGCGTGCAGTCGCGTGCCAACGGAGGGCAGGGGGAGATGACCTCCAAGCCCTATCTGGAGCACGTGAAGAAGCGCATCCGCGAAAACCTGCCCTATGACGTCTTCGTCCGCGAGCTGCTCACCGCCCAGGGCAAGGTGTGGGACAACCCCGCCATCGGCTACTACATGCGTGACCTCGGCATGCCGCTAGAGAATCTGGCGAACACCACCCGCGTCTTCCTCGGCACCCGCATCGAGTGTGCGCAGTGCCATAACCATCCGTTCGACAAATGGACCCAGATGCAGTTCTACCAGATGGCGGCCTTCACCTACCCGCTGGAGACCAACTTCACCGGCGTCGCTGAAAAAGGCCCGCTCATGGACCTAAAGCGTGCGGAGGACAAAAAGCCCCGCAGTGCCAGCTCACGTCACATCGGCCGCGTGTTTGAGAACCTCGGAGACTTCGTGCGCTACAGCAAAGTGCAGGCCCTGCCCACACGCGTGCTGAAGCTGCCGCACGACTATCAGTATGATGACGCGAAGCCGAAGTCAGCCGTCTCCTCTGCCACCATGCTCGGCACCTCCGTGAAAGGCGGTGATGTGAAGGCCTTCGCCGAATGGATGACCTCACCGGAGAATCCTCGGTTCACGAAAGTCATCGCCAACCGCCTGTGGAAGAAAGTCTTCGGCCTCGGCCTGATCGAGCCCGTGGACGAGCTCATGGACAGCACCGTGCCCATGAACCCCGCGCTCATGCAGCATCTGGAGCAGCTCATGGTGGCCTCTCACTATGACATGAAGGCCTACCTGCGAGTGTTGTATAACACCCAGGCCTACCAAAATGAAGTGACGAAGACCGAGGTCATGCCAGGTGAGCTCTACCACTTCACCGGCCCCGTCCTGCGCCGCATGACCGCGGAGCAGATGTATGACTCCTTCGTCACTCTCATCCATCCCACACCGGATCTGCCACATCGACGTGGCATCGACTCCGAGATGGCGAAGAAAATGGTCTACCGTGGCAAGCTCAGTGATGCGCTGGACCTCATGACCCCGCAGGAGGTCTTTGACGGTTCCCTGAAGGCCTCCGAGGCTTATGAAGCCATCTCCGCACGCTCCAAGCCGCTGCGTGAGGCCTACACCGCTGCGGAGAAGGCCAAGGACAAGGCGCTGATGGAAAAGCTGAACCTCGAGATCCGCTCCACCGAGTTCGTCGCCCGCACCGGCATCCATGACCATGTCGTGGTGCCTGCTGTGGCCCGTCTTTATACCAAGAAGACCGGCAAGCCCTCGCCTCCGCCCATCCCGGTCACCACGCCGACTCTCGAAGAGCTGAAGAAGCCCGGTTACAACCGCGCCTACATTGAGGTGCCGGGTTATGACATCGACCAGGCCATCCCGCGTGAGGAAAAAGCCGCTGAGGATGCTCGCGATGCCGTCTTCATGGCAGAGTCAAAGAAGCTCGGTGTTTCCGACACGCAGTCCTACATCAAGGCCCGCCGTGCCCAGGCCCGCGACTGGCCGCGTGCGGCAGATGTGGACTCTCCCGCGCCTCGCGGCCACTATCTGCGTGAGTTTGGCCAGAGTGATCGTGACCTCATTGAGAATGCGAATGCCGATGCCTCCATGCCCCAGGCGCTCGTGCTCATGAACAGCGAGCTGTTTCAGAGCATCCTCAAACCAAACACCCAGCTCCGCATCAACCTCGACAAGGCCAAGTATCCCGAAGAGCAGCTTCAGGCGGCCTACCTGACCTTGCTCTCACGTCAGCCGACTGCGGCCGAGAAGGCAGCGTGGAGCAAATCCGGCCTCAACAGCGCCGAGGACCTCATCTTCGCGCTCATCAACACCCAGCAGTTCATCTTTGTCAGGTGAGCGCCGTTTCTCACACCACTCCCAGGCTTTTTTGATTGTGTTTCCTGGGATTCTTGGCAGCGATGGCGCGCGTGATTCTCGTTTTAACTGCTGGCTTTGGAGATGGACATAACACGGCTGCGGCCTCCGTGGCGGATGCCCTTCGCCGCGAGTCGCTGGGTGAGCAGGTGCTGGTGTCAGACCTTGTGTCCGAGGCTCAGCCCAGCATCTCCGGCATCCTGAAGTCCCTGTATCAGGTGGCCATCACGCATGTGCCTTCCGCCTGGAAATACCTCTACAAGAAGCTCGCCAAATCGGACCTCGATCCCGCGAAGAACGCCTGGATGCGCCCGCTGCTCACCTACCTGCGCCAGCAGCTTGAGACATTGCAGCCTCGCGTCATCGTCAGCACCTACCCGCTCTACGCAGGGCTCCTGTCATGCCTGCGTGAAGAGATGGCCGTGCCGCCCCTGGTCACGGTCATCACAGACTCCACCACCGTGCATCCCGTGTGGCTCATGGCCCCGAGTGATCTCTACTGCGTGGCGGATCTCGAGACAGATGACGTCATTGTGGAGATGGGCGTGAAGCGTGCGGAGACACGCATCACTGGCTTTCCGGTCAGCCTCCAGTTCATCGAGCCGTTGCCTGAGGGCGCCCTCAAGCCGGGCGTGCAGCGCATCCTCTACCTGCCTTCCACTCCGGCGAAGCATGTGGCCGCCACTTTGGCAGCTTTGAGGCCTTTGATTCAAAAAGGTGTTAGGCTCACCATCCCTGTCGGCAAGCACCGCTCGCGTCTCTATCACATCCTGCGTCACTATGAGGACTCGCTACCCGCAGGCTCTCTCGATATCATTGGTTGGACCAACCGCATCCCGGAGCTCCTGCGCACCCATGACGTGGTGATCTGCAAGGCCGGCGGCGCCATCCTGCATGAGGTCATGGCCGCGCGCACCATCCCCGTCATCGACTACGTCGTGCCTGGTCAGGAAGAGGGGAATGCCGACTACCTCCTCACCCGAAACTGCGCCCTCCGCTCCAAGACTCCCCAGGAAACCGGCGCTGCCGTTGCCCGCCTGCTGGAGAATGGCGGAAAGTTAGTTAGGCAGATGCGTGAAAACATGCTCCCCATCAGCGTCCCTGATGCCGCCATTCGCGTGGCTCATGAGGTGCTCGCAGTGAAGAAGACCCCATGATTCCTGAGTCAGGAATCATGAATCAAAAAATCAGAAATCCTCCTCACTTCTCCTTCTTCTGGAAGAGACGCTTGAAGAAGTTCGGCTTGGGCTTCTCCGGTTCCGGTGCCTTCACGGGAGCGGTTCCCAGGCCTGCATCAGCGCTCGGCACCATTTGCGGGGCAAAGCGGGCATCGGGATTGGCGGTGGCTGGCTGCGCGGGAGCGGCTCCGGGAGGTGTGCTCTGCTGGGTGAAGTCGATCGCCGCCGGCTTCACGGTCGGCATGTTGGCCACATTGAGGTTCACCACCTTCGGCTGCAGCGCTTTTCCATCGCTGCCATATTCATGCATCACGATCTGGAAGGCCTCTCCCTGCAGATTCATGAGACGGTCTTCCTTGCGGCGGCCCATCTCGTCATAGCTGCACTTCACCACCGCCACCAGATTGCCACGGCCGTCATAGACATTGCCCTGCAGCGGCTCGCCCTTCTCATTGAGGAGAAAGACCTTCTTCACCGTCGCCACACCTTCCGGAGTGTAGGTGGTCTCGGTCATTTCCCGGACCTCAGGATTGCTCACGGACTCCGTCCGGGACTTGTCCTTATGGTAAATCGTGCGGCCCACCACGCGCTGCTGGGCCTGCAGACCCGTGGCGAAGGCGAGGAAGAGTCCGCCAAGCACAAGGCGGGCGGTGCGCTTTTTTAGGGTGGAAAAGGTCATTTACGCGCCAGAATAACGTTTTGTCCGCCCGACTCCAACACGTTTGTTTTCCCCACCATGCCTTCTGAAATCCCCCCCCAGCCCACCGAGGCCGACTGGAACCGCTTTCTCTCGGAGGTTGCCACCGAGTTCGGCTGTACCACCGGCACCATCCACCGCCTCGACCCTGCGGACGGCCTGCTGAAGCTCGTCGCCGCCCAGGCCATCCCCCCGCAGCTCATTCCCGTCATCAGCACCATCCCCGTGGGCAAAGGCATCGCCGGAGCCGCCGCCGAGCGCCAGGAGCCCGTGGAGCTCTGCAATCTCCAGACGGACACCAGCGGCGTGGCCAAGCCCGGCGCCGCCCAGACCCAGGTCATGGGCAGCCTCGCCGTCCCCATGATGCAGGGCACCACCCTCCGTGGCACCCTCGGCATCGGCAAACTCGTCCCCTATGAGTTTACCTCCGAGGAAAAAGACAAGCTGATGAGCATCGCAAGTCAGGCTGCGGAGAAGCTTTGAAGAAAAGAGGGCCTACGGAATACACCGAACACGGAAAGGGTCCCAGAGGATTGGGTCCGTTTTCCGCGTATTCCGTGTGTTCCACAGGCTAAAATTCAAAATAAGTTAGGCCGCGTCATCGTCCCCGCCTTGCATCACGGCCATGAGGTTCTCGCGGTTCTCCAGAATGGAGATGTCCTTCAGCACATCTCCCTTCACCACCAGCACGTCCGCCAGCTTGCCAGGCTCCAGGCTGCTCAGTTCATGCGCGCGGCCCGACCGGAAGAGAGGGCAGGGCAGGGGAGAGGTGGAAAGACTTGGCGGCACATTCTTTCATCCTCACGAGCAAGGATTGTCTGGGAAGTTTGGCGAGCCGGAGGCTCGATGGCCGGTAGCCGGTCGGTGAAGCGAGGCTTGGCGAGCGAGAACCACCGGAAAACGAATCCCTCCGCGCAAGATCAGGCAGGCGTCCCGGAGGGATGCCGGAAGCTGGCGAATCCCCCTGGTCCTCATCTTGTCGATGCGAATGACGGCATGCTACCTCCGTGTCATCCCCTGACTTTGTCTTTGGACTTTCCAGAGGCCGCGATTAGCCTCCGCGCATGTCCGTGCGTGCTACTCTCCCGTTTCCCGAGCCTGGCAAGTTCCGGCTGAACCCCGTGAAGATCCTCTTTGGCGTCGTCGCCGTGGTTCTCGCCTTTGGATTGCTCTCCAGCTTCTACCAGGTCCCGATCAACTCCGAGGCCATCGTCCAGCGCTTCGGCAAGTTTCTCACCATCACCGAACCTGGCCTGCACTTCAAACTGCCCTGGGGCATTGACTCCGTCACGCTCGTGGAGACGAAGCGCCAGTTGAAGCTTGAGTTCGGTTACGGATCGCGCGGCGCGCAGAATGAATATCAATACAACAGCGACTTCGATGACATGGAGCAGGAGAAGAACATGGTCACCGGAGATCTGAACGCGGCCGTGGTGGAGTGGGTGGTGCAGTTCCACATCGCGGATGCCCGCGCTTATGTCTTCAACTTCCTGGAACCCCAGGCCACCCTGCGTGACCTCTCCGAGTCCGTCATGCGTGAGGTCGTGGGTGACCGCACCATTGACGAGGTGCTCACTGTTGGTCGTCAGGAGATGGAAGTGAAGGCGCTTGAGCGTCTGCAGACCATCGCCAGCGGGCTGAACATGGGCGTGCACATTGATCAAGTTCAGCTTGGCAATGTGAACCCTCCTGCCGAGGTGAAGTCCAGCTTTGAAGCCGTGAACAGCGCCCAGCAGCAGCGTGAGGCCGCCATCAACCAGGCCAACGGTGAGTACAACCGCGTCATCCCCGAGGCACGCGGCAAGGCCGAACAAAGTATCAGTCAAGCCGAGGGTTATGCCTCCGAGCGCAAAAACCGCGCCGAGGGTGATGCCAATCGCTTCAGCGCCATGCTGACGGAATACAAGAAGGCTCCCGCCGTCACCAAGAAGCGCATCTATCTCGAGACCCTCGGCGAGGTGCTGCCCACCGTGGTCGGCATCACCATCGTGGATGACAAGGTGCCTCAGTTCCTGCCCATGATGCACCTTCGTCAGGCCCAGCCTGCTGCTCAAACCCAAGCTCCCGCCACCCGATGAAAGCTGCCTCCTCATTTCTCATCCTCATCGCCGGTTTTGCCCTCTTCATCATCGGCAACGCCAGCCTTTATAGTGTGGGCGAGACCGAGCAAGTCATCATCACCCAGTTCGGCAAGCCCGTGGGAGACACCATCAAGGACGCCGGCCTGCACTTCAAGACACCCTTCATCCAGCACGTGAACCGTTTCGACAAGCGCGTGCTCGAGTGGGACGGCCCGCCCGTGAGCATGCCCACGCGTGACAAGCTCTACATCGTGGTGGACAGCTTTGCCCGCTGGCGCATCACTGATCCGCGTGTGTTCTTTGAGAACCTGCGTGACGAGCGCGGCGCGCAGTCCCGCCTCACAGACATCCTCGGCAGCGAGGCTCGCAATGTGATCGCGCGTCATGATTTCATCGAGGCCATCCGCACCACGAAGGATCGCAAGGTCGCTCGTGAAGTCACGGTTGGAGCCTCCATCGCGGATGCGCGCATCGGCACCATGCCGCCCATCACGCGTGGACGGGCTGAGCTGGAGAAGGAGGTCTTCGCCAACGCAGCGCCCAAGGTGAAAGGCTTCGGCATCGAGCTCATGGATCTGCGCTTCAAGCGCATCAACTACAGCCCGGCCGTCAGCCACGACATCTACCAGCGCATGGTGACCGAGCGCACGCAGATCGCCGAGCGCTTCAAGTCTGAAGGGGCAGGTGAAGCCGCCAAGATCCTCGGCCAGCGCGAGCGTGACTTGAAGCTGATCGAGTCTGAGGCCTATCGAAAAGTGCAGGAAATCGAGGGCGCTGCGGATGCGAGAGCCACCGAGATCTATGCCAAGGCCTATAACCAGACCGCCGAGGCCGCAGAGCTCTTCGAGTTCCTGAAAACCATGGAGGCTTATAAGAAGATCATCACGGCAGATACCAATCTCATCCTCAGCACGGACAGCAGCTTCCTCCGCTACCTGAAGTCCTCGGACGAACTTGCCGCTCCTCTCAGCCCCTCCGCAGGTGCCGCGAATGATCCCCTGAAAAACCTGCCCACCCTGCTAGACATGGTCAAACAGCCGTCTGGGAACTAGGAGGCGTTTGCGATAGTTGCCCGTGGCTTTTTGAGCTTGTGTCGTTTTGAAAAACGGATTGGAAAAACAGCTACAAACCACTGCCAGCGATCAGAAAAAACTGCAAACTGCACGATCAAGCCCGCCGCCACAAAAGCGCCTCCGTATTGCCTCTGGTGCGTAACCAGAAAGTGTGCTATCAAGATGGCTCATGAAGCGGCCAGTCTTCGTTTTAATGCTCTGCCTCCTGGCCGGTTTGCTGGCTTGGTGGGAGCTGCGTGATGACGGAGCACAGCTGGCAGCAGCTTCCGTTCAGAAGTCCGCACCTGATTCAGCCAAATCTGAAACGGACACCCCTGTTTCCGGTAAAGACAGGCAGATGGAACCTGCGAACGCCGCCCTCGCCCCGGCACCCGTCCCAGCCTCACCCGGGCCGAAGATCACCGCAGGAGAGGTGAAGGCAGGTCCGCGCTTCAAGCGTGCTTACATGCTGAGCATCGACAAAGGCGCCGTTTCCTTTCTGGAGTCCCAGGACATCGAGGGCGACTTTGCCACTGACCGTGAGCAACTCGATGGATCTCCCGGCATGCTGCGCTGCCGCCTCGTCTCAGCAACGGATGCCGTGCTGGCCGAGGAAGTGCTCCCCGCTCCCGACTACGTCTGCACCGTCCTGGATCACAATTCAAAACCACTGACCTTGAACCCGCAGCGGCCCGTCGTTTTCCAGGTCCGCCTGCCTCGTGTGAAGGGTGCCAGCCGTCTTAACATTTATCGCATCATCCAGCCCGGCGAGCAGCCTCTAGAAGGCCTCCTCGCTTCCATTCCTCTACCTTCGTCATGAAGCCCTTGCTTTACCTCCTTCTCGCCACTCTCTGTCTCGCCCCGGTGGCGCTGCACGCCCAGGTCAATGTCTCGAAACTGGTGGCGATTGAGGAAAACGGCCCCCGCAGCAAGCAGCTGAACTACGTCTATCTTTCCGATGGCTACACCCAGGCGCAGCTTGATGCGGGTCTGTTTGCCGCTGAGGTGCAGCGCGCTGTGGACTATCTTTTCACCCGCGAGCCGTGGACGCGCTACCGCAGGTTCTGCAATATCTACCGCATCGAAGTTCCCTCCAATCAGTCTGGCACGGACGGTGGCGAGAATGGTGGGGCGCGTGACACCTACTTCCAGTCCGGCTTCTCCCCCACCATTGACCGGCTGAACATTCTCACCGCCACCGGGGAGGCCAGGGCCTACTCCATCATGAACGCCTTTGTGCCTGAGTATGACGTCCCGGTGGTCATTGTGAATGATTCGACCTATGGCGGCAGCGGTGGTCCTATCGCCGTCGCTACAACGAACTACTGGGGCCCCCGCCTGGTCGAGCATGAGAGCGGTCACTCCTTTGCAGGCCTGGGTGACGAGTATCAGACACCGACTCCTGGTTACACTCAGTTCGAATGGCCGAACACCACCCAGCAGGCTGACATCTTAAAGGTCCGATGGAAAATCTGGGTGGAGCCGGGCACGCCTTCCAAGACCCCGGAGTTTGACCCGCTTTACATGGACAAAGTCGGTCATTTCGAAGGAGCCAACTACCACGACACCGGCCACTTCCGTGCGCATGACATCAGCATCATGGGCGTCATGGGGAGCGACAACATCGGCCAGGTGAACCGGGAGAGATTTGTGACGGGCATGTACACCAAGCTTTCGCTCGTCAATGACTTCGCGCCCACAGCGCTGATTCAAACTCATACAGAGCCCACCAATGTCACCTTCAGCGTCTCCCCCAAGAGTGTTTCGTCAGGGCCTCCGATCACCGTCGAATGGAAGCTCAATGGAGTCACCCTTCCTGGAGAGACAGGCAACACGCTTTCCAGAACAAACACCCAGGCGTTTGGCAATGGCAGCCACACACTCAAAGCCATCGTCCGGGATCCCACGGACTGGGTCAGGACGGACACGAAACCTCTCGTGAAGGAAATCACCTGGACCCTGAATCTCAGCAAACAACAGATGAGGCCTCCAGAGATCGCCACTCCTCTGCCTGCAACCTATGTTCTGCCAGTAGGCACCATGATCGCGCTGGATGCCACCGTCACTGCCGAGAGCGAGGGCCCCATCACCTACCAATGGTTGAAAAACAACGCCCCGTTCAAGCCTGACATCACCGACTACCGTCTTCCCATCGCGGCCATGTCCGTGGCAGATGCCGGTACCTACTCCGTGAAGATCAGCAATCCCCTCCACACCAAAGTTTATAGCTGCGTCGTTTCCGTGGTGGATCCGAATGTGCCGCGAGTGGTCGTGGGCAAGACCAAGACCGCCACGCTGGCCTTCGCCGCCTCCGCTAACATTCCAGCCGTATCCTGGAGGTTCCAAAACGCATCGGGCCCGGCACTCGCAAATGGAGCGGACTATGCCAATGCCACCACGAAGGCACTCCAGGTTAAGAGCGTCGATGTCGGTGACAGCGGGAACTACTTCTTCAGTGTCGGAAACTATGGTCCGTCTCCTGCCGTCGAGCTGCTCGTTGTGACTGGCAAGACCGACTACGCAGGCGCCACGCTGACACTGCCCGTAGGCAAGGTCGGTGCCTATTACAATGAGCCCTTCCCGCTTCCGAATGATCCGCTGAAAACGCCGAACTCCTTTGCTGGCATCCTTCCCGCCGGCTTGAAGATCGATGCGAAGACCGGGCGCATCACCGGCGTGCCCACCGTGGCATCCAAACAGGCCCTGGGTGATGAAGTCACCTTTACTGTCGGCAATGAGTTCGGCAAAATCCCCGTGAAGATCACTCTTCTCATCAGGCCTCTTCCCGCCGGAGGTGGTGGCGTCTTCGCCGGCCGCATCCTGCCAGGTTCGGATCTCGGCGGTCCCACCGGCGGACTCATTGAGTTCACCATCCTCAGCACGGGATCCTACAGTGGCAATGCCATGATCGGTGCCGAGAAGATTCCATTCAAAAACAACGTGGTGGTCCTCAATGCTGATGCCCAATCTGCCACGGGCATTCTCACCCTGAAACCGAAGCATGCGCCGGGCGGAGTCAATGTGGCCTTCACTCTCCATGATGGCGGTGATCAAGATCCGATGACCGCCACCATTTCGGCCGTCAATTCACAGTTTACCGCCTGGCGTAACAAATGGCTGCCGCCTGAAAATGTGGACACCTTCAAAGGCTACCACACCTTTGCCTTCACCGTCCCTGAAGGCTCGAATGTCGCTGTGCCGAAGGGCAATGGCTTCGGCTCCGTCACCATTGATGCGAATGGCAAGAGCGTCGTCGCTGGCAAGCTCGCAGATGGCGAGAGCTTCACCACCAGTTCGCTCGTCAGTCCTGGGGGCAGTGTGCTTGTCTACCAAAGCCTCTATGCCACGGCCACCAAAGGCAGCCTGTGCGCCGTGCTCGACCTTGATCCAGCTTCTGAAGCAGGCCCCGTCTCTTTCGGCGACGACACGGACGTGAGCTGGCTTCGTCCTGCTGACACCCGCCCGGTTTCCGTAGGCCGTCTCTATCGAGATGGCTTCCTCATCCAGGACATCAAGGCGGACGGCGGACTCTACACGCCGCCCGTGAAGCCGGGCATCCTGATGGCTCTGAATGCCGCCACCGGCACTCCGCTCGTCAATGCCTCCCTCAGCTTCGCGGATCTTCTGGGAGGTGATCCCCTGGCGGTGAATGCCAATGTCGGTCTCGAGATCAAGACGGTCGCCGTTGCCAAGGTGACCACCGCCAATCCCAAGGTCGTCACCTTCACGGCCACACCGGCAGACGGTCGTTTCAAAGGTAGTTATACCACCAAGGACAATGATCCGCGCCCGCCGCTGGCGCCGAACAAGCCCCGCCCGCAGATCTCCCGCAAGGTGGACTACCAGGGCATCATCATCAACCAGGACGGCACCCTCATCGGCCTCGGCTATTTCCTCCGCGACTCCCTGCCCAAGGCGGACAATAGCGACACTCCCACGACCAGCTCGAAATACTCCGGGGACCTGAAGCTGGAGCGTGTCGATCCGGGCTCCTGAGACTTTGTGCGCTTGGCAAGAGGCGCAGGTTTCGCATAACCTGCGTCTATATGACCGCAAACCCATGTCGCTGGGGCATCCTCGGTGCCGCCTTCATCGCTCGTAAAAACTGGCAGGCCATCCGTGACGCGGGGAATGCCACGCTCATCGCCGTGGCCAGTCGTGACAAGGCCAAGGCCCAGGCCTTCATTGACGAGTGCCAGTCCTCCGCGCCGCATCCGGTCCTGCCTGAGGCCATGGACAGCTATGAAGCATTGTTGGCCCGGCCTGACATCGATGCTGTGTACATCCCGCTGCCCACTGGCCTGCGCAAGGAGTGGGTGCTCATGGCCGCGGAGAAGGGTAAGCATGTGCTCGTGGAAAAGCCGGTCGGCGTGCATGCCGCCGATGTGCAGGAGATGATCGCCGCCTGTGAGAAGCATGGCGTGCAGTTCATGGACGGCGTCATGTTCATGCATGGCCAGCGCTTGCAGCGCCTGCGTGAGGTGCTTGATCAGGATGTCGGCACCATCCGTCACATCGCCTCCCAGTTCAGCTTCCGGGGTGATGAAGAGTTTCAGCGCTCCAACATCCGCGCGCATGGTGCGCTGGAGCCTCTCGGCTGTCTCGGGGATCTAGGCTGGTATTGCCTGCGCTTCACCCTCTGGGCCATGAACTACGCTGTACCCGTGAGTGTCACCGGCAGCATCCACGCCGAGACTCAGCAGACAGCGGACTCACCTGCCGTCCCACTCGCCTTTTCCGGCCTGTTGACCTTTCCTGGAGGAGTCAGTGCTTCCTTTCACTGCTGCTTTGCGGCCGCTCACGCGCAGTGGGGCATCATCAGCGGTGAAAAGGCCCGCCTGGAGGTCTCAGACTTCGTCCTGCCCTTCTCCGGCACCCACACCCAGTTCACCCTCACCCGCAGTGAGTTCGTGCTCGACCGCTGCCGCGCGGACATGCATGGCGGCCAGCAGATCGAGACCCTCGGCGAGCCTAGCAACAACGCCCCTGGCTCCCAGGAGGCCGGCCTCTTTCACACCTTCTCCGCCCTCGTCCTTTCCGGAAAGCGGGATGCCCACTGGCCCAAGATCACCCTCCTCACCCAGCGCGTCCTGGATGCCTGCCTCCTCTCCGCCCGCGAAGGATCGAGAGCCGTCTCCATGTAGGCGCGCTCGCCAGAGTGAGGAGCTTGGAGATGATAAACTTTTGGTTAGCTATTCATCTCTTATCTCCGATCCCTCATCCCTGATCTCCCATCCCCGTCACACCAAAATCACCTCGCGCCCATGGTCGGAGGTGAAAAAGTGGATCTTGGTCCGCGTCGGCACCCGATGCTTCCGCAGCACCTTTTTCACCACCTTCAGGCTCTGCTCTCCATCATACAGCGCCAGGTCGATGTAGCAGTTCTCATGGCCCGTGGCCCCGCCGAGGGAGATGCCTGACGCCTCCGCCTGCAGCGCCTTGATCAGGTCTTCCTCGATCTCGCTGCGCCCGTTCACCTCGCTGCCCCTTCTGAAGTGCTCCATCGGGATCGAGACAAACACCAGGTCCACGCCCAGGTCCGCCAGCGGATGCTTGCAAGGTCCGTCTGCCGCAAAGTAGTCCCCCAGCAGCTGGAAGAACCGTGATGAACCCGCCACCGTGTCACTGCGCAGCCCATGACGGCTTTGGTCCTTCAGATGATAGGTGGAGTAGGTCTCCGTGGGCGGATGCTTCCTCCAGCCTTCCATGCCCTGCAGATCGTTGATCACCTCCCGCAACTCCCCGATCGGCACGGACTTCCTCAGAGCATCCTCGCTGAACTTGATCTCGCCGATCCAATTTTGCGTTCCGTGCTCCCCCAGCAGCTCGTCCAGCATCAAAAAGAGCGCCATGAAGCGCGCCTTCTCCGGCAACCGCTTGATGCTGGGGTGCCACACCGTGATGTCGATCTTCTCCGCCTCCTCGTTCACATACGGAAAAATCCAGAACTCGATCGGCTTGAAGGTCTCATGCTCCTTCTCCAGCCTCAGCGTGATGGCATCAAAGTTCGCCGAAGGCTGGCGTGCCGCATAGAAGCTCCAGCCCTCCAGCTTCGGCGCCTGGCTCAGCCAGTACTCCGCCACGAACTGCTTCGGCAGCGTGCCTTCACCGGACAGCGTCAGCGAGTGCCCCGTCTTGTTTTCTCCCGGTCCATACACCCACGCCATGTGTGGCAGCCAGCGGTCCACCGCCTGTGAGGTCTCCGGCTGCAGCTCCGCGCACTGATGCGCTTCGATGGCCTCATGAAACCTCTCCGCGCTTGCCGAAAACCACTCCCAAAACCAGGCGACACGTTCCTTCAGAGTCAAAGACGCAAAACAGTCGATGTTAGATGCGGACATGAGCATGGATTCTGACAAACCGGCCAGCGAGATGCAAGACTACAGCTAAGAAAGTGCTGACTCATTCGTCGGTGAAGCATAGGATGGACCAGAATATCGCCGACGTGAGGCGCGTCTAAAGGGGCCTCGTTCCCATCTCCCGACTCCATGAAACTTCATCGATCTCTGGCTGGCCTCATGGCCGCATCCGTGTTCGCTGTCTGCTCTCTCCTCGCCGCCAGGGCACGAATGTCAAAATACGCCGCGTGGACGGTCGCGAGTTCACCCTCGGCATCGACAAGCTCTCACCCGAGGATCAGGAATATCTGAAGGACTGGAAGCCCGCCTCAGCCACCTCATTCTCCGGGAAGAAAGAGGATCTCACCATCGGCCCGCCGCCTTCGCGTTTACAGCTGGCAGACTTCTACAAGAAGCATGTGGACTATGATGGTCTGCCCATCGTCTCCTCTGAAAAAGTGCCTGACAAAGCCCTGCTCGAGGCCCGCAAGATCGTCGCCATGATGGTGGCCAAGAACCCCCGCATGATCGACAAGCTGGTGAAAAACAAAGTCCGCGTCGCCATCATGGCCAGCACGGAGATGACCACGGACATCCCCGAGCATAGCGACCTCACCCCGAAAGACTACTGGGACAAACGCGCCCGTGGTGTCGGTGCCACGCATGCACGCCCCGCCACTTCTGGTGCCGAGGAGAACCTGCTGAACCTGCCAGGAGATCGCTACAAAGGTGAAAACATCTTCCTCCATGAGTTTGCCCACACTCTGCACCTCATGGCCATGGTGGACATGGATCCGGGCTTTGATGCCAAGCTCAAGAAAACCTATGAAAAGGCCATCGCCGCCGGCCTGTGGAAGGGCACCTACGCCGCCAGCGACTACAAGGAATACTTCGCCGAAGGCGTGCAATCCTGGTTCAACGCCAACATGGAGTCAAAGATCCCCAACGGCATCCACAACGAGATCAACACCCACAAGGAGCTGGAGAAATACGACCCCGAGCTCTACGCCCTGATCGCCGAATGGCTCCCCGCCCCCTAGCCGTAGCACAGGTTTTCCAACCTGTTCTCTACGGAGTCTGCACGACCTGATCAAAGTGGGACAGGTTTGTAACCTGTCTCCGCGAAGCCTGCACAACCACTCTTCTGGTTAGGCCAATTCCAGCCTTCCACCAGACAGCTTGCAACCCTGTCCCACTCTCTCAACCTTCCAGAATATCCCTCACATTCCCGCGGATCGTGTCCGTGATGGCATCCAGCGGCAGATCATTCGCCTCCAGGCCAAAGGGGTCTTCAATCTCCTCCGCGATGACCTCGATGGCGGCAAAGGCATAGAACACAAAGGTCACCACCGGCACTGCCCAGTACTTGTAGTCCAGCACAAAGCCGATCGGCATGGTGAAGACATAGATGAAGATGATCTTCTTCAGGAACAGGCTGTAGGCATACGGAATGGGCGTGCGCTTGATGCGCTCGCACGCGCCCAGATTGTCTGCAAAGGACTGCAGCTCCGCATTGATCACGATGAGGTGATCTCCCGTTATCGTCTGGTTCATGTAGAGGCGGTTGATCTCCGTGTAGAGCCCCTTTAAAACTTGGTTAGGCACATGCCCGCCTTTCGCATACCAGTCTGCGGTGTAGGAGCCGGTCTCCACCAGCTTCTCGGTCTTCACCCCCTGGCGCAGATGTTCCTTGGCCGCATAAATGAAGTTACCGATCAGATCGCGAAACATCGCCCGCTCCTCCCTGGCCTCCGCTGGCAGGAAAGCCTGCAGCTTCAGCGCCAGATTGCGTGAGTTGTTCACGAAGCTCCCCCAAAGTTTGCGCCCCTCCCACCACCGGTCATAAGCCGTGTTCGTCCGGAAGATCAGCATCATCGAAAGCACGAAGCCCACGAGCGAATGCACCATCGTCGTGTTCTTGAACGTGACATGAAGGTAGTCGTTCTCGATGTAGGCAATGAGGGCAGTGTACAAGGCCAGCCCGATCATTCCGGGCAGCAGCACGCGGAACGAGTCACTGCGATGAAACGCAAAGATGAGCTTCCACCAGTCTTTGGGATTGTATGTGATCATGAAGGATGAGTGTCTGCGAAAGGAACCCTACGCTCCTGGCTCGTATCGGGCTTCAAAGAGGCACGTGCCAGCATGACACCTGTCATGGGCTTGATAGCATCAAAGCACGTTGAATGCCGTTCGTCAGATCTGTGAGAACGGAGCAGGCACGAGCAGGATGTTGGTGATGCGCGAGACGATCTCCTTGTCCGCAAATCCGGGCGTGGCTTTGAGCTTGGCCCAGTCAGGGTCAGCGCGGAAGGTGTTCCATGCCGCATCTTTGGCCGCCGTGTCCTTGAAGGCCAGCATGTACGTCAGATTCGGCATCAGCGGACCCACCACGGTCTCGCCAAAGAACACCGCGTTCAGACCGCAGCGCTTAAAAATGGCCAGCTCGCCGATGTTAAACATCTCGATCTTTTTCTTCCCGGCCTTCTCGCTATGGCTCTCATAGACGCGGAGCTGATACAACTGGCTCCCCTTGGCAGGTGTCGATACTGCGGGCATGCCTCCGATGCCACGAGTCAGCCAGCTTTCCACACGCTCATAGACGGCTTCCGTGGCTGGAGCACCCAGATAGGTCGCACCCGTCTGCTGCACGGCGGAGTCCGCCAGGAGTTCAGTGCTTTTGGCAAACGCGTCCAGCGACGTATGGCGCAGCACCACATAGACCACCGGCTGTGCCTCCTGCTTTTGCGGTAGGAACACGCCCACCTGCGGCACACCCAGACGATTCAGCGCAGGAATGGCAGCCTCCTTGAGATAAGCCTCCAAGACCGCCTGCTTCTCAGCACTCTTGAGCAGGTATTTCCGGATCTCGACATACTCGGCACTGCCGGCAGTGGCAGCTTGGGCGATCGATGTGGCGCAGGCTGTTCCAACGGCGCCAGCGGCCGCCAGGGTGGATTTGAGGAAGGTGCTTCGTTTCATGAAGATGAGTGGACTTCCCCTATGCTGGCGAGAGCCTGAAAATAGGTCAATGGCATTCCAAAGGAAGCTTTTGCTTACTTCCGTTCCCGAATGATCGGCGCCAGCCACTTTGCCGTCTCATCAGCGATCACGTTGTAGCCTGCCAGCGTCGGGTGCCGGTCTCCATACCAGCCCGGCAGATGGCCGAACACACCATCCAGCCGGTTGTCCAGCACCACCACCTGCGGGTCCTTGCCCTGCACGATATAAGGCGTGGCAAAGGGGCGCAGATTCTCCGGCACCTTCGCCAGCGCATAGCGCCGGTAGTTCAGCCCGTCCGGGCTCTTCTTCAGCTCGGCCAGATAGCGCGGGGCGATGTCAAAGAGCGTCAGCTTCTCCTCCTTCGCCACCTGCACGATAAACGCATTGATGTCCTCATGCTGGCTGTTCGCTGCATACGGAATCGTCGTCATCGGGATCAGCATTGCCTTCGGATGATCCTTGCGCAGGCGTGCCAGCAGCTCCTTGAAATCCTTCGTGAAGGACGTGGTGAAGTCAGGCACCTTCGCGCGGTCATTGATGCCATAACGGATGAAGATGTAGTCTGCCTGCGGCTTCGTCTTCACTGCCTTGTCATAGCGCGTGTCCAGCAGCCGGCGGATGAACTCACCGCTCACCCCTTCATTGTAGACATCACACGCTGGCAGCCCTCCCTGGGTCGCGAGCAGGATGCGCAGCGTGTCCTCGATCTGCGGCTCATCCGGCGCCAGCTGCTTCGGAATGATCGCCTCGGTGGTGCTGTCGCCTAACAAAAGGATCTGCAAACGCTTCGGGCCTGCCGTCGCATCACTGAAGGCAAAGGGCTTGCCGCCGATGAGCTGGTCCGAGGTGATCGTGGGGCAGATCACTCTCTCCACATGCTGGATGAAAAGCTCCGTGCCGCGTGTGTGGCTCACGAAGGGCCAGCGCGCCGGGTTATACATCGTGTCCGTCATGTCACGCATCAGCACCACATGCTTGCCGTTCTTCGCCATCTGCCGCAGACCAAAGGGGCGGCCCGCCACGCACATGTTGGTGTGCACACCCATGAGGATCACATTGTCGATGTCCCGCGCCTCCAGCAGATTCCAGATCTCCGTACCGCTGTCACTGATGGCATCTTTGTTTTGGTCGATGCGCAGCACGTCGATCTGCTTCGTCCATGGCATCTTGGGGTTCAGCCCTTTCTTTGTCAGCTCCGCAGCCCAGGCCGTGTGCTCGGTGGCATCATCATCCTCACCACCATCATTTTGATCCAGCGGATATACCGCCGCTTCCTCAGCTGGGATCTGCTTGCACCATTCACTGATCTTGTCCGGCAGACGTGCCGCCGTGGGAGCTGACTGCGCACGCTGGCGTGCCGCCGTGCCTTCATAGGGTTTCATGCAGGAGCTCGGCGCATGAATGATCAGCACACCTGCCTGCCGCGCCTTCTCGATCACCTCGTTCATGCGCGGCGCCATCTCACCCTCGCGCGTCACCGCATTCTTGCAGTGATGCAGGTCCCACATGTCACACACAATGATCGCCGTCCGCGATGGCAGCCACTGCTCCTTCACCAGCGCCGCCCTGCCATTGGGCGCACGTGATTGCAGCACCAGTGAAAGCGGCGCATCCGCAGCCAGGGAAGTCAGCGCCAGGGCAAGGAACGAAGCAGAGAGAAAAGCACGGGAAAGCATCTCCCCATAACGGCTCCGCCCACCGAGTTTGATCAAAGGCCGCTACCGCAGAACAAAGTAGCTCTCGTTCGCCCTCCATCCCCCGAAACTTGTGCCGACTTTCTACCGCCACCTTGATGGTTCTGCCCGCCATTCCCCGTATCTCGCTGGCATGAATCTCTCGCGCAGCCTTCTCCTCATCACTTGGCTCGGCATGTCAGCCGCGCGGGGAGTCGAACCGCCCCAGCAAACTCCTCCGTCCAATGATGACGATGGGGCCATCCCCCAGGCCTTCAATACCGAGGACTTCCAGGCCTTGATGTCGAACTCGCCCTTCACCCGTACCCTGGGTGTCTCGGACTCTGTCATCCTCACCGGCATCGCGCATTTCGACAACGAGACCTACGCCACCTTGCTCGATACCAAGACGATGGAATCCCAGGTCGTCTCGAAGACGCCTAACTTTCATGGCTGGCAATTAGTGGGTGTCGGTGGTGATCCCGCTAACATGATGACATGGTCCGCCAAAGTCCAGGTCCCTGGAGGACAGACGGTCTCCATCCGCTATCAAAAGCCACCGGCCAAACTGGCTCGCAAATCATCCGGCGGAAGCTCCGGCAGCAGTGGCAGCTCTAGCAGAGACGCTCCGCCCTTGAGCAAATCGCAGACAGAAGAGGCGAAGAATGCCGCCGTGAATTATCGCGAAGGTTTCTCTTCGGATGGTTATCCTCAGAAGCCACCAGCAGCGATGGTGGAGAAGCTTTCGAAACTGAGCGTGGGCCAGCGTGAGGACATCAACAAGCAGATGCTCGGTCTGCGCAATCGCGGCCTCGGCCTCGATGAGCGCCGCAAGATTTACGAGTCCATGGTGGACCGTTCACTTCAAGGCAGGCGGTGAGACGTGTGGCTGTTACGCCTAACAAAAAGAGCTATATGGCCTAACTGAAAGCGCGACTATAAATGTTCTGCCGTGGCCTTCGAGTTGTTCATTCGATCGAAAGAAATGAAATTGTAAATTGTGTGCCATATGTCCCAGTAAAAGGCACTTGTTCACATTCTAATTTTGAACACCCACTAGAATGTCGTTTTGGAACAACTAAAAAGATGACAAAATTTAGATATTCACCGTATCAAAAATAATAAAGACACATCCAAAATGAACACCTGATGCGTTGGTCAGGTCGAATGGCTTAACGAGAAGGTTGACAAAGATTTATTTGCCTGCATTCTCTCCGCCCCTTTGTGGACCTCATGTCCCAAGGTGTGACCTAACCAACCCCCCGTTGTTTTGATCCAAACCACCCTACTGTGTCTGGCTGCCCTCTGTGGATTTGCTTCTGCTAAAGAACTCTCCCTTAAAACAACCAGCACAGCACCGCCTGTTGTACAGGCTGTGCGCACGACTGCCTATACTCACACTGAGAGTGATCACATCAAGTATGGCCCCCGCAGCGCCGTGGGCACGCCACTGAGAAGTGGCACGGTGCGCAGCGCCGCTGCTGACTGGTCCGTGTTCCCTGTGGGCACGGTCTTCCAGATCCAATCGGATCCCTCCGTCTACGTCATCGATGATTACGGTTCCGCCCTCGTCGGCACCCGCACCATCGACATCTACCAGCCCACCACCAACCAGATGAATCTCTGGGGCACTCGCAACGTGAACATCCGCATCCTGAAGTGGGGTTCCGTGACCAAGAGCCTCGCCATCCTGGGGCCACGCGCCTCCAAGGCCCCGCACATCCGCGAGATGATCGGCCGCCTGCGCGGTCAGGAGAGCTGATCAGCTCATGAGCATTCCCGGCATCCGCTTGGAATGGCCCAACTAAAAACATTTCAAAAACAAAACAGCGGGCCATCCGGCCCGCTGTTTTTTTTGTTTCGTGATGCCCTGGTGGCCTAACCAACCTTTGCCAAAGCCCCGGCCAGCGCGGAGTAACACTTCTTTGCCGCAGCCACAGGCTCATATCCAGGCTTGTTAAACACCTGCCCGCTGACCTCCACGACCACCGGACCTTGGTAGCCGTGCTTTTTGAGCGCCGTGAAATACTTCACGTAGTCCGTGCGCCCTTCACCCGGCAGCAGGAACTGGAATTTTCCAGGCTCGCCCACCGAATCCTTCACATGGATGAACTTCGTGCGTGGCAGCAGGAGTTTCATGCTCTCCTCCATGTCGATTCCCTGCAGCTCAAAGTGGCTGTAGTCATAGGCCACCTGGATCGCCGGGGACTTCACCTTTTCTAGCAGCCAGAGCAGCCGCTCCGGCGAGTTCACCGCGCTGCCGACATGCGCCTTGATGGCGATCGTCGTCTTTTCCTTCTCCGCCGTCTCGGCCCAGGATTGCAAGTGCTCCACCATGCCCGCCTTCTGCTCCTCCCAGGTTGCTGGCTTGCCACCCAGCACCGTCTCAATGATTGGCGGGTTCGCCGCATTCAGATCCCGCGCCACCTGCGCTGCATCACGGATCGTCTGCAGCGCCTGCGCATGAGTCTTCTCATCCACCGTCAGGCTGATGTTCACCATGAGACAGGGGGCATCCAGCTTCAGCGCCGCCAGCTGCTGCACCGCCGCCTTGCGCGCCTCAGGCGTGAAAACCTTCGGCTCCGTGGGATATCCCGCATTCAGCGCGATCTCCACATTTGAGTAGCCGATCTCCGCACAGGTCTTCAGCGCCTCATCCAGCGGCAGCGTCTTCATCCCATAAAGGCTGAACCCCAGGCTGATCCCTCCCGGAGCCGCTGCCCGTGTGAAAGCGGGCATGGCAGCAAAACTCAAAGCAGTGTGGAGAAAATGGCGGCGTGTGGGCATGGGTAATGCGTGGTGGTTGCCACCTAAACTGACGGAAACCACCATCCTTGCACGCGGAAACACTGAATCGTCTCATGCGATGACCTGAGTCAAAGCTCCACGATATCCAGAATGCGCAGTTCCTTCACGGCACCATCCGCCCAGTAGGTGAAAACAAACCCCTCCATCTGTAAGTTCTCGAGAAAACGTCCCACACTATCACGAGTTTGATAGTCACCCAGTCGATGAGGGTAATCCGCCAGTAAATAAATCAGTTTGGTCAGCCGCTGCTGACGCTTGCGAGTGAGGGCGGTAAAAAATTCCCACGCCTTCGCCGATAATATAGGCTCGTAGGAGGAGCGGGGCATCTCAAGCGCGAACGCGAGTGGTGGGAAGCTTGAATTTCTTGCCTGAATCCATCTCGGACATCCGCTTGGTCATCTCCTTCTGCCAGGCGGGCGAGCTCTGCTTCAAGCGATGCAGATAAGCAGCAACCTCCCGGCGTTCCCTTTCGGTGAAGCGCGAGAGTTGCTGTTTGAGTTGAAGCATTTCCGTAGTGCTCATGGCTCTATTTTCGAGGATACGGCCCCGTTTGCAAGCTCCCAAGAGTCCTCATTCCCCCTTGAGCTTCCCGCCCACCTCCCTAAAGAGCCGCACTGACATGCCACGCGCCCTTAATTCCACTCGTCACGTTTCGAAAGGAGTCCGCCCATGACCTCCGGCTGGATCGCTCTGCTGGATGATCTTTCCGCCCTCACCAAGGTGGCCGCCGCCTCTCTGGATGATGCCGGCGCCCAGGCCGCGAAAGCAGGCAGCAAGGCCGCAGGCATCGTCATCGATGATGCCGCTGTCACCCCGCGATATGTCGTCGGCCTCGCCGCAGAGCGTGAGCTTGCGATCATCGCCAAGATTGCCATCGGCTCGCTGAAGAACAAGCTGCTGATCCTCCTGCCCGGCGCGCTGCTCCTGAGCGCTCTCGCCCCCTGGGCCATCACCCCGCTGCTCATGGCAGGAGGTGCCTTCCTGTGCCTGGAAGGCTTCCACAAGGTGATGGATCTGATCCGCCCGCATCATGAGTCCCCCGAGGCCACCGTCATGGCCGTGCTCACCGCGGAGGAACTGGAAAAAGAGCGCGTCAGCAGCGCCATTCGCACGGACTTCATCCTCTCCGCCGAGATCATGGCCATTACCCTCGCTTCCGTCGCCACCTCGCCGACCTGGATGCAGGCCCTGGTGCTGGGTGTCGTCGGCGCCGCCATGACCCTGCTCGTCTATGGCGTCGTCGCCGTGATTGTGAAGGCCGATGACGTCGGCCTGGCGCTTTCACGCTCCCCGCGCAGTCCAGTGAGTGCCCTCGGCCGCGGCATCGTGCTCGGCATGCCCGTCGTGTTAAAACTGCTCAGCTTCGTCGGCATGCTCGCCATGCTCTGGGTCGGTGGCGGCATCCTCATTCACGGCCTGCATGCCCTCGGCGCGCATGGCCCTGAGGAGATGGTTCACCACGCCTCGGAGACAGTAGCCCACGTCGTCCCCGCCGCCCTTCAGTCCTTCCTCGCCTGGCTCACCGGTGCCTTCATCGCCGGCGTCCTCGGTGTCCTCATTGGCGCCCTCGTGGATCCACTGGCCAACTATGTGCTGATCCCGGTTTTCAAGGCGGTGAAGGGCATGTTTGGGAAGAAGCCAGCGGCGTGAAGGCTGCACCTCAAGCGGTAGGATAACCTTTTGTTTGTTCTTACTCCTCCCCGTTGCCGATCACGCGGAAGCCTCGGCGAGATGTGTCGCCTTCTCGGCCATCGCGAGTGAGTCACGGCCGTTTCGCTCCGTCACCTTTCGCACATGCGTGCGGTCTCGCAGCCAGGCCAGCTGATCCGTGAAGAGCTCGCGCAGCAGCTCACAGTAGCGGCGCATCTTGTCATCGCCCAAGCCGTGGCGCAGCTCGATCTGCTGGGAGAAGTCGAGCTCCTTGAACCGGCCACGCGCCGCACGATCACTGCCTCCATAGGTCTTCAGCACATCCAGACTCGCGCCGGGAAACAGCTCCAGCAGCGTGCGTGTCTGCTCCTCGTTCACCGCGGCACGGATGCGCGCACGCACCGGCACCCATTCCTCCAGCGTCACATCACCATGCTCAAAGAGCAGCCGAAACTCCTGCCGGTCCATGCGCGAGGGCTGCGTGAAGCTGTGATGAAAATTCACCAGCGCACCGCTCGCATGGCGCACCGTGCACTGCACCTGCTCCTCAATGCCTGAGCCAGACCTCAGCACACGCTGTGCAGCCACCACCTCGCCCTGGCCCAGCCAGCCTTCGAAGAGATCAAAGAAATGCACCCCATGCTCGATGAAGATGCCGCCGCTCAGTTTGCGGTCCCAGAACCAGTGCTCCGCTCGCAGCCCTTCATCGCTCGCGTAGTTTTCAAACCAGCCGTGCAGGCACTCGCCGAGCACGCGGGACTCGACCAGCTGCCGCACGGATTCAAACAGCGGATTGTAGCGCTGCATCAGATTGGCGATGCAGAGGAGATTCTTGGCCTGGGCCAGCGCCACCAGTTCATCCGCTTCTGCCACCGTCAGGGCGAGCGGCTTTTCGCAGATCACATGCTTGCCCGCATTCAGCGCCGCCAGGGCCTGCGCGTAGTGGAGGAAGGGCGGCGTCGCGATGTACACCAGATCGACTTCCGGGCTTGCGAGCAGCGCATCCACCTCCACCAGATCAGGCACACCAAAGCGCCGCGCCACGGCCAGCGCCGCCTCACGATACGTCCCCGCGATGCCCGCGAGCTCCACGCCCGGGATTTGAAGAAACTGCTGGAGAGCGAACAGGCCGAAGCCTCCTGCGCCAATGGCACCGATGCGAAGCGTGTTCATAGTCTGCCCCTGTCGTCCCCGCTGCTTCTACAAGCAACACCTGAAAGGCCAGAGTTTGCCAGCCTTGTGCGATGTTCCGAACAGTTCAGAATCTGAGGCTGCTCAAACCGGCTTCATGCCACTTTCCGGCGCAGCTGTGAGACTGGAATGCTTTGTCCTGAATGCGACAATGCCTCATCAAGCAGGGATTTAAGCGCAGGGGAGGCCTTGCGGCCAAAAACGACTTCAACTGCTGTTTCCAGTGCGGCCTCAATGCTGGGAAACTGCCCGTTCGCGACTTGCTCGTGGAGCAAAGACTAAGCTGGTTCAATGAGCGTGACAGTCATTGGATTAGATTGTCTATTCTTGGCAATGCTGGCAAGCGCACAAGTTGGAGCTTGTGCATACGTCCTATTCCTATTCCTATTGCCAACGCACTCGCTCCGCTGCTAGAACGCATCTCCATTCATGAAGCACCTCCTTCTTCTCGCGCTGTCCAGTCTGTTCCTCTGCCAATGCAATTCGGTCACGGTCAAAGGTTCCGCTCCCAATCCGCCGGTGAAGCATCTGGCCATCGTGAACAACGATGACATTCACATGTCAGGCACACAGCCGGAGATGGTGAAGCAGGTGCAGGCCATGGGAATCTCCGTGGAGGTGGTGGACAAGGCGCCTGCGGGAGATGTCTACTACCTGACCTACTCCGCCAACTGGTATTGGGACCTCGCCATGTATCTCAAATACTTCCAGGCTAACTTGCATCGGGGATCAAGTGTCGTGGGCTCTGTGGAATACCAAACGAGCGGCCTCGACATGAACAAGTTCGGCCGCACCGAAAACAAGATCCGCCCCCTGCTGCGCCAGCTTATCCTCGGTGAGAAACCCGTGCGGAAGAAGAAGTGAGGTAGGTTCCGCATTTGATCTACGGCATCCTACTGGTGCTCTTATAAATGGCTGGCGAACGAAATACCATCCAGTTTTCAAGACCTAAAGAGGGCTGTTTGGCAAATCATCAAAATGAAAATATCGATTTGGGATCACCACTCTCCGCTTCGAATCAATATATAAGTTTTCGTAGACTAACATCACAGGCGCAATAACTCACCCCTTTGCTACGGCGCGAAGCGATGCAAACAACCCACTAATCGAATGGAGTTGCACAGTAATTTCGCGCTGTTCGATGCGCCCCATTCTACTTCCGTACAGAATTTTACCTTCTAGCACTTTCTCCGGTTGCCCTGTGACTGGCACGAAACCAGAGACAATCTCTTGGTCCTTCGCGATTGTTGGACGGCTTATAGTGTCTGTTTTCATGATTTTTTTGCCGCTTTGTAGTCTTCTAATGAATCATATAGTTCACTAAAGTATATGTATAGACAGTCTGAGAATGCCGCTATCACATCCGGATGGCGGTGAATATCAAACACATGTCTTTTTTTGGCATCTACGCAAAGAAATCCCCAGTAATGAAACTCGGAATTGGCGGGATTTTCCGATATTGTTAATTTGCTAGTATTCATCCGATTTCTCATAAATCTGATCGGAGAGGCTAGCGTGCTTTTGTAATGGAGCTTCCATCCTTTCACAAAACGATGACCGAACAATGTAAAGGTTTCTGGCGGACCTCCATAGATTTCAAAGGATGGTGAACTATATTTATTAATTCTCCATAAGCTAACTACATCATTTGAGCAAAATGATCTGAGACAGGAATCAGCGCCAAAAAACACGTTGTTGCAGGGGGTGTCTTCGGTAATCGGATGTGGTTGTCTCTGTGGATCTGGTTTCCCACGAGTCATTTTTGATAATGAGTCACGTAGAGCGACTCTGAGTGATAGGCCGTCGGCAAACTCCTTGATACAAACTCCACATTGGGTGCCTGTTAAAACGGAAAAACATCCCGCAATTGCATCAACAATTGAGTTCGTTGCCAGATCTATTTCCTCAAAGTCATCTTCAGAGAACTGATTGTTTCGAATTCGATTTCTGACCCACGTTAACGTATCTCGCACCGTATGATTAACGAAATGGAAGTAAATTGCTATGTCGGCATAGCGATGAAGCTTTTTCCGCTGCAAGAAGATCGCATAGCCAATCGACAAGGACGTGATCAAGACAAGTCCGCACGCGTACACGTATCCCTTTGGTCCTTCTGGAATGAACTTCTCAAACTGGATAAAGGCAATAATGGAAGTGGCTGAAGCAAGTGCGTTGAAGACAAACCAAAGAATGGCTGAGAGTGGTTGTTTCTTCAGGTTTGGAGTATCAATCCGCATTTAATTGAATCTTTAACTTAGGTTTTAGCCTCTGTGCAATAGTATTTCTGAAATGGATACCGTTACACTTAAAGCTTCACCCAAACAAATCCATCTGCCCCGCATCTGCCTCACTCTTGGCTTTCTTCCGCGCCTTCGAGGGCACGCTGGTCGGCACGGGCACTTCCTTCACACTCTCTGCGGGTTGATGACCTGACTCGAGCTGCTGCAGCACTTCCTTCGCGCGGTCGATGACGTTTTCGGGGAGACCGGCGAGGCGCGCGACCTGGATGCCGTAGCTCTTCTCGGCGCTGCCGGGGAGGATCTTGTGGAGGAAGATGATCTGCTGGTTCCACTCCTTCACGGCCACGTTGTAATTCTTCACCGCATTGCGGCTCTGCGCCAGCGCCGTGATCTCATGGTAATGCGTGGCAAAGAGCGTGCGCGCGCCCACCTTGTCATGCAGATGCTCGGCCACGCTCCAGGCGATGCTGAGCCCGTCAAAGGTGCTCGTGCCACGGCCGATCTCGTCCAGAATAACCAATGATCGTTCTGTGGCGTTGTTCAGGATGAGCGCGGTCTCGTTCATCTCCACCATGAAGGTGGATTGCCCGCGCGCGATGTCATCGCTGGCACCGATACGCGTGAAGATGCGGTCCACGAGGCCAATCTCGGCACTGGCCACGGGGAGGAAGCTGCCGATCTGCGCCATCAGCGTGAGCAGCGCGGTCATGCGTAAATACGTGCTCTTACCGGCCATGTTCGGACCTGTGATCAAGATGAGCCGGCTCTCCTCAGGCTCGAGCGTGATGTCATTTGGCACGAAACGCTCACCGCTGGCCAGGTTCTGATCCAGCACCGGATGCCGACCATCACGGATGAAGAGATTCCTCGTCTCATTCAACACAGGTCGCGTGTAGTTGAAGAGGCGCGCAGTCTCCGCCAGCGAGCCTAACGAATCCAAAATCGCGATGGCCTCGGCCGTCTCCTGAATGCGCGCCAGATGCTCCAGCACCCGGCCACGCAGCGCCACGAACTCCTCATACTCCAGCGCCTTGCTGCGCTCCTCGGCACCGAGGATCTTGTCTTCCATGCGCTTGAGCTCGTCCGTGATGTAGCGCTCACCGTTCACCGTCGTCTGCTTGCGATGATAGTCCGTTGGCACACTGCCCACGTTCGCTTTCGTGATCTCGATGAAGTAGCCAAAGACCGCGTTGTATTTGATCTTCAGGCTCTTGATGCCCGTGCGCTCGATCTCGCGGTTCTGCAGATCCGCGATCCACTGGCGGCCTAACGAAGAAGCATTGCGCAGCTCATCCAGCTCCGGCAGATAACCTTCACGGAAGACACCGCCTTCCTTGATCTGCATCGGTGGCTCGTCCGCGATCGCGCGCTGGATCTCTTGGCAGAGCGGGGTCAGGTCATGCAGGTGACGTACCACCCCATTCCAATGGGGTGAGGATCGAGCGCTCGCATCACCTGCCACCCCATCGGAATGGGGTGCTACGTCCAGAAGCGTCTTCAGAGCGGGCACCACCTCCAGCGAAACCGCCAGCGCCTGCAGATCACGGCCATTGCCGCTGCCCTGGCTCAAGCGGGAGCTCGTGCGCTCCAGATCGCGGATCTCCTTCAGCAGGGTGCGGAGCTGGCCTAACAAAATGGGCTCATCAAGAAACGCGGACACCATATCCTGGCGCTGTGTCAGCACATCCAGGTCACGCAGCGGATGCAGCACCCAGTGGCGCAGCTTGCGGGCGCCCATGGAGGTGCAGGTGCGGTCCAGCGCACTCAAAAGAGTATGCTGATTGCCACCACGCGCATTCACCAGCTCCAGATGGCTCTGGCTCGCAGCATCGATCAGCACCACCTCACTGATCTGTGCCACGCGCAGGCGCTGGATGTGCTCCACACTGCGGCGGAGCTGGAACTGCAGATACTGCAGGATGGCCCCGGCCGCACAGATGGAGGCCCGCAGGCCCTGGCAGCCGAAACCGTCCAGTGACTGCACCTTGAAATGCTGCGTCAGACTGTGCTCAGCCTGGTCCAGCAGATAGAGATAACCTTCCACCGCCAGCGCGGCGACCGGCGAACCGAGCGCCTCGATGACATCGCGCTGCTCATCGCTATACAATAGTTCGCTAGGCTGCAGGCGCTCCAGCTCGTCCGCGAGCTCGATCGCGTCCTTGAACTCGGCCACCTCAAACTCACCCGTCGTGTGGTCCACACAGGCGAGGCCAAATTTCTTCCCCTCGCGAAACACCGCAGCGAGATAGTTCGGCCGGCTGGCATCCAGGAGATTGAGATCGTTTACTGTGCCCGCACTGAGGATCTGCGAGATCGCACGCTCCACGATCTTTCCCGGCACCGGATCACTTGTCTGTTCGCCGATCGCCACGCGCTTGCCAGCCTTGATCAGCTTCGCGATGTAGCCCTGCGAGGAGTGATGCGGCACCCCGCACATCGGCACGCCGTTGCGCTTCGTCAGCGCCACATTCAGGATCGGCGAGGCGGTCTTCGCATCCTCAAAAAACAGCTCATAGAAGTCCCCCAGCCGGAAGAACAGCAGCACGTCCTCCGGCAGCTCCCGCCGCATGGCGAGATACTGCTTCATCATGGGAGTGGTGGCGGCGTCGGACATGGAGGAAATCAGATTGGGAAGGGCGTGATGGTCGGGAGAGTGGTCAAGAGGTCAAGGGATGGTCAAGCAATGAGGGCGGAAGGGGATAAAAAACTGGTAGTCATGGGCGGAGGGCATCGTTTCAATGCGCCACGCATGACTCTCCGCCTCTCCAGCCTCCTGTTTGCCCTGCTTTGCCTCGCCTCAGGCGCGGTAGCGGCCAAGCCCAACATCATCTACATCCTCGCCGATGACCTGGGTTATGGCGACCTCGGCTGCTACGGGCAGAAGTCCGGCCTCAAGACCCCGAACATCGACCGCATGGCAGCGGAGGGCATGAAGTTCACCCGCCACTACGCGGGCAGTACCGTCTGCGCGCCCTCACGCTGTGTGCTCATGACCGGCCTGCACTCCGGCCACTGCCGCGTGCGTGGGAATGATCCCTGGATCGTTCCAGACAGTGATCTTACCGTGCCGAGCCTGCTGAAGAGCGCCGGTTATCACACCGCCTGCATCGGCAAGTTCGGGCTCGGCAAACCGCTGCCGCTGGATGACCCGGAGCGCAAAGGTTTCGAGCAGTTCTTCGGCTACGTGGGCACCAGTCACGCGCACAATTTTTATACCAAGGCCATCATTCACAATGGCCAGGTCAAGGAGCTGACCAACACGGTGATCCCTGGCAGCTTTAAAGATGCCTCCGATTACAAAGACAGCGATCTCGTGGGCACCGGCGTGGCACCTTTGGATGGTCGTAAAGAATGGGTGCCGCAGCTCTGCTCGGACGAAGTGCAGCGTCTCATCAGCGGCTGGGCAGGTGAGAAAGAAAAACCTTTCTTCCTCTACTACGCGCTCAATGTGCCGCACACGAACAACGAGGCAGGGAAGGGATCTCCTCTCGGTCATGGCATGGAGAGTCCGGACTATGGACAGTTTGCCAGCAAGGACTGGCCAGACGCGGAAAAGGGCTTCGCGCAGCTTGTCTGGTTCCTCGATCAAGAGGTCGGCCGCATCATGGATCAACTCACCAAACTCGGTCTCGCCGAAAACACGCTCGTGCTTTTCTCCAGCGACAACGGCCCGCATCACGAAGGCGGTCACGACAGCAACTTCTTCAACAGCAACGGCGACTTCAAAGGCACAAAGCGAGACCTCACTGATGGCGGCATCCGCGTGCCCTTGATCGCCTGGTGGCCCGGCAAGGTGAAAGCTGGCAGCGTGAGTGATCACGTCAGCGGTTTCCAGGATCTGCTGCCCACCGTCGCCGAGCTCTCTGAACAACTCGTGAAGACCGAGACTGATGGCATCTCCTTCGTGCCCACATTGCTGGGCAAGGAAGGTCAGAAGCAGCACTCGCATCTCTGCTGGTATTTCAATGAGCAGGGTGGCAAGAAAGCTGTGCTGCAGTGGCCCTGGAAGCTCATCCACCTCAACACGGGCGCGAGCAAAAAGGATGACAACAAGGCCAAGAAGCAGCCTGGAAAGCTCACGAAGCAGCTCTTCAATCTCGAAAGCGATATCGGCGAGGAGAAAAACCTCGCTGCCGAGCAGCCTGAGCTTGTGACCAAGCTGGAAAAACTCATGACCGAGTCGTATCGGGAACCGTTGCAGAAATGAGGAAATCCGAAGTCCGAATGACGAATATCGGAAGTCATCTGTGTGTAAGTTCTATTATTGGTTAGTATCATATGCCTGCTTACTTTGATCACAATGCCACCACGCCGCTGCATCCTGCCGCGCGTGAGGCATGGCTGCGCGCTTCGGAGAAGCACTGGCATAATCCTTCCAGTCTTTACCGCGAGGCCGGCTTTGCCAGCCAGGCGCTTGAGTCTGCCCGCGAACGTCTGGGCGATCTTCTCGGCGCTGAAGCAGAGCGCATAGTCTTCACTTCAGGAGCCACGGAGTCTAACAATACATTGTTCGCGGGCCTTGCTCGTTGTCTGCCGCCGGATGCCTGCGTGGCCATCTCCGCCATCGAGCATCCCTGCGTGCGCGAGGCCGCCCGTGCCTGGCTCGGTCGTGCGCGGGTCGTCGAGATCCCGGTGGATGCTGAAGGCGTGGTGCAGCCAGATGTTTTGAAGCGCTTGTTGTTAGAAAAGCAGCCCGCGCTCGTCTCCATCATGGCCGCGAACAACGAAAGCGGCGTGCTCCAGCCCTGGCCGGAGCTTTTAAAGATGTGCCGCGAGCATGGCGCGCGCTTCCACAGCGATGCCGCGCAGTGGATCGGCAAGCTTGATGCATCCTCGCTCGGCACCTGCGACTACCTCACCGGCAGCGCGCATAAGTTCGGCGGGCCGAAGGGCACCGGCTTCCTGGTGCTCGCAGATGAGGCAGAGTCCTTCCCTCTGCTCCTCGGAGGTCCGCAGGAAAGCAGTCGACGTGCAGGCACGGAAAATTATCCCGGCATCGAGGCCATGGTGACCGCGCTTGAGGTTATCACACCACGCTTGTCAGAGGTCGCACAGACGCAGACCGCTTTGCGAGATGCCTTTGCCGCGAGCATGAAGCAGGCTTTCCCCGATCTGCGCATCATCAGCGAGGGTGCGCCACGTCTCTGGAACACCGTGCTCATGGTCATGCCAGAGCATTCGAACCTGAAATGGCTCACGCGCATGAGCCGCGCCGGCTTTGCCATCTCCACCGGCTCCGCCTGCAGCTCCGGGAAGGAGGGCTCTTCCGTCGTCGTGCAGGCCCTGGGCACAGATTGGGAAGAGCTGAAGCGCGTGGTCCGTGTCAGCGGCGGCTGGGATAGCACGGCTGAAGACTGGAGCGCTCTCGCGGAAGCCTTCATAGAAGTGGCAAAGGGTCTCTGAACAAATCTTCTCTGCGGTCTTCCAACCTCTGCGGTGTGACAGGGTTGGGCGGGATTCGGACAAAACATTGGCCTACGGAACACACGGAATACGCGGAGAGGATCCCAAACATCCTGGCTTGGTCACTTCTGTTTCCGTGTGTTCCGCAGGCCCTCTGCTTTGAATCTGCCCTTTGGGATTCCAGCTTGATCACGACAATGTAGCTTGTCTTTGCGACTCATGGCCGTCAAATACTGGGGAGTATGCAAGACTGGCACTACACAAAAAACGGCGATAAACAGCCCCCCGTATCTGAGACAGAGCTTCGCCAGAAGCTGGCAGACCGGGAACTCCATCCGCAGCAGGACCTGGGCTGGACCGCAGGCATGGACAACTGGCAGCCGCTCGGGGACATCTCCGCTTTGCAGGCCCCATTGAGTGCGCCCGGAGCATCTGCGCTGAATCCCTATGCGCCGCCCATGACCTCCCCCGGAGAGCTTTTGGCTCGACGTGAAAATGAAGATCTGGTGGAGATCCCGCCTGGCTCCGTGCAGCTGGACGTGATGGCCTGCGTCAAGAGAGCCTGGCGACTGACGACGCAGCATTTCGGCATCATCTTTTTGACCGGGCTGGCCTACTTCGGGATCAGTCTTGGCCTTGGGTTTGTGGAAGGCATGCTCGGTGCCTTTCTGATGACTCCAGAGCAGCGCTCCAATCCCTTCAGCTTCAATCCGGCCATGCTTCCCGTCCAGATTGTTGGCGCGTTGATCAGGATCGGGCTCGCCGCTGGCCTTACCCGGGCGAGTTTGAATTTGTGCGCAGGCAGGGATGTCTCACCCTCGCAGTTGTTCGGTGAATTTGGGAAGCTGCTGAAAATGGCGGGCGGCATGATCTTGTTTTACATCATGCTCGTCATCGGGCTGGTCCTGTTGATCGTGCCTGGTATCATCGTTGGGGTGCGGTTCAGCTATTTCATGACCGCGATTATAGACCGGAACATGGGCCCCATTGAGGCGCTGAAGTATAGCTGGAACCTCACCCGTGGAAACGCGGTGAACCTCATCGGCCTCTGGTTCATGCTGATGATGATGATGCTGGCGGGCGTCATCGCCTTGCTCGTCGGCTTGGTCTTCGCCATCCCCGTGGTCACGCTTTCGGTGACTTTGGCTTACCGCTACCTGCAGTATGGGCCCCCTGCTCTGGAAGAGCGGTCCGCCCGGTGAGCGACACGGGAGCCACGACCCCATCCCCACCGCAAGAGGCGGAAAGACCGCAGAGAAGTCCTTCAAAAAGGTATTCTCTGCAGTCTTCTGGTCTCTGCGGTAAGAGCGCCGCTCGTTCCAGCCACAGAAAAGCCCTTGAGACCGCCTGATCCAGGCTTCAGGCATCGCTATTTCGACTGCACGTTGCCATCGGACGTATTTTCCTTACTTTGCGAACCCACTCCATGACCGCGACCGCCACCGCTACCCCTCTCCCTGTGATGCCTGACCAACACGGCCACTTCGGCCGCTATGGAGGCATGTTTGTGCCGGAGACCCTCATGTCAGCCCTCAATGAGCTTTCGGAGGAGTATGAGCGCGCCAAGGCAGACCCCATTTTCCAGACGGAGCTGAATCGCCTGCTGCACGAGTACGTTGGCCGTCCCACCCCGCTGTATCTGGCGGAGCGCTGGACGGAAAAGCTGGGCGGCGCGCGCATTTATCTGAAGCGCGAGGACCTGCTCCACACCGGCGCGCATAAGATCAATAACGCGCTCGGCCAGGCACTGCTCGCGCTACGTCTCGGCAAGCAGCGCATCATCGCTGAAACCGGCGCTGGTCAGCACGGCGTGGCCACGGCCACCGTGTGTGCTCGCTTCGGTCTCGACTGCACCATCTACATGGGTGCTGTCGACATGGCCCGTCAGGCGTTGAACGTGGCGCGCATGAGATTCCTCGGTGCCAAGGTCGTCGCCGTCACTGCCGGTCAGGCCACGCTGAAGGAAGCCGTGAATGAAGCCATGCGTGACTGGGTCACGAATGTGCGCGACACGCATTACATCCTCGGCAGCGCGCTTGGTTCGCATCCGTTCCCGATGATGGTGCGTGACTTCCATCGCGTGATCGGCGTGGAGGCACGCCAGCAGATCCTGGAGCGCGAGCAGCGTCTGCCGGACCTGCTTGTGGCCTGTGTCGGCGGTGGCAGCAACAGCATCGGCCTCTTCCATCCCTTCCTGAATGACCCCGGCGTGCGCATGATCGGCGTGGAAGCCGGTGGCGAAGGCATCCTGCCTGAGAAACACGCCGCGCGTTTCCAGGGCGGCCGCCTCGGTGTGCTGCAGGGCACCAAGACCTGGCTGCTCGCAAATGACGACGGCCAGATCGAGCTCACGCACAGCGTCAGCGCCGGTCTGGACTACGCGGCCATCGGCCCTGAGCATGCCTGGCTGCACGACATGAATCGTGTGGAGTATAACTACGCCACGGATGAAGAAGCCTTGGCTGCCTTCAGCGAACTGAGCGCCGTCGAGGGCATCATCCCCGCTCTTGAGAGCAGCCACGCCATCGCCGAGGTGCGCAAGGTCGCGCCGAAGATGGGCAAGGACCAGGTCATCATCGTGAACCTCTCCGGTCGCGGTGACAAAGACGTGGCCCAGGCTGCCCGCATGATCTTCAAAGAAGAGATCAAGTTCTAACCAAAACCATGAAATCAGCAGTTGCATGGGTCTTCATCGTCCTCGGGCTGATGATTTGCCATGCGAGTGCTGATACACGGACGATCCGCGTCTTCGTGGCCCTGGCAGACAATGCCAGCCAGGGCATCGCGAAGGTGCCAGCGAAGATCGGCAATGGCGATGATGCGGAGCTGAACCTCTACTGGGGCAACTCGGAAGGTTTTAAAGGCGTGTTTGGCCGCAGCAAGAGCTGGAAGCTGGAGAAGGCCGAGGCCGATCCCGTGCCGGAGATTGTCGATCGCCGCACCTACAAGCATGTCAGCCAGGACTGCCGGATCATTGCCGAGGCCTGGCGCGGCAAAAACATCCGCGAATGCCTCGAGGCCTTCTTCTCAGCACTGCACAGCTCTGAAAACAGCCTCGTGGCCTTCATCGGCCACAATGGGCTCATGGATGGAGCCATTCCCATCTCCGGACTCAGCGCAGCTCCGCAGCCGCCTGACGCGGTCATCCTTTGCTGCATCAGCGGGAGATACTTCCAGCCCCATCTCGAGGCCGCGAAATCACGTCCCGTGCTCACCACGACTCAATTGATGTATCCGGGCTCATTCCTGCTTCGTGATGCCCTCGAGGTCTGGCTCCGCCAAGGTTCACGTGCCGAGATGCGCATGGCCGCCGCGCGTGCCTACGCGTCTAACCAAAAGATCTCCGTCAAAGCTGCGGCCGGTGTGTTCACGAGGCTGGAGTAGATCACTTCAGCCCATGCTTCGCCGCAAAAGGATCCCACGAAGGATCACGATGCCAATCATGCTCGATCTCATCCGCCATGCGCTCGGCGGTGCGCTGGCCGAAAAGACTGCTCACCACATGCAGCGTCATGTCGATGCCGGCGGAGACACCGGAAGACGTGACCATGTTTCCATCATCCACCCAGCGCGCTTGCGTGACCCACTTCACGTTAGGCCCGGGCTTGGTGGCCATCTTCCAGTAGGCTTTGTTCGTCGTGGCCGGGCGACCATCCAGCAGGCCTGCGGCGGCTAGCAAGGTAGCTCCATTGCATACGGACATCGTGATCTCCACCTGAGCGGAACGTTGCTTGAGCCAGATGAGGGTCTCCTCATCCTTGATCAGCTTCTTCACGCCGAATCCTCCAGGCACCAGAAGCAGGTCGAGCTTCGGGCAGTCGGCGAAAGTCTTTTGCGCCACCATCTCCACTCCTTGCGCGGTGACCACCGGCCCAGCACTCTTTGCCACGGTGATGAGGGTGACCTGGTCCTTCAGGTTTCCCCAGATCTCCATGGGCCCACAAGCGTCCAGCATCTCAAAGCCGGGAAAGAGCACGACTCCGACCGCGCGCTTCACCGGCCTCTCGTCTGCGGCGAGGCTGAAGCTGGCCAGGGAAAGCCCAACCAAAAGTGTGTAAATGAAGTGGCGCGTGCTCATGGCGAAAGTGACACGCCTGAGTGACATCGCGACCGCCTCTGTATGACAGGGAGATGACTTGCCTTTCGCGGAGGCTGGATCAGGCCAGCTTGTTGATCGGAGGCAGGTCCCGCTCCATCTCCAGAATGCGCTGCAGCGCATCGAGAAACTCGTCCGCGGCCTCCACGGGCAGCATGATGGTGTCACGGCGTCCGCGCACGTCCTCGGTGATCTTGATCACACGTCCGCGCTCATTTTCCTTCAGATCCAGGAAGAAGATCTTCCGGTCTGTCATGATCTTCTCCGAGTGCAGCGGTGGTGTTCCGCGTCTCGGCTGCTCTTCGTATTCGTCGTTCCTCATGAGATGATGACCTCCACGGTGTCCTGGTGCTGTTGGTTTTCTGAAAGGTGCCCCGAGTGTAAAAATTGCCCCCGCGATGTCAATGCCTCTATCACTTGCCGTCCCAAAGGAAGTGCTCCAGGCGGATTTTCGTGGCCCGCTCCTTGGCCTCGCCAGCGCGGTCGCCGGAGCTGACGGCGAGTTTCTCAGCCAGACGGGCGGCGGCTTCCCATTGCTTAGTGCTTTCCAGCAGATCGATGCCGAAGAATCCCGCGCGGTAATACCAGCGGAACTCCGCCGGGTCGGCCGGGCCGGTGAAGCCATCCGCCTCCACCACATCATAGCAGGCTTCCAGTGCCTCCGTGGCCTGGCCTGCGGACTGCAGTGCCACGGCCAGGGTATAACCAGCGCGTGCGCGCCAGTCGAAAGTGAGGTCAGGCTCGCCGACCAGCTCCCGTAGCACCTTGATGGCGGACGTCAGGGAGGCGGCATCCGTCTTGCCCAGCAGCATCAGCATCTCCGCCTTCTCACACATCATGGAGCGGCGCAGGTTTTTAGGCAGTTTTGGTTCGGCCAGCAGGATGTCCACCAGCTTCAGCGCCTCGGCTTCCTTGCCGGAACGCCGCAGCGCCATGGCCTGCTGCTGCCGCGCCGGGATGCTCAGCGGCCCTCCGCGCTCTGCCAGCTCCTGCCAGAGGTCGATCGCCGTCTCGCGACCCTCGTCACTCATCATGGAGAGCGCGGACATGCCGGCGAAATACAGCGCCGTGTCCGCATAGGGGGAGTTTGCGGCCTCCTTGGCCACCAGCTCAAATTCCGTGCGCGCGGCGGCGAAATTCTCCAGCCTGAAAAAGGCATCCGCCACCTTCAGGCGCACCAGCGCGGTCTGCGGCGTGCCTGGCCGGGCCTTGATGAAGGCGCTGCCGGCATCGGTGAGTTCCTTCAGTTTGCCGGCGCGGTCCAGGCGCCAGAGTTGCGTCATCACCAGCCGCTCACGCTGGCGGTCCGTCAGGGCAGGGAAGGTCTCGATCTCAGCCAGGAGGCGGTCCACGGCGGGGAAGTCGATCGGCACCCGCAGAAGCAGCAGTTCCGCCAGGGCCATCTTCGCCTCAAACAAGCGCGGATGCTGGCTGTGCTTCTCCATGAAGCCGCGCAGTTCTGACTCAGCCTCGGCCCTGCCCTTTGCGGCCATCTCCAGCACACGATCCAGCTCGAGGTCGGCGGATCCATCCTTGGAGGCCACCACCGCGTCACCGCTCACCACCTGGAGCTGACCTAACAGGTTTTGATACAGGATCATCTCGCCGCCATGCAGCGCGGCCACGCCGGCATTGTAGAGGGCGGAGCGGCGCTCGGCCAGCGTGGTGGCCAGATTGGCCGCGTTTTGGAAAAACTGCGCGCTGCGTGCATAGTCACCCCGTGCATAGGCCGTGCCTGCGGTGACGAACTCCACCATGGCCGAACCTTGATTGCCGAACCGGCTTTTCCACATTTCGGTCAGCACGGCCACGCGCTCATCTGCCTTGCGGACACTGTAGGTCTCCAGCGCCAGTTGCATGGCCTCATTCGCCTGGGGATGGCCGGCGTGCACCTGGATCAGTGCCTCCAGCAGCCCCAGAGCCTCGTCCTCGCGCTTCTGGGCGACCAGCCAGCGGGCCATCAGCAGGATCGCATGACCCTGAAAGGTGGAGGTGGTCGCTGGAGAGGTGAGCGCTGCCTTTTGAGCTGCACTGCCTTCCGTGATCCAGCGCAGCGTGGCATCCGGAGGCAGGGTGCCGGCGGTTTCATTCAGGCAGCGGGCCAGCAGGTCAAAGGCGCTGCTCCACATCTCGCTCTCCGCTGTGTTGTCCAGAAACTGCACCAGGCCTTCCACGGCCTGCGCTGCATTGCCCTGGCGCAGCCAGGATTCCGCCAGCATCACCGAGGCGGCGTGGTGCACACGTTCCCCGCCTTCCGTGCTGCCGACCAGTTCGCGAAGCTGCGTCTGCGCCTCGCTGATGCGGTTCTGGTCCACCAATCCCTTCGCCAAAAGCAGTCGCGCCTTCGCATCCAGGGGATGATTCTGGGAGGTCAGGTCCGCCAGCGCTGGTTCCGCACGTCCGGCACGTAGTTCCACCTCATCCCACATGATCCGTGCCTGGCTGGCCACAGGTTCGTCATCGGCCTTGCGCAGAGCATCCAGGACTTCACGTGCCTGCCCCAGATTGCCGGATGCCAGGCTGATCTGCGCCAAAAGGAGTCGTTCCTGATAGCTGGCGGACTTGTCCTGCACGCGGGCAGCCAGCAGCTTCTCGGCCCCGTCCAGATCACCTGTCTGCACCTGGGCCTGCGCCTTCCAGAAGCCTGCGTCAGGCACCGTCTCGCTGGCCAGGATCTTGAGTGCTTCATCGCCCCGGCGCGCACGCACCCAGGCCTCCACCGCCAGAGCGGCCAAAGTCTGCCGCTCTTTCGACTGCGCTGCCTGCATGAGGCGGGTGGCCTTCAGCGCGGCCACAGCGGGAAGTCCGTCACTCAGCGCCTGCCTGGCAGCCCGATACTCCGGCAGATCCTCCAGGCCCTTGCCATGCAGGGCTGGTCCGGAAAAGGCCAGCAGCATGAGGACGGAGACGTGGAGGCGGGGAAAAAGCATGTGAGTGAGGGAAGTCTCACCCTAGGCGCTCTTTGAAATGCTGGCAATCCTGCCATTCACCCGGTGTGTTCGCATTGGTGAAAAGCGTCTCCTCCCCCTCGTTCAGGTGCATCACCTGGGCCAGTCCCAGCTCCACACATTCGGAGATGGCGCCCCGCAGGCTTTTCTCACCCCGGGCCAGCCGTTTCTCCATCAGCGGCAGCATCGCCGGCGCATAGCAGCCCGTCATCGGCTCGATGCCATGACCCGTGGCGAAAAAGCACCCGCGCTCGCGTGAACGCTCCAGCCGCGTGCGCAAAAAATCCGTCGTCATGAACGGCATGTCCACCGCCAGCACCAGGGTCGGCACCGCGATCGATGCCAAAGCCCGCGTGATGGCCCCCAGCGGCCCATTGTCATCCTCCACCGGATCAAAGAGCCACGTCACGGCCTCGTCATCCGGGCAGTCCAGATGCAGTTCCTGCTCCTCCCGGCAGGCGACCAGACAGTGAGAACTCTCAACCTCCAGCAGCTTCTCCAGCTGCACCTGCCACAGCGGCCGCCCCTGCCACATGAGCTGCGCCTTGTCCTCCCCCATGCGTTGGGACCGGCCTCCCGCGAGCAGCAGCGTGGCAAAGAGGGCAGTGGAGGGGGCAGGCATGCTCAGACCCTAACGCGAATTTCCAAATTCGCAGCCGCCCAATCCTTCTCACAGCGCAGAGGTTAGAAGACCGCAGAGAAAGCCTTCTGAAGGTATTCTCTGCGGTCTTCTCATCTCTCGCGGTGTCAATGGCTTGGGAATCACCGTCAGTCCCTAACCACCAATGGCAATCATGCGTCGGTTGGGCTGGTAGTTGTGCCGGAAGTCATGCTCCTTAGGCTTCCGGGCCACGACACCATGAATGAAGTCCGCCAGCTCCTCGTCCGTGCAGCCGGCGCGCAGCCGCTCTTTGAGATCAAACTCCAAATAGCTGCCCAGGCAGGGTCTCAATTTACCATCACTGGTTAGGCGCAGCTTGTTGCAGCTTTCGCAGAAGTGCAGGTTCGTCATCGCACCGATGAAGCCGATCTTCTGCTCCGTGCCGGGGATGGCATAGTAAGTCGCGGGGCCGTTCGTCTTGAAATCAGGCAGCGGAATGAGCTCGCCATAGTGCTGCTCCACCATCTGCTTCGCGGCATGGGTGGAGAGGAAATTGTTTTCGCTCAGCACCTCCTGCGTGCTCACCGGCATCAGCTCGATGAAGCGCAGCAGCAGCCCTTTTTCATAGGCGTAATTAATAAGCGGCACGAACTCGCGGTCCGTCTGGTTTTTCATCAGAACGCAGTTCAGATGAATGGCCCGGAAACCTGCCGAAATCGCCGCATCGATGCCTTCCAGCACCTTCGGCAGCAGATCGCGGCCCGTGGTGCGCTGATAGGAGGAGCGATCCAGTGAATCGAGCGAGATATTGGCGCTATACACCCCCGCCTTCACCAGGCGTGCGGCGATGGTTTCTCCCTGCTCCAACTTGCTCAAAAGCGTGCCGTTCGTGGAAATGCCCACCTGCTGGATGCCCGGGATGCGGGAGATCTGCGCGCAGAAATCGGCCACACCCGGACGTGTGAGCGGCTCGCCACCCGTCACGCGGACTTTTTTGATTCCTAGGCCAGCACCCACGCGGAGCACCCGCAGCATCTCCTCATAGCTCAGCACCTCCTCCTTCGGGAACCACGCCTGCTCCTCCTCGGGCATGCAATACCGGCAGCGTTCGTTGCACCGGTCGGTGACGGACACGCGCAGGTAAGAGATGTGATGGCCGAAGGCGTCTTCCACAGAGGTATAAGGAGCTACGCTCGCCGGATCAGTCGAGGACCGGTCCTTTCACCGCCCAGCGCTTCAGCACAAAGCCCGTGGCGGATTTTTCCTTCCACTGGGCGAAGTGCGGGGTCTGGTAGTGCGCCTCCATGGCCGCCTGATCCAGATACTGCTCGCTCAGGGCGAAGAGATTCGGCTGCTCAAACTGGCGGTTCACCTCAAAACGGGTGCAGCCCGGTTCCTTCACGGACTCCGCCGCGTTGAAAGTGATGACTTCGAGGAATTCATCGACACGCGCCGGGTCGATTTCGAGGATGACAATGACATTGACCATGGTGCCTGCGAAAAAGCCGAGTTTGCCCCTCAATGCAACCACCGCTTCCTGCTGTTCATCGTGGATCACAGGTATCCGAAAAATCTCTTAACCGCTAATTTGACGCTAATAGGACGCTAATGTCCCAGAAATGAAGGTCTGAGATATTAGCGTTTAATTAGCGTCTAATCAGCGGTTAAAATGGCTGGCTTCCGTGGAGTTGACGTCGGAGATCCCAGGCGCAGGTTTCCCGCCGACACCCATGCAGCCCCTGCCCACCCTCGCCGAGATCCAGGCCGCCAAGGCCCTGATCCGTCCGCACATCCATGAGACTCCGGCTTATCGCTGGCCGCTGCTGGAGGCAGAGCTGGGCTGCGAGGTCTGGCTGAAGCATGAGAACCACACTCCCGTGGGTGCCTTCAAGATCCGCGGCGGACTCGTTTACATGGACGAACTCAAGCGCCAGAACCCGGAAGTGAAAGGCGTCATCGCCGCCACCACGGGAAATCACGGCCAGTCCATCGCCTTCGCCGCCCGGCAGCATGGCCTGCGCGCCGTCATCGTGGTGCCGCATGGAAACAATCCGGAGAAAAACGCCGCCATGCGCTCCCTCGGTGCCGAGCTCGTGGAGCACGGCGGCCAGTTTCAGGAAGCTCTGGAATACTCACGCGAGCTCGCCGCGCGCGATGGTCTTCATGCGATCCCGTCCTTCCATCCCTGGCTCGTCCGCGGCGTGGCCACCTATGGCCTGGAGCTGTTTCACGCCGTGAAAAACATCGACGTCGTCTTCGTGCCCATCGGCCTCGGTTCCGGCTTTTGCGGAGTCACCGCCGCACGTGAAGCCTTGGGCCTAAAAACGCGCATCATCGGCGTGGTGTCCGAGCATGCCGCCGCTTACGCGCTGTCGTTTCAGCAAAAGCAGTTCGTCGAGCAGACCAGCACCACCCGGGTCGCGGAAGGTGTCGCCTGCAAGACCCCGAACAAGGACGCGCTCGAACACGTGCTCCGCCATGCCCATGACGTCGTCACCGTGAGCGATGACGAGGCCGTCACCGCCATGCGCGAGATCATCCAGGCCACCCACAACATCGCCGAAGGCGCCGGAGCCCTCGCCTATGCCGCCCTGAAAAAGCAGTGCACTGCCTGGCAAGGTAAACGCGTCGCCTGCGTCCTCACCGGCGGAAACGCCAGCATGGCCATGATCAAACGGGCTCTAAATGCCTAACTGCATTTGATTTTAAAGAACGCATTCACAGGGTTTTGGACCCTTCCGCGCATTTCGTAGGCCATCCGTTCCTCTTTCCAATCCTTTCACACCGCGAGAGATGAGAAGACCGCAGAGAGAGCCCTCCAGAAAGGTATTCTCTGCGGTCTTCTAACCTCTGCGGTGTAAATCTGGGAACAGGCCTTTATCTTTCAATGCTAAACCCGCGCACACCCGTCATGGCCGGAATGCTCAGCACCTCGCGCTCCTTGATCAGCGAACCAAGATTGCTTTCATCGATCGCCGTGAGGAAAGCATCCAGTTCATCCAGATCAAAAGACATGGCCTTCAGCTCCACACGACCGTCCGGAAGGTTGCGCACACTGCCCGTGACCTCATAACCGGAGGCGATCTGCTTGGTGGTGTAGCGGAAGCCGACGCCCTGGACGCGGCCGGTGTAGAGGATTTGTTTCGCTGGCATGTCGGGAGAAAGAGAGAAGAGAGTGGTGCAAGCATCCTGCTTGCCCGTGTCTTTGAATAGAAAAATTTAAGTGGGAGTGACGGAATCCGAAGCCGCGATTCGCGAGCCGATCTGCCGCAGCACATACAGGCAGGCAAGTGTGGCGGAGATCATCTGCACGATCACCGTGGCCAGCGCGATGCCCGCCGCGCCCAGATGCTGCATGAGCACCCAGTTCAGCACCGCATTTCCCACCAGACCGATGAACGACAGCACGATGATGAAGTTCGTGGCCTGCATGGCCACCACCACGCGTGAGGCCAGGCTGCCGAGGATGTAGAAGGGGATCTGCAAGGCCGCGAAGCGCAGCACTGCAGCCACACGCTGCGTGTCTTCCGGCGAGAAAGACCCGCGCTCAAACAGCAGCGCGATTACCCACGGTGCCAGCCAGCACAGCAGCAGCGCCGCAGGCAGTGCCGCGCTGAGGATGATGCCTGCGCTCATGAAGAGCTGGTGCTTCACACCCGCCCAGTCACGGCGCGCCACCTTGTCTGCAAAATACGGGAAGAGCACATCACAGCTCGGCGCCACCGTCACCGCCAGGATGATGCCGCACACCTTGTCCGTGTAGCCCAGCACCACCACACTTCCGGCTTCCAGCCAGGAGGCCATGGTCTGATCCACCACCACCGCGCTGCTGAAGATGGCCCCCGCGAAGAGGAAGGGCAGGGAATGGCGGATCACCCCGCGCACCTCCGGCTCCCAGCCGCGCAGGCAGCCTAACAAAAAGCTAGGCGTCAGTCCATCCCGCCGCCAGAGCACTACAGACAGCACCAGCAGATGCAGTGCCGCGCCGACCACCGTGCCATGCACCAACGTGTTGATGCCCGGCTGCTCACGATCCATCACCAGCCAGGCGATGATCGTCAGCGGCACGATCATCGGAGAGGAGGATGCGACCGCGAAATGCTTGTCCGCACGCAGCCACGTGCCGAGTTGGTAGCTAAGCCCAAAGCACACCATGAACGGCAGCAGCGTGCGCAAAAGGGTCACTGCCAGCGTCTGCTTCTCCGGCGTGAAGCCTCGCGTGGTCCACCCCACGATCTGCGGTGCCATGAACCAGATCACCAACGCAATCAGAGCGAGGCTGATCACATGAATCACGCTGGACTGCACCGCCAGCCGCCGTGCGCGCCGGGCATCCTTCAGGTGGTTCACCTCCGCATACAGCGGCAGGAAAGCCTCCGGCAAGCCTCCGCCGATCAGCGCCGCGATGAAGGTCAGCAGCCCGAAGGAGAACATGAAGGCATCCAGCTCATCACTGATGCCAAACTGCCTAGCCACCGCCGCATCTTTGACAAACGACACCGCCTTGGACACCACGGTCAGCACCGCCACCAGCACAAATCCGGACACCATGCGCGAGCCCAGTCCGCGCGAAAGCAGCGAACGGGCTTTGTCAGTGAGTTTGGGAGCGGGAACCGGCAAAGTGAAGGGAGAGGAAGCCCAAACTATAAGAGGCACCCGCAGACCCTGGCAAACTCCCATGCTCCTCCACGGCAATAAATTTCCGCCAGCGCCCCACCCGTCTTATCATCCTTCAGTGATCCCTTTCCGTGTGTTCCGCAGGCCCTCTGCTTCCCCGGAATCTTTTGACACCGCAGAGATTGGAAGACCGCAGAGAATACCTTCAGAAACCTTTCTCTGCGGTCTTCTTATCTCTCGCGGTGTCCACGGTTTGAAGGTTTCCGGTCATAACCCATCCACCACCCCCAAATCCGCCCTTCCGCCAAAAGATCACTCCAAAGTAGTAGGAGTCGCCTATCCCCCTCGTTCTAAGGCTTCGCGCAACCTCAGTTTCTCCTCCCGCTATTCCTGAAGGACAGGTGTAACAAAGTTGGAGACAATCTTGCGAAGGCATTCATACTGCGCGCCCCTTCGCTCTCCCCTTAGTCATGACCGAAAACGATACGCCCCCTGAAACACCGGCCAATCCCGAAGCCGCCTCTGCTGCCTCCGTGGATCTGAGTTCTCTGCGCATGATGCCTGCCTGGGTCTCGACAATCGGAGCCGGAGAGAGCGCCAGCACTGGCACGGACTACAGCCGCTTTGAAGAGCGTGAAGACCGCGGTCCGCGTCGTGGCGGTGGTGGTTTTGGAGATCGCGGCGACCGCCGTGGTCCTCCTACGGGACGTCGTGATGGCCCCCCTCCGCGCCGTGACGGCCCTGGCGGTGGCTTTGGCGGCCCTCGCCCAGCCGGTCCTGGCGCTCCTGGCCCACGTGGTGGCGGCGACTCACGCCCCCCTCGTCGCGATGGCCCTCCTGGCGGCAGACCTCCGGGTGCCGGTGGTGGCCCGCGTGGTGGTGGAGATCGTGACCGCGACCAGCGTGGTGGTCCTCGTCGTTTCGGAGACCGTGACCGTGATCAGCGCGGCGGCCCGCCGCAGCGTGAATGGGTGGAGATTCCAAAGGATGTGCAGGTCGTCATCGAGCCGGAAGACAAGTCCGCCGAGGCACTCGCGAGCCACATCCGCAGCACGGGTCATGCCTTCAGCATGTTTGATGCTGCCCGTCTCGTCCTGGCGGAGGGAGATCGCTTCCACGCCCGCTATCAGTGCGCTTCTGACCGCTCATCCGGCCTCTTTGCCACCAATGATGGCGGCCTCTTCCTGACCCGTGACGAAGCCGTGCAGCACGTGCTCCGCGGCAAGGCCCTCGATGCCTTCTATCGTTCCGAAGAGATCGAGCTCGAAGAACCCAAGGGTGACTTCAAGAGCATCGGCGTCTGCGGTTTCAGCGGTGAGCTGCTCGGACCTCCGAGCCATCACAGCTTCCAGACCTCCATCATCCGCCTGCATCGCGAGCGTTTCGCCAACATGCCGCTGGAAGACTACAAGCGCCGCGTGCGTGTGGACACCACTCCCGAGCGTGTCGCTGAATGGAAGGAAAAGCAGAAGAAAGGTTTCCGCTGGGTTTGGCTCAAAGATGCTCCTGCTGAAGGTGCCGAGCCGCAGAGCTTCAGCTCCCGTGCCGAGGTGGAGGCCCACTTCCGCCGATTCCACGCCGATGAAGCCGTGACCGAAAAGCGTGATGCGCTCGTCATCGGCAATGTCGACAAGAACAAGCTCACCCACGTCCTCTTCATCATGCTGCGTCATGCCGTGGAGAATGCCCGCAAGCATCTCTTCGACATGTCCCAGAAACTCGGCGCCAGCTTTGAGCGCCGTGGTCTGAAGCTCTTCAAGCGTCGCGCTGGCAAGCTCTTCGTCAGCCGCGTGAAGCCGCGCGCCGTCGATCCTGGAGTCGTCTTCTCTGAGCGTGTCTCGAAGCTGGTCGAAATGCTCAAAGGCAAGACCGGCATCCTCCTTCACGACCTAGTCGAGTCCATCGTGCCCTCCCCGGCTCCCGCTGAAGCTGCCCCTGCCGCTGAAGGCGAGGCTGCTGCCGCTCCTGTGAAGCACGCTCCGACGGATGAGCAGATCACCGTCATCAAGGACATCCGCTGGCTCGCCAACGAAGGCTACGTCATCGAATACAGTGACGGCATGGTCTTCCTCGGCGTCCAGGGCGAGCCCCAGGGCACCCCGAAAGCCGCCGCTGCTCCCGCAAGCGCACCTGCCGCTGCGGCTGCCAATGCAGAAGCCAGCGCCGAAACTTCCGCTGAGGTGGAAAGCACCGAGGCCAAGGAAGCCGCTGCCGAGCCCGAAGCTGCCCCTGCTGCTGAATCCGAGCCTGCTGCCGAAGTGAAGGCCGTTGAGGAAGAACTCGCCACGGCCGCTGATGAAGCTGCTGCCACCAGCGAACCTACCCCAGCTGCTGAAGCTGAAGCCGAAGCCACGCCGACGGAGGTCGCCGAACAGGCCGCCCCGGTGGAAGCTCCTGGTGAAGAAAAAGCATCCGATGAAGCCGCTCCTGCGGCCTCCGAGGCCCCCAAGGCCGAGTGAGTGGAAGGAATCGAATCTGATGTCGCCCCCCGCCCCGATTCATTTCTTCAACCGACTGACCCAGCAGATTGAGACCGAGGACGTGTATGGCGAAAAGTCATTGCGCTTCGTGTATGAAAATCCGGTGGGCGGCCTCCCGCTGCATGCCCTGGTCAAGCGCGCCATTTTCTCGAAGTGGTATGGCGCGCGCATGGACTCCCCGGCCAGCAAGGCGGAGATCCGTCCCTTCATCGACAAGTTCGGTCTTGATGTCTCCGAGTTCGCCGACCCTGTGGAGAGCTTCAAGACCTTCAACGAGTTCTTCTACCGCAAGCTCAAGCCCGAGGCACGTCCCATCGAGGCTGATGAAAAGGCCATTGTCCTTCCTGCGGACGGACGTCACCTCGTCATCCCAGACGTCTCGCAGTGCCGTGATTTCTTTGTCAAAGGTATCCGCTTTGACATCACCGCTCTGCTCGGAGACTCCGGCATCGCCGCCCGATTTGACAAAGGCAGCCTGCTCATCTCCCGCCTCTGCCCCACGGACTACCACCGCTTTCATTTCCCCGTCAGCGGTTTCAATGGCACCCCTCGCCTCATCGAAGGCCCGCTGTTTTCCGTGAGCCCCATTGCCCTGGCGAAGCGCCCCAGCATCCTCTGGGAGAACAAGCGCTACCTCACCCGCATCCGCACAGATCATCTCGGTGAGGTCGCCTTCCTCGAAGTCGGCGCCACCTGTGTCGGCTCCGTGGTCCACACCTCACGCCCAGCGCAGTTCATGGCCAAGGGCGCTGAGAAAGGCTACTTCCGCTTCGGCGGATCCTGCGTCATCACCGTCTTCGAACCCGGCAAAGTCCGCTTCTCCGAAGACCTCCTCGAACACAGCGCCTCCGGCCGCGAAGTCTACGCCCGCATGGGTGATGTGGCTGGTGTGATGCTATAAGCCGCTGCGTGATGCATGGGCTCCATTGAGCGCATCAATACATGCATTCAGCGTATCAATGAGGCACTCAAACCGTCCGCAATGATGCTGACAGTGGAAAATAAAACCACTGACCCAGCATCATCATGAAACGGAAAACTTATCTGCTCAGCCTCGCCGCCCTCGCCCTGACTCTCCCTAGCTGTGTCAGCGCTGGCCTGCAATTCCGCGACTCCTTCACCGGCAGAGTCACCACGAAAGAGCGCGTCATCGGCGCGGCGGTGGATGTGGTGACCTTGCCCGTTCAGCTGCCAGTGATCGCCGTGCTCGCAGCCAAGGACTAGACTGGTTCTCGAAAAGAATTTCATGGGGGGTGTCGGGGTCGTGCTTCGCTATCAAAAGAATCATTCCGTCGCTTGAGACCCTGCTGAAGGTTGGTAAGGGAATTTGGTTTCGACCGTAGAATATCGCGACCCCCCCTTTCGATCCCATGTCCCTGACCAATGACAAAATGCAGGACTATCCCTTCCTGCAAGAGATGTATGACGACGACTACTTCCCACCCTTCCTCGTGGACAAGTGCAAGGCCGTCTTGATCAGCCTGTGTGAGCAGATCGAGGCCACCAAGCCCGATTCCGATGAGGAGTTTTTAGAGCTCACCCACGCCGCCACCGAGCAGATCAACGACCTTCAGGACGAGTTCCTGGACAACGACAGCGAGATCGAATCCGGCGCGCGCGAGATCCTCAGCGCGGATTTCGAATACATCACCAAGGCCTACGGTTTCGACATTGATATCGAAGACGTGATCGCCCCGCGTGACTGGTGACCGCTGGTCTTCTTGGTGCCGATGGCCGGACTCGAACCGGCAAGGGAGTTGCCTCCCAGCGGATTTTAAGTCCGCTGTGTTTACCATTTCACCACATCGGCATGAGATGGAGCGCGGAGGATAGCGGCTTATTGCCGGGGCACCACGCTAAAATAAGAGTCCGTGCATTCTTTCCCCTGGTCGCTGATCCTTCGGAAAGAATCAAAGCTTCGCCCGCAGCAGCCCGGCCAGCGTTTCATAGCCCCTCGGGCTGAAGTGCGTGCCGTCCTCCACAAACAGCTCGGCACGGTGCTGGCCTTTCTCATCGAGAAACGCTGGGAACAGGTCCACAAACTCTACCTTCTTGTCCGGGGTCGCGAGACTGCCGAGCAACTTGTTCATCGCACGAAGCCCATCCAGTCCGCCCGGAGTCTCCGCAGCCCTCCGCACCGGCGGCAGACTGATCACGATGATGCGAGTCTCCGGCAGCGCCGCGTGCACCTTCGTGATGAAGGCCCGCGCCGTCTCACGGATCTGCTCAGGGCTCTTTCCCGAGCTCAGATCATTCCCGCCCGCATTCAAAAGAATCACCTTCGGCGCATACGGCAGCACGATGCGGTCCGTGTAGTGCAGCACATCCTCCATCTTCGCCCCGCCAAATCCACGATTGAGCACCGCGTGGTTCGGAAAATACGTCGCCGCATCCACCCACCTCCGCGCATTGGATCCACCGACCAGCAGCACTCCACCCTTCGCGGGTGCCTTTTCAGCATCTGCTGCCTCGAACTTCCTGATCGTCTCCTCCCACCTGGCCGGACCAACGCCTTGGCTGGCATTTCCACCCTTCTTCGGCGCAGCTCCAGCGCAGTTGCCAGCCATACCCAGAGTGGCGATGATCAAAAACGTCAGAGCCCGGCGGGACAAGCAAGCTTCCATGGTATTAAAATTAGTTAGGTGGCGGTGCGGAGGATTTAAACAAACTCGAGCACAATGGCAGACACAGGTCAGGCCCGGATCAGTGACCTCGCCGGAGGCACTGTATGACAGCCTTCGCGGCTCTTTTGAGCTCAGGCTGAAAGCTTCGCACCGGCCTCTGACTTCCCACGTTCCTGCAGGCCCAGCCAGACATCGTAGACAAAGAGCGGCACTGACCACGACAGCCAGAAGAAGGACGGAGAGATCTCTTCAAAGGAGCCCAACCGCTGAACGAAGGGCACTTTCAGCAGTGAAGCCGAAACCACAAAAGCCAGCGTGACCAGATAACTCCGCACCATCCATTCGCGGTGCAGTTTGATCTGCCGTCGCTTCACCGCATAAAAGGCAAACCCCGTGGAAAAGAGCCAGACAGCCACCCAGACATGGAGAGAGAAAGCGTAAGGCCGGTTCACCGCGTAGGCCGTGGTGGCTGAAAGCCACACGGCACACAGACCGCTCACCGCCACCGCGCTCACATAGGCCAGCCCGAGGCATCGATGCCACCGCAGATGGCGGATGCGGAAGGCATCCCAGAGCAAAAAGGGACCCGTGAGAAGCGTGACCGACCCCATGCCGATGTGCAGCCAGAGAAGCCACTTCACCGGCAGGTATTTGCCGAGCACCTCAGGTGCTGGATCGAAGAAATGCGCCGAGTAAACGATGAAGTAGAGAGACGCGGTCAGGAGCACGAGCCCTGTCACCACGGTCCTGCGGGAGCGGAAGTAGAAGTCCATCATGGCAGCCAGCTTTAGCCGCCTCAGTGTCCGCTGCTTCGTCCCAAAATTTAGACCTGCCTGCTCAAACTGGCACTGCCTCTTCTCTTAGCCGGGCCGCCGTTTGTCTTTGCAGATAGCCCTCACCCCAGCTTCTCAGAGAATCCAGAATTCCCAGCAGGGCCTCCCCATCGGGGGCGATCCGATATTCCACCCTGGCAGGACGGCCTTCATGCACGGTGCGGAGAATGACCCCATCCGCCTCCAGCTGACGAAGCTGCATGGAAAGCGCCTGCGTGGCGACTCCCGGAAACGAAGTGCGTAGCTCGGTGAAGCGACGCGGCCCTGCCAGCAATTCATGAAGGATGCAGGCCTTCCACCGCCCGCGAATCACATGGATCGCCGCATTCAAGGGGCAGTCATCCCGGAGAGGATCGGCTTTGTAGGGATAGGCAGCGGTGATCATGGACTTGGAGGCGAATGCACACAGATGAGGTCTTCCAAATACGGTCCGACCTGAATGGTGGTCACAGATAGATCCCCGTCTCGGTCAAGCGCATCCGGTCCTGCGTGACCCCCGGTATTATCTTCCACGCTGCGGCAGCGGTTAGTCCTGCCATTCGCCAGACTCCTCCAGGATCACACGTCCTTTGGATTTGACGGTGAGCTCGCCATGGCGACCGACCCAATAGGTGGCTCCGTCGTTTTCGAAAAGGTATCCACGAAACACGTCGGGAGTCACTCCATCGGCTTCCATTTTGTGAACGGTCCTACCCTTCAACTGGATGGTTTTTCCCGTCTTCCGGCTGACGCCGACATAGGTGATGTTGTCGGACGATACCACGCCTTCGGGATCATTGTGCACAATGACCACGACAAAGGATTTCGTCACAAGTGTCTCGGCGAAGCCTGTGGAGGCGAGAAGGAAGGTGATCGCAAGGAGAATGAAAAACTTCATGTCGCATGCACAGTAGCATTTCATGAGCTTGTTTCCACGTCCTTGATTTCCCCCGGCATCCAGACAGAAATAGCAGCCCACCACCGTTCCGCCTTCCCATGACATCCAACCCACTCTCACGCCGCCACTTTCTCGGCACCGCCATCGCAGCCGCCACTGGTCTCACGCTCCCCCGGCTCGCTTCAGCCGCAGACAAGCCTAACTCCGTGTTCGGCGGCGTCCGCGTCGGCTGCATCACCTACAGCTTCCGCAGCATGACCAAGACCGCCGAGGAGACGCTGAAGGCGCTGCTCGACTGCGGCATCAGCGAGACCGAGCTCATGGGCGGACCGACCCAGCTTTACGCAGGCATCAAAGGCGGAAAGATCACCGATGCGGAGCGTGAGCAGCAGATCGCCAAGTGCGTGGAGATGCGCAAAATGTATAACGACGCCGGTGTGAACATCCACATCCACAAGATGAACTTCGGTCAGTCGGATGAGGAGATCGAGTTCAACTTCCTCGTCGCCAAGGCGCTGGGCGCCTCCGCCGTGACCACGGAACGCAATGCCGTCCTCGCCGCGCGTGTGGCCCCGTTCGCAGACAAGCACAAGATCTGGGTCGGCTTCCACAACCACACCAACAACCTGCCTGAGATGGACAAGTTCGACTCCATCCTGGATCTCGGCCAGTACATCGGGTTCAACCTCGACATCGGCCACTACGTCGCCGGCACGCAGGGCAAGTCACCCATCCCCGTGCTCGAGAAGTATCACGCCCGCATCACCAACCTGCACCTCAAGGACCGCACCGCTGACGGCGGCAACGTCCCCTGGGGCCAGGGCCAGACCCCGATCAAGGAAGTGCTGCAGCTGATGAAAAAAGAAAAGTGGACCTTCCCCGCCGAAGTCGAGCTCGAATACAAAATCCCCGAAGGCTCCAACGCCGTCGCCGAGGTGAAGAAGTGCATCGAGTATTGCCAGGCAGCGCTGGCTTGATCGCTGAGGTCTAACGATAAGTTTGCTAACGATCAGGAGAAGTTTCAACGACCTCTCCTGATCGCAAAGCCTTCTGCATCGAACCACGGAGTGGTTCCCCATGAATAGCCAGGGGTGCAGCGAGCGTTAGCGAGCGAAACCCCTGGTCAGTCGTGTTGAAAACACTTCTGAAAATCAACTCCGTAGGAGTTGCCCAACCCTGTGGAAGCTCCTTTCACACGGGAGACTCGCGAAACATGCGATGTTCATGGTGGGGCGTGAATCTGGTGAGCATACTCAAGGGTGAAGCTCAGCCCAAAAGCGCCGCTGCCACCTCACTCAAAGCTCTTGCTGATCTCCGCATGCGCCGCCGCCACCGTCGCATCACGTCCACGGGCCTCAGCATAACGCACCGCGAAGCTCCCCGGCTCTTCGGAGCCCATGAGCAAATGCCGCGCCTCACCCACCAGCGCATCCATCCGCTCCAGCGTGATGGGCGGCTTCTCCGCTTCCGCCTCATCGATCGTCACCACCAGTTGTGAGAGCTGCCTCAGCCAGGCAAAGCGCTCATGCTCCGTTAGCAATTGCAGTAGCTGCAAGGGGGACAAAGTGACGTTCCCCTCCGTCTCATACACCGCCCGTTCGGCATCCATGAGCAGCTTGTGCAGACGGAGAAGCTGGTTGCGGAGGTTTGGCAGTGGATGGTCGTTCATGGCAGATCCATGCTACAGCGTGGATGAGTCTTCCATCAATAGATCGAGAACTCGCGTCACGGAATCTTCAGCAGCTCCTGCTCCGTCCAGGAATCCGTGCGCCGCGATTCCTTCTCGCGGACCGCTTTCATAAAGTCCGGTGAGATGGGCTCCGCACCATGCTCCCACTCGCGCCGGATATAGGTGAGAATGGCGGACAGAGGCTCATCACCCAGGGCGCCGAGCGGCGGCATGTCGAGCTGGTGGCGCCTCTTTTTGACCGTGAGGTAACCACGCACTCCGTGAAGCACGATGCGGGAGAGCCGCTCGGGCGAGCCCGTCACCCATTCGGAATCAACCAGTGGTGGGGCGATGCCATCGAGCCCTGAACCGCTCGGCTGGTGGCAGCCCGCGCAGATGCCGGCGTAAAGCGCCTTGCCCATCTCAAAACGGCCTTGCTCATCCGCCGTCAGCGCGCGCGGCGGCTTGAAACCTGCAGGCACGGGTTTGCCCGGCCAGGTGAGCATGCCTGCTACCTTCTCCGTGCCAGGAGTGTCAAGAAGCGCAGGTCTGGCCTCGAGCTTCACCGTCCGGCGCGTGAAATCCGCCGCATCGGCAGCGAATCCGGCGAGCAGGACTTTGCGCGGCGTGGCACCAGCCATTTCCACGATCGTCAGCAGCTTGGTGACACGCGCCGGGTTGCGTTCCGCCGCCACACAGCCAGCCAGTCCTGGGATCAGCGTCTTGCCGCTGCTTGTGGTTAGGCAATGCTCCAGCAGCTCCAGCTCGCGACCCTTCACACCACTGAGGAGGGCTTCAACCAGATAAGGATGATCCGTCACGCGGCTGGCCATCGCAGCCAGGGCTTGGTCGGCTTTCGAGTCCTTGGCCTCGCCCAGCGTGAGGGCGATCTGCGTTTGCACCTGCGAGTCCGCTTCAGTGGTGGAGAGGGCGATGAGCTTGCTAACCGCAGCGGCGCGCACGTCTCCAGCAAAGAACCCTTCAGCAATGCGCACCGCGCTATTGCGTACACGGGCATCAGCATCAGCGAGGGCCGACTCGACCACTGGCCAGGGGCTCTTGCCCATGCCATCCAGAGTCCACAAAGCATGCATGCGACCGAGCGCAGCCTCACCGCGCGTGAGAGCTTCCAGCGCGGGAACAGTCGCGATATCCGCACGTTCGACAAGGAGGCGCTGCGCCGTCTCCCGATGCCAGGAATTCGTGTGCGCGAGCAGCGGGACGAGGCCAGCACTGTCCATCTTCGCGAGATTCGGCGCAGGACGCTTCTTCGCATTTTCAGGCACGATGCGCCAGATCCTCCCAAGGCCGCGCGGCTCCACCAGATCATGCTCCTGGATATACTTTTCCAAGTAGGGACTCAGCGAGATGCGGTGCTGGATGATGCCGCGATAGAAGTCGATGACGTAAAGCGCTCCATCTGGACCTGTGGTTAGGCTGACAGGGCGGAAGCGTTCATCCGTGGACGCGAGAAATTCACGCTGCTGATAAGCTTCACGCGCCACGAGCTTGCCCTTTTCAAGGGTCATGATGTCCCGCTTCACCAGATGCAGCGCTGGCTCACACGCAAAGGCATTGCCCAGGGCATCCGCGGGGAAGAGATCGCCCCGGTAAATCCAGGGTGAGCACGCCGCGGTAAAATTCTTGATCTTGTGACCCGCCATGTTCTCCGGGATGTAGGCGCGGTTCGTGCCCGGCGTCACACGGATGGGCCACACCGCCTGACTCACCGGTGGTGCGATGCGGCCGCCCGACTTCGCATAGTGCGGATTGCGCAGACGATAGTGGGAGGGCCACATGTCGCCCTGCAGATGGCCGGAATTGTAGTTGTAGAAAAGGCGGCCAAAATCGTCCTGGCTCAGCCCATACTGCCCGCGCACGGAGGAGAGGCTGCGCTCGAAAGCACCTGCGCCACGCCAGCGGAAACGCGCCGCGTATTCCGCAAAGTAGATCCAGTTATCCAGCGCCCAGAGCGGCGAGTTCGCCCCATGCTCCGGGTTCGCCAGCTCAGGGCGGCCCGGGATGGTCTGCGCGCCGGCATCCTGTGCCACCACGATCTTCTCGTCCGCCTTGCCATCGCCATTTTTGTCCGGGCAATACCAGAGCATCGGCGGCGCGCCCACCAGCGCGCCATCACCGACTGGCAGCACCGTGCGCGGCATGATGAGCTGATCCAGGAACACCTTGCTTTGATCAAACCGCCCGTCGCCATCCGAATCAGCAAGGATCACAATCCGGCCCACCGGCTCATCCTCACGATTGCCATGAATGTCCGGCATATACCCCAGCATCTCCACCACCCACATTCGGCCATCCGGCCCAAACTGCGCAAAGATCGGATCCCCCACCAACGGCTCACTCGCCGCCAGCTCCACGCGATACCCCGGCGCCACCTGAAACGTCTTCAACTCCTCCTCCGCCGACAGCGCCCGCGTATCCGGCACCAGCTCCGCAGGCACCAGCGAAGGCGGCACCTCCAACCCTGAGCCTCCCTTTTGGGCGAAGACCGTGGAGGCCAAAAACAAGACTGGCAGAGCGAGGATTCGGGAAAGAGACATGCGTGGGAAGTTCTTCGGTGGCCGCGAACGCGGCTTTTGCAATACGACCCTGCATCCATTGATCTTCAGCACCGCAGGCAATCGGGCTGCAAGAAGGGAGCGCGGAGATTCGCTTCGCGGCTACGCAGCTTCTCGGCTTCATTCAAATGGCGGCGAAGCCGCGAAGATAGAGGCGGACAGGAGTGTCCGCGCTCCGCTCCCCCCATCTAGCTTCGCTCCCAAAGCACAAAGCCCGTCTTCAAACCTGCTTTGGTCGGATTTTCACGAATGTAGGCACTCACGATGCTGAAATGTTCGGGACTGCGGATGAGCCGGTCGAAGTAGTCGGGCTGCCAGAAGGGATTGAGGTCACAGAGACCGATTTGTGGATGAGACGGCTCGAAACGCCTTTCCAGCCTTGCAGCGTGTCGGGCAGCGATTCGCCGTCGCGGAGCGTGAAGAGGACGTGGACGTGATTGGGCATGATGACGTAGCTCCAGAGGTCGTAGCGCTGGCCGTCGAAGTGATGGAGGCGGTCGGCCACAATTTGGGCGAGGCGTGGATCACGCAAGGCGCAGGAGCCGTGCGCGGCGTTCGTCGAGCTTGTCGGAGAACGGGCCGTGGTAGCAGGCTTCGGTGAGATCATCCCACGGTGGTGGATTCGCGGCGAGGAAGGCGCCGCGGCTTGTTCGTCGTCGCTTTGGCGAAGAAGAAGCGCGAAGCCAGTCGTCGAGGAGTTCACGCGGCAGCCAATCGGCGAGGCGGAAGGTGGCGATTACGGCCACGCCTCTGCATCTGCTGCGACAGTGAGTTTGTCCACCTTAACGCGAATACGGCTGACCTTGCAGGTCGTCACCGTCTTCTTGATTTCCAGGTCCAGAATCTGGCCGTCAGTGGTGCTGAGGCGAAAGGCTTCCATCGCATCATTGATGGCTTTGACGAGTGTTTTGAGTTTGGCTTCCATGCTGTATGTGGGCTGTTTTGAGATGCTAAATTGCTGGCGAAGATCACTTTTCTGGGCGTGGATGTGTTCCCTTTTCTTTCCGAATAGGATGCTCGAAAATGACTACGGTCAGAAAGTCAACGCCATAATCTTCGAGGTAACGCTGTGGCAAGCTAAGCTTTTCTTGCTGAGGACGATTTGTCACGGGATCAATCCTGTCCTTGCTGGCTTTTAAATAGCCCAATTCTTCGGTTATCTTGCTTGTCCTTCGTGTGAATGATTTTTGGTCGACTGCTAGGTTTAGACGCGCCCCCAGTAATCCACCCTTGAACAATCCTGGCTTGGGAGTGCTGTGATCAAGTATCTGTCCCTTCTTTATAGGAAGAGACGTGCGAGTGGCTTTGTCGGGAAACTCATAGCGGTCAACAATGACATATCGAGCCACACCCGGTCGGGGGTTATCCACGTAATAATCCGCATATCCCAGGCTGTTTTGAAAATCTGGCACCCCAACTGTGTAAGCCAACCTACTGTTCAAAACGGTTTTGGGCTTCGTGCCAAGCTTCTCAACAAGCTTGGTTCGCCACTGCTCAGGCACATCTGTGATTTCTAGGAGATCAGGCTCCGCTCTTTTGGAGTCCATGTAATGACTCATTAGCTTGCTTGAATGTGGGATGCCTACTAATGGAAGCTTGCCAGCCTGTGCGACTTCCTTCCAGACACGAGAGTTTCGGTCTATTGTGGCTTTCTCAGGCCTGACCCCAGCGTCGGGCTTCTTGCTCAGAGCATCAAGCCGCTTGACGGCTGCGTCAGGGATCCGTCCCTTCAGTCCTTCAATCTGTTTTTTGAGAGTGCTCATGACGCAAAAGGTTGCCTCGCCAATTCGAACCCATGCACACACCGTGCCGTCCCCCCACCCAGCGAAATCGCCCGCCACGGCGCTTCCCAACGGGATTCGTTTTTGAATGTGCTGCCCTCTAGGTTTACATGGGCGATGCAGCGCAGCATGTAAGTGTTGCGCAGGTCGATGGTGAAATCGAAAAAGTGCGAGTTCGCGCCGACATCGAATTCCAACATGGTGTAGTAGTCATACTTGTCCTTGCCGCCCATGTGCAGCTTGCCCAGTTGGATACGCAGCAGGGAGTCGTATTCCACGGGCTCGAGGGATTCTTGCTTGATGAGCCAATATACGCGCACGCCGGATTCCGTCGGATCTGAGAGCAGGCGTTCGATCTTCAGCGGCAGATGTGGTGGGCGGGTGTAAATCTGCTGGCTGGTGCGCGTCTCGCACTGCTTTTCAGTGTGGCAAACCTCGCCCCCATCCTCTCCGCCTACGTGATGGCACACTTCAACATCCGAGCATTCTCGAATCGAAATCCTATAGTCACAGTTGGCAGAAAGCCCCGCAAAGAGGTAATGTCTGTCGCCTAATTGTTGCACACCCCCCGTTTGCCCAACTCCTGAGGCAGGCGAAATGGAAACTCCGTCAACGTAATCCTTAAAAGGATGCCATCGCACCTCCAGAGACTCATATTCGCGCTTGATAAAATACAGCGGCGACCGTGGAGGAGGTTCTGGTGCGTCTGGCATAGCGCGAGTTAGGTCAGCGTCATTTCAGCCTCAGGCATCTGGTAGCTGCCCCGATCGAAGGTGTAGTTGAGGGGGATTTGATCCAAAAGATTGGCCACCTTGTCCAATTCTACTACGACCTCCCATTCATCATTGTCGGAGTCATGGCCGCGGATGGAGACCACGGAGCCTTTGAGCTGGATGTTCCCGCCATCTTCCAAGACGTTGAGGAGTTTCACGACGGCTACCATACCAAGGCGGACGGGCTGGTGACAATTGATCACGCCCACGAGCAAGAAGTGGTCGCTAGACTCCACGCGCATGATGGGCTCGCCAGCCTGGACATACTCGCCAGCATCTTTGTAAACGTGGGTAACGGTGCCAGCGATAGGAGAGGTGAGGAAGGAGTCGGCATAGGCAAGCATGGCCCGCTTGGCATCAAGTTCCATCTGCTTGAGTTCGAGCGTCCAGATTCTCTCCAACTCAGCGAGGCGACGATTGTAAGTCTGTTGTTGGATAATTTCTTCCTCCAGGGCGGAGAGTTCGCGATGCCAGCGAGAGAGCTCCTCCTCCCACGGACAGCGCGCGTCTTCGTTGAAGCGAGTGGAGCGGTTGGTGGGGTAGAAGGTTTCGCTTTCTTGGGCGACGTAGCGCTTGAGATTGCCAATGACACTGACGAGCAGCGCCAGTGTTGCTGGGGTCACTGCGCCATTGTCATCAATGGGCAATGGTAGTGTGGCAAGCGCAGCGGCAGCGGCCTCGGTGAGCCCCGAGGTGGGGAGATTGAAGGTCGGGCTGCTGATGTGCTTGTGCTTGCGCTCTTCTTCGCCTTGCGCACCGGTGGTAACGGCATTGATGTTAGTGTGGCTTCCGATATTCACGGTGCCTACCGGCAGGCTTTTGTTCTTGGTGATTACCGAGCTGACGGTTTCAGCACCGGGGCTGTCCCAAGGAAAGTCCCCCTCGCGCTCCACCACCGCATTTTTGAGGTATTCAGAGTGGGTTTCTGGCTTGTAAGCATAGTCCTTGGCGGGCACCGGTCCACCATCAGGTGTGCCATCGGGGGTGTAGCGTTGGATTTGCCAACTTGAGTAAAGCTTGTCCAGCTTGGCGTGGCGCTCGCCAATGGAAGTTTCCAACGCCTCTAGATGTTTCAGCTTGCTGGTCAAACGTCGCTGCCAGTCTATAGCCAAGTCGGCAAGTGATCCAGCTTTGTGCTTTTCCAGGTAGAGCGTTTCGCGCTTGTTGAGTGCGCGTTCGAGTTCGCAACTAGCCTCTTCATTGCGCAACACGAAGAAGGCCTGGGGGTTCAGCACGCCGTGGATGTAGGTGCTTGTGCCTCGCAACGTATCGCCGGACGCATCCAACAGATTGGGGTAAAGGCTGGTCTCCATCGAGAATCCGTTGGCGACCTTGAATCCCATTTGCGCGCTGGCACCGTTGGTGCCATCGATAGCGCGAATGTGCCGCGCGGCTATTGCTCCGGCACGGGGGAAGGAGAGATCCGTGGATAGGAAAGGACGCAGTTGAAAAGACCTTATCTTCGCTTGGAGGGGCATATTCGGGCGGAATTAGGGGAGTTTGTAGAAGCTCTGGTGCAGCACACAATGAACCATCGAGTCTGCGTTAGGCACCTCCGTCACCGCAGCACATAAAGTGGGTATCGTGGCCAAGTTGACAGTTCGCACTTCACCCGGGAGCAAGGAAAAGATTAATTCATAGTCGTTTGTGCCTGCGGTCTTATTGTATTTGAACACATCAATGGGCTCCCCCAGATCATCGTTGCGGACGGTGAGTAACAGCCCCATCTCGATCGTGGGCTTAGCGCCGTCTTTGATGCGATCTGGTTGTCCGCCCCAAATAGAAATGAGCTTCGCTGACTTTTTTGGAGGATCGCCGGCCGCCTTATCATAGTAGCGAACCTTCACAGAGTAAGAAACAGATTGGTTCATTTGGGATTGAAGGGTTCAAACCTCGACTGGTGCCTGATCGACCGTGATGCGCAGAGTTAACGGGGGCGTATTCGACAGCCACGGGGTCAACGAAAGGTTCTTGGGATCATTAAAAGTGGCGGGCTGGATGTTGCCTGACATGTCAGCCGTAGTGTCAGCAGGCCAAATATTGTCGAAATATGTCTGCGATTTGGCAGGAGCATTGACGCCATTTTCAACTTGAACGCTTACATCGTAACGAGCGTATTGAGTGTCATGTAGGCGGCTACGATTAGCGCGAATATTTCCATACACATATCGCGTGTTTAGGTTTGGCGGCATCGAAGCTCGCAAATTGCGCCATTCTCCCAAAATCACTCGTGATGCTCGGACGGTTAGCGCCACCTGGGTGAGTTTGAATGTGTTGTCATTCGAGTTCAGCTTTGGAGTCAACTTCAATACCTCGGTATAAAAGTGATACCGTTTTGAACTGCCATGGTCCGTCCATCCGTCTCGCTTCCACCAGTCGTGTGCATTTGTGTTCAATTGCTGTAAACCTGCCAGATATTTTCTGAACTCTGGGACGAACAGACAGTCTGGTGAGTCGGGAACAGCGTCTTGCAGGAGGACTTCAGGAAAGCTTACGCGGCGCACTATGAACCAGGGTGCCCGTGACATTACCTCACCCAAATTCACGTCAAGGCTGAATCCACCCTTGGGCGTAAAAGAAGACTCAACTGCCAAGGTGCTGTCGTCGTAAACGTAATCGTTGGGATCGTCAATCGTTGGAACGCGAACTATCAACTCTTCGTTGAAAGTTTGAGCAGGGTGCTGGCCGTCTTCGGCGTAGAAGTAGTCAGCAGAGATGCCTGTGTTGGGCATCGTGTCATAGGTGTCATTGTTGGGGTGGCGCGGCATATGCAATGGCATATGATGCTAGTGTGGTCGTCGTGAACGCGTAAAGAAAAATCGTCGTTCATCTATGATACTCCTGCAGCGCCCGCACCTGCACCTCGCTCCCTTGCAGCGATTTGATGGCTTTCAGCGCGGCATCGGCACCGCGGAGGGTGGTCATGATGGGGATGCGGTTCTGCATGGAAGCGATGAGGGCTTTGATCTCATGCTCATGAGTACTTCATAATACGGAGAATTGATAAGGCGTCATATTCTCATTTTTCATTAGGTCAATGACGTTTGAGCTCTGGCCACTGGCGGGTTTCGGGGAATACTATGCGACGCTTCGGGGAGCTAGGTGCTGGTGCCAGTCGCAGCTTGGACTGTTGAAGCACACCTTGCTCATAGCTGCCTTTTCGATCCTTGGCGCTGTTCTCGCTTGTCACTTCGAAGGTGAGTGGATCAGCGCCCGTGGCTTTGATCACATCGTTCCACCGTAACGAAGGCGGCATCACTTGCCCGGCAGGACTGCGACGAGTGCGATGAGGGCCGAGAGGTGGGTGTTGAAATTGCGCTCCTGGTTTTTCGCTCCGGGATGCCACTCGGCCGGGAACAGCCCATCCTTGCCTGTGTCGAGAGCGAGGATGGCGCGGGCCGTTTCGCTCAGGCAGCGGTCGATCCGGGTGACGGTCTCTGGATGCAGGTGGCGGGCGGAGAGAAAGTCGCGGGTGCGGCGCAGGTGCCTCGCCATGATCCCTTTGAAGAGGCAGCCGTCCCAGCCGCTGGTGCCCAGGCGTTCCATGAGAATGCCGTCGTCGCGGACGAATCCACTGCGGGTCAGGATGGCTTCGGTCGCCTGGGCCACCTCCTCGGCATCGCCCGGACTTCCCGTCAGCTCGGCATAAGCGGTTAGGCCAGCGAGGTAGGCGCCCTGGTTGTAGCTCCAATAGTCTCCCTGGTGACCGGGGCCATCCACCACGCCAGTGCCATCGAAGACCTTCTGTTCCACCAGCCAGGTGTGGGAGCGCTCTGCCCAGGCTTTGGTTTCCGGCGTTGGGTCGAGCCGCGCCAGGTCGGAGGAAAGCATGAGGAAGAGGCTGTTGGTGATGGAGTTGGTCTTCTGCTTATCGGGCTCCGTGCACCACATGACCCCGCCGCCGTCTTGCTTCCAATGAGCGGCCATGTGGGCCTGGATGGTTTTGGCCGTCGCGAGAAAGTCGGGGTTCTTCGTCCGCTCATAGGCCCTGAGCCAGGCCACGCCCCACCAGCCAGAGTCGTCGAGGTATTCGTTGCGGAACTCGGTCTGCCCCTGATGTCCCCGGTTCATTGGCGGGTCCTTGGAAAGGACCTGGCCTCTCTTTTCCAATTCCTTCAGGGCTAGGGGGATGCGTGAAGCTGGGTCGCGGTTGATCCGGTGCAGCCGGATCAGGGCGTCGTCGTGATCGCCCTCTCCCGTCGCGTCCATGAGGTCAACCAGCGTCTCGACGGCGTTGGCGGCGGACCACCAAGGCGGGTTGACCCTGCCTTCCACATGGGCGCGAAGATTGTCGCCAGGACGGTCCAGCCAGATGGCGATCGCGTCCGACCAGAACATTTTGTCGAGCACAGCCACACTTTCACGAACCACGTCTCTCATACGGCCAGGGGACTCTGCACGGGCCGTGTTTACGATGAGCATGAGACCCCAGAGGAGAATCAAGTGAAACTGTTTCGGCATACACAAGCCCTATACAGAGCCCAATCAAATCCACCATGGCCAATTCGCTGAGAAACACGCTGCTCGCGCGACTGCGAATTCATGCAGTGGCGTGTGAGCATCGAGGGGTGTGAAAAAGGAAAAGCATGGCCCCCCATTTCGCCTTGCAAAGAGCAAGATCGCCACTGGCTATCTTGCGATTAGCCCGATGAAACCTGGAGTTTCGAAAGTCTGTCTTCAGCCACTTCACGTTGAAAATCAGTAAGCTAAACACCAACGCCACGGCCTGGCGCGGTCCATGCGTCATCATCGCCGTTAAACCCGCTAAACAATGAAAACCTCATTCTACACCCATTCCAAAATCTTAGTGATAGCTGCGATGGTTGCTTCAAGCATCTCTGCGCTGCCAAGTACAGCCCAGGCGAAAAATCCCCATTCGCACGGCCATTCGCATCATGCTGGTCATGGCAAAGGCAACGGTAAAGGCAATGGCTATGGCCATGGCTATGGCCATGGCAATGACCGGGTAGCATATCTTTCACGTCCACGTTCCAGCTTTACGCTGTCCTTCGGCACGGGCTACGCTGGTCGCGGATACTACTATGGACCGCCTTCGTCCTCCTACTATTATCAGGCTCCCGGCGTCCGCTATTATGCCACTCGCAGCTCGGTGCCCAGCTATTACGGTTCGGGCTACGGCTGTTCTGGCTATGGCAGCCCTGGCTATGGCAGCCCTGGCTATGGCAACACAGGGGCAGCCGTGCAACAAGCCCTGGCCCGCAGTGGCTACTACAATGGCAGCATCGATGGCCAATTGGGGCCTATGTCACAGCGTGCGATTGCAAACTATCAGTCTGACAACGGTCTGGCCGTGACGGGCACCGTCACCTCCAGCCTGCTAAGGTCGCTCGGGCTGTAATTGCCAGACATGTCGGCAGCCTTGCCATCGTTGAGGTGGCAAGGCTGCCTAGAGAAAAGCGATCAATGGTCTTCGTCTTGTTGCCAAAACAGCAAGCATTCGCAGGAACCTCAACAAGGTGGTTTCTCCGGCAACCTTGGAATAAGCTACATGGCATGCTGATGCTAGATCGACCTGAGTGGCACTAGCAGGTAAAATGTGTGACAAGGCCCAGCAACGAGACACATGAGGGACAGGGCGGAGCCCGCACTGGCCTCTAGCGGCGTGAGACTACGCGTGATACTCCTGCAGCGCCTTCACCTGCACGTCACTCTGCTGGAGTGACTTGATGGCTTTGAGCGCGGCATCGGCACCACGGAGGGTGGTCATGATGGGGATGCGGTTCTGCATGGAGGCGGTGCGGATCTTGATCTCGTCCTCGCGCGGGTTTTTGCCGCTGGGGGTGTTGATCACGAGGGCCATGTCCTTGTTCTTCATCAGGTCGATGACGTTCGGGCGCTGGCCAGAGGCGAGCTTCGGCAGGATGTTCACGGGGATGCCAGCCTCGCTGATGACGCCGCCGGTGCCGGCAGTGGCATACAGGGTGAAGCCGAGCTCGGCGTAACCTTTGGCGATGCGGACCACGTTCGGGCGGTCGGTTTCCTTGACGCTGATGAAGACATTGCCCTTCGTCGGCAGGGTGCCGCCGGCGGCCATCTGGCTCTTCGCGAAGGCCATGCCGAGATCTTCATCGATGCCCATGACCTCGCCGGTGCTCTTCATTTCTGGGCCGAGGATGATGTCCACGCCCTGGAACTTGCTGAAGGGGAACACGGCTTCCTTCACACTGTAGTGCGGAGGGATGACCTCGCTGGTGAAGCCCAGTTCCTTGAGTGTCTTGCCGGCCATGATCTTGGCGGCCAGCTTCGGCAGCGGCACGCCGATGGCCTTGCTCACGAACGGAGCCGTGCGGGAGGCACGCGGGTTCACTTCGATCACGTAGAGATCGTCACCCTTCACGGCGAGCTGCATGTTCATCAAGCCGCGCACGTTGAGAGCCTTCGCCAGCTTCTTCGCGGCCTCGCGGATGCGGTCCTGCATTTCAGCGCTGAGGCTGAAGGGCGGGATGACGCAGGCGCTGTCACCGGAGTGAATGCCCGCCTCTTCGATGTGCTCCATGATGGCACCGATGACGGTGGTCTCACCATCGCTGATGCAGTCCACGTCAACTTCCGTGGCATCTTCCAGGAAGCGGTCTACCAGCACGGGGCGGTCAGGCGTGGCCTCGACCGCGTTCTTCATGTAGTGGGTCAGCTCAGCATCGCTGTAAACGATCTGCATGGCGCGGCCACCGAGCACGAAGCTCGGACGCACCAGGCTGGGATAACCAATTTTAGCGGTGATGGCCAGCGCCTCCTCCAGAGAGGTGGCGGTGCCGCTCTCCGCTTGATGCAGACCGAGATCATCCAGCAGCTTGGCGAAGAGCTTGCGATCTTCAGCGAGCTCGATGTTCTTCGGCGAAGTGCCGATGATGCGGACGCCGTTTTCTTCCAGGCCCTTGGCCAGGTTCAGTGGTGTCTGACCGCCGAACTGCACGATCACGCCGAGCACCTGGTCGTCCTTGTTCTCGCTGTCGTAGATGTTCAGCACGTCTTCCAGAGTCAGCGGCTCAAAGTAGAGCTTGTCACTGGTGTCATAGTCCGTGGAAACGGTCTCCGGATTGGAGTTCACCATGATGGTCTCAAAGCCCAGCTCACGCAGCGCGAAGCTGGCATGCACGCAGCAGTAGTCGAACTCGATGCCCTGGCCGATGCGGTTCGGACCACCACCGAGGATGATGACCTTCTTCTTGTCACCATGACGCACTTCGTCCTCGATGCCGTAGGTGCTGTAGTAGTAAGGCGTGTAAGCTTCAAACTCCGCCGCGCAGGTGTCCACGAGACGGTAGGTGGGGATGATGCCGCCTTTTTTGCGCTCAGCGCGCACATCACTTTCCTTCACGCCTTTGGCGATGGCGATCTGGCGATCTGAGAAGCCGAGTCTCTTCGCACGGCGAAGATCCACGGAGGCGAGCTTCTGCTGCTCTTTGACAATCTCCTCGATCTGACGGAGGAACCAGCGATCAATCTTCGTTAGGCTGAACACTTTTTCCACATCCCAGCCGCGGGCAAAGGCCACGCCGAGGAAGAAGATGCGCTCCGCATTGGGAACGGTGAGCTTGGTGGTGAGGGTCTCGTCATCCACTTCCACATCCGCGCCATCACCGATGAGGCCGAAGCGCTTGATCTCCAGGCTGCGCAGAGCCTTCTGGAGGGATTCCTTGAACGTGCGGCCGATGGCCATGGCCTCGCCCACGGACTTCATCTGCGTGGTCAGCGTAGCATCAGCACCCGGGAATTTTTCAAAGGTGAAGCGCGGCACCTTGGTGACCACGTAGTCGATCGTCGGCTCAAACGCGGCTGGCGTGTGACGGGTGATGTCGTTCTTCAGCTCGTCCAGGGTATAACCAACTGCGAGTTTGGCAGCGATCTTCGCGATCGGGAAGCCCGTGGCCTTGGAGGCAAGCGCGGAACTGCGGCTCACGCGCGGGTTCATCTCGATCACGATCATGCGACCCGTGTCCGGATGGATGGCGAACTGAATGTTCGATCCACCGGTTTCCACACCGATCTCGCGGATGCAGGCGAAGCTGGCATCACGCATGATCTGGTATTCACGATCCGTCAGCGTCTGGATCGGCGCCACGGTGATCGAGTCACCCGTGTGCACGCCCATCGGGTCCAAGTTTTCGATGGAGCAGATGATCACGCAGTTGTCCGCGCGGTCACGGATCACTTCCATTTCAAATTCCTTCCAGCCCAGCAGCGATTCCTCGATGAGCACCTCGCTCACCGGCGAGAGGTCAAGACCGCGACCGGTGATGAACTCAAACTCTTCCTTGTTATACGCGATGCCGCCGCCGGTGCCGCCGAGGGTGTAGGCGGGGCGGATGACGAGCGGCAGGGTGCCGATGTCCTCGGCGATCTTGCGCGCTTCCTCGATCGTGTGGGCCACGCCGGACTTCGGCAGGTCCAGACCGATCTTGAGCATGGCATTCTTGAAGAGCAGGCGGTCCTCACCTTTCTCGATGGCGTCCGGCTTCGCGCCGATCATGCGTACGCCGTGCTTTTCCAGGGTGCCTGCGCGGTGCAGGGACATGGCCGTGTTCAGCGCGGTCTGACCGCCGAGGGTCGGGAGCAGCACGTCCGGCTTTTCCTTGATGATGATCTTCTCCACCATTTCCGGCGTGATCGGCTCGATGTAGGTCCGGAAGGCAAATTCCGGGTCGGTCATGATCGTGGCCGGGTTCGAATTGATCAGCACCACTTGGTAGCCTTCCTCACGCAGCGCCTTGCAGGCCTGGACACCGGAATAGTCGAACTCACAGCCCTGGCCGATGACGATGGGGCCGGAACCGATGACGAGAATGCGTTGGATGGAGGTGTCTTTAGGCATGGGAGCGTGACGAGGTCTGCGTGAGGGGGTGGAAGGAAAGCGTTAGGTTGGGCGCTTTCAGGGGCGGGTTTCGCAGACTTGGGAGGCTGCGGCACGGCATCGCGGGGCCGGAAAGCTCGGCATCTTGCATGGACTGCGCGGTGCGTCAAATGCGCGGGCAGATTTGGGCGAAAATGACGGCGATCCCGAGGGCCGATGGGCTGCGTCAAGGGCCGAAAAGCGTCAAAAAGGGCCTTTTCTCATGCCTGCGACCCCGATTGCCCTCAGTTTTGGCCATCCGGAGGCTACGATTCAGTTCACAGCCTCACCTTAAACTCATCCTTCTCCGTCACGCTTTCGGCAAAGGCGACGAGGAGCTGGATGATCTGCTCCACATCCCGCAGGTCCACCATTTCCACCACGCTGTGCATGTAGCGCAGGGGCAGGGAAACGAGCGCGCTGGGGATGCCATACTGCTGGGTGAAGATGACGTCCGTGTCCGTGCCGGTGAAGCGGGAGGACGACTCGTGCTGAAGCGGGATCTTTTTCTTCTCCGCCACATCGATCAGCCGCTGCACGACTTCGATGTGGTTCGCGCTGCCGTGCGTGAGGCTGGGGCCGCCGTTGAGCTTGACCTCGCCATGCTTCTTCAGATCCAGGCTCGGGATGTCCGTGGCATGCGTCACATCCAGGACAATGGCCACGTCCGGCATCAGACGATGCGCGGCCATCTTGGCACCGTTGCCACCGATCTCCTCCTGCACGGAGTTCACGGCAATGACGGTGCTCTTTTGACGCTTCTTCGCCTTGCTCAGACGCTGCATGACCTCGGCGATGATGAACCCGCCAATGCGGTTGTCGATGGCACGGCCGAACAAACGATGCTCATTCAGTTCCTCCGCCGCGTCCGCATACACCGCCGGATGTCCCACACGGATGCCTGCCTGCGCCACCTCTTCAGCGCTCGTCGCTCCGATGTCGATCCAGAGCTCGTGGATCTTTGGAGCCTTTTCATCATGACGGTTTTCACGGATGTGGATGGCGATGTTTCCAGTAACGCCACGCACGGTTCCCTTGTCTCCCAGAATGTCCATGCGCCGACCACGGCCTGCGGCCACATCACTTCCGCCCACGCTGTCCAGGCTGATGAAGCCTTCCTTGGAGATGTATTTCACCATGTAGCCGATCTCATCTGCATGCGCCTCAAACATGATGCGGCGCGGCTTCTTGCCAGAGCCTTCCAGCGTGGCCCAGGCCGTGCCGTAGGCGTCACTCTCCACCTTGTCAGCAAACTTGCGTGTGTAGGCAGCCCATTTGCGCTGGCCGCGAAATTCAAAGCCCGTCGGGCTGGGGGTGGAAAGGAGGTCGAGAAGGAAATTCTTGGAGGCAGGGGACATGTGGATCATCAGAGGTCAGCAGAGTCTGGACAAGGTCAAGGACTCCTTTGACCCACGCCGCTCACCGCGCGCTCAAGACTTCCAGCGCCTGCAGGCTCGCCGCATTGCGGCTTTCCACACCCATCTTTTGGAAGCAGGTGCCGAGATGCTGCTTGGCGGTCTTTTCACTCATGCCGAGGATCGCGGCCACATCGCCGTTGCTCTTGCCCTGGGTCACCCAGAGCAGCACCTCTGCCTCGCGCGGAGTCAGGCTGAAGGCCTTCTGCAAAGGCTCATGACTGGTGAAGTCAGGATTGAACCCACCACTCTCTGCCATGCGCTCTTGCAGAGCCTCGGCACGCGCCAGACGGGTCTGCACAGCGGCCAGGAGATCATCACGCACCACCGGCTTGGTCAGGTAGTCGTCCGCGCCGAAATTCATGCCGATGCGCACATCACTGCGGTCGCTCTTGGCCGTGAGGAAGATAAAGGGCGTGTTGGCGAAGTTATCGTCCTCACGCAGGGCCTGCACCACGCCGTAGCCATCGAGCTCAGGCATCATCACGTCACAGAGGACGAGGTCAGGCTTCTCCTGGCGGGCCACTTCCACACCCACGCGGCCGTTCTCGGCAGTGCAGGTCTTGTAGCCTTCCAGTTCCAGCATCAGCGCCACATTCCGGCGCATGGGGGCCTGGTCTTCGATGATGAGGATTTTCTTCGACATGGGTGCGATGATGGCATGGTGCGCGGGAAATGCCATCCGACGAAAGTCGGATACTCGCAAAATCGGCTTTATGGTTAATTGGATTAAATGACTGCTCAGCAAGTTTACCTGATCCGAAAGACCTTCGCCGAACTCTCCCGCCATGACCATGTGGCGGCGCTGGTGTTCTACCGGCGGCTGTTTGAGATCGATCCTGCTCTCAGGCCGCTTTTCACCGGCGGCATCGAGGCCCAGGCGCGCAAGCTCATGGACATGCTCGGCGTGCTGATCTCCATGCTGGAGAGGCCGGTGGGGCTGGACATGGAACTCCGGGCTCTGGGCGGACGCCACGCCGGCTATGGGGTGAAGGACGAGCACTATGCCACGGTCGGCCAGGCATTTCTGGACATGCTGTCCGAGACTCTGGAAAAGAATTTTACGCCGGAGGTGCGTGCCGCCTGGACGGCGCTCTACGGCATGGTGGCCGCGGCAATGCAGGTGGGGGCCAAGGAGAAAGAGGAAGCTCTGAAGATCACAAGGTGAGGTTTGTGATCTGAACCTGGGGCTTGTGATCGCGGCTGACCTGGCCGTCGGAAGCGTCCCTGTGCAAAGGTTGTTG
>NZ_BKAG01000025.1 GCF_007992435.1 Prosthecobacter gellanilyticus | reverse complement strand
TGGGAAGCGCTCAAGCGCGACACCGCTGTATGCGCACACAGCACCCGCAAAAAATCGGAAGCCTTGTGCGCATCAAGGCCACGTCCACGCTTCATCACGCCCCAAAATCAACTAACTAAAAGCGTGTCAAAATACCACCTCTGAGCGCCAAAGGCGCGCCCCATACCAGCCTAGGGCGTCTAGCCCTAGGTTCTTCCGCACGCACCCACCGCCAAGCGCTGAAAGCGCGCCCCATGCACCCACAACCTCCATCCGCCTGGATCCCCTTTCCGTGTCTTCCGCGTGTTCCGTAGGCCCTCCGAAACCGGCCTGTCTCCCCCTTCTGAAAAACCACTGTAAACAACCGTCAACCACCGTAAACAACTGCAAACGGCTAGTCCCTCAGCGCCTCCGCCGGCTCCATCCGCGCCGCAAACCACGCCGGCAACCACCCCGCCACAATGCACAGCAGGATCGAGATCCCACACGTCCACATCACGTGCTCCGGATCCACATGCGCCGGAATCGTCGAAAGGAAAACACCCTCCACCGCATGCACCTGACCACCCGTCAGCACGGCCAGCCATTGACGTAAATCATTGCGCAGCCAGAGCACCAGCATGCTCCCGCCTAATCCGCTGGCCGTCCCCAACACACCCACGATCGTCGCCTGCAATAGAAACACATTCGTGATCTGTCCGCGCGTGCAGCCCAGCGCCGCCAGCATGCCGATCTCATGACGCTTCTGCGTCGTCACCGTGATCGTCACATTCATCACGGAAAACGCCGCCACCAGCGCGATGATGAACAGCACCAGTTGCATCATCGTCTGCTCATTCTGCATCGCCGCCAGACGCGCCTTGTCCTCGTCCGACCACAGCTCCGCCGTCCAGCCCGGCACATCCTTCAGCAGCATCGGCGCGATCTCCCCTGCCCTCTGCGGCTCCGCCAGTTCAATGGCAATCCCCGTCACGTTCCCACCGAGTTGGAACAAAGCCTGCCCCGTGCGCAGAGACACATAGCCCGCAAAGCCTAACTGATCCGACTGCAGCACACCCGAGATCGTCAGCTTCTGCGGATGCAGGCTGATTTTGTCGATCATCGCCTGCCGCTTCTTGTCATCATCCTCGTCATTCGCATCCGAGTAGCTGCGCACCGCCTCGTTCACATTCGGCCCCGCATACACACTCACCTCATCACCCGGGCTCAGCTCCAGATCCTGCAAATGCCGGTCCGTCAGCACAATCGTCCCATCTGGCATGTCTAGAGAGCCCGCCAGCAAATGCGGCGTCAGCTTGCGCATGTATCCTTGAGCTTCCGCAGCCGGAATGCCCAGGACAGGCTTGACCACCGTCTGGCGGTCACCGTTCGCCGCATACAGCTCACCACCGGCAAAAGGTGTCGCCGAAACCACACCCGCCTTCGCCTTCATCTGCTCCAGCACACCCTGCCATGCAGGCCCTTTGCCACCACCGCCATCCTGCCCCGCCTCCTGGCGCAGCAGCACATGCGGCTTCGTGCCCATCAGCGTCTCACGGAAGTCCGCCTCAAAGCCCAGCATCACCGCGCGTACCACAATCATCATCAGCACTCCCACCGCCACACCGATCACCGAAACCACGGTGATCACCGACACAAATGACCGGCGCGGCTTCAAATACCGGAGAGCGAGAAAAATCGGAGCCTTGGACAACATGAGATTCCCCCCACCATGCCGACTCCCACCCCTCTGCCAATCTCTGTTTTGCATCGAAATTTACGCCCCTGACCACCACCCTTCAAAAAACAAGATTCACAGGATCAACATGATGCCCATCCAACCACCCTCTGATCCTGTTAATCCTGAATCCTGTTAATCCTGTTAATCCTGTTAATCCTGTAAAAAACAACCCCGCACTACTCCCGAGTCCGCAACCACCCAAAACCAAATCCTGCCTTGGCACCGCCTCACCTATCGTTATGGAAAGGACCATGATTCAAACCGGCATCATCACCATCTCCGACCGCGCCAGCCAGGGCATCTACGAAGACCTCGGCGGCCCCGCACTCCGCCAGGCCGCGCAGGGTCACGGCTGGACTGTCCACGCCGAGGTCATCGTGCCGGACGACCTCAACGCCATCCAGATGGCCATCCAGTCCCTGAGTGACCAAGGCTGCGGCCTCATCCTCACCACCGGCGGCACCGGCATTGCCGAGCGAGATGTCACCCCCGAAGCCATCCGCGGCATCATGCGCGTCGAGATCCCCGGCTTCGGCGAGCTCATGCGCATGAAGTCCCTCGACCTCACGCCGAACGCCATCCTCTCCCGCAGCCTCGCCGCCGTCGTCTCACGTTCCCTCGTCATCGCCCTCCCCGGCAAACCCCAAGGCGCCGTCGACTGTCTAAGCTTCGTGTTAGGCGCCATCCCCCACGCCGTGAAGCTGGCACAAAGGGTACCCACAAGCTGCTGAGCAAAGGCCCTCTTGCGTTAATCCTTCCTCTCGCGGTGAACTGGATTGAAGATGGCCTACGGAACACACGGAAGCCGACCCAGCCCTCAGAAACGGTTTCCTTTTCCGTGTGTTCCGTGGGCAACTGAGAACCGCGAACTAACGCTTCCGGCAGATCGAGCACACCTCATCCCCGGAATCATTCACACGAAAATCCAGCGTCGGATCATCCACATCCGTCTTCCCGCACACCACGCACTGATGGAAAAACGCCGCCGCCGGCCGCGTGGCCTCCTGAAACCGCGAGCGCCGGTTCCCCACCTTCGCCATATGCGCACGGTCCTTGATAAAACCAGGACCGAAGGTGACCAGAAAGTTTAGGTGCGAAAAGAAGACCATCCAGAACGCGGATGGCTCCTTCATGACAAAGAGCACCACGGCCGCGACATCCAGCCAGGCAAGCCAGCTAACCTTGATAGGAATAAAAAAATACATCCGGATCTCCTCGTTCGGGAAGTACATCGCAAAGGCCAGCAGCACGGTCGAAAACAAGAACAGACCCGTCGCCACATAGCCAAAAATCATGGAGCCAATGACCATGGCCAGCATGCCGCCTCCAAAATAGACCCAAAGCCGGAACGCTCCCCAGGCCTCCTCCAGGCCACGACCTAACCAACTCAGGAACATGGCCCCGAAAACCACAGCCAGAAGGCTGCTCTCCGGCACAAAAATAAAGGACACAGCCCGCCATACCTGACCATGGAGAATGAGGCCTCCATGAAGCAGCAAAAGACTCACGATCCCGCCGGCCGCCTGAGGCGTCATCACCAGGAACGTGAAGAAGATCCCCACATGCAGAAGGGCGATGAATGACATGAGTCCAGGAACCGCAAGGCGCCCGAAACGAGATTCAAGTTTGTCGAGAAAGCGCATGAACTAAGTCTGTCGTTACATCTCCGAGCTCTTCACCGCATCCAGCGTCAGCTGCCACTGCTCCTCACCACGCCAGAAGTTCCGCTGCACACGCATGGCGATGTCCCACGGCGCTTTCGGCAGGTTCTGCAGCGGTGCATTGAACCAGCGCGCCTCCATGCTCACCCCATCCTGCGTCAGCATCACCCGCAGATGCTTGTCCTTCATCGTGCGCCCAGGCAGACGCGGCGTTACACGCCGGCAGAGAAACACAGGCTCCGAGTTCTGCTGGCCGAAGGGCTCCATGAGCCGGAAGTTCTGCAGGAAATCATACGTGAAGTCCGCAAAGCGCACCTCCGCGTCCATCTCCAGCACAGGTGTCAGAGCTTCATCCGTCAGCGCCTTGCGCGCCGCATCGCAGAACGCCACGCGAAACACATCCAGATTCTCCTCCTTGATGGAGACACCCGCCGCCATGGCATGACCACCACCGCGCACAATGTGCTCACGGCAGATATCGATCGCCTCTACCAGAGAGAAGCCGGGAATGCTGCGACCGCTGCCCTTGCCCATGCCGTTTTCATCAAAGGAAAACAGGATCGTCGGCCGGTTCGCGATGCGTGAGATGCGCGAGGCCACAATGCCCACCACACCCGGGTGCCAGTTCCGCGACCCCAGAACGATCGCGTGATGCTGGTCCAGATCTCCGAGCGCCAGCAACTGCTGCTCAGCCTCGTTGTAGACATTCAGCTCCACCGCCTGCCGGTCGCGATTATGACTCTCCAGCAGCGCTGCAAACTCCGCCGCCTTGACCGGATCTTCGGCTAACAACAATTGCAATGAAGTAAAAGCCGTGTCCAGACGTCCCGCTGCATTCAGCCGCGGTCCGAGACGAAAGCTCACATGATGCGTTTGCAAAAAGCCATCCACACCCGCCGCTTCCTTCAGCGCACGAATGCCCACGCGCTCAGTCTGCCCTAGCGCCTCCAGGCCACGACGCACCAGCAGCCGGTTTTCATCCACCAGCGGCACCAGGTCCGCCACGGTGCCGAGCGCCACCAGGTCCAGCGTGCTTTTGAGATCAAACTCCGGCACCCGTCGAGCCTTCAGCAGTGCATGCGCCACTTTGAAAACGAGACCCGCCGTGCAGAAATAATGAAAACCCTGCCCGAGCTTCGGATTCACCAGCGCCATGCATTCCGGCCGGCCATCAGGAGAGAGCTCATGGTGATCCACGATCACACAGTCCACGCCCTGCTCATGCAGCCACTTCAGTTCCTTGATGGAGGTCGTGCCGCAGTCCAGCGCCAGCAGCAGGTCCGGCTTGCCAAACTCCTCAAACAACCGCGCAAAACCATCCAGGCTCAGCCCATACCCTTCATCCATGCGTGAAGGCAGGAAGAGATGCGGCTTCACACCATAGGCCCGCAGCGTGAGATACATCAGGGACATGGAGGTCACACCATCCACGTCATAGTCGCCATACAGCGCCACCTTTTGCCCCTGGTCCACCGCCTGCAGGATGCGTTCTACCGCCTGCGGCATCTCCGGCAGCACATTCGGATCACCCAGGGTCGCCAGCTTCGGCACGAGAAAGTCACGAATCAGCCCTGGCGTGGTATGCCCGCGCTGGGCAAGAAGCGCGCATAGCACCCTTGGAAGCCCCGTATCTGCCGCGAGTTGGTCCACTCCCTCGGCCACTGGCTTGACTACCCAGCGCGGGGGGCGCGTGGTGGGCAGTGGGAGTTCAGAGGCGAGAGCCATAAGGTGCGAAAAGTGTAACCTCCTTGTATGCAACAGGCGCGTGGGGTAGTCAAAGCATCGCTCTGAATGATGTCTGACAACACCTCGTCTTCCACCGCCGGCCGCCTCTGGCTCGCCTCCATGGGCCTCACCCTCGCTCTGGGCGGCGCCGTCTTCACCTGGGTGCTCTGGACCGCCTGGCAGCGGGCCGAGGAAACCCGCCGCTGGACTCCATTGCCCTGCCACATCATCGCCTCACGCCTGGAGAAAGAGCGCCCCACACCGAATTCGAACTTCGTCTTCAAACCCATCGTTCATTATTCCTTCACCCTCGATGGCAAGCCCATGACCGGCACCCGCATCAAGCGTGTCGACAGCCCCAGCCAGCACGAGGACCTCGCTTTTAAAAAGATCGAACCCTTCCCCGTCGGCTCCGAGCACACCTGCTTCGTCAATCCCACCGATCCCACCGTCTCCGTCCTCAAGCACGATACCCGCGCCGCCCTCTACTCCATCTGGTTCCCCCTCCTCTTCGTCGTCGGCGGCCTCCGCATGACCTGGGGCGCCCTCCGCCCTTCACGCCCGATGTAGAGGAAAACGTGAGTTTTCCCTCAAAGCATCTCAAACTCACCTCACACCCGCACCTCACCAAAGGCGACCAACTGAGCGCATCCGCACCTCTTGGTAGCAGAAAACGTAAGTTTTCCCTCAGGACATCTCGCACTCACCACGCCCTGCACATCCCTCCCGCTCTCATCTGAGCGCCAAAGCGCCCCATACCAGCCTAGGGCGTCTAGCCCTAGGTACCCGGCACGCCCCACAGCCCGAAGCGCTGAAAGCGCGCCCCATGCACACCCAACTGCAATAACACTTCCAGTTCTATAGTTTAGAAAAGCGGCTCCCCGTCCCTCCCATGCGCAAGATCCTCGCCCTCCTCCTTCTCGTCATCGCCGCCGCGCTCGCCTTCTTCGCCCTGCGCCAGCCCTCCGGCCATGGCCCGGCCTCCAGCCTCACCGTTTACTGCGCCGCCGGCCTGAAAAAACCCGTCGAGACCATCGCCGCCCAGTACGAAAAGGAAACCGGCACCCGCATCGAGCTCCAGTTCGGCGGCACCGCCACCCTCCTCAGCCAGCTCCGCATCGCCAAGAAGGGCGACCTCCTCATCGCTGCGGATGACGGCTCCCTCGCCGATGCTCAGAAGCTCGATGTCACTCGCGAAGTCCTCCCGCTCGCCCTCCAGCATCCCGTGATCGCCGTCGCCAAAGGCAACCCCAAGGCCATCACCACCCTCGCCGATCTCGAGAAGCCCGACATCAAGCTCGCGCTCACCAATCCCGAGGCCGCCAGCATCGGCAAAGTCTCCAAAAAACTCCTCGGCGACCGCTGGGAGGTGCTGACCAAAAAAGCCGCCGTGATGAAGCCCACCGTCACCGAGGTCGCCGCCGATGTGAAACTCGGCGCTAGCGATGCCGCGCTCGTTTGGGACAGCGTCATCCCTCAGTTCGGACTCGAAGCCATCAAAGTCCCCGAGCTCTCCAACCACGCCGAAAAAGCCAGCGCCGCCGTCCTCACCTTTGCCACCTCTCCTGCGGAAACCTTGAAGTTCGCCCGCTACCTCTCCGCCCCGGAAAAAGGCGGCGCCATCTTTGCCGAACAAGGTTTTCAACCCGCTGGTGGTGACAAATGGGCCGCGAAGCCCGAGCTCATCCTCTACAGCGGCGGTGTGAACCGTCCCGCCATCGAAAAACTCGTGCAGGACTTCGCCAATCACGAAGGCATCGACGTCACCACCGTCTTCAACGGCTGCGGCATCCTCTGCGCCGCCATGAAGACCATGAAGGACACCACGAACCCCAAGTTCCCGGACGTCTACTATGCCTGCGATGTCTGCTTCGTCCCTCCCGTCGCCGAGCACTTCCCCGAAGCCATCCTGCTCACCGAATCCGAGATCATCATCGCGGTGCCGAAAGGCAATCCCAAAGGCATCAAAACCCTCGCCGACCTCGCTCAGACCGGCCTCCGCGTCGGTGTTTGCAATGCCGAGCAGTCCACCCTCGGCTTCATGACCGCAGGCATCCTCCGCAGCATGAACCTGATCGACAGCGTCATGAAAAACGCCTCCAGCCAGGTCCCCACTGGCGACTTCCTCGTCAACCAGCTGCGCACCGGCTCCCTCGATGCCGCCGTCGTCTATCGCACAAACATCCAGTCCCAGCCCGATCACTTCGAAGCCATCCCGCTGCCTGCCGACAAAGCCAAGGCCGTGCAACCCTTCGCCGTTCGCAAGGACTCCCCGAACAGCGCGCTCGGGTACCGCCTTCTCGCCTACCTTCGCGCGCACAAAGAAAGCTTTGAAAAAGCCGGCTTCGTCTGGAAAGGCGAGACCGCACCTGTGAAGAGTGATCAGCTTGAGATCCCCGACTACCTCAAGCAAAAGTAACAGCGACCGCGATGCCTCGTCTCCACCTTCCAGCTCTGCTAATCCTCGCCAGCCTGCTCATCGCTGCCTGCTCGCCAGCACCGGTGGAGAACGTCCGCACCGATCCTCCCCTCATCAAACTGCCAGCCTCCGTGAAACTGCTGGCCCCTGATGACGCCGCTGCCCTCATCCAGAGCACTCCCAACCTTGTCATCCTTGATGTTAGGGAAGACTGGGAGCAGAAAAAGCAAGGCCGCATCGCCGGCTCTGTTTGGGCCGACTTCCTCAACGACAAGAGCTTCACGGAAGCAACCGCCAAGCTCAAAGTCGACCAGCCCATCCTCATCTACTGCGCCATCGGCGGCCGCTCCAAACTCGCCGCCGAGAAACTAGCCGCCAAAGGCTTCACTCAACTCTCCCTCCTCAACGGCGGCTTAGAAGCCTGGATCACAGCGCAGAAACCGGTGCGGAAGTAAAGTAGTCCGCGAGTCCCCTCGCGGCTCTTCGACCGCACGAACGAGAGTCAACCTTCGGAAACAGACACATCCTCACCCGTAGGCTCAGCATGCCGTCCCCTCTTCAAAAGATATTGAAGACGGTTCAACGCATCACTCGTCCTAACAGCATCGTCGCTCTCAAGAAATAAACACAACTTCTTCCCGAGCCCCTCCTCCATTCGATCAACATCGATGACCGGCTCAGCATTCCCAGGAGGGGTGAAATAACCGTGTTCGAGGAAATAGTTCCAGCTCGCTTCATGCTCGAGCACCGCATGCGGAACACCCCATGCAATCAGCCTGTCTCGATGGGTCTCCTGCCAGGCATTCCATGCCTGCGCTTTGCCTCGGTTTCTCCGGAAAGACATATCGATAAGTTATGTGATGAAAAGGTATAAACCAAAGCCCCGCGCGGATCCTCAAGTCGATGCATCATGCACCACATCCACCACCCGTCCGCGAATGTCCTGAACTCTGGCCCAGCCATTGATTTTGCCGACATTGTTCCCGATCAAAAATTCGTTGTCACGAATCTCCCGGACCACATGCAGAAGATGGTTTCCCTTCCACGCCACGAGGACCACATCATCAACCCTGACATCCCGGGCCTCCACCGGTGCCAGCGTCACCAGATCACCGCTTTCAATGCGGCCGCGCATCGAGCCACCCTGTGGACGAATCTGAACCTGCTGTCCGGTGGACAACCCTTGAAGTGCATCATTAACCCAACCCATACTTGATCTGCTGACAAGGTATCACACCAACCCGGCATGTCGAATGTGTTGATCAACGCCCCACCTCGGCCAGCCTGGTCATTCGTGGTTAGACTTCCCGTCCCTCACCACCCGCCCCTGACATTCCACTTCTCCATCAGATCCATGGAAAGCTCGGAGATAAACCGGCTCGGCTTCATCAGCAGATCCCCATCCCGAGCCTGGTGGTTGATCAGCGGATAGCACAGATACAGTTCATCCTTCGCACGCGTCACGGTCACATAGAAAAGACGCCGCTCCTCCTCCACGCCGAGATCACTCTCCTCCACAGCACGCGCATGCGGGAACATGCCGTCCGCCAGCCAGATGGCAAAGACCGTGTGCCACTCCAGGCCCTTGGCCTGGTGCGCCGTCGTCAGCGTCACCGCATCCTTGTCCTGCTGCGGGTCCGGCTTGTTCTCGGTATCCACACCGCTCAGCAAGCTGAGCTGGCTCAAGAACTCCAGCGGATCGGTGAAGCGACTGCTGTAGTTGCTGAGCTGCTCCAGATCCTGCTGGCGCTGCTCCGCATTTTTAAACTTCGCGCGCATGTAGTCCTCATACACGCCATCATAAATGCTGCGGATCATCTCCGGCGGCGTCACCGGCTTCCCCTCCACGATAAGCTCATCCAGCGTGAAGGCGAACTGGTCCCACGACTCCCGCGCCTTCTTCGGCACGCTCATCGGAATCAGCAGATCACTGAACTTGCCCGTCATCACCTCGGCGTTCGCCGCCTCGGTCTGCAGCCAGTTCATCCACAGTTTCGTGGCGCTCGCACCACCCACGCCAGGAATGAGCTTCACCATGCGCATGAAGCTGACTTCATCTCTTCGATTGATCGCAAACTTCATGAAGGACGCCACATCCTTCACATGTGCTTGCTCGAAGAACCGCAGCCCGCTCGTCACCTGAAACGGAATGCCACGGCTGGTCAGCTCCATCTGCAGCTCCATGCTGTGAAAATGCGCGCGATACAGCACCGCCATCTCGTTCAGCTCCACACCTTCATCCTGCAGTTCTAAAATTCGTTGGGCCACGAAGGAGGCCTGCGCGCTGCCATTGTCCAGCGGCACCAACGCGGGCAGCATGCCCTTCTCTTCACGGCAGGACTGCAGGTTCTTGCGGATCTGCGCGCGGTTGTTGCCAATGCTCGCATTCGCCAGGTTCAGCACCTCCGGCACACTGCGGTAGTTCACCTCGATCTTGAAGACCCGCGCCTGCGGCCAGTGCTCATGGAAGTTCAGGATGTTCGTCACATCTGCCCCACGCCAGGAGTAAATGCTCTGAGCATCATCACCCACCACCATTAGGTTGCCATCCTTGCCCGTCAGCATTTCGATGAACTCGCACTGCAGTTTGTTCGTGTCCTGATACTCGTCCACCAGCACAAACTCAAACTGCCGCTGATACCGCTCCAGCAGATCCGGATGCTCCCGCAAAAGGCGCACGGACTGCGTCAGCAGATCATCAAAGTCCATGCAGTTCGTCTCCACCTTCTTGTCCTGATACAGCTTCCGGATCTTCGTGATCGGCTCCACGATCTTGTCGAAATATGGATACTTCGTGAGGATGATCTCCTCCACCGGCAGGCAGGTGTTGTCCGCCATCGAGAAGATGTCTCCCAGCACCTCCGCCTTCGGAAAGCGGAATCCCGTGGTGTCGATCCCGCTATTCGCCACCACCGTCTCTAAGAGATCCTTCTGATCTTCCCGATCCATGATCGAGAATCCTTTGCGATAGCCTAACCGCTCCGAGTTCCAGCGCAGAAACTTGTTCCCGATGCTGTGGAAGGTCCCGCCCCATAGGCGGCTTGTGTCCGCCTCCACCAGCAGGTTCACACGCTCCAGCATCTCACGCGCCGCCTTGTTCGTGAAAGTCAGCAGCAGGATCTGCTCAGGCAGCACTCCATTGTCCAGCAGCCACGCCACGCGATACGTCAGCGTCCTTGTCTTCCCCGATCCCGCGCCCGCAATCACCAGCGTCTGCCCCGGCGGCGCCGTCACTGCCGCATGCTGCTGCTCATTGAGCTCCGCCTTGTAGTCAATGCGCGGAGCCGTGGGGTGAGGTGCATGCAGAGTGTATTCGCGGGCCATGAGAAAAAGGGAAGGCGGAGAAAAGTCGTATCGAAAGCGTTCGCTAGAACACTTCATACGCAAAGCCGCGAACAAGGAAACCATCAAATGCGAAGTCTCGCCTCATTCAGAGTCCTTTCTGTCCCTTTTGCCCTTTCGGGCCTTCAAACAAGACCAGCCATACATACTCCCTGCTTGATCCACCCCACACCCACCGTTTCCACTTATCTCAAAATTCCGACCATGCGCCTTCTCGTTTTCCTTCTGACTCTTTGCCCTCTGCTCTCCGCTCTGAGCCTGCAGGCCGCCGACAAGCCCAACGTCCTCTTCATCCTCTGCGATGACCTCCGTCCGGACGCTCTAGGCTGCTACGGCTCAAAGCATGTCAAAACCCCGCACATCGACCGCATCGCGAAAGAAGGCGTGCTCTTCAAAAACACCTTCTGCACCACCTCCCTCTGCTCACCCAGTCGCGCTAGCATTCTCAGTGGGTTGTATGCACACACGCATGGCGTGACGAACAACTTCACCGAGTATCCCGCCACCATGCCCAGCTTCCCCAGCGTGCTGCATGACGCTGGCTACACCACCGGTTACTTCGGCAAATACCACATGGGCGAGGACAACGATGAGCCGCGCCCAGGCTTCGACAACTTCACGACTCACAAAGGCCAGGGCAAATACTTCGACACCGAGTGGCACCTCAATGGCAAAGAGCGCAGGGTGATCCCAGGCTACTACACGAATGTCGTCACCGATCTCGCCATGGACTGGTTAAAATCCGTGAGTGGCAGCGGCAAGCCCTGGGCTGTTTGCGTGGGTCACAAAGCGCCGCACAGCTTCTACACGCCCGAGCCCAAGTATGAACACAGCTTTGATGATGTGCGGGTGCCTTATCCAGAAACGGCCTTCCATCTCGAGGACAAGCCCGCGTGGATCAAACAGCGCCTTCACACTTGGCATGGCATCTACGGCCCGCTCTTTGAATGGCGCAAAAAGTTTCCTGACGACAGTCCCGCCGCTGTGAAGGATTTTGAGAACATGGTGCATGGCTATTGGGGCACGGTGCTCAGCGTGGACGACAGCGTGGGCCGCATGCTCGCGTGGTTGGAAGAAACCAAGCAGCTCGAAAACACCCTCGTCATCTTCATGGGCGATAATGGCCTGCTCGAAGGCGAGCACGGCATGGTGGACAAGCGCACTGCACATGAAGCCAGCCTGCGCATCCCTGCCATTGCCCGCTTCCCCGCGGCCTTGCCCAAAGGCAAGGTCATCGAGCAGCAGATGCTTACAGTCGATATCGCCCCCAGCATTCTCGAACTCTGCGGCGCGCCTGCCCTAACCAAATCTCACGGTAAGTCCTGGGTGAAGCTCGCCAAGGAAGGCGACTCCGATTGGCGCACGGCCTGGTTCTACCACTACAACTACGAGAAGCAGTTCCCCTACACCCCGAACGTCCGCGCCATCCGCACTGACCGCTGGAAGTACATCCACTATCCCCATGGCGATGGCGGCCCCGACCGCCACATGGCCGAGCTCTATGATCTAAAGGCAGATCCCGGCGAAACCAAGAACCTCATCTCCAAGCGCGAGCTCGCCGCCGAGGTCACCGAACTCCAGGCCAGGCTCGCCAAGCTCATGCTCGCCACCGGCCTCAACGACAAGACGGATACCATGCCGCTCGACGAAGGCGTGAAGAGCGAGCTCCCCGACGCCAAGATCCGCTAACGTACAACCCCATTCCAATGGGGTTGAGCTCCGATCCAACGATGAGTTCGAAATCACCCACGTCTCTCACCGCACCGAAACCCAACGGGCTTCCGCATCATAGCGAAGAGCTGACGAGCCTTGGCGAGTCTACCCTGGTATAAGACAATCCCGTCACTCTCTCATGCTGGACCCCAACGAGGTCCCGTCACTTAAACCCACTTTGCCAACACACTCCCCCCAACCATGAAAAAGACACTGCTTCATCTCGGCCTCGCAGCCCTCGCCATGTCCCAAGCCTCTGCCGTCGAAATCATCGCCCATCGCGGCTTCTCCGAGATCGCGCCGGAGAACACCGTAGCCGCTTTCAAGCTCGGCTGGGAGAAAGCCGATGCCTGTGAGCTCGATCTCTACCTCACCGGCGACAACCAGATCGTGGCCATTCATGATGCCGATACAAAGCGCACCACCGGCGTCGCCAGCAAGGTAAAGGAAGCCACCCTCGAAGCCCTGCAGAAGCTCGATGCAGGCTCCTGGAAAAGCGCCGCTTACAAAGGCGAGCGCATCCCCACCCTAGCCGAGTCCCTCGCTTCCCTGCCGAAGGGCAAGCAGCGTTTCTTCCTCGAGATCAAGGACAGCGCTCGCATCGTCCCTGAGCTCGCCAAGCAGCTCGGAACCTGGAAGTCCATCGCCAACCAGCTTTGCATCATCGCCTTCGACCGCAAAGTCTGCCAGGAGTGCAAAAAGGCCATGCCCTGGATTCCCGTCTACCGCCTCTCCTCCGAACAAACCAAGGACAAGAAGCCCATCGACCTCACCCAGCTCATCGCCGACACCAAGGCTGATGGTCTTGACGGTCTCGACCTCGGCCTGAAATTCAACTGGACCCCCGCCATGGTCGAGCAAATCCGCGCCGCCGGCCTCAAAATCTACGTCTGGACCGTCAACAAGCCCGCCGACATCAAACGCCTCGCCGCCCTGAAAATCGACGGCATCACCACCGACGACCCCGTCATGGTCCGCGAGACGTTGAAGTAAGCTTCGCATACCATCAATGAGCGGCACTTGCCAAGTGCCGTTCTCTTCGGGGAGAGAGCGCACACTCCTGTGCGCTTTCTTGGTCTTTCTTATCTGTGCCCTCTGCGTTATCTGCGGTTAAAAGAGAACCACTTTGTTCACTTCAAACTCAAGATAAACGCTTTCACATCCGCAAATTCCTGCGGCTTCAAAATCAGATTCATCGGCGGCATCGGTGAGATCGGCGTGGCAGTGTATCCCTCTGCAAGCTTCGCATTCGGATTGATCAAACTCTCCAGGATGTAAGCCTCGTCCTTCCGCCCAGCAATCCCATCCAGCGCAGGCCCCACGGCACTTCCCTGCCCCTTGAGCAGATGGCAGTTCTTGCAAGCCGCCACCGGATGCGTCCAGAAGATGCTCTCGCCGCGCTTCGCATCACCCGCGAGCTTCGACGGATCATCTTCATTCTCCAGGATGAGCTCACACAGCTTCACGTCATCAAAGTAGACATCTCCCTTGCCCACGTGCAGCAGGTTGATGCTCGCCTTCGGCTTGTTCTTGCTGTTGAAGACCACCTCCACCTCCGTCCAGTCCTGCGCACGGTTGATCTTGGGCGATGTCTCCGCTCGGCCGATGTGATCATTGAGACTGGCCTTGCCACGGAAACCATGCGTCTTGATCCACGCACTGAGTTTATACTCCGTGTTAGGCTTCAGCTCCACATCCGCAAAGAAGCTCGTGTCCGCATCCTCGCGCGTGATGCAGCGCACCGCCTGGCTGCCGCTATGCACCATCTTCTCCGCCGTCACAATGCCCCACTCCGCACCTTTGTTACCAGGGCTGTTGCCATAGTCACGATGCTTCCAACCCACCGGCAGCTTCTGACCTGCGACCACTTCTTCAAAGCCAGGATTCGGCAGCAGGTTCGGACCTTCCTTGTAGTTCAGAGCGCCATGCTTCTTGCCCAGCAGCTTCGCCGCCTCGGCCAGCCACTCGTCATTCTTCACCACCGGATCATTCGCCAGCTTCTTCACCAGCGTCTTGATCTCTTCCGTCGTCGGAAACTCCGCCAGCTTCACAAAAGCCGCGAGCCGCGTATGCTGGTCTGCATCGGAGAAAACACCGGAACCAAAGAACAAATCCTGCGCCGCCTTGTCACTGCCCAGCGCGCGCACCGCATTGCGGCGTAACGCAGGATCTTGGGAGATGAGCGCAGATTGGTGCGTCTTGGCATCCAGCTTCCCGAGCGCCTGCTGCACCCAAAGATCATGCACGCCATACGTCGCATGAGACTCATAGGCCCCATTCTCAACGGCCATGCGCTGCGCGGTCAGTCTGCCCGTCAGCGTGCCAGCACTCATCGAAGGCTTCTCCGGCTTTGGATTCGTGCCCTTGGCCACAATCCTGTAAATGCGTCCTCGTGAATGATCCCGCAGATCATTCTCATGCGCACCGCCAACACCGGTCACGCCGACAAACCCGCCACGCTCCTTACTCGGAGTCGGATTGTGCTGGATGATGAAGTTCTGGAAATCTGCCACCCACACGGCGCCATCGGGCCCCACCTCTGCGTGCACCGGTGAGTTCCACTCATCGCTGCTCGCGTAGATGTTCATGGAGTCGAGCGCTTCCCATCCAGCTCCCACAGGCACCACATCCAGCAGCGCCACCAGCTTCATCGTCGGCTCGCAGATCATCGCCTTGCCCTGAAAGCGCTTCGGCAGCGCATCACTATAAATGAAGTTAGACCCGGCAGCGGCCGTGTAGCCGCCAAACACATCCACCTGACGGAAGTTCGGCGTGATCGTGTGGCACAGGTCCACAATGTTGATCTTCTGCGCCGTCATGCCACGCGAACCTTCCGGATAAGCCGTGGCCGGAATGCCGCCGAAGAAGATCGGCGCGCCGTTCGCCGTGCCGCCGAACTGGTCACCGGCATCGTTCGTGCTGTGGCCCCAGGCATTGTTCGTGAACTGATGCAGGAACTCCAGCGCGCTGCCATCCGCCTTGAAGCGATACGTCCCCATGGCGAACTGCTGCTTCTTGCCACCGACATAACCTTCAATGCCGGAGTAGCCCACGCAGCCATAGATCCAGTTATCAAAGCCGTAGTGCAGGCTGCTGGCCTGCGCATGCGTGTCCTTGATACCCCAGCAGTCGATAATGACCTCGCGCTTGTCCGCCTTGTCATCACCATCCGTGTCTTCCAGATAGATGAACTTCGGCGGCGCGGCCACGATGATGCCTTTGCGCGCAAACACGATGCCCGTGGGCAGGTTCAGCTTGTCCGCAAAGACGGTGAACTTGTCCGCCTTGCCATCACCATCGGTATCCTCGCAGATCTTCACGCTGTCATCACCTTCGCCGCTGGGCTTGATGCCGTGCGGATAGTCCCGCGTCTCCACCACCCAGCACCGGCCACGATCATCCCAGGCAAAGGCGATGGGTTTCGCGATATCCGGCTCACTGGCGAAAAGCTTCAGCTCACAATCCGCCGGCACCTGTGTGCGCTCCATGCTGCCCTTCACACTCATAGGTTGCTGGAAGGTCAGCGGCTCCGGGCGCTTCTCATAGTTGGCCACCTGAGGATGCTTCTCGCGCTTCTCCGCCTCTCTTTGGGCTAAAAAGGCCTCATAACCAGCTTTGCGTTCAGCGGGTAGTTTGGCCAGGATGGCCTCCTTGGTGATGGCAGCCGCATCTCCAGCCTTCACCACCAGATCATAGTTCTCGGCTGGCAGAGCCTCGCGAGAGTAGTCAAACCAGATCGCATCCCGGCCCAGATTCTTCATAGCCTCATGCAGAGCACCGACAGTCGTTTGCTCTTTGCCCTCGGCATCGATATAAAGCACGCGCACAGGGCCGGTCGGCTCGGCATGGACATGGATCGAGGCCGCAGCGATGAGCGCGACGAGAAGTGGTTTCATGGTTGGCATCATAACGCGACAATCAACGCACCTTTGCGCATCAAACGCTCTGACATGTTTTAGGCGAAATCCGCCGACCCACTTTCCTCAAGTACGTTGTTCACGCTTCAGCGTGTGCTTGGAGGTTCATTGAACACGCTGAAGCGTGAACAACGTACACCAGCAGTCACCCTTCCTCTCTTCTCTTCACCGTGAAGCGCTCGATGCCCTTGCGCATCACCGGCACATTGAAGTTCACCAGCAGTCCGGCTTTCAATCCGCTCAGACGCAGCAGCGTCTCCATCTTCTGCCGCTCCAGATCCACCACCTTCTCACTCGAGACCACCTGCACCAGCAAGGCCGCATCCACGATGAGATCCAGACGAGCCGCGCTGTTGATACGATGACCGCGATAGTCAAAACCCAGCGCACGACCACGCTCCACAGACAGTTCCAGCCCCCGCAGTTCCAGCGCCAGACACTCCTCATACGCCTCACGGATCAAGCCCGGCCCCAGCGTGCGATGAACGGTCATGCACGCTCCGACCACAAGATGCGGGAGATCGTCAGCAATCATGGGTGTGAACGACGGCGGCGGCGCAGCAGCACCATGCTGGCCAGCCCCAGCAGCAGCGCGGTGGAAGGCTCGGGCACGGGAGTGACAGAGCCAAGAAAATTGTTATACACCCAGTTGCCCACCTGCTCGCCGAGGATGGCGCCGTCGATGTTGTCATCCATCCAGTGAATGCCGCCATAGATGCGGCTCATGCCGGCCTCCTCCGCAGCATCAGTGAAACTGTTGAACGTGCGGGTCAGGCCCGCGACCTGGTTAGACTCCGTGTCCGTGGTGAAGGTGATGTCGTCCGTGCCGAAGAAGTTCGCCAGAATGGTCGCACCCGCCATGCTGAAAGCACTGTGACCGCTGGTGTACGCACCGAAGGAGGGCGTGGGGATCAGCGGAGACCAGGCGCCGTCTTCGATCGTGTCCGGATTGCCATCTGTGGACGCCGTGTTGATGGCCAGCATCGGCCGCCAGTTATCATACAGCACCTTCGCCTCCCAGGTGGCGATGCCCACATCCGCCTCAGCGAGGTTCAGCAAGGCAAACAGGCGGGCATTTTGCTCCACGCTCAGCCCCATGGAGGCGGACACCGTGGCGGCGATGCGGTTCCAGTGTCCCGGAGGTGAGGCCGTGCCCGGGCCATCCACCCAAAAGTAGGCGATCTCCGTCTGCTCCGCCGTGCGGACGCTGCTGCTGATGCCGCCTATGGCCTTCAATTGGTTAAACTGCTGCGTGTACGACTGGCTGTTCACCCAGGTCTGGAAGTTGCCGTTGAACGGCACATAGCTCACACTGCGATCCATCGAGGTCCCCATGTTCATCCCGCCCGGGCGGAACTGGCTCTGCGAGTTCATGGTGAAAGGCGTCAGGTCTGACCACCAGGACTTCAAAAAGGTGCCCGCACCAGCGCCCCAGCCACCCGCGGTCGATCCAGGCTGCCAGCGCCCCACCGTGCCGAAAGCCTGCGGGGCATAGGTGGGGGTGTCATTCCAGCCGTCACTGGCACGGGTGCTGGTCATGGCATTGGCTGCCGCCTGCCCCACCTCCATGCCACGCGTCTTGGCCTCGCCATCCGCGATCAGGGACATCTGCTCATTGTACTTGTTGGTGAAACCAAGGGTAAAGCCATTGCCTGCGCCATACAGGTCATTGAAGACCGAGCTCAGCACGCCATACGCCGCCGTGGCCGCCGCAGCATTCACATCCGTGCTGCTGCCTGCCGTGGTCGGGTCAAAGTAGCCCAAATACGAATTGTAGCTCCGGTCCACGGAGTTCACCGCGTCAAACATCGCCCCGCCCAGCATGCCCATGATGCGGGAATTCATCGGTGGATTGCCTTGAGACCCCTGCCCTTTAAAGGCATCACGCATGATGCCGTTCCAATCCGTGATGACATCAGCCTGCAAATGCGAAGCCGCCAAAACGGGCAAAAAAGCGGTGAGAAGGCGTCGGTAACTCATGCGGCAGCAGGTTATATAATTACCACAAAAAATACCCTCATCCAGAACTCAGTCCAAGTGAATTGTTCAGTTTTATTCAAAATTAAGTAAAATTAGTGTCTCAAGTATTTTAACTATCTCAGCGCTTCCAGCCCCGGGCAGCGAGACATCACGCACTCATCCCAGGCACAGAAAAGCGGCGTGAGCATGCCCACGCCGCTTGGTTTTTAAATTCAGTTGGATGGGCCGTTTCCAGCCTCCGGAGCTTATTCAGCCTTCTTCTTGGCGTCCGTCTTGGCTTCGGCCTTCTTCTTGGGGGCCTTCGCCGTGCCTTTCTTGGCCACTCGCTGCTTCGCGCCGACATTCAGCTTCAGCACCGTGTCATTGCCATCGCCCTCGGCCTTCTTGATCGAGCCACCCACCCAGGAACCGACCTTCACGGCCTCAATGGTCACCGGCTTCTCTTCATCCACATACTCGGTGCTGGCATTGACGGTGAACTTCACCTCAGGAGCATCCGCCGCGTCACTCCGCACGATGGTCAGCGTGCGCGAGGTGATGGCGACCACCTTGCCATAGAGGGGATAAGTGTCCTGCTTGGCTTTGGCCTCACCTTTCTTCGGAGCAGCTTTCGGTGCTTCGGCGGAGGCTGCCTTCTTAGCATCAGCAGCATGAGTGGAGTCGAGGGCGGCAAAGGTGGCGAAGACAGCGAGAAGGACGAGTGTCAGTTTCATGGATGAGTCAGCGGAGGAGTGTTCGAGAGGTTGAGCCAATCACGGTGGATCTTTATTTAGATGAGTTCCTCAAACGGGAGCAAGACTATAAAACAGGCATCGTCGCATTCTGCAGCGCACTCAATCCCCCCGACAACAGCTGCGAACAGCTAGGTTTGCACAGCGGCACACGTATACATCCGCCTCGCCAGCTCACCGTTGCCCCCTTCGATTCAGACCGGCGAATTCCCCTCGACATCTCCGGCCCTGCCGACGTATGGTTTATTCTGCCATGAGTGACCTCTTCCAAGAGACAGTCTTTTTCCAGAATCTCTACGCCACTCCTGCGGACTGGCAGCGTGACTTGTTTTATTCCGTCGTGCGCGCAGGGCATCTGAGAGCAGGTCATGAGCACCGCATCCAGCGGGAAACTTATCCTGGGCATGAGCTCATCCTGTGTCTGGCAGGCCGTGGCTGGGCACAGGTCGCTGGCAAGCGCCATGAGATCGGTCCCGATGAGCTTCTTTGGGTGAACTGTCATCATCCTCACACCTATGGCGCCATCGCCAAGGAGCCCTGGGAACTGTACTGGATCCGTGTCGAAGGCCGCCCGCTTGATCGCGTGGCCAACCTGCTGGAGATCCGCTCCCAGCCAGTGATCAAGAACTTCAACACCCGAGCCGCTGTGCAGGAGTTCGAGCGCGCCTTCCACCACATGTCCGGCACGCGCCCCAGTGATGCCGCGCTGGTGAATGCCGCCGTCACCGCCATCATTGCCCTCGCCTTTGAGGCCCGGCTGTCAGATGCTGATGAGATCCGGCCCGAGCTTCCCCTGCCCGTTCAGAAGTCGCTGGAGAAGATGCGCCTCTATTTCCACACCGCCATCCGCGTGTCAGATCTGGCGGCTCTCTCTGGCATGAGTGAGAGCCACTTCAGCCGCCTCTTCAAATCCTGCATCGGCACCAGCCCCATCGACTGGCTCCGCCGCGAGCGCATCAACCAGGCGAAGCACCGCCTCATCGAGAGTGACGACCCCATCAAGGAAGTCGCCCGTCAGGTCGGTTACAGCGACCAGTTCTTCTTCAGCAAGGACTTCAAGAAAATGACCAAGCTCACCCCCACGCAGTTCCGCGTGCAGGAAAAGCAGCCTTGAGAAAGGCGGGGATCCATGTGCTTCTAAAGCGCCAAGGGCGCGCCCCATACCAGCCTAGGGCGTCCAGCCCTAGGCTCCGCGAACCACACTGCGCCAAGCGCTGAAAGCGCGCCCCATGCACACTCAGTCCCGGTCCAAACCCACCCGCCAGGAGCGGATGAGAGACTTCGGATCCGTCGTCTCAGGGATCAGGTAATGCCCGAACCCGCGACGTGTGTTACCCGCCTCATAGTTGATGAGGATCCCCGCAAACGGCACCGTGATCGCCGGGCTGCCATCTTTGAAACTGCCGCTGAAGATGCCCGTCTTCGGATCGATCTTCATCGTCAGGCTCTTCGCATTGGCCGGCACGATCACGCCGTTCGGTTCCGCCATGGTGAACTCCTGGGAAAACGCGTTGATCTGGGATTCGACAAAAAACAAGTCCATCGCGGCAGTGCCGTCAGGCAGCTCCAGGTAGTCATGCAGATTGTTAGGCACATATTTGCCTCCCGTCACCTCCAGGGAGTGGAGCAGGAAGCCGCTCTTGTAGGAGCGGTCCGTGCTCGCCAGCGGCTGCGGGATCTTGTACCAGTCAAAGGCCGGCGTGATGTCGCTCACAATGTCGAAGGTCGTGTTGTTGATGAAGCACTCTCCCTGCAGACTGCCGGTGTTTTTGTAAAGGCTCGCATGCAGCGGGATGCTGCGGTTCTCAGCCATGGAAGTGCTGAACGTGATGGTGCTGCCATCTGCCGCCTTCCCCGCCCAGGTGGCCACGCCCGTCTTGCTGATCGCCACCTGGAGATAGCCTTCTCCCAGGGGGAAATCGATGTCGTTTCCAGGCACCGTGGTTTGCATGACGGCATTGTACAGCCCCTGCTCCCCCCCCGGCACCATGTTCGTGGCCGTCCATGGATTGCGCCTCGCCTCAAAGATCGCATCGGTCGCCGGAGCATCTGCATCATAACTGCAGACGGCATTCAGACGGTCATGTACCGTGATGAAGGTCCCCTCAACCGGGTCCAGCACCGCAGCCACTGGATGATCCTGAAAGTTCACCTCATCAAGCCTCGCGGACACTGTGCAGGCCGTGCCGTTGGGATTCAGCTGAACCAAAAGGATGTCCAGCACCACGAGCCTCCCGTCCCCCAAACTGGTGATGCCGACAGGCTCGATGAAGCGCGTGTTGGCAAAGAGTCCTTCTGAAAAACCATCCACGCCAGGAGACCCGGCATAGGTCGTGACCGCGCCCGTGAGAGTGACCTTGCGCACGACGCGGTTCACCGTGTCTGCCACAAACAATGCCTTCAGCACCGGATCATAGGTGATGCCGCTGGGCTGGTGAAACACCGCGTTTATGCCGCTGCCGTCCTTGTGCGCGCCCACGCTCGCCTTGCCGGCCAGCGTCGTCACCACACCGGCCGGGGTGATCTTGCGGATGAGATGATTGCCACGATCCGCGACATACAGGTTCCAAGCCGGATCAAAGCACAACGCGCAAGGCGCGCTAAACCGGGCTGCCGCGCCGGTGCCATTCGCACTGCCCAGCTGCCCCGCCGTCCCGGCGAAGGTGCTGACCACTCCCAGCGGAGTGATCTTGCGGATGACGGAATTGCCCGTGTCCGCCACATACAGGTTGCCCTGCGCATCCAGCGCCAGGCCTTCAGGTCCGTTAAAGCTCGCCGCCGTGCCCGTGGCATCCGTTGAGCCCGGCGTGGGGTTTCCGGCAAACGTGGCCACTGTCCCTAGATCGCCTTCCACAAAGCGGATCACATGATTGCCCGTGTCTGCGATGTAACCCGAGCCGGACGGCAGGATGGCGATGCCCTTGGGACCATTGAAGCGAACGTCCCCAAAGTCTCCGTCCACCAGGCCCGGCTCCTCCGGATCGCCAATCGCGATCTCCCCCAGCACCTGCTCAAAGCGTGGCTCGATGATACGGCCCTGCATGAGGCCGCTGCCAAAGTTGATGTTGATGTCCATCAGCAGGTCACCCAGCGCTGGCGGCGTGCGCTTGATGACGAGATCCGCCGTCGGCTCATTACCCACGGAGATATCCAGCACTCCCGCCACACTGTGTTTCTGCCCCGCCAGCGTGGCCGAACCTGAAACCGTGCCGGTCGGATTCACGGTGATCTGCACATGACCGCCGAGACCAAAGTTTGAAGCCCCTGACCGTGCCACAATCCCGTTGAAAGTGCCGATGTAGCTTGGGTCCAGCGCCTCAACGGTCATGGAAAACTCCTGCCCAGGTCCCGTGCCCGCGGGATTGGAGGCTTTGAGCGTGATGAGATTAGGCAGGTAGGCCGTGTTCTGCGTATTGCGCTTGCTTGCCACCGTCGGCCGACCGGTGATGTGGCCCGTCTTGGGGTCCAGCTTCAGGCCTGGAGGCAATCCTGTGGCAATGAAACCCGTCGGAAAATTGGAAGCAACGATGGGTATGTCGATCCACTCGCTGACAGACACGGTGGCAGGAGGAAGCACCGCCACGACCGGCACCGCATTCACCACCTGCACGTTCACATCACCGTTGCCGTTGCTCATGGTAGCCACCACCACACCGCCCACTTCCAGTCTGACAACACAGGTGTAGTCACCCTCGTGAACATCGTCCACCTTCGTGATGCTCAGACTTGCCGCGCTGGCGCCGGTGGTGACGGAGGTGCCCACCGTCCCATTCGCCACCAGCTGACCTCCACGCCGCCATTCATAGAGAGGCTTCGCTCCAGCCGGTGCGGCCACGGTGCACTTGAGAGTCAGCGTGCCGCCCGTTTTGACCACCACTCGTCCTGAGTTCGGCGTGACCAGCCCCAGATAAGCCGCACCCGAACTCTTGGCGGTTCCATTATTCGCGACCACCTTGTAGACACCCGCATCCGCCGCCTTGGTCACGGGGATGGTCAGCTCATTGGACGTCGCTCCATTGATTTTTGCGGTGCCCTTTTGCCATTGGTAAGTGATCACTGGCTGCCCGATCGCCGTCGCGCTAAACGTCGCAGGACTGCCGAGCAGCACGAGCTGGCTGGCAGGCTCGCTGGTGAATGCGGGAGTCGCAGGAAGCACCCCGGTTCCTGACAGGTTCACCACCAAGGGGCTCTCATTAGCATCATTGCTGGTGATCTGGAGGGTGGCGCTTCGCAGACCTGCCGCGGAAGGCGTGAAGGTCACGGAAACGGTCGCCTGCCCGCCCGCTGCCACGGTCGCTGGCACGGTGTTGTGTGAGAAATTGGTCGAATGCGTCCCCCCCAACATCGCGGAGAGCGTGAGGTCCGCCGTCCCCAGATTACTGATGATCAGATTCAGGCTGGTGTTTGAGCCCACTGCCACGTTTCCAAAGCCCATGCTGGTGGTGCTTACCTGAATCTCAGGCGCTGAAACGACCGCGCTTACCACCACCTGCGAAGTCCAGCCAGCATCTGACTGCACCGGTGGATTCGCCGCACTTTGACTGCCCACGATTTCACCCAGGCTGGCGACATTCGCATAGACTCCGGCTGCCGACTGCCCGCCGCCGTTTGTGACAGCATCAGCGGTGACGGCGTAAACACCTCCGCTTCGGGTGCCCGCAGAGACGTTTCCCACGACAAGTGACAGCAGCAGAAAGGCAAGACTAGGTTTCATGGAGCAAGGCTGAGGTTTATCCGAACCAGCGTGAATAGCCATCGGGTAATCACCATTGAATAAGAACGTATCCCGACATCCCGGCTTCCGAGGGAAACATGGCCGCAGTTGAGGCCGCCCCCGCACTCAAAAAGCGTTGAATGACCATGGAACTGAACTCTGACGGTGTTGCGACAAGCGGCGGAGACACCGAGCCAATCACCGCCTCTCCATACAAAGGACCGGTTCTCTTGATGTCGGCACTGGCATCTGGCTGCGCCGGTACCGGAGGGCCGTCCGCGTTAGGGGCACCACGTCCGCCTTGGGAGACGAGTGTGTTGCTGGGAGTGGACACACTGGTGAATGAGGTGTTGCCACCGCTTGGGGCCACAGCTTCTTCGGCAAGGGTCGCACCACCGGCACCCACCACCACTGTCCACTGACTCCCTGGGGTGACGGTCAGGGTCTTGCGGGAATACGCCCCGCTCCCCCCGTCCCCGAACAATGAGAAGCCGGCACCTGCGCCCCAGAGTTCGACCATGATTTTCGTCACCCCCGGCGGCACGGTGAAGGTGCTGGTGCCTGCCGTCGCATACTCCTGGGCACCCGAGGACACCCCGCCGACCGCAAAAGCCAGCTTCGCTTGAGTGATCGAACCATCTGGAATTTTCGCTGCCGTCACCGCGTCATTGGCGATTTTCGCCGCGCTGATCGCATTGTCGGGCACGCTCAGGGCCGTCGCCGCGGCATCCGCACGCATCGCATATCCAGCCGCAGCGATCCGCTGGTCAGGAGTCAGCAGTTGAAAACCATTGGTGCCATCATTGAACCACACACGCAGCCTGACATCTGAATTGTCAAAGACGCTGGCTGGGATCGCTGTCATGTTCGCTCCCAGGAAGACAGAATACAGGCCGTTGGCCACGGAGAGCGTCACCGCGCTGGTCGGCTCACTGCCGGCAGTGCTGCTGGCATCATGACTCCAAAACGTGCTGCCACCGATGGCATTCACCAAGGCAAACTTGAACTGCCCATTGCCACTGAAAGGCGAGCCGCTGACCGTGACACGCCCCTGATAGGAGAGTATTCCAGGCACTTGAGCCTCCGTCACTCCAGCGGTTAGAAATAAAGCTCCTCCCACAAGCAGAGGGACCAGTGACGCGCGGAACTGCCGAACCATGCTAAACAACGAGGGAGCATTCATTTTCATGTCTGGTGGATGGGTGGTGCCTGACTCAGCTAGCTTTTACAGCAGCCGCCCTCTGTTGTTACAGATTCTTTTGGGGTCGGAGTCCAAAAACCTCTCTTACCGCATGTCTGGGCGGATCGTTCATCAGCGTGAACCCACTTCAGTCGGCGGGGTGTGGAAGGCGCGGTGCCACGCCACCCTCCCCCACTTTCGTGCGGGGGTGGTAGTTCCAAGAAACCGACTCCAGCCGACGTTAAAGGAGGCTCCAACCATGCCCTCTGCCGTCCGCCTGCTCTTTCCTGCCCTCCTGGGCTGCTCTCTCCTCCATGCTGCTGATCCCCTCCCGGGACACTCCGTGCATGGAGACGCCTTCAATGAAGGCCCCCGGCAGGCCGCCAGGCTCATCCCGGGCTGCGGGAAGGTCAGCTTTGCCATCAGTTCCCAAAAGCCGCAGGCCCAGGAGTTCTTCAATCAAGGCGTCGGCCAGCTCCACGGCTTCTGGTACTATGAGGCGGAGCGCTCCTTCCGCCAGGTGGCCATGATCGACAAAGACTGCGCCATGGCCTTCTGGGGCATGGCCATGGCCAACGTGAACAACGAGGCCCGCGCGAAGCAGTTCGTTCGCAAGGCCGTCGCGCTGAAAGACAAGGCAGATGCTCGCGAGAAACTCTGGATCACCACCTTGGAAACCTTCTACAAGGAGGACAAGAACGACAAGCGTGACAAAAAGCAGCGCGCGCTCGACTTCATCCGCGATCTCGAAACCATCGTCCAGGATTACCCGGATGACATCGAGGCCAAGGCCTTCCTCGCCTGGAAAACCTGGCACGCGAATGGAGATGCTTCCATCACCAGTTATCAGGCCGTGAATGCGCTGCTTGATCAAGTGTTCGCCGCCAATCCGCAGCATCCCGCGCATCACTACCGCATCCATCTTTGGGATAACCGCAAGCCCGCCATCGCGCTGAAGTCGGCAGCCTCCAATGGTCAGGCCGCACCAGGCATCGCCCACATGTGGCACATGCCCGGTCATACTTTTTCGAAGCTGAAGCGTTATGATGATGCCGTGTGGCAGCAGGAAGCCAGCACGCGTGTGGACCATGCCTACATGATCCAGAACTGGATCCAGCCTGACCAGATCCACAACTACGCGCACAACGAGGAGTGGCTGGTGCGCAACTTCAACGAGCTTGGCCGTGCGAAGGATGCCATCGGCCTCGCCACCGCGCTCATCCGGAATCCGCAGCATCCCGCGAACAACACGCTCGACAAAGACAGCACCAGCGCCAGCTACGGCCGCACGCGCCTGCTGGAAACTCTGATCAAATGGGAGCTCTGGGACGAAGTGCTGAAGGTCACCACCAGCCCGCTGTTCCCCGAAGTGCAGCAGACCAGTCATGAGGCACGCCGCCTGCATGCCCGCGGTGTCGCCTTCTTCGCCAAGGAAGATGCGAAATCCCTCGCCACCACCATCACCGCTCTCGAAGCCGTGGAGAAGAAGGCCAAGACCAAGAAGCCTGAAGAATCCAAGGGCAAGGCGGGTGATGCCAAGGCCAAGGCTGAGCCGGCCAAGAAGATCGCCGAAGCCCCCAAGGCAGACGCACCGAAACCTGATGCCGCCAAGGCAGACGCTCCAAAAACCGAAGTGGCGAAAGCAGAGCCTGCCAAAGCCAAAGGTGAGCCGTCCAAACCCGATGCCCCTAAAGGCGATGGGGCCAAAGGCGGTAACAAAAAGCCTGACATCGCCACCACCACGCTCGCCGAACTGCGTGCTCTCCAGGCCGTGCTCACGAAAGACAAGACGGCTGCCGATCTCGTGAACAAGGCCACGGAAATGCCGAAGCCTCTCACCGCCAGCCTCCAACTACGCCTTGGCGACAAAAAGAAGGCTGAAGAACTTCTGAAAAACTACCCGCAGGATCTCGCCGGTCTCGCTGCCAAGACGGAGATGCAGCAGGCGCTCGGCAAGACCGACGATGCCAAGAAGACCTTTGAGGAAGTGCGCAAGCTCGCCTTTGCCCTTCAAGATGATCTGCCTCTGAAGAAGCGCCTCGACCAGCTCGCTACTTCATTCAAGATCGAAGGTGACTGGCGCTCGCCCGTCCCTCGCCGCACAGACAGTGGCAAACGTCCGGAACTCTCCACGCTCGGCCCCGTCTACTGGCATGCTCCTGACGCCCCTAAATGGGAAGCCCTGACCCTGGAAGGCAAACCCGCCGGCAGCGGCCAGTTTGAAGACAAGCCGCATGTTCTCCTCTTCTATCTCGGCGCCGCCTGCACCCACTGCATGCAGCAGGTGAATGACTTCGCCAAAGCCGCGCCTGAGTATGAGAAAGCCGGCATCAAACTCTGCGCCATCACCCGTGAGCCGCTCTCCCTCGCCGGACGTCTCACCGAGCAAATGACATCCAAGAAGCTGCCACCCTTCCCCATCCTCTGTGATCCATCCATGGCTGCCTTCAAAACCTTCCATGCCTATGATGACTTTGAAGACGAGCCCCTCCACGCCGCCGTCCTCATCGATGCCAAAGGCAAGCTCCGCTGGATCGACGTGAGCTGGGAGCCCTTCACCAACACCACCTTCCTCCTCCAGGAAGCCAGGCGCCTTCTCTCCCTGCCGGAATAATCGCGAAGCGTCGTGGAGTGCGGTGGGAAGCGCTCAAGCGCGACACCGCTGTCGTTCGCAGGAGACGTGTGACACTATCACAAGTTAGCGCGCACCTAACCAAATGAGCTCCCAAACCATCTCGGTCGCCATCTTCGTCTTTCCCGAGGTCGAGGTCCTCGACTTCGCAGGCCCTTACGAGGTCTTCACCACAGCTTCACGCGCCCACCTTCTCGATCATCCAGGTTCGACCGCTCCCTTCAGTGTCTTCAGCGTCGCACGCGAACCCGGCACCATCCGCGCTCGCGCAGGTTTGAAAGTCATTCCTGATCATGACTTCACCAGTCATCCTCCGGTGGATCTGCTCATCATTCCCGGCGGCGTTGTCACGGCAGAACTGCAGACTCCCGAGGTCGCGGAATGGATCAAACGCATCTCGCTCACGACCATCATCACCGCCTCTGTCTGCACCGGCGCGTTCCTGCTCGCACAAGCGGGCCTACTGGATGGCAAACAGGCCACCACGCACTGGGAAGACATCGCGGACCTGCGTGAGATGTTCCCTTCCGTAACCGTGCTCGAAGGTCGGCGCTGGGTAGATGAAGGCTCCATCATCACCTCGGCTGGAATCTCCGCAGGCATCGACATGAGCTTGCACATTGTCGAGCGGCTCGCAGGCCGTGATCTCGCATTAAAAACGGCGCATCGAATGGATTTTGACTGGCATCAAGACGCTGCCTCTGCGCATGATTGATTGATACGGCATTCGTCAGCCGTTTCACCATCATGAGCATTCCCTACTATCAGGTTGATGCCTTCAGCGGCCGTTTGTTCTCCGGCAATCCCGCCGGTGTTTGTTTGCTGACCAACTGGCTGCCGGATGACGTGCTGCAATCGATCTCCACGGAAAACAACCTGGCCGAGACAGCCTTCGTGATTCAGCGGGGTTCACATTTCGATCTGCGCTGGTTCACTCCCTCCATCGAGGTGGATCTGTGCGGTCATGCCACCCTGGCCTCCGCGCACGTCATCTTCCGCCATCTGGGTTATGGTGATCCTCTCGTTCGTTTCCAAACTCGATCAGGCGAGCTCACCGTTTCACGCAGTGACAACTTCCTCACGCTGGACTTTCCTACACGCCCAGCCACCCCGTGTGAAACGCCCGATGATCTCATCGCAGGTCTCGGCGCCACGCCGCAGGCCACCGCCCTCGCACGTGACTACCTCGCCATCTTCGAGACCGAGCAGCAGGTCCGTGATTTGAACTTGAACATGACCGCGCTCATCCGTCTCGACTGCCTCGGCATCATCGCCACGGCACCGGGAGATGACTGTGACTTCGTCTCCCGCTTCTTCGCCCCGCGCGCTGGCGTGACCGAAGATCCCGTCACAGGCTCCGCGCACTGCACACTAACTCCTTATTGGTCCAAACGACTCGGCCGAACCAAGTTGCAAGCGCGACAGATCTCCCCTCGCGGCGGTGAGCTGGTCTGCGAAGATCGTGGAGAGCGTGTGGGCATCGGCGGAAGAGCGGTCACCTATTCGACTGGTTTCTTGCATGTGCATTGAAGTCGCGGCAGCGTCCTGGAGTGCGGTGGCAGAGATGCACGGGCCACCGTGCATCGTCGACACCGCTCTCGTGCGAACACTAGATGTTCGAGCTTCCGCATCATCTGTGCGCACACAGCGGTGCGGCGCCTGAGCGCCTCCCACGCACTCCACGACGCTGTCGCGAAACAGCATGACCTGATGAATATCAATGAATGTTAGGCCACATATCACACCACCACGGACCAGCTCAGTAATTCACCGCGCTCACCCCATCCAGGTCAAAGCCTGAGCTGGCCGTTCCAGAAAGAGCGGTGTTCTCAGACGTATGACGCACGGGTGTTCCCGCAGAGTCAGTCATGACGTTGTCACCGGTGGAACGGATGCGGATGAAGCGGATCCACTGCAGTTGCTGGGCGCCTGCATCAGCCAGGTCGAAACTGTCACCGCCGCTCCGGGCGGGATTGGTGGGATCTTCGCCCGTGGTGGCATTCACGCCGGCGAAGCCACGGGCATAGTAGGCGGGCTTTTTGAAGTCGATCTCCCCAGTGGCGGGCGGGGAGACGAAGCAGGGGAAACGCTGCCACTGGTTCTCAAACAACGCCACTTCCACAATGGCGGGCTCCATGAACCTGCGGTTGGGATCGTTCCCCTGAAACAGAACGTTTTCAAAAACGGTGAAGTCCTGACCAGGGCCGGATTCGACGATGTTGTCCGTGAACTCCAGGACGATGCTCCCTCCGCCCGAGGAGCTGGCATGCAGAGATGCCACATGCTGCGGCAGATACACAGGGCTGAAGGTGTTGGCTCCGTCGGGTGGGCCGGTGACATTATCGGGAACCTTGCTGGCTCCATAACCATTCGCGGACAGCGGCGTGAATGATTGCACACGATCGGCAAAGGGATCTCCGCTGACGCCTGCCTGGCCGCGCTGCCTGCTGATGGGAAGGATCTTGACCAGCGTGCTTGCATAAGGCCGGGCGCGCCCATCGGTGGTAAAGGCAGTAAGCTCGTAGTTGTAGACGGCACCGGTGGCAAGGTTGCGGTCCACGATGTTGCTGGCGGTGCCGCGATAGATCTCTGCACCATTGCGGGTGAGGCTGACACCAGTGATGCCCGAGCCCAAGGTCCGGCTCATGCTGGTGAACTGCCAGGCAAGGCCGGCCTTGTTGAGTGATGGGATGGCCAGCAGGCCCTGGCTGACGGAGAGCTCAAAAGGCTTTTTGAAGGTCAGGCCAGCGGAGTCGGTGACGAGAATGGTGAACTCGTAAAAGGCCTCCGAGGCTGGGACCGCGCCCCCCATTGAACCATCAGGCAGAAGAGGGCACCATGCTGGAATCTGGCCTGCGGCCACCGTCCATTGATAAGGCGGCGTGCCGCCCATGGCCTCAAATCGACCGCTGTATCCCGCACCTGGCGCAGCGGGAGGCAGAGGAGACTCGGTGGTGATCTCCAGCCCCTCAGTGACGCGGACGTGGAAAGACTTCTGCACACTCGATTCGAGGTCAGACAGGGTAATGGTGAGATTGTGATCACCGGGTTCAGTGAAAGTGGCGCTGAGAGCGCCAGTGGCAGGATCACAGAGCCAGCCCGCTGATTGGGTCTCCAGGCGCCAGGTGTAAGGCTGGGCGCCGCCTTCGGCGCTCAAGGAAAAGGTGTAGGGCTGCCCCAGGGTGCCGCCGGGCAGGTCTGCGGTGAGCAGGGTGAGAGCCTTGGCGGAAGCCACGGCAAGTGTCGCGGTCGCAGAGGCCGTGTGACCGGCAGAGTCGGTGACATAGATGCTCAGGGGCACGCTGAGCTCAGTGTCTGAGAGGCCGGACAGGTCACCGGTCGTGTCGTTCAGGCTGAAGCCAGGAGCCTCTCCCTGAATCTGCATGCTCCATCGATAGGGTGCAGTGCCGCCCACGGCGCTGAACCGGTGTGTCATGGTCTGATGGATCATCCCCGGATCAGGCTGCGGGTTGGTGATCATCAGCGGGACACTGTTGAGGCTGACAGCGGTGGGATCAAACACCTCCGTGCTGGTTACCTTGGAAAGGTCGAAGACAGGAAACCAGAGGCCATGGCTGCGCACTTGGCGGTTCAGGCCCCGGCCTCCCATGCCGCTGACATCGCTGACACCCTTGGGTAAAAAACCGTTGAGCGCATCTTCTTCGCCCGCCAGAAACCGGCGCAGACTCTCCTCCAGGGTGGCGAGCCCATGCGGTCCGGATGTGGTGGAGGAAGCGGTACTGGAGCCGGCTGCCGTCTCACCGTGATGCGCAGGGGCCACGCTTCTGCCGCCGCTATGAAAGCCGACAAAACCTCCAGCAATCACCAAGGCCAGCAGCAGGGCCAGGGCGAAGAGGCTGGAGGAAGTGGATCGGAAGCGCGGCATCTTGGCGCGGAGGAGAGTGGGTGGTAGTCAGGTGAAACAAAGACTCACCCTCTATTTCGATTGAGGGTGGGTTATCTTTTAAAAAGCCGTCATGGCCGCGGGCGGGATGCCGCGCGGCCATGACAGAAAGTCTAACCAATTAAAGGCTGAGAGGTTCGATCCCCACCATGCCAGCCCGTGAGACGGTGCTGCTGACAGGCAGAATGAAATACCCCTCGGCAGTCGTGTCAAACGGGTCGGGAGTGGTCGCATCCGGCACCAGGAGAGCCTGGATGTTGAAGCTCTTCTTCGCCGCACCAGTGCCCAAGGTGATGCTGCCGGTGAGGAGCCCCGTGTCGTTTTTCAGTGTCAGCTTGTGCGGTGCTGGCACGATCAGCGAGGTCGCGGAAGCAATGCGGAACTGAATCGTGGGATTGGCGCCGAGAGCCTCGATGCCGCCATCCTGCAGGACGATGCGTGCATTGTTGCCCGTGGATGCCGTGGCATTCATCGGCAGCGTTGCGCCCACCGCAGGGCGATACTTGCCACCGCGAACCACAAGCGCTTGGTCGGCAGTCCAGCCAGTGGCGTAAAGCTTGTCCGTGGTGGGTGCGCCCTGGGAGGGCTTGCTCCAGGTGATGTCCCCGCTCATGGAGTGGGCGGCGTCATTCGCGATCTTGATCACTCCCATGAAACTTCCCGGAACCTTGTAGAGGACCTGATACAGAACCAGATCTCCATTGATGGCCAGCGGGCTGCTGGAGGTGAAGGCCAGGCCGTCAGCCGTCACACCTGCGATGGTGGTCATGCCAGTGGCAGCGACCTTGGCGGAGCCGTAGCTGGTGCCTTCAGGAACTGTGCTGGCAGGACCACCAGGAACCGCCGCGAAGAAGTTGTGCACTCCGGTAAGGGTGGTGGCGGTCTGGGCACGCCAGCCGCTGAGGGATGCATTGTTGATGGCTGCGGCAGCAGGCGATGGAGGTGGTGGCGGAGCTGCCGTGACAAGGCTGCCGGAGAGTTCACCCGTGACGGCACCCAGCGTGAAATCCAGAGTCAGGTTGGTGGTGCCGTTTTTGAAGGAGTAACTCCCTGTCGGATGGGTGCCGGTGTTGTTCAGATCACCTTTGAGGGGGATGCTCGTCTTGCCGATCTCGATCTTGCCGGAATAGGTGGCCTTGCTGGTCGTGAACAGGGTGACGCGTGCGCCGAGACCGTTGGTGACGGTGCCCGCGCGGTTGATCAGGCCGGCGAAGCTGCCGGTGGCCGGAGCCGGGAAGGCGGCGACGTTCAGCACAAAGGCAATGGAGGTGCTCACACCTGCAGCATTCGTGGCGGTGATCCACACCTGGTCATATTCACCAGACGTGGCGGGCGTGCCCGTGATCAGGCCGGTGAGAGCATTGATCTTCAGACCCGGGGGCAGCCCGCTGGCGCTCCATTTGGTGGCTGCAGCACCCGTGTTGACGACCTGGTAGCTGACAGGGCCACCCACTTTGAGCGTGCCAAAATTCTGCACAGCGGCGATCTGCGGCTTCACATCGTCATCGGTGATGGTGAGGGTGAATTTCTCCGTGCCGATGGCGCCGAAGCCTGCGAGTGCAACCGGTGCCGGTGTGCCGAGCGTGACAATGACGGTCTCGTTGTTGTCGTCTTCATCCTCAATATCATTGGTGACCTTCACCGGGATGGTGCGGGACGTGTTGTTCGCATCAAAGGTTAGGCTGGTGGTGCTGATCGCCGCATAGTCCTTGCCTTTGGTGGCGGTGCCGGAAATGGTCACGGGCACGGTGACCTTTGCCTTCCCCGTCAGCGCCGGGGTGATGGTGACGGTCAGATTGGTGGTGCCAGCAGCTTCGGTCACAGTTTGTGCGGTGGCCGTGAACTGCACGGAGCGGATGTCCAGCTCGGAGACGGGTTTGTAGCCCAAAGTCAGAGCGGAACCGTCATTGTAAAAGCTGTCACTGGCCAGGAAGCTGACGAAGCCCGCACCATTGCGGCTGTAGCTGCGCACGGAGTAGCTGGGCCCACCAGCTGCGTTCACAAGCGCGGCATGATCGGGAGTGAAGCGGCGCTGCACCGAGGTCACCGGATCATAGGCCTGAATGTGATTGAGCGGATAGCCACCGATCCAGAAGCGGCCGGCGGAATCCACCGCCAGGGAGGCTGAGGCATCCGCATCGAAGATCAAGGTGGCGGCCGCCTTGGAAAGCGGGGCTGGCGTGCCGTTGATGAGCGCCAGAACGGCGGTGTCCACCTGGTCGGCGGTGAACTTCAGAATCTTGCCTTCATCCGCATTGAATGCGGAGAGCGCGAAGAAGACATTACCCTGGGAGTCAACATCCAGGCCGCCGCTGTAGTCGCTGAGGTCGCCAGTGATGTTGCCCACCTTGGAGCCGTCCAACGAGACGAAACTCAGTGTGTTGGCGCCATAGAAGCCGTTGACCGGCACAGTGCCGTTGCCGCCAATGACCAGCCATCCCTCACGCCCTGAGTCAGGATGCCTCCAGTACTTGATGACAAAGTTTTGCAGGTTGGCCACAGGGGTGGCGCTGATGCTGGTGCCTGGTGTCGAAGGGTCGAACAGATACAAGTTCGAAGTGGCCAGAGGTCCGCCTGCACCGATGAGGCCGACCGTGGCGTTCTTCACCGCGATGGAAGCAGGATCGAGGAGGAGATTGCTGGTATTGACCAGAGGTGTGGTGCCGGGGGATCCGTAGGTGGTCTGGATGCCGATCTCGCCCCCCTCACCCAGAATGAACTGGCCGTCATCACGGTGGGCATACGTGAAAGTGAAGCTGTTGAGGGTGCCGACCTGGAAGCTGGTCCATTCGGCGGAGAAAGCTGCGGAGGCGGCGAGGGCAAATGCCGACGCACCAAGGACCGCAGCCCGTTTGATCAGGCTGATGTGCATTGTGTGGGTGTTATCTCTTTCAGGGTTTGTATCCGTGCGAGAGACGAGGCACCAGCCGGCGTAAAGCCAGCCAGACAATCACATCTCCCACTCTTCATTTGTGCGATGAAGTTTCTCCGGCCCCATCAAGGATGGGCGGAAGTGAGCATTCGCAGGCAGATGTTCGGACTCCGGGTATGTGCGTCTCAGCGTGTGGGCTGATGCGCGCCTCGCCCCTGGCCTTCACCCGGGCTTGAGTCCCGGATTGGCGTTGTTCCACGGTGATGATGCTTCATTCATTGAGAATGAGTGAATGAATCATGATCCGTGGATGAGGGTTTGTGACCCGATACCGCAGCGCTACTGTGGCCGGTTTTCACGGCCTTCCCTGTCATCTGCGAATGGCTGCCGGGGCATTCATGCAGGCCCCGGACTTGGTTCAATCAAAGAAAACATAACGCCTTCAAGCGCATGCCATAATGGGCATTAGCCCCCCTGCCGGGCATTGCAACATAAGAAAAGACTTCGCCTCCACGGCCAGATGGCGATAAACACCCCTTCATGGACATCATCTCCCTGAGACAAAGCGCCGAAGCCTCGCTGCCGCAGATGCTCGACTGGCTGCGCCGCATGGTGGAGATCAACAGCTTCACCACCAACACCGAAGGTGTGAACCAGTTAGGCGCGCTGACCGCCGAATGCTTTGCCGAACTAGGTTTTCGTTCAGAGTCAGTGCCTTCAGATGATCCCACGCATGGCAGCCATCTGTTTCTGAGCCGTGGCCCTTCAGACAAGAAGCCCATCGTGCTCGTCACACATCTGGACACCGTCTTTCCTCCGGAAGAAGAAGTGCAAAATGACTTCCGCTGGCTGCCAGAGGGCAACCGCATCTACGGTCCGGGCACCGTCGATATCAAAGGCGGCACCACACTGATCTGGCTCATGCTTCGTCTTCTTCGCGAAAGCAGCCCGGATCTCTTTGAAAGCACGCACTGGATGATCGCCGCAAACTCGGCGGAGGAAGTGATCGGGGCCGACTTCGCCCGCAAGACCACAGCACGCTGCCCTCAGGGTGCGCATGCGGTGCTTGTGTTTGAGGGCGGCCCTCATGAGAAGGACGGCTGGCATCTCGTCACGGCCAGGAAGGGGCGCGCAGAGTATCGCATCACCTCCCACGGTCGTGCCGCTCATGCCGGCAGCAATCACGCTCTCGGCATCAATGCCGTGGTCGAGCTCTCCCGCATCCTGCCAGCGGTCTCAGCTTTGACGAATCCGCAGAAGAACCTCACGCTGAACCTCGCCTCCATGCACGGCGGCACCGTGCTGAACCGGGTGCCTCATGAAGCCGTGGCCGAGCTCGAGATGCGTGCCTTTGAACCCGCAGCGCTCGCCGAGGCTGGAGAAGCCCTGGAGTCCTTTACCCAGCGCACCGCCGCCGGGGCTGAGATCAATGTCGAGTGCATCGGCCGCACGCAGGCCTGGCCCGGCGGCCGGGACACGGACGCGCTGTATCGCGCCTGGGAGAAAGCCGCCACCCAGATGGGCATCAGCACCGTGGCCGAACAACGGGGTGGCCTGAGTGATGCGAACTACCTCTGCACCCTGGGCCCGACCATTGATGGACTGGGTCCTTCCGGGGGCAATGCCCACTGCTCGGAGCGCAGCGCGGACGGCAGCAAGCTCCCCGAATATGTGGAAAAGGACAGCTTCGTGACAAAAGCGGTCCTGAACGTGCTGGCAGTCAACGTTATCGCGGCTCAGCAGGTCTGAGACTGGTGACAGGCTCCGGTCAGCAAAAACCGCTGGCCCTTCCCCCTGCCCCGTCTAACCTCCCCTCACATGCCAAGCCAGTTTGATATCGAATACGCCGTGGAGAACACGCAGGTGCTCCATGAGCCGGACCGCCGCATTGACACTTTTGGAAGCACCCGTTTTGAGTTTCAGCTCGTCTCCGAGCTCATGGACCAAGTGAACGCCACCCGCGTCCGCACCGGCCAGATCACGGCTGAAAAACCCATGATCCTCCGCCCGGATCCTGAATCCGTGGCCAATTTTGACTTCGAAGGCTTCGGCCCCCAGGGGCACGCTTTCGGGGACTTTCTGAAGGAAAACCTGCACCGTCTGGCCCTGCTGAAGTATGGCTTCCGCTTCCAGATGCAGGACATGCAGGAAGAAATCGTCCACGAGTCCATGACCGAGGTCTGTGACAAGCTGATGGCGGATGTCCGCCGCACCGGTAATCCCATGCTCGCCGTCATCGCCGGCGTGGATGACACCTGGGAAATCAGCCTGCTGAAGTTCACGGTCGAGATGATCGAGAAGTCCCAGAAGATCAACCTGTTCGATTTCAAGCGCCGCGGCCTGCTGGGCTGAACGTTGACACCCGAATGGCCAAGACGCAGCTCAAACTCCTGCTCTTTCTCATCGTCCTGGGAATCACCCTCGGATGCATGGCGACGGCGTACTACATTTACGACAAAGTCCTGAAGCCTGAGAAGGCCATCCAGCAGGAGATCGCCAGCATCAAGAAGGTGGACATGCCGCGCATCGATCCCGGCGCGAAGCGCTTCGAGGTCGCGATCGAGCAGATCAAGCAGGGCCGCATCAACGAGGGCCGTGAGGCACTGTACAAGATGCTCCAGCAGTTCCCGGACTCCGCCACCTGCACAGAGGCCAAGCGCATCATCGGCGAGATCAATCTGGACGAGCTTTTCTCCATCAACCAAAAAGCCGGAAAGAAAGACTACATCGTCCAGCCCGGCGACTCCCTGGCTCTCATTGCCAGCAAGCAGGGCACGAACATGGACATGATCGTTCGTCTCAACGGTCTGATGAGCACCGTGCTCCAGCCGGGAGATCACCTCACCCTCATCCCTCTGGATTTCTCCGTCGACGTGGACGTGTCGAACAAGACCGTCACCCTCTACCGGAATGTGGGAGACAAGCGTTACTTCTTCAAAGAATACGCCGCCGTGGACCTCCGCCTGCCCCCCGGCATGAAGGCGATCGCCGAAATGGAGATCAAGGGCAAGTCCGCCGTGGCAGATGGCAAGCAGCTCCTCTCCACTGACCCGCGCTATGTCGATGCCGAGAAATGGCTTCCAGGCAGCCGTGCAGGCATTGTCCTGCGCACCGTTCCTGTCAAAAAAGCCGTCCCCGTGCCGGAAACACCCGCCCCCAAGGCAAAAAAGGGCGCTGCCACGGAATCCACCCCCGACGTTTTGATTGAAGAAGCCCCAGAAACAGGTGTGTTCCTGAACCGCGGCGACCTCGAAGAACTGTTTGCGCTCGTCCGCAACGGCTCAAAACTGCATTTTGTCCGCTAACCGCCCTCTCAATCCCTTTCCCCTGCCCCATGAAACAAGTTTTGGAATTTGAAAAACCCGTCGTCAAGCTGCGCGAGGAACTCGAGGAGACACGCAAGAAACTCGCCAGCAAGCCGAGTGACAAGCTTACTGCCCAGGTCGCTGACATGGAGAAAAAGCTGGAAACCCTCCAGCGTGACATTCACAACAACCTCAACCCCTGGCAGCGCGTGCAAATCTCCCGTCACATCAACCGTCCCTTCATGCTGGACTACGTGAAGCATTGTTGTGACGAGTTCATCGAGGTCCACGGGGACCGCCATGTGGGTGATGACCACGCCATGCCCGCCGGCTTTGCCATCTGGGGCGGCAAGAGAGTGGCCGTCATCGGCCATCAGAAAGGCCGGGACACCAAGGAAAACCTGCTGCGCAACTTCGGCAGCGCTCATCCGGAAGGTTATCGCAAAGCTCTGCGCGTCATGCGCCTCGCGGAAAAGTTTGGTCTTCCTGTCGTGACTCTCATTGACACACCCGGAGCCTTCCCAGGCATCGGCGCGGAAGAGCGTAACATCGCCGAGGCCATCGCCTTCAACCTGCGTGAGATGATGACCCTTCGCACACCTGTCGTCGCCGTCGTCATTGGCGAAGGTGGCTCCGGTGGCGCGCTCGGCATCGGCATCGCTGACAAAGTGCTCATGATGGAGAACGCCTACTACTCGGTCATCAGCCCTGAAGGCTGCGCCGCCATTCTTTGGAAGCACCGCGAGCATGCGCCAGAGGCCGCCTCCGCGCTGAAACTCAGCGCCCAGGATCTTTCCCAGCTCGGCGTCATTGACGGCATCGTGCCCGAGCCTCTCGGCGGTGCGCACAATGATCACGAAACCGCTGCCGACGCGCTGAAAACCGCTGTGCTGAACGCGATCACGGAGTTGGAGAAGCTTCCGACGGCGAAACTGCTGGAGCAGCGCTACCAGAAGTTCCGCGCCCTCGGCAAATACACGGAGAACTGATCGTCAGACCGCTGGAAACAGTCGGGGGATGCCGGAAAACATGAGCACCGGAGCATCACCTCCTACGTAAGGATAATGTGGCAGGTGGTTTCCTGCTTGCCACTCATCAGCCGACACGTTAAACGCACCAAGGGAGGCATGGCACGAGGCCTGCGTCCTTGTCCATTTTCTCAATTCTCCCTTCCCGACAATGGCTCTCACTTCTCCAGGCAACTTCGTATCCGCCGGTTTCAGGCGTTGCTGGCTCTGGGTGCTGCTGCTGACTCTTGCAGCCCCGCTCGCCCGGGCCTTTGACACGGTGGTTCTCGATGCCGGCCATGGTGACTTCGACCGTGGCGCGGCCATCGGTTACGTTTATGAAAAGCATCTCGCGCTCGATACCGCCCGCCGTGTGGAGCAGCTGCTCCGCAAAGCCGGGCTGAAGGTCATCATGACGCGTTCGCGTGATGTCTTCATTCCGCTGTCCGGCCGTGCCTCCGTGGGCAACCGCTACGGCAATGCCATCTTCGTCAGCGTGCATTACAATTACAACCGCGGCGGCAGCGGCGCGGGCGTGGAGAGCTACTACTACCACACACGTGGTTATACCCTGGCAGGCTACATCCAGGCTTACCTGGTGCAGCGCACCGGCATGATCAATCGCGGCGTGAAGCACGCCAGCTTCCACGTCATTCGTGAGACCACCCGCAATCCAGCGGTGCTGATCGAGTGCGGCTTCGTGAGCAACAGCACCGAGCGCGCCCGCATGATGACGGGCGAGTTCCGCAACCGCATCGCTGAAGGCATCGCCCAGGGCATCGTGTCCTATCAGAAGGCAAACTGAATTGAGGAACCTCAGATAGGCAGGCAGCCGCAGCACAGCTGCATCGGGCATTCCGCCTAACAATGGCACATCCAGAAAACTGGCCTGCCACGAAGTGCGTTTATGCCTGCCTCCTCGCACTCCCTCAGCTCGGCACAGATGCGCGTCTTCATCGTCGACAATGACACCAAGACTCTCGACGTCCTGAAACGATGCCTGGAAACCATGGGCCACCAGGTCATGACGGCCGAAAACATGGAGGGAGCCCTTCATGGCATTTATGAATCCGACTTTGATGTCCTGATGTCCGACATCGGCCTGCCTGATGGCAATGGCTGGGACCTTCTGCGGCAGACTCAGAAGCGGAAGCCATTCTATGCCATCGCCATGAGCGGCTATGGATCGCCCGCCGACATCCGCGCCAGCGCCGCCGTCGGCTATCGGGATCATCTGGTGAAGCCCCTGACCCGGGAAAAGCTGCAGGACGCACTGCAGAAAGCCCGCGCTGAAACGGTTACCTGCGGCCCCACCGAGGACCAGTGAAGCTCAAGTGCATTGTTCACGCTTCAGCGTGTGCTTGGGAGTTCATTGAACACGCTGAAGCGTGAACAATGTACGTTAGATGCATGATCAAGGAACATTCGCCTTCACCGCACTGATGCAGTACACCGCCTTGTCACTGCGCAGCAGCATCTTCTGCCCCACCACCGCAGGTGTGGCATGAAACTGTGAATCATCCAGCGGCGGAATCGTGGCCAGTTTTTCAAAAGTTGGTTTGGCCGCGATGACGAAAGTCCCATTCCGCCGCGAGACGGCATAGATCTTGTCGCCGATGAGCACTGGAGAAGCATAGAAGGGCTTGCCGCCACGGCCGCGCCCGCCACCGCCCTCCATCACACGCTCACGATAGACGTCCTTGCCAGTCTTGGCCTCCATGCAGATGGCGAAACCCGCATCATTCACCACATACAGATGCCCTTCATGCAGGATGGGCGTCGGCACATAGCTGCTGCTCTTGCTTTCCCACAGGATGTTTGAGGAAGTCACATCACCACTTCCGCCCAGCTTCACCGCCGCGCTGCCCTGCTGCGGATAGCCGCCGAAGAGATACACCACATCTCCATCCTGGATCAGCGCAGGAGACACATTCCCCGGAAGACCATGGCTCGCATACCAGCGCAGCTTGCCCGTGTCGGGATTCAGCCCCCAGATCTCCTGGGCGATGGGAAACACAAGATCCGTACGCCCGTTCGTCTCAATGATGCTCGGTGTGGAATAGGCGAGCTCGATCATATCCCCGCCCGCGCGCCACTGTTCTTTGCCCGTCTTTTTGTCCAGAGCCACCAGCGCGCGGCTTTCGTCCGTGGCATTCACGATGACACTGTCCTTGTAAAGAATGAGGCTGCCACCGGATCCCCAGCGCCGTCCGCTGGAGCCCGTGCCCAGCGGTGTGTGCCAGAGCTGCTTGCCATCCATGTCAAAGGCCAGCGCCCCTGATTTGCCAAAGAACACATAGATGCGCTCACCATCACTCACCGGCGTGCTCGTGGCATAACCATGCTCGGTGATGAAGCCCTGATACTCATCTTCCACACCCAGAGTCTTGAAAGAGGACTGCCAGAGCTTTTTGCCATCTGCCAGATTCAGACAAATGAGGTGCCGCTCCAGCTTGCTCATGTCATTGCTGCCTGGCTGGTCGCCATAGCCTGTCCAGCAGGTCACCAGTATTTTGTCCCCGATCACAATGGGGCTCGAGGAGCCCGGGCCAGGCATGTCAAACTTCCACGCCATGTTCTCCGAGGTACTCCAGGAGGTCGGAATACCAGCCTCCTTCACCACAGCAGCCCCGGTGGGACCGAGAAAGCGCGGCCAGTCAGCCGCGATGCCAAGATGAGGAAGAGTAGCGGCAATCGCCAAAAGAAGCGTGGGTTTCATGCGACCATGAAACCCACGAGACGAGCGAATGGTTGCGCCCGAAAAGCGCCCCATTGGAGACGATCAACGATAGCCGTAGGCCAGCGCCCAAAATAGACCGGACTCCTTCTTCGAGGTCAGCGAGAAGACGATGGTGTAAGTGCCGGTCTTCGGCGGGTTCACCCGCATGCTGGCATACATCTTGGAGGACTTGCCATCGATGGTGACTTCCTTGCCAGCTTCATCGTAGATCTTGAGCTCAAAGGTGACATCCTCGTTCGCGGTGCCGAGCCAGAAGGCATACTCGTTCCCCTTGAACATCTGGTGCTTGATCATGAGCTTCTGCGCGCTCTTGACCTCGCCGTTCCAGTATTCCTCACGGACGATGAAGCCCTGCTCCACAAAGGATTCAGCAGCCTCCATGGAATAGCTGTGCGCGTCATCCACCGTGGCTAGGGCGGGCAGCGCGGCGCCAGCCAGGAAAACTGCAAGGAGAGCTGTGCGAAGTTTGAAAAGTGTAATCATGGCGATGTTCGATGGGGGAGCCAGGACGGAAGAGTCAGGTCACTTCGCGGCTTTGATGCTGTCCAGCAGCGAGTCGCTGGTCTTGCCGATGTCACGCACGGAGTCTTTGGTGAAGCCATCCACAGCGCCTTCCATTTTGGCCAGAATGTTCTTCAGGCCTTTGGAGATGTCAGACACCGTCGCGTGATCCTTCACGGAGCTGCTCATCTTGCTGATGGAACCGATGAAATGCTCCACAAGCATCGGCTGGTTCAACAGCTCGGCGCGGTCCGCGGAGAAGTTCTTGGCCACCACGGAGGTGACGCTGGCAGTGCCGCGCAGCCAGCCGCCGATGCTCACGCACTGGGAAAGGTCCGCGTCCTTCATCTGCTCCATCGTGTCACGCACGGTCTTCTGCGTCTGGTCGAACTCCTTGCGGATGGAGGACCAGTCACCCTTGTCAGCCGCATCCAGGATGGCCTGCGCATGCGGACGCACGGACTTGATCAGGCCCAGCCCGGTGGCGAGGTCGATGACGTCACGGCCGATGTCCTTGACGGTCTCTTTGTCCTCAGCCTGCACGGCCACAAAGCCCTCGGCCACGGTCATGCCAAATTGCAGCGCCAGCCGGGTGCGGTCCCCCGTCTTGGCCAGATCGATCTTACGGATCTCCTGCTGCCAGTTGGGCTCTCCCAGCTTGTCGAGCACGCTGAAGACTTCACTCGGCACAGGTACCACCACGTCATCCACCACCTGTCCGGGGAAGGCCTGGGGATCAAACTCCTGCACGCCAGACTTGGCCGCCTGGGCGCCCGCGGTCTGAATGGAGACAAAGCCCGAGGTCAGGGAAAGCAGAACCAGAGCGTGAAAAAAGGAACGTTTCATGGATGAAGAAACAAAGCGTCAATTCTTACGGAGGCAACCGGTTTGAAGGATGCGTAACATACTGCTATTTCGTGACGTTCACCGGCCCCACCCATGCTCCCCGAACTGACCGACACCGACCGCGCTCTCTATGAATGGCAAATGTGGGTCCCTGGCATGGGGGAGGAAGGGCAGCGCCGGCTCAAAGGAAGCTCTGTCCTCGTCTCACGAGTCGGTGGCCTGGGAGGCCTGGTGGCGCTGGAACTTGCCGCCGCTGGAGTAGGCAGGCTGGTCCTGGCCCATGGCGGGCATTTGAAGATGGCCGATCTCAATCGCCAGCTCCTGCAGACCCGGGCCCATGTGGGGCAGGTGCGCATGGACTCCATCGTCCGCCGCCTGCAGGAGCTGAACCCCGACTGTGAGATCATCGGCATCCCGGAAAACGCCTCTGCGGACAACGCGGACGAGCTCGTCGAGCAGGCAGACATCGTGGTGGATGCCGCCCCCTTGTTTCAAGAGCGCCTGGCTCTCAACGCCGCAGCCGTCCGGGCGGAAAAGCCCATGGTCGAATGCGCCATGCACAACATGGAAGCCAGCGTGACCACCTTCATCCCTGGCCGCACCGGCTGCCTGGCCTGTTACGTGCCGGAGGTGCCGTCCACCTGGACGAGACAGTTCCCGGTTTTCGGAGCCGTGTCCGGCACCGCCGCCTGTCTGGGAGCCATGGAGGTGATCAAGCTCATCACCGGATTGGGCGAGCCTCTCGCCGGAGAGATGCTCTGCATGGACCTGGCCCGCATGTCCTTCCGCCGGGTCAAACTGCCGCGCCGGGAAGACTGCCAGGTGTGTGGCAAACTGCCCTGAGCACATTCTAAAAAAAATTTATGAAACTGTCGTGAAAGGTTCGCGTTTCAGGGAGACGCGCAAGGGATTGGTTTTAGCCAACGCCCCCAGGCCATACCAAACCACATCAAATATCCGTAACATGAAAGTCATCACCACTATCCTCTCCCTTCTGGCCATCGCCACCTTCGTGAACGCCGCTGACGAGAAGAAGGAAGAAGGCAAGAAGCCAAAGATGGACCCTGAAAAGATCTTCGCCAAGCTCGACGCCAACAGCGACGGCTCCATCAGCAAGGAAGAATACCTTGCCAGCCCCCAGGCCAAGAAAGACGCCGCCAAGGCTGAAGCTTCCTTCGCCAAGAAGGACAAGGACAGCGACGGCAAGCTGACCAAGGAAGAATTCTCCGCCCCAGGCAAGAAGAAGAAGGACGCCTAATCCCTCTTTGAGCCGGCAGCACGACCGGTTCTGATCTCTGAGGCCGCACTCCGCGAGGAGTGCGGCTTCTTTTTTGCAGGCCTCCCGGCTGCATTCGCCGTCACCGGCGACGATGATTCTAACCTTCAGTTCGGTTATCTAAGCCAAGATCTCTTTCACCACGTTCCCTTTTACATCCGTGAGCCGAAAATCCCGGCCGGCATAGTTGTAGGTCAGCTTCTCGTGATCGAGCCCAAGGAGGTGCAGGATGGTAGCGTGAAGGTCGTGCACGTGGACTTTATCTTCCACGGCTTCGTAGCCGTAGTCATCGGTTAGACCGTGAGCAAAACCGCCTTTCACGCCGCCACCAGCCATCCACATGGTGAAAGCTTTGTTGTTGTGATCGCGTCCATCGGTGCCCTGTGCGTGCGGCGTGCGGCCAAACTCGCCGCCCCAGATCACCAGCGTGTCCTTGAGGAGGCCGCGCTGCTTGAGATCGGTAAGCAGCCCGGCGATGGGCTGGTCGACCGAGGCGCAGTTGGCTCCGAGCGTTTTGGAGAGATTGAAGTGCTGATCCCAATCACCATGAGAGACTTCTACAAAGCGGACGCCGGACTCTACTAAACGTCGCGCAAGCAGGCACTTGTGACCGAAGTCCGCCGTTGCCTCGTTGTCGAGACCGTAGAGAGTTTTCGTGGCTTCGGTCTCGCTGGAGAGGTCCATCACCTGTGGCATTTCCTTCTGCATTCGGAAGGCGAGTTCATAGCTCTCGATCACACCCTCGACCGCAGGATTGAACTGGTCGCGCTGCAAGGTCGCGCGGTTGAGCGTCTGCACCAGATCGAGTTCGGCGCGCTGGACATCAGTTGTGAGCGGTGACTTGAGGTTGCGGATTTGAGCGCTGGCAATGGGGCGATTGTCGGAACCGATGCGCGTACCCTGATAGATCGCGGGGAGGAATGATGACCCATAGTTCTGTGCGCCGCCGGAGGCTGCGGGGGGCGTCAGCGTGACGAAGCCAGGGAGATTTTCGTTATGGGTGCCGAGGCCGTAGAGAGTCCACGCGCCAAGTGAGGGACGGACAAACTGAAACGAGCCGGTATGCATTTGCAGGAACGCCTGCGGATGCGCGGGCAGATCGGTCTGCATGGAGCGCAGCAGGCAGAGTTCATCGGCATGGTTTGCGACATTGGGGAAAAGCTCGGAAATCCAGAGTCCGCTTTGTCCATGCTGCGCGAAGTTCCATTTTGAGCCGAGAAGTTTGGTGCCGGGACGTGTGCCGGGTGCACCGCTTTTGGCGGAAAGCTTGGGCTTGTAATCGAAGGTGTCCACATGACTTGGCCCGCCCCTCATGCACAGGAAAATGACGCGCTTTGCCCGTGCAGGAAAGTGAGGCTGTTTCGGTGCCAGCGGCCCCTCGCGTGACACGGCGGACTGATCGGCAGCGCGTGCGGCGAGGCCCGCAAAGGCAAGATAGCCAAAGCCGCTGGAGGCGGTTTTCAGCATCTCGCGACGACTGAAGGCAGGATAGTCAATAGAGGTCATGGTGGACAACGGGGGAAGTCGGTTAGTTGAGAAAGCGAAACTCGGCGCTGGCGAAGAGCGCTCGGCAGAAGGATGTCCAGGCAGTCGTCTCAGCAGCATTGGTGCTTGGAAACTTGGCGAAGAAGTCGGAAGCTGCATGTTGTTCGGCCTCGCTGGGAGCGCGGGAGAACACAAGCCCATAGGCGAGCTGCACGCGCTGGGCCGCATGGTTGCTCACGCTTGCGGGATAGGTGGCGATCACACGCTCAGCGAACTTTTGCGCAGCATTGGCGATGAAGGGCGAGTTCAGCATGTAGAGCGCCTGGGAAGGGACGTTGGTGGTTTCGCGACTGCCGGTGACGAAGCCTGGTTCCGCGAAGTCGAACACGGCAAGTGCATCGGGCAGCAACTCACGGGCAATCGGCAGATAGACCGAACGCACGGCAGTGAGGCTGCCAGCTTCCACAAGCACATCCTCAGGAACTCCTGCGTCAGGGTATTGCTTGAACTGTCCGATGGGGCCATTGCCATACTCCGCAATGGCTGAACCTAGGCGCGGACGGAGATCGAGTTGACCGCAAATTGCAAGCATCGCGTCACGGATCGCTTCGGCATCGAGCCGCCGCTTGCTCATGCGCCAGACAAGGGTGTTTTCTGGATCGGCGGCGAAGTTAGCTTCGTCGTAGGTGGAAGAGAGCTGGTAGGCGCGGCTCAGGACGATTTCGCGAACCAACTGTTTCACCGACCACCGTCCTTCGCGGAACGTCACGGCAAGCGAGTCGAGCAGCGCCTGATTGGCCGGCTTGTTGCCTGTCGTGCCGAAGTTGTCAGGCGTGTTGACGAGACCCTGCCCAAACAGCCATAGCCACACGCGGTTCACCATCACACGGGCAGTAAGCGGGTTGCTCTCTGACAGCATCCATTCGGCCAGCTCGCGACGTCCGCTGCTCGTGGCGGGCAGTTTCGGCGGTGGCTGGTGTGTAAGCACTGAGAGGAAGCCGCGCGGCACTGTCTCGCCCGGCTTGTTCACGTCTCCACGGTCGAACACGGGTGACTCGTTAACGACGCGAAACTCGGGCGGCCTCGCGAAGCGCCCGTCGCGTTCCAGATAGCGCGAGGCGATGGCTTGATCCGGCGTGCTGTTTTCGTAACGCGGTGTTTCGCGCCCCCGTGACCGGATTTCTTTGAGCTGCGCAGGCTGATCCGTGACACCCATCGCCAGCGGACGCATTTTGCCATCCGGGCCAAATGATCCGAGTTCCGACTCCAGCAGCCCGATTTGATTCATGCGGAACAGGATCAGCAACTGACCGCGTGGATTGCGATCGCCACCGGACTTCGGCTTGAAAGTAGCATTGGCCAAGTCGTCCGTTTCCCTGATCAGTTTGTCGAGTCCGGCCTGCTTTTGCTGGCGCTCCTGCACTGATAGCACTCGTGGCAGCACAGGCGCGCCCGCACCTTTCGGAAGCTCAATCAACTGCGTGGCGCTGCGATTCTGCGCGGCGAAAAAAGTGCCGTAGTGAGTATCGGTGGAGAGGAAAATGCCTGCCAGGGAATAATATTCGCTCTGCGGGATGGGATCGAACTTGTGATCGTGGCAGCGCGCACATGCCGCCGTGACACCCAGCAGTGATTGCGAGACGGTGTCGATCTGTTCATCGGCCAGATCGAGCGCGAACTGCCGCGCGTTCGCCTGATTCACGCTCTTGGTGCCAATCGCGAGGAATCCAGTGGCGATGAGTTGCTCGGCACGTTGTTTGTCGTCCCTGGCTGGAAGCAGGTCTCCAGCGAGTTGCTCGCGCAGGAACTGGTCATAAGGCTTGTCCTTGTTGAACGCCGCGATGACATAGTCGCGATAGCGCCAGGCATTGGGGAAGGCGAGGTTAATGTCCTTGCCCGTGCTCTCCGCATACCGAGCTACGTCGAGCCAGTGGCGGCCAAATTTTTCGCCAAACTGCCGTGACTCAAGCAAGCGGTCCACCACCTTCTTGAAGGCATCGGGCGAGCTGTCGCTGAAAAATGCGCTGACCTCCTGCGGAGTCGGCGGCAAGCCCGTGAGATCAAAGGTCACACGCCTCAGCAAAGTAAGCTTGTCTGCATCAGACACCGGCTTCAGTCCTTTCGCTTCGAGCGCGGAAAGAAGAAAACGGTCCATGTCATTTCGCGGCCACGCAGCGTCCTTCACCTCCGGCGCTGGCGATTTCTTGGGCGGCTGCCACGCCCACCATTCCATGGCCGTCGTCCATGTGTCCGCCTTCCTCGCTACTTTCGACTCGCCCGTGCGAGGATCCGGGGCGCCAAATTGCACCCATGTCTCGAAGTCTTTGATCACATCGTCTGCGAGCTTCCCTCCTGATTTTTCCGGCGGCATCGCGAGGTCCTTGTCATGGTAACGAATGGCCTTGATCAGCAAGCTAGCCTCCACATCGCCCGGCACCACGGCATGGCCGGAATCGCCGCCCGCGCGAGTACCATCGCGTGTGTCCAGCACCAGTCCGCCTTTGACTTTTCCCTCGTCCGATGAGTGGCATTTGTAACATTTGTCGGCCAGCACGGGTCGGATCTTCTTCTCGAAGAACGTCAGACCTTCAGCAGTAGGGGCCTTCTCGACAGTGGACGCCGTTGGAGCAGGTTTCGTCGGAATGGGCTCGGGTTTTGGAGCCGGAGCAGGACTGCCGCGAGTAATCCCCGTGACCCCTCTGAATTCCTCCACCGTAAGCGCTCCATCTTTGTTGGTATCGAGCTTGCCGAAGACCTCCGCTGCATTCGCGCCGCTCATGGAGCGCGAACGCTCGATGAATCTCGCGAACTCCTGCGAGTCGAGCTTTCCATCCTTGTTGGCATCCACGCGCGTGAACGCTTCGTCCAGCGCGGGCACCGGCCGGGAAGTGGGTGGTGGAGTCTTGGTCGGTGTGGTTGGCTCGGTCTCAGGCTTTGTCGGGGCAGGCTCTGGTTTCGCAGATGGTGGCGCAGGGCTACCCCGCGAAATCGCTGTAACCTTTCTAAACTCTTCCAACGTGAGCCCCGCATCTTTATGGGTATCGAGCTTGCCGAAGACCTCCTCCGCATTCGCCCCCTTCATCGAGCGCGAACGTTCGATGAATCTCGCGAACTCCTGCGCGTCGAGCTTTCCATCTTTGTTGGCATCCACTCGTGTGAACGCATCGTCCAGCGCAGGCACAGGCCGTGAACTGGGTGATTGGGCCGTGGCGGCAGGGCCGGACAGGATGGTGAGTGCTGGAAGGAAGACGAATAGCCGTTTCATCCACCCAGCATGGCACACCGAAGATTAGCAGAAGATTAGCGTGGAGAATTATTTTTCGCGGCACAGAGACATCTCTATCACACCGCCTCCATCCAGCTCGGCAGTGAGCGTGAATCCCAGGGCCAGGGCGCAGCTGCGCGCAATGGAAAGCCCAAGGCCTGTGTGAGCGGCGTCGCTGCGCGTGGCATCCTTTCGCCAGAGTCGATCGAAAAGCCGGAGGATGTCGTCGGGAGTGAGATCGGGGGCGAGGTTGCCGACTCGCAAAAACGGGTCTGTGTCCGTCGCTGCTATGACGATTTCGCTTCCCAGTGGCGCGTACTCCGTGGCGTTGGCGATGAGGTTGGTGACAACAATGCGCAGCAGGCGGGGATCGGTCTCCAAAGTAGGCGATCGTTCGAGCTGCGTGGCGAACTTTAAATCGCGCTGCTCAGCTCGGCCGCTGTGCAGCGCGAGGCACTCCTCGATAATGGGGCGCAAGGCCACCACCTCGATCGTGATGTCAGCTGAGGAAGTTTCCAGGCGGGATAGGATCAGGAGACTTTCCACCGTTTGCTGAAGACGTGCCGCAGCCTGCGCGATGAGACGAAAGTCGTCCGGAGAGGACTGGTCTGGCCACTTTGCCGCCACTTCGCTGGTTGATCGGATCCCGGCGAGCGGAGTGCGTAGTTCGTGCGCCAGATAGCTGCTGAACTGGCGCTCACGCTCAAAGCCTTCCTCTCTTCTCGCCATGAGATCATTCAGTCGCTCCACGATGGGCACGACTTCCAGGGGCATATCTTCCAAGGCGAACCGCTCATGCAGTGATCCGGCCTCCATCGCCGCTGCTTGCTCACCCACCTGGCCAAGCGGACGCATGGCATGGCGCAAGGCGAGCACTTGCAGCAAACAAAGCACGGCGCAGCAACCGACAGCGCCAATCGCCAAGTCCCTTAAAAGTCGGGACAATCGAGCCTCCCCCTCGCTCCGACTGATGGCGACGGCAAACTCCAGTGGTGGCATTCCGCCGCCTTGAGGGAACTGCATGGCGCTGATCCGGACCCGATCGCCACTATTCAGCGTGCCGTCATAGCGAACGGCGTCGCGGGCCAGCACGGTAGGGCGGGGTAAATCCGCGTCGCCGAGGTTGGGCGACCGGCGCTCCGTACTCCCGGCGACTGTCCACAACTCAAAATACTGGCCGGACGACTGAAACTCTTCCTTGGCCAGGAAAGCCCGCAGACCAGGCGTGCGTGTTCCGCCGCCACCGGCGGTCATCTGATTACGCAGGGCTAGCCGCGCCGAGCCTGAGAGCCTGCCAAGGCGCGCATCGAGGTCTGCCTCAATGGCCTGCTTTCCCCAATAATAGACCCCTAGACTGGCACTGGCGCATACCACCGCGAAGCCGGGCAGAAGCCATCCGAGAAGCTGGGCACGAATACTTTTCATCGGGGTTCAAGAACGACGTAACCCATCCCGCGCCGCGTGTGGATAATGGGCGCGCTGTTGTCGGAAAGGGTAATCGCCCGGCGCAGAGTGCACACCGCCGCGTCCACGACATTGCTCATTGGCGATGCTTGTTCATCATAGATGTGCTCTTCAATCTCCGTTCGCGAGACTACCTGGCCTTTCCGCAAAAGCAGATACTCGAGCAGCGCGAAGAGCTGGGGCTTGAGACTGACTTCGCAGCCGCCGCGCCGGACGGTCTTCGCCGCCTGATCCAGCTCCAGATCCCCGGCGACAAGGAGGTGTGAACGCTTCGCATACTTTCTCCGTCCGAGCACTTCCACGCGGGCCAGAAGCTCCTCGATCGCAAAGGATTTCGTCAGGTAGTCATCCGCGCCTAGCTTCAAGCCGGCTACACGGTCGCCAACCGCATCCTTCGCTGTCAGGAACAAAACCGGCGTTTCGTTGCCAGCCGCGCGCAGCCGCCGCAGAATCTCCCGCCCGTCCATGCCGGGAAGCATAATGTCGAGGATGATCACATCGTAATCATGATCCAGCGTCATCTGCCACCCCTCCGTTCCATCTTCGGCGGCATCCACCGCATACCCTGAAGCCTTGAGCGCCTTCGTCACCGGATTGCGGATGAGTGCGGAATCTTCGACGATCAAAATACGCATGAGTTGAGGGCAGGAAATGTCGACTCCCAACATTAGGGGAACATTAGCGCATGAAAATCTTTTTACTGAGAGCTGTCACCTCCTTTCCCCATGCAGGCCATGAGGGTGGCTTTGCTGTCAGAAACGAAGAAGGCTCACCACTCCAGTCTGGACATCTGGCATGCCTGCTGACTAACCTGTGACCGCAGTTTCTCCCCACCATGAAATCCCTGCCCCTCGTCTCCACCTTTCTGGCGCTCACTCTCGCCATCGCGTCCGCCCAGGACACTTCAGGCCCGGCCCGGCCCCTTGATGACCTTCTCACCGGAGACGCAGCCTGGCAGATGAATGCGGCCCAGTTTGAGGAAAAGTTCAAGGCCACGCGCTTTGACTGGCTTTCGGAACGCAAGGATCAGGCACGCTTCTTCGGCCCGGGCCTCAGCCTCTGGGGAGGTGCCATCAAGCTCAACGAAGCCATCATCGAATTCACGACCGAAGGCAATCCGGCCAAGCTGACCTTCTCCATCTACAACCGTGGAGATGCTGAGTCTCTCATCAGCACGCGCGACCAGTTCGAGACGCGCGTGAATGAGTTGCGTGATGGCATCTCCAAGAAACTGGGCGTGACTCCCACGGAGCGCGGGAAGGACAAGTCCAGTGCCGTGGCCGCGGAAGGTCTGGTCTGGATGAAGGCACCCAGTGCCTACCTGCTGGAGTACAGCTATCAGCGCGAGATGAAGAGCCGCGACATCCCTTTCCGCGCCGAGTTCATCCGCCTCCGTGTGGCGAACGTGGGCGCGGCAGGCCGAGGCGCCATGGCAGCCACCTCCACCGCCGGCACCACCACTGCCGTGGGTCGCAGCAGCCTAACCGCGAATGTGAAACGGGATGAAGCCAGCGGTGATGTGGTCATCGCGAATGTACCGATGGTGGACCAGGGTCCCAAGGGCTACTGCGCCGTGGCCACCGCCGAACGAGTTTTTAAGTACTACGGCATCCCGGTGGACCAGCATGAGATGGCCCAGGTGGCAGATACCAGTGATGGTGGAGGCACCAGCCCGGACAAGATGCTCGCCGCGCTGAACAAGCTCGAGGGTCGCATGGGCGTCAGCGTCCGCGTGATCGAGGACTGGGACTTCAAGAAGTTCATGGACAAGGTGGGCGACTACAACAAGGAGGCCAAGAAGGCGAAGAAGCCCGAGGTGGATGCCAGCCCCCGCGGCGGCACGATCTACATCAATGAGATCATCGGGCAGATGGATGGCGAGATCCTCAAGGTGGCCCGCACCGAGCGCGACCGCTCCGGTTACGGCAAGTTCCAGCGCACCATCGCCGGGCTGATTGATCAAGGCATCCCGGTCATGTGGAGCGTCTCTCTCGGCCTGCTGCCAGAGAAGGAAATCCCGCAGGCCAGTGGCGGCCACATGCGCCTCATCATTGGTTATAATGTCAAGACCGGCGAGGCTCTCTACTCTGACTCTTGGGGTGCCGACCACGCTCTGAAGCGCATGCCGCTGGCGAATGCCTACACCATGACCAACGGCCTGTACTACATGCAGCCGCGCGCACGCTGAACAAAGCGGCAAGAAGAAGAAACAAAAAAGGCAGGCGGTGACGCCTGCCTTTTTTGCTGAATCACATTTCTCTGTCTGGAGATCGGCTCACTTCTTACCAGGCCAGCTTACCACCGGATTGACCGGAGGCGCCACGGCCAGCGGCTCACCCATGGTGAAGGCGATGCTGATGGTATGCGGCCCTTTCACCTCACCGAGGGAGACCTTCAACACGCGGATGCCCTTCATGCTCTTCTGCTGGTCGCTTGGAGGCTCCGGAGCATCTTCCGTCAGGAAGGTGGCCCCTTCCGGGGAAAGAATCACCGCGTGCATCGTGTCCTTCGCATCGGTCAGCGTGGCAGTCTTGCCATTCACGGCCACGGTGGCCTTGGTGTGCATCTTCCAGGTGACGGGCGTGTTGTTTTTGACGATCAGATCATCCTGAAGAAGCACATAGGGTTTGGCGCCCCGCACCAGCATGACACCGCGGTGAGCTTCCTTCGCCACTTTTGAGTAGGCATCCTTCAGGTCCACTGCCGCCATGCCGACTCCTTCCGCGCTTTTCATAAAGGTCACGGCAGACTTGCCATCCAGGCTCTGGTTGGTGCTGATCACCGGCTTCGGTGGAGGAGCGCCCTTCTTCGCAGGAGGTGGTTCTTCCTGCTGGCCGATCTCCAGGGTGTTCTGTCCAGGAGTGCCTTCAACATAAAGCTGGTAGCGCTTCGTGCGGTCCGCAGCATTCGGATCCAGCCCTGGAGCGCGGTCAGACTCCTCACCCAGCTCGATGGCCCAGCGCTTGCCAGCTGCATCCAGGATAAAGGTTCCGAGATCAAGCTGTGAGGTGCGGATGGCGTTGTCTCCACCCTTCAGCGCCACGTAGAAGGCATTACGATCCCAGGCAGAGCGCAGCGCAGCGATCTGACCGCCCGCAACACCGTAGTCCATGGAGTCAGGTGTGCCATCCCCCGCTGCATACGGATTGTAGTACATCACGTGACCCGCCAGGTTCAGGAAGGCTGTTTCTGTGCCTGGGGCACTGCCCGCCGTGAGGGCCTTCTGTCCGAGGTTCCCGTGCACACCAGCCAGCCACGTCGAAACCCATGGACGGGTGAGAGCGGTGCCTCCGGTGTCGCCATAGTTAAACAGAGATCCAGTCGGACCCACGAGATGCAGGCGGGCCAGACCGGCTTGGGGCAGGCCCTCCAGCATGCTGAAACCAAAGTCGCTTCCAGCATTTGTCTTCAAGGTCTGCAGGACCATGATCGCGTAATCCAGCACATGCTCACCGGCCTCCATTCCCTCAGGCCAGATTCCCGCTGGAGCAAATTCGACCATGCCTTTGCCAAACACCTTGGCAGCTCCATCGACAGCCTGACGGGCGGCACCAGCATCGTCATCCACCAAGCAGATGGCGGAGAGGATCAGTGCCGAAGCCATGGCCATGTGCTCAGAGTCGGGCGGACCGTCATCCTCAGCTTTTTTCGGAGCTCCCTTGGCGGGTGCCTTGGCCTTGGCGGCGTCCTCCACGCCGGCCGCCTTGCCACGGGCACTTTCCGGTATGGGGTCTCCCTTGATCCTCGCGGCGAGAGCACCAATGCCCTTCTCAATCATGTAGGTCTTGATGTCCGTGAGCTGCTTCGCCGTGAAGCCGTCTTTGAAATAGTCGTAGCCCAGGGATGCGGCGATGAGGAAGTCCGCCGTGACGGCAGGCTCATCCACATACCAGTTCTGGAAGGTGGCAGGGTCCGTGATCGCCACCATCTCGCGGATGCCGCGCTCCTTCCAGCGGGGATCGCCATCCAGGAAATGCAGAGCACCCAGAGTAGCCATGCGGAACAGCGCCTTCGAACCTGGGGTCACAGGGCTGCGCTGCTCACCAAACACGCGAGTGAGCTCAGGCGTCTCAAGCAGCTTCTCGCCACCCGCTTTCAGGTTTGCCACCATCTTCGCGTAAAGCGGGTCCGTGGCGATGAGCCCCTTCAGATGATCCCAACCGGGCTGGGCATGAATCAAGCGCGGGCGGGTTTTCAGCACTTTGGCGATGTAGTCCGCCGTGTTGGGAGCCTTGAAACCTTTGACGGGTGTGATCGTCAGCGCCGGACGTGGCGGGGCAGGCTTCGCGGGAGCCGCCGGGGCGGCAGGAGCCGGGGCTGGTGCAGCAGGCGCAGCCGGGGCACCTGGGACCATCTGGACCGCCTGAGATGGTGGAGCCCCTGGTCCGGCGACCGGGGTCACGGTCGGGGCTGTGGAGGTCGTCCCTGCCGCAGGCGTAGGGGTAGTTCCCGCAGGCGCAGCCTGCAGCTTCTTCCATTCAGCCGCAGCATAAGCCTTGTCCGCATCCGAAAGGGCATCGATTGGAATGCTGATGATCGAGCCATCCGCCTTCTTCAGGGTGACCGTACGTGCGGCAAGATCCACCCCCGTCATCTCAGCGTCCAGGGACGTTCCAGCTTTGCTGGTCCATTTGCGTACTTCAGCTGAAGCAGGCACGGCTAGAGCCAGCAGAAGAGCGGCGGCGACATGGGTGGAGGGGATCACTTTCATAACCACGGTGGTTGGAGGCGGGGGTGGAATGGATAGTCCGCATACCATGAGATACGGACAAGAGCAAAATTTGCCCCTGCCGCATTTTCCTTCGTAATGAGCAAAAAGAATCCGCGCCCGCCGGGCTGAGCCTTCATCGATTTCACTTCCACATGTGCAATCCTTGCAAGACAAAGCCCCGCCTCCACGGTTACATTCATACGCTCCCTCCCCCCCAGCCGCCTGCTCGTCAGGCTTTGAGCCACCTCTCTTCATGTCCACTGTCGCTGTCCGCTCCACCTCCCTGCCCCCGGTCATTCCCGGCCTGACTCGTCGCGTCCGGCCACCAAAGAAAAACATCCCGCAGACCAAGCAGGACCGTGACCACGTGCTGAAAGCCGTCCGCGAATACATGGAGGACCACCGTCTGGTCCCCCCCGTGCCCATGCTCGAGCTCCAGGGGCACACGGACAAGATCATGTCCCTCTACGGCATCGACAAGCTGTACCGCGACTACACCGGCGTGCTGTTGGCGAACGAGACCTGGCGCGAGTCCCTGGCCAGCGTGCCCTTTGAGAAGCGCCTCCTGCTCATGCCCAAGTGCCTGCGCGTGGAGAGCAAGTGCACCGCGCCCTTTGATGAATTTGGCCTGCTCTGCAAACAGTGCGGCCTCTGCAGCATCCAGGACTTCCAGAACGAGGCCGAGAAGCTGGGCTACGCGGTCCTCGTCGCCGAAGGCAGCGCCATCGTCATGTCCCTGATCCAGACCGGCAAGATCGAGGCCATCGTCGGCATCTCCTGCCTCTCCGTGCTGGAGCGCACCTTCCCCTATGTGGAAGCCGCCGCCATCCCTGCCGTGGCCGTGCCGCTGCTTCAGGATGACTGCATCGACACCACCGTGGATGTCGACTGGGTCTGGGACTACATCCACCTCACCAGCGAGGACAAAACCCGCCGCCTGAACCTCAATGCCCTGCATGATGAGGTGAAGACCTGGTTCACTCCCGAGGCTCTGGATTCCCTGCTCGGCAAGCCCACCTGCAAGACCGAGGAGATCGGCCGCGAGTGGCTGGCCCGTGCTGGCAAGCGCTGGCGCCCCTTCCTCACCATCGCCGCCTATCAGGCCCTGCGTGAAGATCCCGAGGCCCCGATTTCAGATGACCTGAAGCTCGCCGCCATCTCCGTGGAAGCCTTCCACAAGGCCTCCCTCATCCATGATGACATCGAGGACAACGACGCCGAGCGCTACGGCGAACCAACTTTGCATTCGGAATACGGTGTTGGTGTTGCCTTGAATGTCGGAGACCTGCTCATCGGTGAAGGTTACCGCCTCCTCGCCGAGATGCAGTGCGCCAGCCACATCCGCAGCGCTTGCTTGAAAATCGCTGCCGAAGGTCAGCGCGAACTCTGTCGCGGCCAGGGTGCCGAGCTGCTCTGGAACAACAACCCTGTGGCCCTCACCGGCACCCAGGTGCTGGAAATCTTCCGCAGCAAGACCGCCCCCGCCTTTGAGGTCGCCCTCAAGATCGGTGCCGCCATGGCCGGCCAGCTTGAGGAAACCGCCGACGTCCTCCACACCTACAGCGAGAACCTCGGCATCGCCTACCAGATCCGCGATGACCTCGACGATCTGGGTGATGACTCCGCTGCGGACAACAACGTCAGCATCCGTCCGAGCATCATCCTCGCCCTTCTCCGCGAACGCGGCAAAGACGAGGTGGCCGACATCATGGAAGCCCTCTGGAACGGCACCGCTACCACCCTCCCCGACAAGCCCACCATCCGCGCCTGGGCCGAGGAAACCGGTGCCTATGAGAAGTCTCAAGTCCTGCTGGAAAGCTACAAGGAAGCCGCCATCCGCGCCCTGGCCGAAGTCGAGATGCCGAACCTCAAAGGCCTGCTGCGCCGCGTGATCGGCAAGATCTTCAACGAGCTCGAGATCAAAGGCTGGTGCCGCGAGATCGAGATGGAAAACAGCGCCGTCACCGCCGCCCGCCGCATCGAAGCCGCCAAAGAAGCCGAGCACCTCGTGCCCGAACCGAAGGTGGCGTGAGGAGATCGTATTATCTGGGGCTCTGAGCCTCGAAGAGGCGACACTCCTAAGCCCAGGGCATCGCCCTGGGGAACCTGCGAGAAAATGTTATTTAACCCGACCTGGAGGCCTGAAAGGCCGACACTCGACGCCGGTGGTCGTTGCGGCAAATGGAGCCGAGGAGTCGAGTGTCGCACCTTCGGCGCTCGGGGTTTGGAGGGGATCATAGGCCTGCGAGAACCCAGGCCGTTGGCCTGGGCTAAGGAGTTTCGCCTCTTCGAGGCTTAAAACCGACGACACCACACTCGATACCATTCACGCGTGACACCATGGGTTTGGGCGTGACGGGTTGGTTAGAAAGTCTCTACATTGCTGCCATGCCACAGTCGTTATCGCAAATCTTGGTTCATTCCGTGTTTAGCACCAAGGCTCGTGAACCGATGGTTTCCCCATCCATGCGCCCACGTCTTCATGCGTACCTGGCAGGCGTCTTGGGTGACCTTGGCAACGTGTCCATTCAGGTGGGTGGCACCGCGGATCACGTGCATGCACTGTTCGCCTTGTCTCGAACGATGACCGTTGCCGACACGATCGAGAAAATGAAGAGCAACAGCAGCAAGTGGATGAAAAAAGAGACTCGTTGCGGGTTTGGCTGGCAGAGTGGCTACGGCGCTTTTTCGGTGGCGGCATCACAGAAGAAAACCGTCATCAAATACATCCAGACTCAGGAGTCACATCATCGCGTGATCACCTTCCAGGATGAGTTTCGCATCTTGCTGAAACGATATGAAGTAGAGTGGGATGAGCGCTATGTCTGGGACTAAAGCGATGCGATTTAGAGCGGCGAACCGAGCTTTTGCCATATCGTTTCTGATCTAACGCGACTAAGCAATGCTGGTTGATACGAGCCTTTGTCTTGAGGGCCAAGGGCCCGACACTCCTTAGCCCAGGCCAGCGGCCTGGGATTCTGCCATTTTGGCAGTCACCAGCGAACCCGAGCGCCGAAGGTGCAACACTCGACTCCTCGAACACACTCGCCCCCCTCACCGCCCCAAAAACCGCAGCACCCACTCCGGCGGCGGTGCATCTGCTCCGGTGCCGAAGAAAAACCGGCACACATGGAAAAACAGCGGCGCGGCAAAGCACAGCGAATCAATGCGGTCCATGAATCCACCGTGACCTGCAATCGAAGCACCCCAGTCCTTCGCGCCGAGGTCACGCTTGATGGCTGACATCACCAGCCCGCCAAAGAAACCTGCCAGACAGATCAGCAGCGCCATCAAGGCTGCCTGCCAGAGATTGAACGGAGTCGCCCACCACAAGCAGGTGCTGATCGCCACCGTCGTGCCAATCCCGCCCACCGTGCCCTCGAGCGTCTTGTTCGGGCTCACATGCGGTGCCACAGGCCGCTTCCCGCAGGTCTTGCCCCACACATACTGCATCACATCACTGAGCTGCGCGGTGAACACAAAGAAGAACAGCAGCTTCGCATTCTCGCCCGCATAGTCCTTCAGCGGCAGCGTCAGCAGCATCGGGATGTGGCTCACCGAATACACGCACACGAGCAGCGCCCATTGGATCTTCGAGGTGCTGATCAGGAAGTTCTTCGTCTCACCCGTGAGCACCCGGCGGAACGGGATGAAGATGAAGGCATACACCGGGATCAAAATGGTGAAGAGCCCATACCAGCGCATGCCTACCAACAAGTAATTCAACGGCAGAATGATGAAGAACGCCCAGAACAGCACCTCATGATCCGCCCGGTCGGTCTTGTTCAACGTGATGAACTCTCGCATCGCCAGGAACGAGATCATGGCAAACAGCACCGTGGTGAAGGTGGACCCAAGCAGCAGCATGGAGCCAAACACACTCGCCATCACCCACCATGAGCGCGTACGCGCGTTCATGTTCGCGATCGTCTTTTTCGCGCCCTCGGTCTTCGCGCTTTTCGCCAGGATGAATCCAGCGACGGACGCAATGACAAGAATGCTGCCGACAACGGTGAGAAGTATCTGCGTATCAGAATCCATGGGGGAGGGAAATCAGTGATTCAGCATCGCCTCGCGCGCCCTGTCTAGAAAGGCCTGCTTGGACTCTTTTTCATCAAAATGGATCGGCGCGCAAAAGTGCGCCTGCACAATGATCGGCACGGGCAAGAGCGTGCCCTTCGGCAATACACGGGCCAGATTGTCCAGATACACTGGCACCAGCGGCAGATGCGGAAACCGCCGCGCCAGATGATAAAGCCCCGACTTGAAAGGCCCGACATCCCCATCCGTGCGCCGCGTGCCTTCCGGAAAGATGAGGATCGATCTCCCGCCCTCCAGACAGGCAGAAAGACGGTCCAGCGGATTGTTGTCACGCTTGATCGCCTCCCGCGGGATCAGCACCGCCTTGAAAATCTCATTCGCCACATACCGGCGCAGCGCCGATGTGCTCCAATAATCCTCCGCCGCCGCCGGTGACGTCAGCACCCGCTGCTCCGCCGGCAGCGCCGACCAGATCACCAGCGTGTCCAGATGACTCGTGTGGTTCGCATAATAGATCGCCGGCCCCTCGCCATGCGGCGAAGCAGACAGGCGCCTGACGCCCGTAAAAAGACGGGTAGCAGCAGCAAGAACGCGGCTCGGAAGCATGGCACTCAGTTCATGCCGCCTCCGCCCTCTCGGCAAGCATAAAAAGACAACAGCAGCCATTGTTCTCAAAGTGGCGTCGATTGTGCGAATGGCGGGCTTAAGCCGGCAATCGCACCCGTTTCGATAAAACTCTGTAATGCAGGATCGCCATGTCTATATATGACAAAGATGCTCCTCTAGATGGGCATCAATCCCCTCCCCGCTGTCTGCTCCTTCCATGAAAAAATCCGCCGTCCACCTGTCACCCTCCCGCTGTTTCTCGGCGCTTCGCTCATGTCTGCTCACACTGCTCCTGGCCGCTGGCTTCGCGGGGACATCGCAGGCCCAGGTCCCCGGCATCATTTCCTATCAAGGCCGGATCACCGTCAATGGATCAGCATTCAACGGCAACGGGCTGTTCAAGTTCGCTCTGGTGAACGCCAGCGGCAGCCTCACCTTCTGGAGCAATGATGGCTCCAGCACCACGGGAAACGAACCGACCTCCAGCATCGGACTCGCCGTGGCGGGCGGAGTGTACTCGGTGCTGCTAGGTGCCAACATGACGGAGGTGCCGCCGACAGTCTTTGACAACCCTGACGTCCGTCTCCGCGTCTGGTTCACGGATGGAACAAACGGCATGCAGAGGCTGGCCCCGGACCAGCGGATCGCCACCGCAGGTTATGCCATGCGCGCTGCCACTGCCCAGACCGTGGTGAACAATGCGATCACAAGCGACAAAATCGCCGACGGAGCGGTCACTGAGACTAAGATCCCTGACGGATCGATCACGCCAACAAAGCTCTCTTTTGTCGTCAATGGCGACGACAGCGGAGTGCCAAGCGGAGCGCGGGAATATGCCACTCCAGGCAGCCACACCTTCACCGTGCCCGCAGGCGTGACGAAGATCATGGTGGAAGTCTGGGGCGCGGGGGCAGGTGTCTACGCATGGCATGCCTTGCCCGGGGGAAGTGGTGCCTATTCCCGCAAATCATTCAACGTCGTCCCCGGAAGTGCGTGGACCGTCACCGTGGGCGCCGGTGGTGCTTACGTAGATGCTGGGCCATCTCCAGCTGGGGGCAACTCGTCTTTTGCCAGTGTGAGCACACCCTCGATCAAGCTTGTGTCTCAGGGAGGCCGGAGTGCGATACCTGGCATTGAAGGACTGCCAGCGCTGGCATTACCAGACCCAGATGCCGACATCGGCAGAACAGGCCCCACCAATGCAGAGGTGATCACCGGCACTGTCACACCTCCACTGGTCATTTTAGACGACACCCAAGCAGGCAACTCCAGGATACTTCAAGTTCACCAAAGTTCAGGAGGCCCCTTTCACCCTTCCGGTGAATTTGAAAACAACTACCCCGGCCAGGCTGGTTACGTGCTGATCCAATGGTGACCACCAGCAAGGGCATGAGGTCAGGACTGCGCCGGAGTCTGGCACTCTTCTCCGAAAGCCGCCGCATGCCAAGGAAAGAGATGACGGCGGCTCATTGTGTCCGAAAATGGAGGCTTCCAGCCCCGACCTCCCGCCCATGCCCGCCTCCAAACCATCCCCTGAGCTGACGGCCAAGGTCTCCAAGTGGAACACCGAGAAAGGCTATGGCTGGCTCCAATGCGGAGACCGGGACGTGTTCCTGCATGTGCGTGACTATCACGGCAAGGGCAGTGAACCGCAGGTGGGTGAAACGGTGCGCTTCACACTGGGCGAGGATTCCCAAGGCCGTCCCTGCGCCCAGAACGCAGTATCGCTAGGAGGCAAGGGACTGCGCTGGCCCGCCAGAAACCAGCTCGTCCTGATCGGCCTGCTGATTCTGCCGGTCCTGGCCCTGCATCACCTGCACTTCTCCCTCTTGGAGATCGGACTCTACGGGATATGCATCTCACTGGTCACCTACAACGTCTATGCCAGTGACAAGCGCCGGGCCCAAGCCGAGGCCAGGCGCATCCCTGAAATCTATCTCCATGCCTTGGAGATGATCGGCGGCTGGCCTGGCGCATGGATGGCACAACGGAGACTGCGGCACAAAAGCTCCAAGCTCAGCTATCAGATCAAATTCTGGCTGATCATCATTATCCATCAATTCGTGGCCTTGGATTCCATGATCGAGTGGCGGCTCGTCAAGAGCCTGGTGGGTGCCAATTAGCAGCGCCCTAACTAACTTCGAGTTTGCAACTTCACCTTCGGCGCCATCATTCCCCATTGGCGATCACCCGGGTGACATACACCCGGCTGTTGCTGCCGCGTGTGCGACCAAACTCAGACGTGGTCACGAGTGAAAGGTTCTCATTCACATAAGCCGTGCCGAAGTTGCCGAGATCATCTCGTCCAGGAGAAATGGGCACGGCGATGACTTCCGTGGCTTTCTTCAGACGCAGGGTGGCGGTATCCAGTTCAGCCATCCAGAGCGGAGCACGATCACGGAAGATGCCTTTGCTATTCTCGTTGGTGCGTGTGTAGACGAGGTAAAGCTTCCCCTGCTGCCGAACCCAGCGCATCTGAGTGGCAGCGGAGGGCACGCGCGAGCCGTCATCCCATTGCAGTTCCACGGCAGGCTCGAAATTCTGACCATCCGCACTGGCGGCGATACGGTTCTGATCCGGGCAACGCATGGCGATGAAGTAGCGATCACCCAGCTTGGTTAGATGATACTCGCCCGTGTTCTTCACCTGTTTCCCAAGTCCCTGGATCTGCGGGCTTCGACCGAGGATGGTGATCTTCTCGCCATCAAACGAGGCCTTCAGTACCTGACCACCGTTGCAGGGCCAGAGCAGCGAGCCATCCGGCTGGATCCAGGGCATGCCGCTGGTGGTGTTCGCATCTGTCTCGCCATCCAGCACGGTGTAGTTTTCGGACCACTTTTGGGTGACCGGGTCGTACACGGCATAGGCCGGATAGCGCAGCCCGGTAAGCTTAACTTTGGGCGTGCCATAGTTCGTGTAGCCCACGCAGTTCCCTAACAACAAAAGCTTCTTCGTCTGCGGATGATACACCGGCACCGTGGCCCCCATCATGCCCATGATACCCTCACGAATCTGGCGCGCCACATATGGCAGTTCCGTCAATGCTGACCATGTCTTACCGCCATCCTTGGTCGTCATGAAGGCCAGCCCGCGATAGACGTCCGTGCCTGTCGTGGAAAGCTTCGACAAGGTCATCAGCATCTCATTCCCCTGGTCATCCAGCGCGGCCACGCGCGGGATCGTCCAGCGGCTCTGCGGCGCATTACCCTCACGAATCAGCTCCGTGGATATGGTGAAAGGCGATTCAGCAAGGACTGGAGCAGTCTGCAGCAACAGGAACGACGTGAGGCAAGCAAGCGAGATGAGTGACGAAACCATGGGGGATGCTCATCAAACGAAGTCCATGCCCCTGTATGATCACGAAACGTCCGCCCGAGTCTCTGGACCTTCGAATCGACTCACGACAAAGAAGCAGCCGATACCCTCGCCAAGCCGAGAAGCTCCTTCACGCGACCGATCTCTCCTGCCGATGTCTTGGCCACGAAGCCGCGCGCATGAGCGAAGTGCACGTCGTGCTCTTTGTCGATGCGGGTGAAGTCGTAACGCGGATCGTCATTATGGCGTGAGAGGCCGTAGCCACTGCCACGACGATCAGGATAGATCAGCGCGGCGACACTTTCCCCTTTGCCAATGCTTTCCAAATAGCGGCCAATGCCTGCGGAAGGTTCGTCAGGGATCGGTTCGATGCGCGGGAGGAAGAGCACCTCGTGATCATCCACATTCCAGATCTCGGCATTCTGCGCCACGAAGTCCAGACGGGCACGAAGATCGCGCAGATACTCCAGCAGATCCTGGCCGATGTAGCTGAGGATCTCCCACAGCGGTTCGCCAGGCTCGAGGCGCTTCACTTTGGCAAAGCGGCGCAGCACGGTGACATCAATGGGTGAATTGAGCTTGTTCATCGTGTCACGATCCACGCCCAGCCACTTCGCAGTCACGTTCGGACCACGCGTGTCAAACCACTCCGCAGGCTCCAGCCAGTCACAAAACTGACGAGCATCTTCATACACACCGAGATGTTGCAGCACGAGGCTGAGAGCGCACACAGGCGGATGATCCGCCGGGAATTGGTGATGATCAAAGTTGTTCCGCTCAGGCTCATGTTCGCCACCGACATCCACCACCGCGATGCTTGGATCCGCAAGATCGTCCGCTGTCGGCTCACGGCGCACGATGGGCACGCGATGCACTGCCGCGAGGAGGCTGCAGGCGAGCAGTTCGTCCTTATGAGCGCCGCCGGGATGAGTGAGGATGAGGGAAAGCATCAGCAATTTACGATTTATGACTTATGATTTGGACGAACTACTCGGAGGTGAGGGCTGAACGCTGCTCTTGGCCTCTTGACGGGAACCTTGACCTTTGACTCAAAATTCGCCTTTCTCCAGTAGATTTCCAGATTCAGACCCTATCTCAAAAATACCGGAAGCCGTGCCTCGGCGTGCTGGAAGGTCGTGCACAGCGAGCGTTGGTTTCATCATGCTCCTGCCCATGAAAGCGCCGCTGTCTCTCTTGTCTCCCGCTTTGCTCCTGCTCTCCCCTGCCCTGGCCATGGCCCAGGCACCGAAGGATGGCATCCAGACGAAGACGACTTATGCCAAGGCCTATGGCGAGACCAAGAACGCGGTGATGGTGGACCCTGCCAAGGATCTCCCGCGCTATCCAGCGGTGCCCCCCAAGGATGCTGCAGCCACCTGGCAGGTGAAGAAGGGCTTCAAGCTCGAACTTGCCGCGAATGAGCCACAGGTGCTGGATCCCATCGCCATCTGCTTTGATGAGCGTGGCCGCATGTTCGTGTGCGAGATGATCGACTACAGCGAGATGCGCGATGTCACACCGCATCTCGGCCGCATCACCATGCTCGAAGACAAGGATGGCGATGGCTTCTTCGAGACCTCCAAGATCTTCGCCGATGACCTCCCCTGGCCCACCGGGCTCATCTGGTCCAACGGCGGCCTGTATGTGGGTGCCACGCCGGACATCTGGCGCTTTGAGGACAAGAATGATGACGGCAAGGCCGAGGTGCGCGAGAAGGTCTACACAGGCTTTGGCACCGGCCTGAAGATCCTGAACGTGCAGGGCCTGATGAACAGCTTTCAATGGGGCCAGGACAACCGCATCCATGTGCTCGCGGGTGGCGGTAATCGCGGCGTGATCAAGTGCCTGAAGAAGCCTGAGCTCAAGGAGCAGGAACTCGGTGGCAAAGACTTCTGGTTTGATCCGCTCACCCATGAGTTCGGCTTGGAACTTGGCGGTGCGCAGTATGGCATGAGCTTTGACAACTACGGCCGCAAGTTCGGCTGCTCGAACTCGGACCATCTTCAGTACTGGCTCTACGATGACCGCTACACTGCGCGCAACTCTTTCTACGACATGCCCCCGAGTCGTCGCAGCATTGCGGTGGATGGTGGAGCCGCAGAGGTCTTCCGCATCAGTCCGGATGAGCCCTGGCGCATCATCCGCACCCGTTGGCGCATTGCCGGTGTGGTGAAAGGCAGTGTCGAGGGCGGAGGTCGCGTGAGTGGCTACTTCACCGGTGCCACCGGCACCACCATCTATCGTGGCGATGCGTATGGCCCTGAGTTCGTGAACAACAGCTTCAGCGGTGATGCCGGCGGCCAGCTCATTCATCGCAAGATCATTCGTTATGCCAAAGACGGCATCAACCTGGAAGGCGAGCGCCCCGCCGATGAGCGCGGCTTTGAGTTTGCCGCCAGCAAGGACACCTGGGTCCGCGTGGTGAACTTTGCCAATGCGCCCGATGGCTGCCTGTATGTCTGCGATATGTATCGTGAGGTGATCGAGCATCCCTGGAGCGTGCCGGATGAGATCAAGAAGCACCTCGATCTCAACAGCGGCAACGATCGTGGCCGCATCTGGCGCATCGTGCCTGACAAAGGCGTGGAGCGCAAAGGCCAGAAGGTCACGCTCGGCTCTGCCAGCAGCGAGGAACTGGTGAAGACACTGGGCCACACGAATGGCTGGCATCGCGACACCGCCCAGCGTTTGCTCTATGAGAAGCAGGACAAAGCAGTGGCGCCGATGCTCAAGGCTCGCTTCCTTGAAGACTCCTCCGAGCTCGAAAAGATTCACATCCTGAACACCCTGGCGACATCCGGCGCCCTCAAAGAGGACACCCTTGAAAAGGCAGTTGGCGACACCTCCGCCCAGGTGCGCGAAAGAGGCACAGTGCTTGGATCGCAGATCATGAATGGAGGCAAGATCGCCGCTGCGGTCTACAAGCTGGAGGAGGATCCCTCCCCACGAGTTCGCTTCACCTACGGCATGCTGATTCCAGAGTTTTACAAGCATATCCCAGGCATCGCTGGAGCCAGTGCGGAGCATCGGCAGGCGACCATCCTCGCCAAGGACGGCAATAATCCGCTCATCGTGTCCGCCATCCTGAGCAGTGAAGGCGTCGATCCACTTCCGATCCTGGAGGAGCTCGTCCATTCACCCAAGCCCGCTTTGACAGACCTGGTCGCCGAAGGATTGCTCTCCATCATCGGCCAGCAGAAGCAAGACAAGGCATTGGCCTTTGCCATCAAGCTGCTCGCGGAGCCAGCCACCGCGCCCACCTTGCGCCGCAACGGCTTGAAGGCCCTGGCCGCTGGCCTTCGCAAGGGAGGCAGCTCCATCGCAAGAGCTGACAAGGAAGGCAAGCTCGCCGCAGTCTTCACCCAGGCTTCTGCCACGGCACAAGATACGCAGGCTACGGAAAGCAGCAGGCTTCAGGCGATTGAGCTGCTCGCGCTAGCCACCCAGGATCAAGCGGAAACCGCACTTCAAGCCGGACTCAAAGCCGGCCAGTCAGAAGCCATCCAAGCGGCATCTGTGAAATCCGCGAACGAATTGTTAGGCAAATCCGCCACCGCATCTCTGCTCACCGCATGGTCCGGCCTCAAGCCCAAAGCTCGTGAAGCCTCTCTGGCCGCACTCCTGGCCCGAGACGATGGAGCTGCATCCTTGCTTGAAGCCATGAGCACGAAGGGTGGACCCGAGCCGAAAGACCTCGCCGCCTCCCAAGTGCAGGCTTTGGCGAAGCACAAGAATGCCAGCATCGCCAAACTGGCGGCCACAGTGCTGAAGTCTGTGATTCCGCCCTCCCGCGAAGAAGTGGCCAGGACCTTCGCTCTAGCTGCAGGCATGAAGGGCGATGCCAAGGCTGGCCAGACTCATTACATGACCCGCTGCCTGGCCTGCCATCAAGCAAATGGCCTCGGCATCGAAGTTGGCCCGAACTTCACCACCGTGAAGACCAAGGGCCGTGATGCCTTGCTGACGGCCATCCTGGAGCCGCACAAGGAGGTGGCTTCGCAATTCATCGCCTACACCGTGAACACGAAGGAAGGCCAGACCGTGCAGGGCATCATCACCGCCGATGACGCGAACAGCATGACCCTCAAAATGATGGGCGGCGCCGTGGTCACCCTGCAGCGCGCCAACATCCAGGGCAGCAACTCCGCCGGCCAAAGCCTCATGCCCGAAGGCCTCGAAAGCGGCCTCAGCGTGCAAGACATGGCCGACCTCCTGAGCTTCATTGAGGCCGCGAACTGATCGTTCGGAGCCCCGCCTTTAGGCGGAATCTTCGAATGTCCGCTGCTCCTCAAAACTCAGCATCATCCCACCCCCGTCCATAATCCAGGAGGGGATGATCACGCCATAGCCTCGTCATGTGCTCGCGCCCATGATACTCCAGCCAGTCATGGGCGCTGCTCCAAGGCCAGTCCTGCCACTGAGCTGTGTAACCATGATGCACCGGGTTGTGATGAATGTAATTGACGGTCACCCACTGATGTTTCTCCGAGCGCATCGTCCGATCCACACAACGGTAGAAGTTGGAGCGTCCACGAGTCTCCTCCTCGCGGTTCCAAGCAAACGATGTCCTGCCATGAAATAGTCCCAGGCACTTGAGCAAAGCGGCCAGCTGCTCCGTTTCTACCAAGGCATGGTAATGGTTCGGCAAGACGCACCATGAAGGGACAGACACACACTCCTTTTGTAGCAGCGTCAGCAAGTCAGCGGCGAAACTGTCCAGTCTCTCCAACGAGTATCCGATGTGAGGACGATGCTCCCAACAAGCGGCCGTGATCAGAAAGAACCGGTGCCCGTGATTCTCCTTCCAATGAGGCGGCGAATGCCAGGGCTGGTGACGAAGCTGACGGTGCCTCAGAACCAGCTCTTGTTGAGAAGGCGTCCATCGACGCCAGGAATAAGGCGCGCTCATTGACTTCTATTGTGAGACACCTCCGAGGAAGTGACAAGATATCAATCAGCAGGCGACCTGAATTTGGCACACTGCCGTTAAGGGCAATCGGCGCAGGTTGAACACTCTTTGCTCACCAGATTCCGGCTAAAGCCGGGGCTCCTAGCTCAGATCCCGCCCCGTCCCAAAAATACCGGAAGCCATTCACGCCGGGGCTGGAACAGGGGCGGGAGTGCTGCTCTCATGCGGCCCTTCACCTTCCAGCCTCACGCTTTATGTCCACCGCCTCTGATTCCACCCCAACGATCAAACTCGCTCTCGTCGGCGCCGGCATGTTCGGCGGCGATGTGCATCTGCGGGCTTATGCGGACCTCCAGCGTTTCGGCATCGCGGGACAACTCGCGCGTGTCGGGCTTGATGAACACTCGCGCGATCTCGCTCCAGTGAAGTTTGATCTCGTGGCCGTGGCGACTCGCTCGGAAGGCTCGGCGAAAAAGTCAGCCGCGGCTTTCAAGAGCATCACCGGCCATGAACCGAAGTGCTACCATGGTGAAGCGCCTTGGGATGACATTCTGCGTGACTTTCCGGATCTCGATGTGATGGCCGTGGCCACTCCCGACCATCTGCACACACAGCCGATTTTGTCGGCACTCGCAGCCGGGGTGCATGTGCTCACGGAGAAGCCCATGTGCCTCACGACTCAGGAGTCGGATGAGATCATCGAAGCGGCAAAGGAGAAGAACCTCATCGTCGGTGTGGACATGCACAAGCGCTATGACCCGGACCATCTGCGCATTCGCGATGACATCCAGAACCGCATCGGAGCGCCGCTCTACGGCACTGCCTATCTCGAAGAGCCGCTCGAAGTCAGCACCAGTACCTTCAAGTGGGTGGAAAGCAGCGATCCTTTTAGTTATGTCGGCCCGCACTGGACGGACCTGATCTACAGCTACTACAAGTCCAAGCCCGTCAGCCTCACCGCCGTGGGCCAGAAGAAGCGCCTCGTGCGTGACGGCATCAATGCCTACGATGCCGTGCAGGTGCGTGTGGACTTTGACAACGGCATGTCCATCAACTTCCACAACAACTGGATCACCCCCGCCGACTTCGAAGGCCCGGTGAACCAGGGGCATGAGATCGTGGGTGCCGATGGCAAGGTCGAAAGCGACCAGCAGTATCGCGGATTCCGCTGGTGGAACGCAAACGGCGGCTCCCGCACAAGCAACAACCACTTCACCCGCGATGTGCTGCGCAATGACGGCACGAAGGCCTACATCGGTTACGGTGTGGACAGCCTCACGGTCGCTCTTGTGGCCATCTGCCGCGTGAAGTTCGCCGGTGCCACGCGCGATGAAGTCGCACATCTCTACCCCACCGCCGAGGAAGCCCGCATCACCTGCGCCATCGTGGATGCCGCCGCCAAAGTGCGTGACCTGAACTGGAAGTACATGCAGGAAGGCAAGGGCGCGACCGTGACCGCGCGCTTCGCTGATGATGGCATCACCATCATCGACCCGAACTCGCCGAAGGTGTTTGACACCATCTACGGCAAGCCGCTCTGATCACTCTTGGTTAGGCCTTGGCGAGTCTGAGGGCGAGAGCCTTCGGATCGCTCACCGGGCCGTTCATCTCCAGTTCACGCGGCTTGGCGGAGAGATCCGCCTCGTCAAACACACGCACAGACATGTGCAGCTGGTCCCCGCTGATCCAGGTGTGCGCGCCCACGGGTGTCTGGCAGCCTGCGCCCAGCAGTTTCAGATACTCGCGCTCCGCCGTTACACGTAGTTCCGTATCATCGTGATTCAGTGCACGCAGCAAACCTCGTGAGCTGTTATCATTGGAACGGCACTCGATAGCGATCGCCCCCTGCCCCGCGGCAGGAAGGAAGGCCACCGGATCCAAGGTCAGACCATGCAAAGTCTGGCCATCAATCTGGATGAGACCATCTTTCAGCAGACCCAGGCGGATCAAACCCGCCGCCGCGAGCAGCACTGCATCCAGCGCTTGCTCACCGAGCACCTTCTTCACACGAGTCGGCACATTGCCGCGGATCTCCACGATCTCGACATCCGGCCTCAGCCACTTGAGCTGCGCTGCGCGGCGCACACTGCTGGTGCCCACGCGAGCACCTTTGGGAAGGGTCTCGAGCGTCAAAGACTCACGCGTGATGAGCACGTCCTCGATCGGCGCGCGCTCCAGCACCGAAGCGATTTGGAAACCAGCAGCAAGGTCACTCGGCACGTCCTTGAGGCTATGCACAGCCGCATCGATTTCGCCCTTTTCCAAAGCGATCTCGAGTTCTTTGATGAAGATGCCCTTGTCCACCTGGGCCACGCCTGCGAACTCGGAAAAGCGCAGGTCCTGACGCTTGTCGCCACTGGTCTGGATGATCTTCCGCTCAACGACAAGACCTGGATACGCGGCCTGAAGCGCTGCGGTGACCATTTCGGTCTGCGTGAGGGCCAGCTCGCTGCCGCGAGTGCCGAGGATGAGGGGACGGTTGGACATGGGGGCCGGAAGGATTGCACACAAATCCCGCTCTGCGCAAAGGATGAAACGCTGGACTGTGGCGCAAAAGCGCTCCTCCTGCGGACGTTTCCTCCCCATGTCCCCTTCGGATCTCATCGGCCCCTGCGCGCCAGCCCCCTGGTCGCGCCGCCGCCTGCTCACGGCCGGAGGTCTGGGCATGTTCGGACTCACCATGCCACGCCTGCTTCAGGCCAATGAGGCCGCCGGAATGGACAAGCTCATCGCCAGGGCCAAATCGGTCGTCTTTCTCTTCCAATGGGGAGGCCCCAGCCACCTGGAAACGTTCGACATGAAGCCCGATGCGCCCGAAGGCATCCGCGGCTTTCACAAGCCCATCAAGTCCAGCGCCGATGGCATCATGGTCTCCGACCGCCTGCCCAAGACGGCCAGGATCATGGACAAAGTGACTCTCATCCGGTCCATGCATCACACGATGAAGAACCACAACAGCGCCGGCTACTACGCGCTGAGCGGCCATGCGCCGCCGAGTGATGACCAGCGGCTCAAGGAAACCCAGGACCTCTTCCCTGCCTACGCCAGTGTGGTGGACCGCCTATCCCCCGTGACCGGAGCCCTCCCCACCTCCGTGAGCCTGCCCTGGACCGTGAGTGATGGCTCCTTTACCCCCGGTCAGCGCGGCAGCTTCCTCGGCAAGCAGCATGATCCCTTCTTCGTCCTGCGGGATCCCAGCTCGCCCAGCTTTGCCCTGCCGGAGCTCAGCCTGCCTTCGGATATCAGCTACGAGCGCCTCTCCGCACGCCGTGAGTTGCAAAAGCTCGTCGATGCGCAAACGAAACTGCTCGACTACTCCGCCGAGGCCCGAGGCATCGAGGGCTACTATGAAAAGGCGCTCGCCATGCTGCATAGCGAGAAGCTGCGCACCGCCTTTGACCTAACCAAAGAGTCTGACAAAGTCCGCGACTCCTATGGCCGCACCGCCTACGGCCAGAGCTGCCTGCTGGCACGCCGTTTGGTGGAAGCCGGGGTCAAATTCGTGACCGTCAATTTCGCCCCGAGCATCGGCGGCCAGAGCACCACCGAAGGCGGCTGGGACACCCATGGGTTCAACGACACCCGCATGTTCCCCATCATCGACAAATACCACATGCCGATGACGGAGCAGACCCTGCCCACCTTCTTGAATGATCTGGAAGACCGCGGCCTGCTGGACACCACGCTGGTTGTCTGGGTCGGCGAGTTTGGCCGCACGCCGAAGATCAACAAAAACATCAGCCGCGACCACTGGCCCCAGTGCTACACGGCCCTCCTCGCCGGTGGCGGCGTGAAGCGCGGCTTCGTCCATGGAGCCTCGGACAAGAACGGCGAATACCCCGCCGAGAAACCAGTGAAGCCAGACGACCTCGCTGCCACCATGTATCATTTGTTAGGCGTCCGTCACGACACCGAGGTCCGCGATGTGGCGAACCGTCCGGTGCCCATCAGCTATGGCAGGGTGATCCAGGAAGTGATCGCGTAAGGCGCATCCCTTCACTTGCCAAACAGAGAGCCTTCAGTCCCCTCGGCAGTCATGGCCCCTTTGGGCACATTGTTGGAAGCCCAGGTGAAGACCTTTTTGCCCTCATGGCTGACCTCGATCACCATTCCCCGGATGGATTCCTTCTCACGTGGGCGGCTGCCATCCGTGTAATAGAAGCCACCTTTGAGCTCCACCCCTTGAAGCTGCACCGGGTCCGTCTGCATCACCATCTGCTGCATGTTTTTCATGGTGCCGATCTTGATCTGCCCCTTTTGCCCGGTGGTTACTTTGGTCCCTCGGTTCATTTGATCCGTGTAAATGATATAATCCACCGTCACACCTTCCAGCGTCTGGCCGGACTGGTTCGTGAGCTTCATGTTACACTCCCACATTTCGGTGGTGATGACCTCGCTGCTGCCGCCGCTTTTGCTTGAGCTGGATTTCGACTTCGTGTAGTCGGCCGCAAACCGATATTTGATCTGCGCCGGGTTCGCCTTCCGCCAGCCATCGATGTGCTCCTGATCCGCCGGCACAAATTTATCCACCGGCGCCACGATCGTCTGACCGTTGGTCATCTTCAGAGTCACCCGGTCCGGTGTGGCCGCGGCGATCTCCGCCTGGATCGTCCGACCATCCGGACTGGTAAAGGTTCTCGGCTCGGCATTGATGGCACCAAGAGGGATAAGGGCAAAAGCAATAAGAAGAGGCTTCATAACTCGGGAGATCTACACATTTGCCACGGTGTGCAGCGTTCCTAATCGAAAGCCCGGCTGCATGTCAATCTTAGTATGGTGGTGAATGCCCCATTTTTCTCTGGGCATCCGCTGCGTGAAGTGGCTACGTTAGCAGGCTTTTCCAAATGTCCCCTGCCAGACCAGCCCCTGAAGTCCGCGACCATGAGACCCTCCGTCTCATCGGCAGGGGTGCTTATGGGGAGGTCTGGATGGCCCGCTCCGTCACCGGCGTGCTGCGCGCGGTGAAGGTCGTCTGGCGTGAGGACTATGACCACGCGGACTCCTTTGAGCGCGAGTTTGAGGCCATCAAGCGCTACGAGCCCATCTCGCGCCGTCACCCAGGACTCGTCCCCATCCTCCAGGTCGGCCGCAGTGATGCCCAGGGTTTCTATTACTATGTGATGGAGCTGGCGGATGATCTGGAGAAAGGCCGCGATATCGATGCCGACACCTACAAGCCTCACACGTTGGGGCTTGAGATGCGCCGCTCAAAGCAGCTCAAGGCCGACCGCTGCCTCGCCATCGGGTCGAATGTCGCCGAAGGTCTCCAGCACCTGCACGACAACAAACTCATCCACCGGGATGTGAAGCCCTCAAACCTCATCTTCATTGATGGGCACTGCCGCCTCGCAGACATCGGCCTTGTGGCCCTTCTCGGCCAGCGCAGCTTCGTCGGCACGGAGGGCTTCGTCGCTCCCGAGGGGCCCGGCTCACCCGCGTCTGACATCTTTTCGTTAGGCATGGTGCTCTATGAGGCCAGCACTGGAAAGGACCGCCTCGACTTCCCGGACATCCCTTCCTGCAGTGACAGTGGGGACAAGCTCGACTCCTGGCAGCGCCTGCACCGCATCATCTGCACCGCCTGCGCGCCCAAGGCCAAAGACCGCTACACGAGCGCCCGCGAGATGGCCCTGGACATGCGCGGACAGCCCCTGCCCTCCTCACGCAAAGCCATGTGGCAGTGGGCCGCCGCAGCCGTCATCACCCTCAGTCTGGCTGTCGGCTTCGGCATGTGGATCGCCCAGCGCAATAGCGCCATGAACGTGGTCTCGGTGCAGAAGAGCACGCCCATGCTCACCATCAAGACCACACCTGCCGGTGCCCATGTCTATGCGGGTGAGGATGATCTCGGCATCACCCCGCTGATGCTGAATCCTGAGGAAGGCGTGCCCATCATCTACCAGCTCCGCCTGCCCGGTCACAAGCATCAGGAGATCGAGCACACCGCGAGCCGCTCCAAGCCTGCCGAGTACGATCTCACGCTCGAGGTCACCCGCCTGCCGCAGCAGGGTGAAAAGTGGGTGAACAGCCTCGGCATGGTCTTCAAACCCGCACCCGGCGGCCACATCACCGTCCAGCCTGTGGAGATCAAGCACTTCAAGCGCTTCCTGGAAGCCACCGGCCGCTCTTTTGAAGGACGTGTGGTTAGGGCAGGCACCGGCAAGGACACCGCCTATTACGTCGTCGCACCCGTCGGCGACTCCGAGGCCTTCCGCTTCTGGCTTACTGATCGCGACCGCGAGGCAGGCCTCCTCAGCCAGGAGCACCATTACGAAGTCGAACCCTTCTATTATGTCGATACTCCCGCCGCAGGCGCTGAGGACATGCCAGATGATCGCGAGGGCGAACCCACCGGCACCAGTGGAGCCGAAGGTGCTGACTGGCAGGCCTTCCACATGCGTGTGGAGCGCCAGACCTACGGCAGCGTCACCCTCCGCAGCACACCGGAAAAAGTCCGCGTCTTCCAGCATGAGGAGTTTCTCGGTTACACACCGCTGGAGCTTCCCCGCGTCCGCAGCGGCCTCGTGGAGTATGAGCTGCGTGAGGAAGGCTTCTCCGATGTCGTCCTTGAGGGTGAAGTCCGTCCCGGCGAGCAGCTTGAGCTCTTCAGTGACATGCAGACACGCCAGGCCGTGACCTTCGGCCGCGCCTGGGAGGCAAACGGCCTCGGCATGCGCTTCGTCCCGCTCACAGACACCACCATGATCGCCGCCACGGAGACACGCCGTCGCGACTACATGGAGTACGTCAGGAGCGCCAGCAACATCCGCCGCCCTGGCAACCTCGACAGTGAAGGCAAGGGCAACACCCAGCCCGTCGTCAGCGTGGACCGCGAGGAAGCCCGCGCCTTCTGCGCCTGGCTCACTGAGCGCGAACGCAACGCCGGCCTCATCGATCCGAAGGATGTCTACCGACTCCCCACCGATGATGAATGGAGCCGCGCCGTCGGCCTGCCCCTGGAGCGCGGCACCAAGCCCAGCGAGCGCGATGGCCGCATCCGCGGCATCTACCCTTGGGGCTTCGACTGGCCTCCGCCGCCGAATGTCGAAAACCTCGCCGATGCCAATGGCGCGCGGAAAGCCAACCTCGAGTCCTTCATTCCAGGCTATGAGGATCGCTTCCCATTCCTTGGCCCCGTGGGAGCTTTCCAGCCCAATGATCGCGGCATCATCGCCCTCGGCGGCAATGCCAGCGAGTGGGTGGACACTGACTTCGACTCCGCCAAGCCCAACGACACCAAAAGCACCCTCGGCACTGTCCGCGGCGGCAACTGGCGCACCTCCAATCCTGACGAACTCCTCTCCTCCAGACGCACTCCCGTGCCATCGGACACCAAGCGTCCCACCATCGGCTTCCGTGTCGTTCTCGAGCGTCGGAAATGACAGGATCATCACTCCCCGCCTCCCCGAGCAGACACCGTTGCTCCTCTCACTGACATCCGGCCTTATCCGCCCTCCACTCTCACGACCTTCATGCCCGTAGGTTCCGCCATCACTGCCATCCTTTCGTTCTCGCTCTGCATCTTCGTCCTGAAGATCGGCGGTGACACCAAGCTCTGGCGCCTCTGGTGGATGGACCTCCTCGGTGTCCTGGATGTGGACACCGACCGCGCCGCCCGCAAGGCCCAGGAGCGCCAGATGGCCTTCATGTGCCACATCCTTTTCGTCCTCTTTGCCGCCCTCAGCGTCAGTTGCATCTACTGGACCGTCGATGGCATCCGCGAGCTACGTCGCGACAAGACCGTCATCGAGCGCGAGATCGACATGGGCCGCGAAGAGATCGAAGGCGTCCGCAAAAAACTCGGCCAGTGATCCAACCTGGATCTGCTTGGATTGACTTGGATCGCCCCGTGTAGCGGCTCGCGTCAGCACGCCGCTCTTCACACCTTGACCAGCCTGGGTCGCCCCAAATGGCCACCCTGGTCCGAAAGGTGAGCCCGGCCCTTTCCCCCCTCCAGATCTCCTGTGAAAAATACCTGGATCTGGTCGGATTCAGTCGGATTCGCCCCACGATCCCTCCATCTCCATCCTTCCGCCCTGGCCTCGCGCAGGTCGGATCCAGTCGGATTGAGCCGGATCCGCTCCTCTTCCAAACAACCGTAAACAAGCGTCAACCACTGTAAACGACCGTAAACGGCCTCTCCCGCAGTCCCATCCTCCAGTACTCCAAATCTCCTGTAAAAAAGCACACTCATAGCCCCTCACACTCCACCTGATTCCGCACCACCGAAACGGACCCAAGCGGACCCTTTGGACACCTCACCCCACACCTAACAAACTTTAAAACACACACTCAAGCAGCCGTCACCTTCGAAGAAGCCCCGTCTGCCCACCCCTCACTTCCGGAACTCAGCCCGCCCTCATCGAAATGTGACATCAATGTTTCAACCATAACTTAAACACTAAGAAATGAGTATTTTAACCTAAAAACATAAGACAAACAACATCGTCACCATTTGGCACTCGTCCTGCTATCGATGCGGTCATAGTCATACATCCCCAACATCACCCCATTTAGACTAGCGACGCCATGAAACAGAATCTTAACATCAATGACGTTTTCTCCGGACGCTGCCTCCTCCCCTTCTTGATTGGCGCATGCACGACTGCCGCCGCCGTCAGCCCCGCTCAGGAAGCCAGCCCGGCCAAAGATCCCGCGCTGCTCGTCTCCGTCCCCTTCAAGTCGGACCTGCCCTATGACGTAAATGTCGCCGCGCTTCGAGCGCTGAGTGACACGCCGAAGAAGCCCAATCCGCCCTACAACATTCCGGACAGCAACATTCCGCCTGCCCAGCGCCTGTTTGATGTCTTCTCCTGGCAGACCTTCATCGCGCTGAACTGGCCCGCGAAACCTGACGGCTCGCCTAACAATGATTTAACTCTCGCTGATTCCACCACACCACGCGTGTGGGAATCCTTCGTCGATGCGGGACTCGTTTACCGCAAAGACGGTGCTGCGCCACCTGACTGGAAATCCGCCGTCTCCGAGAGTCAGAAGAAGACCTTCTGGATGTCCGGCATGTCCATCGGCACTCCAGCGGACAAAAAGAAAGCAGGTGATGGCGACTACGTTCTCCCAGTCATCGGCGGAGCCAGCGGCAGCCTCCAGGCCTTCACCGGTCCCATGGTCGACCAGCAGGGCAAATGGGTGCGTTATCAGGCCGCAATGAACGATGTGGAGTTCAACTACCTCGTCGAAAACAAGCTCTACAACCTGGAAGGCCAGATCGCCTACACCGCGAAAAACCAGATCAACTTCCCCTCCAACAAAGGCACCACCAAGCGCGGGGCCATGGAGATCAAGATGTCCTGGAAGCAGATGAGTGATCAGGATGATCCCGCCCGATTCCTAGTTCGCAAAGCCCGCGTCATTCCGCTCACGGGCGAGCCCTACACCGCCGACTTCGGATTGGTGGGCATGCACATCACCGCGAAGACGGAATCATCCCCCACCTGGATCTGGGCCACCTTTGAGCAGGTGGACAACACCAACTCCGACGACCTCCAAAAAGACAGCAAGGGCCGCCCCATCAAGCCCACCTTCTTCAACACCACGAATCCCACGATTCCGATCAATACTCTTCCCCCGAAGAACGCCGCACCCGTCGCACAATTCAATCCTGCCACCGGCAAAAACGACGGCCCATCAGTCTTCACCTCCTGGGATGAATCCCTCACCACGAATCCCACGCAGGCTACCATGGTCCTGCCGGTTCCCAAAGCCACCGCAGCCCTCAATGCCCAGGTCCAGGCAGCGCTGAAGAGCCTCGGCTCTGTGTTCCAATACTATGAACTGATCGGCACCCAGTGGCCCGTCGCACCGAGCTTCCCAGGCTTCACCAATGGTGTCGCCAATCAGCCTAACGGCCAAGTGCTACCATCCTCCTACGAGAGCATTGTCTACAAGATCCCCGGAAAAGTGGTCCCCGTCTTCCTGGTGAACACCACCATGGAAACCTTCTTCCAGTCAGGCAATCAAGTCGCCGGTCCTGTGGCCGATGACTACCGCCTGCCTGCCGGACTCGCCGCAGATCCTAACATCATCTTCGCCACGGAAAGCTGTGCTGGCTGCCACTTCTCCGCCGGTGCCGCGGTGGCCTTCAAAAAAGATCCCTACGGTCGCTACGTCACCCAGACCATTGATGGCGTGAAGTATCGCGTGCCTATCTTCGGCCAGAACGCCGTCCGCGGTTTGATGGGAGATGCTGACTACTCCTGGCTCATGCAGCTTCGCGCGCAGTCAGCACCTTATACAGGCACGGACACTGTGGATATCTCCACGCAGCTCCTGCCTAACAATCAAAAGATCTGCCCGGCCAAATAAGCCGATCTCCGGGTTACCTCCGAGTCTGGTCTGCTGCACATCGCGGCAGCTCCCGGAGGTCCTCTGCCCACATCAAAAAGCCTTTCCCTTCCCTACCTCCCGTCATGAGCACCTCGTTCCCATTCGTCTACCCAGATCAATTCACGCCTAACAACCCCGGCTGGAGTACCGTGGGCAATATTGCTTCCTGGTCACCCGACGCCACCGGTCGTCGCTTCACCTTCACCTTCGGCCAGAACAACGCCTACTCCCTCTACATCGAGGTCCTCGGGGCCACGGCCTATCGGCTGCGCTTCACACCAGTGCCCGGTGCCACTTACACCACCGAAACCTCCACCGCTGTAGTGGATCGTGATCTCGGCATCTCCGGTCTGAATGTCACCTCCAGCCAGCCAAATGCGCAGACGCTGCAGATCAATACCGGTGCCATCACCATCCAGGTTGGCCTCGCACCGTTTTATGTGCAGGTGTATCGCAACGGCCAGCTCATCCACCAGGATGCTCCAGGCCAGGGTGTGCTCTACATCCCCGGCCAGCAGGTCATCGCCATCATGAAGACCGCCCCCAGTGGTGCCAGCTACTACGGTCTCGGTGAGAAAGCCGGCCAGGATCTCCAGAAGAACCAGTTCACTTTCACCTTCTTCAATTTCGACAACTTCACTTACAACGGTCCTTCCGAAGGCCAGCCCGGCCCGCTGAATCCCACAGAGCCATTGTACTGCTCCATCCCGGTTCTCGTCGAATACGATCCCACGCCCTCCGGTGCCTTCTCAGGCTCCGCCTTCGCCACCGGACTCTTCCTCGATAACTGCGGCCAAACATTCGCCAATGTCTCGGCGAACGATTACTCGAACATGGACGGCAAGTACTACCTCGGCGGCCTCTACAATGAGCTCGACACCTACTTCTTCGCCGGCTCCGTCGTCCCTGACATCCTCCGCCAATACACCACGCTCACCGGCCGCGCACCCATGCCTCCGCGTTATGCCTTTGGCTTCCACCAGGGTGCCTACGGCTACTTTGATCGCTACAAGCTCGCCGCCGCCGCCAACTCCTACCGCGCCGCGCGCATCCCTTGCGATGGCCTGCATATTGACGTCGACTTCCAGGACAATTACCGGACCTTCACGCACAGCGAGATGAAGTTCCCGAATACCAAGGAACTCTTTGATGACCTCCATCTCATCGGCTTCAAGATGTCCACAAACATCACCCCGATCATCACCACCAACGTGCTGAACCAGGCCGGTGAAAAAGCACCTTATGTACAGGGTGATGCGCTCAAGGCCGCCAATGCCCTGATCTACAACACCCGCTACGAGTCCGGCGAAGACCCGAACCTCTACCAGGGCGGCGTGAACTACGGCGTCAACTACGGCAACAATCCCTACCCTTACCCGCCTCTCCAGCCAAACAACCAGGGTCAGACCCCGCTCACCGCGCCGGGAAACTACCCCGACTTCGGCCTAACCAATGTTCGTGAAGTCTGGGGCCAGCAGTACCAGGACCTCATTCAGAACGTGGGGCTGGATATGATCTGGCAGGACATGACCTGCCCGGCCATCGATGCCAACCTTCCCCCTTCCCAGCAATATTTTAAAACCTTCCCGCAGGATCTCATGATGGCGCAGGAAGAGGTGGATCCCACCACCGGAAAGGTCGTCGCCACCAACTACCTTCCGAATGCGCAGCTCCACAATAGCTACGTCAACAACCTCCTCCACGCCACCTGGGACGGCATCAATGCACTCGCTCCGCAGCGCCGGAACTTCATCATCGCCCGTGGCGGTTATGCCGGCATGCAGCGCTACGCAGGCCTCTGGACGGGCGACTCCGCCTCGAGCTGGGATTTCCTCAACATCAACATCCCTGAGGTCCTGAACCTCGGCATGTCCGGCGTCCCCATCAGTGGCTGTGACATCGGCGGCTTCGCCAAAGGCTCCGGCTCAGTCGGTGGCACCAGCGTCATCGGCGGCACGGTAGTCGGCGGCATAACCAACTATGAGCTCTTCACCCGCTGGATGCAGCTCGGTTCCTTCCTGCCGTGGTATCGCAATCACTACGACGGCTACAACAAGCAGTTCCAGGAGGCCTTCGCCTATGGCGAGCCCGTGCCGACCAACTGCCGCACCTATGTCGAGCTGCGTTACACCATGATGCAGATCTACTATGATGCCATGTTTGAGTGGACCCAGACCGGTCTGCCCATCTGCCGTCCGCTCTTCCTCAATGAGCCTCAGGACCAGGGTGTTTACGGGAACAGCAATTACTACCTCGACTCCCAGTTCTTCGTCGGTGGCGACTTCCTTGTCGCGCCCATGCTCTTCCAGGCCGTCACCGCCAGCCCGCCAATCTCTCCTACCCGTGACCTCTACCTGCCTGCCGGCAGCAACTGGTATGCCTTCCAGAACAACCAGGCTCCGCTCCTCGGCGCGGTTCAAGGCGGCACGGTCATCAGCTACTACGCGGATCTCAATCTCGTCCCCACCTACGTCCGCGCCGGTGCCATCCTGCCCTTCCAGCATCTGGAGCAGTGGGTCGGCGAGCTTCCCGCCAATCCTCTCACCATCAACTGTTATCCCGGCCCCGATCGCTGGACGGATGGACAGGCCTATCAACTCTATCAGGATGATGGCATTACCCAGAATGCCGAGACCAAGGGCGAGTACCGCATCTCACGCATCTACCAGCAAACCCTAACCAACAATGGCACCACGCGCCAGGTCCGTATCGCCCGCGTGACGGACAACTACACGCCACCTTCGCCCTTCAACTACATCGGCATCCTCGGCAGCATCACCTCCGCCTACCAGGTCACTCGCGATGGCACCACGCTGCCCAATGTCGGCGATCCCGACTCGCTCGAATCCTCCACGGTCGACGCCTGGTACTGGAACCAGTCCCTCAACATCGTCTTTGTCAAAATCTTCGACAATCGCACAGACACGCTCGTGAGCGCATCCTACTAATCCCAACACCTGAAGGAACCCATCATGCAACTCCGTCAAAACGCGGGCGCCCGGCCCCAGATCACCTTCACCTCAGATTTCCACGAGCTCGTCCAGGGAGACCTTGTCCCCGGCCCGTGCCTCCTGCGCTACGATCCCCTCCGGCTCGTCTCGCTCGGCGATGCCGCCACTGAGGAACATCACATCCGCGCCTACGTGCGCTTCCATCCCGTCGGCGTCGAATGGCAGGGCTTGCTCGAGCTTCCCGCTGGCCTTCCTCTCGCCGAACTCGCGGACGTCACCGGCCAGGGCTTCATGCTCACCGCCACCTTCGATATCCCTGAAGGCTGCGATGCACTCGAACTCTGGTTCTCCTGCACGCATGACGATGGTCAAACTCATTGGGACTCTGATCTCGGCAAAAACCACTGGCTGCGCTTCGGCCTCGCCGATCTCAAGCTCAAGACCGCCAAAGTAAAACCCGCCAAAAAGACCGAGGCTCAGGACACCCTCGCCTTCGAAGTCTCCACCAAACCCAAGATTGAGTCCGTCGAGGTCCGCTGGCATCTCACCAATTCCCCGAAGACACCCCGCATCATCACCCCCCTCGTCTGTACCGGAGACACGCCCGCTGGCAAAACCTGGACCGCCCCCGATGGCGGCATCCCCGTCCCCAAAGGCGCCGTCGTCGCCTTCGACATCGTCTACAACGTCGACTCCCGCCCCTACACCGACGACAACCAAGGCCGCTGGCACATCGCCGACTAATGTGGTGCAAGCTTCCAGCTTGCTCCCCCCCCGTACAACCCCATTCCAATGGGGTTGTGCTGCGTACGCCCCCAGACTCCAAAGTCGCGAAGCGTCCAAAACCCCCGGTAGGGCCGCGCTGCGTCGCGGCCGACTTCCTCCCGCACCGATCTCTCCCGACTCCCTTTCGCCAAACACCCCAAGAAGTCGCGGAGCGTCCTGGACTGCGCCTGTCCTCTGGCGCTCTGGATCGGCCCCCCGTCACCGCCACACCCCTACCTAACAAATCATAAATCAAAAATCGTAAATCATAAATATCTTCACCTCCCCGCCATCGAACTATCCGCAAACGTGAAAGCATTCTCCATCACACTCACCCGCGGCAGTTCCCCATCCACCAGCACCACCTCCACAATATCAAACCGCGTCGCGATCTTCGGATTCCCCAACAACCTCAACCAATCCAGCGCCCCGCGTTGAATGAGCAACTGCTTCTCCTGAGTCACCGCATCCGCCGGCCGCCCAAACGCCGCACTCCGCCGCGTCTTCACCTCCACAAAGGTCAGCACCTGCCCATGCCGCGCCACAATGTCCACCTCACCACGATGCAGCCCGCGATAGTTCCGAAACAGCACACGCCGTCCCTGCTCGCGCAGATGCTTCACCGCCAGATGTTCGCCTAACAAACCGGTCTCCACCGTCGTCATCTTCAGCCCCAGCAGCCAGGGCGAGACTCGCCTCTGCAACGACACACGACTGATCAAAAACCTCCGCAATCCAGGATGCCTTCGCACCCGGAGCATCCAGCTCTCCAGCGACGCAGAGGACTGTGCCTCCACCTCTGGTGCGGATTTGCTCATGAGTCAGTCACACACGCAGTTTCGAGATCCCGATCTCACCGCCAAAGCAAACCGCCACATCGGACTCCGGATCACGAACGCGGTCCGCATAGCGTGCATCGTAGTGATGGAACCCATCATCCCCTAACCGGAAGCTCACCGGTAGCGGCGACCTCGCCGGATGGCAGTCCCGCATCGTCGGCAGCGCCAGCTCACCCGGCGCATGATGCGGAAAGTTCACGCACCAATATTCGCCATCATGCAGCTCACGCGTCTGCAGATGCAGCAGCACCTCCTGCGTCCAGCGCGCCGCGCGATCCCAGTCCACCCCCAGCTCACGGATCAGATAGTGAGAAAAAGCCGCCGACTTCACGCCATGATAAGACGCTTCACGAGCACCCGCACAGGTCCCGGACACATGAATATCTTGCCCCAGGTTCCCGCCCGCATTGATGCCGGAGAGCACCCAGTCAGGCTTCAGTTCAAAAGCAAAGAGTCCCAGCCGCACACAGTCCGCCGGAGTTCCCTCCACCGCCCATCGGCCTTCACCTCGAGGCTCCGCACGCAGTGGAGAGTGCGTCGTGATCCGGTGCCCGCACATGCTGTGCTCCCGGATCGGCGCCACCACACTCACCCGCGCCCCCGGAATCATCCGCACCGCCTTCTCCAGCGCCGCGATGCCCGGCGCATCAATGCCATCATCATTAGTCAGGAGAAAATGCACGATTAGATTTCAGGGTTAGTCACTGCTCACAGCTTACTGCTCACCGCCTACTTCTGGAAATATCCGCGTTGCTTGTCATTGATCGGCATCCCCGCCTTCTCCATGACCTTCATCATATCCTCCCAGCACTCGCGCTTCGCACGAATGCCTCCACCGGCCAGCTTCTCCTCGCGCAGAATGTAGCTCGGGTGATACGTCACCATCGTCGGAATGCCCTGCACATCATAGAACCGGCCGCGCAGGCGCATCACACCTTCGCCGATGCCCAGCCCCTTGCAGGCCACACCGCCGAGCGCCACGATGACCTTCGGCTGGATGATCGAAATCTCCGTCAGCACATACGGCAGACAGCTCGCCATCTCCGCGTCATTCGGCGCACGGTTCGAGGTACCTTGATTGCCTTCCATCGCCGGACGGAACTTGCAGATGTTGCTGATGTACACATCTCTCCGCTCCAGTCCCATTGCCTTCAAGATACCTGTCAGCTTCTGACCCGCAGGCCCCACAAAAGGCTCCTGCTGCCGCTCCTCTTCAAATCCCGGAGCTTCGCCGATGAACAAAATCTGCGCCTCTGGATTCCCGACCGCGAACACCATCGTCTCCCGCAGTGTCCCCAGCGCCCGCGCCTCGGGCGACTTCTCCGCGATCGAAGCCAGCGCCGCCAGCTTCTCCGCCTTCGTCTCGCCCGTCACTTCGATCCGTGCCGCCGCAGCAGCCGCCAGCTTCACACCCGCAGGCGCTCGCCCAGTTGCAGCCGAACCACCACTCATCGTCCGCGTCGTTGCGGCCGCCACCGGAGCCGTCGACTCCAGAAAAGATTTCGTCGTCATCATCGGCTGCGCAGGCCGTGTTGGAGGAGCCTCCTCAGCGACCATCGAAGCCCGCCCCTGCGGCGCACGCCCCACGGGTCCCGGCGACATCGATGCAGGCCTCCGTCCCCCTTGCATCCGCTCCAGCGTCCCCGGCCTCACCCCCACATGCGTCTCCCCCGCGAGCAAACGCTGCTCCAGGTAGTGCTTCAACATTCCCTTCGCTTCCAAAGACATGCCTTCATCTCTGGCGAGCCTCCCCGCCGACTCAAGTCCTCTGCACCAAAAATGCACCCCACCGTAGAACGAACTTTCCAGTTCGTTTCCTCCAAGAGCCAGCTCAACAACCTTACTCTCCCCCTCCAGACTACGTCCCTATTATATATAGGCTGAAGAAGATCACACAGAACTTGGGACAGCCGCCTTGACCGCCTCGAAGCCCAGCGAGCCCGCCTCTCAAACCCGGCCTGACAGCTGCTATAGCATACCGCCAATTTCCCCACCGCCCTCCCTGTTGCATCTCGCCCCTCTTGCGCGTATGGACATGGACGGCGTGATCTATTCACGACCGCTTTTCGAGATTCTCCCGATCTCCCCTGAAATGAAACACCTGACTTTCCTTTTCCTCTTCCTTCTGGCTTTGACCCTGCGCTCCTTCAGCGCGGTCACCATTCCTGATCCCCTCCCCAAGGCCCCCGAGCCCATCGAGGACATCCTGCGTCTCCAGATCTTCCTCGACAGCAAGCTCTTCGGCCCCGGCAAACTCGATGGTCGCCCCGGCGAATTCGGCACCAAGGCCCTGAAGCGCTACCAAAAATCCCAAGGCCTGCCCGAGACCGAGCTCAAAGATCACACGCTGGACCTCTCCAGCGTCAGCGAACTCTACACCACCTACACCATCCGCGAGGAAGACCTCAAATTCGTCGGCGAGGTTCCCACCCAGCCCTCCGCGCAGAGCAAAAAGAAATACCTGCCCTACGACTCCCTGCTCGAGTTCCTGACCGAGCGCTTCCACTGCGCCCCTGACTTCCTGGAATACATCAACCTCCCTGTGAAGATGAGCGCCCTCAAACCGGGCGATTCCGTGAAGGTGCCCAATGTCACCCCTTTCCTCATTGAGGAACTCACCGAGGTGGCCAAGCTTCCTGAAGTGCCCGAATTCCAGGCCCGCGTCATCAAGATCAACACCATCGAGAAAATGCTCGACCTCTGGGAGGGTGAAAAGCTCCTCGCCAGCCTCCCCATCACCCCCGGCAGCGGCTACCTCGCCACCCCTCCCGGCACTTGGCGCATCATCGGCATCACCCAGATGCCGACTTTCCGCTGGGACAAAAGCGTCCTCGAATACGGCGTCCGCAGCGACACCTTCTACACCCTCCCCATCGGCCCGAACAACCCCGTCGGCATCATGTGGATCGGCCTCAGCAAGCCCGGCATCGGCATCCACGGCACAAATAGTCCCCAGACCATCGGCCGCAGTTCCAGTCACGGCTGCATGCGCACCGCCAACTGGGACGTCATCCGACTCGTCAAACAGGTCTCCGCCGGCATGACCGTCATCATCGAAGGCCCCAAAGCCATCCCGCGCCCAGTCCCGGTCGCCAAGGCCAAGAAGACCGAGCCTACCGTCGCTGTCGAAGAAGCCCCGCCGCCGAAAAAGGGCATCCTCAACTGGCTCTTCCGCAAGACTCAAAAGCCGCCCAAAGAGTAGGTCGCACCACGCCTAAAGTGGCCGTCTTGTCCCCAAGAACTCAGCCACAGTGGCCATCCATCAAGCGCCAAAGGCGGCTCTGCAGCCATTTGGCAAACGAACAAGCCTCAACGATTGATAGCGTTACATTTTAGTTATTTAATCGAAACTTAAATGTTATTTATCAATTTGAGACCCGCTGATCTAGCGCAGATCGTCAGCTCGAAGCCGTAGCTACTGCACGATCCAGCTCATTGCCCGTAACATCAAAGTTACATCTCTATATATCGTTACATTAACGATATTTTAAAGATACTAATAAAACCGTAAGCACCTCATTGACAAGAGGTTTCCATGATGACCGCCTTCAGACCACAAAGACGCAGGTAAGCAGAACACCGCCTCCTATCTGAGCCACCCATTCCACACAAAGCGTTACATTAAAGTTAATTAATCCGCAATATGACCTTTTAGCACCTCCACTCGGCTTCTCTTGAACTCCAATTCGCCATTTTGGCATCAAGCCTCCAAAAATTACGGCCTTAAGCGTTAGCAATAAGTTACGAAGCTACCACCTTCTCTCGCTGATAGACTCCTATGCGGCGCAGATACTACACTGTCGACGGTCCACCGGCCATTAAGCACGGGCTACCGTCGACAGTTTAGCGCTTACCGTCCACCGGCTTGGCTCAGTTCGCTGCCCGCTGGATCGCCTGGCCAGCCTTCGAAATGCCCCGGCCTGCATGATATGCGGCATGGTCCATTTCAGCACCCACACGTTGGGCAGGACCGCCACGGCTCCGGCAGCTGGTGAAGTTCACCGTGAGCATGATGGCCAGGAAAAGAAGAGGGAGTGTTTTCATAAGATGTGTATGTTGAGGTTAGTCAGTTACCCACAATACGTGTTCCCAAAGCCAAGTGGATTGGCGCAACTTTGGATTCCCCTGATCGTTCTCAACGCCGACACGCCACATCATGCTCCGGTCCAGCCTCCTCGTTCTTCTCTCCGCCACCCTGCTCCAGGCCCAGACCTGCGCCTGCACCATCCCGGTCTTCCGCTATGCCCTGGACCGTTGGGAGACCGACCGCTTCAAGCTCACCGTCCCGGCCACGACTTCGCAAAACGCGGAACTCACGGATCTCCTCCGCCCCCTGCGCGCCAACGGCAAGGCCAACCTCGACATCGCCACCGCTCGCGATGTCGCCATCACCAAGGCCGAGCTGCTCGACTCCAAAACCACATCCCAAACCGTCTGGTCCGGCGACCTCGACAAAGCCGCCCTCGCCGCCGTGCTCGACTCCCCCGGCCGCACCGAGATCCTCAAGCGCATTCTCGCCGGTGAATCCGTCGTCTGGGTCATCGTCGACTCCGGCAAGCCCGAGGACCAAGCCGAGATCGCCCGCATCGAGAAGCGCTTAAAATTTCTCGAAAACGTCGCCGCCCTCCCCATCCAGGACCCGAACGATCCCGACAGCCAGCTCGGCCCCGGCCCTGCCCTGCTGCTGAAGTTCACCACGCTCCGCCTGCGCAGCGATGACCCCGCTGAAAAGCTGCTCATCACCATGCTCTCCGGCCCCACCGGCAAGGTCGACCCCGCCCAGGGCTCCTTCGCCGCCGCCGTCTTCGGCAAAGGCCGCGTCCTCGGCGCATGGCCCCTCACCCATCTCGATGACACCGCTCTCGAGGAAGCCTGCATGTTCCTCGTCGGTCGCTGCTCCTGCCGCCTGAAAAACGACAACCCCGGCTGGGACATCCTCCTGAATGTCGACTGGCCCAAAGCCCTTCAAGATGCTGCCGACAAAAAGACCACCGCTTCCGAGCCCGCGAAGCAGGTCGAGATGAAACTCCCCGAAACTGTCGTCACCCAGGCCCAAGTCATCCCCTTGGCCAACGAATCCCCCGCTACAGCCACCACGGTCGCCATCCCCCAGAGCACCATCCTCCTCGCCTCCTCCGCCCTGCTCCTCAGCTGCGTCGCCTTCCTCTTCTTCAAACAGAAGTCGCGCTAGTCGCATAAGAGCTCACGCTTCAGCGTGTCTGGAACCTATCTGCGCCCTCCGCGTAATCTGCGGTTAAAAAGGTTTCTCCCCGGCGTTTCACCACTTCCATGAAGTGGCCCGCCCTCCTCACCTCCTTCTGCCTCGCTCTCGCGCTCACCTTTCCCGCGTCCGCCCAACCGAACATCCTCGTCATCGTCGCTGACGACCTCGGCTACGCAGACATCGGCGCCCATGGTGGCAAAGAGGTCCCCACACCGCATCTCGATGCCCTCGCCGCCAGCGGCATCCGCTGCACCTCCGGTTACGTCACCGCACCTTACTGCAGCCCCTCCCGCGCCGGATTCCTCACCGGCAAATCGCAGACCCGCTTCGGTCACGAGTTCAATCCCCATGTCGGCGATGAAGCCAAGCTCGGCCTCCCGCTCGACCAGCGCACCATTGCCAATGTCCTGCACGACTCCGGCTACGCCACCTCGCTGATCGGCAAATGGCACCAGGGCTTCGATGCCGCCCATCACCCGCAGTCACGCGGCTTCGACGAGTTCTTCGGCTTCCTCGTCGGCGGACATAACTACTTATTGCACAAAGACGCCGAGCCCGAGTTCGGCTCCGCGCATTCGCACGACATGATCTACCGCGGTCGCGAACTCCAGAAGCTGGACGGTTACACCACCGACCTCTTCACCGATGAAGCCCTCTCCTTCATGGGCCGGAACACGAAGCAGCCCTGGTTCCTCTACCTCGCCTACAACGCCGTCCACACACCGCTCGAAGTCGCTGAAAAGCTCAAGTCCCGCATCCCCGCCAGCGTCACCGATGAAAACCGCCGCGGTTATCTCTCCCTTTTGTTAGGCCTGGACGACTCCATCGGCCGCCTCACCGCTGAACTGAAGGCCAACCATCCTGACACCCTCGTCTTCTTCTTCAGCGACAACGGCGGCTCCGGCCGCAAACCCTTCTTTGCCTACAACACCGGCATCAACACCCCCTTGCGTGGCGACAAAGGCCAGACTCTCGAAGGCGGCATCCGCGTCCCATTCTTCATCTCCTGGCCCGGCAAGCTGCAGGCTGGCAAGACCTACGACCACCCCGTCTCCACGCTGGATATCCTCCCCACTAGTTGCGCCGCCTCCGGTGCCAAACCACCCGCAGGCCTCGAAGGCACCGATCTCCTCCCGCATCTGAAGGGCGAAAAGACTGAGCCGCCCCACGACATGCTCGCCTGGCGCTTTGGCCCGCAGAAAGCCATCCGCCGCGGCCAGTGGAAGCTCGTCGACGTGCGTGACATGGAGACCAAAACCCAGTCCGGCTGGCAGCTCTACGATCTCACCACCGACATCGGCGAGACCCACAATCTCGCCTCCACCAAGCCCGATCTCGTCGCCGATCTCACCGCCGCCTGGAACGAATGGAACTCCCGCAACATCCCCCCGCAATGGCACGGCAGCCCCAACGAAGACCCCACAGCCCCACCCAAACCCGCCGCCAAAGCCAAAGCAAAGGCAAGAACTCCAGCAAACAAGTAACCCATCAAAAAGGGTTCCAATCCTGAAATCCTGGAATCTTGTTAATCCTGTCAAAACAAACCACGAACTTCGAAGCGTACCGTTCCCCCCGAACCGCCCATGACCTTCCTCCTCGCCGCGCGCCAAGGCTTCCGCTTCCCAAAGATCCAGCAGATGCTCGTCGGCATCGCCATCGAGCAGTGGCTGCGCTACGCCATCTTCGCCGGCATCGCCTGGCTGCTCGCCTATGTGTTTTTCAAAAAGCGCTGGTGGCGCCGAAAAATCATTCAGCGTGATCCCCTGCCCTCGGATCTCCGTCGCGAGTTCCTCTGGTCACTCAGCACCGTCGTCATCTACGCCCTCGTCGGCACCGGCACTCTTCTGCTCGGCAGGCCAGGCTGGTTAAAAATCTACAAGAACATCGGCGACTACGGCTGGCTCTGGTTCTTCGCCAGCATCGTCGTCGCCATCTTCATTCACGACGCCTACTTCTACTGGACCCACCGCCTCATGCACCATCGGAAGCTCTTCCGCTTGTTTCATAAGGTGCATCATCAGAGCACCAATCCCAGCCCCTGGGCGTCTTACTCCTTCGCACCTCTCGAGGCTGTCGTGCAGGCAGGCATCTTTCCCCTGCTCGTCCTCACCATGCCCATGCATCCCATTGCATTCCTGGTCTTCATGATCTGGCAGATCACCTTCAATGTCGCCGGTCACACCGGTTACGAATTCTACCCGCGCTGGATGTTGCAAACTTGGTTCGGCAAGTTCATTAACACACCCACCAATCACATCCAGCATCACGAGAAGATGCGCGGAAACTACGGCCTCTACTTCAATCTCTGGGACCGCCTACTCGGCACGAACCACAAGGACTACGAAGCCCGCTTCCAGGAGGTCACCACCCGCCCGCACCCTCACACGCCCGCATGAAACACCTGCTCCTCGTCCTTCTCGCCCTCAGCACCACCCTCCTCGCTTCCGCTCCGCCAAACATCGTCATCATGCTGGTGGATGATATGGGCGTCATGGACACCTCCCTGCCCTTCCTCACGGATGCCCAGGGCAAGCCGAAGCGCTACCCGCTGAACGACTACTACCGCACGCCGAACATGGAGCGCCTCGCGCAGCGCGGCATCCGCTTCAACAACTTCTGCGCTATGAGCGTGTGCTCGCCCACGCGCATCTCCATCATGACCGGCCAGAACGCCGCTCGTCATCGCACCACGAACTGGATCAATCCCGACACCGACAACGCCGGCCCACAAGGCGCTCCTGATTGGAACTGGCAGGGCCTCAAGAAGGGCGATGTCACGCTTCCCTTGCTGCTTCAATCCAACGGCTACCGCACCATCCACGTCGGCAAAGGCCACTTCGCCCCCCGTGAGTTCGAGGCCTCCAACCCACAGGCCATCGGCTTCGACATCAACGTCGGCGGTGCCTCCATCGGCGCACCCGGCAGCTACTACGGCAAGCAAAACTTCGGCGGCATCGCTACGAACAAAAAGGGTAAAAACAACAACAAGAAGAAGGATGGCAAGCCTGGCAACGCCGTCCCCGGCCTCGAGAAGTATCACGGCCAGGACATCTTCCTCACCGATGCCCTCACCCTCGAAGCCAAGTCTCACATCGACGACTCCGTGAAGGCCCAGAAGCCCTTCTTCCTCTACTTCGCCCAGTACGCCGTCCACGCTCCGCATCAGTCAGATCCACGTTACGCCGCTCATTACAAGGACAGCGGCAAGCCCGAGCAGGCGCAGAACTTCGCCACCCTCATCGAAGGCATGGACAAATCCCTGGGCGATCTCCTGGATCATCTCGACACCCTCGGCATCGCCGAAAACACCCTCGTCTTTTTCTTGGGCGATAACGGCAGCGATGCCCCGCTCGGCCATGAGCACGCCGTCGCCTGCGCCGCGCCCCTGCGCGGCAAGAAAGGCTCGCACTATGAAGGCGGCATGCGCGTCCCCTTCATCGCCGCCTGGGCCAAACCAAATGCTTCGAACGAGCATCAGCAGCGCCTGCCCATCGCCGCGAATGCCGTGCAGAGCCAGCAGGCCGCCGTGTATGACATGTTCCCCACCATCCTCGATCTCGCCGGCGTCGCATCCCCAGCCAAGCATGCCGTCGATGGCAAGAAGCTCGATACCCTCCTCACCGGCAAACCGGACAGCACTCGTGGCGAGACCTTCCTCATGCATTACCCGCACTCGCCACATCGCACCGCCTACTTCACCACGTATCGCGATGGTGATTGGAAAGTGATCTATCACTACTTCCCCACCGAGGTCTCCGGCGGCAGCCACTACCAGCTCTTCAATCTCAAGGACGATCCCTTTGAGCAAAAGGACCTCACCACCACGAATGCCACCGAGTTGAGACGCCTCATGCAGGGCCTCATCACCGGCCTCGAAAGCCAGAACGCTGTTTATCCGGTCGATGCCCAAACCAAGGCGCCTGTGAAGCCTCTGCTCCCATGAAACTCTCGCATCTCTCACTCGCTCTCGTCTGCCTCTTTGCCTCCTTCGCTGCGGCTCAGGACCTCCTCCCACCCATCGCGGAGGGCCAGCGCATCGCCACCTGCGGTCACAGCTTCCACGTCTTCACCTACAATCAGGTCGCGCAGATCGCTCAATCCGCAGGCTTGAAGCATGAACTCGTCGGCCTCTCCAGCATCGGCGGCTCCACCGTTGAAAAACACTGGCTCGTCCCCGAGGACAAAAGCGCCGTCAAGCAGGTGCTCAAAACCGGCAAAGTGGATGTCCTCACCCTCTCCCCCATCTGGCTGCCCGATCCCGCCATTGAAAAATTCATCAAGCTCGGTCTCGAGCACAACCCCGACCTGCGCATCACCGTCCAGGAATACTGGCTGCCTAACGACGAGTATGAACCCGTCTATCCCCTGCAGACCAAGAAGAAGATCGACCACGACGCCACCGACCTCACCAAGCTCGCCGAGGCCAATGCTCGCTACGCCAAGGACATCGAGGACATGGTGAAGGGCATCAATCAAACCCTCGCGAAGCCCTCCGTGCTCGTCGTCCCCGTCGGCCAGGCCTCCATCGCCTTGCGCGCGAAAATCCTCGCCGGACAAGCTCCCGGGCTCAAGAAACAGTGGGACCTCTTCAAGGATAACTGGGGCCATGCCAATCTCCCGCTGCAGTTCCTTTCCAGCTACTGTCACTTCGCCGTCATCTACCGCCGCAGCCCCGTCGGCCTCCCCGTCCCCCTCGCCTTGAAAACGCTCAAAGGCATGAGTGAAGACGACAAAGCAAAGCTCAACACCCTCCTCCAGGAGATCGCCTGGGAAACCGTCAGCAAGCACCCGATGGCAGGCATCATGAAGCCTGCGGTGCTGCAATAGTGTCGGACATCAATAACCTGAATCATCCAAGGTCTTCCGCGCCACAGCGAAAGCCCGCGGCAGCACGGTCAAAGGCCGCAGGCCGCAGCGCCAGTGGAGCGCGGACTTTAG
>NZ_BKAG01000024.1 GCF_007992435.1 Prosthecobacter gellanilyticus | reverse complement strand
GCCCGGCGGCGGCAGCCAGCAGGGAGCGCAAGCTTCCGCAGAGATGAAGCACAAGGTGAATCAGAACAAGCGCAAGACGCTGAACAAGACCGTGCCGATGAAGAAGATCGTGAGCACGAGCAGCAATTCCGCCGTGACGCTTCCAGATGCTCCGCCCGATCTCCTGGACGTGCCGGACGTGAGTTCCATGATCGGTGGTGGCTCCCTGGGCAGTGGTGGTTTCGGCAAAGCTGGTTCGGGCGGTGGTTTCGGCACAGGCATGGGCATGGGCGCCATGCAGGGGTTTGTGAGCCTGCCACCTTCCATGAAGACACGCTGCTCGCCGCAGGAGCGCTTGAAGAAGCTGGCGGAGAGCGGTGGCAGCCCGGAGTGCGAGCGCGCGGTTTCAAACTCGCTGGAGTGGCTGAAGTCGAAGCAGAATCCAGACGGTTCCTGGGGCAGTGGCAACAAGGCCGCGATGACCGGCATGGTGCTGCTTTGCTACCTGGGCCGCTGCGAGACTCCTGAGTCACCCTTCTATGGCGACAACGTGATGAAGGGCATCATGTACCTCATTGAGCTGTCCAAGAAGAACGAGCACGGCGCCATCACCGAGGACTTCAAAGGCAACGCAGGTGCTTATGAGCACGGCATCGCCACTTATGCCTTGGGTGAGATGTACACGCTGGCACGTCTGGGCAACAAGGAGCTTCCAGGCATGAAGGACGCTTTCGTGAAAGGCGTGCAGCTCATCATCAAGTGCCAGAACAAGGGAGACGCAGGCAAGGCCGAGGGCTCCTGGGACTACTACACGAAGAACATTTCTGAAGGGAAGCCCACCTCGAAACGCGAGGACCTCTCCGTGGCAGGCTGGCAGTATCAGGCTCTGAAGGCGGCGAAGTTCACCGGCCTGAAGATCGATGGCCTGCATTCCGCCATCGACAAAACCTGCGACTACATTGAGCGCGTGCAGTCCAAGGATGGTGGCTTCGGCAACACCAATCGTGACCAGGCCTACAACCAGTGGAGCCTGACCGGCACCGGTGCTCTGGGCCTGCAGACTCTGGGCAAGGGCCGCACCGCCTCCATCAAGAAGGGCATCGACTTCCTGCATCGCTTCCTGGAGGCCGAGCCTCTTGATTGGAACAAGAACTGCAACCTCTACTGCTGGTATTACTACACCCAGGCCTTCTTCCAGGCTGGCGGTGACGAATGGAAGTTCTACAACCAGCAGTTCCTCCCGCAGATCCTTTCCGCCCAGCAGCCAGATGGCAGCTTCAAGGCCGGCAGGCCTAACTGGACGCATGGCAGCGACAACGGCAATCCGATCTACCGCCAGGTGCTCTGCACGCTTCAGCTTGAGGTGTACTACCGCTACCTCAAGGTGGGCGATCGTGAGGAGACGAGCTTCTTTGACCGTCAGTGATCAAAGTGCGTGGTCCGCGCAGAACCTGTGCGGCATCGCGGCCTGAGGTGTCACGGATCATACCGTGACGCCGAAGTCACGGGGCGCTGCGGGTGCCAGAGGCGCACGTCGCTGCCGTCCTCATCTCATCGACCGAGCAGCTTCTTCACCTGGTCTTCCGTGTAGGCCGGGTTCTTTGACTGCTGCGGAAGCTCGATGATGTTGATCTTCTCAGTCTTCTCCTGGCTCTTCGTGCCCATGCGGTTCAGCGTGGTCTTGAAGACACTGTCCCCCAGCTTTGACTTCTGGCTGCCTTCACGCGCCATGTTGTCGGCCAGAGGGCTGTCCTTGGTGTTGAATTGATTGTCGGCAAATGCAGGCACTTTGTCGCGCTCGCTCAGCGCCTTCTTGCCCATCCAGTTCTTGTCATTGGTGCCTGCAAAACTTTTGGTTTGGAACTGGTTGCCGGCATTGAAGGTCTTTACGCCGTTGAAATCATGGGCGCTGTGCTTCTGCCGGCTGAGCCAGCTCGCGCTGCCATCCTTGCCTTGGGTCAGCACGGCTCTCGCGGCCTTGTCATAGCGGCTGCGGAAGGCCGGGTTGTCAGACCGGAAACCTTCTTTCAGCGCCTTGACGGAGCGGCCGCGCCGTTCCTCCATGGTCATCTCTGAAAGAGCCTTCTCGGGGCTGCCTTTCGACGAGGTGGACCCGCAGCTGCTCAGCAGCCAGGGAACCGTCAGAAGAACAGCGACACAGGTTTTCATGCCCGGATTGAATCAGAATTGCCGGTGCGTGGCAAGCCTCTCACTCCACATCACCGAAACCGGTGTTGATGAGCTCCTCAAGGTCGTTCATGGCCTCTTCGGCATCCGCACCTTCGGTCGTGAGCTTGATGATCTCGCCACGGCCCGCAGCCAGCATCATGAGCCCCATGATGCTTTTGCCGTTCACGGGCTCGTCATCCTTTTCCACCCAGATGTCGCACTTGTACTTGCTGGCACGCTTCACGAATTGCGCGGCAGGACGGGCGTGGAGGCCCATCTTGTTGCGGATCGTGAGGTCTTTGGAAAGCATCATGGTATGTGTCAGCGTAGCGTTGCGCTAATTATCAACCTAATTGGTCCTGCGCCATCTTTTTTAACAGCCTTTGATCAAACTCTACCGCGCTGTTGTAGCCGAAGGAGCGCAGCTTGTAGTTCAGCGCGGCCAGCTCGATGAGGCCTGCCACGTCACGGCCCGGCGCCACCGGTAGCTCCACCCGGTTCACGGCGATGCCCAGGATGTCGACGGTCTGGTCCTCGCGGCCGACCCGCTCCAGGTCTTCAGACTCTTTCACATGCACCAGCTGGACGATGAGGTCCAGCCGCTTGCTCAGGCGCACCGAGCCCACACCAAAGAGCGCGGCCACATTCAGAATGCCCAGACCGCGGATCTCGATCATGTCCCGCGTGGTCTCCGGTGCCATGCCCACAATCTCGCGCTCTTCGATGTTGCGCAGACGCACGGCGTCATCAGCGACGAGGCTGGCACCGCGCTGCAGCAGGCCGATCACGGCCTCGCTCTTGCCGGTGCCGCTATCGCCCTGGATGAGCACGCCGATGCCCTGCACATCCACCAGGCATCCGTGCACGGTCTGCGTCGGCGCAAAGGCGGTGTCGAGCTTGATGGTGGCATTGTTCAGAAACTTCATCGTCAGCATGCTCGTCTGGAAGACGGAGATGCCAGCCTCATTGGCGATCTGCACCAAGTCTTCCGCCAGGCGATGCGCCCGCGCCACGATGAGGCAGGGGATCTCCCAGGAGCACAGCTGGCTGAAGCGGGCTGCGCGCAGCTTCGGCTCCAGCGAATCCAGGAAGGAGAGCTCCGAATTGCCGATCACCTGCACGCGCTTGTAGGCGAAGTAGGAAAAGAAGCCCGAGAGCGCCAGGCCTGGACGGTTCACCGAAGGCTCCAGGATCTTGCGGGCAAAGCCCACGTCCGTGCCCACGATCTTCAGCTTCAAAGGCTTCTCATTTTCCGCGAAAAACTCGCCGACAGTGATGGATGACGGGCGTTTGACTCGGGTAGGAGGAGGCATGGCGAGAAAGTCGAAGTCTGGAACGAATCAAACGAGCCCCGCAGCCGCACGCACCTGCGCCTCATCGATCCCGCGCAGGCCAAAGATCCTCAACAGCGTGTCTTCGATGAGGTTGTTCGGGCAGGAGGCACCTGCCGTGATGCCGATGGTGATGGGATTCGTTGTGTCCGCGAGCTTGCCTGAGTAGCTGGTTTTCTCCGCTTTCAGATGCAGGTCAAAATGCACGATCTGCTCCAGCGAGGTCAGACACTCCGCCGTGCGGATGAAAAAGGTGGGCAGCTGCTGTTCACCGATCTCCACGAGATGGGTGGTGTTCGAGCTGTTATATCCACCGACGACGAGCAAGATGTCCAGCGGCTGGCGCAGCAGATGGAAGAGCCCGTCCTGACGGTCCTGTGTCGCCCCGCAGATGGTGTCGAAGACTTGGAAATTCGGGCTGCCCGCACCATCACGATCCTCAATTGCCTTCTGCAGTCGGCGCTGGATCTCCTCAGTCTCGGACTTCAGCATCGTGGTCTGGTTCGCCACACCCACGCGGGTCAGATGCAGATCTGGATCAAAGCCTGGCGAGCAGGCGCTGGCCGCGCTGAAACGCTGCAGGAAGGCCTGCTTGTCACCACCCTTGCGGATGTAGTCACAGACGAAGTCCACATCCGAAAGCGTCAGCACCACCAGATAGTGTCCATTCCCGTTGTCGCCAATCGCGCGGGAGGAAGTCGCTCGCGTTTCTTCGTGGCTGGCCTTGCCATGGATGACGGAGGTGAAGCCACCCTTCGCATAGCCGCGCACACGTTTCCATACACTCATCACGTCACCGCAGGTGGTGTCCACCACCATGCAGCCGCGGGAAGAGATCAGCTTCATCAAATCCGTCTCAGCGCCAAAGGCTGGCACGATGACCACATCATCACTGGTCAGTTTGGCCACTTCTTCTTCATGCTTGCCCACCGGGATGCTGATGATGCCCATCTCCGTGAGCTGGCGGTTCACCTCGGGATTGTGGATGATCTCGCCCAGCAAAAACACACGTTTGTCCGCAAACACTCGGCGCGCCGCATACGCCAGATCGATCGCGCGCTCCACGCCATAGCAAAAGCCGAACTCACGCGCCAGCCGCACCGTTGTGCTGCCGATCTGGAGCACGCTTCCCTGGGCGCGGATGGTCTCCACCAGCGGGCTGCGGTAGTGTGTCTCCACCTCCGCCTGCACACGCTCCATGACCTCCGGCGTGCGGACGTTGACTCGGCGGGAGGCTGGGGCGGCGTTGGACATGATGGCGACTGGAAACGAAAGGGTGGGGGAAAGTGAAAAAGGGAGAGGCGGGGCTGCCGCCTCTCCCCGAAAGCTACGGACAATAGGCCAAACTTAGCGCTTAAAGAGGGTGCCTGCCTCAATGTCCGTGAAGAATTTTGAGCTCAGCAGGTAGCCACGGTCAGGGTTAGGCAGCGGGCCGTCATCCACCACCGGCAGGGTCTTGCCCACCGTGTTGTCCTCAGGGTGGGACTTGGCGATGATCAGCGGCGTGCCGGTCCTCGTCAGGGAGAACAAAGCCTTGGCAGACTTCGCAGGCAGGCGGATGCAACCATGCGTGCAGGGATAAGGCTTCACGAAGCCCCAGTGCAGGCCGTAAGCGGACTTCCACTCCTGCCAGTAGGCCATCGGGTAACCACGGTCTGGCTCGCTCTGACGGCGGCGCTTGGCCTCCTTGTACTGGATGCGGTAGGTGCCGGCACCGGTGGAACCGTTGGTGCCCACGGAGCAGGGCGTGGCCAGCAGGACTTTGTCACCTTCCACCACGTACACGCGCTGGGCACCGGTGCTCACCTTCACCTTCACGGCGCTCGGGTTTTTGGCAGGGGTCACCGTGGGGTTGAACTCGTGGCCATAGATGTGGCGGCTGCGCACGGTTTTGCAGCTGCTCATGGACAGAGCCACGCCGGCAAGCAGAGCGCCCTGGAGGATACGACGAAGGGTAGGGGAAGTCATGGAGGCTTCAGGATTAGCACGACCTCCCCGTGTCTCCACCGTTTTTCTCAGCAGTGACCGATAGTTTTGGCGTGCAGAAGCGTTTTGTGTGCCCCACCTTTGTCCATCCGCATGAAGATCGCCTCCCTCTCCGCCCTGGCTCTGCTGACCTGCCTGATCATCTCGACCGCCCAGGAACCTGCCAAGCCCGCTGCCCCTGCAGCCCCGGCCAAGGAAGCTGCAACTGAGCGCGTGCTCTTTGATGGCAAGTCCCTCGATGCCTGGGAAACCGTTGACATCGGCGGCAGCGGCACCGTCGAACTTGAAGGCGATCTTATGATCATCAATCAGGGGGACAGCCTCAGCGGCGTCGTCTATAAAAAGCCCGCTGACCTCCCCCTCACCAACTACGAGATCAGCCTCGAGGCCAAGCGTCTGCAGGGCGTGGACTTCTTCTGTGGCCTGACCTTCCCCGTCGGCGACCTCAAAAAGTGCGCCACCCTCATCTGTGGCGGCTGGGGTGGCAGCGTCACCGGCATCAGCAGCATTGATGACTTCGATGCCGCCAACAACAACACCGGCTCCTACCAGAAATACGAGGACGACAAATGGTACAAAATCCGCCTGCGTGTCACCCCCGAGAACCTCAGCGTCTGGCTGGATGACAAGCAGATCGTCGACCAGGACATCACCGGCCGCAAAGTCAGCCTCCGCCCCGGCCCCATCGAAAGCTACGCCCCCCTGGCCATCTCCACCTACAACACCTCCGCCGCCATCCGGAACGTGAAGGTGAAGCCCGTGAAGCCATAGTAGCCTGGATCTACCTGGATTAGCTTGGATCGACGCTGACCGCCATGTAGCGGCTGGCGTCAGCCTGCCCTCTTCGACCCCACGAACACGAGGTCGGATCCAGTCGGATTGACTCTGAAAACCACCGCCAACGGCTCCCGAAGACCTGGATCTACTTGGATCCACTTGGATCACCCGCGGTCGCCTCCAAGCATCCGATGTAGCGGCAGACGTAAGTCTTCCCTCTTCGACCTCAGGAACCCGAGGTCGGATCAGGTCGGATTCAGTCGGATCCACACCCAGCGCCCCGCAGCGAAGCGCGCCAGCAAAGTAGCCATCACACTCCGTGTGATGAGCCCAAGACTGCACCACCTCCACCCACCTCCATTTCTTCCAAGTAGGTTGGATCAGGTCGGATCCAGCCGGATCGGCTCTGAGACAACAGTCAACAATCATAAACCACGGTAAACAATCGTAAACGCTTCCGTTCACCCTCGATCCGGTTGGATTGGCCGAAACCACCGCAAACAACGGCAAACAATCGCAAACCACCGCCAACGGCTCCCATCCCGTCTTCCGTGTGTTTCGCAGCCCAAGCTCCTCACGCCCCAGCCTCTCACCGGGGTGCCCAAAGAACAAAGAATTCAAAGCACACATCGCCCCGCATTCTCCTCCACGATCTGCCCTCTCCCAACAGTCCCAAGCGGACCCTTTGGACACCGCAGGCAGTCACCACCCATCCTCGCAGTCGCGGAGCGTCCTGGAGTGCGCCGGCCCTCCGGCGCTTTCCGAAGTCCACCACGCTCACGAAACCACCTAACCAATAACGCATTCATCAAACTTCCACCCCACCACTTGTCGTCCATTCGCCATCGGCTCCGGATTCAAACACTCCCCCTCTCCCAATCTCCTGTAAAAAAACAGGCATGGCCCGAGACCCCGCCCCCCCGAACCTCTGCCAACCGTGAACTGAGAACAGCGAACCGAGAACAGTCTACGCGATCAACTCCTTCACCATGCTGCACTCCTCCACCCCCGTCAGACGGAAGTCGAGGCCCGCATACTTATACGTGAAGCGTGAGTGATCAAAGCCCAGCAGGTGCAGCATCGTCGCGTGCAGTTCATGCACATGCACGGGCTTCTCAATGGCCGCGAAGCCGAACTCATCGGTGGCACCGTGGGTATAACCACCTTTGGAACCACCACCGGCCATCCAGTAAGTGAAGCCGTAGTGGTTGTGGTCACGACCGCGCTGCTTGCCAGCATTCGCACCCGGAGTCGGCAGTTCCACCGCCGGTGTGCGGCCGAACTCACCGCCCCAGATCATTAGCGTTTCATCAAAGAGGCCACGCTGCTTCATGTCACCCATGAAAGCGGCGATCGCCTGGTCCACGTCCTTCGCGAGGCGAGCATGGTCCAGGATCTCATCATGACTGTCCCAGGGCTGTCCTGCGCCCGTCCAAAGCTGGATGAAGCGCACTCCGCGCTCCAGCAACCGACGTGCGATCAGTGTCTGACGACCGAAATCATTCTCACCATAAGCCTTGCGCACGGACTCAGGCTCCTTGCTGATGTCAAAAGCATCCGTCGCCTCCATCTGCATGCGATAGGCGAGCTCGAAGCTCTGGATGCGCGCATCCAGTTGCTGGTCGTTCTGGCGCTGCTTCAGATGATTCTCATTCAGCGCATACAGCAGATCCAGCTGACGGCGTTGCTGCTTCAGATCCAGCGAGCCGTTCTTGATGAACTCCACCAGTTTGTCCACCTCGGTGTCTTCCGTGTTGATGTACGTGCCCTGGTAGATGCTCGGCAGGAAAGCCGACTGCCAGTTCTTCGTGCGCCGTGTCGGCATGCCCTTCGGACACATGGAGATGTAACCCGGCAGGTTCTCATTCTCCGAACCCAGACCATACGTCACCCACGACCCAAAGCTCGGGCGATGCTGGCGCCCATCACCGCAGTTCATCAAACCAAGAGAAGGCTCATGGTTAGGCACATCCGCCTTCATTGATCGGATCACGCAGAGATCATCCGCGTACGCTGCCGTCTTGGAAAAGATGTCACTGACTTCCAGGCCGCACTGACCATACTTCTTGAACGCGAAAGGCGACTTCAATCCAGCCCCGGTCGGGCGTTCCGTCTTCAGCACGCTCGGCAAGATCTTGCCGTCAAACTTCTCCAGCATCGGCTTCGGATCAAAGGTGTCCACCTGGGAAGGCCCGCCATTCATGAAGAAATGGATCACCCGCTTCGCCTTCGGCTCATGATGGGACTGACGCACCCCGAACGGATTCGTGCCATCGATCGCCGCCTGCGCCTGGTTCGCTCCCATGAGTCCGCCGAGCGCCATGGTGCCCATCCCCATCCCCACACGGCTCAGCATCTGGCGGCGGGTCAGGAAATGATGTTCGAGATTAAAGGGATGATGGGACATGGAAAGGGGGGATTCCTGGTCAGTCTAGACCCATAGCTTTCATGAGCAGAACCTCAAGGGGGGCAGGGCACAAAAGCAGTGGGTCCAGGGAACACGGGGGAATGAGCTCTGGCGCTACCTAAACCAATACTCCGGTGACGAGTCGGGACTTGCACACATTCGTCGCGCCAGGACGCAAAAGTGGAGAGGCTGTCCTAGGGGCGTTCGACTTAGGTTACAGCGGTTGCCCCCTTGTGGATCTATGCTTAGATGCGAGGTTTCAATGCCCTTTTCTTTTCGGTTCGTCTTTTCGTCCCTCAGCTTGATGGTAGGTCTCTCCCTGGGCGTTCAGGCTCAGGCTCAAGCTCAGACACGGACGCTTGCCTTTGACCCTCCTCACGTCATGAGCTACGAGCCGGACAGTTATGTGCGGCCAGAGTTGCGCGAGCAGGGCTTTGTGATCACCGTGGGGTCGACGAGCTCCCCGCGAGGGACCTATCTGCAGCAGTCAATCTACAACTACTCTCCCGACAATGGCTCGACCTACGCGCGATACATTTCGGGGGATAGCGACTTCAAGCTCGTGCATGAGCAAGGCCTGCTTTTCACACCCGTGCAGCTGGATCTGGCAGGTTACAATTCGGTCATTGATCTGACCGTCCAGGGCGTCAAGAGCGATGGCAGCATCGTGTCTCACACCATCAATCGACTGCCGCTTGGCGATGGTCCCGGACCCGGAGCCGACTTTAAGGTCTGCTCGCTACCTGCGAGCTTCCAGCAGATCCGGGAACTGCGCATCCCGCAGACCGGTTATTATCTGGATAACATCGTGGTGGAGCCGCCTGCTGGAGAGGCTCCGCTGCAAGCTCCTCTGCCTGAGCCCTACGTTTATGATATCGACTGGGAGGCGGCACCTCATAAGTTGGATCAGATGACGGCCACGGGCGGTCAGCGGGCTCCTTCGTCAGTCAATTTCGGCAGCACCATGGTGCGCGAGCGTCCAGGCGGGGCGGGCCGCTACCTCGAACTGAGCCGGGACAATGATACCTATGACCAAATCCAGATGTCACTCGCGTTGAATGCCCGCCGTTACGTGATCGATTATGATTTGAGCCATGCCCCAAGTTCCCACGCAGCGCTCTTTCTGGATTTGAACGGCGGATTCCTTCGCGTCGACATGAGCGAAGGCATCCTGAGTTTCTACAAGGACACGGTATCTCTTACTGATGGCACGCAAGGCAGCCTTCTCTACACAGCATCGGCTAACAATCAGTTTCAGATCGTCTGGGATGAGGTCACGGGGCAGCTCTCCATCAGCATCGGCGGTCAGATCCGTAAAGTATGGAACATTGTGGATGGATCAGTCAGTGACATTCTTTCCTTGCGCTTCAGCACGGCGGACATCGCCGTCACCTCAATTGACAATCTCAAGATCCAGGCCCTGGACCGTGCTCCTCTAAGGATGATCCCGGGGGAACGGGATTTTGTTTTTCTTCAAGTGCTGCAATCTGAGACCGTGCCAGTGCGGATCGTTAATACAGGAAGCTCGAGCGTGACACTCACCGGAGTCCGCAAGCTTGATCCCACCTTCAGTTTTTCCGGAATCATGTTTCCACTGACCTTGGCCGCCGGAGAGCAAGTCATCGGGCAGGTGACAGCCGCTCCCCTGACAACCGGTTACAAGTCCTCCTATCTCATCATCGATTCAAGTGCTGGAAGCATCTGTTCCAGGCTGGGGACATATCCCAGGGATCCTGTGACCAATTACTTCAGTGGCCAGCCTGCCTCACGCACGGTCGAAAGCGGTTCACCTCTGCAGATCGTTTCGGTCTTCTCGGGACCCTCGGCTGAGCGTTTTGAGTGGACCAAGGACGGCAAGATCATCCCTGGAACCAGTGCTATCCTGGATGTCAGCACATCCGCGAGTTCCACCGATGCTGGTGTCTATCAGGTCAAAGCTTACCTGACCAATGGTGAAGTCGTCGCTTCGAATACGGCGACCATCACAGTGACCACGATAGGGTTCACCACCCAGCCAGTCAGCAAATGGGTGCGCGTTGTGCCAGGAATGTCCTCCTCGCTTAGTCTTACGTGTGCATTCAAGACGCCTGTCAGCCGTTATGAGTGGCGGATGGACGGGACCGTCGTTTCCGGAACCGGCCCGACGTTGACCATCTCCAGCCCGACGCTGCAGAATGCAGGTGTCTACCGGGTGACTGCCCATTTGAGCGATGGCAGATCATTCCAGTCTCAGCCGGCTAACGTGGGCGTGGTGATCTACTCCAGCGTTACCCGGACTGCGGCCAGCGGATCCGAGTTCAACTATCCCGCCCAAGTGGCAGGTCCAGGTCTAACCTATTCTTGGTTCTTCAACCAAACCCAGCCTGTGTCCGAACTCCCAGGTGTCGTTGAGGCAGGCCAGACACTTCGCCTCAATCCGGTCTCGGGAGCCCATCACGGTTCGTTTACATCCACAGCTTTGATGCCGGATGCCGTGGCACCAGCCACACTTCTCTCCTCAGGATCCATCGTCAGCTTGACCCTTCAGGTCCAGGGCGGCGCCATGCCGGTGCCCGTGTTGCTGAGCTCCACGCTTGGCCACGCCATGGTTGGCCAGCCCTATGAGTTCACGCTTTCCGCCACCAGCAGCACGCCTCAGACCTTCAGCGCTTCCGGCCTGCCGGCGGAATTAACGCTCGTCCCTTCCACCGGGCGCATCTACGGCACTCCGCTGGCAAGTTCCATACCTTCAGGCACTCCGAGTGGTGAGAGCAAAACCTACAATGTGACGGTGACCGTCAGCAATACCTATGGTCAGGTCTCCCGTCAGATTCCCCTGGTCCTGCATCCACGCTTGTCCAGTGCTAGAGTGCTCGGCCTGACCCAGCCTGATGTTCTCCCAGGGTTGCGCCAGCCGACGAGGATCCAGGGTGACATCACTTTGGATTCACTGTCACTCCATACCCTCGGCACTCCGCGTATCCAGGCCACGACCAGACTGGTGTTTGATCCCATCACCGGGAGCATGAAAGGGACTCTGCGCACCACAGCAAACTCGCCGCTTTTGGGCCACCCGGTCCGCTGGGACGGCCAGTGCCTGGAGTCTGATGCCACAGGCTCGGACAAGCTCTTCGTTTTCCAGGCCGCGCGAATCGTGCGCCAGTTGAATCCCGCCTACCATGTCGCTGGCAAATATCCCACCGCTCTCACGGTCGATGTGGGAGAGGCCATCTTGCCGCCGAATCTTCCTCTCGGCAGCGGTGTGTTGAGCGTGAAGCTTGGCGCTGATTCCCGCGTGACCTACGTGGGATCACTTCCTGATGGCAGCAGTATCACCGGTTCCGGTGAGTGGGTGGAGGATTGGGAAAATAATCAGGGGCTGCGTCATCCTCTGCATTGCGCCACCGCTGGCCCAGGCCACCTCGCTGGCTGGCTTGAGCTCGGTCTTAATTCGTTGGCTGGCCGGCTTCAATGGATCAGGCAGCCTTTGCGAACACAGCCTACCTGGCCCGAGGGTTTTCAATTCGCCACAGTGAGTGAGAATGTCAGCGTGGTCGGGGAGCGCCTTGTGGCTCCTGCCTCCGGAGAAACTCTCATGGGACTTCACCGGCAGCCTGTGGTCTTGAGCGGACGTTCTCGCGATGGCTTGAGTGCCTCTCGTCGTTTCACGGTCAGCACCCGTCATGTGGCCACCGCTTTGCTGCCTGCCTCATCGCCCGCCACCTTGGCCATCCAGCCTGCCGAGGGCACCTTCTCAGGTTCCTTGAACATGGGATCGTACAAAGGGCGCGCTCTCACGGGCAGCTATCGTGGTGTCCTTCTCCCAGGCTTGCAGGTCGGAAAGGGGTATATGCTGGTGCCTGATGTCGCCCGCTATGAAGAAAGCGTCCGCCTCCGTGGTATCACCCTTTCCATCGGAGGAGCATCACCCGCAGTCATGCCGATGAAGCCGGTGGAGATCGAGCTCTTCTTGGAAAGACCTAACTAAATATTGAATACAGAACTTCACGCCTGGCTTCCACATTCTCGCAGCATGACTCTTGTTCGTTCTTTGGCGGTCAGCGCCGTCGCACTGTCCCTTTGCCTTCCAGCACTGGCACAAAACGCAGTCTCACCTTCTCAAGCCGCGTCCTGGTTGGATGAACTCGAATCGCGAAACGAACCTGCGGCAGCGCATGCCCCAGCTTCTGCCACGCAGGCACCTCCATCGCTCACTCGCACCAGTGATCCGTCATTCATGAGCACCAGCCTCGCGGGAGCTCAGCGTCTCCAGGGAGACTTCACGAGTTACTCTTCGCAATTTCAATCCGGACGCACGTTCCTCTCCACCGGCTCAGCTCCCAGCACTGTTGGTCGTTCAGACAAAAACGGGGCCTTCCCGCTGTCCGCTACCTTGGATCAAAGCTTCGCCTGGAACCGGCTCGAGTTCGCCGGTGCGGATCAGGAAGCGTTGACATCGACCACGGAGCTTTCGCTCTTCAGCCAGCTTGGAAGCCTGGAGAACGGTCGCCTGACGCTGGATGCTGCCGGCGGTGTGACGCTGGCTTCAACCGAAGACTTCGGATTTTCCGGGAGCGGTGACAGCGCCTGGTTCATGCAGCCAGGATCATCTCTGGTGTATGAAAGAAGGTTAGGCCAGGTCACCCTGACAGTTTATGACCGCTTCGCGGCCCGTCCTGATGCGTTGGTGAGCTTCTTGGGACCTCTTCAAGGCACCTCCCTGGTTCCATTCATCGCCACGATGCAGAATGATCTCGGCATGGCCTTGAACTGGCAGCCTCTGGATGATCTGTCCCTCACGCTGAACTACAACTGGGCCTCCTCCCAAAGCGCGCGCAGTTCAAGCGAGACACCGCCCTTCAATCCTCATGGCAATCTCGATGTTCTCGCTGCTCGGGACATCAACAGCGTGCTTGCCAGTGTCGCTTGGCAGGCTTCTCCAGTCATGCGCTTTGGCCTCCGCGCCGGTGCCTCCTGGTCTTCCTTTGAAGAGGAGTTCTCCAATGACGGCAACCAATGGCACGGTGGCCTTTTTGCAGATCTTAAACTCCCCTTCGAGCAAATCTTGAAGTTGGAGGCTGGAGCTCAGGGAATGAATTTCGAAAGGCCGGAGCCTGTAGGGATCTACATCCCTTTCGGAATTCCTAGCTCACCCGCCAGTTTCGTCACGGGCTCTGGAGACGACCGTGACCTTGGTGCCACACCTTACTACACGCTCAGTCTCGGCGGCCCCCTCGGGAGAAGGTTCTCCCATCAGCTCTCGGCAGGCAGCGAGGCCAGTCTCGGGCTCCTTTCCAACTACGTCGAAGCTCGCTTCGTCAACTACACCCTGTCTGCGCAGCTTTGGAAAGGCGCGGACCTCGGCCTGGGCGGATTCTACGAGGACGTCCAGAACTCAGGAGGCGTCTTCGCCTCGGACACGAGTGTGCATGGCTTCACGGCCACACTGCGGCAGACCTGGCATCGCTTCACCTTCAGCGCGGGTTACGGTCACACCCGCTTTGACTCGGATGCGCATCCCGCTTCCCTGGTCCGGCTCTTTGCCACCGCCGATCAGCACGCCTTCCACACCAGCGCCTCGTATCAGATCTGCCAGCGCGCCACCGTCAGCCTCGCCTGGCAGCGCATCGTCAGTGATTTCGCAGCAGTCCCCGATGACCTCGTGCAGGATCGTCTGACAATGAACCTGCGGTGGATGTTTTAGCGGTCGTAGTCGGGGGCTGATGATACAGTTCGTGCACTGAGGTGTGCACGTTTGGAGAATTCGACACGCTGCCAAAACTCATCAGAACTCAAAGCCTGAACCTTGCCGGAGGTAAGTTCATGATCGCGGCACACAGCTTCGGTCAATCGCTCGGCCTCCCAGATCTTTTTTGCGATACTGGGCATGGTGTTATTCGCGGTTCATTCCGTCTGAGGGATGACGTTTGGTGTGGCAGACGACCATGACGCGCACGGTCTGGCTTTCTTGATCCACACGGTAAAGAATGCGGTAAGGGAAGCGGTGTAGATTGGCCCGGCGGTAGGTGTGCCGCGACTCAAAGTGGTAGTGGAATGGGTTCTCTGCAACGGTGTCGCGGAATCTCTGGAGCTCGGCTTCAAAACGCTCCACGAGACGCCATGATATGTCGCTGTAGTAGCGAACAGCGTCTTCGATATCGGCAATGGCTTCCTCGTGATAGGCGACGTTCATCGGAGCGTGGCTTTGAAACGCTCCATCCGCGCCCGGAACTCGTCTTCAGAAATCAGCTTCTTGGTGCCAGCGGCCAGTTCGGCGTCACGCTTCTCCGCCAGATCGACTTCCTCGTCATCGAGTTGCTTCTGAACCTCTGCCCAACTGGTACCCTGAACCCTGCCCGATGTCATTTCCGCAGAGCGGCTTTCGGCGAGTGCCAGGAGTTCGTCCAGTTCGTCGCCATGCTCAGGCAGGCGCTTTCGCAGCGAATTGAAAACCTCAATGCGCTCCTCGTCATTGAGCAGCTCAAACTGTTCGCAGATCTGTGTGGCAGTGATAGACATGAAAACCTCCTGGTTCTGTTGGAAACAAAAGTACTCTTTTTGACTCAATCCACAAACTGAAACTCGTTGGACATCATCAGCACCTGCGCCAGCTGAGACAGCGGTGACTGCGGCTTCGTGCGGTTCATCGGCCAGCCGTCAGGCCCACAGAAATCAGTGTCAGCCTTCGTCACGGTCGTCACCGTTCCATCTGCGGCGATACGCTCGATCTTCGGCGTCCAGGTATAACCATCGCTGTCCGTGCTGCCTTCAGAGTCGGCGACGAAGGAGATCGTCTCACCAGACACCACTTCAACTTCAGCATTGAAGTCAAAACTGCCCTGCGGTGGCACGAGATGATCCACCAGCACTCCCTGGCGGCTGGAGACGATCATGCCGCGAGTGCCATTGCCTCTCTCGCTGGCGCGTTTCATCGTGCCTGTGAAGCGAAGGCGCTCTTTCTCATAAGGGGAGGTCCACTGCATGACAGCGGCAAACTCGCGGCCTGGATGACCGTTGTTGCCTGCGACGAAGATGTGGCCGAACTCCTTGTCCGGGAACGTGTCGGCCGGGAACCAGCGGTTCTTCGTCTGCGCCGTCTTGCCGAAATGCTGGAAGCGCTTGAAGGCACCGAGCTCATGTTTGCCTGAGGCGACGTCTGTGGTGACCTTGGCATAACCATAAGTCCAGATGAAGGCATTGCTGCGCAGGCGGAGTTCGTCGCTGTCCTGGATGAAGCGGGAGGCCATCTCCACTTCATCGGGACGTGGCTCGCGGCGAAGCACGCGATGATAGAGATTCGCGATGGCCTTCGAATCGATGGCACTGCCCTTGACCTCCGTCTTCTCCGCCGCACGGCCTGCACGCTGGCTCATGAAGGGGCTGTTCATCAGGAACAGCGCCTGCTGCGGCACCGTGGTCACATAGCGCATCGGGCTGTGGCTGTCCGGATTCGCGAAGTCGAACATCGCCGGCACCGTCGGTTGATCATAGCGGTTCACCAGCAGAAACACACTGCGGCGCGCATCCGCGTTCGGTGCGTCGTAGGCCAGCGCACGACCACCCGTGATGCCGAGATCCAGGTCCGCGCTAGCCTGCAGCAGTGCATCACGCATGGTCTCATAGTCCAGGCGCTGGCGGTTATACCGGCTCAGCAGTTCATTGTCCGCATCCTTGAGGTTCTTGTCTGGAGTGACCTCGGAGCTCTGCTGCCAGGTGTGGCTGGTCAGGATGAGGTGATGCAGCTTCTTCAAGCTCCAGCCGTTCTCCACCAGATACGCGGCGAGATAGTCGAGAAGATCCGCCTGCGTGGGCTTCGGAGTCTGCACACCGAAGTCACTGGTCTGCCCAACCAAAGGTTTGCCAAAGTGCAGCTGCCACACACGATTCGCGATCACGCGCGCCGTCAGCGGATTGTCCTTGCTGGCGATCTTCTGCGCCAGTTCCAGACGGCCGCTTCCATCCTTGAAAGTCTCACCGCCAAACATCGTCAGCCAGGCACGCGGTGCCGGATCGCCCTGACGGCCAGGATTGCCGCGGATGAAGACACGCACATCATTCGGCTTCGGCTTGTCCAGCGTCACCATCGCACGCGGAGGGGCGCCCGGATGCTCGGACTCCAGCTTCACGCGGTCATTGCTGAACTTGGTCACCTTCTCGAGATCCTTGCGGGTGAAGAAAAGGTTCGCCTGTTCCACCGGCACCGCCATCGGGCTCGGCTCGCTCATCAGCAGTTCGCGCACCTGCTTCCAGTCGGCATTGTCCGGCTCCTTGCCGTCCAGGCAGGTGAGGAAGATGTCCGCATACATCTTGGCGATGTCGTCAAAACTCTTCGGCGCGGGGCGCTTGGCCAGCTCATTGCGCGGCACCGCATTCAGGCCGCTCTCGGGCTTCGTCAGAGAGGCCAGCACCACCGGTGCCTTCGTGGCAAACTCAGCCGCCGGGATGTCGGCAAACTGCTTCCACGCCAGCATCACCGGATGCGGCTTGCCCTTCAGCGCGTGACGCTGCACGAAGTCACCCCACTTGTCCGCCACGGTGTCACGCAGCTTCAGCTGTCCTGCGCGCCCCTTCATCGTACTGCGATCTTTGATCCCCGCAGCCTCTTGCGCAAAGGCCAGATACTGGCTCACGCGATCCGGCGTGCGGATCTCGGCATACACTTCCTTTTTAAACTCCATCTCCTTCGCGGCGATCTCTCCCACCTTCGCCTCGTAGTCCTTGAAATCAGCCTCATTGCTCGCCTTGCCGATCACCGGCAGGTTCACCTGCTCCGGCTGCTCGCTGCTGTTGAAGATGGAGTACATCGCATAGTAGTCCTTGCTCGGAATCGGATCATACTTGTGGTTATGGCAGCGCGCGCACGCCACCGTCAGCCCCAGCATGCCGCGAGCCACCACATCAATGCGGTCATCGATCTGCAGGTTGCGGTCGCTGATGAACTTGTCACCCACGTTCAGGAAGCCCAGCGCCGCCAGGGAAGGGTGACCAGGCTCATTCGCGTGCATCTTGTCAGCCGCCAGCTGGTTCATCAGGAACTGGTCATACGGCATGTCCTCGTTCAGCGACTTCACCACCCAGTCACGATACGTGTAAGCATACGGGTAGTTGATGTTTCGTCCCGCCACCTGATAGCCATCCGTGTCAGCATAGCGTGCCACATCCAGCCAATGCCGCGCCCAGCGCTGCCCATAGGCCTGGGAGGCCAGCAGCTTCGTCACCAGCTTCTCCACCGCGGTTGCGGACGAGGTCTTCGACTCCGCCACAAAAGCCTGCACATCTTCAAAGCTCGGCTGGAGTCCTGTCAGGCTTACATAAATGCGTCGGCAAAGCGTCGCCGGATCCGCTGGCGGTGCAAAGTCCAGCCCCGCCGCCTTCAGTTTCGGCTGCACCAGCGCATCGATGCTCGTCTTCGCCTGTGGCTTCACGGGGATGTAGGCCCAGTGCTCCTGCCAGGCTGGCTTGTCATGAGTCTCCACCACAGCTTTCTCAGCAGGCCAGGGGAGCCCCATCTTCACCCACTTCTCCAGCGCGGCGATTTGCTCTGGCTTCAGCTTGTCACCCTTCTTCGGCATCGCCTCCACACCTGGGGCATGGGAGATGGCCTTGATCAGCTTGGAGGCCGCAGGATTCCCCGGCTCCACCACCTTGCCGTAGTCACTGCCCTTCATGATGGCGCTGCGCAGGTCCACGCGCAGACCGTTTTCATGCTTGTGACCGCCGTGGCAGTCATAGCAGTTATCCGCCAGCACCGGACGGACTTCCTTTTCAAAGAACTCGATCTGCTCAGGCGAAAAAGTCGCGGCAGGTGTCTCGGCGGCGTGGGCGTGGACAGCAAGAATGGCGGCAGCGCCACCCAGCAATGTCAGCGGGCGTGTGAACAAAGATGTCATCAGGGGGGAGTACGACAGAAGAGGATGTGTGTAAGACACCTCAGGATGCAAACGCAACTTTCAGGCCGGTCCTTGCGCGGCGGCCCCGGTCTCTTGCATCTGACATCAAAAAGACCTCCTGGGAGGAGTTTTATTCCCGGAAATGGAGTCTCCATAGCGGGGCGAATCCTGCTCTCCTCGGCCATCACGTTAGCCAAAGCGCCATCACCGGGCTCGGCACCGCCTCACCCAGGGCATTCGTCGCCACGATCCGCACCTCCACGATCTGTCCCGCCGGCCACCCGCCGAGCTCCACCTCCCGGGCACGCACGGTCTTCACCACCTTGAATTCCGAGCTCCCCATGAGCCGTGCCTGAACCAGGTAAACCTCTGCGTGCAGTGCCGCAGGCCAGCTCACCTCCATCGACCCCCCGCCCAGAGGCGTGAGTGTCACAGACTCCACCGCCCGAGGCTCCGCCGCTCCCGCTTTCGGTGGCTTCAGCCCAAAGGCCAGCCAGCGCGCATCATCCCCGGTCAGCAGGCCGCCGAGTATCTTGATCGCCTCGCGCAAAGCCGTCCGCACCACCTGCAGCGCCGCCCGCTTTGCTACCACCACCTGCCGCAGTTTCGTCTCGCTGTCCGTCACTGCCTTGCGGCCCGCCACCAGTCGCTCAAGCATGTCCCCACAGATCACTGCGGTGGTCCCCATGTCCTGGCTTTCCAGCTGAGGCTGCTTTTGAAAGTAGCCCGCCAGTCCGCTCAGCACTTTCAGGCGCGCCGCGAAATCCTCCGGCACCATCGTGGACTCATTCGTGAATCCCGCCGCCTTCCAATGCGCATTGTGCCGCGATCCATAGACTGCCGCCAGCCTCAGCCGGCAGCGCCCGATCACCTGCTCACCTTGACGGTCCAGCGCCCGAAATTCCGCCCTCCGTTTGCTCCGCCGAGGCTTCGCCCGCTTCACCTCCGCCAGCCGTTCCCGAGCAGCCACGACCGCCAAATTCAGCCGCGATCCCACCTCCACACCCAGCCCAATCTCACTCCCAATTCGCTCACAACCCGCCACCACCTGATCACACAAAATCAGGAGCTGCTGGTCATTTGTCGGAGTCGGATTCACCGCCATAACCTCATTTTGGCCCCAAAACCCTGCCCGCTCAACATCAACTCAACCAATGTCGGTGAGTAATGATGGAGTTAAAAGTAATCCCGATAGAGATCTATCGGGGCCTACCAAAGATCAATCAGCGTTCACCGATTGTCGGTGAGTGATCATCTATTTCAAATCTCTAAACTATTAAAAGCTCTAAACAATAGAAGTCAATTCCCGGCGCCAAAGACTTCAAAATCACATCCTTCCTGCCATCGCTCAGGCCCGTCCTTTCTGTCCTCCTTTGGCCTTCCCGCAGGTGCCCTTACGCCCCACAAGGCACCCTCTTCCGACTCCGAACTCCGAACTTCGGTCACTCCTCCGGATTGATAAACATATACCCCGCGCTTCTCACCGTGCGGATGTGTCGTGGTTGGTGCGCATCATCCCCGAGCTTCTTGCGCAGTGACGCAATGTGCACATCCACACTCCGGTCAAAGACCTCATACTCCCGGTCGCGGAGGTTCTCGATCAGTGCCTCGCGGGACTTGATGCGCCCGCGCGATTTCATCAGCGCGGCCAGGATGTCAAATTCCACAGGAGTCAGCACCAGCACCTTGTCATTCTGAGCGGCCACACGCGCATCCAGGTTCAGGCGCACATTGCCGACCACCAGCTCCTTCATCGGTGCCTCTGCAGGCTTCGCCTGAGCGATGACCGAGCGCCGCGTCACCGCCCGCAGGCGAGCCAGCAGTTCACGCGTGGAAAAGGTTTTGGGCAGATAGTCATCCGCCCCGATCTCCAGCCCCACGATGCGGTCAGCCTCCTCGCCACGAGCTGTGAGCATGAGGATCGGCACGGAGGATTTCGCGCGGATGCGTTTTAGCACTTCAAAGCCGTCACAGCCAGGCAGCATCACATCCAGGACGATGGCATGCCATGGCGCGGCAACAGCGCGCTCCGCGCCCTCAGGACCCGTGTGGACCAGCTCCACCGCATAGCCCAGCGGCACCAGATAATCGCGGATGAGCCCTGCCAGTTTGCGATCATCATCAATGACGAGCACATGAGTGAGTCCATCTTGAAAGGGGGCAGGTTCGGAAGACATGCGCGGATTCTAGAGAGGCAGGCACGGGGAGGTGGACCTGATTTACACAGCCTTAACAAAAATGGACAGCTTTTCACATGAAGCGTTAACACTCGGGCATTTCTGTTCACACAAGATGAGCCCGCACTCCCGCCTCTCCACCACCCCGATCAACCCTTACCCCTTGGTGGAATGGACGATTCGATGACCTGGCTTAGTCGTCACCACGCCACTGACCTTCCTGACCTCGCTCAAGATCCAACCGTCATGTCCACCTCCCGAGCCTCGACCCTGACCCTCGACACCTTCTGTCGCGCGCACTGGCGTCGTTTGCATGCGGCGGCCTGCCAGCGTGGATGTTCCGCCGTGGAGGCAGAGGATTCAGTGCAGGAGCTCTTTCTCTCGCTCGCCCGCCGTGGGGAGCTGGAGGACCTGGTCACTCAGCCAGCGGAGAGGCAGGCCTCTTACCTCTTCCTCCGCATGCGCTGGCTGCTGATCAATCGCTGGCGTGATGCGAATTGCCTGCGCCGCGCCGGCTCCGCTGAGTTCCTGCCGCTCGATGATGAACTGATGCCCGAGCTGCGCACTCACGCCACGCCGGCCACAGAGGCAGATCGCCCCTGGCTCGCCGAGTGCATCAGCGTCGCCATCGACCGCCTCCGCCAGCAGACCCGTGAAAAGACATGGTATGAGATCAGCCCTGACCTCATCCATGATGAGTCTGAAGAAACACGTACCGGTGCGCGCAGAGTCGCTCTGCATCGTGCTCGCAAAAAGCTGCGCCATCTCGTTCGCGAGCAGATGAACGGCTCGTTCAAAGACTGGCTGGTTCTCCCGGTTGCCAAGACCGTGCCAGACGCGTAAGACGGATACATGGCCTTTGTCTCGAATCTCGTCCGTTACGGCAGCATTGCCTTGGCTGTGGCTGGCGTGGGCATGATGTCTTTGGTTTTCGAAAAGATCCGCGCCCAGGAGACACCCATCACACCTCCGCCGGTCAAGCCGCCAGAGAAGCCCTTTTCCAAAGGCGTGGCCGCCACCGGTATCCTTGAGGCCGTTGACGAGAACGTCAGCATCGGTCCACCTGCTCCAGCCCTGGTCACCGATGTCATGGTCAAAGTCTGGCAAAAGGTGAAGAAGGGCGAGCCTCTCATGCAGCTCGATGACCGCGAGCTCCAGGCCCAGTTGATCGGCCAGGAAGCCACCATCGTCGTGAATCAGGCAACGCTGGAAATCACCCAGGCCCAGCTCGCCAAGCAGCAGGACATGCTGGACCGCCTCAAATCCGTGACCGACCAGCGCGCCATCACCCAGGATGATCTGCGCAACCGAACCAATGATGTGACCGTGGCCAAGGCTCAATCAGCCCAGGCCCAGGCTCAGCTCGAAGCTTCTCGTGCCGCCGTGAGGCAGACCAAGCTGCTCATTGATCGCATGACCGTCCTCGCTCCGCGTGATGGCAGCATCCTGCAGGTAAACATCCGCGCCGGTGAATACGCCTCACCGCAAAACCGCCAGCCCGCCATCATCCTTGGCGAGGTCGACAAGCTGCAAGTGCGGGCCGACGTCGACGAGCAAAACGCCATGTCCGTGCGCCCCGGCATGCCCGCCAAAGCCTTCCTGAAAGGCGACAGCCAGACCGCCTACGATCTCGAGTTCGTCCGCATCGACCCCTTCGTGATCCCGAAGCAATCTCTCACCGGCGCCAGTAACGAGCGAGTCGATACTCGAGTCCTCCAGGTCATCTACCGCCTCAATGTCCCCGAAGGTAGAAGCCTCTACGTCGGCCAGCAAGTCGACGTCTTCCTCGGCGAGAAGTCATAGCCGTACCACCCCATTCCGATGGGGTGGTCGGAGTCCGACTGAGTTTGAAAAGCCGGATCAAAAATCCGCCTGCACATTTTTGACGTTTTCCCGGCCAACAGGTCACATATGTTGTTACGCGAATCCAGCCCTCCTGTTCGGTGCCTTGCGAGCCGGAGGCTCGCTGGCGTGTAGCCGGTGGTGGAGGTCGCGAAGCGACCGGGAACCACCGGAACAACGTCCACGGAATCCCAGGTCAGGTGCGCGTCCCGGAGGGACGCCGGAAGCCATCGAATCACCCCATCACCCTCAACGGCGTGATCACCCTACTCAACGAGATACAAAATCCGCCCGCAACTGTCACACTGCGCCAGCACATCACCACCGCGCGCTGTCTGGATCGTGCCTGACACCACCTTCATGTGGCAGCCCCCGCAGATCCCGTTCGCCAGCGGCACAATCCCAGCGTCACCCTTCTTCGTGAAGATGCGCTGATACAGATCCAAACCCGATTGCTCAATCGGCTCTGCCAATCCCTTGCGCTCCGCCTCCACATCTGCGAGCCGCTTCTTCAGCCCGTCCGCACGCTCGGTCAGCACCTTCAGTTCCTCATTCACGCGCCCCTGCGTCACCGCCAGCTTGCCCTGCGCGCCTTTCAGCGCTGCCTTGGCCGCTTCCAGTTCTTCCATGTGCTCGATCTCCCTGTCTTCCAGGGCATGCACATCCTTCTCATAGCGTTTGATCTCCACGCCCAGCGCCTGGAACTCATCATTCTTCCGCGTCTCAAACTGCTGGTCGCCCAGACGCTTGATCGTGTTTTGACGCGTCTGGATGTCCAGCTCCACGCCTTTGATCTTCACCTCGATCTCCTTCGCCTTCTGCGAGGCCGCCTCCACGGCCGCCGTGTCACCCGCAAGCTGTGTCTTCGCCGCCGCCTCATGCTTGGGCACGTCGCCGAGGTCTTTTTTCAGGGCGCGGATGCGCTGGTCGCGTTCTTGAAGCTGGAGGAGTTTCGGAATCTCAGGATGCATGGACCGCCCATGATGGCGCAGGGCAGGGAAGAATGGCAATCCCCGAATCCTTTTTTCTTGCCAGGACAACTCGAAGGCCTTCTCTCTGCGACCACGATTTAGGGCTGGCGGTCACTTCACCTGGGCACGCTGGGAAGGTGTCAAAAAGCTCAGTGCCCTCGCGGCATCGGAGCGCAGCCATGCGTTCATCTTCGTGGCCTGGGCGCCTGTCAGGTGGAGCCGATCCAGCGCAGTGCCGCTGATCTGCCTCTTCTGATCACTGGCTGGGGCGCTCTGGTAGCCACTGATCACGCCGACTTGCAGTCGTGCTGCTTTGGCCTCTCCCACGTCAGTCGCAGGCACATGTACGGCCCGCGCACAGTCTACCTTTTCAGCGGCGGCAATCAGCTTTGAAAGCGGCATGGCTTGTGGATCATAGCTCACCCGCGTCACTTCGTGCCCGCCCATGAAACCTGCCTCGGTGCTGATGACTCCTTCGATCTGTCCCAGCGCCATCTCACCCGTCCAGAAGCAATGCATCGTAAACACGGCCTGCTTCAGTCGGGGGAAGTGCTCCGAAGCCAGCAGTCCCAAATAACCTGGCACCGGCCGCCTGGCGTTCATCAAGGCCGCGATCATTCGCTCAGAAAGCGCGCACGTTTCCCAGACCTGATCCCGGCGCGAGATGATGTCGTTCCCCTTCGCATCGAGAAAACGCACCACCTGGAAATTCCACGCGGGTTCGCCATAGCGCTGTAGTACTTCAGCATCCTTGCCGCCCTTGTTGTTATGGATCAGCAGCGGCGTGAATTCCGTCTCGATGGCTTCGACCACCAGCGGGTTGGATAAGACATCCCGCCCGAACTGCTTGCATCCCGCACAGCCGGGGATCTCCTGAAACAGGGCAAATACAGGACGCCCGCTCTCGCGGCTGGATGCCAGCGCAGTGCCTAGATCACGGCCCCAGGACACCTTGCCAGCTTCCTCAGGTGGGGCTGCATCGCATGACAGAGAGGTGAGCATGAGCATCAAGGAAAGCAGTCGCCACTTCATGTCCATGAGAGGACGTCTTATTCTCCGTATTCCCACCATTTCAGATGCAATGACTGGCCTGCACCTCCGTTCGCCTATCCATGCGTTTGCTTTTGCTGCTTTCTTTTTTTCTCGGCACCTTCCGGGCAGACCCAGGCCTGCGAGCCGCCGAGATCATCCCCCTCTGGCCCGACAAACCACCGCAGTTCCTCGAAAATGCTCCCGCCGAGATCCGCGAAGAGCGCGGCAGCATCCGTAATGTCACCGTCCCCTCTCTGACCCTCTTCCTGCCGCCTGCCGACAAACGCACCGGCATGGCCATCATCGTCTGCGCCGGCGGCGGCTATGGCGCGCTGGACTGGAAAACGCATGTCGAATATGCCGCTGATGTCTTCAATCCCAAAGGCGTCGCCATCATCGGCCTCAAATACCGTCTGCGTCCGCCTCACAAGCTCGACAACGCTGGCATCCAAGCCCTCACCTTGATCGATGCCAAACGGGCCGTCCGCCTCGTCCGGCACCGCGCTGCCGAGTGGGGTATCAACCCAAAGCAGATCGGCATCGCTGGCTACTCCGCCGGCGGTAATCTCTCCATGAACCTCGCTGCAAACTTTGACGCAGGAGATCCATCTTCCACCGACCCGATCGAGCGCGAAAGCAGCCGACCCGACTTCGCTGTCGGCCTCGCCACCTGGCATTGGCGGCAGAAAGAATCCCCCTTCACCTTCAAGAAAGACACACCGCCCGTGTTTCTCGTGCATGCCACCAACGACGGCATCAAAGGCGGTGCCCCAATCGAGATGCCGAAAGACATCAAGGCCGATCTCGAAGCTCTCGGCGTCCCCGTGCGCATGGAGATCTTCGATCAAGGCGCGCACGGCGTCGGTAATCTCATCCCTCAGCGTGTGAAGCACGGTTTTCCGCCCGCGAAGTGGCCTGAGCTTTTGCTGGAATGGCTCGCCACCTTGAAGCGTTGAAAGAGGAGTCATCTCATGATCCTCAAACCTCTGCTCGTCCTCCTGTCTCTCACCACCGCTGCTCTTGTATGCGCTGAAGACTCATTGCCTCCCACCCTCATGACTACGCGTGGCAAACTGCTCGCCAGTGAGGACTTCGCTCAAGCGCCCGCACCTTTCACCGGCAAGCCCGTCGGCTTCGCCAGCGGCTATCTAGGCTGGCGCTACAACAGCAGCACCACCGGCGGCAAATCAGGCCGCTGGGAGATCGCGAACCAAGAGTTTCGCGGTATGGAAACACCCGGTGCCAATCATCCCGCCACCGCCTCCTATGGCATCCAGTATCAAGACGCCATCATTTAGTGTGAGGTGCGTCTGAATGACGTCCCCGAAGAAGGCCGCAAGTACCGCTCCCTCTTCGTCAAGGCCACCGATGCCAAAGACTATGTCATCTCCTTGAGCATCGGCCCGGGCGGCCTCTTCCTCACTCCCTATGATGCTGACAAGATCAGCCCGGTGACCAAGCAGCGCGACAAAGGCCCGACCTTGCGCGTGAAGAAACAAGTCAATCTCAACGAGTGGCACACCGTCGTGCTTGAGATCAAAGATGATGAAGTCGTCGGCACTCTCGATGGTCAAAGCACGACCTTAAGCAACAAGCTCATCGCCACCGCCAAACACAGCATCATGCTCGGTGCCGGCACTGAGGCCAGCTTCCGCCATCTGCGCATCTGGGAAGCCCTGCCGAATCCCGAATGGCCCGCGAACAAGGCGAAGCTGGTCCCTGTAAGTCAGTGAATTTAGACTCGTTTGCATCTGCTCTATGAAATGGTCCCTACTGCTCGCATTGATCGCCTCCCCATTGATGGCGGAGGATCTTCCCGTTCTCGCTGCTCCTGATTTCAGATTACCACTCGATGCCTCTTGGAAGATCGCGCAGGGTTCTTATGAACCCAAAGATGGCGTGCTCGTCTGCGCGGAAAAGCCGGAGAACAAACATGTGGCCGTGCTCTGGCATCAAGTGGGCTGGAACACAGGCGTGCTTGAGTGCGAGTTCCGTCTCGACGGATCGAAGAGCTTCATTGTCGGCTGTGATGGTAACACGCCTGAGGGACTGCGGCACGTGGGAAGGTTCTCCCTTTCTCCAAAGCAGATCAGCATCGCGGAAGACTCGGTGAAGCCCAGCCATATTCTCGTCAAGCAGGCCGTCGATCTGAAATCCGGCGTGTGGCACAAGCTGCGGTTCGAATGGAAGGGTGATCAAATTTCCATCCAGCTCAATGACCAAACTCTGCAGGCTCAACACGCCTTCCTGGCGATGCCGAAGACTCGGAGCTGGATCGCGGTGGGCGGGCAGACCGCCTCCATTCGTGCGCTCAAGATCAGCGGCAAACCATGAATCCATGAAGCGCCTCCTTCTGATCTGCCTGTCCTTCTGCGGCATCGTCCAGGCCGCCGCTCCGCCCAACTTCCTCATCATTCTCGCCGATGATCATGGCTATGGCGATGTCTCGACTTATCACGCGTCAGACGTCCAAACGCCAAACATCGATCGCATCGGCAAGGAAGGCATGACCTTCACCGCCATGCGCGCGAACTGCACCGTGTGCTCGCCTTCGCGTGCCGCCTTGCTCACCGGTCGTTACGCGGATCGTGTTGGCGTGCCCGGCGTCATCCGCACGAAGCCGGAAGACTCCTGGGGCTACTTCGATCCCAAGGTGCCGACGATTGCGAATGAGCTGAAGAAGGTCGGCTATCACACTGGCATTGTTGGCAAATGGCATCTCGGCCTCGAATCTCCAAACACACCCAACGAACGCGGCTTCGATCACTTCCATGGTTTCCTGGGGGACATGATGGACAGCTACACCACGCATCTGCGCCAAGGGAATAACTACATGCGTCTCAACGCGGAGACCGTCGATCCGAAAGGCCATGCCACCGACATCTTCACCGAATGGGCGGGCGACTACCTCCGCGAGCGTGCCGAGCACAACGACAAACCCTTCTTCCTTTACCTCGCCTACAACGCCCCGCATTTTCCCATCGAACCTCCACCCGAATACCTCGCCAAGGTCAAAGCGCGCGCGCCGCAGCTTGATGAGAAGCGCGCCATGAACGTCGCCTTCGTCGAGCACCTCGATGACTGCATCGGTCGCGTCCTTGCCGTGCTCCAGGAAACCGAGCTCGCGCAAAACACCGTCGTCGTCTTCAGCGCTGACAATGGTGGTTCCATCCCTCACGCGCAGAACAACGATCCCTGGCGCGGTGGCAAGCAAGACCACTATGACGGCGGCCTGCGTGTACCCTTCGTCATGCGCTGGCCCGCGCAGATCAAGCCCGGCAGCCGCAGGACTACCAGGGCCTGAACTTCGATCTCTTCCCCACCTTCCTCGAACTTGCTGGAGCGAAGCCCTCGTTTGAACTCGATGCCGTCAGCCTCGTCCCCATCCTCAAAGGCGGCACCATCACCACCCCTCGCGATCTCTACTTCGTCCGTCGCGAGGGTAACAAAATGTATGGCGGCAAGAACTACGAGGCCCTTATCCGTGGGGACTGGAAGCTCATGCAAAATGATCCCTACAGCCCGCTCGAGCTCTACAACCTGAAGAACGATCCCCAGGAAAAGACCAACCTCGCCACCAAGGCCCCCAAAGTCTTCAACGAGCTGTCTGAGTCCCTCCGCCAACACATCCAGCGCGGCGGCCGCACCCCCTGGCAAAAGCCCTGAGCGATGTCCCCCCAGCTCCCGAAGTCGCGAAGCGTCCCGGAGTGCGGTGGCAAGCGCTCAAGCGCGACACCGCTCTCACGCGCACCCATGATACCCAACGTAGAAGGATAGCTCCGAACGCATCCTAACAGCGTCGAGTAACCTCAAACATCCTGCCAGATCCCACCCGCGTGTTCGTTTCAGCCGCCAGTCATGCGCTGCTACCTCGTCCTCCTTTTTCTCTCAGCCCTTGGCGCTTCGCTCTCCGCCGCCCCAGACAAGCCCAACGTCATCGTCATCCTCACCGACGATCAAGGTTACGCCGACGTCGGCTTCCACAACCTTCCCGCTTCTCGTCAAGCCCTCACACCGAACCTCGACCGTCTCGCAAGCGAGGGCATCATGTTTAAAAACGGCTACGTGGCCTTCTCCACCTGCGGACCCTCCCGCCAGTCACTTCTCACAGGCCGCTCAGCCAGTCGCTTTGGCGTCGAGGAGAATGGTTTCTACGCCACGAAGAACGAGATCATGCTCCCACGCATCATCAAAGATCATGGCTACACCTCCGCCATGTTTGGCAAATGGCACTGTGGAGATGAACCTGACCTGACTCCCAAAGGACGAGGCTTCGACGAGTCCTATGAAACTACCTCCCAGGACTTCTTCATGAAGCGTCTCCCGCATCCTGCCGCCTGGAAAGAAAAGGGAGGCATGCGAGAGCACGGCCCGTATCTGACGGATGCCATCACCGATGAAGCCATCGCCTTCATCCGGAGGAACAAATCAAAACCCTTCTTTGCCTACGTGGCCCATCAGGCTCCGCACAGTCCCTTCTGCACCAAGGAAGACCTGATGCAGCGAATCGTGAAGCATGCCCCCGAGTATGCCGCGGCCTACCAAAGAATGAAAACGCACACGTCCACTCGAGGACGCAAAGCCAGCTACGATCCGCCAAACTTCGATTACGGGAACTTCAAAGGCGAGGACCTCGATCAGGAGTTGCTGCGTCTCACTTACCTCTCCATGCTTCTTTCCGTGGATGACGGTGTGGGCAAGATCCTCGATACCCTCAAGGAAGAAGGCCTTCGCGAAAACACCCTCATCTTCTATCTCAGTGACAACGGCGGCGCGCTCGCCCGGCCTAACGATCTCGGTAGCGTGAACCTGCCCCTGCGCAGCGGTAAAGGCTCCGTCTTTGAGGGCGGCATCCGCGTGCCTTTTGTCATGAGCTGGCCCGGCACGCTTGAGCATGGCTCGGTCAACAGCAAGGCCGTCGTGAGTTCCATGGACATCTTCGCCACCACCATCGAACTCGCGGGCGGCAAAGTGCCCTCGGATCGCATCATCGATGGCGTGAACCTCATCCCCTACCTGACCGGGAAGAAGGAAGGTAATCCTCATGAAGTACTCTTCTTCCGCCGCCTCGGCGATGGCGGCTACTCCATCCGCAATGGCGACCACAAACTGGATGGCGTAAAACTCCAGCCCAAGGTCCTGCGCAAAGGCGGCGATCCCAGCCACTACCCCGAAGGCGGCGGCTTCTACGATGTCCAGAACGACATCACTGAAGTCAAAGACCTCAGCGCCCAGTTCGCCGAAAAGAAAGCCGAGACCCGTCGCATCTACGAAGCCCTAACCAAGGACTTCCCCGTGCCGCTGGACACTCTGCCCGGGGCACGACCGGGCAGGGAAGAGTGAGTTTTGGGCAAGGAAATCATCTGCCAGATATCCATCGTCTTTGCGTTTCCATCACCAGCCATGCGCCAGCTCATTGCTCTCCTTTTCCTTTCGTTGTTAGGCTCAAGTCTGTCCGCTGCGGAAAAGCCCGACATCGTCTTCATCATCGCTGATGATCTCGGTTGGGCAGATGTGGCCTTTCATGGTGGCAATGCCCCGACCCCGAACCTCGACAAGCTTCGGAGCGGCGCGGTCGAGCTCACACAGCACTACGTCGCCCCAGTTTGCAGCCCCACTAGAACAGGATTGATGACAGGCCGTTGCTGGAGCCGCTTTGGCGTCACCACCCCGCAGAATGAGCGTGCCCTTCGCTGGGACACAGTCACCCTGCCACGTGCGCTGAAGACGGTTGGGTATGACACCTGCCTCACCGGCAAGTGGCATCTCGGCTCATTGCCCGAGCAGGGGCCTAACCACTTTGGCTTCGATCATTCCTATGGCTCGCTTGCCGGTGGTGTGAGTCCGTGGAACCATCGCTACAAACAGGGACCGTTCTCCGTCACCTGGCAGCGCGACGAAAAGCTTATCGAGGAGAATGGCCACGTCACAGATCTCATTGCGTCAGAGGCCGTGCATTGGATCGAGTCACGCGGTGACGCGCCTTTCTTTCTCTATGCTCCCTTCACCGCAGTGCATCTGCCGATCAAGGAACCTGAGGAGTGGGTGGCACGTGTGCCCGCTGGAATCACGGGTGACGTGGCGCGCCACTATGCGGCCTCGATCATGCATCTCGATGATGCCGTGGGTCGCATCCTCGCCGCATTGGAGAAAAAAGGCCGCCGTGAAAACACCATCGTCGTGTTCACCAGTGACAATGGCGGCAGCACCGCAGAGAACAACGACCTGAAGTATCCCGACGACAACTGTCCCGACGGTAAAATCCCCGGCAACAACACACCGCTACGCGGAGAGAAAGCCACCGTCTATGAAGGCGGCACCCGTGTTGCCACGCTGCTCTCCTGGCCGGCGAAGCTGAAGCCTGGAATGTTTCAGGGTGTCGCCCAGATCACCGACTGGATGCCCACGCTTTGTTCCCTCGCCGGAGCGACCCCCAAACAGGACCTGAAATGGGATGGCATCAATCTCTGGCCGCAGCTCAGTGGCGCCGAGCCAGTGAAACCGCGCGCCATCTACACCACTGGTCCCAATTTCAATGCCAGTGCCGTGCGTGATGGCGACTGGAAGCTCATCGTCACCCGCAAAGGCTCTGCAAAAAAGGATAAGGCACCCGCTGCTGAAACCACCGAGCTTTACAACATCGCCACCGATCCCAACGAAACCACCGACCTTTCCACCAAGGACCCGGCGAAGGTCACCGAGCTACGCGCACGCATGGCCGAGCTAGCCAAGGCCGATCGCGACGCCGTGGCGGACGATTGACCTTGAGAGGCTGCATTTGCTGAGATGTTTGCCCCATGCCCGGCGTTTCAGGTGGCGCCATGATGCGCCGCATCCTTTCCATCCTCTTCCTCCTCACCCTTGGCTCTCCGCTCTCCGCTGCTGAGAAGCCTAACATCATCTTCATTCTCGCCGATGACTTGGGCTGGGGCGACCTGGGCTGCTACGGCCACCCCTACGCCAAGACACCAAATCTGGACAAACTCGCCGCCGAAGGCACACGCTTCACCCGTTTTCACGCCACAGGCGTCACCTGCTGCCCGGCTCGCACAGGACTCATGACCGGCAAGCTGCCTGCCACCTTTCAGAAGTATCCTGCCGACTTCGGGTTCGGAGATCGCACGACCATCACGGAGCTCTTGAAAAAGCACGGCTACGCCACCGGCCACTTTGGCAAATGGCACATCGGTGCCGTCACCGAGCCGGGTACCTATGGCATTGACGTCATAGGCTCGGATGCCGAGAAACGCCGCACTCCGGAAGGTGCACGCGGCCGTGACGCGCCCATGTATGACCAGGCCATCAGCTTCATCGAGCAGCACAAGACAGGTCCGTTTTACGTCAACATCTGGGACCACATCTCTCATCATCCGGTGAATCCCACCCAGGCCGTGCTGGATGCGTTTGGACCATTGGAACTGGACGAATCCAAGTTCAGCCCAGCCATGCGTGAGAAGTTCGCCACCTGCAAAAAACTCGGCGGCGATCCTGTTGCGCACGTGCGCGCCTTCCTCGCCGATGTGAAGTCCATGGATGACGAAGTCGGCCGCCTTCTCGCCAAGCTCGATGAACTCGGTTTGAGAGAAAATACCCTCGTCGTTTTCTCCAGCGACCAAGGCGCGGCACCTCTGCGCTCGGACGAGGAAGCAAGGCCGAAGAAAGCTCGGAACAAACAAAAGCGCACGGGCACTGACATTGAATCCATCCGCATGAATGCCATGGGTTATGCTGGTCCTGACTTTAGAGGTGGCAAGCACACCGACCTCGAAGGCGGCGTCTGCGTGCCCTTCATCATGCGCTGGCCCGCGAAGGTTCCCGTAGGCCGTGTGGATGATCAATCCGTCCTCAGCGGTGCTGACTGGCTCCCCTCGCTATGCACCATCACCGGCATCAGTATCAATGCCGCTGATTTCGATGGCGAGGACTCTTCCAAAGCTTGGTTAGGCGGCACCCATGTGCGCAGTAAAGCGCTCTTCTGGAAGACCAACACCGACAACGGCGATCCCTCCATGCTCATGGAGAACTGGAAGCTGCATGGCAGCAACCGTCGCAATGGCCCGGTCGAGCTTTACGATCTTGCCACTGATCCAGGAGAGCAGAAAAACCTCGCTGAGAAACAGCCCGAGGTCCTGCAGCGTCTCAAAGACCAGCTCGCCACCTGGACTGCCAGCCTGCCGAAACACTACGAGCACGGCGACGGGAAAGAAGACTGAAGCACCTCTCATGAAACTGATTCCCCTCATCATAGCCCTGATCGCCTTTGCCTCTACTTCGTCGGCATTCGCTCAGCGCGCGAATGCCACACCCACGATGCTCAAAGGACCCGCCGATTGGCGTTTTGAGCGACTGCCGATCCCTCCCGGCTTTGCTCGAGACATCCCCTGGACGGGTTATGAGGAGGCGCGCTTCGCGCCGGGCATGTTTGACACCTCCTCTGCCAATCACTTCACTTACGCGCTTTCGATCTACGTTGATGGCACTGCTCCCGTTCAAGCCCCAGCGTTGAAGAGCTTCCTCGATAAATATCTGAAGGGACTGAGCGTGATGGTGGGCCGACGCAAAGGCCTGAAGCCTGACGAAGCACAGTTCAACGCCGAAGTGCTGCCGCGAAAGACCGAAGCCAATGCCACAGGCACATTCACCGCAAAAGCCACCATGTTTGATACCTTCAATGACGGCGGCAAGGTGTCGCTCAACATGGAGATCGATGTCTTGCCAAAGGCCGAAGCGCAAAAGACACAGATCATTCTTCTCATCACGCCCCAGGCTTTCGATGCACCCGTTTGGAAGCAACTCCGTGAGATTCGTTCCTCGGTCCAGGCACCTCAATGATTCATCTCTTTATGAAGCCACTCGTTCTTCTCAGCTCTTTGTTGGTGATGGCCAGCACCGCATGGTCTGCCGATGCTACCCGGCCTAACATCATCCTCATGATGGCGGATGACATGGGCTTCTCCTGCATCAGTCCGTATGGCGGCGAGATCCAGACACCGAATCTTCAAAAGCTCGCGGATGGAGGCGTGAAGTTCACCCAGTTCTATAACAACGCCAAATGCACCACCACGCGTGCCTCACTGCTCTCTGGGATGTATCCGCGGGACAGTGGCAACAGCATCCCAAACGGCATCGCCACCATTGGCGAGCAGATGCGCGCAGCCGGTTATCGCACCGCCCTCTGTGGCAAGTGGCATCTCGGCAGCAAGGCTCCGCAGCGTCCCTTTGATCGCGGCTTTGATGAGTTCTACGGCCTCATGGACGGCTGCTGCAACTTCTTCAATCCTGCCCAGCCGGATCCCGATGCCAAAGGCGGCAAGGTGCGCATCTTCGGTCAGAATGACGAGCTCATCACCGAGTTCCCGCCCGGCTTCTACACCACCGATGCCTTCACCGATCACGCCATCAAGACGATCAAGCGTTTCCACGGCGAATCCAAGCCCTTCTTCCTGCATCTCGCCTTCACCTGTCCGCACTACCCCTTGCATGCCCCGGCGGAGGACATCGCCAAGTATCGCGGCAAATACAAAGCAGGCTGGGAAGCCATGCGCGTGGCCCGCTATGAACGGCAGAAAGCGATGGGTCTGTGGGACAAGATGCCTGCTCTATCCGGCACCGATGACAAAGCCTACGCCTTCGAAGGCGCTAACCAAGATTGGGAGGATCTGCGCATGGCCACCTATGCCGCCATGGTCGACCGTATGGATCAGAACATTGGTCGTCTCATGAAGTCGCTCGAAGAACTCGGCATCGCTGACAATACGATCATCATGTTTCTTTCTGACAACGGCGGCTGCAGTGAGGAGCCAGGCGGCCGCGATGACACCCAACAACCCGGCCTTGTCAGCACCTACACTGCCGTCGGTCCCTCCTGGGGCTGGGCGCAGAACGCACCCTTCCGTCGTTACAAGAGCTGGGTGAATGAAGGCGGCATCAGCACGCCCTTCATCGTTCGCTGGCCCGGTCATGTGAAGCCTAACACCAAGTCCAACCAAGTCGGCCACATCATCGATGTGCTGCCCACCTGCCTGGAGGTTGCTGGCGCAAAGCCTCTCGCCGAGGTTCACGGCGAAAAGACCCAGCCCATCGAGGGCAGCAGCCTCGCTTCAGTTCTTCACGGTGAGACACGTTCCGCACCCAAGGAACTGTGCTGGGAATGGAGCGGCAACTGCGCCGTGCGTCATGGCCAGTGGAAGCTCGTCTGGGACACCGCTGCCAAGCCCGTGAAATGGGAACTCTACGATCTCGAGTCCGACCGCACCGAGTTGCATGATCTGGCCGCAACAAAGCCCGAACTCGTAAAGGAACTCAGCGATGCCTACACCCGATGGGCCAAAGCCACCGGCCGCAAACTCCCGGGTGCCGCTAAGAATAAGAAAGGGAAGGGGACGAGTGATTAGCTTTGGCCGCAGCCTCCTTCTTCGTCTGCCTTGCTTTGCTGCTCTTGGGCAGGGGAGCCAGATCGGGCGCTACAAACGTCTTCTTCGCTTCCGCGGACATGATCCTGTCCCGTGAATAGAAGAGCAGCAGTGCACGTTTCGAAAGGAGCTGCGATTGCGCGGTCAGGAACTGGTCCGAGTTCTCCATCGGCCCAAATTCGGAAAGGGTCACATGCACCAGATGCAGCCAGGCATGGGTCATGGTCTCATGATACCCACCCGTGGGCGTGTCCCCAATGTGCTGCGCCGCATTATACGCGCGGATGCCGCACCGCACACGCACCAGAGCTTCCTCGAAGGACAGACGGGAGAGATAAAGGTAAGCCACTCGCAAGTGAGCACGATGATCCCACTGTTCGAGCGGTAGGGTCTGCGTGTCGAACTGCTGGAGGAACTCTTCATCAGTCATGCGCCTACTCTGACATGCTTCGGCCTCATTGTGTGTAAAATCTGATCCGGGAATAAGGGCAAAAACCGATGCTCAAAGGCACCTATGAAGGACGTTGAAGGGGCATTCTGCTATGCTCCCGCGCCTCTTTCTCCTCCTAGTCCTTTGTGCCTCAACCATCGCCGCGCCTCCGCCCAACGTCGTCATCATCCTGGCGGATGACCTGGGCTTTGGCGATCTCGGCTGCTACGGCCACCCGAAGTTCAAGACCCCACGTATTGACCAGATGGCCGCCGAGGGCGCCAGACTGACCCAATTCAACTGCCCTGCACCCTTCTGCGCGCCGACTCGTTCCTCGCTCATGACCGGGCGCTACCCCTTCCGCTGTGGCATGACGCAGAATCCCGCGCCTGATGGCGGCCCTGCTGCGGATGCGCTGGCCTTGCGCAAGTCCGAGGTCACGCTTGCCCAGGTTTTGAAGAAAGTTGGTTATGCTACAGGCATGATCGGGAAGTGGCACCTCGGTCACAAACCAGGCTCGTTGCCCACGGATCGTGGCTTTGATGAATACTACGGCATCCCCTACTCGAACGACATGCGCCCGGTGCAGGTGTTGGAAGGGGTTGAGGTGGCAGAGTATCCTGTCGTGCAGGCCACGCTCACCACGCGCTATTCCAAACGCGCCACTGACTTCATCCAGCGAAACAAAGACAAGCCCTTCTTCCTCTACTTCGCCGAGGCCATGCCGCACAAGCCGCTCGCGGCTTCTGAGAAGAACTACAAGAAGAGCGGCGCCGGTATGTATGGCGATGCCCTGGCTGATCTCGATGACAGCGTGGGCGCGGTGCTGGATGCGCTGAAGCAAAACGGCATTGATGGCAACACGCTCATCCTCTTCAGCAGCGACAACGGCGCATGGTTCGGTGGCAGTTGCGGAGGCCTGCGTGGCATGAAGGGCACGAACTACGAGGGCGGCTATCGCGTGCCCATGATCGCTCGCTGGCCGGGCAAGATCCCCGCAGGTCAGGCCAGCAACGAACTCACCGTGATGATGGATCTCTTCGCCACCGTGCTCGATGTCACTCAGGCTAAGATGCCTGATGATCGTGTGATCGATGGCCGCAGCCTCATGCCCGTCCTCACTGGCAAGGCCAAGTCACCTCATGAGTTCATCTTCGGTCATCTTAATTCAAAGCTGGCCACCATCCGCGATGCACGCTGGAAGCTGCATGTGCTGCCTGCGAGCCAGATGAAGCTCAAAGCCGGTCCTGATGGCAGATGGGCAGATCCACGCGAGCCTGACGGCGTCACCATTCTCGCTCCATATGAGCAATACAATCTGGATGCTCATCCCGGCCTAACCACAGGTGTGGAGCCAGCTCGCATGCAGCTCTTTGATCTTCAGAATGATCCCGGTGAGCAGGTCGATGTCGCCGCCAAACATCCGGAAGAACTGAAGCGCCTCAAAGCCGCTTATGATGTCATGAACAAGGACGTTCCCGAGATCGACGAAGTGAAGCGCGTACCCATCAAGTGATGGCATCCGGCCAAAAAAGAAGCTCCGTCATTTCTGACGGAGCTTTTCTCCAGATCCTCATGAAGAGGATGGTGGGCAGGAGTGGATTCGAACCACTGAAGGCAAAGCCAGCAGATTTACAGTCTGCCCCCGTTGGCCACTTGGGTACCTACCCTTTTCCTTGCGGAAGGGCCGTGACTATGAGCGTGTCGCGAACTTTGGCAAGAGCCTTTTCATCATCTTGAAACGAAAGTTTTATCCGGGCACTCGAGCAGTATTGCCTCGGCCCTGTGATCGCGAGTAAACCCATGGCATCTCAACCATGAAATCTCTTTCTTATCTGCCTCTGCTTCTTCTTCTGACTCAATGCGCTGCACCGCAGCCGGGCAGCACTCCGAGCAGCCTTCCGCCGATGCCTGCTCTTCGCGGCAGCATGCCGCAGATCATCAATGTGTCCGCCTATGACCCGAAGGAGCGCCAGCGCTCAGGTCGCAGTTTCTCAGAGCATGATGTCTCCGCGCTTCGCGATAGCGGCGCGAGCGGCCTCATCGCCAGGGCAGGGAAGGGCGGCAATCTCGATACCAAGTGCGCAAACTTCCTCGCCTCAGCAGATCGTGCCGGGCTTATGCCGGGTGTGTACTACCGTGTGCAGCGCCATGTCGATGCCGTCTCGCAGGCGGATCAACTCGCGAATCGCGCGCTCGCCCTGGCCCGCAGCCGTTCGTGGAATGCTTCATCCCTCTTGCTCTGCGGGGATTTTGACGGAGACCTGCCTCTCTCCGCCATTTTGCGGTTTATGGAGCGGGTGGAAAGTCGCACCGGCGTGGTCCCGGTCGCTTATCTGGAAAACAGCACCCAGCTGAAACAGACCCTCAGTCGTGCGGATGCTGCTACGAAGGCCAAACTGCGCCGCATGCCCTACTGGCTGGCCCTTTATGCTCATGACAGCGGTGCAGGCCCCGTCTATCCCGCTCCAGGAAACCCGGCGGGGCTGGTGAAGCAGTATCAAGTCTGGTCTGACTGGACCCTGTGGCAATATGGTGGGGTGGACTGGCAGGGCGGTCGCTCCCGCCCGAAGGTCTACAATCACGGCTCCTACCGTTTCCCACCCTACTTTGGCAGCCTGGACCGCCCGACCGAGCGCAATGTTTTCCATGGTTCCCAGGCTTCCCTGGCTTCCTTCTGGCAGCAGCACGGAATCCGGTTGCGCTAGCCCTATTATATAGGCGAGGGGGAAATGGGGCCTGAGATCGGGAAAACAGGCCCTGAGTTAGAGAAGGTTTACCACCGTGAAACCTTCACGTTTGCCGAGCTTGTGAAATTTTTCACAAATTCGGGTTGCCGCTCGTTAAGCACTCCTGATAATGCCCACGCCCCCCACTCCTGATGGCAGCCATCTTCGCCAACATCGACCTCGCTTTCCTGATCACCGCTCTCGTGAAAATCGTGGGGTTCACCTTCATGATGATCCTGCCGCTGGTCACGGTCTGCGTTTACCTTGAGAGACGTTTCTCCGCCGTCATTCAGGACCGCGTCGGTCCGAACCGCGTCGGCATCCCTCTGACCCTCTTCGGCTTTAAGAAGGACCTGCAGATCCTCGGCATCGGCGGCCTCTTCCAGGCAGCGGCGGACGGCGTGAAGTTCATCCTGAAGGAAGACTTCACCCCGCGCTCGGTGAATACCTTCTACTACTGGCTGGCCCCTTGCCTCACGGTGGTGCCTGCGCTGCTGACCTGTGCGGTGCTGCCTTTTGGTTCGGAACTCGATCTCAGTCTCTTCGGCGTGGTGCAGCCGGTGAAGGCCGTGATCGCTGATCTCAGCGTCGGCCCGCTTTACACCTTCGCCATCGCCTCCCTCGGCGTTTATGGAATCGTCCTCGCCGGTTGGTCCTCGAATTCCAAGTATCCTTTCCTCGGTGGCGTGCGCTCCTCGGCGCAGATGATCAGCTATGAGATCTCCCTCGGCCTGTCCATCATCCCGGTGTTCATGGTCTTCGGTGAGATGAATCTCTCCAAGATCACTTCCTTCCAGGATCTCAATGGCTGGCTCATCCTGCCGCTGTGGGGCGAAGGCCTCAGCGTGGGCCGTTGGGTGCTCTGGATCCCGATGATGTTCTCCTTCATCATCTTCACGGTGGCCATGTTTGCCGAAACGAACCGTCTGCCTTTCGACTTGGCCGAGTGTGAAACCGAGCTCGTCGGTGGTTACCACACCGAGTACAGCTCCATGAAATTCGCCCTCTTCTTCATGGGTGAATATGCCGCCATGATCATTGGCTCCGGCATGGCCGTCACGCTCTTCCTCGGTGGCTGGAGCATTCCTTTCGGTCCAGTTCTGACCAGCCTCACCGGTTTCCAGTTCCACCACGTGGCCGGTTCCACACCGCTGCTGCTGGGCCTGGTGCACATCGGCGTTTTCCTCGCGAAGGTGCTGTGCTTCATCATGTTCTTCATCCTCATCCGCTGGTCTCTCCCGCGCTTCCGCTTTGACCAGCTTATGAAGTTCGGCTGGCTCTTCATGTTTGAGGCCGCCCTTCTGAATGTCCTGCTCACCGCAGTGCTCATGATCTGGTTCCCGCTGAAATAAACTCTTCCTCGAATGGCAATCATCACAGTTCAGCGTCCGAAGCTCGCCTGGCACGAGAAGGCGTTCATCTCCACCCTCTTCAAGGGGCTGAAGATCACGCTCAGTCACGCCTTGCGCACCTTCCTCCAGATCGCCGGCAAGAAGCCGAAGGTCACCATGGAGTACCCCGAGCAGAAGTGGGACGACCAGCTCCCGGATTACTACCGCGGTGCCCCCGCTCTCGTCACGGACGAGCATGAGCGCGAGCGCTGCGTGAGCTGCCAGCTCTGTGAGTTCATCTGCCCGCCGAAGGCCATCACCATCACCCCTGGCGAGATCCCCAGCGATGACCCTTGGGCCAAGGTGGAGAAGCGCCCGAAAGAGTTCGAGATCGATATGATCCGCTGCATATACTGCGGCATGTGCGAGGAGGTCTGCCCTGAGCAGGCCATCTTCCTCCGGAAAGACTACGCCATCACCGGCCTCAGCCGCAAAGAAATGGTCCACGACAAGAAGCGTCTCTATGAGATCGGCGGGCAGCGTGTTGGCCTGGTGAACAAGTGGAACGAACTCAAGTAGTCGCCGATGCCTCCTCTTCTCTTTTATCTCTTCGTGCTGATCACGCTCGGCTTCGGGCTGAATGTGGTCATCGCCCGGAACCCGGTGACGAGCGCTCTCTCTCTGGCCGTGAGCTTTGTCGGCCTTGCCTCGCTCTTCCTGAGTCTCGATGCCTACTTCATCGGTGTGCTGCAGGTGCTTGTGTATGCAGGCGCGGTGATGGTGCTCTTCCTGTTCATCATCATGCTCATGGACATCAAGTCTGAGGAAGCCGGTGGCCGTGCCAACATGGCCGCCATCATCGCAGGTGTGGTGGTCGCGGGCATCCTCTCCGTCCAGGTCGCCACCATCTCGGGCAAACTTCCGTTCAGTGACAAGAGCACCGAGACTGCCGCTTTGAAACTGGCAGAGGCTGGCGCCCAGTGGGAAGCCAAGGGCAAGGAAAACCTCCCCACCATCTCTCGCGATCTCAAGGCGGGCGAACTGCCAGATGCCAAGCTCATGGGCGAGACCCTCTTCTCCAAGTATGCCTTCCACCTGCAGGTCGTGGGGCTGCTGCTCCTGGTGAGCACCGTGGGTGTGGTGGCCCTCAGCAAGCGTGACAACAAGGAGGCGTCGTCGCAGTCATGATCACTCTGAATCATTATCTTGTCGTCAGCGGCATCCTTTTCAGCCTCGGGCTGGCAGGCGTCATCGCACGCCGGAACATCCTCATCATCTACATGTGCCTGGAGATGATGCTCAGCGCTGGCAATCTGGCTCTCGTGGCCTTTTCCCGCTTCCGTGTCACAGACGGTCTGCCGGACTACACGGCGCAGTCGCTCGTCTTCTTCACCATCACCGTGGCCGCCGCTGAGGTGGCTGTGGGTCTTGCCATCATCGTGGCGCTCTTCCGCACGAAGCAGAGTGTCGATGTCGAGGCTGTGACCAAACTTCAAGGCTGACCCTCTCGTACTGTCCCATGCCTCATCCTCCCCAGGAAATCACATCTTCCAGCCTGCCGACACTGCTGCTGCTTCTGCCGCTGTTCTCCGCCTTGGTCATCTTGCTGGCACATCGCGTGTTGAAGGGGGCCTGCGTGGCCATCTCCATCTTCTCGGCCGCCATCTGTTTTGTCATCAGCCTCATGCTGCTCGGCACCAAGGATGCCGCTCCGCTGCTGCTGCCCTTCATTGAAGTGGGCAAGTTCCACATCGCCATCGATGCGGTCATGGATCACCAGAGCCGGGGCATGATGTTCATCGTCACCTCCATTGGCTTCTTTGTGCATCTCTTCTCGGTCGGTTACATGAAGGAAGACGAGTCCAAGGAGCGCTTCTTCGGCTCGCTCTCGCTGTTCATGTTCTCCATGACCGGCATCGTGCTTTCCGGGAACCTCTTCATGATGTTTATCTTCTGGGAGCTGGTGGGTCTGAGTTCCTACCTGCTCATCGGCCACTGGTTTGAGAAGCCCTCCGCTGCTGAGGCTTCGAAGAAGGCTTTCCTCACCAACCGCATCGGTGACTTCGGTTTCATGATCGGCATCCTCATGCTGTTCATGGCGAATCATGGTGATGTCAGCTTCGCGGGATTGCACGCCAGCTTTGCGGAAGGCCCTCTGCATGATTCCGCCAAGCTGCATCCAACCTTTATGATGCTCGCCGCGCTCGGCATCTTCATGGGTGCCGTGGGTAAGAGCGCCCAGTTCCCCCTTCACGTCTGGCTTCCAGACGCCATGGAAGGTCCGACTCCTGTGTCCGCTCTCATCCATGCGGCGACGATGGTGGCCGCTGGTGTCTACATGCTGGTCCGTTGCGCCTTCGTCATCGAGGCCTCTCCTGATGCTTCTTATATCATCGCCTGGATCGGTGGTCTCACCGCCCTCATGGCAGCGCTCATCGCCACGCAGCAGAATGACATCAAGCGTGTGCTCGCCTACTCCACGCTCTCCCAGCTTGGTTACATGGTGATGGCAGTCGGTCTTGTGGCCCTGCAGGCCGGTGGCTCGCATCATGATGCCGCGGCTCCTGGTCATCCGGCCATGTTCCACCTCTACACGCATGCCTTTTTCAAGGCCATGCTCTTCCTCGGTTCCGGTGCCGTTATCTATGCCTGCCACCATGAGCAGGACATCTGGAAGATGGGCGGCCTCGCCAAGCACATGCCGGTCGTTTTCATCACCTTCGCCATCGGTACGGCGTCACTCATGGGCGTGCCCTACATCACCTCCGGTTTCTGGAGCAAGGAAGCCATCCTGGGCGTGGCCTTTGAGGTCAAAGGCGGATCGCCGCTCCTCTGGATTGGTGTCGCCACAGCCATGCTGACCGCTTTCTACATGACCCGCATGTTCATCGTCGCTTTCTTCGGCAAGCCGCGCAGTGAGAACGCCAGTCATGCGGTGGAAGCGCCCATCATCATGATCCTGCCGCTGGCCCTGCTGGCCCTGCTCACTATCCTGTCTCCGTGGGACGGAGCAGCGCGAATCTTGGAGGCTATGAAGCCTCACCATGCAGCTCCTCATCACACCGTTGAGATCGCTTCTATCCTCGCGCTGCTCATCGGTTCCGGCGCAGGCTACGTCATCTACAAAGGCAAGAACTCCGACCCTCTTGCCTCCAATCCTCTGGCGAAGCTCTTCGCGAACAAGTTTTACTTCGATGAGCTCTACACCGTGCTGGTGAAGGTGTTTCAGGACGGCCTCGCGTGGATCATCACCGGCATCGAGCGCATCTTGGTGGATGGCATCGTTGCTCGTCTGCCTGCTTTCGTGGCCCGCCGCTTCGGCCACTCCGCCCGTGCTCTCGCTGGCGGTCACCTGCAGGGTTATACCTTCCTCCTTGGCGCCGGTCTGCTCGTCGTCATCTACCTGATCGTGTTTGTGCTGCCCCAGGCCGGCCACTGATGAACTGAAGTCACCGAATGAGTCCTCTCGAAATCGTCATTCTTCTGCCACTGGTCGCGGCCCTCGCGATCTGGCTCGGCGCGCCTGCCCGTCTTACGTCGGTCGGCACAGCGTTCCTGAACCTTCTGCTCGTTCTCGGTCTCGCCTGGAACTTTAAGTCGGCTTCCGCTGGCAAGGCGGGCTTCGCTTATGAAAGCGCCCGTATTGTTCTGGACAATCCGGCCATCTCCTTTGCGGTTGGAGCTGATGGTCTTGCCATCATTCTCGCTTTGCTCACGGCACTGGTGGCCTTGGCTGCGGTCTGGCAGATCAATCCTGACAAGCCAGGCATCTACCACATCGCCTCGCATCTGATCGCGGGTGGTGCTTTCGGTGCCTTCCTCAGCACAGATGTCTTCTTCCTCTATGCCTTCCATGAGCTCGCGCTGATTCCCACGCTGATCATGATCGCCAACCATGGTCATGGGGATGACGAGTATCGCAAGTCCGTCGCTTGGAAGACCACGGTGTATCTCGGTGTCGGCAGCTTGATCCTGCTCGCTGGTCTTGCCTGGCTGGTGCTCGAGTTCAGCAGCGGTGGCAAGCTCACCTTTGACCTCATGGCCCTCAAGGCCCAGGCTGCCGCGACTCCTCTGCCGAAAGGCACGCAGTCGACCATCGCCTTCATTCTTCTGATCGGTTTCGGCACCCTGGTCAGCCTTTTCCCACTGCATTCATGGGCTGCTCCAGCCTATGCCACAGCGCCGACTCCTGTCGCCATGCTGCATAGCGGTGTGCTGAAGAAGTTCGGTCTCTATGGTCTGATCCGCATCGTGCTGCCGCTGCTCCCTGAGGGCTTCTACTGCCCTTGTGTGCAGAACGCGCTGCTCTTCATGCTGCTGGGGAACATCCTCATCATGGGCTTTGTGACCATTCATCAGAAGCGTCTCGATGATGTGCTGGCGAACTCCTCCGTGATGCACATGGGCTACATCTTCCTCGGCCTGTCCGCAGGCACGGAAACAGCGCTTCGTGGTGCGGTCCTGCTCATGTTCGCGCATGGCATCAGCATCGCTCTTCTCTTCGGCCTTGCGGGTCGCATGCGGAACCAGATCGGCACTCTGGAGCTGAACAAGCTCGGCGGTCTTGGAGCCCACGCTCCGGTGTTCACGGTCCTCTTTGCCTTCGGGGCCTTTGCTTCCATCGGTCTCCCGGGTCTCGCGAACTTCGCGGGTGAGGTCATGATCTTCCTCGGCAGCTTCACCAACTTCGGCAGCACCAGCTTCGGACCTCTTCAGTGGGCTGTGGTGGGCGCTCTCTGGGGCGTGGTGATGTCCGCCGTCTACATGCTGCGCGCTTACCGCAGCATTTTCCAGGGAACGGCCATGGCAGGTCACTTCGTCACCGATCCAAGCTGGAGCCAGCGCGTGCCGTTTGTGCTGCTGGCCGCTGTTCTACTCGTCGCAGGTTGCTGCCCGTGGATCCTGCTGGGCCTGTTTAAAACCGATCTCGCCACCCTGACCGACGCCGCCTCCACGGCTGTCCAGAGCGCCACCAAGGCCGTCTCTCACTGAACCTGACTCCCTCTCATGTCCGTTTTCACCATCGAAGCCTTCCTCGCCATCCTGGGCCTTGTGCTCCTGATGATCGAGGCCTTCGCTCCTGACATCTCCCGCCGCACTCTGGCCGCTCTCAGCATCGGTGGCACTGCTCTGGCTCTCGTCCTGTTCTTTACGGTCGCCAGCCATGAGACCTCCAGCCTGCCCGCTTTCGTCCAGCCCTGGATGAAGCTCGACAGCCTCGCTATTTTCTACAAAGGCCTGTCTCTGGTGATCACGCTGCTGGTCCTTTGGCTCATGCATGAGTGCGCTCCGTATCTCAGCAAGTACACGGTGGATGGTCGTCTCTCGGAGTTGTTCAGCCTGCCGCTGATCGTCTGCGCTGGCATGATGTGGATGGCTGCCGCCACGGACCTCGTCACCGTCTTCGTCGCTCTCGAGCTCGTTACCGTTTCCTTCTACGTGCTCGTGGCCTTCGCCCGCAAGAGCAACCTCGCTCTGGAAGCCGGTGTGAAGTATCTCATTCTCGGCGCTTTGAGCACCGGCATCCTCGTCTTTGGCATCGCCTGGATCTACGGTGCCACGGGTTCCCTCAGCTTCGAAGGCATCTCCGCCGCACTGGCCAAGCCCGAGACGAGCAAGGTTCCTGCGCTTCTCGGCGCTGCCTTCCTGCTTGCTGGCCTTGGGTTCAAGGTCGCTGCGGCTCCGTTCCAGAGCTGGGTGCCTGACGTGTATCAGGGCGCACCGATCCCGGTGACAACCTTCCTCTCCGTTGGCTCCAAAGCCGCAGGCTTTGTGGTCCTGACTCGCACCGTGGAAGCCCTGATTGGTGAGCATTCGATCATTGGTCCTGAGGTCAAAGCTTTGCTGCTGGTCCTTGGTGCGCTCACTGTCCTTCTCGGCAGCCTTCCTGCCATCTTCCAGCAGAGCGTGAAGCGCCTGCTCGGTTACTCCAGCATCAGCCACGCGGGCTATCTTATTCTCGCCCTTGCTTGTGGCGACTCCATCCGCACCGGCATGACCAGCGGCGGCATCGTGGCTTTCTACCTCGCCACCTACCTGCCGATGACCGTTCTCGCCTTCCTTGTGCTTGCCGTCCTCCGCGTGAATGGCCAGGGCGAAGACATTCGTGACTTCCGCGGTCTCGGCAAACGCTCACCACTTCTCGCGCTGGCTCTTACCCTCGCACTCGCCTCTCTCGCAGGTCTGCCTCTGACCGCAGGCTTCATGGGCAAGCTCTTCGTCTTCTTCAGCCTCGTCGATCACGCCTACTGGGGTGCTCTCGTCTGCGCCACCATCGGTGCCGCCGCTGGTTTCTACTACTACTTCCGCGCCATCGTTGCGATCTACAGCACTGAAGGTTCCTCCAATGAGCCGCTGAAACTGAACATCGCCAGCAAGGTCGGCGCCACTGTTCTTGCCGTGGTGATCGTCGTCCTCGGAGTCTACCCGAAACCTCTGCAGCACACGCTCACGAAACCCGTGGAAGTCGCCGCCAAGGCCAGCGCGCATTGATCGTTAGTTAGGCATGGTTGGTCAGGAGAGCGAGCAGCTGGACTCATGAATGCAGTCACCGGCTGCGTGGAGCGCGAGTGTCCTCACTCGCAGGTTTCCTTTTCTTGGCAATGACTCGCGCATAGCCTTGCTATGCATTGCCGCGTGTGTTCGCTTCCGGTGTTCATAGGACACATAGGTCACATACGACCCATGCGTCCCATCTCATCACTCCAACTCTCCAGTACTCCAATCCTCCGTCTCTCTACTCCTTGAAACTCTTGATCGCCTCCAGGGCGATGCTGCGGCCGAGCTTCAGACCAAATTCGCCGGCGGAGGAATAGTGAATGCCGCCGTAGACACGGCTTCTGGCGATCTCGTTTGCGCAGTCCTGGAAGGAGGTGAAGCGGCGCTTGGTTTCCTTCACATCATCGCTGCTGGCTTCGAAGGAAATGCCTTCCTTGCCGAACTGATGCTCCATGATAGTGGCAGCCGCAGCGCTGATGCCGGAGTGGCCTGATACGTAATCAGGATGGGGCGGCGTCTTCAGCAGCGGCTCCCATTTAGGATCGGCTGTGGTGGCATCATTACCATCCTCATCAGCACGGCGGATGGCCGTGACAGGACGCCAGAAGTTGTAGTGATATTTCGTGTCCCAGATGGTGATGCAGGTGTCTGCCAGCGTGGAGTTCAGCAGCGCAAAAAAGCGCGCTGACTCGGCAAGCGGCAGCTTCTTGGAGCGGCACATCTCACGTGCGATCTCATTCCAATGGCCGGCAGGCGAGCTGGTGTAGCTGAAGTCCGCCCAGAATTTGGCAATCATCGTTTGTTCGGCGGTGCGTGTCTTGCTCTCCTTGCCACCGAGCTCCCGAACCTCGTTGACCTCCTCGGCATAGAGCGAGCTGTCGAGTGCAGGTGGCGGAGGCGCGCGGAACTTGGTCACGTCATCCACCACGAAAGGTTTCACCTTGGCCCAGTGCGGGAACTCTGGCGGACGGAAGGCCGGCGGTGTGCGGCGCCACTGGCCGGGCTTGTCACTCGGAATGTAGTTGATGGTCGTGCTTGAGCCATCGCCCTCGCGTTCCTTGAGCGTGCGCTTCACGGCCTCATCCACGATAGCGCGAATTTTGGGATCCACTTGGCTGACATCCACACTGGCATCCAGCTTTTCCACCATCTTGGTCTGTGACGGAAAGAAAGCCAGGAAGCCCTGACGGCAGGCGAGGTGCGCTACCTGCTGCATCTGCGCCTCATCCAGCTTCTGCTCCACGCCAGCCTTCACCGCACGATAAACGGCACAGTGGAAGATCGGCAGGTTGCGCGAGACCAGACAGGGCGGGGGAGTCTCTTTGCGCACAGCGTTGAGAAACGCTTCATTCCAGTCTTCCACCACACCTGCTTTGGCCTGCGAAATCTGCGCGAGGAGTAGAAGGAGGGAGAGAGAGAGAGGGCGGAGCATGCGATCAGTCGCTGAAGTTGGCGGTGAGAGAGAGACCCACTTCCATCATGACAGTGATCTTTGCTGAAGTCGAGAAGGTGTCGCCCGAGGCTGTTTCAGTCCAGCGCACGAATTTCTTCTTCGCTTTCGGTGTGGCCGTGATGATGACGTTCTTGCCCAGATCACGCTGAGTGCTGCCGAGATAACCCGTGCTGACACTGCCTTTCGTCGCATCATTCACAGCGATCACCATGGCGCTCTTCAGCGGCACCCAGAAGGCATGGCTGAGCACCTCGGATTCATCTGCGGCAGGCGAGCTGTCCGTGGCCTTGGCAAAGATGGTGTAGAGGCCGCCTTCACCATTCGGCACGTTGAGGTTATAGGTCCAGTTCAGGGTGCCCACCGCATTCACAGCCGCGCTGAGCACACCGTTGTGCAGCACCTGGATTTTCACGCTGGCGATGCCTTGCTTGTCTGCCGCCGTGCCTTTGATCTGCACCACATTGGCCGTCACAGACTTGAGCGTGCTATTGGCCGCCGGTGCGGTGATCTTGACGGTCGGCAGAGGCGCGGTCCCAATCGGGCCCGCATCACCGGTGCCCGGGGGCAGATCAGGGTTCGCGTTGAAGCCCATGTCACCGCCCAGGAGACCGCCGCTGAAGAAACCACCGGCGAGGTTCTGCTTCTGCAGCACGGCTCCCTTGTAGGTCACAGACTTTTGCGTGTCCTGATGCAGGAAGGCTCCCGAGATCAAACCGGAAGTGGCTGTGGGGACAAACGTTGCGGCATCTGCTCCCTGGATGGGCACGATGCCCTTGTTGGCGGCCGTCATCAAGGTAAGGCGTTCCAGGTCTTCGGGCAGCCCCCCATCGGTCAGAAAGAGCAGGCTGTTCCCGCCCACATTCGCCAGCGGGAAGAGGCGTGCGTTGGCCGCCGGCTTGACGAAGCGCGAGCCGATGGCATTGACCGTGGTTCCGAAGCCCAGCTTGAACATCGCGGCCTTGCTGTCCACAGGGCGCATCCAGGTCAGCGGGCCGTTAAGATCACTCGTTTCTTCGATGTCCGCGAACTCGAGGTCGCCCATGATGACACCCTTGTTGGTGTAGAGAGAGGCATACACAGGCCAGAAGCCGTCCTTGGAAATGAAGCTGGAAGCCGTGATGCCCGGACTGCCATCCGCCAGTGAGCCCACGAGCTTGGCGCTGCCGTCCTTTCCGACCGTCACGGTGCCAAAGCTGGTGCCGAGCGGTGCCTTCTGGGTGCTCGCATCCACATGCGCGGGGATGAGCATGGTATACACGCCGTTCTGCGGTGCCTCGTTGGTCTTCAGCTTCCAGGTCACACGGTTGACCGTGAACTCCGTTTCAAAGGTGTTTCCGCTGAACTTGCCGTTGGCAAAAGGACCGTCGGCCACGCGGCCATGGATCTGGTCCACAGTCGGTGTGCTGGAGTGTGCCAGCACGACCTTTAGGGTGGACATGCCAGGGCGCTTCACATCGATGATGGCGTTGCCGTTGGGGTCAAAGCTGCCGGAGCCAGGATACGTCTTGCCGCCAACCATCAGCTTGAGCGTGAAGGATCTGTTCAAAGCCGAGGTCATGGTGACATAACCATCATTGGCAAAACTGAAGGTCTGTCCGCGCACCAGGCCGAAGTAGTTCCCCAGGACGGGGCTGGCGTAGGTGCCGACATGAGTCACGATCACCGGGATGGTCCGGGAGTAGACCTGCTGGCCGTTGCTGTCATAGGCGACTGCGACAACCTCAAACGGCCCGCTGCTGTTTGGCCTCCACAGAAAGGTAAAGTTAGGCCCCGTGCCCTCTCCCTCTTTTTGGCCGCCCACATAGTACTCGACCTTGGTGATGTTGCCAGGCGTGGCGCTCGCGATGGCGCTCAGCTCGATGCCTTGGCGGCCATTCATGCCGTTGTTGCGCAGCCCCACCAGCCGCACCTTGGGCAGCAGGGAGGTGTTGAGCACTGTTCCGCCCTGGCCTGCCACCACGAAGTCTGTGAGGACGATCGGATCTGGATTGACGACACCGGCCTTGGCCGTGAGCGGCACCTGGAACACCACATCACTGTCCAGCGCGCCGTTGCTGCGGTGGTAGACCACCACCCGGAGCCTGCCGTCTTCGATCTTCCGGGACTCCACCTTGACTCCCTCCGGCTGAGTTCCTCCCGTGGCATCTCCCACGATGTAGAGATCCTCATCGTAGAGGACATCTGCCTGGAGTGCCACAGCGGTCACGGTCGTGCTCAGAGACACGGGCACCTGAGATGCCGTGGAGGCCTCAGGCGTCGCTTCACGCACACCCAGCGCCGTGGCGGCATGACTGCCCGTGCTCTGCATGCCCAGGGCGATGCCCAGAATGGAAACAAGGATGATTTTCATGGCAGTAGAATAGGTTAGTCGTGAACGTTGACCACGCCGCCGTTGGCCTCCTGGATCTGGCCGTCGTTCTGGAAAGGACGTCGTATGTCGATGACCATGCCATTGGTTTCACAGCGGATCAGGCCCTGGTTGATGATCTTGTCCTCCCCGTAGCTGCTGGTGTCCAGATAGACGTTCTGATGAGCCAGAAGAGTGAAGTTAGGTCCGAAGGTCAGGTTGGCCGGTACCAGGTACTGGCCGTCCTGGAGGGCTCGGTCGGCGTAGATGTAGTTCCCGTAGTAGTCTTGGGAGTCGATGGTCAAAGTGCCGCCCCCTCCCAGGGTCTGGCTGCCCACGAAACGGAAGTACGTGCCCACGGAGGTGAGCGTGACCCCTGTGTTGATGGTCAGACCGTTCTTGAAGTAGATCTGTCCCCGGATCTTGAAATTGGACGCCACGGTCACTCCATCCAGAGTCTGGGTGTTGTAGTAGCCGTTGTTCAGGATGTGGTCGGGGGAGGCGGCGGTGATCGCACCACCTTTGATCGTTCCTTCGTAGCCAAGCCTCAGGGATGGGTTGTCCAGCTGGAAGGTCGTGCCGGTGTTGTTGAGGATACCCGTGATGAACATCTCCGAGTTCACGGCATTGACGGTTCCGAGTTCAGCGATGACGTATTCGCCGCCCCAGTTGATCGTGCCGTCGGTGACGTTGATGACGCCTTGGTTGACCCAGTCTCCCAGCATCGTCAGGGTGCCGTCATTGTTGTCCAGAGTGCCTTGAAGCGTGCTGCTGTCCAGCTGTCCAGATTGACCGGACTGGATCACCAGCTTGGAGCCTCCTGTGGTCGTGATGGTGCCGCCCTTCACAGTTCCCGAGCTGGCCATTTCCCAGGACCCCGTGGTGGCATTCAGGGCCAGAGTGCCCGCTGGCCTGAGATCCAGGGTGCCGACAATGATCTGCTTGCCCCCGGTTCGGTTTACCACACCGAGCTGGGCCAGGGTGAACTGGCCGCCCATGCGGAGCTCACCTGTGCCGGACAGATTGATGGTGCCGGTGTTGTTCCAGGTCTCACTGCCCTGGCTGTTGAGAGTGAGTTTGCCATCGGGAATGTTGATGGTTCCGGAGTTGCTGATCTTGCCGTACATGGTCAGATCGCTTCCTGCGGTGCAATGCATGGTGCCCTGGTGAATGAACTCTGTGAGGCTGCTGTAGGCATAGATGTAACCGCCCTTGATGCGTGAGGTGATCGTGGGAGCAAAGGTCACCTGCGCCGGCATGTAGACACCCGTGCTGTAGTTATAGGGAGAAGTGATCTGGATGTTGAGCGAATTGTAGGTCACACCCGCTGTGTCAAAGATCAAGCTCCCCGTGCCGCCGAGTGTCTGGCTGCCGATGAACTCGATGTCTGCGTAAACATAGTTAGGCTGGGTGTCGCTCAGGCCGATGATGTTGACGTTGTTCAGGGTCAGGCCGTTGGTGATATCCAGCGAGGAACCGTAACCCATCTGGAGATCGCTGGTGAGGGTCACTCCGTCAAACTTCCACCGCGCTCCGTCCGGCATGACCACCGGCCCCGGGCCTGCCTTGCCCACGCTGCCTCCTTTGACGGTGCCGTCATAAAGGATGTAGGAGGAAGGCAGGTTTCCTGGGTCCAGGGTGAGGCCGGTGTTGATGATCTCGCCGGTGATCCTCACCGCACTGGTGCCGGTCTGGTTGATCGTGCCCATCTGACTCAGGGGGAAGCTTCCTTCCACCTGCAGATACGATTTGTCGAGATTGATGACCCCATGGTTTTGCCAGGCCCCTTTGAGATAGAGATAACTGCCCGGAGGCACATTGACGGTGCCCTGCAGGTCGATGTTCTCAAGAGTGGCGGAGTAGCCGCCTTCAGCCACGGTCAAGGCTGCTCCCCCGGACGTGGTGATGGTGCCGTTCTTGAGCGTGGCATACTTCAGGTTCCATGAGCCCGTGGTCGCGGTCAGCGCCAGGGTGCCACCATTGAGATCGAAGGTGTCCGCCAGGGTCAGGGTGCCGCCATTGCGATTGATCGTTCCGAGGAAATCCAAGCCGCCAGCACCAGCGGTCGACTGGTAGGCGATCACTTCACCGGTGCCGCCAAGGTTCATCGTCCCATGATTGACATACCGATACTGGGTGTAAAGCCGGCCCTGGTTCACGGTGATCGTTCCCTGGTTGTCCATCGCATACACATACCAATCCACATTCGGCGCTTCACTGACGATCGTGCCCAGATTGATGATCGGATTGGACAGATAATAATAGTAGTAGTATCCCAGGGACGCATAGCCACGAAGGCGGGTGGTGATGCCTGCCCCGAGGGTAAGTCCGTCATAGGTTTGCAGGTATGCAGTGGCTTGTGATCCAATGAGGATCTCACCCGTGCCGTTGAATGAGATGTTGTTAGGCACATTCAGGACCTGAGTTCCGCTAGACGATGTCATGATGATGCGGCCGTTGTCAAAGGTCAGGCCTCCGGTGACCGTCAGATAGGCATAGCCTTCCAGATACAGATCGCCGTTGAGGGTGACGTTGTGCAGGGTGGCGTTCGCAGCCTGGAGCACAAGCTTGGCACCTCCCTGGACACTGAGCGTGACCCCGCTGAGCGCGGCCGCGCCCAGGTTGATGCGAACACCGGGTCCGGCATCGATGATGACGGTGCTGCCGGCTCCGGGCACAGTGCCGGTGCTCCAGTTGGCTGGGTCCGTCCAGTTATAGGTGCCATCAGTTGTGGCAATGAAGATGGAACTGGAGTTGTTCGTGGTGAAGGTCCAGACGTGGTCTGCGGCCAGCGCGTTGCCACTCGCATCCTTGATCGCGGTGGTGAGTCTGCCACGATAGAGGCCCTGGGGCAGGACGCCGTCGGGCAGGCTTGGGTTCACGTTGAAGGAGACCCCGTTGATGTCCTCGCGATAGACGATGGATTGGGCCGTGACGGTGCTGTCATCGCCCCCGCTGTCGAGCACACCATCCGGACCTGCGAAGGTGAGCTGGACAGAGCTGGCCGTGAGCGTGGCGGGATCCAGTGGCTCGTTGAAGATGCCGAGGACGCTCTTCACCAAACCACCAATCGAAGACGGATAGGTCCGCTTCACCAGCGGCGGAATGAGGTCTGGAATGATGGCGATGGTGTAGAGCGTGGACCAGGTGGCGTTGCCACCCGTGTCAGAGACCTTCGCACGAACGGTGAAGGAGGTTTTCTGCGGACTGCGGACCGGGGCATTGAAACCACCTTCAAAGGGGTAGCTGCCATCCACGTCGACCAGATTGCCGTCCACATAGAACTCGACGTTGCGCACCTGCACATCATCCGTGGCGTTGGCATAGATGCGGAACGGTTTGCCAGACTCGATCTCGCCGCTCGCATTGCCCTGGTTGAGGGCGGGGTTTGCCGTGAGGGAGATCACAGGTGAGACACCGAGGTTGTCGAACGGTTTGAAGCTCAGCACCTGTAGGCCGGAGCCGCTGTCTGCCACATAGGCCAGGCCATTGAAGAGAGACACGGCCGCTGCCAGGCCTGGCGTGATGAAGGTGGAGTTAAAGGCGGGTGTCCTCTGATCCGCACCGAGTGTGTAGAGATCGATCTCATGCGGGCCGTCATCCGTGGAGTTCGGGCTCACTGCCGCCACGCCCAGCCCGTTGCCAGTGCCGACGATCTGCTTCCAGCCAAACGCGGCCGTGCTGTAGTTGGTGACCAGTGTGGGGGTGTCAGGCGTGGTGGCCGTGTCGACGATGTTAAACCCGCTGGTATGCGTGGCATACAGGGTTCCATCACCCGCAAACAAGCGGAACCGGCGCTGACCAGCGCCGACGTTGCCCGGGATCGTCAGGGTGCCCGTGACGGCCAGGGTATCCAGATTGATGGTCGTCAACTTGCCGACTTGGACGGCATACAGCCTGCCGCGCCAGACGGCCAGATCTTGGACCATGCCAGAGTCCGCCAGCGAGATCTCTCCGAGGATGGATCCTGACGCCAGATCGATGGCGTAGACCTTGCCGTTGTTCGAACCGCCGTAGACCATGACGCCGTCCGTGGCCACGGACATGAAGGTCGCGTTGCTCGCCATGACCCGGTGCCGCTGAACCATCGCGGATGGATTGGTCGCATCCAGGATGAGAAGCGAGGAGCTGTCTGCCACTGCCACAAGATTTCGGATAATCACCGCAGCCTCGGCGCTGCCATCTGTGTCATAAAGCTGGGTGAGCGAAGGCGTCAGAGGATTGGCGATGTTGTAGAGTGACACACCCGCGGCGCGGTGGGAGATCACCGCCAGATTATTCGCGGTGCTGATGTGCCAGGCGGGAGCCGTCTGCGGCACCGTGGCGATAATGCCCGTCTGGGCGATGAGGCCGCCCAGCGGATCAGAACCCTGCTCCACTTCGGCACCGTCCAGGATGCCGTCATTGTCGGTGTCGTTGTCCGCCGGATTGGTGCCGATGATGCCCTCGGCCTGGTTCACAAGGCCGTCGCTGTCGTCATCCAGCATGCCGGTGGTCGATTGATAGGCGATGCCATTGAGATTGATGTTCGAGCCGTTGGCACCCGTGGCACCCAGCGTGCTGCCGATCTCCTTGGAGATGGGGTCATAGAGGGAGAGGTCATAGCGCGCGTCCGGGGCCATAATCAGGCTGAGACCACCGGAGGGCGCCGTGCGACCACGCTGCACCACGTCGTTGATCGTGATGCGGTAGTAGCTGGAGCGCTGCACAGACTCGCCAAACTGAGTCAGGTCCTGGCCCACTTCGGACACCATGCTGTCTGCCTGCTTTTGGAAATTGTCCATGGCCTGGATCAGCTTCCTGCCGCTGTTGGCCAGTTCCTGGAGTTTGAGCAGCTCTTTCTGCATGTCTGCCAGACGCAGACGGATCTGTGCGACCTGTTCAGGCGTGAGGGTGACGTCTCCAGGCGGTGGCGGCGGGGGAGAGCCGGGAGGAGGTGGAGAACCTGCTGTCTGGCGGCGGTAGGTTTCCAGCAGAAGCTTCACATGCTTCACCGCCGCAGTCGCACCAGCCAGAACGGCCTGCTCTTCGAGGCCTTTGGCCAGATCGACCACGATCTTGATCTCGCTGTGCAAAAAGCGGGCTAGCTGGATGCCCTGGCAGAACTTTTTGGCACCGTAGCCCGCCTGGCACTTCGGCGGTGCGGACGCGTCATCATTGAACTGGCAGATGCCGTCCGCGATGTTCAGGGCATTGCCCACGCACTCGAAGGCTGCGGTAGCTCTGCTGAAAGGTGATCCAGCCTTCGCGCAGCTCAGCAGAGCCTCGGTGTCGGCAAGGTCCGCCTCAATGATGCTCAAGAGGTGCTCCACAGCCTGGAGATTTTCACCGGATCCGAGCGCGTCACCAATGTTGGCGGCGCCGACGAGCAGATTTTTGGTTAGGTCGACGAGGGTGAAGATGCACTTCAGGGCCTCCTTGGCCTTGGCAAACTCGATGGCGCAGCTCGCCGTCTCCTTGCCCACATCATAGATGAGGTTGGCATAGTCCCAGGCGGATTTCTTCGGGCATGGCGGATCCTCGGGCGGCGGCTTCGGACGACGGCGGGGCGGTCCGCCATTGCCTCCGGAACCTTGCTGCGTGCCGTGCCACCCTGGCTGCCTGATGCCCACTCCAGCATCAGTGGTCACGAATTCGCCATCTTCAGAGACGGTCATGGGACCCACGACTTCCCAGTCGCCAAGATCGTGATTGAAAGACCACAGGGCGGTCTTGGCGCCGGGCGGCAGTTTGAGTCCTGTGACGGGATCGGGAAGGTTGGGGAAGGTGATCGGAACGGGAATGTCAAAGTTGCTTCCGCCGTCAGTCTGAATGGTGATGACCATCGGCAGTTCCAAACCTGGCGGCAGCGGGCTGGGGAGACGGCTTGGATCCACGGGCGCGATCGCCACCCTGCCGCCGCGCGTGCCGTCATCCGCGAACAAAGAGTTTGGTGGCACCACCATGCGTGTGCCCTCAAGCTCCGGGTGCTCGTCCAGCACGTCTTGCGGAAGCTCCACTGGCGTTTCCTGAGTGGCGCTCACCGCGGTCAGCGCGGCACCTTCGATGATGGGGAGGTAGACGAATCCGCGCACCTCGTCCTGAATGTTTCCACTCTGGTTGTCCAGACGTCCGGCCACGGCATCCCAGCGTTTGCCCACGCTTGGGTAGTAGTTCCCATTGGGGTAGTTGCTGGCGGGGCTGGTGCGCCCGTCCACATGCACAAAGAAACTGCCGGCAGGGCAGGGCGTGAGCAGGAAGTTGCCGTTCGCATCGGTCGTCGTGCGCAGCGTTTCTTCAGCACCGTCCACCATGACCGTCGCGCCCGCGATGGGGATGTCGGCATTGCCTGGGCCGCGTTGGCTGGCCAGCACCCGGCCGCTGATCCCCGTGCCTGGCAGACCCGTGATGCTTAGCGTGTCAAAGGTGAAGATCAAATTGCCGCCCGCCACGCCATCGCCATCCAGATCCATGCCGCGTCCCAGCAGATCCAGCAGGCCTGCGCCTTCCATCACCACACGCACGCGTGAGTTTGATGGCAGCGGCTCCGAGTAAAATAACGTCGCCTTCCTTCGATCAGACGAGATCTGTACATTCGAGAGAATGCGCCTGCCATTCGCGTCCGCATAGAACTGAGAGGTGTCCAGCGCGGCCGTGAGGGAGAGCGGCATGGTGAAGTGCACCACCGTCTCACGAGTCACTGCCACATCCCCCTCATCCGCGTAGGGGGACGTTTGCCTCACCTTGGCGAAGGGCAGTGTTTGGGGCTGGGTCGACTCCAGGATGATCTTGATCAGCTCTTCCTGGTCCGTGTTGTTGATCGCACCATCTTGATTGAGGTCAGCGAAAGGGATCAGGTTCTCGGAAAGCAAAACCGCGCCCGTGCTGTGCGCCACCAGTTTGGCCAGGTCATTCGCAGTGTGGATGCCATCGTCATCCAGATCGCCGAGTTTCGTTGGCACGGCACCTGCCGGCGTGACATGGAACAACCCCAGCAGAAACAAGGGGATAAGGAACTGTCTGACAGTGGGGAATTTCATGGCGGTCAAAAGTGAGAGTTTCAACAGTGCTGCGCATTCACCCCCGGGACGGAGTCTGAATTACAATTTTATGACAAATGCATTTCGAGCGCCAGCTTTTAAAGAGAAACGGAATCACGAGAAACATTTCATAGAATCGCTTTTTGCGCAAAAGCTAGCCCAACTCAGTTTTCCGAAAAAACGGCTGCTTGTTTCAGGCCCTTGTTAAATTTTTGTCTCCCCTGTGTAGCGCTTCCAAAACAACTCCTATCGGATTTGGTGGATGGCTTAAATTTGCGCTGGTTTCCTTAAATTGAGGCATGAAAAGACAGCGCCTGCTTGTAGGTTACAAACTCGCTTTCTCCCCGTCGGGGATGGGCGGAGATGTTTCCAACAAGCAGGCGGTCGCTCCAGGGGAATGCTTTCGACGGTCAGCGGGTCACCGGCTTCCAGCGGCCCACTTCACCGCATTGGTGAGAAGGGTCTTGTAGGGCTGAAGATCGTGCGTGCGCGCATCATGACCGAGAGCCATGCCGACGATCTTCGCTTTCGGATGTTCGGTGATCCACACGCTCGGATGCCCTGCCTTGTATTTGTCACTCGGGCTGGTCTCGGCCAGCACGGTGATCTTGGCGGTGCCGGGCGGGATGTTGGCCGGCTCGGCGTTCATGTAGTAGAGTTCGTCTTCCACATTGAAGCTCGCGGGCACGCCCGCCATCACCGGGTGATCGGCTTTCACAGCCTTCACATCGAAGGGATGGATCTTGTCATGGCCGCGTGAACCACCGCCGACGATCTGCGCATTCAGCTCCGGCCAGCCAGCATAACCATACCAGGTGCCAGGATGCAGCATGATGATGCCTTTGCCCGCAGCAGCGAAATCAAACAATGCTTTTCGATAGGCCGCCGTGTCGAAGAACTTCCGGTTCACGCTGATGATGGCCACATCTGCATTCGCCAGTTCGCTGGCCGCCTGATCGCGGTCCTCGGTGTAGTGAACACTGAAGCCTGCGGCCTTGAGCGTGGCCACATCGGTCTTGCCGAAGAACTCGGCGAAGTTGTGCGAGGAACCACCACCGATCACCAGCACCTTGGTCTTGCCTGCTTCCCAGTTTACGGGACTCACGGGGACAAGCGGGCCATCACCTGGGCCACCTGCCTTCGGCGCGTCTTCAGGTTTCATGTTCGCCGTTTCATCCTTCCTGCCCTTTCCTTTACCTTTGCCCTTGGCGGCAGGTGGCGGGCGCTTGCTCGTATCAGCACTGCCGGCGGCAGGACCTTTGCCTTCGATGTCAGCCGTGATCGCGGCAATGACCGGCGCTGTCTTGTTTCCAGCCGGGCTTTCAAGAATGAGCGTCTTCGCGATGCCCTTCTTCGTGAGTTCCAGGGTCACCAGGCGCATCTGCTGGCCTTCGGTAAGTTCCTCCTCCACCAAACGTGAGCCAGGAACTTCGGTGGGGCGGATGTAGTCGGAGAAGTGGACGCCGTTGATGAGGCTGAACTCCTCTTTCTCACCACTGTCATAGACCACGGTGGCTTTGACGGCAGGTTCCTCATCACGCACCGCAGGCCAGCCCCAGCCGGAGATGCCGCTGAGCAGCTGGAGGCGCTTTGCTGCCACATTCACTGGCACCGTCACTTTCGCGGAGAAGGTGTCGCTCTGGCTCTTCGGGGGACCGCCTTTGAGCACGATGAGGTTCGCACCGGTGGGACTCTTCGCCGCATCCTGGATGAAGAAGGGCACGCCCTGGATCTTCACGTTGCCGAACTTGCTCAGGCGAACCTGACCTTGGTTAGGCCCAGGACCGGCGAAGACGCCTTCGCGGCTGTCGGCGGTGAAAGCATCCGCCAGATGCAGGATGCGGAACTGCTTCATCGCATCACCACAGATGTAAGCCAGGATGTCACGCAGTGCATCAGGCCCCAGCGCATCCAGGCCTTCTGGCATCAGGCTGCGGCGGGTGTTTTCACGCTTGTCGATGTCGTTCTTGGAGATCTCACGCACACCCACCTGAGTGGCCAGCGTGACCGTGGCATTGTTCTCCGCAGTGATCACGCCTTGCAGCGTCTCACCTTTCTTCGTGGTGAAGTTGAAGGCCCAGAAGCTCGGATCGACCTCGCGGTTCGGATCCACAATGTGCACCAGCAGTTCAGCCGGACCATGCGCGCCCATGCCGGTTAGTTCAGGACCCACGGCCATGCCCACGCCATCCATCTTATGACAGACTGCACAAGCCGCGGTGAAGAGCATCTTACCATTCGCGGTGTTGCCGGGCTTCTCCACTTCAGGTGCCAGCTTGGCGATGATCGCATCCTTCGCTGCATTGTTGATCTGGAAGAGATCATTCGCGCGCTTTGCGATCGGCTTGTTCGGGTGTGAGCGCAGCCGGGCCACATCACCAGGGGAGAAACTCTCGGGTTTGATGGTGCCAGCCTTCACCGCATCGAGCAGGGCACTGGTAGCTTCGGGTCGCTTCATCATGGTCTCAAACGATTTTTGCTTGAGGCTCGGTGTGAGTGTTGGATATGCTATCGACAAGACCCTTCCAGCGACATCGCCATCCTGGTCTGAGAATGCTTCGATGATGGCTTCTTTGAGGCGTTCATCGACCTCGGGTTCCCAAAGACTGGATGCAACGCTATTGTAGAGTTTTGGCGTTAAAGCGCTAACTGACAATAGGTTTAAAACCGCAGCCGCACGACTGCCATGGGGGCCGCGCAACTCTGGGTCGTTCAAAGTTTGTTTCCAGTCGTTGATATGTTTGTTCACCAAATCGGCCAGTTCACCGGTTTTGGCCCATTTTGCGATCAGTGGGAAAGTTGTCGCTGCCACTGCCTGTTGATTAAGCAGCTTCTTCAAAGCATCCGTCAAATCGGGTGACATCGCAGGAGCCTCACTCACAGAAGTGGCGATGCCGCGAAGCACGACGTTCTTGATCACATCAGCCTTGCTGTCTCCGCTGGCACAAGCTGCGATGAGCTTCTCGGCATTCGCTGGCAGTGCAGCGGGAAGCAGTGCTCCCACAAATGAAGAGAGGGATTCAGCCGAGCCTGAAGACAAGGCCGCGATGATGACATCAGCAGGCTGTTCAGCCGCCGCAGCGATCAACGCGGAGCGAGTCCAGTCATCCTGGGCGGCTGTGAAATCCTTCAGGATCTGCTGACGACCCTTTTCGTTCTGCACTTCTTGTTTGGCCGCGTCATAGGCCTGCAGCGCCTTGCTGCCTTGGTTGCCCTTGGCTTCTGGCTTGTGACGATAAGCGGTGGCCGAAGGAGCTTTCGATTCCTTGTGGGTCACCTTCCAGATACGGCCATAATAATGGTCGCGGTCAGGGCGAACAGCGGCATTCGCAGGGCCATGAGTCGGGCCGCGCGTGTCGTTGTGGATCACTGCCTGGTTGCAGAAGTCGACCACATACAGCGCGCCATCCGGACCCGTGCGGACTTCGATCGGGCGGAACCACAGGTTCTTGCTGCGGATGAACTCCAGTTCCTCGCGGCCCGGCTCTTTCGCGGCCTTGTAGGTCACGCCATCGGGAGTGACGAAGCGATGGCTCACGATGTTCAGCGTCGGCTCCGTGGTGAAGTAGCTGTAGTTCCACTTCTGCGGCCAGGCGCCGCCTTCATAGATGGCGCAACCTGCGGCGGCAGTGTAGCTGCCGACATAGTCGATCTGCACATAGGCCTGCTGCTCCCAGTGCATGGCGGGATAAGTGTTCTCACGCTCCACCATGCCCTTCCAGGAGGTCACGCCTGGCAGCTTGCCTTTCGCCAAAACATACTCAGGAAGCACGGTGTGCAAGAGCACGATGCCGCTCGTCGGCTGGGTCCAGAAGACCTGGCCGTCATTGGTGATGTCGAGACCCCAGGTGTTGCCACCTTTGGAAGAATACTGCTCGATGGCGCTGCCATCTGGCTTGAAGCGCACCACACCGCTGCCGATGGGGCCGAAGTGCTTGCTGCCATCGCCCGAGGTCACGTCTTCGCTGCTGCTGTAGCCATGCGTGGCATAGACCCAGCCATCCAGACCCCAGCGCATGTTGTTGATGACGGCATGCGTGTCACGGGTGCCGAGGTTGGTGTAAACCTTTGTGCGCTTGTCAGCTTTGTCGTCGCCGTTCGTGTCTTCAAAGAACCAGATGTCTGGCGCGGCGCAGACCAGCACGCCGTTTTTGTAAAACACACTGCTCGTGGCGAGTTCGATCTCATCCGCAAACACGGTCTTCTTGTCCATGATTCCATCGCCATTGCTGTCTGACAGGATGGAGATGCGGTCCATCGGCTTGCGATCATACTGGCCGGGCTTGGAGGAACCGCTGTCCTTCCAGGCTTCCACATTCGACTGGCGCAGGCCATTCGGATACTCCGGTGTTTCAGTGACCCAGAGCCGGCCCTTGGCATCCCAGTCCACATTCATCGGCTTGTTGATCAGCGGCTCGGCAGCCACCAGGGAGAGATTGAACTCCGGATGCACTTCCAGGGCTTTTGGAAGCTCCTGCGGGCTGGGGCAGCCGCCTTCAGCATAACGCAGCGCGTCACCCAATTCGTTAGGCTTGCAGAATTCGTCCACGTTCTCGCGTTTGCCCGCCCAGGCGATGCCACGCAGGATGGCCGTGTGCAGGCCGACATGGCTGAAGTTCTTGTACCAGTGGCCGGGGATGCAGGTGAAGGCGCGGTATTTGTCCTTCTCATAAGTCCAGATCTGCGGCTGGATGTCATAGATGTTCACGCCCTTGTGCTTGGCCACGGCTTCAGCAGCGCGCGCCTGGGCTTCCTTGTTGCCACCTTTCACCTGTGGTGTGTTCGGCGTGTAGGCAGCGGCCAGGATCTTGGCTTCGGGGAGCAGATCCATGTCATAGTAGATCTCGTCATCGATATCGAAGTTGGTGATGTCCTTCGTGATCGGATTGTCGTGATCGGTGAAGTAGAGGCTCATCGGGGCTTCCAGCCACTTCGTCTGTCCAAACTTCCAGGAACCGCCGATCACTCCCTTGAACCAGTCATGGTCTTTGGAAACCGCACCCGCGTGGATCACAACGAGGCCGCCGCCACGGGCGAGGAACTCGTCGAGGTTCTTGCGCTCGCTGCCGATCTGAATGTTGCCGGCCTCTTGCGCGTGCAGAATGAGCACGTCGGTTTTGTCGAGCTGCTCCTTGGTCGGGAACTCCAGGCTGCCATCAGCCTTCGCTCCGCGTTCATTGAGCAGCGGCACCCAGTCCTTCAGGAATTGCGGGAAGTCGTGCGCTCCCGGCGCGTGGGATTTCTTCCCCGCACGGATGAAGACGCGCAGCGGCTCGGCCGCGGAAGCGGAGAGCATGGAGCCTAGCGCGAATAAAAGAAGGGTGGAACAGAGGCGTTTCATGGTTGGTGTCAGGCTATGCGAAACCAACGCATCGTGGAAAGCCCGCTTTTGCACGGCACGCTATCTGGGATACACATGGGGGAAAGATCCCTCAGCCATCACCCACCGGTGGAAGGCGCTGGCATTTGTCAGCCGCCTATCCACTATGCACCGCGTGAACCGGCATCTCGTCTTTGCATCTTCTATCTTCCTGTCTGTGGCAGCTTCAGCCCAGGAAAAACCAGCGGCCAAGCTGGAGCAGCTTCCCATTGGCCAGGCAGATCCTTTGCCTGATCACACCGCCACGCTGGCGAAAAAAGCCGCGGATGCCTTTGGCAAGCGTGACTGGGTAGCCGCCCGGGCCGCCTACAAGGAGATGCTCACCGTGGATGACAAGAATGCCCTCGCCTGGGCCAACCTGGGCGCCGTGGAGCAGCAGGCAGGCCGGACGAAAGAGGCCATCGAGTGCTTTGAGCAATCGGTGAAGCACAATGCCTCGGTGGCGCAGTCCTGGAATGCGCTGGGCCTGCTCTATTCCGAAAGGGGGGACACCTATCTGGCCATCTCCATGTTCACCCGCGCCATCCATGAAGACCCGCTGGATGCTCGCGCGCACAACTACCTCGCCATCACCCTTCGTGCCTTGAGCTGGCACACCGCAGCGGAATCTGAGTTGCAACGAGCCATCGAGCTGAACCCGCAGTATGGCATCGCGCATTTTAATCTGGCCCTCCTCTATGTGGATCAGAAGCCCCCGAGCATCGAGCTGGCGAAGCGCAGCTATCAGAAGGCTCTCGCGCTCGGTGTGGAGAAGGATGAGATTCTCGAGCGGAGGCTCAAGGAATGAGCTGGGATCTTCAGCCGCAGATCGACGACTGGCGCGCGCAGGATCTCTGGCGTGAGCTGAGGCTGGTGGAGTCGACGCAAGGTCCGGTGGTGAAAGTGGACGGAAAGGAGATGGTCAACTTCTCCTCCAACGACTACCTCGGTCTCGCGGACAGTGAGGTGCTCAAGCAGGCCATGCAGGAAGGTGTGGACTTTTACGGTGCTGGCTCGGGGGCCTCCCGTTTGGTCTGCGGCACCTTGAGACCGCATCGGGATCTGGAAGACGCATTGGCATTCTTCAAACGCACCGAGGCAGCGCTCACCTTCTCCAGCGGTTATGCCACCGCCATGGGCACCATCCCCGCACTCATGGGGCAGGGTGACACCATCATCCTCGACAAGCTCTGCCACGCCAGCCTTGTCGATGCATCACGCCTGAGTGGTGCCACGATCCGCGTCTTTCCTCACAACCATCTCGGCAAGCTCGAGAAGCTTTTGCAAACCGCTACGGGGCGTGTGCTCATCGTCACCGAGTCCATCTTCAGCATGGATGGAGATCGCTGCCCATTGGTGGAGATCGTGGCGCTCAAGGAGCGTCATGGTGCCTGGCTCATGCTCGATGAAGCTCATGCCGTGGGTGTCATTGGCCCGCAGGGCAGGGGCCTGGCGGCTGAGCTGGGGCTCGAAGGGCAAGTGGAGTTGCAGATGGGCACCCTCAGCAAGGCCATCGGGCTGAGCGGCGGCTATCTCGCGGCCAGTCGTCAGGTGATCGACTGGCTGATCAATCGTGCCCGAAGTTTCGTCTATTCCACGGCACCGCCACCCGCTGTCGCCCATGCGGCCCTTGTCGGTATCTGCGAGATCCTTCAGGGCAAAGACGGCGACACACGCCGCGGTCGATTGTGGAAGAATCTGGCCCTGCTGAAAAGCGATCCGCTGCCGACCAGCGCCATCGTTCCCTGGATCATCGGCGACGAGCAAAAAGCCATGGATATCAGTTCCCAGCTCCGGGAGGCAGGACTGCTCATCCCCGCCATCCGCTACCCCACCGTGGCTCGTGGCAGCGCCCGGCTGCGAGTGACCTGTACGGCGGGACATAGCGAGGCGCAGATCAGGCGGCTTCTGGCGGAGCTCGCCAAGGTCGGGCTTGGCGAATCCGCAGCCCCTGCCGAGGCGTAAAGCCTGTTCAAGGCAGGCCGTTCCGTTTCTATCTTTGAGGAATAGCAAAGTGCGGCCTGTCTCTTACGTTGGTAGACACGTATCCTCATGAAAAACGCCCTCAGCCTTTTGATCCTTATCGCCTCCCTCATGCCAGCCTGTGCGGAGGACAAACCCAATTCATCTGACAAAGACAAAGCCATGTCCAAACCCGAAGTCACCCTGAGCGAAGAAGAATGGAAGAAGCGTCTCACCGAGGAGCAGTATCGCGTGACCCGCACGGCCGGCACTGAGCGCCCGTTTGGCGAGGTTTATGAAACCTTCGAGAAGCAGGGTGAAGGCACCTACTACTGCGTGTGCTGCGGCGTGGAGCTTTTTACCTCCAAGGAGAAGTTCCACTCCGGCTGCGGCTGGCCGTCCTTCTATGATGCTTCCAAGGCCAAGAACGTGCTGGAGCGCGCTGATAACGCCCACGGCATGATTCGCGTGGAGACGGTGTGCAAGCGCTGCGGCGCCCACCTGGGGCATGTCTTCGAGAAGGAATCCGTGTCCGCGAACACGCCGACGAAGCGCCGCTTCTGCATCAATGGTGTGGCTTTGAACTATGTGGCTCAGGGCGGTCCGGCCCCCAAGCTCCTGGAACTCGGCTCAGCAGCCGTGGAGAAGAAAAAGGAAGAGGTGGCCAAGGAGGCTGGAGTCGAAGTCAAAAAGCCCTGATCAGGCCGTTGGTTTCGAGCGGCCCAGGGCGCTACAGCCCTGGGCTTGACGCTCCCGTCCGCCCCTCCACCTTAAGCAGGACTATGCCCGATTCTCAGACTGCGGCGGAAGCTCTGCTCCGCGCCTATTATGCGACCTTCAATTCCGGTGACCGCGAAGCGATGCTGGCCCTCCTCACCGAGGATGTGATCCATGACATCAACCAGGGCGGAGCCGAGGTGGGCAAGGATGCCTTTCGCGCCTTTCTCCAGCGCATGGACCGCAGTTACGCGGAGCAGGTGGAGGAGCTTGTGGTCTTCGCCAATGCGGATGGCACGCGGGGCGCGGCCGAGTTTTACATCCGGGGCAAATACCTCAACACGGATGAAGGTCTGCCTGAAGCCACCGGCCAGACCTACTGGCTGCGGGTGGGCGCCTTCTTTGACCTGCGTGGAGCGCAGGTGGCACGTGTGACGAACTACTACAATCTTAAGGACTGGTTGAAGCAGGTCGGGGCGGCCTGATCTGCCCACAAACGGCTCCGCATGTCTGCCGAGGCACATCATCATCAGCGGGACGCGCATCATGTGCGGCGGAACTTCGTGTGCCATGTGCTGGAAGGCGGTTTCTACATGGGGGGCACGGCCTTCCTCGCCCCTGAAAGCGTGCTGCCAAAGATGGTGCAGTCTCTCGGTGGCAAGCCCTGGGTGATCGCCGTCATGCCAGTGCTGCTGCCCGCAGCCTTTGCCTGCATGGGCTTGTTCATTGCACCGGTGGTGGAGCGGCTCACCCGCTTCAAGCCCTGGGTCCTGGGCTTCGGGCTGCTGCAAAGGCTGCCCTATCTGATCACTGGCCTCATCCTGCTCTTGGGCAAAGACGTGGATGAATGGCTTCTGCCCTTGGTCGTGCTGACACCGGTCGTCTCTGGTCTCATCGGCGGCCTCAATGTGGTGGCCTGGATGGAAATGGTGACCCGCATGGTGCCTGAGAAGGTCCGCGCGGCGGGCTGGTCCGCGCGCTACATCATGCAGGCCTGTCTGGCCGTGGGGGCTGGCATGGTGATTCATTGGGTGCTGACTCACATCCCCGGTCGTCAAGGTTATGCCTGGCTGCATCTCGCGGCCTTCGCACTGCTCTTCCTGTCCTGGGTATCTCAGCTCCCTATGCGTGAGCCGATGGGGCATCCAGAGCCACCGCGCACCGCGCGTCTGCCTTACCGCGACTATCTCCGCAGCCTGCCTGCGCTCTTTGCTGCCCAGAAGCATCTGAAGAAGCTGGTGTTCGCCCGTTTTCTGGGCACGGGCTTCTTGATGCTGGTGTCTTTCCTCACCATCCATGCGCTGCACGTCACCGGCAGGCCGGAGGCGGATGAGGGCCACTTTGTGACTTCGCAGGCTGTGGGCACGGTGCTTGGCAGCCTCATCGCTGGGTGGGTGGGCTACTTCCGCGGCGGCAAAGTCCTCATGCTGGCTTCCCGCATTGTTTGTTTGGCCCTGTGCGGCTGGGTCATGTTCAATGCGAACTTCTCCGGCTTCACGATCGCTTACTTCGCGCTCGGTTTAGGACTCTTCATTGACCGGGTGGGAGATCTCACCTTGGCCGCAGAGCTGTGCCCAGTGCAGCGTCGTTCCACGCTGCAGGCCATGCTCAGCTTCTGCAATGTCTTCTCGTTGCTGCTTTCCAGCTTCATCGCAGGTCAGGTATATCGGATCACTGAATCTTTCCACATGGTGGCATGGCTGGCCGGAGCCTGCGCGATCGGCTCCATTCTTGTACTGCTGCGCATCCCGGAGCCACGCGATGCCCACGTGGCTCCGGTGCCGGACACTGAGATCTGAAGAGTGGAAAATCCTTATGGACTCAGCGTTTTAAGCTCAACCAAACCTGAACGCATCGGTGAAGTGGTGGGCGTGGTGGCTGCTGGCGTCTGCCCAGGCAGGGCTTCCGGCAGCTTGGCAAGGTTGAAGTGTCCGAAGCCCTTGCCGAGACGCTTCACCACGACGCCGAAGTAGTTGGCGGTGCGGTTGAGCTTCTGACTGGTCTGCAAGGGATTGGGGTCTGCCTTCAGCGTGAAGGCTCCTTTGATTTCGCCCGTGGCCGCATTGAGGCTCAGGGTGACGGTGCCTGGGTTTTGCGCCGCAGGCGGCATGGCAACAGCGTTGGAAGGAGACTTGATGCGCAGAGACTGCGTAAGAGGGGCGCCCCCGGCCGTGACTGATGCTTCAACTCCAGCGCCGGTGAAGACGATCTGCGCATTGTTCGTGGCGCTGGCATCACTGAGACCCGTGAGTGGAATCAGGCCAGTGGGTTTCGGCCAGGCGCTGCCCTCAATGATGAGATTATGCAGGGAGATGCCTGTCTTGTAGCTGCGGGTGGTTGACTTGGCTGGCTGCGAATTTTTGAACCAGGTCAGGTTCTGGCCAGCGAGATTGTCCAGCAGGTTGTTGGCCGGAGTGGCGTTGTCTGCGGTGACTTTTGTCCAGCCCTGAAGTGACCCAGTGTTCGTGTAAAGCATAACGTGGAGAGGGATCTCCCCGTTGGGGCCCATGGTGGTGCTGCAAGTCATAGTCGTGGCATCAGCAAGCTGGCCTTTCCAGGTCACAATGCCAGTCTTCGTGATGGTGAGGAAGCCATAACCCTGTCCCGGCGGAATCGTGGACGAACTGCTCGTCGGGCGCACGATGGCGGTGAAGGGATGCGTGGAGTGCGCGGTGGCCGTCTCACCAGGAGTCTTGCCGCTCCATGAATTGCGCCATGCGCTGACATCAGCACTGCCATACTCACCCTCATCATTGTCACTGAGGGTGCCTGTGAGCTCGCCAGTCGTGCGGTTGATGGTGATGGAGAGGGTCAGCGTGACGGTGCCGAATTTCACGGGAATCTGAGCCGTGGCGTTCGCGCCTGCCGTGGCATTGAGAGCGCCTGTGGTGAGCGAGTAGCTTTTTCCTGCCATGACCACTTTTCCAGAAACCCCGCCACCGAGAGTCGTGGTGAGATTCAGCGTTCCGCCGTACTTCGAGTTCATATCCGTGCTGCGCGCCACCAGACCATTGAAGACACCGACGAGCGGCGTGTCCAGCGCGGCAACGTTAACAGTGACCTCCACAGGAAGCGCGGCACCGGCGCTGTTGGAGGCGGTGATCTTGACCTTGAAGGGGCCTGACTTGGTAGGCTTGCCACTGATAGCCCCGGTGGTCGTATTATAGGTTAGCCCAGTGGGCAGGTTGGCGATGACATACTTCGTGGGCCGATTCTGGAGCAGAGGATCCAGAAAGGTGATCAGCTCAGTGATTTGGGCATCCACGCTGCCGCTGACAATCCACGGCAGGTTAAATTCAGGGACAGCGGCAATCTGCGGTGGTGACTGGACCTTCGCGGCGATGATTCCAGTGGTGCGCTCAAAGGCTCCGAGCTTCACGACGCAGGTGTAGTTGTCCTCATCGGCGGCGGAGAACTTGGCGATGCTCAGCTTGGCGGTGTCGACGCCGGTGGCACGGCCTCCCAAAGCGTTTTTCACCAGGATCTGGCCGCCCTTATACCACTGGAAGGTCAAGCCCGGGCCAGCTGCGGGCACTGGGATGACGAGTGTGGCCAGCGCCTTCCCGCCGACGACCTTGTCCGTGGTATCAATGACCGCAATCTTGGCCAGCGGTGTGGACGTGGCGGTGCCGTACCCGTTAGTGACCTTCACCGCATACTCACCGGCTTGGGCCAGCGTGATGGCATTGAGGACCAAGTTCGGACCCTGGGCGTTGGGGATGGGTGTTGTCTTCTTCAGCCACTGATAGGTCAAAAACGGCGTGCCTCTGACGACGGGCGTCAAAGTCAGGTTCGTGCCCTGCACAACGAAGTTGCTGGCAGGGGGAACATCAATGATGGGAGGCGAAGGAGTGGTGAAGCTGTTGATTGGCGTCTCTGAGGTGCCGGCGCTGTTGCTGGCGATGGCGCGGTAGTAGTACTGCGTCCCCGGAGTCAGGCCGGTGAGGGGGACGAGTATGGTCTTCGCTGCCGTGCCATTGGGTGGCGAAAGGGGGATGCTCTTAGTCGTGCCAAACTCCTGGGTGGTGCCGTAGTGCAGCGTGGCGGTGGTGGTGAGTCCCTTGGGATTGACGGTCACCGCGATGGAGACGCTGGTGGTCTTGGGAAGAGTGCCTCCAAAGATATCGACCAGCGGCTTGTTGGAGGACGCCGTGAGTGTGGCCTTGCCGAAGCGGCCAAAGGGCACGTTGCCGGCAGCAATGAGCGTGGTGCCAAAGTAGGCTTTGGTATCATTGATGATGATGGAGTTCACGGACGGTTCTGGCAGCCCGACTCCCACCAAGTTTTCGGCGACGGCCTCCCAGGCGGTCCCATTCCAAGCAGCTACATACTGGGCAGGGCTACCGCCAGCCGAGGTGAACCGGCCACCGATGAAAAGATTGCTGCCGCTCTTGGTGAGAGTGGTGGGGGGAAAGAAACTCGTTCCCGCACCCAGGGCCGACCACGCGCTACCGTTCCACTTGGCGACGCCATTCACTGTCACACCACCTGCCTTCTCGAATTCGCCCACCACATACAGGTCGCTGCCATCCACCAGGAGGCCCTCGGCTTCATAATCCAGACCCGTGCCCAGAGCTGACCAAGCGGTGCCGTTCCATTTGGCGATGTTCTTGGCTGCCCCGCCTCCTGCCATAGTGAAATTGCCAGCCACGAACAGGTCCGTGCCCATCACCGCCAGGCTGGTCACATAGCCGGAACTGCTGACGCCGCTGCCCAGAGCTGACCAAGCGGTGCCATTCCATTTGGCGACACAGTTCACCGTCGTTCCACTAGCGGTGTTGAAAAAGCCTGAGATGTAGAGGTCACTGCCGATCTTGACGATGTCGGTCACGGAGCTCCCGACCCCGTTGCTCAAAGCCGTCCAGTTCACGCCGTCCCATTTGGCGATGTTGTTCACGGCGAGGCCGCCCGCGAGATTGAAAGAACCTCCCACATACACATTCGCACCGTCCACCAGAATGGCTGACACGGAGGCCGAGCCAAAACTCGCCTGGGGCCCCGTTACTCCCAAGCCGGAGCCAAGGGGACTCCACGTTTCCGCTGTCTTATCAAAAAGCGCGATGCCATTGGCGATGATCGGGCCTGCCGTCACAAAACTGCCGCCGACATAGATGTGCGTGCCGGTGTCCACCATCGCATTTACGCTGCCGCTCAGGCCTTTCCCGCTGGTGATAGCCTCCCAAGCGCTGCCGGTCCAACGTGCCACCTTGGAGGCTGCCGCCGTCCCTGCCGTGGAAAAGGTGCCGCCTGCGTACAGGATGCCGCCATTGAGGACGCTGACGCTCAAGACATCCCCGTTGGTGCCAGCACCCAGCGCGCTCCAGGTGCTACCGCTCCACTTGGCCACGTGACTGGCCGCCACGCCACCCGCCGACGTGAATTCCCCGCCGACGTACAAGTTGCTGCCATCCGAGGTCAGGCAGTAGACGGTATCATTCGCGCCACCGCCGACCCCCGAGAAAGTGGTGCCGTTCCACTTCATCAGGTTGTCACTGCCGAACTGCACCGTGCCCGCACGGCTGAAATAACCGCCGACATAGAGGTCGGCACCCATCACTGCGAGACAATAAGCCCGCCCACCGCCTCCAGACAGGCCGTCTGGATGCAGAGCTTCCCAGGTTGATCCCGTCCACCTGGCGATGTTGTTGCAAGTGACACCACCTGCGGTTTCGAATTCGCCAGTGATATAGAGATTGGATCCCATGACCGCGAGAGCTTTGCCGCTACCCGAGAAGCCGACGTCGGCTAGCCCCGTGCCCACTGCTGACCAGCTCGCACCGTTCCAGCGTGCGATGGAGTTGACCGTCACTCCTCCCGCTGTGGTGAATGAACCTGTTACATACACCTGGCCGTTAAACTGGGTCATGTCACTGACAGCCGGCGCAAATCCGCCGGCGATCCCGGTGCCGAGTGCCGACCACGTAGTGCCATTCCATTTGGCGATGTTGTTCACCGTGGTGGTGCCAGCCGTAGTGAAAGTACCGCCTACATAAAGGTCAGGCCCGACGAACAGGATTTTGTTTACCGCTCCATTGGTGCCCCCAGGCAACGGATGCCAGGTGGAGTCAGACTTATGAAAGCGTACAATGAATGCGGCCTTGGCAGTCCCGATCGCACGGAAGCCACCAGCGTAGTAGATGTCCGTGGTTGTTTCCGCCATGGTGTAGACTTGGAAGTCAGCGCCCGGCACGTTGAAGCTGGGGTCCCAGGTCGTTTCGAAAGCTTGAGCCCGAGGTGAAAACCACAAGCCACAGGTAGTCAGCAGAATGGCGAAGAGAGGCTGAAAAGCCCGGGGGAAGACATGCGTAACCATAGGAAAGGCAGGGGTTTGTTGACTGACGGGGGACACCACAGCTTTGAATACCGCAACGGCATCCAGGCATTTCGTTCGGCGCAGCAGAAGGTCGGCCGAAGTTCGGGTGCTTCTTTCCTAACCTTCTCTGCTAGTTTTTTATACCCATGCGCCTGGAAAACAAGCATGAAAAACCGCGTCCGGAGTATCTCCGAACTCCGGAATCATGCAACTCGCATGCTGTGATGGCTCTTACTGTGCCACGATGTCGTAGACCTGCAGCTTCTTGGCGATGGGCTGCAGCACGTCCTTCACGGCCTTCGTGTGCACCGGATGTTTCTCATAGGTGTTGAGGTCAGCGGCATTGGCGAAGCGCATCACAAGACCCACATCGAAACTGTCATCCACCACCGGGCGGTCACTGGCCAGCGCTGTGCCGACACTGAGATGCTGGATCTCCTTGATCTCAGCCTGGAACATCTTCGCCGCGTTGATCACCTGGGCGCGCTGAGCCGCATCACCGGGCTTCTTCAGCCACACGAGCACAATGTGCTCCACTTTGCCATTGGCCGTGGTCTTGTGACCTAGCGGGCAGGACGTGCAGGAGGCGAGCAGGGAAACAGCAGCAAGGGAGAAGATGGCAATGGCGTTTTTCATGAAGGTCTTTAGTTTTGCGTCTTCATGAGCCGATCGTCGAGTTTGTTTTTCACCCTGGGATTGCTTTTCGGAACTGCCCTCGCGCAGGAGCCGCAAGCCTTCGACCGCCTGACCTTCCATGCCGCGCCGAAGGCTCTGGCAACTGCTGCCAAGACCAGCGACTGGCCGCGTGTCCTCGGTTCGAATGATGATGCCTCCAGCATCGAAACCCCCTTGCTGAAAAAGTGGCCCGAGGCGGGTCCTGCGAAAGTCTGGGAAGTGGCGATGGGGGAAGCTTATACTTCGCCTGCGATCAGCGGTGACTACTGCGTGATCTTCCATGCGCTAAAAAAGAAGGAGACGGTGGAGTGTCTGCACCGTGAGACCGGCCGTCGCTTTTGGATCAAGGACTATCCCATCGAGTATCAAGACCGTTATGGCTTCGGCAATGGCCCGCGTGGCAGTCCCGTGATTACCGGTGACATCGTGGTGACTCTGGGGGTCACTTCAGAACTTCACGCCTTTGATCTCAAGACGGGTGAGGAGCTCTGGAAGCATGATCTGCGGAAGCAGTACAACGTGCCGCAGGACTTCTTCGGCGCAGGCTCATCACCGCTGATCCATGAGGGCAAGGTCATCGTCAATGTGGGTGGCAAGGCCATGGCTTTTGATGGTCTTGAAGAACGTCGTGAACGCTCGGAAAAGCTGGCGAGCAAGGGGGTCAGCGTGGCGGCCTTTGATCTGAAATCCGGTGAGGTAAGGTGGAAGATCGAAGACGAGTGGGGTGCCAGCTATGCCTCGCCCGTATTGAGCCAGCTTCATGGCAAGACCAAGGTGCTGATCTATGCCGGTGGCGAGAGCAACCCGGCCATTGGCGGGCTTCTCTGCATCGATCCAAGCACAGGCACTCTGCATGACCGCTTCCCCTGGCGCGATGATGAGTACATCCAGGCCACGGGCAGCAGCCCGGTCACCATTCCTGAAAAGAACCGCGCTTTCATCACCACTTGTTATCCCAAGAACAAGCCCATCGGTGGTGTCATGGTGGAATACGATGCGGAGTTCAAAGCCAAGGAAGTTTGGTCCTCAAAAAAGGTGGCCTGCCACTGGATGACGCCCGTTTACCAAGACGGCCATCTCTACGCCATCGATGGTGAACGCGAGAACAACTCACGTCTCGTCTGCGTGAATGCGGACACGGGAGCCGAAGTTTGGACGAAGAACATCGAGTGGCAGGACAGCGTGCTCTCCGGCATCATGGGCCGCACCCAGCCTGTGGGCCTGAGCATCCTGCGTGCGAGTTTGATGAAGGTGGATGGAGCCTTCCTCTGCCTCGGTGAAACCGGCAGCCTGCACTGGCTGAAGCTCACCCCCGAAGGCTGCGAGGAACTTCAGCGTGCGCAGCTTTTCTATGCGCTGAATACCTGGAGCCTGCCATCACTCAGCCACGGCTTGCTGTATGTGCGTCAGCAGGCAGAGGGGCTGGATCGAAAGACAAGCATGCGTGTCATCTGCTACGATCTGCGCGGTGAGTGACACCAATGTACTCATGCGCTTCAGCGCGTGAGAGCCTTGAACATCGTTGGACGTTGTTCCTGCGTGGATCGAATACTGAACATGTATTCCACCCGGGTTCGGGCTGAAGCCCTGCACTACTTTGTCAGACCCGCTCCAACTTGATCGGCACGGTGTTGCCTGAGGCAAACTGCGCCACATACAGGCTGTGCTCGTTATCGACGATGAGATCGTGCGGATGCATGAAGACATCCTCCTGATGCTTCATGGGCTTGAGCTTGGCGCCATCGTCATAAGAAGGCGCGGTGCCGGCGACGTTCGAGATGACCTGCAGGTTCACATCGAGCACGGAGATGAAGCCCCGTGAGTTGCGATCCTTTGGCCAGTTGTCCGCGAGATGCGCCACGAAGTAGTTGGTCTCATGCTTGCGGATCTGGCGTGGATTGCCACCGGGCAGATCGATCTGCGCGAGCTTCTTTCCATCATAAGACAGACGTAGCAGATACTGCTGGTCACTCATGGCGATGAGCAGATTCGACGAACCTGGCACGTCTTCATCGGACATGCCGCCATGCGGTCCCCAGTGGGTGATTCCACCTTCCTGACCGCCGAAAATACTAACCAACTTTCCACTCGCGTCATAGCGGGTGATGAAGTCCTTGCCATAGCCATCCAGTACAAAGAAGCTGCCGTCCGCGAGGTGCAGCGTCCATGAGGGTTTGTAGTCCGCCTCCTTGGCATACTTGCCTGTGCTCTCCGGCCAGCGCCACTCTTGCAGCACTTCGCCATCCAGCGTGGTCTTCACCACACGATGCGTTTGCAAGCAGGTGATGAAGAGCACCTCGCGCTCACTTTCCTTGACGATGGACAAGCCATGCGCGCCCGGAAACTGCGTGCCCCATTTGCTGAGCATCTTGCCAGCCTTGTCATAGATGATGACGTTGTTCGCGGTGTGGTCCGTGAGCAGGATGAGGTGCCCTTCACGATCACGGACGATGCCGTGGCAGTTCTTCACCGGCGTCTTGTCATCCAGCGCACCCCAGCCGGGCACGACGCGATACTTGAACTCACCTTGGCCGAGCACGGGTGCATCCGCAGCCCTGATAAAAGGAAAGCCCGCCACCACTCCGGCGGCGCTCGTTTGAAGAAAGCGACGGCGGCTGGTGACGGGCGTCATAAGAGCTGGAGTTGGTTAGGCTTAGCGGCCGAGGTTCTTCGCGCCGTTCACCTGGGAGTTCACGCGGAGGCGGAGGCCGTTCAGGCGGATGAAGCCGGTGGCGTCGTCCTGGTTGTAGGCCTTCGTCGGATCTGCTTCCATCGTGGCGATGTGCGGGTTGTACATGCTGAACTGGCTCTGGCGGCCTGCGGCGTGGATGCCACCTTTATAGAGCTTCACGCGGACAGTGCCGGAAACGTTTTTCTGGCTCTCGGTGACGAGGGCCTGGAGGGCGAGACGCTCCGGAGCATACCAGAAACCATTGTACACCAGCTTGGCATACTCAGGGACGAGGCCATCACGCAGATGCATGACTTCGCGGTCCATGGTGAGGCTTTCGATCTGGCGGTGCGCGAAGTGCAGGATGGCGCCGCCGGGGGTCTCATACACACCGCGGCTCTTCATGCCGACGAAGCGGTTTTCCACCATGTCCACACGGCCCACGCCATGCTTGCCACCGAGCTTGTTCAGCGTCTTCATGACCTGCAGCGGGCCCATCGGCTTGCTGTTCACGGCCACGCAGTTGCCCTTGTCGAAGTCGAGCACGACGTACTCGGACTTGTCGGGAGCGTCTTCAGGGAACACGGAAAGCGTGGTGAAGTATTCGCGATACTTCACATCACCCGCGTTGAACCAGGGATCTTCCAGGATGCCGGCCTCATAGCTGATGTGCAGGAGGTTGCGGTCCATGGAGAAGGGCTTCTTCGCACTTGCCTGAATCGGAATGCCTTTGTCTTCGCAGTACTTGATCATTTCAACGCGGCCAGGGAATTGGGTGCGGAAACGCTCGTCGCGCCATGGGGCGATGATCTCAATCTCAGGAGCCAGGGCGGCAGCGGTGAGCTCAAAGCGCACCTGATCATTGCCCTTGCCAGTCGCACCGTGGCCGATGGCCGTGGCACCTTCAGCCTTGGCGATCTCCACCATGCGCTTGGCGATCAGCGGACGTGCGATGCTGGTGCCGAGGAAATACTGGCCTTCGTAGATGGCTCCGGCCTGCATCATCGGGAAGATGAAATCCTTGGCGAACTCCTCCTGGAGGTCGTCCACATAGATCTTGGAGGCACCGGTCTTCTTGGCCTTGGCATTCAGGCCCTTCAGTTCATCGTCCTGGCCGATGTTCGCGCAAAAGGCGATCACCTCGGCATCATAGGTTTCTTTGATCCAGGAAAGGAGGACGGAGGTGTCGAGGCCGCCGGAGTAAGCGAGGACGATTTTTTTCTTCATAGAGGGGTCTGGGGCCGCGAGACTAGACCGGGATTTTCCCCTGGCAATCCCAGTGTTAGCGGCAGCCCTGAATTATAACCACAGATAACACAGAGGACTCTGATGCTTTGCAAAGGCCCTTTCATCTGTCGGAAGCTGGCAATTTAGCCTTGTGTCAATCTGCCTGTCAGGCCCGGAGCCTCAGAGAGGCGAAAGGAAATAGCGCACGGTTTCAACCGTGCGTTAGAACGGCGGGGTTATTTGCCTGAGTCAAAGTCCCGGAAGGGACGAAAGAGGCCTCCGTCCACCCTTGAAGTCTCGCAGGCTGTTTTGTGTTTGCGAGAGGCTCTTTCGTCCCTTTCCGGGACTCTGGTTCATTTTGAAAGGGGCGGTCCATCAACCACGGCTGAAGCCGTGGCCTATTTCCTGCCGCCTCTCCGAGGCTGAAAACTCAAGTCATGAGGCAGCCATCAGGCCATGTCAGCTCCCAACGACGGACAAATCACTTTGAAGCATGGCTTCAAAAAGGCGTTCCAGCCGTTCCTTCTGCACAACCAACGGGAGTCGAGGATCGAGCCTTCGCTCAATACTCAGACCGCTCGCCTCGTCTTCCATGCGCAGAATCCTCCCGCCAGCGGTGAGAGTGAGGAGTTGAATGCGATGAAGCTTGTTCACAGAGATCACTTCTTCTCCGGCATCACCACCACGTTCACCGCGCGGCCTTTGCCGAGGAACTGCTGGGCGAGCTTGCTGATGTCTTCCTTTTTGATGCCGCTGAAGTCGGTGAGGAGGTTCTTGCTCCACTCGATGCGTTCAGGATGCTCCTGGGCGTTGCGGACCACGTTCTGGGCCCAGTAGCGGTTGTCGCGGCGCATCTGCTCCACCTGGGTCATGATGGGCTTCTGGGCACGCTCGAACTCGTCATCGGTGATCTCGCCAGTGGAAAGATCGTTGGCGATCTTGGTGACGAGCTCGCTCAGCGAGGCGGCCTGCTCGGGCTTGCACTCGATCATCGCGGTCACGTAACCGTAACCGGTGAATGTATCGCTCGCGACATGATAGCAGGCGGGGCTGTAGGTCTCGCCGAGTTCCTCGCGCACCTTGATGCGCAGACGGTCATCGAGCACGGCAGAAAGCAGATTCAGGCGGCGCGTGCGTTTGATGTCCAGCATGTCACCCGTAGGCCAGTAGAGGCAGGCGATGGCTTTCGGGATCTCGGTTTCAAACTTGAAGTCGGTGCTGCCCGGGGATGGGAAGGGGACATTGCGCTCAGCGGTGTATTTGGGCTTCTCAGCGGCACGCTTTGGCAGAGCACCGAGGGTCTTGCCGATGGCATCCAGCGCGGCCTTGGGCTCGACGTCACCGACGATGGAGACTTCGATATAGTCCTCGGTAAGCGCAGGCTTCAGCCACTCCGCGACTTCCTTGAGGTTGCGCTTTTCCATTTCGGCCTGGGCCGGGAAACCGAAGCGATAGTCACCGCTGTGGATATGGCTCACGACCTTGTCTCCCATGATGCCCTCGGCGGTGTGAGCGAGCTGGATGTACATCGGCTCGATGTTCTGGCGGAACTGACGCTCAGCTTCCTCGCGATAGCCCGGAGCAGTGAGGAAGGCGGTGAGAAGCTGGAGCTGGGCTTCCAGATCAGCCGGTGTGGTGCGGCCGCTCAGCGTGAAGGATTCATCACCCACATTGAAGTCCATGGCGACGGTCTTACTGGCGAAGAGACGGCGCAGATCATCCGCGCTGTGGTCCTTCAAACCACCGAGGATGAAGGTGCTTTGCGCGAAAGGAATGATACCAGCCTTGTCCTTCGGCGTAGTCAGTTTGCCGCCACCGAAACCGATGGTGACACGCACGGTACCTTTCTCAAACGGCGTGGGCTTGATGTTGACGCGCACGTTGTTGGCAAAAGTGGCCTGGGTGATCTCGAGATCACTGACCACGCTCTGATTCGTGATCTTGCTGGCCTCGCCGAAATTCGTGTAGGCAAAGGCGGCGGTCTCTTCCTTCTTCGGTGCTTCCACAGGCTTCTTCGCGCTCTCCTTATAGACGTCGACGATCTGCTGCGAGGAATCGCCTTCAAGCTTCAGCTTGCCACCGACAAAGACCTGGATGTCCTCGCTCTTCCACGTTTCCACAAAAGCTTTGTGACACTCTTCTTTGGTTAGGTTGGCGAGGGCTGCCTTCACGCGCTCGAGGTCATCGGTCGGATGCGTGATGACCTTGTTGCTCGCGACCAAGGTAACGAGTGCACTGGCAAGATCACGGGACTTGCGGCTGTCAGCCTGAGCGGCACGAAGCTCGATCGCTTTGAGCAGGCTGGACTTGGCTTCTTCAAACTCAGCATCCGTGAAACCATGCTCCACCGCGCGGCGGATTTCCGTTTCGAGAAGGGTGACACCGCGCTTCCACTGATCTGGCGGGCACTGGGCCATGGCACCGGTGATCTCCACGAACTCCAGATACTCATAGCAGTAGGACTCAGCGCCGAGGATGGGCGTGTTCTCTTCCTTGGCGAGCGTTGAGAAGCGCTGGTTAAGCATCGCGTCGGCAAGATCGCGCACCATTTTCTCGCGGCGGTTGGCGGAGGTGTCCGGCTTGTTTTTGGCAGGGCGGGGGATCTCGATGGAAAGGTCCACGGCCTTGGCTTCCATCTCCGTGTGCAGCTTGCCCATGAGGCCACGACCTGCGGTGATCTTGCCAAAGGTTGGGTCTTCAGCGGTGGAGCTGGACTTGGCATCAGCGAAGTTTTTCTCGATCGCAGCCTTCACGGCAGGCACATCTTTGAAGTCACCCACGGCGACCACCGTGGCGCGCTTGGGGGTGTACCACTTGGAGTAAAAGTCCACGAAGCGCTGGCGCTGCATGGTCTTGATGGTCTTCTCGATGCCGATCGGCAGACGCTTCGGCAGCAAGGAATCCGGCAGTGCAAACTCATAGCCCGCGATCTGCGTCCGATACTCGATGCTGTCGCGGCTGAGCTTTTCGCTCAGGATGATGCCGCGCTCTTTGTCGATTTCCTTTTCGCCCAGAGCCATGCCGTCAAGGTCATCGCGGAAGAGCTTGAGGCCTTCATTGAGCATGTCGATCTCAATTTTGGGCAGCTCCAGCATGTAGACAGTCTCTTTGAAGGAGGTGTGAGCATTGGTGTCCGCACCGAAGCCCATGCCCAGACGCTGGAAGTACTCCACCATCTCACCGCCGGGGAAGTGGCGGCTGCCATTGAAGGCCATGTGCTCCAGATAGTGCGCCATGCCCTGCTGGTCGTCCTCTTCCATGAGCGAGCCGACATCCATGTAGAAGCGGATGCTGGCGCGGCCCGGAGGCTCCTCGTTCGGCAGGATGATGTAGCGCAGACCGTTTTCCAGCTGGCCAAAGGTGGCCTTGGGGTCAGCCTTCAGATCGCTGGTGGCCTGGGGCCAGTCAGCACGGGCGGAACTGAGGAAAACGAGGCAAAGCGAGGCGGCGCGGAACAGGGGCTTCATGGATTGGATTGCTAAAACAAACGACGGAACCCGCCTTTCTGTCGAGGAAATGTTCATTTCCGTGCAGGTTCCTGCCCCTGCGGATGCAAAGGGTGTCGTTCAGACCACGCCAGCCGCCAAAGAGTTCACATACTCCCTCAGCGCCCCACCGATGTCCTCGCGCTGGAGGCCGAAATAGAGGTTCGCTTTGATGAAATCGAGCTTGTTGCCGATGTCGTGCCGCTGGCCGTCATAGCGCAGACCATGGAGCGCCTCTTCATGCATGAGGGAAGCCATTGCATCGGTGAGCTGAAGCTCGCCGCCCTTGCCCTTCGGCGTCTTTTCCAGGTGATCAAAAATGCGTGCGGACAGCACGTAACGTGCGCTGACCGCCAGACGAGAGGGGGCCGCTTCCGGCTTCGGCTTCTCCACAAACTGCCGTGCCCGAATGAGTCCGGGAGCGATCTCATCACCGCCGAGAATGCCATAACGGCTGACCTTTTCCGCCGACACTTCCTGCAGTGCCACGGCCGAGCCACCATGCTGCTCCACCACATCGGCGAGCTGGCGTGTCACGGGGCGTGAGGCATCCTTGGTGGTCACCACGGTATCACCCAGCAGAACGGCGAAGGGTTCGTCGCCGACATGATCTTTGGCATACAGGATCGCATCACCCAGGCCGCCCATTTTCGGCTGCCAGATGAAGTGAATGCGCGCCATGCTCTGCAGCCGACGCAGTGTTTCCACATCCTCCGTGCGGCCTTTGGCTTCCAGCTCGGTCTCGAGCTCCATGATGGGATGAAAGTGCTCTTCGATGGCCCGCTTGCTCCGGCTGATGACGATGAGGATATCCGTGATGCCCGAGTCCACCGCTTCTTCGACCACATATTGAATGACCGGCTTGTCCACGAGCGGCAGCATCTCCTTCGGCACAGCTTTGGAGATGGGAAGGAAGCGGGTGCCGAAACCGGCGGCGGGGATGACTGCTTTGCGGACTTTCATGGAAGGTGGAAGGCTAGGCCTGACCTCCCGCCTCTGGCAAGCAGGGCTTGGCCCTCATTTGTTTCCGAGATAAAAAAGGGAGTGCCAGGAACTTGCCTCCTTGGTAGCGTCTCGATGTCCCCTTCAAAATATTTATGATGAAGCATGTACTGATCCTGCTCTGGATGCTGATGGGCATGTCCCTGGCCCAGCAGCCCGCGTCTCCCAAACCTCCGTTAGGTGTTCCGGCGGATGCCAAGCTCTTCAACGGGAAGTGGTATGCCGTGATCCTGGACAAAGCGGACTGGCAGGCAGCGCAGAGCCGTTGCAAGCAGAAAGGCGGACAGCTGGTGTGCATCCACGACAAGGCCACCTCTGACTTTATCACGTCCCTGACCAAGCTGCGTGTCTGGCTCGGCGCGACGGATGAAAAGGTGGACGGCAAATGGGTGTGGGTGGATGGCAAGGAGATGACCTTTACCAACTGGGCGAAGGGCGATCCTAGCAATACCCAAGGCAGGGAAACATGCCTGAGAACCGGAGCTGGCGGCTTATGGAGTGACACCCCGAAAAGCTGGGACGCCTATGCTGAGTTCCAGGTGGTTGGCTACATCTGCGAGTGGAAGGCGCGGTAAGAGCCGGGCCAGCCCGCGCGATGAACAAGATGATTGTCATCCGCCCGGCGCTTCTCCATCATGCGCATCCATGATCTGGCTCACACGCATTCTGCATCTCATCTTCGGCGGCGTCTTTGTGTGGGCAGGTGTGGTAAAGGCCATGGAGCCGATGGCCTTCCTCGATGACATCCGCAGCTTCGAGATGCTGCCGGATCCGTATGCGGGCCTGCTCGCCATGTTCCTGCCCTGGCTGGAGATCTTTGCGGGTCTCGCCGTGATCACCGGATGGTTTCGTCGCGGTGGTTTGCTGCTGCTCAATGCCAGTCTCCTGGTTTTCCTCGCGGCTATTCTGATCTCTTGGTATCGGGGCATCGACATCCGCTGCGGTTGCTTTGGCAGCAGTGGCGGCGCGACTTCGAACTACATTGAGCTCATCGTGCGTGATCTCTTCCTCCTCGCCCTCGGCCTCTGGTTAACTTTCTACAAACCAAGGTCCTCGAGTCAGGGACTGCCAACCGCAAACTGAAAACCGAGAACCGAGAACCGAGAACCGTCATCCGTGAACGCCGAACCCAAATACCACTTCGCCTCGGACAACACTTCCGGCATCTGCCCTGAAGCTTGGCAGGCGCTGGAAGAGTGCAATGCAGGCTACCACCCGAGCTATGGTGCGGATGCCATCACGGCCAAGGCCTGTGAGCGCTTCCGTGACTTCTTCGAGACGGATTGCGAGGTCTTCTTTGTCTTCAATGGCACGGCGGCGAACTCGCTGTCACTCGCATCACTTTGCCAAAGTTATCACAGTGTCATTTGCAGTGATCTCTCACATGTGGAGACGGATGAATGCGGCGCGCCGGAGTTCTTTTCCAACGGCAGCAAGCTGCTCACGGCGAAATCTTCGTTAGGCAAACTCGAGCCTGCGGATGTGGAGCGGCTCATCACGCATCGCAACGATCTCCATTACCCGAAACCGCGCGCTCTGAGTCTCAGCCAAAGCACCGAGCTTGGCACGGTTTATCGTCCGGGTGAGCTCGCCGGACTCTGCGGTCTCGTGAAGCAGCACGGCCTGTCCGTGCACATGGATGGGGCGCGCTTCTTCAATGCTCTCGCCGGTGGCACGGCATCACCCGCGGAGATCACCTGGAAGGCGGGTGTGGACGTGCTCTGCTGCGGCGGCACGAAGCTCGGTATGGCCGTCACGGAAGCCGTGGTGTTCTTCGATAAAGCACTCGCGCGTGACTTTGAGTACCGCTGCAAACAAGCCGGACAGTTATGCTCGAAGATGCGCTTCATCTCCGCGCAGTGGCAGCGCATCCTCACGGACAATGTCTGGCAAACGCATGCCTCGCGTGCCAATGGCCTTGCAAGGAAACTCGCGGATGGTCTGGGCAAGATTGCCGGTGTGCAGATTCTCTATCCGGTGGATGCGAACGCCGTGTTTGCGCGTCTTCCCGATGCTTTAAAGCTCAAGCTGAAAAGCTGTGGCTGGCAGTTCTACAGCTTCATCGGTGGTGGCTCGCGCTTGATGTGCTCCTGGGCCACGACAGAGACAGATGTGAATGCGTTCCTGGCGGATGCGGGGCAATCCTGACTATTCCACATTCACCAGAAACCGTTTGCTCAGCGCTGGAACAATCGCGGGCGTTCCCGACTGCCGCACGGCATTGGGGTCAGCACGCTGCGCGGCATCTTGGAGAACCACGGGCTCATATTCCTTGCCCGCTTCGGCCTGCCAGGAAATGGCGTCTCCTGAATCGGCGTTGGATTTGACCGTGACTTGATGGGTGCCAGGCAAGACTTCCAAGACGGTGGCTGACATGAATGCCTGCTTCACTGGCTGGCCGTTCACGGTTAAGATCTTGATGTATGGATTCTGGCCGTTCCACAAGCGCGCGACCTCGGAGGCTGGGCGTGCAGGAGGTGAGTAGAATCGCTGAGCCTGAATGGTGTGCTTGCAACTCGTAAGTCCAGTGGAGACAAGCAAGGCGAGTGCGAGGAGGCCGGGAGCAGGATTCGTCATAGCTTCAGGGAGTGGGTTGAATAGTATTGGTTAGGTCACCAAACTACTCATCGCGTGCTGGCGGTGACAAGACTTATCGTTTGCGCCATCGATCTGCCGTCACCGCGCCGAGGATAACCAGCCCGAGCACAATCTTCTGCGTATTGCTCTCCACGTTCGTGAGGTTCATGCCGTTCTGCAGCACGGCGATGATAAAGGCCCCCGCCAATGTGCCACCCATGCTGCCCTGACCGCCGCTGAGTCTTGTTCCACCCACAACGACGGCGGCGATCACATACAGCTCATACATGGCACCATAAGTGGGCGATCCGCTTTTCAGAAGCGAAGCGGTCACCACGCCACCGAGTCCTGCTAGCAGTCCGGAAATGACATAAGCCGCCGTGATCACCCGGCGCACCGGCAGGCCCGAAAGTGTGGCAGCCTCCAGATTGCCTCCCACGGCATAGAGATGCCTGCCGAACCGTGTCTGTGTCATCACCCCATGCGCCAGTGCATACAGCCCGAGCATCAGCAGCACGGCGTTTGGGAGCCCCAAGAAACCCGAGCCACGACCCAGCCAAACAAAGCTCTCCGGCACCTGGTAGATGGATTGATTCTCCGCCAGTCGATAAGCCAGTCCGCTGGCAATCAGCATAACGGCAAGCGTGACAATGAAAGGCGGCACGCTCAGCCGCGTGACGATCCATCCCGAGCCAAGGCCGATCAATCCGCACAAGGAGATTCCTCCGAGTGCCGCGAGCATCATGCTGCTTGTGGAAGCCTGCACACCACCGAGATAGTCGCGGATGAGCAGGGAAGTCGTCACGGCGGACAGGGCGATGAGGCTGCCCACGCTCAGATCGATCCCGCTGGTGATGATCACCAGCGTCATGCCGATGGCCAGGATGGCGATCACGGCGATCTGATTGGCAATGTTCAGCAGGTTGTCCGCCTTCAGAAAGGTCGGCCAGCGCTCGCTGCGGGGTGCGATGACCTTCGGCTGGCCCAGGGCAGGGAAGTCAGTGCCCGCATCCTGGATCACCAGCCAGCCTGCCGAGTTGGCGCTGACCAGGATGGCGTCCAGCTTCGTGCCCTTGGCGGCCAGGTCCTGGAAAGCCGTACGCACCGCCTTTGGATCACCGACCACCTTCGTGGCGATGTCCGGCCGCTTCTGGCTCAGCAGTTCCGCCCAGGCCCGGTCTTCCGGCTGGTCACCCACCGCGATCATGAAGCTTCCCTGGGGAGGCAACTCCAGGATCATCCTGGCGGCCGCAGATTCGCCCGTGAGCGGCTGTTCCTGCATCGTCACCGCGCTGAAGAAGGCGCACAGCACCACCAGCACCCCGAGGATGCCTTTTCCAGACCCGATGCGCAGCCAGTGAAGCTTCATGAAACCGCCATCTTGCGCGAAACCCGGTCTTCAGGGCAAGAAGAGACCTCTCAAAGCGCCATTCGACATGCATCCGCGCCCGGCAGGACACCCGATGCCGCCTTGACTCCCCCCGGGCGCTCGCTTTGGGTGCGCGTCCTAGTTTTTCCCGTCCCGCTCATGGAACTGACCGCCATCGTTGAAGCCCTTCTTTTTGCCACCCAGGAGCCCCTGCCCCTGACGCAGATGGCCACGGCAGTGAAGGACACGGCCAAGGACATCCGGGACGCCGCCAACGACCCGTCCGAGATCCCCCCCTACGTGGAGCCTCTGCTGGCGGTGGACGAGATCGCCATCCGCGAGGCCATTGATGCCCTGATTGCCCACTACGAGCAGGATCACCGCGCTTTCACCATCGTCGAGCGCCCCCATGGTTGGCGACTCTGTGCGAAGTCCGACTACGCCGAGTGGTGCCGAGCGCTCTACCCTGGCAAAAAGGTCCAGCGTCTCAGCCAGCCCGCGCTGGAGACCCTGGCCATCATTGCCTACCGGCAGCCGATCACCAGGGCAGGGGTGGAGGCTGTCCGTGGCGTGAGTGTGGACACCATGGTGCAGACCCTGGTGGAGCGAGGCCTGATCCGCATCGAAGGCCGCGCCGAACTCCCTGGCAAACCCCTCCTCTATGGCACCACCGAGGCCTTCCTGGACCACTTCGCGGTGAAGAATCTGGACGAACTGCCGAACGCCCAAGAACTGCGCCGCGTGAAGCTGCCGACCGCCGCCGAAGAGCAGCCTGCCGATACCTCGCCGAGCGAGCTGCAGCTCTCGCTGGAGCCTGTGAAGTCTGAGGAAGCTGCTGAGCCCGAGTTGCAGGTCGAGGAATCGTCCGCTGAGTAATCCCACGAAGCTCATGCCCGATTCGTCGCCATCTCCAGACTCAGCGGATCAACCCACGCCGGCCAGCATTGATCTCCAGGCCATCCGCGTGCGCATTGACGCCATCGATGAGCAGCTCATCCGCTTGCTGAACGAGCGTGGTGATCTTGTTTTGGAAGTCGCCGAGGTGAAGAAGAAAGCAGGCCTGGACATCTACGTCCCCGGTCGTGAGGAGGCCCTGCTGCGCAAGCTCTGCCAGATCAATACCGCCCAGCATGGCAAGCTCACAGAGAAGGCCATCCGCTCCATTTTCCGCGAGATCATGAGCGCCGCTCTGGCACTGGAAGACAGTCTCAAAATCGCCTACCTCGGCCCTGCCGGTTCATGGACCCATCAGGTGGCCGTGCACAAGTTTGGCAACAGTGTCGAATACATCGCCGAGGCCGCTATCGAAGGTGCCTTTGCCCGCGTGGCCGCACGTGAGGTGGACTACGCCGTCCTTCCCATCGAGCACTCAGCGGAAGGTGCTGTGCATCACACCCTGGATCACCTGGTGGATGCCCAGCTCCAGATCTATGCCCAGATCCTCTGGAAGGTGGAGACCGTCGTGATGGCGCAGGACGATGACACACCGCTCACGGCCATCTACGGACATCCGCAGATGCTGGCACCTTGCCGTCCCTGGCTGTCCCAGCGTTTCCCCGGCGTGAAGCTGGTGGAGAGCGCTTCGTCCAGTCTCGCCGCCACCCATGCGGAAACCGAAGTCGGCACCGCTGCCGTCGGCACACCCTTGGGCGCTGAGCTTCATGCGCTGAAAGTCGTCGCCGCCAGTCCGCGTGAGTTCTCCAGCCGCGCCCGCTTCATCATCCTCGGCCGCCGTAGTGGTGACCCGAGCGGCAATGACAACACCATGCTCATGGTTCACGCCAATGACAAGGTGGGTGCCTTGCTGGAAGTGCTAAAAGTCTTCGCCTCGCGCAATGTGAATGTGCGCCAGATCGAGAACCGCCCCGTGTCCGATGATCCCAGCGGCACGCAGGCGCGCTTCTTCCTTGAGATCAGCGGTCATCATGAGGACTCCACCCTTCAGGAAGCCATCGCCGATCTCGAGAAACAGGGCGCCAAAGTCAAAGTCCTCGGCAGCTACCCCGCGCCACGCTGGATCGAGGAGCGCTGAGGTCAATGGGGACGAGACCTTCACCATGACGCCCCTTCATGCCATCTCCTCAAAAGATGCATCCACAGGTGCATCAGATTCACTCGCGCATTCTCGCGGACTAGTTCATCATCGCTGACACGCATCCGCCATGACCTCCTCTCTCCCACCTCTCCGCAGTCCGCTGGATCTTGAGCGCCTCATCGAGTTCGAATTCGTCCGCGCCACAGAAAATGCCGCCCTCGAATCTCTTCACTGGTTAGGCCGTGGCGAGAAGGAGCTCGCGGATGCCGCCGCCTGTAGCGCCATCTATGGCGTCTTTGATATCCTGGACGTCTGCGGCAAGGTCGTCATTGGCGAAGGCATCAAGGACAACGCCCCCGGCATCTTCGTCGGCGAGCACCTAGGCACCTGGAAACCCGGCGCGCCTCGTTTCGACATCGCGCTCGATCCCATCGATGGCACCACGAACATCGCCAAGGGCACGCCTAACAGCATCTCTGTCATCGCTGCTGCCCAGGTCCCTGAAGGCGCCGCGAGCGCGATGAAGAACATCCCCAGCTTCTACAGTCACAAGATCGCTTACGGCCCTGCCGTGAAGCAGGCGCTGAAGGGCAACGGTGACCGCTGCCTGCTCGACATGCCTTTGAGCGAGGTCATCGAGCTTGTCGCCAAGGCCCTCGACAAACGGGTGCGGGATGTCGTGGTCGTCACCATGGACCGTCCTCGTCATGCGGACATTGTGAAGCAGGTGCGCACCACCGGTGCCGCGCTGCGCATGATCACGGATGGTGATATCACCGCCGCCGTCGCGCCATCCTTGCCAGAGAGCGGTGTCGATCTCTACGTCGGCATGGGCGGCAGTCCCGAGGCCGTGCTGGCCGCCGCAGCGCTGAAATGCCTGGGCGGTGACATGGATGTGCGCATGTGGTTCCACAACGAGGAGCACAAGGCCGAGGTCGCCGCCGAAGTGGGCCACAATGAACTCACCCAGGTCTGGCGCAGCGATGACCTCGTGCATGGCGAAAGCGCCCTCTTCTGCGCCACCGGCATCAGTGACAGCCCGCTGCTCCCAGGCGTGCGCACCATCGGCCATCGCGTGGAGACTCATAGCATCCTCATGCGTGCCCGCAGCGGCACCGTCCGCCGCATCCACGCCAGTCATGACCTCGACAAGAAGGTCGTGCCCACCCGCGCCGTGAAGTTTGAGGGACACGTCGCTGTGTAGTCACATGCCTTCGCGAGCCGGAGGCTCGCAAGAGATCAGCCGGTGGTGAAGCAAGCGAAGCTTGCGGGATCCACCGGATTGAGCACGCCGAAAAGCCCCACAAGGCATCGCGCGCCGGAGGTGCGCGAGAAGTCAGCATTCGGTCCGGAACCTCGCCTGTCAGGCAAGGTTGCCTAGAGCTGCATGACATCCGTAGCCTAACGAAAAGCGTTACCAAATCCGGCGGAACAGTCTGCCGGCCGCGCTCTGCGATGAAGCAGGCCGCACATAAGTGTCGTCGCTCTTGGTGGTCCCGGACACATACATCGGTCCCTTCTGGTCCACCACCTTCACGCTTTCGATCTCGATGCGTCCGACCGGGCAGTCATTGCTGTCCACCGGCATCTTGGCGATCCGGTCCAGCACTTCCAGTCCTGAGATCACCTGGCCAAAGACCGTGTAGTTGCCATCCAGCGAACCGTAATGGCCGAGCGCAAAGTAGAACTGATAGCCGTTGGAGCGCTTGGATCCATTCACCCGGTCTGGCTTGCGGCCCATGGCCACCGCACCCTTCGTGTGCTTGCGCTTGATCTCAGCTGGCACGCTCTTGGCTTCACCCCCGGTGCCCCAGCGGTCACGTTTGGCTTCATCCTTCGTCAGCGGGTCACCCGTTTGCACGATGAATCCTTCCACCGCGCGATGAAAGGCCAGCCCGTTGTAGGAACCTGTCTCCACATTGTCCAGGAAGTTGGAAACCGTCTGCGGTGCATCCTGCGGATACAGCTCAAACATCACGGTCTCTTTACGGCCGCCGAACTTGATCTCCATGATCGCCACCTTGTGGTCGGAATCCTTCGGCCAGGTGGAGGGGTCGATTCCTTTCGGAGCGGCGAAGGTCGCCTTCTTGCCGCTGCCCGTGGTGGTCACCTGGGGGCCGCCGCTCGGGAATGCCGCCGGCTGGCTGCCGTCCACCGGCGCAGCACCACCTGCCGCACGATCTGCGGCCTCAAACAGCTTGCGCTGCGCTTCGTTGGCGATGCTCTCGATATTCGGCAGCGGATCAGCTGGGGCTGCACCTGCAGGTGGCGGCACCGGCACAGCCGGAGAAAGCTCCTGCGCAGACAGGGGAGACAGCAGGGAGAGAAGCACCAGGGGGAGGAAATGCGATTTCACGATAAGAAAGTGAGTGCCGTGGGTTCGATTCTCAAAAGATCACAAAGCAGGCCAGTATCAGCGCAGATTTGCTGGCACAGAGGGAGTGGATGCGGGTGCAGCTGGTGCCGGAGCTCCGGCGGCTGGAGCTGGTCCGCTGACTGTCTCACGGGCCGGGGCGCTAGCGGGAGCGGCTGCAGCAGCTGCGCCACCACCACCGGAACCTGTGTCCATGTATTGATAGTTGCGGCGCGGACCGCCCTTGGATTTGCGCGGGGGCAGGCCCCACTGGACATCCAGCGTATCCATTTCGGAAATGGTCGGATTGGTCACGTCCACCCGGTTGCCTAGACCACAGGAACTGAGGCTCAGCACAGAGGAGACACAGACAATGGCAGGAAGGAGGCGCGACAGACTCATGGGTTCAGGAAAACGGGTATTCTCGACGTGAACAGAGATAGTAGCGGGAGGGTCTCTCACAAGCAAGATAGAATCCGCTGGTAATGACACACGAGGCGTTTTCGGGTCGTCCCCTCGAATAAAAATAGGGCTGACGTGTTACAGTTTCCGGCGTCATGGCTATTTGTAGGGTGGTCAGCATCACACAATGCTTTTTACTTAGTTAACCAACATCTTTTAGCCATATGATCATCGTCGGAACTGAGCAATATCCATCTAAGGGCAGATGGGAGGACTTCCAGAAACAAGAGGATCCCAAAGTGAAGAGTCCCTTTGTGACTGACTTTGACGACGATGATTTTGGTGGCCCAGAGTCCGACTTGGAGGAGGTCAATGATTCCGCTGACGAAAGCTTTGCCGTTGAAGACGATTTCAAGCCTATGCCGGGCAAAATGGCTGAACAAAGAGCCTCGGAGCGACAACCCAACTTGAGCGAGCATCTGCATGCTTTCCTCAAGAGTGAGTGGAGGAGACTGGAGGTGGATCTCCAAGGCAAGTTGGGGGAAATGGAGCTTTCTGAAGCCACGAAGACTCAACTGAAAACCCAAATAGGCATTGCTCGTGGAAGCGATGAGCAGGGGGATGCGCGTCTCGCGTCTGTCTTCAAAGTTCCTGAAGGTGCATCTGACGACATGGCCCCTGCTCCTGGGAATTATCAAGCGCAGCCCATGCCCTTTGAGGAAGCGGCTGACAAGCTGTCCGCCGGACAGTTTTCGAGTATGAGCGAAATGGCCTGGGTGATCTACAATGCCGGCGGCCACAAAGCCGGAGGCGGCTACACGAGCGCGGACAGTGAAAAGAAACTGTCCACCCGTCCCGCGTTCAGTGGGGACACAGAGCGGGCTCGCCAGATGTATGTTGAGGAGGCTGATAAACCGGCCAAGACGGTCGATCTTAGGCACATCATCTCTTCCACGACGCTAAACAAGGCGCTGGCGAGTTCCAATGATGCCCTGCCGGAAGTAAACGACTTTCTCAAGAGGCATGGCAGGGATGGTGAACACACGGACATCCTTCCGGCGAAAGTGGAGGTCTTCGACATGGTTCACAGCCACCTGGGCAATCTCTGGCCGGGCGGTGCAGCGGACAATCAGGCCGCTGGCACCATGCATGGGAAGCTCAATTTTGATGCCCGGACAGAAAATGCCCGAATGCCCAAGCCAGATGGGGCCGGACCGGCACAGCCCGCCAAGCCTAGCAAGAAGCAACTCCCACCCATCAATGGAGATCAGCACGTGAGCGATTGCCAGGTGAATCACTTTCTCACCAAGCTCGGCAAACTCGATGATGATCTGGGAAAAATTGTTCAAGACGACAGGCTCGCGAACAAGGAAGTAAACTTCAAAGACGTCTCCGAGTGCGCCAAACTGATAGGTGAGCTGAACGATCGTATCCGTGGAAAAGTAGGAGCCGTGGAGGGCGGCTACACGGTCGAAGCGATGGAAACGGATCTGAATGAATGGCTCGCAGAAAACGGGGCTCAGGCAGGAGATTCGCTCCAGGCGAAAGTGGTGGCAGCCTTGAGAGATGTGTGCCTGAACGAGGTAGATTCTCTTCAGCAATTGAAGAACAATAACCCTGCAAATGCCAAAGCCCGGGTGGATAAGTGTGAGTTAACCGGACATATCGAAAAGCTCAGGGCTCGCGGTGAGGTGTCCCAAGGTGAAAAGGAGTTCCTGGAGAAGATGAACGTAAGTCCCGAGGATGCGGTGCTCAAGAAACGACAAGTCAGTCAGAAAGAAATGGTGGATGCATGTGTCGACTACCTCCAGGCCCGTAGCGTGACCTGTGACAAGCTACGGGACGATGCCAGCGGCAAGAAAGGCTACACACAGAAAGACTTGGTCGGCGATCTCGAGAATCTGGCGGCTAATTTTGACTTTGATCTGGCAGACTCACTCCTCGACCACCAGAAGATCAAGGCCACAAGCCCGGACTACATGACCAAGCTCATTGACGTGGAGCTCGCTTTGCTTGAGGCCAAGGCCGGGACGGGTGTCTCGCTCTTCGCCAAGCGTGAGAAAGGGAAACTGAGTGTCATGGACCAGTTCATGGACTTGGACTACAAACTGAGCGAGAAGGTAGAGGCCGCGCTCGGCATGGAGGATGACGCTGCGGAAGTCGTGGAGGTGGCCTCACAAGACCCACGTTTTAAACGCGAGCGAGGAGATGGCCGGACTCATGACGAGATCAGGGAGAACAAAGCGGTGAGCAAGACAACGGCTGTTGACCGTCCTGATCCCTCCAAAAAGCAGAAACTTTCAAACAGTGCTGGTGCAGGGGAGGAAGACCCAATGAAGATTGCGTTCGGTCTTCCGCACAACGCCCCTGCCGAATTGTCCAGTCCAGACACAGTTGGCAAGCATGGCAAGCTCAACAAGTGCGAGGTTAATCCCATTAAATCCCTCGCAGATATGAAGCAGAAGAAGGCTGCGGACAAGAAAGCCCAGGGCACGGAAAAGATGAAGATATCTAAACCTGGGTGAAGCGGACGTGCTGCGGCGCCACCTAACTAATAGCGCGTTTAAGAGAGCTCCTGGAGGCGTTGCACCCGCATGACCAAGGGGCTGGTTCAGCGAAGTTTCCTCAGCACCACCATCCGGCCGTCCGGCATTGCCCCGCGCTCAGACACGCCACCCTGCTTGACAAAACCGAGCCCCACTGCACGCCCTGTCAGTGGGTGCCGGGTGCTGCTGGTGATGCGGCCGATCTCTTTCTCGTCACGCAAGAATGGCGTTTCGGGGGAAACATCTGAATCATCCTCGGCCTCCCACGCCACAAGCTCACGTGGCATCTTGCCCGTGGTCTTGATGCGGGAAAGGATCTCCTGGCCGATGTAGCAGCCCTTGGTGAAGCTCATCGCCGTCTTTTCCAGGCCTGCCTCCGGGGGGAAGACATCGTTATTCAGTTCGTTAGGCCAGGCGGGCACCCTTTGAAGGATGCGCAGGCTCTCCGCATCCTCTTCGGAAAGTTGTGAAACGGCGATCGAGGGCAGGGGATCAGCCGCGGGCATCCACAGGTCCATTCCAGGAATGCCAAAGCGATCACACTTCACCGCATGACGACCCGCAGGCGCATCTGCGCCCATCACGTGTATCAGCCGCCACTCCTCCGTCACATCTTCCAGCACCGCATCATCCGCGATGATGTACTTCTCCAGCCTCATGCCCAGCGTCTCACGCAGGTCCGCTGGCGCATCCAGCAGCAGGCTGTCGCCATGCGCATGAATCCGCAGATCACCATCGATCTTGCCTTTGAGATTCGTCACACAGGCGTGCAGGGCCGAGTCCGCACGCGCCGTGCGCACATCATTCGTCACCTGCCCGTTCAGATACCGCACCCGGTCTGCGCCGGACAGCCGCCACTTCGCCCGTGCCGAGAGATCGACCCAGGCTCCCTGGCTGAGAATGGTTTGATACAGTGCTTCGTCCATGCTTGTGCTCTTACGCGTGACGACCTTTGAAGGTCAGTTCGGCGATCCCGGACTTGTCCAGACCACCCAGTCCCAGAGAGACCATCTTCTCGTACTGCTTGGTCGTCGCATCATTCAGCGGCAGTGTCAGACCCACCTCTTGGGCCAACCCTCGGGCAATGCCGCTGTCCTTCGCCGCATGCTCCGCGGAGAACCAGCAGTCATGCTCACGGGCCACCATGTCACCGCCGTCCGTTTCCAGCACCCGGCTGTTCGCTCCCGTCTGGGAGAAGACCTCACGGATCATGCTCAAATCATGCCCCAGCGCCGCCGCCAGGCCCAGCCCTTCCGCCAGACCTGCCGTGTTGATGTTCATCACCATGTTCACCAGGGCTTTGACCTCGGCCGCACGACCTGGACCACCGACAAAGCGGCGGTTCACACTCATTTGCTCGATCATGGCGCTCACCTGGTCATACACATCCTGGTCACCTGCCAGCATGAGGTACAGCTTGCCCTCGCGTGCATGGCTGATGCTGGACGCCATGCAGGCCTCCACACTGTGGGCGCCCGCCTTCTTCGCCGCCTCATAAATTTCACGATGGATCGCTGGGGAAAGCGTCGCGCAGTTGATGAAAATCTTGCCCTGGGCTCCCACGAAAAGATGGTCCTGCGCATCCTGGAAGATGCTCCGCATCGCCGCGTCATTCGTCACCACCGTGAAGATCACGTCCGCCGCTGCCGTCACCTCGCTCAGCTTCGCCGGCGCCGCGCAGCCCAGCTCAGCGGCCAGACTCTCCGCCGCCTCTCGGTTCACATCATAGACCGCCGTCACAGCGTATCCACAATCCTTCAGACGACGGGCCATGTTGGCTCCCATGCGACCGACTCCGACAAAAGCGACTTTCTGACTCATAAAAACAAAGGGTTGTTAAAGGGGTGAAGCAAGACCCGCCCATCGTGGCAAGCCCCGCCCATCCGCGCAAACACATAGCGCTCGCCTCATCGAGTTTTCCAACCTGGATCCACTTGGATCAGGTTGGATCGGCCCCCAAAAGTGGCCAACTTTCTCCGAAAGTTGAGCCCACCCCGCCATCTCCCAGCACCTTCGCTTCACCACGAT
>NZ_BKAG01000023.1 GCF_007992435.1 Prosthecobacter gellanilyticus | reverse complement strand
TCCGCGCGAAGGTGCAGGGCCGATCCATCAGTGACCACGGAACTGAACTAGACCTCACGGAACAGAACCAGGGAAGTGGTCGTCAGGCGCGAGATCCCTAAAAAGATCCGCGCCTCTTTTTTTGAGCGTGGCTCGATGGCAAAAAGAAAAGCGGCAGACTCACGTCTGCCGCTACATAGGATCGGACCTGCGTTCGCTGAATCAACCAACCTCGAGCACGCCTGTGCTGTCTCCCACCTTCTCAGCGCGGACGCCCATGCGGTCGAGCATGGAGAGGTAGAGATTGGTCATCGGGGTTTCGCCAGGAAGCATGACGCGCTTGCCCGGAGTCCAGGTGCCGCCGGCACGACCGGCGACGAGGATGGGCAGGTTGTCGTGGTTGTGACGATCGGGATCGCCAATGCCGCCGCCCCAGACGATCATGCTATTGTCCAGCAGGGTGCCGTTTTCGCCATCCTGGGTGTTCTTCAGCTTGTCCAGGAAGTAACCGAACTGGCGGAGGTAGAAGCGGTCGATCTTGCCGAGCTTGGCGAGCTTCACCGGATCACGCTGGTGATGGGAGATGCCGTGGTGGGCATCTGGCACGCCGATGTCCGGGAAGCTGCGGTTGCTGCCATCATGCGCGAGCATGAAGGTGGCGATGCGCGTGGCATCTGTCTGATAGGCGAGCACCAGGAGGTCAAACATGGTGCGGATGTGCTCCTCATAAGTCTCCGGCACGCCTTCTGGAATGGCGATGTCCTTCGGAAGTTGGGCGGTGAATTTTTCCGCACGCTCGATACGCATTTCGATATCGCGCACGGACTCGAAGTACTCGTCGATCTTGCGCTTGTCCGTGCCGTTGACCTTGCCCTGGAGGGACTTGGCCTCGGAGAGCACGGTATCAAGGATGCTCTTCTGCAGACGCTGGCGGCGCGCGCCTTCCGCACCACGGGCACCGGAAGCGCCATAACCAAAAAGACGTTCAAACACCAGACGTGGGTCCATCTCTGGAGCCATCGGCATGGTCTCGCTCTTCCAGGCGAGGTTGAACTGGTAGGCGCAGGAGTAGCCGCTGTCACAACGGCCTGCACTGCGCTGGCCGTCCGTGCTCAATTCCAAGGAAGGAAGGCGGGTGAGATGGCCGATCTTTTGCGCGGCGATCTGGTCCACCGAAACGCCGAGCTGGATGTCCGCACCAGCGGTCTTCTTCGGCATGCAACCAGTGAGGAAGGTGGCTGTGGCGCGGGCGTGGTCGCCGCCGCCATTGCCATGGGAACGGGCGAAGTCCTGGGCGAGGCCGGACACGACCATGAAGTTATCACGATGACGCTCGAGCTCTTTCAGGGAGGTGCTGAGCTGGTAGTTCGCGCCTTCACCCGTGGGATACCACTCGTCCACACAGACGCCGTTTGGCACGTAGAGCCAGGCGGCGCGCAGAGGCGCCTTTTTCACCGGGGCAGGCGCCGCAAAGGCCCGATGTCCCAGGGATTCCAGGAACGGCAGGCTCATCATCGTGCCCAAGCCGCGCAGCATGTGGCGGCGGCTCAACTGATGCGAGGCAGAGGCAGTGTCGTGAAAGGGGTTCATAAGGGGGGTAGGAGGCATACGAACTCTATACCATGCAACTTTCGGGTTTGCACCTGATGCCGTGAGGATTCTCAACCGCTGCGCGATGGAGCGAGGTCGGGACTCCACGGCCTCTGTCAGAGCTTCAGCCCTTTTTGTTCAGCCGCCTTCGGAAAGACATAGTAGGTCCGGGTGAAGCTGGCCCGGATGCGGGCATCGCCCGCCTTTTCATCCATGAGGATGCCGGGATGGTAGGTCCTGGCCTCCAGCCCTCGCTCCGCCGCAGGCACGCCACGGGTGATGAAGCGGGTGATGTCCCGGATCAGCAGGGCGCTCTCATAGTAGAAATGGCCCACATCCCTAAAGATGGTTAGCTTGCGAAATCCTGCCTCCACGATGTTTGCCTCGTAAAGCCCGCTGACATCCACGACTTCCACATTGGGCAGGGGCACAGGATCATTTTCCTGCCCGCTACGGCCCACACCCGGTGAACGGATCTCGTAGTCTCCGCGCCCGGGCCCCATGATCATGGGCCGACCGGCGCGGTTCAGTCCCGAGTTCGCCAGGGACCGGGAGGCCGCCAGAGCCTGGTCATGGCGGCTACTGTACATGAGAATGGAGGGCTTTGGCTTCAGGCCAGAGGCAATGAGGATGAGCTCGTCAAACTTCGAGCTCTCCACATCCGGTGCAGCGAGCACGATCCGGCGGATGTTCACCTGATTCAGCCCATCGCGCCCCAGGTCCTGATGCCGGGCCTGGACGGCCATGATCGCCTTCAGCAGCACCTCGCAACCCATGCTGTGTGCCACGATGTCCATGGGCACGCTGCCTTTGGCCTTGGACAGTTCGGAAAGGAAATGCGCCATGTCCATGCCCGCCATGTCGATCTGGCTTCGGTCATGGGAATAGCGCGCAAAGTTGTTGGAGGACGGCCAGGTGTGAAACACCGGCACGCAACGGCTCTGCCCATAGGTGTAGTCGTGCACTCCGCCGGCGATCCTTTCAGCCACCTCCGCCGAACTCTCCACTCCCGTGGCGAAGCCGTGGATGTAGACCATGAGGGACACATTCTCCCCTTTGAAGCGTGGCTGCAGATCCGCCCGGACGTTTTTAGCAAAAGTCTCCGGATCCATCGTGTTGCTGATGAGGAGCGGCCCCTTCACATCAAAGGTCTGGCCACGCCGCCGAGTCCCCTTTTGATCCTTCAGAACCAGGACGTCTCCGGAGCGCTTGGCTGCCCGTGAGCTCAGATAGTAGAGCTTTGGGACCTTGGCGGTGGGCTCGTATCTCGGTGCATGACAAGCACTTAGCACTGCCACAGCGAGACAGAGAAGGAGTCGAAAATGCCAGTCAGAGGCTTGATGCGGACGGGATCGATGGTGTGAAGGCATGCGGGAAACCGAATTTTCCAGGGAGAACGTCTGAGAAATCAAGCGTGGACGACTTTTTCGCAAAAGTGCGAAAAGCAAATTGACGAAAATCACTAGGTCCTTTAGCATATTTAACAATCAACTTTGACACTCACATTCTAACTATTTTATGGCTAAACTGGTAATCATAGACGACGAGGCCGCAATTCTAGAGCTCATGAGCAAGCTCTGCCGGGCGGCCGGACACACCGTTTACGGCTACACTACGGGCATGGACGGCATCGCCGCCATCCGCCAGCAGCAGCCGGACCTCGTCATTGTGGACCTGCGTATCGGGGATGTGAATGGTCTCGACCTTGTCAGCATGTGCCGTGACCAGTTCCCGAACACAGCTGTGATCATGGTGACCGGTCACGGCAGCGTGGAAACCGCTGTGGAGGCCATGCGCCTGGGCGCTTTTGACTACCTGACGAAGCCCTTCGACCTCGGCGACCTCATCAAGACGGTGAACATGGCGCTGGCGAAGAACAACCCCGCCACAGCAGCCGCCACCCCTGCCCCGACCGTTTCCTCCGTCCGCAGCAGCAGTTCCTCGAAGCTCATCGGCCATAGCGACGCGATCCAGCGCATTTTCGAAATCGTGCGCCGCGTGGCTGACAATGACAGCCCAGTGCTTCTCGAAGGTGAGTTTGGCGTGGGCAAGCACATGGTGGCCCGCGCGCTCCATGAGGCCAGCCGCCGCAGCGGAGCCGCCTACAAGGAACTGCAGTGCAGCGCCCTTCCTGAGGAGACTCTCGAAGCCGAGCTCTTCGGTCACAATACTGGCAATGGTCAGGTCGGTGGCATCTTCAGCCGTGCCAATGGCGGCACCGTGCATCTCGCCGAGGTTCACGTCCTACCTCCGCGCATCCAGGCGCAGCTCAATACGTTCCTGGACGAAGCCCAGGCCCGCCGCAGCGCCTGGAGCACGAACAGCGCCGACTTCCGTCTGGTGGTCAGCACCACGATCTGCCTGGAAGAGGCCTCAAAGAAGGGTGCCTTCCGCGAAGACCTTTATTACAAGCTTTCGGTCGTGCCGCTGAAGATCCCGCCGCTGCGTGAGCGTCGTGAGGACATCAAGCCGCTGACGGATCACTTCCTCAAGGATCTCGCCGACCGCACGGACTCCAAGGTCAAGGGCATCGACTCCTATGCCATGGAGTTCCTGGAGAAGTATCCCTGGCCCGGCAACATCTCCGAGCTGCGCAACGCTGTGGAGCGCGCCTGCGCCTTCGCCGAAGGTGATCGCATCCGCCCAGCCGATCTGCCAGCCAAGGTCAGCCAGCAGATCGAGGTCGCCACGCCCAAAGCCACCGGCGGCACCACGCAGCTTCCGATCGGTTCCTCGCTGGATGATTTCATCCGCGGCCAGGAGCGCCTCTTCATCAATGAGACGCTGAAGTATAACAATGGTTCTCGTGAGAAGACCGCCTCCATGCTCGGCATCAGCATCGCCACGCTCTACCGCAAGATGGGGCTGAACCAGGAGCGGAAGACGACGGCGTGAGTGGAATGAAGAAGCTCGAATGATGTTGATACAAGAATGAGCAAAGAATCATTCGCGGCCAAAGTTGAGACGTTCATTTCAACGACAAGTGCCAAGGGCAGCCAAATAGGCGGTCTGCTCTTGGCTAGGTCCTCGAATGAGGAGATTGCCCGTTGGGAAACAAACTATGGGGTCAAGTTCACCGACGAGATTGCCGGCTATGCCACCGTTTTGGGAAACGGGATCCGGCCTTCAGACGCTGAAGCTCGCAGGTCCGTCTTCGAGTTCATGCCTGGGTATGAGTTTATCTCTTTGGACATGGGCCTGGAGTATTTGAAGCACTACAAAAGGCCGGACGTTCTCGTGTCCAGGAGGTTCAGAAAGCATTTCAAGAACTCCTACTTGGTGCCCTTCTCATCCAACGTGGTGGACTTCGTTTCATTCTGCCGAGATCCACAGGGAGGAACGGGGGTGATGCTCGAAAGGAACAGCCGCGCTGTTGCTTCCGAGATCTGGTTCTCAGCCGCTTCCTTCTTTGATTTCCAGACGAAATGCTGGGAACTCGGAGGTTACAAACTCGATGCAAACCGTAACGTCTTCCAGTGGGACACTGAGGTGATCCAAAGTTTGCAGGAGCAGTTCTCTGGCGAGTTTATTCACGATTGAGGCCCGGTGGAACACTTGAGAGACAATGCATCTCAATGAAGACGACCCATTCCAGGTCGTCTTTTTTGTGCTTGTGTGCCGTAAGTAAGCTGACCCAACCTTTCTCCCATGTCTCTCTGCCTCTCCTTCCCTGTCACAGGCAATCCTGCCGAAGTCCTCGAACTGGTCGAACGTCCGCTTCAGGAGCCGCAGGGGCATGAGGTGAGGGTGCGGATGCGCTATGCGCCGATCAATCCGGCGGATCTGAACTACATCGAGGGGAACTATGGACGCACGGCCACGCTACCGGCCATTCCAGGCCATGAAGGCTGTGGTGAGGTGGAGGTGGTCGGGCCGGATGTGGTTTCCCTGAAGCCCGGAGATGTGGTGATGCCGCTCCTCGGGGGCGGGTGCTGGGCGCAGCATGTGACGGCGGCGGAGCACCACTTTGCCAAGCTGCCGGGGGGCATCGATCGCGTGCAGGCCTCCATGCTGCGAATCAATCCGGTGACGGCCTGGCATCTGCTGACGAAGCATGTGGAACTCCGCGAAGGTGACTGGGTCATTCAGAACTCCGCGAACTCCGGGGTGGGCCGTGCGCTCATCCAGCTGGCCAAGCAAGGGAAGCTGAAGACGCTGAATCTGGTGCGCCGGGCTGAATTGATCCCTGAACTGCTCGCTCTCGGAGCGGACATGGTGGTGCTGGACAATGATGAAGGCCTGCAGACCGCCAAGGATGCGCTGAAGGGCAAGGACGTGCAGCTCGCGGCCAATGGCGTGGGGGGCGACAGTGCGATCCGCCTGATGGATCTGCTTTCACCCGAAGGCATGATGGTGACCTATGGCGCCATGAGCCGCCGGAGCCTGAAGGTGCCTAACAAATTTCTCATCTTCAAGAACCTCCGCCTGCACGGCCTCTGGATCACCAAGTGGTTCGAGAAAGCTGGCTCCGCTGAACTGCGCGAGGCTTTAGAACCGCTGTCCCAGATGGTCTCCGAAGGCCTGCTCACCACGGCCACCGACGAGGTCATCCCCATGGCGGACCACCGCCGGGCGATCCAGCGGGCGATGGAAGGCGGGAGGAATGGGAAGGTGATCCTCGACCTCGCTTGAAGGCGAGGAATGGGCGCGGAATGACGAAGTTCGAATGACGAATGACGAACCCGAGGCCGGCCGCCTTCGTCCTTCGTGTCCGTTGTGCCTTTCACCAGGACGCCTCCCCTACCCTAATACGGATTCACAAAGAACGTCACAATCACCCAGGCAAGCACCCCCATGGCTGCTGCGAAGATGAGCAGCCCGAGGAAAAACTTCTGCACTGAAGGAATCTGATCCCAACGCCGCGCCATCTGGGAAAATGGCATGCCGGTGATCAGTTGCATCAGGCCCGTGAGTCCGTAGGCCCCGGCGACGCCGAGCATGGCTACCCAACCATGCCCCAAGACCATCATATAGGTCTCCGCCACATACATCATCACCACAATCCCCGCCGCCACTCCCGCGGCGCCGATGAACAGCTTCAGCAGGCCTTTCATCCGGACATTCTTCTCTGACGTCGTTTCGGGCGGGTCGACGGGAATCATCATTTTCCCGTTTCTAGGCAGGGTCGCAGGAGAGATCAAGCCTGCAACCTTCCAACGACGCGATCCCCTCTGTAAGGACCGAAAGGACACCTGCCCACCGCTCACGGCCTACCGTCCACCTGGGTCCCCTTCGTCATTCCCGCGGGTCCCTCCCTTCCCTCTTGACGCCTCCGGTTTGGGGAATACTCTGCGCGCCTACCTGGACGCATCATCAAATCATGATTCGTTCATATAACCTATAGACCAACAACATGTCCCGCTCTTACATCTTTTCGTCCGAGTCCGTCGGCGAAGGCCATCCTGACAAAGTTTGCGACACGATCTCTGACGCCATCCTCGACGCCTGCCTGGCCGTGGACAAGACCAGCCGCGTGGCCTGCGAGACCTTTGCGAAGAGCAATGTCGTCGTCGTCGGTGGTGAGATCACCATCCCGAAACTCCAGAACAAGAAGCTCGGCACCACCAAGCCCATCGATGAAGTCATCAACGTCGGCAAAGTGATCCGTGACGCCGTGCGCGGCATTGGTTATACCAATGACGACGATGTGTTCCACGCGGACAAACTTTTCGTGAACAACTACCTCACCATCCAGAGCCCGGACATCGCCCAGGGCGTGGACGCTGAGAAGGCTGACGGCAAGAAGACCGCTGAACAGGGCGCTGGCGACCAGGGCATCATGTTTGGTTATGCCTGTGATGACACGCCTGAGCTCATGCCTGCGCCGATCATGTATGCCCACCGCCTGGGCCGTGAGCTGACCCGCATCCGCAAGGCTGGCAAGCTGGCCAAGTGGCTGCGCCCTGACGCGAAGAGCCAGGTCTCCGTGGAATACGTGGACGGCAAGCCAACGCGCATCGTGAACGTGGTAATCTCCACCCAGCACGCTGCTGACGTGAGCCACGCCGAGATCGAGAAGTTCTGCATCGAGCAGGTCATCAAGAAGGTGCTGCCGAAGGAAATGCTCACCAAGGACACCGAGTATCTCATCAACCCGACTGGCAAGTTCGTCGTCGGCGGTCCTCAGGGTGACAGCGGCCTCACCGGTCGTAAGATCATCGTGGACAGCTACGGCGGCATGGGCCGTCATGGTGGTGGTGCCTTCTCCGGCAAGGACCCGTCCAAAGTGGACCGCAGCGCCGCCTACATGGGCCGCTGGGTCGCCAAGAACGTGGTGGCCGCCGGCCTCGCCACGAAGTGCGAAGTGCAGTTCGCCTACGCCATCGGCCATCCGAAGCCCGTGAGCGTGCACATCGACTCCTTTGGCACCGGCACCATCAGCGATGACAAGATCCTCGCCGCGGTCCTCAAGGTCTTCTCCTTCAAGCCTGCTGACATCGTCAAGCAGCTCAACCTTCTCCGCCCGATCTACTCCAAGTCCACCAACTACGGTCACTTCGGCAAGATCGACGATCCGGACCTCACCTGGGAGCTCACCAACAAGGCTGACGCGCTCAAGAAGGCCGCGAAGTAAAGCCGGAACAAGTCTCTCAAAGACCCGCAAAACCCGATAAAGCCGCGCAGGGCAACCTGCGCGGTTTTTTGTGTTTATTTTGTTAGGTAATCGAGACGGCCACGTGTTCTCCTCTTTGTTTGGAAAAACATGGAGCTTGTTTGGATAAGCCCTCATCCTTTTTCAACCCGCCACGCAGTAGAGCACTACCACGGTGCAGCACCGCCGTCGACTCATGTATAACCTACTTGCGACCATCAATCTTGAAGTAATGAAAATTCACATTCTGGATTTCTTTCGAACAAACAACTCCGTAGTAATGAGTGGAAACAGGCTGCGCGCTTGGTTTCCGATTTTGGAAGCACTCGATGTTCAGATTGCCATTTGAAACGGTCGCCCCCCTCATCTCCCACCCCGACCGCATATCCATTGGTTCGATCCGAAGAAAGTAGGCCCTTCGCGCCAATCCCACGTAGATTCCCACATCTCTTTGGAAGTAAGTTGCATTCACCAAATTCGTCTCATCTTTAAAATGTGGTAATGCGACCGCCTCAGACACATTAAAGACGACGGCAGGTATCGACTCCGATGAATCTTGGGCGGCGGCGTCATCATTGACAGTTTGCATGGCTAAGAGAAAGACGGTGTTGAGCAAGGCTCTCCAATTTGTAAGTCGAATCAAGGTCATAAACTACTACCATACTCATCAAGGGTCTTGCTTCACCAGCCCCTTGAAAAACGCCTCATCCATCGTGGCATCAAGCTTCTGATAAAACCCGATGGTCAGCTTCAGCTTCCGCCGGATCTTCGAATGGTTCTCGGCGATGGCCCAGACACTGGCGTCGCCACGGAAGAGCCGAGCGGAGAAGCCGTTGAAATCGTTCTCCTGGGTGGAGCGGGAGTATTCGATGAGGAAGCCTTCGGCGTGGAGGGTGTTACTCATTTTTTGGCCAGCCTTGCCTTGTTTCACGGCATCCACGCCGTTGCCTAGATATTTGAAGCCGGGTGGATTGAGAGACTGCCACGTTTGCTTGTCGAGAAACTCGGGGTGATTGCGCAGGAGGATGCTGGAGAACTCGGCGTGAAACACCCCTTCGATATGCGCATCAGTATAACCAGCTTTCTCATCACCGATCCTGAGATACACAGAGGTGCGTGAGTTCGTTCCGCTGGTGACGACACCGCAGTAGCGCAGCTCGCCCAGAACAAAGACGGACTTCAAGTCTGCCCGCAGGATCTGTGGCGGATACTTCCTCAAAGCACGATCCAGAATGGCCCTGACTCGTGCCGTGTGAGCCTCGGACAAGATTTCTCCGGAAGCCTTCACGGGCTCGCCATGCCAGGACTTGGGAAAGATGGTGAGGCTGGATGAAGTGATGATTCTCACCGGTGTTTCTCGAAGGATCACCTCATCCGCAGCGATGAGCGATGCTGGTATTAGCGCGATCAGGCTGCGAAGAATCATCGGGCGGAAAATGACGGGCATCATGTCGTGTCGTGGATTCATAGGATACGCAGGAAGGGATGCGTCACATACACTCCAGGAATGACCGTAATCACATCCGCAAGCCCGAGCCCGATTTCACGACCTCCGGGGACCCGGGTCTCACTAAGGCAGCGACCGCCACTTTTTTTATTTTTTCATAAAGTCTTGACCTAACCAGTCCATTTTGTTTACAAGCGTAGTCATATGCAAAAAATCGCATTACCACTGGTTTGTCTGCTGGTCGGCGGGGCTGCAGGCTATTCGTTGAGTTCCTTCAACAACGCTGAGCCGGTGCAACCTGCGAAGCTGGTGGCAGCGAAGAGCGAGGTGGCGAAAAAAACTGCGGAGGCGCCATCAACAGGCAGCACAGCGACCAGCAAGGTCACTCCGGTGAGTGCCTCGGGTCCTTTGGACCATCTGCTGAAAGACCTCGTGGCCGACTACGATCTAAAGTCCGCACAGAGGGCGGTGGGAAATCTCTCCGTGAGCGAGATTCAAACAGCATTGGCCCAAACGGCGCAGATGCCGAAGAGCACGGATCGTGATGCGCTGCGCGCCCAACTTTACCGGGCCTGGGCGGCGAAGGATCCGCAGGCAGCGTGGCAGGCGGCGCTGGCTGATCCGCAGAGCAAGAACAATGGCAGCCTGCTCGGTGCGGTGGCGGGTGAACTGGCCAAGACTGATCCGAAAGCGGCGATTGAGATGACGCTGAAGCTGAACATGGGCGACCGCCGCGCGACGGTGATGCGTGCGCTCTTCACCGAATGGGCCAAGGTGGATGCAGCGGCTGCATTAAACTACAGCAATGCGCATCCTGAACTGCCCGTGGACTCCTATGCCTTCTCCACGGGGCTGAGTCGCCTGGCGGCCAAAGATCCTGCGAATGCGGCCAAACTGGCGCTCACGATGAAGGACAGCCTGACGCGTGGTTCCTCCCTCAGCGCGGTGATGACAGCCTGGATCGGCAAGAATCCAGGGGATGCGGTGGCCTGGGCACAATCCCTCAGCGATCCTTCGCAACGCCGGGATGCCATCGCGGCAGCGATCGGTGCCTGGGCCAAGGTGGATCCACAGGCGGCGCTGGCTCATGCGGAGTCCATCACGGATCCCGACACACGCGCCAACACTCTGAAGAAGGGCTTTAACGACTGGTTCCGCATGGATCCCACCGCCGCCACAGCCTACATGGCTGCACCAGGAAATGAGGACATCATGCAGAGCATGGGCTACTCCTTTGGCTACCTGACTGACAGCCTGACACCGCAGGAGCGCGCCACATTGCTGGCCCAGCTTCCGGAAGGCAAAGCCAAGGAAGACATGCTGCGCGGCATCACCGCACACCTGAGCCGCAAAGGCCAGTTCAACCAGGCGCTGGAGATGCTCAATGCCATGCCGGACTCCACCATGCGTGACTACAGCGTGGCCAAGCTGGGCGAAGACTGGGCCACGACGGATCTGACGGCCGCCGGGAACTGGCTGAAGATCCAGCCTGCCTCCACGGACCGCGATCTGGCCACGGCTGGCTATGCGAACACGCTGGCACGTACAGACCCCAAGGGCGCTTTGCAGTGGGTCGAGAGCATTCCGGATCCCAAGCTCCGCCAGAGCGCGCAGCGCAACATCGCTGTGCGGTGGCTGAGAACGGATCCACCGCAGGCGCAGGCCTGGATCAATACCGCCAACTTCTCCTCCGTGGATCTGAAGATGATCGAGACGATGTCCAAGATGTCCGGAGACTTTGTGCCCACCCTGGTGACCGTGGGCCAGCGCCATTAGTCGTCACAACCGGCTTTGTGGCTGCGTTTATAGTGATCCATGAAACCCAGCCTCGCTCTCGCGCTCCTAGCAAGCTGCTCCGCATACGCAGCTCCAGCACTGATTCTGCATCACGGGAAGGTGGTCACGGTCGACTCGGGGTTTCGCATGGCGGAGGCGGTCGCGATTAATGCGGATGGACGCATTCAAGCGGTGGGCAGCAATGATGAAACGCTGGCGCTGAAGGACGACAAGACACAGGTCGTCGATCTCGAAGGCATGACACTGCTGCCGGGGCTGATGGACTCGCACGTGCATCCAGCGGCGGCGATGGTGGAGTTTGATCATGAGATTCCGACGATGGAGACCATCGCGGATGTGCTGGCCTACATCGCGGAGCGTGTGAAGCTTTCCAAGCCCGGCGAGCTCATCTCACTGCGGCAGGTCTTCATCACGCGGCTCGAAGAGAAGCGCTATCCCACACGTGCTGAACTGGACAAGGTGGCGCCGGAGAATCCGGTGGTGTTTTCGACGGGGCCAGACTCGATGCTGAACAGTCTCGCGCTGAAGCTGGGGGGCTACGACCGCAACTTCAAGGTCAAGGAAGGCAGCGCAGGCATCATGGAAGTGGATCCTGCCACAGGCGAGCCGACGGGCCTGCTGAGGAGTCTGAGCAGCAATGTGAAAGCGGGCAGCTCGAAGAAGAGTCCGACGGATGAAGACACCTACAAGCGCACGGTGGAGCTGTTTCGCGACTACAACTCCGTTGGCCTAACCACGGTTGCGGATCGTGACTCCAGCCTGAAGATGGTGGAGCTGTATGAGAAGATGCTGGCCAAGGGTGAGCTCAGTGTGCGCTTGCGCGTCTCACCAGGGATTCCCAGCATGAGCCTCTGGCCTGCGTGTGAAAAGGCCATCGAGGAAGTGGTGCAGCATCCGCGCACAAAGCCGGATGCCATGCTGCAGATCATCGGGACCAAGGTTTATCTGGATGGCGGCATGCTCACGGGCAGTTCCTGGATGCTGGAGCCTTGGGGGCTGAGCGAGGCCTATGGGATCAGTGATCCGCAGTATCGCGGCGTGCAGAAGATCACGGAGGAGCGCCTGGAGCAGCTCGTGGAGAAGGTGACGGCCTCAGGGTTGCAGTTCACCGCACATAGCGTGGGGGATGCGGCGGTGAAGCTGCTGATCGACACGTATGAGAAGGTGAATCCGAAGCATAGCATCCGCGCAGCGCGCAGCTCGGTGACGCATTGCAATTTCATGCGGCCTGAATCCATCTCCCAGGCGGCGAAGCTCGGGGTGTGCATCGACATGCAGCCGATCTGGCTGAACATGGACGGGCGCACGCTCACGCAGCATTTTGGTGAAGCACGCATGGTGAGCTTCCAGCCTCTGCGTGCCTGCTTTGATCAGAAGGTCATGGTCGGTGGTGGCAGTGACCACATGCAGAAGATCGGCTCCTTCCGCAGTGTGAACCCTTACAACCCCTGGCTCGGCATGTGGACGGCCATCACGCGTCAGGCGCGCAAACTGGACAAGCCGGTGCATCTGGAGAATGCGCTCACGCGGGAGGAGGCACTGAGGCTCTACACGACGAACAATGCTTATTTGCTGAAGAACGAGCAGCACACGGGGAGCATCGAGGCCGGGAAGCTGGCGGATCTTATTTTGACGGACCGAGATCCCCTCACCTGCCCGATCGGCGACCTGGTGGAGACGAAGGTGCTGAAAACTTGGTTAGGTGGGAAAGTGGTGTTTGAAAGGAAGTGAGGGCGGGGTGACATGAGGTGTTTCTAATCCTTCGCCTTGTGTCCTCGACTTGAAAGCGCCCGAGGGAAGATGGTGCCACCTTTGTCTATCCACCTGCTGCGGACTGAAGTCCGCGCCCCTTTGGTCCTGTGCCATTAACAAGGGTTGGTTGCGGCCGGAGGGTCCAGGAGCGCGCTTTTTTCGCCGGAATTCGCCGGTGAAGACGCCTCGGCAATCCCCTTTCATCAGGCATTACCCGACGGAAGAACTTTTGACCACGGATGAAGGAGCATCCAAAATCGGGCCATGCCTGACACCCTGCGCCAGATCCTTGCCTCCGAGTCCGCCCTCTCGTCCATCACCCTCCGCGGCTGGGTCCGCACGCGGCGTGACTCCAAGGCCTGCTCCTTTATCGAGCTCACGGACGGCTCCTGCTTCAAGGGGCTGCAGGTCGTGATCGATGCCTCCCTGCCCTGCTATTCGCTGATGTCAAAAATCCTCACGGGGGCCAGCGTGGAGGTGGATGGAGATTTGATCGCCTCTCCCGCACAAGGCCAGAAGTGGGAACTGCAGGCCAAGGAGGTGCGGCTGCTTGGCGAGGCGGATGGTACCTACCCGCTGCAGAAGAAAGGTCACACGCCGGAGTTCCTGCGTACGATCGCGCATCTGCGGCCGCGAACCAATTTGTTCGGCAGTGTGTTCCGGGTGCGCAGCAAGATGGCTTTTGCGGTGCATCGCTTTTTCCAGGAGCAGGGCTTCTTCTATGCGCACACGCCCATCATCACCTCCAGCGACTGCGAAGGTGCTGGCGAGATGTTTCGCGTGACGACGCTGAAGCAGGGTGCGCCTGCGAAGCCCGAGGAGGACTTCTTTGGCCGTCCGACCTATCTCACCGTCAGCGGCCAGCTTCAGGGCGAGGCCTTTGCGTGTGCGATGGGGAACATCTACACCTTCGGCCCCACCTTCCGCGCGGAGAACAGCAACACGGCACGTCATGCGGCGGAGTTCTGGATGATCGAGCCTGAGATGGCTTTCTGTGATCTGCAGGCAGACATGACTCTCGCTGAGGAGAACGTGCGCTATCTGGTGAAGGCGATGATGACCGAGTGCCCGGATGAGCTGGAGTTCTTCAACAAGTTCGTCGACAAAGAACTCACCAACCGCCTGCAGCAGACGCTGGACAAGCCGTTTGAACGCATCAGCTACACGGATGCCGTGGACCTGCTGCTGAAGTCCGGACGTAGCTTCGAACATCCCGTGGTGTGGGGGGAAGGCTTGCAGACGGAGCACGAGCGCTACATCGCTGAAGAGCACGTCAAAGGTCCGGTGACGATCTACAACTACCCGAAGTCCATCAAGCCCTTCTACATGCGCCAGAATGACGATGGCAAAACGGTGGCTGCGATGGATCTGCTGGTGCCGGGCATCGGCGAGATCATCGGCGGCAGCCAGCGTGAGGAGCGCCTGGACCTGCTGACTGAGGCCATGGCCAAGCAGGGTCTCGATGAGGAAACCTACCGCTGGTATGTGGATCTCCGCCGCTATGGCAGCGTGCCGCACGCGGGTTATGGCATGGGCTTTGAGCGCCTGCTCATGTTTGTGACCGGTGTGAGCAATATCCGCGATGTGATTCCCTTTGCGAGAACCCCGGGCAATGCCGCTTATTGAGCCATCACCCCAAGATACCCATCCGGGTACCGTTACCGCTTTGAGCGCTACTTCTGAGCGGGCCGTCTGAGCCAGTATGCATGCCTTCGTTTCTTCTTTAACCGCCAGTCTTGGAATTGCTGTTCTGAGCGCGGTTCTTCCGTGCCTCTCGCTGGCGCAGGACGTGTCTGCGCCGGAGAACCGAGCGCCAACGGCCATGGCGGCGATGCCGGGGGTGAAGCTGACTCTTGCCAGCGAGACCCTGGCGATCGTGCCAGGACAGACTTTCCGCGTGGGCATCTTCCTCCAGCATGAAAAGGGCTGGCATACCTACTGGCGGCAGCCGGGCATCGTGGGTGTGCCCACCAGCATGGAATGGAAGCTGCCGCCGGGCTTCAAAGCGGGGCCGCTGGAGTATCCCGAGCCTGAGGCCACGAAGATGTTTCAGATCCGAGCGCAGGGCTATGAGAGGGATGTGCTGCTGCAAGCTCAGATCCAAGCCCCGGCCAATCTCCAGCCAGGGATGAGGGTGACAATCGCCGGACAAGCCACCTGGATGGCCTGTGGAAACACCTGTCATCCTGGCAGCACGCAGCTCAGTCTCACGCTCCCCGTAGCGGCCCAGGCAGAGCCTGATCCCATGTGGCAGCCTGCTTTCGTCAAGGAACGGGCCGCCTATGCCAGACAGAGTGATGCCTGGACGGCCACCGCCGAGGAGAAAGGCCTGAACGTCACGCTGGTGCTCCGCCCCGCCTCGAAGAAAGCGCGCGCCTTCAATCCGGCGGACAAGTCCACGCGAGTGATCTTCTTCACCGAGGACGGCTGGATCAACAGCGACCAGGACCAGACCGTGACCCTGGCCCAGGACGGCAGTCTCGTCATCCACCTGGTCCGCGCCGAGGTTTTCCTGGGCAAGGGTACGCCCTCCAAACTGCTGGGCGTGGTCCAAAGAGAGGGCGGATGGCACACTGACGGCAGCCTTCGCAGCATATCGGTTCAACCAGAACTAAGACGTTGAGCCTCATTTCCGTTTTTGACGGAGAGTCAATTCCGAGTCAGTATCATCCCTCTCTCCTCCCCCCTCCATGAAAGGCATCCTCATTCTCATCCTCGCGGCAGCCGTTGGCTACATCTCCTATGAGTATGGCTACCCTGTGCTGACCAACTACTTGAAGTTTGAGAAGAAACAGAAGGAGGTGGTCGTGGCACCGGCCCCTGAACCCGTGGTGAAAAAAGAAGTGGCCGTGGTGGAACCGCCAAAGCCAGAGCCTGTCATGGAGCCGAAGCCTGAGCCGAAGCCCGAGCCTAAACCGGAACCGAAGCCTGAGCCCAAACCCGTGGTCGATCCGAACGCCTTCGTTTCACCGCCGATTCCGAGCATCGAGGAGCGCACGCAAAACTGGGCCGTTCTGCCGCCCACCACCTTCCCACGTCAGGTCACCATGAAGCGTGACCTGGCCCTGAGCATGAAGATCGGCGCGAATTCGGCCACCTCGCAGATCAAGGCGGGCAGCATCATGTTTGCCGTGGCGCAGGAAGGAACCAACATCCTGGTCTCTCCCACCCAGACCTCCCCCATGCGTGGCGCGGTGACCCTGGACGATACCGACCTGAAGGAAACCCTGACGGCGGGCTATGAGAACTGGAAGGTGCTCTATATCGCCAGCCTGAGAAAGGCCCACGAGTTCAAACTGGCAGCCGCTGAGCGCGCCAAGAATGCGCCCCCTGCCGCCGCGAAAGCCGGCCCTGGCAATGACAAGCCGGTCAAAGACAAGGACGGCACCTACCCGCTGCTGGTCGCCAGCATGAAGTCCGGCCAGGTCACCGAGATCAAGGCCGACGCCATCAAGGAGTGGAGCGAGCCCGTGTTTGAAGACGGCCTGTGGAAGGTGAACGTGAAATACGAAACCATGACCATGTTCGGCAAGTTCGACACCGAGGCCCAGGCCCAGATCAAGAACGGCGTAGTCGACAAATGGATCTACACGGGTTCGGGCGAAGTGGTGCCTTGATTTGAGGTCTACGTTTAAGTGAACGTGAGGCGGGACGGATTTTGTGTCCGTGCTGCCTTCATTGACACGCTGAAGCGTGAACAACGTACTTCAGCATCGAGGCGCGAGTGAAGAATCAGTGGGCTGTTGCAGCAAAAAGGCATGCCCCATGTTGCATGAGGCATGCCCGCAGCGAAGATCAATCCATCCGCATCATTTGTTCAGCACCACCTTGGCTGAGCCGGGATGGATCTCGAGGCTCTGGATGCCATCGAGGAAGCGCTGGAGGCCGGGATCGCTCTGAAGGTTCTGCTCCACAAGGTCCACGCCCTTGAGATCGCCTAACCAGGCGTTTGGCAAGGAGATGCCTCCGACGCTGACGTCATCAAACACGAAGGACAGCTTGCGGTCAGGCGTGAGGCCGGTGCCAAAGGTCAGCCGCACCCGCATCTTCTGACCGGCGAAGACGGGAAAGTCCGGCGGTGCCTCGACGATGATGCCGGCGGCGAGTTTGCCCTCGGCAAAGCTCACCTGGATGTTTTCACCCAGGTTCTGCTTGGCTAGATACGCGTTCACCTCGCGTTCGGTGATGATGATGGTGCGGTTCTCCTCGCCTGCGGCCACCTGGAGTTCCCTCGGAGGTGCCAGCACGACCGGCGGCTGCGATGGCGGGGGAGTCTGCGGAGCAGGCAGCGGGGGAATATTCACGGTGACCGGCGCCATCGGCGGATCACCGAACACGGCCAGCTTCGAATCAAAAGCCGCCTGCTCTTTTTCGGAGAGCACCACGGGACGCATGGGCTTGGGATTGAAGTTGTATTTATACCACCAGATGGTGCCGCCCACGGCCAGACCGGCCGTGAGGAACATGGCGCCCAGGATGATGAGGACGACTTTCTTCGTGGAGAAACCGGGCTTGGCAGCCGGAGTGGGCAAGGTGGGGGTGGTTTCCATGGCAGATAGTTGACGTGGGCTTTGATGAAGCAAGACCAAGGCTATTCAGATTGAATGAAGCCGTCGTGGAGAATTTTGGGGTGATTTTGGAGGAGCTGCGAAGATGCCGCGGTGTCCAAAGGGTCCGAATGGGACGCTGGATTGGGGAGGCCCGGAGGGGGAAGATGAGTGATGGAGGGAATGACCAAGGACCAGGAGCCAATGACCAGACGGGAGCCGTTTACGGTTGTTGACGGTGGTTTACCGTTGTTGGCGGTGGTTTCAGAGCAGAGCCGAATGAGGGGCCTACGGAAGAGGCGGAAAAGGGATCCGAGCTGGGGCCACGGTATGATCAGGTGGGTTGGCGCAGGTGCGGGTGTTTGCGACCTTCCAGAGAGCGGCATGCTGACGCATCTTCTTCGCCAGGGCTTCGAAGATCGCGGGCTGCCGCTACACTGGGAGATCCGAGTCAATCCGACTGGATCCGACCTGCAGGATTGATGGGAGGGGGCAGGGCTTCAGGGAACGCCAGGCTGACGCCAGCCACTACACTGGGCGATCCGATTGAATCCGACCTGATCCGAGCTCCCCTTCAAGCGAATGAGCCCAAATATGTTCTATTGAACATTTTCCAAATGACCCCATTCTATGATTCCGTGAGCTCCGCGCCTCCCTCTGCCCCCCTGCGGTGGCTGTTCTTTGATCTGAACAGCTACTTTGCCAGTGTGGAGCAGCAGTGTGATCCTAGTCTGCGGGGCAAGCCGGTGGCGGTGGTGCCAGTGAAGTCGGATTCCACCTGTGCGATTGCGGCCAGCTATGAGGCGAAGAAGTTCGGCGTGAAGACGGGGACGAACATCGGTGAGGCGAAGCGCATGTGCCCGGGACTTATCCTGGTGGAGGCGGATCACTCTCACTACGTGAAGTTTCATGACCTGATCAAGACGGAGGTCGAGAGGCACTACCCGGTTCACAAGGTCCACTCGATTGATGAGATGGCGCTAATGCTTGATGAGAAGCGTCAGCCGGAGGCGGTGGCGGTGGATCTCGCGAAGCGAATCAAGGCAGGGCTGCGCGCGAATGTGGGTGAGTGCATCACGTGCTCTATCGGTATCGCGCCGAGCCGCTATCTGGCGAAGGTGGCGAGTGACATCAAGAAGCCGGACGGGCTCACGGTTTTACATTTGGAGGACATGCCGGGGATCATCTCGGACTGGAAGCTGACAGACCTGTTTGGCATTGGCCGACGCATGGAACCGCGGCTGCATGCCGCGGGGATCCACTCGGTCGAAGATCTCTGGGATGCCACAGCGGAAGAGCTGCACTATGCCTGGGGCGGTGTGGGAGGAAATCGCTTCTGGCATGAGCTGCATGGGGAGGACTTGGGAGAGTTCGCCACGCAGTCCCGCAGCATCGGCCATAGTCACGTGCTGGCGCCGGAGTTTCGCAAACCGCCTGAAGCGCTGATTGTGGCGAGGCGGCTGTTATCCAAGGCTGCGAGTCGACTGCGGCGCGAGGGGTATCGCGCCAAATCCATCAGCCTGTCCGTCCGCACCGAGGACAAGGGGCGTGGTGAGGCCAAGATGCGCCTGCCGAAACCGGTGTCTGACACCTTCACGCTGATGCACACGCTGGATCAACTCTGGCCTGAAGCCATGATGGAGGTGCGCTGGGCCCGGCTGAAGAAGATCGCGGTGACCTTGAATGACATCGAGGAGATGTGCGCGCCGAAGCAGCTGGAGATGTTTCCCGAGATGCTGCCCGTCAGTGAGATCGATGACGAGCGCCGCAACAAGCTCTCCGCCGCGATGGACAAGCTTAACCAACAGTTCGGCAGAGACAGCATCGCGCTCGGTTTTGTGCCGAATCAGGTGAAGACCTTTTCGGGCACGAAGATCGCTTTCACGCGCATCCCGGACATGGAGGAGTTTCAGGAGTGAGCGCTGATTCCGCGCAGGACATCGGCAATCAATCCAGGTCCGCGATACACGAGACCTGAATACACCTGCACGAGTGAGGCGCCGGCCTTCAGCTTGGCCACGGCATCTGCGCCACTGAGGATGCCGCCCACGCCGATGATCGGGGTCTGCTCACGGAGGAGCATGCGGAAGGCCTCGATGACCAGGGTGGAGCGCTCCGTCACGGGAGCACCGCTGAGGCCACCGGCTTCTTTTTCCAAAGGATGTCCGGCCACGGCTTCACGACTGATGGTGGTGTTCGTGGCGATGACACCGTCCACGGCCAGTTCATTGAAGACACGCGCGAGGGCTTCAATCTGCTGGCCTTCGAGGTCTGGGGCGATCTTCACGAGGACGGGCTTTTTCTTGCCGTATTCCTTCTCAAGAGAGGCCTGCTCCTTCTTCAACGCGGCAAGCAACTGGCGGATGGAATCCTCCGCCTGGAGATCACGCAAACCTTTCGTGTTAGGCGAGGAGATGTTCACGGCGATGTAGTCCGCGACCGGATAAGCGGCCTTCAAGCAATACAGGTAGTCATTGACAGCTTGTTCGTTAGGTGTGTCGAAGTTTTTGCCGATGTTCACGCCGACGATGGCGCTCGTCTTGCGCTTCTCGAGTTTCTTCACCGCGGCATGAATGCCCACATTGTTAAAGCCCATGCGATTGATCAGTGCCTCATGCTCTGGCAGACGGAAGAGACGCGGCTTGGGGTTCCCTGGCTGCGGACGCGGGGTGAGCGTGCCGACCTCCACGAAACCGAAACCCAGGGCAGCCCAGGCTTCCACAGCAGATGCAGATTTGTCCATGCCCGCGGCGAGGCCGAGTGCATTCGGGAAGCGCAGGCCGAGGCAGTCCACCGGCTTGCTGGCAGGCAGTTCATCCGGCTTCAGCATCCCCAGAGAGTGGGAGATGCGCATCATCTTCGTCGTCCACTCATGGGCACGCTCGGCATCGAGCTTGAAGAGCCAGGGTTTCAGGGCGGGATAGAGGGCGGAGACGAGAGACATCGCACCTCACAAACGCGGCGAGGCGGGGGTGTCAAGGTCATGTCATGGACGATGGTTGCCAGACTGAATGCCCGGCTTTAAAACAAGACTCGCCAGAACTGCTTATGATCCCGCTCGACGCCTCCTCTCTAACGACGAACTGCCAGCCGTGGAGGGTGCGTGTCGTGGAAGAAACTGGGTCGACGAGCGATGATGCCCGCGCCGCCGCCATGGCAGGTGAGGAGCCGGGTTTGGTCATCTTTGCGGAGGCTCAGACAGCAGGGCGTGGGCGGCGGGAGAATCGCTGGCAGGCTCCGGCTGGGAAGGACCTGATGTTCACGCTGCTGATGCGGCCTGAGGGCCCGGTGGCGCTTTGGCCCAGAATGACCACTCTGGCGGCGCTGGCGATCTGCAAGGCCATCGAGGAGGAGCTTCCTCTAAGTCCGCAGATCAAATGGCCGAATGACGTGTATCTGCGCGATCGCAAAGTGTCCGGCTTGCTCGCGGAAGCCGTGATCACCCAGACAGGGCCGATGCTGGTCCTCGGCATCGGATTGAATGTCAACACACGTGAGTTTCCGCCGGAACTGGCTGGAGCGGCCACCTCACTGCTGCTTTCCCTGCCCCAGTCTCCAGTGATCGAGTTCGATCGGAATGACCTGGCCGCCAGCTTGCTGCGCCACCTGCATGAGCAGATGGGGAGGCTGGAAGACGGCTTCCTGGAAGCGGTTTCAGAGGTGCGGGAGCGCAGCTGGCTCCTGGGGCGGCAGATCCGCGCTACGGTGGACGGGGCCGAGATTTATGGACGCGCCGTAGACCTGGATCTGGAGGGGCATCTGCGCCTGGCACTACCGGATGGGAGCCTGCGCACACTGAGCAGCGCGGAGAGCATTCGTCAGGTCGTGTGAATAACTTTGTTTCTATAATGATCACGCATTTGACAAACCTAGGTCACCGGGTAGTCTCCGCGCCCCAGTTTCCCGGATGGCCGTGCTTTTGAGCATGCCGCCGCCCAGTGAGCCGGTGACGCCCCACGACTCCCCCACACACGTTTATGCCCAAAAGAACCTATCAAGCTTCCAAGCGCACCCGGAAACAGCAGTTCGGTTTCCGCACCCGCATGAAGACCGAAAATGGCCGCGACATCCTTCGTCGCCGCCGCCGTGCAGGCCGCAAGCGCCTTGTGCCGAAAGGCGTTGAGATCAAGTTCAAGCGCCACGTCCAGCAGCATACCTGATCGCGTGTGGATCACGGCGTTCTCTTCTGCCCATGCGCCTGCCTTCCCGCCTTCGTTTGAAGGAATCCCGTGATTTCGCGGTGATTAAGGCGCAGGGGCAAAGCCAGTCGGGCCGGTACTTTGTACTGGCCCTTCTTCGTGATGAGACGATGCCCGATTTTCGCTTTGGCCTAGTCACAGGGAAGAGGCTGGGCAATGCCGTCGTCCGCAACCGGCTCCGCCGTCAAATACGCGAGATCATTCGTGAGAATCGCGGGTTGATCGCGCCAGGCATGAAGTTTGTCACCATTGCGCGCTGGCGTGCTCCTGACGCGGAGTTCGCAGAAATGAGCCAGGACTGGACTCGTCTGGCCCGCCGCATGGGACTGCTCTTGAAAACCGCTGCCGCCAAGCCATGAAGCTGCTCATCCGCATTCTCATCCGTGGCTACCAGCGCTTCATTTCCCCACCCCTCCATTTCTTTGGCGGCCCAGGCTCGGGCTGTCGCTTCACCCCGAGCTGTTCGGAGTACTTTCTTCAAGCCGTGGAAAAACACGGCGTTTTTAGAGGAGCGTGGCTGGGCACCCGCCGCATTCTCCGCTGCCATCCGTGGGGAGGTCAGGGTCACGACCCCGTGCCAGACCACTGCGGGCACCGCCACTGACATTTAATCAAACAACCCTCGACTCATTTTCTCTCTCATGGACCGCAAAGGCTGGATCGTCATTATTCTCTGTAGCGCCGGCATCGCCGTAAACGCCTGGTTTGCCAGCAAGAGCAAGCCGCAGACCGTCCCACCAGCGCCTGCTGGTGAAGTGGCCAAAGCGCCACCAGCTCCCGGCGCGCCTGCCCAGGGCAGCACCATCACGGCGGCACCCACTACCACCACCGCTGCCGCCACACCTTCCGCCCCTGAGGAAACTCATACCGTCACCAGCGGCAGTGTGACCTGGCACTTTACCACCAAGGGCGGCGGCATCTCCAAGGTCGTCCTGGGCGGCACGGACCAGCTCACTTTAAATGGTCATGGAGTGGAACCCATCGGCGCCCTCCGCCGTGAAGCCGCTGGCAATGACCCGGTGGCTTACAAGATCACCGCGAAGAGCGACAAGGGCATCACGTTTGAAGGCACCAACGCCGAGGGCATCGCCATCCGCAAAGTCTTCGCCCTTTCCGAAGGCGGGGCCAGCGACGAGCACCTCATCCGCCTCACCATCAGCCTAACCAATACCACGACCGTTCAGCACAAGTCGGAAGAATACTATCTCTATGCGGGTTCAGCGAACTCCATGAGTCCGGACGAGGCACTGAAGCCCAGCTTCTTTTACAATGACGCGGGTGATGCCAAGCAGGTGCACACCAACTCCTTTGACGGCGGCATGATGAGTTCCGAGCAGGCCTCCATGAGCTCCAGCCACTCCAAGCTGCGCTACGGGGGTGTGATGAGCCGCTTCTACACCCAGATCCTCAGCCATGAGAAGATCGACAAGTCTGGCAGAACCTGGGCGGACAAGCCGGGCAAAATCTGGGCCTCCCGCATCCTGATCGATCACACGCATGACCAGTTCAAAGGCAAGTCCGGCTCTGAAAAAGACTACGCGATCCAGGCCGCCGTGAGCCTTCCGCCCGTGGACCTCGCCCCGAAGGCCACCCAGACCGAAGAGTTCAGCCTTTACGCGGGTCCGAAGGAATACAAGCGTCTCGACACGCTCGGCGGCCAGCGTAATTTCGTCATGTTCTACGGCATGTTCGGCTTCATCAGCCGCCCTCTGAACACCCTCATGCGCTGGATGCATGACCTCAGTGGCAACTGGGGTCTGGCCATCATCCTGATGACCATCATCATCCGCACCATCCTCTGGCCCCTGCAGGCCAAGTCCCAATACTCCATGAAGCGCATGGGCAAGCTGGCCCCGCTGATGAAGGAAGTGCAGGAGAAGCACAAGGACAACCCCACGCAGGCGCAGATGGAGGTGATGAAGCTCTACAAGGACTACGGGGTGAACCCGGTCGGCGGCTGCTTCCCCATGCTGCTGCAGATCCCCATCTTCTTTGCCTTCTACGGCGTGCTGCAAAATGCGGCTGAGCTCCGCGGCCAGGGCTGGCTCTGGGTGCACGATCTCTCGGTCGCGGACACGGTGGGTCACTTCATGGGGTATCCCGTGAATCCCCTGCCCCTCATCATGGGCCTGACCATGATCGCGCAGATGAAGCTGACACCGCAGCCTGCCACCATGGACAAGAGCCAGAAGATCATGATGAACATCATGCCCGTCTTCTTCCTCTGGATCTGTTACAACTTCGCCTCCGCCCTCGCGCTCTACTGGGCCGTCACCAACATCTACGCCATCGCCCAAAGCTGGATCATGAAGCTCTACATCCCCGAGCCTGAGCTCAAGAAAGTGGAGCACATGGCCAAGGGCCCGGCCCCGAAGAACCCTTTTTTTAACCCGGCCAACCCGCTTCACAAAGACAAGAAGTCCAAGCTGAAGTCCCCCAAGCTGGGCGGCTAGAAAAAGGTCTAACCAACATTCACTACGAAGCGGCAGACGAAAGTCTGCCGCTTTTTTATGTCTGTTCGATCAGAGTTTGTTTACCCCTGATGGACACTGATGAGCACTGATGTCCCCATCCGCTGATGGCTTGGTCATTGGTGACAATCAGTGTCCATCAGTGGTAAAAAAACCGGCCGCTTTGCTCCAGGAGTCCGATCTTTCGTCATTCGCTCTTCGGTCTTCGTCATTCCTCAAAATGCCCGTTAAAGATAGCCGTTGGTGGATGTGGGCTAACATTCCTGCATTGCCCAGAGATGCGCGGTGCGTTTAACTCGGTCTCATGCCCGAGTCCCCTGCACGCTTTATCCAAATCGACGACGCCGCCCGCGAAACCAATCCGTGGACAAACAATGAATGGCTCTGCCGCCCCGATCTGGTGGAGGCAGACAAACTCCTGCTTGTGCGCGCGAACATGGACCCGATGCACTGCCATCCCTTCCATTTTCATCCGCATCGCGAAGAGATCATCTACGTCATCTACGGCCGCGCCGAGCAGTGGGTGGGCACCGAGAAGCGCATCCTTAAAGCCGGTGAGATGGCCCACATCCCGCCCGGTGTCATCCACGCCACCTACAATCCCCACCACGAGCCCCTCGTCTTCCTGGCCATTCTTTCCCCGGCCAAGCTGCCAGACGACCTCGCTGCCGTGCCAGATCCCCAGGACATCTCTGATCAGGCTCCTTGGAGCACGATCCGGGCGGGTCTGCCTGAGTGCCGCACGCTGGCGTGAAGAGGGTGAACGGTAGACAGTAAGCGGTGGACGGTCCACTGCCCACCGTTCACGGTCTACTGTCCACAGCCTTCTAAGCCCTTGCCAGCCGGGAAACACCGCCTATACGGTTCCCATCCCCCTTTTCCCCTTTCATGAAGAAAGCCACCCTCGCCCTCCTTGCCTCCGCCGCCCTGATCTCCTTCGGTCCCTCCTGCGCCAAGCACAGCTGGGAGCAAACCCAGGTCCTGCATGAAGGCATGCACAAAGGTCACGGTGAAGGTCATGATGCCCACGGCGATGCGAAGCATGAGGCTCATGGTGAAGCCAAGCACGACACCCACGGCAAGGCTGATGAGCACGCCGCCCCTGCCCCGGCCGCGGGTCACGAAGAGAAGAAGGCTCACTAAGCCTTCACCCCAGCACTTTGATTCAATGGCTCAGATGGCTTTATGCCTCTGAGCCATTCTCGTTTCCAGGAATTGACTCAAGACCGCCTCACAAGCCACGCGGAGACATGGAGTAGAGCCCCAGCGTGGCCTCATAGGCATCCATGGCCTTCATGCGCTTCTTCTCATGTCCTGCGCCCCAGGAGTCCGTGAAGATGACCTGGTTCTTCGTGGCATTATAACCAATGATCATGCGCATGTGGCCGCCGCTCACCTGGCCGCCATTGGGCAGCGGAGGGTCTTCAGGAAATTGGCCGAGACCTAGTGCCCACAGCAGCGGCACACCTTTGTCCGCATGCTCCTTGATGATGCTGGTAAACTCCTTCAGCGACACACGGCGCTTGCCGCCCGTGCCATAGTATTGCTCAGGATTCACCAGCGGCTTGAAGGCCACGCCAAACTTCTGGTCGACCTTCGCCAGGCTCTTCTGCATATCAAAGGCATTCGCTCCGCGCTCCACATCCACGTTCAGCAGCTGCGCCATTTCGTGCTGGTCACAGGGAATGTGCATGTACTCCAGCAGACGCTGGCAGCTCGCCGCCACGCAGTAGCCTTTCGCCCCCTGGTCCACCATGGGCACTCCGCCGATGAAGATGTCCCCACCCGCAGCATCACGCGTCACATTCTTCTGCAGGCTCATCCGTTGCACCCCCAGGCTCATCCGGCCCATCGTCCAGTCAGCCTGATCAGGTGCAGCCACCTTCAGGCGCAGATACTCAGGCTTGCCACTGCCACCCTGGCTCTCGAAATCATTGTGCTCCAGCAGCGCCACCCCGAGCGGGGAAGTCCACATCCAGACCACGTTTTTCACCGCGCCCGTTCCAGTGCTCATCTGCCGGCGTGGAGCCACCTTCAAAGCACTGCCAAGACTCTGCCCCACCTTCTTGAAGAGCGCTTGAAACTCAGGATTCCCCATCTGCCCGGCATCCCCCCGGTTGTAGATGGAGATCGTGGCACGCCCCGCCTTGCCTTTGACGAACTCCACCACGGCCTCTTCAACCTTCACGGCTCCACCAAAAAGCGTCAGGGTGGTCGGCGCATCCACGAACATCTGGCGGGAGAAGCGCGCACGGTCTTTCGCGACCGTCAACCATTCAAACTGGGGTGGTTCTTTTTGCTGCTCGTCCTGTTTACGGGCGATGTATCGTTTCTCAAACTGCTCGGCATGAGTCTGCCAGATGGTGCTGAAATCCAGCAAGGGATCCAGATCAGCTTTAAGCTCAGGCGGCGCGCTCTGCCGGGATTCATTCGCCACCTCTGGCGACTGGCCAGCGGGAGGAGACGACCTCGGACCTGTAAAACTCATCACCACGGCAAAGGCCCAGTCTGTCTTCCATGAGGCAGCGGACCTGCGAGTGAGCTGCAGGGAGTATCCTGAACGCTGCCAGCGATACTGGTCCACCGTCAGCTTGTAGGGAGTCGTCTTGCGAACCTGCGGATTCTGGGGGTCCCACGTGGAGTCTTTTTCCTCCCGGGTCAGATCGGCGGGTTCGCCGCCGATCCATTTCTGGATGGAATTTACCAAATGCCCAGTCCAGTCATTCCCGCCATAAGCGGCGGGATCCGGGGTGAGATCCAGCCGGGCAAAACCTAACTCCTCGTCAAACATCAGCGTGGCCGACTTCGCCTGCATCGTCCCAAGGGCGATAGTGAAAACCACCAGACCCTCTTTTTCACCCTCCAGGCGGATCAATTCATGAGTCGCACTCAAGGCCTTGGAACTGCGCCAGTGGCCGGTCTGGCTGAAGGGCTGGGCCTGATAGAAGGCGTCCACCTTCTGCAGGGTCAGCGATTTTGGATTCTTCCAGTCGATCAACGGGTCGAGAACGATCACCGCAGGCTGTGCGGAAGCTGGACCTGTCAGGAGCGTCACTCCCAAGACCAAAAGAATCCAGGCTTGTTTCATCAGGGGGTAGTTTGTAACCAAGTCCCCCGAGCTTGCTCAATGACAAACTGGCAGCTTAACAAAAAAGTGCCCCCACAAGTTCCACCCGAGGCGAGCACGACAGGCCATGGAGAGATCCGGCAAGGCGCGACGAAGAAGCAGGCTGTCACATGCCACGCGGAGCCATGGAGTAGAGCCCCAGTGTGGCCTCGTAGGCATGAGAGACGTCCATGCGCTTTTTCTCATGGCCAGCGCCCCAGGAGTCTGTGAAAATGACCTGATCCTTGGCGCTATTGTAGCCGATGATCATGCGCATGTGCCCACCACGCAGCTGACCCGCGTTTGGCAGAGGAGGATTCTCGGGGAACTGCCCCAGGCCCAGGGCCCACAACAAAGGCACTCCTTTGTCAGCGTGCTCTTTGATAAGACTGGAGAACTCCTTCAAGGACACCCGTCGATTCCTGCCGAGTTCGTCATCCTGCAAAGGATTCACCAGCGGCTTGAAGGTGACTCCAAACTTCTGATCCACCTTTGCCAGGCTCTTTTGCATCACCAGGATGTTTGTCCCGCTGTCCGCATCCACCTCCAGGAGTTGGGCGATCTCATGCTGGTCACAGGGAATGCGCATGTACTCAAACAAGCGCTGACAGCTGGCTGCCACACAGTAGCCCTTCGCCCCTTGGTCCACCATCGGCACGCCGTTGATGGAGACATCTCCAGAGGCGGCGTCCTTCGTCACGTTCTTCTGCAACTCCATCCGCTGCACTCCCAGTGTCATCCGGCCCATCGTCCAGTCTGCATGAGCCGGCGCGGCCAGCTTGAGACGCAGATACTCGGGCTTCCCTGCAGCGCCTTGGGCTTGAAAATCATTGTGTTCCAGCAGCGCCACCGCCTGCGGGGAAGTCCACATCCAGGCCACATTCTTCACGGCGCCAGATCCAGCACTGATTTGGCGCCGTGGTGCCACTTGCAAAATTCCTCCCATGCTCTGGCCCGCCTTTTTAAACAGCGTCTGAAACTCCGCGTTGTCCATCTGTCCGGCATCACCCCGGTTGTAGATGGAAATCGCCACGCGGCCCAGCTTGCCACCGACAAACTCGAGCACCGCTTCCTCCAGCTCCACCGCGCCCCCAAATAGCGTCAGCTTCAACGGTGCCTCCCCGAACATCTGGCGAGAGAAGCGCGCGCGGTCTTTGGCCGCCGACAGCCATTCAAACTGTGGAGGAGCCGTCCAGTTGATCGTGCCACTGCGAGCCACATACTTCTTTTCAAACTCATCCACCGAGACGGTCCAGATGCTCTTGAAGTCCAGCAACGAGTCGAGATCTGCCTTCAGCTCAGGCTGGCGCTCAGGCTCTTTGGCTTGGTCCATGGGAACCTGATAGGACAGCTGTGGCGCCTGCGCCACGCGGTTTATCTCCAGACTCCAAGGCCCCCATAGGCCAGATGGCATCCGCTTCCGTTCCATCTTCTTGGACACGCCCTTGTAAGGCCAGAAGAAGTATTCCATGTCTTGATTGGAGCTCTCCATCTGCCCAGTGGCGGTGTTCCGCTGCGAATGCACATGGTGCCCTTTGATGAAGACGGGAGGCTCACCTCCAGCCAGCTGAGTCAGGTCCTGGACAAACTGCAGGACAAAGTCGACTTGATCCTTGAAGTCGACATCGAAGTACACCTTGAGTTCTGAGAAGCCTTGAGGATCGAACAACGCGCCCACTCTTTTCACCGGAGCGGCATGAGCCCCAAGCTTCAGCGAAAACTCCCCTGAGGACATAGACAGATAGGCTCGCATCGACCGATCGCCGTAAGGTTGAATCACCAGCTTGTCGCTTTTCGCCAAGGCGGGCTGGGAAGCGCCAAATTCCTTGATCCTTTCCACGCTCAGCGACCTTGGATCATTCCAGTCAATCAAGGTGTCCAACGAAATGGACGGAGGCTGAGGAGGTGCGCCAAGGCTGGTAGATTGTGCCGCCAGACAAAGGAGAGCCAACAAGGCATTTTTCATACAAGCCGGACTTGTAGCGAATTTCACCACACACCGACAAGGCGAAACTTAGATCCAGCCTGCGAAAAACGTTACGCCACCTGCTCCTCCTCCGGCACCGTGGGAGCGGCCGGGGGGACAAGGGTGGGCGCATAGCGCGGACGCTGGGAAGCCTGGGTCAGGCCGCCGATCAGCACCACACGCACCGTGTCCAGCAGGATGAGCAGGTCAAAGATAAGCCCCGCATGCTTCATGTAGTAAAGGTCATACTCCAGCTTGCAGCGGGCGTCTTCTGTCGAAGCACCGTAAGGGTAGCAGACCTGCGCCCAGCCCGTGAGACCTGGGTGGATCATGTGCCGCTCCTCATAGAAAGGTAGCGCCTCAGCCAGAGCCGTGACGAACGTCGGCTGCTCAGGACGCGGCCCCACGAAAGACATCTCACCACGCAGGATGTTGATGAGCTGCGGGATCTCATCGATCCGGTAGCGGCGCAGGAAGGCACCTCCAGGGAACACGCGGCGGTCAGATTTGCCAGAGGACCACTGCGGACCGTCTTTCTCAGCATCTGTGCGCATGGTGCGCAGCTTCATGATGGAGAAGGTCTTGCCAAAACGGCCCACACGTTCCTGGCGGAAGAAAAGCGGTCCATCAGGAGAGAAAAACTTCACCAGCATCACGCCGAAACCCAGGAAGGGCGACAGCATGACCAGCAGCACCAGAGAGGTGATGACATCAAAGGTGCGCTTCAGCTTGCGGAAGTAGAGCTCGCGCGGAGACGACTCCGAATGCAGCAGCCACTCATTCGTCACCAGATGCAGCGGCACATACTGCAGATACTCCTCACACACATTGATCAGCGGCGTGCAGGGAGTGCCGGAGTAGCGCAGACGGCGCAGATGCGGGCGCACCTGCTCATCATCCACCCGTGATTCAGGAAACACCACGCGATCAATTTTATGGCGGCTGATGAGCACGCCGAGATGCTTCACCCGGCCCAGGAGATCTCCATGCGGTGAGGCACCATGAATATCAATCCGGCCCACGATCTCAATGCCACGCGGCTTCATGTCCCTAAAGCGCAGATACTCCACCATCTCGTCCGGTGATTCCGCGATGAAAGCCACCCGCTGCGGCGCGAAGCGATACTTGTGAAACATCGTCAGGTGATGCAGAAGCAGCAACGGCAGCGAGATACCCGCCCCCAGGGCCATGAAGCCACGGCCGATGCGCGTTCCAAAGTCCACATAACCCACCACTGTCGATACCATGAAGGCTGCCGTGAAAGAGCCGATGAGCAGCATCGCATGAGCGCCGAAACGGGCGCTGCCCCGTGACTCCAGAGAGTAGAGGCCGAGGATGTAAGAGCTCACCGCCAGAGCCAGCGCGCCTGCGCCCACAGAAAAAGCATACTCCTCCACACGAGACAGTTCTCCAAAGCGGATGTAGTTCGCTGTAAAGAATGCCCCGACAAAAAGCAGCACGTCCCGGCCTGCTCGGCGAGCAATGGAGAACCAGTGGGCGTTGCTAAGAGAAGTCATGTAGTGGAGAAGTTACCCTATTTATGGGATGACGTTTCAAGATATTTTAGGAACCCCGCTGAAAAACCTATATTTGACCCGAATTGGGGGTCAGGCCCCTGCCTGATAACATCAAATCCCAGTAGTCCGCCGCGCACCTGGGCCAGGCCATGGTGGAGGCATACGCGCTCAGCGCTGCGGGGTCCGGCGGATCCGAAAGCGCGGAGTGCAGTGCCGAAGCGTAGTCTTGAACACCCCGTCCAGGGACGAGTTTCCCGCCACGAGGTGAAGGGCCTAGAATCTCTGAGATCCCGCCCACATCCGTGGTCACGAAAGGACGCCCCGAAGCCAGGGACTCGAGCAGCACATTGGGCACCCCTTCGTTGTGGCTGGAGAGGCATACAGCATCTGCGGCTCGCATATATTGTGCCACCTCCTCAGGGGACTTGCGGCCAGCCCAGATCAGGCTGCTGGAGGGGAGGTCTTCACTCTTCGCCAAGGCGGCCAACGGCTGCTGCAAAGGGCCCGAGCCGATCATCACCAGACGGAGGGGCTCATTCCATTCACGGGCAGCCCTGGCAGTGGCCTGAATGAGCAGCTCAAGCCCCTTCACCTCCAGGAAATTACCCACAAACAGCAGCAGCTTGCCGTCCTCAGGCAATCCCAGGGCCGCACGCGCAGCCTTTGAATCTCCCGGGTAAAAAGTCGCCGTGTCGACACCGTTGTAGACGGTGTGCACCCTGTCAGCGGCGGCTCCGGCACCCAGCAGTCTCTGCCGGAGATCCTCACTGCGGGTGACGATCTTGGACCGCTGCGCGAGCGTCAGGATCGCCCGGCGCCGCATCGGCATGTCGAGGTATTGATGCACGTCTGATCCCTGCGCCACGCTCAGCATCGGCACGTCACAAAATTCATCCACCAGATACACCCCGCAGGCATCGGGAAACAACCAGGGCACCAGCAGTGCGTCTGGCTTCCATCCTTGCGGCAACGCCTTCAAAGCCCGCCTCACCGCCAGGGCGAAGAGCTGGTCGTTCAAACCGCCGAACTTTGGCAGGTAGGGAGCCCAGGCAAAATGCGGGTTCAGGATCTTGTCCTCATCACGCGGTTTCAGCGGGCACCCCGCTCCGATCCAGAAACCATGCCCAGGCCGCAGGCATAGCACGCGGACATCCACATCACGGCGCTCGGCACACATCGCATGCAGCAGCGTCACATTGTCCAGCCCCCGCCACGGTTGCGTCGTGTCGGGAAAGAGGTTGGAAATGAAAAGCAACCGCATGGTCGGGAGGAAGGCTGTTCTCAATCACGCCTTGGGCACATGCGCCAGTGCCATTTTTGCAGCAGCCTCACCTGTGGCCATGCAGGTGCCCATGACTCTCACGGAGGCCAGCGCCTCATGATCGGCTGAAAGACAACGCCCTGCAAAAAACAGACCCGGCAGTTTGGCGCTCATCAGGCAGCCCGCAGGAATGCCAGCAGGTTCAGGCTGGTCAAAATATCTGAACTTGGGACCTCGCGCATTCTCGCGCTTCTCCATCGGCCAGCCAGCCAGCGCCACCTCATCGGCGAAGCGCGTGGAGGAGGCCAGTTCGTCACCAGACAGCACCTTGTCTCCAAGATAGCGCGCCGTCTCACGAATGCCCGCCAGCGCCGGCAGCACAGGAGGCGGACAGTGTTGAAAGTCCGCATGCTCGGCGCGCAGCATGCGCCAGAGTGACATCGCGACATCACGCCCCGTGGCTTCCACCTCGGCTCTCTTGATAGCATCAAACGGATCCCAGCTTCCCTGCCCTGCCTCCAGATCGATGGTCAGAAACATCTCTTCAGAAAACGGAGAGTCACGAAACTGCGCGCCCATCGCCGCTTCAGGCAGCACACCATTCCTGACAGCTCTCACGATCTGCGCACCGATCGCAAACCTCCATGTTTCATCATGCACGCCTGTCACATGCGGCAAGGCACACACATAGGCAGGCCGATAAAGCTTCTCCGGTTCAGCCTGTGTCCAATACTCGCTCCCGAGGAAGCGCGCTCCCGTGGCATCACCCGTCGTGTCCACAAGGGATCGGGTGACATGCCTTTCCAAAACACCACGGGAGCAGAGATCGACCTCCCATCCATCGTTCAGCCTTTGCAGTCCGCACCACTCCACACCGCTCATGCGAGTGAGGTTCTTTTCAGCCGCGCATAATTCATCCGCCAGATGCGCAAATACACTCGGGTGCTGCCTCAGCACATAAATACGCCCCATCAGATCAGGCGCGGACTGCCGGGTGCGCTCCATCATCTTCTCACCGATCTCCTGCGGCACTCCGGCATTCAGCCAGGACCAGGGCTTCGACACGTCCGGATGAAACAGCCCGCAGAAAGTGTGGACCAGCGCATTCACCCCCATGCCACCGAGCTTCGTCTGGCGCTCCACCAGCAGCGTTCTCGCACCGCCACGCGCCGCCGCCAGCGCGGCCGCCAGGCCTGCACTGCCACCTCCAATTACGATCACATCCCAGCTTCGACTCATAAGTTAGTTTTTAGGCCGGCAAAACATTCCTTCAAGCAGGACAAGAACAACCATGCTTGAACGTTTCTTGTCTCCCTTCCAAAGTTACCCCTCCATGAAACTTCCTGCGCTTCTCAGTCTTCTCGCCTTCACCTCGCTCGCCACGGGTGCCGACCTCCAGACGCTCACCTTCAATGCCGATACCTGGGCTGAGGGCGAAGTGCCAAAGGAAGTCTTCATCGTCGAAGGCAAGATCCAGATCGCCGCGAAAGATGGCAACAAGGCCATCTCCATCGATCCAGGCGCCGAGCTCACCGATGCCTGCGCCCAGGTCGGCACCTCCGCCGCTGGTGAGTCCAGCATTGAAGCCCGTGTCTTTGCCAGCAAGCGCGCGCGCAGCGTGCCGAAGTTCGGTGTCAGCGTGCATGGCATGAGCGGGCATCGCCTGCTGGTGAATGCCGCGAAGAAACAGCTCGAGATCTTCAAGTCTGACGCCGTGGTCGCCAGCGTGCCCTTCACCTGGACGAATGATGCCTGGCTGAAACTGAAGCTCGAAGTCAAACGCGGTGAAGGAGATGCATGGCTCGTCACCGGCAAGGCCTGGCCTGCTGATGCGGCCGAGCCTGCAGAGCCCACGATCAAGGCAGATGCCAAGGGTCTGAAGGGCCAGGGCAAGGCCGGTGTCTGGGGCACGCCCTACTCACAAACTCCCATCTACTTCGACGACATCACCGTGAAGATCGAAGCCGCTCCTGCGACGTGAATTTTTTTGTGCAAAAAGAGCAATTTCCATTTGCCTCTTCGCCGTCATCCGCTAGGATCTCGGCCCACCCAAAAGGACACTGGAGCGGTAGCTCAATTGGTTAGAGCGCCAGCCTGTCACGTTGGAGGTTGCGGGTTCAAGTCCCGTCCGTTCCGCCAGTGTCCTTTAAGTAAAAATAACCCGCTCAGAGATGAGCGGGTTTTTTGTGTCAAAGTAGTGCCTGGCTTCAGCCCGCACCGATGTCGAACTCATTGTTCGTTCCCGATCCACGTGTGGACGCATGACCACATTCTCACTGGCATCTCACTCATTCCGAAAAAGAATTCTGGCCAGATACGCCCCTCTCGTTGTCTGATTCTCCCATCACCATGTCCACACCATCGGAAACCAAGCACGATATCGAGATCGCCAAGGTCACCCAGCGTGCCCAGGACATCGAAGGCAAGCTGCCCAAGCTCAAGAAGTTCGTGGAACAGGCGCAGTTGATCCTCGCCATGGTGAAGGACTACTGGGCAGGCCGTTACCGCGAAGTGCCCTACTGGGCCATCAGTGCCGGAGCACTCGCGCTTCTCTATGTCTTGAATCCCGCGGACATCCTTCCTGATGTCATCATAGGCGTCGGTTATCTTGATGATGCCACCGTCATCGCCTTTTGCCTGAAGCTCATCGACACCGAACTCGTGCGCTATGTCGAGTGGCAGGCCGCGCAGTCGGCACCTCAAACGACGCCCGCGACTGGTCAGGACGGTAAAGTCATCGACGTGTGATTTGCCCACGAGCAATCTTCTTCAAGGAAGATTGTGCATGCAACCTCCCCAGGGACTGGCATGGCACCTGTTTATCATAGTGGATCGAACAGGACATCGTTGGCTGGCACAGCCCACCTAACTAGGTTTACTCCAATGCGTCCACACCCATCATCCCTGGCAGGGCGGAACCGCGTCTTGCTTCACTTGTCCGTGGTCTTCATTCACTTTGTCAGCACCCGCTTTCCCTGACTCCATTTCCCGCGCTCATGTCACCCGCCGAATCCGCCCAAACACATGCCCTGCGCCAGCGCATCAGCGATGCCATGCAGGACAGTCTGCAGACCCTTCAGCCACAGTTCCCCGCTTGGTGCCTTACTACCACTTTAAGCGACTACACCGGCACCACCGGCATCCGCCGCATCACCACTTCCCTCACTGCCGTCCGCTCTGTTCGCCCCTACACCCACGCCTTGATGTTCTGCCTGGAGCTACATCCTGCCAGCACTGTCGCGGCCAGCCCCTTCGCGGATGACGATCACTACTACCTCGATTGGGGGCTGCTCGGCACGCCGCTCCATCTCCTCGACGAAACCCTTCCTCCAACCCTCGACGCCTGTCTGAAAAGCTTCAAAGCTCAATTCGCCGAACTCCTCGACCTCGGTGCGCCCGGCGACTCACCCAATTCATTTTCACCTGCTCCCCAGAGTCATCGCATCCGTGCCATCTACGGATCCAAGGATCCTGTGCTTGGTGCCGTTCAACACTCTTCGGAAATTTTCCCCCAGGAAACCCTTTCCCCCGCAGAGGCAGTCCAGGCCCAAGCTCTTTACCAGCGCGTCACCGCCCTCATTCAGGATTGGATCTCCATCTTCCAGCCTCAGTTTCCCGCCTGGCGCATCAGCACCTTTCAGAACGACAGTACCGCCTACACCGGTATCCGCCGCATCGTCATCACTCTGGATGCGTCCCGCTCCATCACGCCTTGCAGCCTCGCCTTGCAATTCGACCTGGATCTGCACCCCGCCTGCACTTTCAATGCCGACCTCACTTGGGACGATGAACCCACTCACATCGAAATGACGCTTTCAGCAAACGACCTCCCCATTCTTGATGAGAACCTCCACGCGAACCTTGATACCTGCCTGGAGGTCTTTAAAGCCAAATTTGCTGAACGCCTCAACACCGGCACCCCCAACGAAGGCCCCGCTGTCGTCCTCCTTGGTTAGTGGCGGGCTGGCATAGACATCACCATCCCGCACCGTCTCTCACTGCAGATAGAAGAACTCGTTCGCGTTCAGCAGCACATGGCACAGATCCGCGATCGCTTCGCGGTTTGGATCCGTGTTACCTTTCGGTGTCGCCGCAGGAGCGCTGGTCTCCCACTTCCATGAGGTCTTGAGCTGCTCGCTGGCCTGGTCCGCATTGATGTCCACGAGACAGGTCGGATCATTCATGCCGATCCAGGTCATGAGCTTGCCGGCATCCAGCGCGCCTTTGCGCAGAGCCACGCGTGAGATGGCACCATGCCACACGCTGCCTTTGTCCTTCTCACGGCCGCCTATATACAGCGCACGCTCGGCGCTCACATAACCTCCGCAGATTTGATGTGGGACCGTCACCGTCTGCATCGGCGCGGCAGGATCACTCAGATCACGCGCATAGAAAGTGATGGTGCCGCCGAACTTCTGGCCTTCCGCAGGCTCGCTGTGCAGCGTCGCGCCCACATAGTAAGGCTTGTTCACCGGAATGCGCAGACCGCTGGCCACCACCTCATAGGCCAGGCTGCCCTGGAAGTCCTCGCCCACCAGTTGAACAATCAAATTGTTAGGCTTGTGCGCGGACTTCTCGCACGTCACACCGAGCGCCCAGCCTGGAGTCGACTTGGCATTGTCCCAGCGTGAGGCAATCGTGCGCACAGAGGCATTGGGGTACAGGCTGCTGAGGTTCACCACGGCCTCCACGGCGAAGTCATCTCCCTCAATGGCATTCGTCGTGTTCACGCGCAGTTTTTCATTCTTGCTGCCCGGCTGCATCATGAGTGTCTTGACCGTCTTCGTCGGCGCTGGGGCACCGAAAAACTTCTTCGCATCCGCAATGGCAGGAGCCTCCACCGGCGGGGGTGGCATCTCCTTCTTCAAACGCGAGCGCTGGGCATTGAGGAAGCTTACCGCATCCTTGGACTCGTCCTTGGAAGGCTGGCGGCCAAAGGCCAGCGCATAAGCCTGGTTCACCAGAGCCTGATCGTTCGCCGGCTTCTCACTCACCAGCCTTGCTGCCATGCCGCGGGCACGCTCCAGCGGCCAGTCACCATTGATCATCAGCAGGCTCTGAGTCGCAGTCGTCGTGGCATCACGCGTTGGCAGGCTGGAGAAGCCCGGAGGCGCATCCAGGCTCTGCAGGAACTCATCCTGCGTGTTGCGGATCTTGCGGGTGTAAATGCTGCGACGAGGCTTCGCGGCTTCGGCACCTGCGCCACCCATCGTCAGATCCAGCTCACCGCTGGCAGCCAGCACCGCATCACGTGCCTGCTCAGCATCCAAACGACGCGGTGGGAAGCGCCAGAACAAACGGTTTTCCGGATCGGTGGTCATCGCGGTCTTGTCATTCAGCATGGCGCTCTGGCGATACATCGAGCTCATGACGATCATCTTGTGGACCGGCTTCATCTTCCAGCCGCCCTTGATGAACTGCGTCGTCATCCAGTCCAGCAACTCTGGATGCGTGGGAGCTTCACCGAGGCGGCCAAAATCACTCGGCGTGCCGGCGATGCCACGGCCGAAATGCCAGGACCACAGGCGGTTCACGATCACTCGTGTGGTCAGCGGGTTGTCTGTCTTGGTCAGCCAGTCCGCCAGTACGGTGCGGCGTCCGCTCGTCTTCGCGTCAGCCTTGGCCGCAGGAATCACCGCGTCCTTTGGATCCAGGATGCTCAGGAAGCCTGGCTTCGTCGCCACCTCGCCTTCACGACGTGTCTTGAAGATGGGATCACGTCCCTTCGGTCCGGTCTCACTCACCGAATAAGTGGTTAGCAGAGGCTTGGGTTTCAGGTGATCAAACTCCGCCAGCTTCGCCTGCGCCTCGCGCAGTTGCGTGGCCTCAGGATCCTTGATCTTGTCCGTCTTGAAGCGCTCGCGCTCATAGTCTGCCTGCCTCCAGGCCAGCTGCACCACCTGCTCCTCATACGGCGTGCGCTGCTCACGCGGCTTGCGCCACATGGCCACCACTTCCTCAGGGAACTTCTCCATCGCGCTGATCATCGCCTTCTGAATCCGCGGCTCAAGGATGCCATCGATCACCGCTCGAGGCTCCTTCGTGGCATCCAGCCACACCTGCATCAGCTTCGCATGCTCGGCCTGCTCGGCCTCGGTCGCATACTTCTTGTCTTCAGCCCAGGTGATGTTTCCCAGGAAGGACTGCAGGCGGTAGTAGTCCTTCTGCAAGATGGGATCAAACTTATGATCATGGCACTGCGCGCACTGCACGCTCACGCCCATGAAGACATCCGCCGTCACATCCGTGACCTCGTTCATGATCGTCTTCCACTGCCCTTCCGCATCACGCTGGTTGTATTCATACACCGTGTGACGCAGAAACCCCGTGGCCACATCCGCTTTGGGATCACCGGGAGCGATCTCATCTCCAGCGATCTGCTCGCGCACGAACTGGTTGTAAGGTTTGTCCTGGTTGAACGCCTCGATCACGTAGTCGCGATACGGCCACACGTTCGGGCGATAGGCGTCCAGGCGATAACCTTCCGACTCCGCATAGCGCACAAGGTCTAACCAATGTTGCGCCATACGCTCACCGAAGCGTGGCGATGCCAGCAGGCGGTCCACCAGCGCCTCATAAGCCAGGCTGGCTTTGTCTGATCCATTCGCGCAATCACGCACAAACTGCTGCACCTCCGCCGTCGATGGCGGCAGCCCGGTCAGGTCAAAACTCACACGACGGATCAGCTCCTCTGGAGATGCTTCAGGACTGGCCTTGAGACCGGCTTCCTTGCGCTTCGCCTCGATGAAAGCATCGATCACATTTCCTTCATGCTTCACCGCCGGAACTTTCGGATCCTTCACCGGCTGGAAGGCCCACCAGGCACGATCCTCGGCGCTGAACTCACCCGGCTTGCGCGGTGGCTTGGCGGCCGCCACTTCATTCTCCGGCCAGGGCGCCCCCATGGAGATCCACTGCTTCAGCACCGCGATCTTGTCGTCCGGCAGCTTGCCATCTGGCGGCATCTCCAGTTCATGATCAACGTAGCTCACTGCCTTGATCAAAAGAGACGCGTCCGGCTTGTGCGGCACGATGGCCGGCCCCTTCTCACCGCCGTGAAGGATGTACGGCAGATTATCCAGGCGCAGATCGCCTTTGTGCTTCTTCTCGCTGTGGCACTCCTGGCAGCTTTCCACCAGGATTGGGCGCACCTTCGACTCAAAGAATTTCAGGCCCTCGGCAGAAGGCGCGGCGATGCTGGCTCCCGTGCTGGCAAGCAGGGCGCTAAGAGTGATGAGTCGCGAAGGAACAGTCCGGAACATGGGTGTGATAACCTGATGAGGCGAATCAACGCCCCTTTTGGACAGGATTTACCATTCTGAGATCAAGAATTAGCAAACCTTCTGCTCCTTTTTCCCACAGGATGAACACGATTCACAAGATTAAGAGGACTCAGCCCACAGAAGGTTCCGATCTCATCTCTCTGGAATCCTGTTAATCCTGAATCCTGTAAATCCTGTAAAAAGAGCCCACGAACAACGAACGAGTCCGTCCGCCCCAATCCTCAGACCGTTCCCAAAAACCGGTCCCTGCCCGTCGCCAGAGCCTCGATCTTCCGATCTGCCACACTGCGCTTCAGCATCCAGAAACCGCAGTCGGGATGGATAAACTTCACCCTCCCTGCCCCGAGCACTTTCTCAGCGCTTTCAATCCGGCGCGCGATCTCATCCGCCGTCTCAACGTGGTTCACCTTGATGTCCACCACCCCCAGCCCCACGCCGATCTTCGAATCCAGCTCACGCAATGCGTCCAGATCCGCCGCTGGCCGATGCGCCAGTTCAAGGACCAGATGATCCGCACGCAGACTGTTCAGGAACTTGATCAGCGCTGACCACTCCCCTTTCTGGATCGTCTGGCCGCCGTAGTTGCCGAAGCAGAAATGCACCGCCTTCTGGCCCTTCACCGCATCCAGCACCCGGTTGATGGATTCGGCAGCCAGAGGCGCATCCGCCGGGTTCCCAGGGATGTTCGCCTCATCCACCTGCACGCAGTCACATTTCAAATCCGCTGCCTGGGCCGCCAGCGCATCGGCGATGGCCATCGTCAGCGCCCCGAAGTCATGGTAGTGCTCATCCAGCAGCGTGCGCGCCAGCATGTAGGGACTCGTCAGCGTGAACTTGAAGGCTCCACCCGCCACCTTGGCAGCCCGGGCACAGTCCTCCGGCAGGTTCAGCACACCTTCCGTGATGGCAGAGCGCACCACCGCCGCAGGCTTGGCCCGAAAGCCCATCTCCTGCTTCGCACGAAACCGGACCGCATCTTCGCGTCCTACTTTAGAGTCACAGCCGCCGAGTTTATGCACGAAGTATTCGATCATTCCGTTCGTGTCGGGGTGATTCACATCGAAGCGATACAGCTCACCATCCGTCGGCAGGTCGATGCCCGCCTGGCGCTGCGTGTCAAAGATCACCCGCGTGGCATCGATCACCGCCTGCTCGCTCGGCAGCGCCGCGAGCCAGTCTGGCAGAGGATAGGAACCGACGGTGGTGGTGAGGATGGATGGCTGGGACATGACAAGACCAGCCTACACACGCCGCCCGAGGTCTGGCGAGCCGCTGCGTTGATTGTCCAAAGCTCCGCTACCATCCTGCATCCGCCTACCCACGACATCCTTGCCAGTTCATAAACACAGCCTAGTCTCTTTCCATGCCGTCTTCCGTTCCCTTTCCGCGTTCCGCCCATGTGTTTTCAGCCAGCGTGGCTGTGGCTCTCGGACTCTCAGCCTGCGCGGACTATGAGGTCCCCGCTTTGAAGAAACTGCAGGGCGATCAGAAGACGGACATCGTCAGCGTCGCCGCCAGCAACAACAGCACCGCAACCCCGGCGCCCGTCACCCCAGGCAAGCCCAAGGAGGACCTGCCCGTCGGAAACGGTGCCAAGCTCAGCAAAGAGGATTTGGAGCTGATGCGAAAAAGGGCGCAGATGAATGCGAGCGCCATCGCCATGGAGCGGGACCTGGCCAAGGCCGCGCAGAGCTCAGGAGTCGATCTCTCCTTCCTGCTGAGCATGAACTACAATGAGGCCAAGGCCATCTCTGCCAACAGCATCGAAATGCCCATGGGCGTGCGCATCGCGGCGGATAAGATTGAGATCGTCAAGCAGGACAGCAAGGGTGTCCCGAGACGCGTGAAGGCCACCGGCAAGGTCTACCTCGAGAACGGCCAGGGAGATGACATGGCCAAGGTGCTTTGCCAGGAAGCCCTGGTCAGCTCCGGGGAGATCGTTCTCCGTGGCAAACCCATCCTCCAGCGCGGCGGCAGCACCATCGAGGGCCTGGATGACTCCACCGTGGCCTACATGCTCGGACAGCGTCTGCGGGTCATCGGCCTCCATCGTGTGGCCAATCAGACCACCATGATCGCCGATCTACCGGACCTCGGTCCCTGGACCGGCGGCCCGAATCCCCTGCTCCCACCGCTCAGCGAGGCCTCCGTGCCTAACGACATCCGTGACCAGATGCTGAAGGCCGCCGAAGCCGAGGCCGTGCTCCAGCAGAACCGCGAAGCCGCCCTTTCGACGCCACAACCTCCGGTCGCTCCCTGGGTGAAGCCAGAGGCCAACACTCCGGCTAACAAAGAAGACATCAAACCCGTCTCCACCAAGCCTGATCCAAAAGCCGCGAAGGAAGATGTCAAGCCAGCCCTCCTCAAACCCGTCTCCAAGGACAAGGTCGAGGAAGCCCCTCCCGCACCCAAGGAAGAGCCCAAAAAGGGCAAGACCAAAAAGGAAGACGCCAAAGCCCCCGAGAAGCCCGCCAACACTCCAGCCGAAGCCCCCGCTGAAAAACCCAAGCGCAAATTCGGCATCAAGTTCGGTAACAAGAAGGACTGAAGGCACGGCTCGGATCACAAGCCTCGGAGAGGCGAAAGGAAATAGCCCACGGCTTTCAGCCGTGGGTGCACATAAGCGTCGGCTTGTTTGAATCAGAGTCCCGCAGCCACCTTCTCCAGCTCGGCATCCACGACCTTGCGCAGATCCCCGTTCCAATCGGTGCTCCCGACACCACGCCGGTTGCAGATGATCGCATAGTTGATGCCATCCACTCGCTGCGAGCAAATCGCCGTCACTCCTGGATGACTCCCGGCAAAACTGCCGCGATACTTCGCGCCCGGCTTCCTTTGATTTCCGAGCACGGAATAGTTCTCCAGAAACCGGCAGTAGTCCGCTGCCGTGCAGGCCAGGATCCCCGCGCCATCACGAGCATCTGTGCGGAACCTCAGCGGCACCTCGGGCTTCGTGTATTCCGGGTGGTAGCTATACCAGACCTCTCCGGCCTGCCGGTCACGCGCATCTGAAGCACTGGCACTAAAACTCTCCGCGCCTGAGGTCTTGGCCACCGTGGCATGCAGATAGTCCATGAACTTCTGCCCGCTCACTTTCTCGATCACGCGCACCAGCACGATGTAGCCGTAGTTGCAGTAGGCATAACGTTCACCGGGAGCGAAATCCAGCTTCCGAGTCAGACCAAAGCGCAGCATGTGCTCAGGAGTCAGTTCATTGAGCTTCACATCATACATCTCGCACATCTGAGTCGTCAGCCCGGTGAAGTCGCCGGACACATCACGATCCCATCCGCCCTTGTGATCCAGCAAGTTTTGAATGGTCACCTTCTGCCAGCGCTCATCACAGCCCTTGGACTCTTGGAACTGTCCCAGTTCCAGCAGCGGAAACACCAGATCCTCAGCCTTCAGCTTGCCGTCCGTGATCAGCGTCTTGATCGCCGCCATGACCACCGGCTTCGTCATCGAGGCCACACGCATCTTCACACCCGGCTTCAAAGGCTCCTTCAGCTTCGGATCCGCCCAACCAAAAGCGCGATCATGCAGAATCTTGCCATTCTTGCTCAGCGCAAAGGTCACCGCACCAATGCCCTTCTCCACCATGAAGTTTCGGATCGCTGCATCCACCGTCGCTAGATCCGGCCTCTCCTCTCCACTCGCGGGAATCTCCTCCGCCTTCAGCTTCGGCGTGTCTTCAAAAAAGTCCTCCACCTTGCTCGCGGCTGCCGCGGCGGGCTTGGCCGAAGACTTCACCCTTTCCTCGACATAGCTCCGGTCTTCTGGCGCCAGACGCACGAGATCAATGCTGACCTTCCCGCCGCCTTTCATCTGCACCAGCACCTTGCCGTCTGCCGATGACACAAACTCCGCATCGACCTTTCTGCCCGAGGCTGCCTCTGTCCAGACCCGTGCAATGGAAGACGAGTGCACCAGACACAGCCCTGCCAGTAAAAGAAGGAGAGGTTTTCTCATATCCTGTTCAGCCTGAATCCTTCGGCTCGCTCTGAAAAGCCAAATCCTGTGGAGTGTGCCCAGCACCACGGATTCCCACTTGCTCCGAAGCATCGCTCCAGCCATATCGCGCGCCATCACCATGCCCTCCCAAGCCCTTCTCGACGGACAAGCCTTTCTCGCAGACAACGCCACCAAGCCCGGCGTCATCACCACCAAAAGCGGCCTGCAATACCTCGTCCTCCGTGAAGGCGAAGGCAAAAGCCCGACGAAGAAGGACACGGTCGTGGTGAACTACCGCGGCACCCTGCTCAATGGCGTGGAGTTTGACAGCAGCTACCTCGCCGGCCGCGAGCCTGCGGAGTTCCCGGTGAAACGGGTGATCAAAGGCTGGATCGAAGGCCTGCAGCTCATGAAGGAAGGTGCGAAGTTCAAGTTCTTCATCCCCTCAGAACTCGCCTACGGCAAACGTGGCGCTGGGCTGGATATCGGCGCCGATGAAGCTCTGATCTTCGAGGTCGAGCTGCTGAAAGTCTGGGAGGACTGATCCCTCTTCGCGATGGAACCGCTCGCTTCAGCACGTTCATCTCTTTCCAGCCATGTCACGACTTCTCATCCCCGCCCTGATGACCACCGCCCTTCTTCTTGGTGAAGACTTTGCCGAAGCCCAGCAAAAGAAAGCCAACTACGACGAGTCCCAGATCGCCCCTTACACGCTGCCCGATCTGCTTCAGACAGCCACCGGCAAGCATGTGAGCACAGCAGAAGACTGGACCCAGCTCCGGCGTCCGGAGATCCTCGCCCTCTTCGAGCAGCATGTGTATGGCAAGACACCCGCTCCATCGACCTGGGGCAAGGTGGACTTCAAAGTCACTGAGGTGAAGAAGGACGCGCTCGGCGGCAAGGCCACGCGCAAATTCATCCACATCTCCCTGCCTGAGCATCCCGCCTGGAAAGGCATGGAGGTCATGCTCTACACACCGAACGGCCTTGGCAAGCCCGCCCCTTGCTTTGTCGGCCCCAGCTTCGGTGGCAATCATGCCGTGAGCACGGAGAAGGATGTGCCGCTTTCCACCCGCTGGATGCGACCTAACAAAGAGAAGAACATCATCGATAACAAGGCCACCGAAGAGAGCCGTGGCAATGAAAGCAGCCGCTGGCCACTGGAGATGATCATCGCCCAGGGCTGCGCCGTGGCGACTTACTACTATGGCGACATCGAACCCGACCATGCCGATGGCTGGAAGGAAGGTCTGCGTGCCGCCCTGAGCAAGGACGGCGCCGCCACCGAATGGAAGGATGGCGACTGGGGTGCCATCGGTGCCTGGTCCTGGGGCCTGCAGCGCATCGCCGACTATCTGGAAACCGACTCCGATGTGAATGCCAAGCAGCTCGCTGTCATCGGTCACTCACGTCTGGGCAAAACCTCCCTCTGGACCGGTGCGCAGGATCAGCGCTTCGGCGTCGTCATCTCCAACAACTCCGGTGAAGGCGGAGCCGCGATCATGCGCCGGAACTTCGGCGAGACCACCGCCGTGATCACCAAGGCCTTCCCGCACTGGTTCACTAAAACCTACACCAGCTACAGCAACAACGAAGCTTCCTGCCCGATCGACAAGCACATGCTCATCGCCCTCGCCGCACCACGCGCCATCTACATCGCCAGCGCCGTGGAGGACGAATGGGCCGACCCAAAGGGCGAGTTCCTCTCCGGCCTGAATGCCGAGCCTGTCTTCGCTCTCTTCGGCAAAAAAGGTTATGGCGTCCGCGAGCAGCCCGCCATCGACACTCCTGTCGGCGATACCATCGCCTATCACGTCCGCACCGGAAAGCACGACGTCACCAGCTACGACTGGGAGCAGTATCTGAAGTTCGTGAAGCGCCACTTCGAGAAGTGACCTCAACGACATCCATCAAAAACAGACGAGGCGAGCATCTAGCTCGCCTCGTTCATTTGAATTATTCCCCCGGTTCTTCCGGAGCTTCTTCCTCCGCCTTCTTGGCAAACTTGCCCTTCGGCTTCGGAGCTGCTTTCGGACGAGGTTCGCGCGGCGGGAACTCCCAGCCGAGCAGACGCTTCTCACCGGCCTTGCACAGCAGGAAGGAACTGAACGGGCGGCCTCTCTTCGAGATCATGTTCTCAATGAGGCCAGACTTGCCCTCGGTGAAGAACTTGATGGCGTTCTCCGTGGAGATTTCCTTTTTGCAGAGCACTCGCGGCAGTTTGGCGTTGCAGGCCTTGGAGTCCTTCGCGGCCACATCACAGATGTAGTTCACCGAAGTCTCGTAGATCTTGCCGTTGCGCTTCTTCTTCGCGCAGACAGGGCAGTCACAGATCGGCGTGGCCGTGCTGAAATCAAACGGCGGCGGGGCATCGGGATCATCACTGCCAGTCGGGAAGACAAAGGAGACCTTGCCGGTGTCCTTGATCTCGAGACCTGCGGTGAAATCCTTGCCCAGACGGCTGCGGAAGCCTTCCATCGGTGGCAGGAACTTCTTCTCCACCAGTTCACGGATCTGAGCGTCGCTGAGCTCCATGCCAGCAATAGTCTTGAAGACACGCACGTTGCAGTTGTCGTTTTTGCAGGCGTAGTAGTCCTCCGTCTGCTTGAAGCCGCGATGTCCGCAGGTGCCGCACACAGCCTCAAAATCCGGATAGACGCGCTCTTTCGCAGCTTTCTGGAAGGCACGTGTCTTCTCCACCACATCAGTCGTTAGACTGCGGATCTCGCGCATGAAGCTGTTACGCTCCAGCTTGTGCTGCTCCATTTGACGCAGCTTATGTTCCCACTGGCCGGTGAGTTCTGGAGAACTGAGTGCTTCGATACCGATCTCGCTGATCTGATCAATCAAGGCCAGGCCCTTCGTGGTCACGGCGATGTTACGCTCCACGCGCTCGATGTATTTGTCACTGATCAGGCCTTCGATGATAGCCGCGCGTGTGGCAGGTGTGCCCAGGCCGCGATCACTCATGGCTTCCGCAAGCTCTTCATCTTCCACGAGCTTGCCTGCCGTCTCCATCGTGCGGAGCAGCGTGGCTTCATTGAAGCGCGCCGGTGGCTTGGTCATCAGTTCCTCCACCTTCGCATCTTTCGTGTCAGCGGTGTCGCCATCCTTGGCCAGCACGAGCAGTTTAGCCTGCTGTTCCTGACCTTCGCTCGCGGCTTCTTCAGCGGCTTTCTTGCCATACACGGCCAGCCAGCCGGGCTCCACGAGCACCTTGCCCACGCTGCGGAAGGCATCCTGCGCCACTCGCGTGATGCGGACGGTTTCCTCAAACTCAGCCGGTGGGAAGAACACCGCCACAAAGCGGCGTGCCACCATGTCAAAAAGCTTTTGCTCAGCCTCAGGCAGTTCCTTCGGTGGGATCAGGCCAGTGGGGATGATGGCAAAGTGATCACTCACCTTGCTCGTGTCGAACACACGCTTCGTCGGCCGCACCCACTTGTTGTCCAGAGCAGTCGCCGCATGCTTGCCGAGATCCGCAGGCAGTGCGTCGATCTTGCGATCATCGTGCGAGGCAAAGGTCTGCAAGGTGCCAAACACGGTGCCGAGGTAGTCTTCCGGCAGGTAGCGTGAATCGGTTCGCGGATAGGTGAGCACCTTGAACTTTTCATACAGCGCCTGGGCGATCTGTAGCGTTCGGCGTGCGGAGAAACCAAAGCGGTTGCTCGCCTCACGCTGAAGGCTGGTGAGATCATAAAGCAGCGGCACCACCTGCTTCACAGGCTTGGTCGTCTGCTCAATCTTGCCCTGCTTGCCTCGGCAGCGGGCCACGATCTCCTCCGCCTGCTGGCGGTTCCAAAGGCGCTCGGGCTTCTTATGCTCGTCCTGCTCGTCTTTGACGAATTTTTCGTTTAGCCAGCGACCTTCATAGCGGCCTGCATCGACCTCAAACAGTGCATGGACTTCAAAATAGGTGCGCGGAACGAAGACTTGGATCTCACGCTCACGCTTCGCCAGGATCGTCAGCGTCGGTGTCTGCACACGGCCTGCGGGGGTCAGGCGGAAACCACCGTGACGGGAGTTCAGCGCAGTCAGCGCACGAGTGGCATTGATGCCCACCAGCCAGTCAGACTCACTGCGGCACTTCGCCGCATCAGCCAGGGGACGCATCTCGGCATCCGTGCGCAGCTTTTTATAGGCATCCAGGATCGCGCCCTGAGTCATGGACTGCATCCAGAGTCGCTGGATGGGCTTCTTCGCGCCGATGGCCTCCACGATGTAACGGAAGATCAACTCACCCTCGCGGCCAGCATCGCAAGCATTCACGAGTGCGGTCACATCCTTGCGGTTGATGAGCTTTTTCAGCACCTTGAAGCGGTCCGCGCTGTCCTCAATGGGACGCAGTTCAAACTCGTCCGGCATGATGGGCAGATGCGTCCAGCCCCAGCCGATCTTCTTGCCATTCACCTCAGGCATCGCCAGCTCGATCAGGTGACCGACAGCGCTGGAAATCACATGGGTCTCGTTCTCATAATAGTCCTTCTCCTTCGTGAAAGCCTTCATGCCGGGAGCCTTGGCCAAAGCGCGGGCTAGATCGGCTGCGACACTGGGCTTTTCGGCAATGATGAGAGTCTTGGACATGATAAAGGAACGAACGAGGGGCGGGAAAGGGGGCCATCTAGGGCATGCTTTCCGCCCCTCTGTCAAACTTTTCGACGTCCGCCGTCTCTCGCGACGCCGAAAGCAAGGTGGGGGTTTAGCCGCCAGATCCCCTTATTATATACCAGGATCAGCAGCTTCGGCCGCTTCCTCGGATTTTTCTGTTTTCTTCACGTGCAGTCTCAGTTCCACCTGCTGAATGCGCGCACGCACCGCCCGTCGCACCTTGAGGTCGGCCCCCGGCACATTGATGCGCTCACCCGGCTTCGGCACATGGCCGAGTTGATTGAAAACATACCCGCCGATGGAGTCGATGCTGCCAGCAGGCAGATCCAGGCCTAGCTCATGCGCCACATCTTCCACACGCGCGCCGCCATCCACCAGATAGCGTCCGCCACCCAGATCTCGGATCTCACCCGCCTCCCCCTGCCAGGGAGCCGCCTCATAGAGCAGCCAGTCACCCACCTCCTCCTGGCTCACCATGCCCTCCAGACCACCGTATTCATCCACGATGAGCACCGGCAGCGCGGAGTGTTGCAGGTGCTTTTCCAGCGCATCCAGCACCAGCATGGTCTCCGGCACGAAGGGAACATGCATGATCATCTTCTGCCAGGCCGGACGTCCAGCCAGCTTCCAGGCCAGTGAATCAATGATACCCACCACCGCATCCGGAGTCTCTCCATACACCACCACAAAACGCCCGGCGGATTGGTCCAGCACCGTGGCCGAGCGAGCCGTGGCATCCTCAGCACTGAGCAGCGCCAGGTCCACACGCGGCACCATGCAGTCACGCACCGTAAGTCTTTCGATGTCCAGCGCCTCGCGGATGATCTCCGCCTCAGCGGCATCCAGCAGGCCCTGCTCCTCACGCATCTCCACCAGGGTCTCAAACTCATCCCGCGTCATGCGCGCCCGCACCTTCACGCGGCTCGGCACCAGCTTGGAGATCAGGGCATCCGTGGCCCGGTCAGCCAGCCTTGTCAGCGGATCCAGGATGGAGCGAAACGGATCTAAAATGCGCAGACTTCCCAAAAGCACTGCCGAGGGGGAATAAGCCGCCAGAAACTTTGGCATCACATCTCCGATCAATACCGTGCCAGCAAAGAGCAGAGGTGCCGTCACCCAGGGCTGCCAGCCCAGCGCCAGAAAGGGGCCTGACACCAGATGCAGTCCGAGGGCGGCAAGAGCCAGGTTCAGCGTGGCGGAAAGCAAAAGGGTGCGGTGCAATTGAGCGAAGGGATTCGCCGTGATGCTTCGCAACTTCCGTGCCACGCTCCCCTCTCCTGCCCTTTCCAGCCTCTCCTCAAGCCCGCGCGCCGAGTGGATGGCCGTCTCCGTGGCAGAGATGACGCCTAGCAGCACAAGCAGGATGAGATAGATGAACCCGGAAACAAGGAGGGACACAGCCCGCAGGCTGTGCGGGGGAAGGCAAGGAGTCAAGAGGGCAAGGCAGTTCGGAGTGCCAAGGCCGGAGTTCGAAGTCAGAAATTCTGCCCGGTGGCCGGAAGCTCCCCACCAGGATTTCGATATCGGATCCACGAAGAGCCTGAAAACCTCGTCATGCCCAACGGGGCACCCTCTTCCTAACTCCGGACTCCGCCTTCTGAACTCCGGACTAGCGGGACTTGGCAGGTTCCAAGCTTGAGCACTCCTTGACGTCCCCCTCCACATGACGCATTGACCCGCCTTCCATGACCAAAAAACCCGTTGTTCTCATCATTCGCGACGGCTGGGGCATCAACCCCGGCGGCAAAGCCCAAGCTGCAGCCAATGGCGATGCCACCCTGCTGGCCCGCACTCCGTTCCATGATCACCTTTACGCCACCTACCCCCGCGGCACCGTGAGCGCCAGCGGCGAGGACGTGGGCCTTCCGGAAGGCCAGATGGGCAACAGCGAAGTCGGTCACCTCAATCTCGGCGCCGGCCGCGTGGTCTATCAGGACCTCACCCGTATCAACAAGAGCATCCGCGATGGCGAGCTCGCCAAGATGCCCGTGCTCGTGGAAGCCTTTCACAAAGCCAAAGGCAAACGTCTGCACTTCCTCGGCCTCATCAGTGATGGCGGCGTGCATTCGCATCAGAGCCACCTCGCCGCTCTCTGCAACTCCGCGCGTGCTTCCGGAGTCGAGGACATCATGGTCCATGCCATCACCGATGGTCGCGATACCTCCCCCACGGGCGGTGCCGCCTACATGGCCAAGCTCGAAGAAGATCTCAAAGACAGCGGTGCCAAGATTGCCACCGTCATCGGCCGTTACTACGCCATGGATCGTGACAAGCGCTGGGAGCGCAACAAGCTCGCCTGGGATGCCATCGTTCTCGGTCGTGGTGAAGTCCGCACGGATCTGCCGAGCGCTGCCGTCCAGGCCGCCTATCCAGGTGATCCACGCGGTGACGAGTTCATGCAGCCCATGATCTTCTCCCATGCCGATGAGCAGCGCATTCGCGATGGTGACGTCATCCTGTGGTTTAACTTCCGTGCTGACCGCGCCCGTCAGTTGAGCGAGGCTTTCTTGAAGGCTGATTTCGCAGGCTTTGATCGCGAAGTCACCCCGAAGACCAGCTACTACACACTGACCGAATACGATGCCACTTACGCCGACCTCGGTGCAAACGTCATCTTCGGCTCCGAGAGCCTGAGCAACAACCTCGGCCAAGTCATTGCGGATGCAGGCCTCACGCAGCTTCGAGCCGCTGAGACAGAAAAATACCCTCACGTCACCTTCTTCTTCAACAGCGGCATTGAAGAGCCTAACCGCGGTGAAGATCGCTACCTCGCCATCTCGCCGAAGGAAGTGCCCACCTACGACAAGAAGCCGCAGATGAGCGCTCCCGACCTCACCTTCGAAGTGCTGCGTCGCCTGGAGAGCTATGATGCCGTCATCATGAACTACGCCAACCCCGACATGGTCGGTCACACTGGCGTCGTGGAGGCCGGCGTGCATGCGTGTGAAACCATCGACTTTGGCGTGAAGCTGATCGTCGAAAAAGTGCTCGAGCTCGGTGGCAAGCTCTTTATCACCGCCGACCACGGCAACTGCGAGCAAATGCGCAACGCTGACGGCTCCCCGCACACTGCTCACACCACGAACCTCGTCCACGGCATCTACGTCGCTGGTAATTCCGCTGACTACACCGTCCGCAACGGCATCCTCGCCGACATCGCCCCGACCCTGCTCGACATGCTCGGCGTCCCGCAGCCTGCGGAGATGACCGGCAAATCATTGTTGGTTAGAAAATAATCCAACCTCCATCACTCAAAAGCGCAGAATGTGGCACCCCATGTTCTGCGCTTTTCGTTTCTCGCGCCGACGTGGAAGTCGCGGCAGCGTCGTGGAGTGCGGTGGGAAGCGCTAAGGCGCGACACCGCTATGCACACAAGCAGCGTCACTGTCATGAGAGGAGCGCGGACACTCATGTCCGCTGCATTACCACTCTCTCCTGACTCAGCTAACAGAACGCTACTCCGAAGAAAGCATGACAGAGGCGGACAAGAGTGTCCGCACTCCCCTCCACCACCTTCATCATTCCTCATTCGGATTTCGTCATTCCGCCGCAGGCGGCTACTTCCCTTCCTTCACAACCAAATCCGCAATTTTTTCCGCCGCATTGCGAGCAGCCACTTTGTTCGCGGCGCGCTTCATCGCTTCAGCGTTCTTGTTGTTCGTCAGGATGCTGCGCACGGTGTCCGCGAGGATGTCCGCATTGAGATCCTTCTCGACCAGAAGCTTCGCAGCACCTGCTTTATCAAAGATCTCCGCATTGCGAGTCTGATGATCTTCCGCGGCAAAGGGATACGGCACCAGCAGGCTCGGCACACCGAAGTAAGCCAGCTCGGACATCGAAGAAGCACCACTGCGCGCGATGGCGAGATCCGCCGCACGATACGCGAGATCCATGCGGTGACAGAAAGCAGCCACATGCTGCGGCAGCAGCGGGTGCTTCGCATACACGTCACGCACTTCTTCATAGTCAGTCGGACCGGCGATGTGCAGCACCTGGATGCCCATCCTCTCAAACTGCTCCAGCGTCATGCCGACCACACGGTTCACACCACGCGCGCCCTGGCTGCCGCCCATGATGAGCAGCGTCTTCTTCTTCGGATCCAGCTTGAAGAAGGCATGCGCATCCTCCTTCGAATTCTGCCGCATGTTGCTGCGGATCGGCGTGCCGACCACGCGCACATCGCCGTGCTTCGAGAAGTGCTCTTTGCACGCTTCCAAACCGCAGAGCACGATGTCCGAATACTTGGCGTTCAGTTTGTTCGCCTTGCCGGGGATGGCATTGCTCTCATGAATCATCGTGCGGCAGCCTTCCTTGCGGCCCGCATAGAGTGGCGCAAAGGAAGTGAAGCCGCCCATGCCGAGCACGACATCAACCTCGTGGTCCTTGATGATCTTGCGACACTGCTTCATGCCTTTCCAAAGCCCGGAAAGGAAACCGATCATCTTGGGTGACCACGGCTTCGGCATGGCCAGGAAGGGCATTTTTTCAAACCGCAGGTCCTTGTGACCGGAGGCGGCGATGGAGTCGATCTTCTTCTCGCTGATCAGCAGGGTCACATCATGGCCGCGTGCGCTCAGCACCTCGGCCACGGCAATGCCGGGAAACAGGTGTCCCCCCGTGCCGCCGCAGGCGATCAGGACGTGGATGGACTTGGAATTGTTCTTTTTCACAGAAAACGGGAAATGGGTTGTCCGGCCGGAGCCAGGGAATCCATTGATCTAGCGATGATGCCCGTTCTGGAAACCCGAATCTGCGCTAAAAATTCCTACGCTTTCTCAGCCGGCAGCAAGTCACCTCCAACCAGGAGCGTATCCTCCAGACCATGCACCCACCTCTCACGCGCCGGGATTTTCTGCGCCGTTCAGGCATGGGCATGGCCATGCTGGGGCTCACCGACCTCCAGGCGGCCGAGAGTCTGGCCAGCAAACCGCACTTCGCCCCGAAGGCAAAGCGGGTCATCCACTTCTTCCTCAATGGCGGTCCCTCTCATGTGGACACCTTTGACCCCAAGCCCGCTTTGGCCAAATACGACGGCAAGCCCATCCCGAGTCATCGCCTCACGGAGCGGAAGACCGGAGCCGCCTTCCCCTCCCCTTTCAAGTTCCAGCGCTATGGTCAGAGCGGCATCGAGGTGAGCGAGCTTTTTGAGAAAACCGCCGCGCACATTGATGACATCGCCGTCATCCGCTCCATGCAGGCCCAGGTGCCTAACCATGAGCCTTCGCTCATGCTCATGAACTGTGGCGACTCCATCCAGCCACGCCCCAGCCTCGGTTCATGGCTCACGTATGGTTTGGGCAGCAGCAATGAGAACCTGCCCGGCTTCATCGCCATGTGCCCTGGCGGCATGCCAATCAAGAGCGCGGAGAACTGGCAGTCTGCTTTTCTCCCCGGTGCCTTCCAGGGCACTTATGTGGACTCGCAGCATCAAGCCGTGGATCGCTTGATCGAAAACATCCGCAGTCCGCATGCAGATACAAAAGTGCAGCTTCGTCAGTTCGAGCTCATGCGCCGGATCAACGAAGCGCACCGCCAGCAGCGCAGTGATCCGCGATTGGAAGCACGCATCCAGTCCTTCGAGCTGGCCTTCCGCATGCAGATGGAAGCCGCGGACGCCTTTGATGTATCGAAGGAGCCACAGCACATCCGCGATCTGTATGGCGATGGCGTGCATGCGCGGCAGACACTCATTGCCCGACGTCTCCTGGAGCGTGGTGTGCGCATGGTGCAGCTCTGGCATGGCGCCGGGCAGCCCTGGGACAATCACGACAACATCGAGACGAACCATCGCAAGCTCGCGGGACAAATTGACCAGCCCATCGCAGCCCTGCTCGCGGATCTCAGGCAGCGCGGCATGCTGGAGGACACTCTCGTCATCTGGGGCGGTGAGTTTGGCCGCACACCGACCGTGGAGCTCAGTGGCGGCAAGTCCAAGCTCGGTCGCGATCACAACCACTACGGATTCAGCGTGTGGATGGCTGGCGGCGGCATCAAGGGCGGCACCGTCTACGGCAGCACGGATGAGTTCGGCTTCGCCGCTCAGGAAAATCCCGTCAGCGTGCATGACTTGCATGCCACGATTCTTCATTTGTTAGGCATCAATCACGAGGAGCTGACCTACCGCTACGCTGGCCGGGACTTCCGGCTCACAGACGTGTATGGAGATGTTTTGAAGCCCATCCTGATTTGAGCATCAGGAGGCTTGTCATCGAAAACGGTTTGTGATCCAATCCGCCCATCATGAAACTCACAGACGATCCGCTCTGGTCGAGGCTGCAGGCTTTCGAGCTTGATGTTACCGGTGATGCCCTCACCTTCACCCGACGGCTGGCCCGTGAGAATGACTGGACTCACGACTTTGCCAGACGGGTCGCGGAGGAATACCGGCGCTTCATCTACCTCGCCATACGTGCCGGGCATCCCGTGACGCCTTCAGACGAGGTGGACCAGGCCTGGCACCTGCACCTCATCTACACCCATTCGTATTGGGACGAGCTCTGCACCCAGGTGCTCCAGCGTCCTCTGCATCACGGCCCCACGCGCGGAGGCCGTGCGGAGGATGCCAAGTATCACGACTGGTATGCGAAGACCCTGGAGAGCTATGCACGCGTGTTTGGCCGCGAGGCTCCAACGGACATCTGGCCCGATTCTGCACAGCGCTTCTCTCGCAAGATCCGCTGGCAACGGGTCAACACGGCAGCCCACTGGCTGGTGCCGAAAAACAAGACCCGCAGGCTTGCCTCCATGGCTGCCGGCGGTGTGATCTTCGGCGGCGTGCTGGCGGCCTGTTCAGGCGGATCTGATGGCGTTGGCATTGGCGGATGGTTATTGATCGGCGTGCTCGGCATCACCGGACTTTACTCCTACTTCGCCAACCGCAAACCTCAGTCTAACAGACAATCCAACAACGACACCAGCGGCACCTCAGGCTGTAGTGGCGTTGGCTTGGGCTCAGGCTGCTCATCCAGCAGCCCTACGCATCATTCCCATGATCGCGACCATGACCACGGTCACAGCCATCATCATGGTCATGACCACAATCACTCACATGACAACGACAGCCACTCCTCCTCTCACGATGGAGACAGCGGCGGTGGCAGCAGCGACTCCGGTGGCGGAGGAGACTCCGGATGCAGTTCCTCAGGATGCGGCGGAGGCTGCGGCGGCGGTGATTGAAGGTTACTCCTTGTTCTTCTTCGCCGCGCCTTGCCAGGCGGTCTCTGGATCATAGTCCGGATTCTGCGTGGGGTCCTGCGCACCGACCGCTTTCTTCCACGCATGCAGCTTCTCGGTCAGACGCTGGGCGATGTCCGCGTCGATATCCGCCATGTCCTGCATCTCACCGGGATCACGGCGGTGATTGTAGAGCTCCACGCGGCCCGTTTCGAGAAACTCGATAAGCTTCCAGTCACCCTCTTTGATCGCGCTGTAGGGCGTGGCGCTGCCAGGATGATAATGCGGGTAGTGCCAGTAGATCGCATCACGCGTGAGGTGTCCCTTTTCCGTCAGCAGCGGCATGAGTGACTCACCGTCGACGACCTGCTTCCCCTTGAGCTTCGTGCCCGTGGCTTCGAGCAGCGTCGGCACATGATCATAGCTGATCACCGGCACATCGGACTCGCTGCCCGGATTGATCTTCCCAGGCCAGGTCATGATCAGCGGAATGTGCACGCCCCCATCGTAGGCGCTGCCCTTGCCAAGACGTGCGGGGCTGTTGTCCGTGGGACCACGCGCCCATCCCTTGGCACTCACGAGCTGGCTGAGACCTCCATTGTCACTGGTGAAGACAAAGATCGTGTTTTCCCAAAGCCCTTCCTTTTCGAGCGCGGCACGGATGCGACCCACACTGTCATCCACGCTCTCCACAAGAGCCGCATACACCGGATTCGCATGACCTCCGGCAGGGCGTTTCTTTTGATACTTCTCGATGACTTCCGGCTTGCCCATGATGGGCGTGTGCACGGCAAAGTGCGGCAGATAAATAAAGAAGGGGTTGGCCTTGTTGCGCTCGATGAACCCGATCGCTTCATTGGTTAGGCGATCCGTGAGAAACTCATCCTTCGGGCCGTCTTTCAGCGTGTCGATCCCGTAGGGTGAGAAGTAGCTGGGGGGCTGCCCGCGCTCGCTTCCGCCGATGTTGGTGTCGAACCCCTGCTTCTCCGGAAAATACTCAGGACCACCCAGGTGCCATTTGCCAATGCTGGCCGTGGCATAACCACGAGTCTTGAGCCGCTCAGCCAGCGTCTCTTCCTCCAAAGGCAGGAACTTCGTCCAATCCGGAATCTTCAGCCGTGCATTCGGCCGCTCATGACCGGCGATCCAGTCCGTGATGTGCAGTCGGGCGGGTGACTTCCCCGTGAGCACCGCCGCACGCGAGGGCGAGCACACGGTGCAAGCAGAGTAGGCATTCGTGAAACGCATCCCGTCCTTCGCGAGCTTGTCGATGTTCGGAGTGTCGTAATACTTGCTCCCGTAGCAGCTCAGATCCGTCCAGCCCATGTCATCAATGAGCATGAAGACGATGTTTGGCGGCGCCGTTTCCTGGGCTCCGGACAACGAGGCGAACGAGAGAAGCGAGAGGGTTAGAAAGAAGCGGCGCAGCATGGCTGCGGAAACTGCCTGGAAAGGCCTGAACAATCAAGGCAAAGCCTCATTATCCCACCGGCAAAGTATACTTTAACTTGACATCCTTTTCATTCTCCCGAGAAAGAGCGCGCCAGCCCACCACCTTGGCGCCGTTTTCATGGATCACGATATCATCATCTACATCATCGCAGGTTTCATCGCGCAGATCATCGATGGAGCGCTCGGTATGGCGTATGGCGTCTCTGCATCCAGCCTGCTCATGGGCTTTGGTGTGCCTCCAGCCGTGGTCAGCAGCACCGTGCATGCCGCAGAGTGCTTCACCACGGGTGCCTCCGCCATCTCCCACCATGCCTTCGGAAACATCAGCCGTGATCTTTTCCGCCGACTGCTGATCCCCGGCATCATCGGTGCGGCCATCGGCGCGTATGTGCTTAGCTCCTTCGATGGTGAGGTCATCAAGCCCTACATCGCCGGTTACCTGCTGCTCATGGGTGTGGTCATTATCATCAAGGCCTTCAAGCGCTTCCCTCCCCGTGAAGTGACCACGAAACTGACCCCGCTGGCTCTCTTCGGTGCTTTTATGGATGCCGTCGGCGGTGGTGGCTGGGGCCCGATCGTGGCGACGAACCTCATCGTGCGTGGCAATTCCGTCCGTGAAACCGTGGGCAGTGTGAATGCGGTGGAGTTTTTCGTGACCATGTCCGCCTCGATCACTTTCTTCTTCACCCTGGGCCTGGATCACTGGCAGGTCATCGCCGGTCTCGCCGCTGGCGGTGTGATCGCCGCTCCCTTCGGTGCCTTTTTGACGAAGAGACTGCCCCATCGCCCCATGATGATCACCGTGGGCATCCTGGTCATCTTCATGAGCGCACGCACGCTGCTAAAGGCCCTGGGTTACTGGCACTGGTTCTGATCTGACAAGCAGTGCCGTCTCGTCTTGCCAAAAGGAGGCTCAGGCGGCATTCATGAAGGATCATGACCATCGAAGAAATCACCGCGCGCATCTGCGCCTTCCGCGATGCGCGGAACTGGATGCAGTTTCACAATCCCAAGGACATGGCCGTGGCCATTGCGGCGGAAGCCGGGGAACTGATGCAGCACTTCGTCTGGAAACAGCCCGACCAGATCCCTGAGGTCATCCAGGTCAAGCGCGCTGAACTGACAGATGAGATCGCCGATGTGGCCATCCTGCTCTTTGAGCTGGCGCATAACCTCGACATCCCGCTCACCGAGGCCATGCAGGCCAAGCTGGACCGCAATGAGAAGCGCTACCCCGTGGACAAGGCACGCGGAAACAATCTGAAATACAATGAGCTCGGAGCCTGAGTCTGATCCCGCATCGGTCCCGCCCGTGCACAAGCGCCGCCCTCGCTATCGTGGCAAGAACCCGCGCCGCTTTGAGGACAAATACAAGGAGCTGAATCCCGACAGCCATCCGGATGTGATCGCCAAGGTGCGCGCCTCTGGAAAAACCCCCGCAGGCCAGCACGTGCCCATCATGGTCACAGAGGTCATCGAGTGCCTGCAGCCGCAGCCCGGAGACCGTGTGGTTGATTGCACTCTTGGTTATGGCGGTCACAGCCGGGCCCTCTGGCAGACCGTACAGCCCAGCGGACATCTCATGAGCCTGGATGCCGACCCCATCGAGCTCGCGCGCACAGAAGCACGCCTGCGTGCCTTTGGCATGAATGAGGAGAGCTTCACCGCACGCCGCTGCAATTTTGCAGGACTCACCAAAGCTCTCGCGGAGCAAGGCTGGCATGACGGAGTCGATGTGATTTTCGCAGACCTCGGCCTTTCTTCGATGCAGATCGATAATCCATCGCGTGGCTTCACCTTCAAACAAGACGGCCCGCTGGACATGCGCATGAATCCTGAACGCGGCGTGTCGGCTGCTCAGTGGCTCACCAGCATCAGCGAGGCAAAGCTTGTGACAGCGCTCGAAGAGAATTCGGACGAACCGCACGCCGCCCCCATCGCGGCCAGGCTGAAAACCAGCGTGCCACAATCCACACGGCAGCTCGCCGAAGCCGTCAAAAGCGCCCTGCCTCCACGCACCAGCGCTGAAGAGGCAGATGATGCGGTGCGCCGTGTCTTCCAGGCGGTGCGCATTGCGGTGAATGAAGAGTTCAATGCCCTGGACAGTCTGCTGCGTTCCATCCCCGCAGCCCTTAAACCCGGCGGCCGCGTCGCCTTTCTCACCTTTCACTCAGGCGAGGATCGTCGCGTGAAGAAGGCCTTTCAGGAAGGCCTGCGTTCAGGCATCTACCGCGAGGTGTCAGACGAGGTCATTCGCGCTTCCATGGACGAGCAGCGTGCGAATCCACGCTCATCTCCCGCCAAGCTGCGCTGGGCCTTGAAATAGCCCATCAGACATCCATTCGTGCTCCTGAATCAGCCCGGAGAGACAGGCTGTGCTCAGAATTATTCAATTCTTTCTTGCCAAGTAGGAATTAGAGACGAATAAAACCACACTCAATCAGTATGAGTTAAGTGTGGTGAGGCTACGAGGCCAGCGCACAAGAGGCCGATCCAACCATCCCTGGAAGGCCAGCCATCCCCTGCCCCCCAGGCCTTCACGCTCTCCAAAAAGCGACAAGGCCGCTTCGTCTCTTTGTCATGAAATCCCCTCTCCGTCACTCTCTGCTGCGCGCGCTTCTGTTGCTGAGCGCCACGCCCGTCCTCGCCACCGATGTCATCAAGACATGGACCGGCACCGCCAGCAATGCCCTCAATGCCGTGGGCAACTGGAACAACAACACCCGGCCCACCTTCCCTGCGGATCAAAGCACGGATGCGCTGGTGTATGCAGGAGCGGGTGCAGGCCCGGTGAACGTGAATGTGGATGCCACCGCCAAGAGCATCACCGTCAGCGGTCCGCAAAAGATTGTGATCCTGGGTCAGAACACCAGTTATGACTTCCGTGGAGCTTTCGCCCTGCGTCTCGGAGACAACTTCACAGGCACCGTCCAGCCAAACACGGGCACCATCACAAACAATTCCGAGGCCACGGTGACCTTCACCACCAGCGGCGGCCTGTTCTTTAACTTCGGTTCCTTGAATGCGGCAGTCTCACCCTTTTACGTGAGCTCTGACAGCTTCGTGAACATCGGCGGCGGCCTGGCAACAGCGAACCGCAACCTCTTGGTGACCGGGCCTGCCAACACAACCTTTGAGACCCTCATTCAAGGAGCCGGCACCCAGGCGACTGCAGGTGGTCATCTCATCAAAGATGGTTCGGGCACTCTCTTCCTGAATGGCGCCAGCCCGGCCTGGGAAGGCCGAATCTTCATCAATAACGGCGCGCTGCGCATCAACAAGCCAGCCTCTCTCGGCTCCGTCCTTGCAGACACTTCCGTCGCAGGCGGCACCGCCACCGGTAAGCTGGAGCTGGCCGCTAACATCGTGGTGAACGAGGCCCTGCAGCTCGGCGCGCGTGCAGATGCCACATCCGCCTCTATCGCGAACGTCAGTGGCAGCAACACCATCGCTGGCACGATCGGTCTCGGCACAGGCGGCACGGACTACGTTATTGAAAGCACGGCAGGAACCCTGAACCTCGATGGAGCCATCGGCTACACCACAGCGTCGGGATCCACGAATCTCACACTTCGTGGCGAGGGTTCTGGCACCGTTCACGGAGCCATCGGTGTCGGGGGTAATGCGATCAGCATCATCAAGGCGGGCACGGGCACCTGGAGCCTGGAAGGCCAGAATGCCTTCACCGGCGGCGTCACGGTCCAGGCAGGTCGTCTCAATCTGAAGACAGGCAGCTCCACCTTGAGCTCCCTTGCCATTGCGAACAATGCTTCCGTCAGTGTGCACGTGGCTGCGGCAGGGCAGTCGCTCAACACCACCAGTCTCACCGTCGAGGGAACCTCAAACACGGCGCTTGATCTGGATGTCGGTTCCTTTGGCAATCCCACAGCCCCGGTAATCTCGTCTCAGAACGTCAGCATCACCGGCACGGCCGGCATCGCCGTCAAAGGCAGCGGCATCACCACCGGTCAGATCCCTTTGATCGACTACACAGGCACCCTGGGTGGTGCTGGCTTTGCGGGTCTGATCCTGTCCGAGCTGCCCGCCCGTGTGGTGGCGAATCTCGTCGACGACACAGTGAACACACGCGTGGTGCTGAATGTGAGCGCGATCGACCGTCCGCGCTGGACCGGGGAGGTGAATGGTGACTGGGATGCAAATGATGGCACCGGCATTGGCACACTGAACTGGCGTGAAGTCGCCAGCGGCAGCCTCACACGCTACCTGCAGACACTCACGGGCAGTGACTCAGTCCTGTTTGATGACTCCGCGTCGGGCCCCACTCTCGTCAATCTGACAGCCGCTCTCACCCCATCCCAGGTGGTCGTGGATAACAGCGTCAAGGATTACACCTTTACCGGCACTGGCAATCTCACAGGCACTGGCGGCCTGACCAAACGTGGCACAGGAACGCTCCACATCGTCAATGGCACGAACCACACCTACACCGGCACCACCACCATTGAGGCAGGCGTTGTCCGCCTCGGTGATGGCATCCAGGCGCTTTCAGGCAGCCTCGGCACCGGCCCTGTGATCAATAACGGATCGATCGTGTTGAATCGTCCTGACAGCTACACCCTGGTGGGAGACATCAGCGGCACCGGAAGCCTCACCAAGCTCACCGCCGGCACAACGACGATCTCCGGAAACAACAGCTTCACCGGACTCGTGAACATCAATGAAGGCACCCTCCGTCTCGGTAATGGACGTGCTCTGGGTGGCATTGAAGCAGGCACGACCGTGGCTGAAGGCGCGGCTCTGGATCTCGGCAGCCAGCTGGTTTCTGAAGGTGAGGTCGTCTCCGCCTCAGGCCATGGCATCGATGGCAGCGGCGTGATCCTCAACACCGGATCTGGAAGCGCGAATGTGGGCCTGAAGAAGCTCATCCTCACCGGTCCGAGCTCCATCGGCGGCACCGGACGCTGGGACATCCGCGATGTTCCAGGCGGTCTGGAAGTGCATGGTCATGAGCTCGCCAAAGTGGGCAGCAATACCATCGCCCTCGCAAACCTGGGCGAGACAGGCATCGGCAGTCTCTCCATCACCGGCACCAGCAGCCGTCTCACCTTTGAAGGCGACACCACACTGGGGAACCAGCCCGGCAGCATCACCGTGGGTTTCGGTGGCCAGCTCGGCTTTGAAAACAACACGGTGAACAACACCAAGCCCATCATCCTTAATGGCGGCCAGATCAATGCGCTGGCTGGCATCACAAACGTGGTGGCCAGCCCCATCACCCTGCAGACAGACAGCAGCGTGAATGTGGCAGCATCCACAGAGATCGTGCTCAGCGGCAAGATCAGCGGACCTGGCAGCCTAACCAAAACCACGGGTGGAACTCTAAAGCTCACCCACGACCAGAACGACTACCAGGGCACCACCACCATCAGCGCCGGCCCCCTGTGGATCGGCAATGACGGCCCCACAGGTTCCGTGCCAGCGGGTAACATCATCATCAGCGCAGGCAATCTGATCGTTCGTCGCTGGGGTGAGCTGACCCTGAACCAGACCCTCTCCGGTGCTGGCGGCTTCCAGATCAGCAACGTGGCCTACACCGTTCCCCAGCAGGTCACGCTGACAGCAGACAACACATTCACCGGTGCTGTCACCCATGCGCGGGGCACGCTGCGCATCACCCACTCTCATGCGCTGGGACAAGGGGCCAAGCTGGTCAACATCCAGGGCGGTCGCCCCACACTGATCCTGGACGGCAGCCTGGGCAATCTCACCCTCAGCAGTGACCTGACCTTCCGCCTCAGCAGTGATGGCCCCCAGGGCGGCATCCAGAACATCGCCGGTGACAATGTCATCCAGGGACAGATCAATCTCTTCAATCAAAACGGCGGTCACGGACGCATCCGTGGTGATGCCGGCAGCCTAACATTGAATGGTGACATCCGCCTCATTCCGGTGGCGGATCATGCCGCCACCACGGGCAACCGCCAGCTACAGCTGGATGGCGATGTCGGTGGCACCATCAATGGTGTCATCCGTGGCCCTGAGCTGCTGGACGACACACGTGTGCTCCCGCTGATCAAAGACGGCACCGGCACCTGGACCCTGAATGGTGTGAACACCTACACCGGAGCCACCACCCTCAATGCAGGCAAGCTCAAGCTCGGCCCGCTCGCCTCCATCGCCAAGACCCCGACCATTGATGTGCTGGCTCCTGCCACACTTGATGTCAGTGACGTCACCGGCGGCTTTTCTCTCGCCGCCAGTCAGACCCTGCGTGGTTACGGCACCGTCCAGGGAGCCACCACGCTTCCTACTGGCTCGACCTTTGCCCCCGGCACTGCCGCAGTGGCCAGCACGTTTAACTTCACGAACAACCTCACGCTTGCAGGCGGCCGCGTGCAGGTGAACTTCAACTCACCCACCACCACCACGGCGGAAGTGGACGACGTCATCAATGTCGGCGGTGACCTCACCGTCAGCGCACCTTCAATCATCGATGTCACGCCGACCGGTCATCCGCTCACGGGCAGCTATCGTCTCTTCAACTACACCGGCGCGCTCGTCGGTGACCTGGGCACGCTCAGCTTCACAAATCCCACACGCTATGCTCTCTCACTTGATACCACCACCCCTGGTCAGGTGAATCTCGTGGTCGGCGGCAGCCTGGCAAACCTCACCTGGTCTGGCAATGGCACGACCAATGTGTGGGACAACACCACACCTGCTTCCTGGAACACTGGCGTGGAGACCTTCTTCCAAACGGACGCCGTCACCTTTGACGACAGCTCTGCCAACACCACCGTCACCCTGGCTGGAACTCTCCTGCCCTCCGCCGTGACCGTGAACTCCAGCCAGAACTACACCTTCAGCGGCAGCGGTGGCATCGGCGGCTACGCCGGCCTAACCAAAACCGGAACCGGCACTCTGACCATCAACACCGTCAACGCCCTTCAGGGCAAGGTGAAGATCAGCGGCGGCTCCATTGTCCTGGGGGCGACCGGTCGCTTCAATGCCACCCGCTGGATCGAAGTGGACGAAGGTGCCACCTTTGATGTGCAGGCACTCACCGCAGGATTCACGCTCGGCGGCAACATCACCGATGCCCGCGTCATCAGCGGTCGCGGCACCTTGAATGGCAATTTCATCATCAACAGCGCCGGCATCATCAGCCCCGGTGACAGCGGTGTTCATACCAATGTCTTCCCTGTGGGAGATGGCGTGGGCCGCCTGACCTTCGGTGGTAATCTCACCCTCGCGGCAGCAGCCCAGCCAGGTGTCCCGCGTCTGATTCTCGGCCTTGCAGGCCCCACCGCCACCGTCGAAAACCCGCTTGATACAGCCACTGTCGAAGCCTTCGGCAGCACGGTTTCCGCTGAGCATGACTCGCTCCTCATCGGCGGCACTCTCGCCCTGGACGCAGGCAGCACGATCCGCATTGATCTCGTGGGCGGCTACGTCCCCGCGAATGGCGATGTCTTCAACATCCTCGACTTCACCACCCTGAACCTCGATGCCACGGCCGATGGCACTCCCTTTGATCCCGCTCTGGCGGTGAATCTCGAGCTGCCTGAGCTGCCTGTGGGCCTCTTCTGGAACCGCAGTTTGTTCGCCAGCCACGGCCTGCTCTTCATCAGCCCTGAACCGCCCGTCGTCGGAGCCATCCTGGTCACCCCGGGCGATACCGTGAACCCTGGCGTGGAAGTCACGCTCAGCACGGAAGTCACAGGACTGGAGCCCTACTCCTATCAGTGGAAGCTCGATGGCTTCCCCATCGTGGGCGCGACCCAGCCGACCTATGTTTTCACCGCCGCCGAGGCCCATCAAGGCACCTACACGGTCACCGTGACGAACCCCGCAGGTCCCACCACCAGCACTTCAGCCGTGGTGAACGTGAACAATCAGGTACAGATCACCGCACATCCACAGAACCGCACCCAGAACCCGGGCACCAACGTCTCCTTCAGCGTCGCGGCCACAGGCACAGGTGTCCTTTCCTATCAGTGGCGCAAAGGCGGTGAGCCCATCGAAGGTGCCACCGGCATCGAGTTCAGCCTAACCAACATCACCGAAGCCGACCAAGCTGCTTACGACGTGGTCGTGACCAATATCGTCGGCCCGGTCACCAGCACTGCTGCGCAGCTCATCGTGAATGATGCGGCCTCCATCGCCCAGCATCCGCAGCTTCAGGGTGGTTTGCAGAATGGCTCCGCCACCTTCACGGTCACGCCTGGCGGCACCGGCCCCTTCACCTATCAATGGCGCAAGGGTGTCCAGAACATCCCGGCTTCCAACAGCCCGAGCCTCACGCTGAACAGCCTCCAGCTCGAAGATGCCGGACTCTATTCCGTGATCGTCAGCAATTCATTCAGCAGTGCCACCAGCAATGAGGCACGCCTGGTCGTGGCGAATGGAACGCCAGTCGTCGCCACACTCAGCGCCTCCCAGATCGTGGCCACCACAACCAACGTCAGCCTGAGCGTGCTGGCCTTTGGCGAGGGCACACTGAAGTATCAATGGTATCGGAACAACGCGAAGATCAACGGAGCCACTGCCGCCGTCCTGAACATCAACAACGTGGCCCTCACGCATGCTGGCACTTACAAGGTCGAAGTGACCGCGGCCACGACCGTGACCAGCGGCAACACGGAGCTCGCCGTGGTGCAGCGCAATGCCACCAGCCAGCTCCTGGGCGCAGGCACGGCCGCGAAGATCGAAGTGAAAGCTGAGGGGGCTTCCCTGACCTATGTCTGGAACAACAACAACGAACCAGTCGCTGCCGACGGCACACGCATCAAGGGCCTGGACAACAAGAAGATCCTGGAGATCAAGCCGCTCAAGGCCGAGGACACTGGTGACTACACCCTGGTCATCACGGGCCCAGGCGGCAGCCTAACCAGTGGTGTGCACAAGCTCACCGTTTTCAGCGAGGCTCCCCAGATCCTGGAGAACCCGCCCGAGTTTGATCCTGCCATCGTCAGCGGCACCTTCACCTATCAGATTCCTGTGAATCCTGATTCGAAGAAGACTCCGACTGCCTATGCAGCCACCGGCCTGCCTCCAGGTCTGAAGCTCGATACCAAGACAGGTCTGATCACCGGCAAACCTACCGCCGTCTCCAAAGATCCGCTCGGCTATCTGGTGAAGCTCACCGCTTCCAATGGTCCCAAGAGCAAGTCTGAGGTGAGTGGTCGTCTGATTGTCTCCGCCTTCCCTGCCAATGCCATCGGCAGCTTCGTGGCCCCGGTCAGCCGTGGGGCGGTGAATGCGGATCTCGGTGGCTTGTTCGAGCTCACCACGACCATCACCGGCACTTTCACCGGCAAGCTCACGCTGGGCACCACCCTCTATCCGCTCAAAGGTGTGCTGGATGCCACTGCCGGCAGCCTGCTGGTGCAGGGACGCCAGGAGTTCCCGCGCAAGGCTCCGCTGACTGCGCTGGTGCTCACCTTCACGCTGGATGCAGCCACCAACCGTGTCTCGACCGCGCAGATCACGGATGGCACAGCCCCCATCACCTTCACCGGCTGGCGCAACAAGTGGAGCAAGACCGATTCAGCGATCACGACCTACACCGCCTATCACACCTTCACGCTGGACATTCCAGAGGCGCTGAAAAACACCGCTGGCGTGCCGAAAGGCAATGGCTTCGGCTCCATCACCCTCACGGCCGATGGCAAGGCGACCTATGCGGGCAAGCTTGCGGATGGTGAGCTCATCACAGGCAGCAGCCTTTTGGGTCCTGACGGCCAGCTCGCCTACTTCAAGATCCACTACACCACCGCACTGAAAGGCTCCGTGGCAGGCGCCTTTGACCTCGATGCACAAACGCTTGCAGGCTCGCTGACCTGGTGGCGTCCGGCCAATCTTGCTGCGAGCAATCGCACCTATCGCAATGGCTTCCCGCAGGTCGTGGATCTCACTGCCAAAGGCGGCCGCTATGGTCTCACCACCGGAAAGGTCTTCCTGAACGTGGATGCAGGCTCGGCAGCCAGGCTGGTCTTTGCGGATGGTGGCATCGAGGTGCCGGTTCCCACACCGGAGATCTCCCTCACGATCGCCGCGAAGAGCAAGGCAGTGCTTCCCGCCAATGCCACGGTGAACCCGCGCAAGCCTGCACTGACCCTCACGGACAAATCTGGCCTAATCAAAGGTTCGTTCAATCTTGAGGACGCCAATCCGGTGCCCAATGGCAAGCCTGCGCTGATCAAGCGCACGGTCACCTTCGAAGGCATCGCCATTCCAGAGGGTAATGTGACACGCGCCTATGGCTACTTCCTGCTGCCGCAGCTGCCAGGCGAGACCGCACCCGTCAGCACCACCACACCGATCCTCTCTGGACAGGTGATCCTCGAGCCCGTTGTCTCGGCTCAGTAACGTCCGTCGCTGATCAAACGATTTGCCCGGCCCCGCTCGCTCTGATTTGAGCTGAGAGAGGCCGGGCAAAATGTTTTCATCAAAGCTCCTGAACTTTGGGCTGTTGATCACGATCGTCCATGGATGGCTGGGGCCGGGCGCGAACGGTGAACTGCTCCGGTGGTCGATGGAATACACCGCGTTTGAGGCCCAGGTGTGCTTCTGTTCGTCAGAGCAACAAAGCCCTCGTTTTTCGAGGGCATAAGCCATCTCTTTTGAGAGAGATGGTGCTCGGGAAGGGACTCGAACCCTTAAGCCTTTCGGCACAAGATCCTTAGTCTTGCGCGTATACCAATTCCGCCACCCGAGCAGGGCTGCGTTTTTGCAGGGCGGGAAGTATATCGGGGTGCTGATGGATGCAAATGGAGTTTTGATTTTTGTGAAGTTTTCATGCCAAAACACGGCCCCACTTGAGTCTTGTCGGTCTCTTCGAGAGTAGATATCACACACCCATGAAAGCCTACCAAATCACCGGCACGGAAGGTCTGCCCTCCCTGAAGCAAGTCACACTGCCTGATCCAGAGCCCAAGGCTGGAGAGGTGCTCGTGCGCATCCGTGCCTGCTGCCTGAACTACCGCGACTACATGAATGTGATGGGCATCAAAGGTGTGACCGGCCCCATCCCGCGAGTCCCATGCTCTGACGGCGCGGGAGAGATCGTGGCCCTGGGTGAAGGGGTGAGTGGATGGAGCGTGGGCCAGAAGGTCGTGATCCCCTTCATGCCCACATGGATCGATGGCGGCTACACCCAGCAGCACGCCAGCAAGGCTCTCGGTGGTGCTGAGGATGGTCTGCTGCGTGAACTCGCCTGCCTGCCTGCGACATGCCTGCTCAGTGTGCCAGATCATCTCAGCATGGAAGAGGCAGCCACCCTGCCCTGCGCCGCTGTCACGGCCTGGGATGCGCTCTTCGTGCGCGGTGATCTGAAGGCCGGTGAAACGGTGCTCGTGCTCGGCACCGGTGGTGTGTCCATCTTTGCGCTGCAGTTTGCCAAAAGCGTGGGGGCCAAGGTGCTCGCGACCACCAGCAGTAATGCCAAAGCAGCGCGCCTGAGCGAACTCGGTGCGGATGCCGTGCACAACTACAAGACTGATCCTGCGTGGGATGACTGGGCGCTGGCGCAAACCGGCAAGCTGGGTGTTGATCGCGTGATCGAGATCGGCGGGCCTGAAACGCTGAACCGGTCCATCAAGGCCACGCGCTTCGGCGGCCACATCGCTCTTATCGGCGTGCTCACCGGCACCTCAGGCGATGTGCAGACTGTGGGCATCCTGCGCAAGAGCATCCGCCTTGATGGCATCTATGTCGGCTCCAAGACCATGTTCGCCGGCATGCTGGAGCACATCACCGCGCAGAAGATGCATCCCGTGATCGACAGCACCTTTGAGTTTGAAGATGCCCCCGCCGCCTTCGAGCGCATCGGCAGCGGCCAGCACTTTGGGAAGATCGTGATCAAGGTTTGATCCATGTCGACCCTATCGGCGCTTCGTTCCAGATGTGGCGCCGAAGTCGCGGAGCGTCTTGGAGTGCTCCAGCCCCCTGGAGCTTTCCGACGAAGCGAGTGATCATCTTCCGTCGGAAGATGATCCAACCTCATTCGACCTTCGCTGACAGCTTGCGCAAATATCCTCGCTTGTCATTCAGAGCGCCGGAGGACCGGCGCAATCCAGGACGCTGGCGCGACTACCACACGCCGCACCTAACAAGCATTACTTCGGCAGCATGGTCAGATACTTCGCTTCGAGATCCTTCACTTTGGCGCGGGCAGGGTCAAGCTGAGGCGTAAGCTTCGTCAGCTCCGCATTGATCTCAGCGAGGTTCTTGTCACGCACAGGAGTGTCCTTCTCAGCAGCGGCAATAGCGGCTTCAGCACCGGCCTTCTTGGCTTTCGTGCCTTCGAGCTCTTCTGTGGCCTTGGCGACTTCCGCCTTCTTGGCATCGACGATCTTGATCTCACCTTCCAGCTTGGCGCGAGCCTCGGCGAAAGCCTTCTCCACTTCGGGAAGAGCGGCCTTCATGGCGGCGATCTGCTCATTCACAGGCTTCGACTTGGCGGCAAAATCAGCTTCAAGAGCCGCAGGCACGGCGAGCTTGTCCGCGCGGGCCTTGTCCTGAGCGGCGATCTCTTTGGAGATGCTGTCATGCTGACCACGCAGAGGAGCCGCGACCTTGTTCGCAGCGTCCAGCTCGCCCTTGGATTTGGCGAGCGCGGTCTCAAGCTGCTTGGCGCTGTTGCTGGCGTTGTTCAGGTCGTTCTTGCTCTTGCCAGCAACCTGACGTGCAGCACCCTGTGCCTTCTCAGCGGCATTGCGGGCCTCGCGAAGGCTGTCGCTGGCAGTCTTCGCTGCGGTGACCTTCGCGGTAGCATCAGCGCCAGCTTTCTCAGCAGCGGCCAGCTTCCCCTGGGCCTCGGCGAGAGCCTTCTCCAGTTCAGGAGTGACGGCATTCTTGGCCTTGGCATCGTTCACAGCTTTCTCAGCACTCGTCACAGCCTGACGAGCAACCTTCACTCCACGTTCAGCCTCGCCGTTCGCGCGTTGCGTTTCATTGAGAGCCTTCTCGGCGGCCTGCAAATCAGCCGCAGCTTTGGCGAGTGCTGCCTCAGCGTCTTTGGCCGCTTTTTCCTGACCAGGAAGTGCCGCGGTAAGATCAGCGACGCTCTTCTTCGCCTCAGCGAGCTTGCCTTCACGCTGGGTCACATCGGCCTGCTTGCTCTTCACCTGCTCGTCAGGGTTCTTCAGCTTCGTGGCGACTTCACCCAGCTTCTTCTTCAAGCCTTCGATGGCCTTGGCGATGTCATCCGCGCTCTTCTTCGCTGCGGCGGTGCCTTCGTCACGAGCCTTCACCAGTGCAGCGAGTTCGGCCTCACGTGTCGTGAGAGTCTTCTTCGCTTCTTCCAGCTTGGCAGAGGCAGCGCCGTCCGTGGTCCTGGTGGGCTTCACCGCTTCTTCCAGACCGCCGAGCTCAGCCTTGAGCTTGGCCAGCGTGGCTTCATTCTGTGGAAGCAGGTTCACCGCTTCAGCGATAGCCTTCTTCGAAGACTCGATCTTCGAAGCATTGGAAACTTTGGCCTCTTCGTTCTCTTTCTTCGCGGCGGTGTAGTCGTTGAAGCTGCCTTCCAGCTTTGCCAGCGTCTCTTTCTCCGCGAGCACGCCGACATTGAACTGCGCAGCCTTGAGCACCGTGGGCAGCTTCTGCAGCACATTGATCTCATCCGCAGCCAGCTTGGCATTCATCTGCGCCGCAGCGAGGTTTGAGTTGCCCGTGGCCACATCAGACTCCGCGCCCTTGATGCGATCTGGACCGGCTTTGACCAGCGCTGGCAGCTTCGGCAGCTCTGCCTTCTTCGCAGCGATGGTGTCCGTGAGTTCTTTGATCTTGGCGTTGGTGTCCGCGATCACCTTGTCGACTTCGGCCACAGGGCCTGGGGCAGCACCGAGCTCAGCCTTGGCCTTGGTCACCGCAGCGGTGGCCTGGTCGATCTTGGTCTTGCTCGCCGCCAGCTTCTCCTGCTCAGCTTTTGCCGAACCAACTTTGCCTTCCAGATCCTTCACCTTCGCTGTGAGAGCCGCATCGCCAGCCTTCGCGGCGAGTTCCTTCTTCGCGCCTTCCAGGGCACCATTGGCATCAGCCACGGCCTTGTCAGCTGCGGCGACTTTCGGAGCTTCGGCATTCGCTGCCGCGAGATCTTTTTCCAGTTGGGCCACCTTGGCGGCCTTGTCCGCGTGAGCCTTGATGGCTTCTCCACGGGCCTTTTGATCTGCCTGCGCTTTGGTCAGAGCAGCCTTAGCCTCACCGAGGGCCTTTTCAGCCGCTGCGATCTCCGCTGGATAGGCTTTGGAACGACGATCATTCTCCGCCACCTCGGCCTGAACCTTGGGCAGGTTGGCCTGACGATTCTTCGCATCTTCCTCAGCCTTCTTCACCGCTTCCTGAAGCGAAGGCAGCTTTGCCACGAGTTCAGTAGCGCGCTTCTCGGCCTCGACAATGCGCTGGGCGATAAGCGGCGGGTTGCTGCTCAGTTGACCGATCTCAGGCATCTTGTCCTGAAGCGTCAGCACCTTCACCTCACCACGCCAGTTGGAGGTCACGCAGGACTTCGAGTCAGCGAGAGCGACCACTTTGGCGACGATATCGCCCTGGTTCACCGATTCGGATTTCTTGTTGCCATTGACGTCCCAGACACGCACCAGGCCGTCGTCACCGGAGGAAACGATGCTGCCATCCGGCGTAAAGCTCACGGACTGCACACCACCGCCATGCGCGGCCCAGTTCTTGATCTGCTTGCCCTCGTTCATCTCCCAGACAGAGATGGTGCCGTCCTTGGAGCAGGAGGCCAGAAGGTTCGAGTCTGCACGCCAGGCGAGATCCGTGCAGGGTCCCTTGTGCTGGCCGAGGATGTAGAACTCACCGCCGTTCGCAGCTTCCCAAACCATGACGTTGCCGTTGCGGTCAGAGGTGGCCAGCAGCACGCCGTCCGGGCTGAATTTCGTGCCCAGGATCCACTCCGTGTGCTTGGCGATGGTGTAGAGCTCCTCGCCCGTGGCGCTGTCATAGCACTTCACCTTTTTCGAGGTGCAGCCCACGACGACCATTTTGTGGTCCGGGCTGATGTCCGCGCTCATGGCCTGGTCAAACTCCTTGCCGACCTCGATCATGCGCTTGCCGGTCTTCACGTCCCAAACCACCGCGTGGCCAAACTTGCCCCCCCGACCGCCGCCCATCACCAACAGGCTGCCATTGCGGCTGAACTGCAGGGTGCGTGCATAACCTTCCGTGTAGGGGAAAATACCCGCGAGCTGGCGGGTGTCGGTGTCATAAAGCAGGATCTGCTTCGGTGCGGCGATGGCCACCAGGGAGGTCCAGGGACTCGCAGCCATGGCCGTGACGGCCGTGGTGCGCGGAGTGACGATCACCGGCTCCAAAAGCACGTGCTCCGGCTTGGCGATCGGTCCCTCAGGGCGGCCACTGGTAACGGCCACGGCCATATCCACCTTCGGCTTGCTGGATTTCTTGGCCACGCTGGACTTCGTCTCCAGCACACCACCGGTCACCCACTTGGCCAGGATCTCGAGTTCCTTGGCATTCAGAGGCGCGCCTTCCGGCGGCATAAAGGGTTCTTCCTTCTTCGCGCAGGTCGTCCACAGACGGCTGCCATCTGGATTCCCCGCGTCCACAATGGCTCCACCACCGCCACCGGTCATGAGCGCGCCAAAGCTGGTCAGGTCCAGATCGCCCTTCTTTTTATCAGGATTGTGGCAGGAGAAGCACTTGTTCTCCAGCAGCGGCTTGATGTGGTCCTCGTAGGTGATCTTTTCCGCGTCCTGCGCGAAGAGGCTGGCGGAAGAGGCGAGGCAAAAGCCGGTGATCGAAGCAAAAACGAAGCGGGTGGGCATGATTTCGAAAAAAGGGGGTGCCACACCTACGCTGTGAACAAATCAGGACTTTCATAGGGGTGAGAAGTCAAGGGATCGGGGCGCCCTCGTAGATTCTCTATCTTAGCCCCAGATCCACCTCTCACTCCCCTCTCCAAGCCCGCACCAGCGTGAGCACAGCGAGGATCAAATGCAGAAACGCACTCAGCATGATCATGCCCACCATGCCCCACCCGATTGCACGCCATAGTTTCCGGGCTGTAGGTGTCCACAATCCATGTCGAAGACCGATCCGATAGATCAGGAAACCCCAGCCCAAATACATCACGAAACCCGCCAGATTGGTCAGTCCGGTAATCCACCAGCTCACATCGTGACTTTCCAGATACACCATGAGCTGCACGAAACCGATGCTGCTAACGCCGGACACCACCGCCAGCACCAGCGCCCGGCTCCATGACAACAGGCGCGCCGCCCCGAACGCGAGGAACACCGATGCCGGAAAGACCAGCACAGACAGCATCCATGCCCATTGCGGCAGGGGACGCATATGCAGCGGCAAATCACCATCGCTCAAGGTTTCTGAACGGGTGGCATCACCTGCGTCTTCTTGCCTCGAAGTCGTGTCAGTTTCGGAATCGTGCATCCCGGCCTCAAATCAGGCTAAATCCACAGTGATCAAGCTGAAGTCATCGGGAAGTGAGGAGCCTGCCCTGCTCAACACCGCGCTCTTCAAGTGCTCCGCCACCTGATCCGGCGGAATCTCGAAAGCTGTCTTCAGCGCCTCGTAGCCACAGAATTTCCAAACTCCATCTGACACGATCAGCAGCCTGCTGCCACCGATGGCATGACACATGAAGGGTTCAGGATCCGCACACTCACTGCCGACAGGAGGGTTCTTCCGCTGATGAACAGTCCACTCGGCCAGTTCCGTGTGCCCAGCGAGACGGAAGAACGCTTTAGAATCTCCACAGGAGGCACCTGCGGCAAAGTCATCGCTGATAGCGAGAGCGATCAGCGTGGTGAAACCACCCGTCGCTGCAGCTTTCCGATCCGCCTCCTGGATGATGCGTATCCACGTGCGATCCATGAAGAGTTGCTGGGCTGGCAAGTTTGCGGCGGCTTCCCACACAGCCTCACAAGCCGCTCTCGCAGCTTCGGCCCCATGGGAGCGACCACCCTGGCCATCCGCGAGGGCACAAATCATGATCGATGGATCTCCAGGATGCCACTTCGCCAGAACGAAGTCTTCGTTCTGAACCTTGCTCCCGGCTTCGGAATGAGTGCGGACGGTCATGGGATACTTCCCCTTCCCGCCCGATCACGAATTCGCGTCCGCCGCCTTTTTGATGCTGGAGATCACGTCACTGATCTTCATGTCGTGGCGCTCGCGCTTCTTGAAGTAGCTGACTTCTTCAAAACCAGCCTCAGCGAGGTTGTTCAGGGCGGTGACAAAGTGCTCGCCCACGCGCGGGGCGCGATGCGCATCACTGCCGACGACGATGGGGATCTTCCGCTCCGCCATCATGCGCAGCATCTCGTTCCCGGGGTTCATCTCGGAGTAGCTCTTGTTCAGGCCGGAGGTGTTCAGTTCCATGGCCACACCGGTTTTGGCGATGCGGTCCAGCACATTGGAGACGGTGTTCTTGATGATGGCGAAGCACCAGGAATCCGGGTGGTAGTTCTTCACCAGATCCGGGTGCGCCACGCAGTCATAGAGGCCGGTCTCAGCACTGACGGCGAGATGCTCAAAGTAGGTGCGGCGGAAGCCCTCGATGGTGCCCTGCTCAAACTTGTTCAGATACTCCTTGGACTGCCAGTGAAGGCCACCCAGGCAGTAGTCGAAAGGCGCACGCTGATGCAGGTTCTCGATATATTTCTCGTAACCGGGAAAGTATTCGCTCTCGATGCCCAGACAGACATCCAGCTTGTTTTTGTAGGCGTCCTTGGCGCGCTGGACGAGGCCGAGATAGACGTCGAACTCGCTCTCGCTCATGCGCACCGTGGGCCAGAAGCCATCCGGCATCGGGCAGTGGCAGGTGAAGATGATACCCTTGAGGCCCGCCTTCACGCCCTGGGCGCAGTATTCTTCAGGCTCACCCCAGGCATGCTTGCACAGCGGGGTGTGCATGTGGGAGTCATAGTAAAGAGCGCCCGATTTGGTGGCCACGGGCTTCTCAGACGAAATCACGGGTGGTTTCGGCGGAGCGATGGGCTCGCTCGGAATCGCAGGAACAGCGCCTTTGGCCGTCGCCCCCTTCTTCGCAGGCGAAGTGGCGGGCTTGGGAGCTGGCGCTGGTGCTGGCTTGGGGGCTGGAGCGGCCACTGACACGGCAGGGGCCAGGGCCGGAGTGGCGACTACCTTCGCAGCGGGAGCAGGCGCAGCAGCGGCCGCTTTAGGGGCGGCAGCGGGTGCCGGGGCTGGAGCAGCGGCTTTGACGGGAGCCTTTGCAGCGGGTGCGGAAGGTGCGGCCTTTTTCACCGGAGCTGGCGGGGCCTTGGCGGGAGCCGGGGCTGGCTTTTTGGCCGGGGCAGCAGCCTTGGGGGCCTTTTTAGCCACAGGGGCTGGCGCGGGCTTCTTCTTCGCCGGGGCCGGCACGGCCTTTTTCACCGGCTTTTTCGGAGCTGGCTGCGGTTTTTTAGCCACTTGGACAGGTTTCTTGGGTGCAGGCTTTTTCGGCGCGGGCTTTTTGACGGCAGATTTGGCGGGGGGAGCTTTGGACGATGGCTTCTTTGGGGCCGGCTTGGCGGCCTTGGACGACTTTTTGAGTGGTGTCTTGCTCACATTAGCTCCTTCTGTTTTGAAGTATCAACCAGCCTTTTCCTTCGATGCTTGCAATCCGGACGGCCCTCGCGCTGGAAGTCGGTCCTGGGTAACAAAGTCGCAAGGTTAGCGGGACGTTCGTCCAGTTGCCAAGCCTCAATTGCTCCAGAAGTGAATGAAATTGCGGGTCGTCGCGGTTAAAATACGCATCCACGGTGCCCTGCCCGGCCGGGTGCTTCAGCTCGATGACCTCCTCTTTGCCCTGTGGCTGGGCCTCAGAATTGGGAGCGGGCCTGGAGGCGATGACGCGGAAAAGGGTGGGCTGCCCGGGCTTCTTGGAGAGGAAGTCCTTCCACTCCAGTTCACCGTAGCGCACGCTGCTTTCCCAGTCGACCAGCACCGTGCCGTCCTCCGTTTCCTCAATGATGACACAGACAGGTTCCGTGTCTGTAAAGAGGGTCTGGGCATAGGCCAGGCGGTGACCGGGCTCATCCATGGGAGTCACCCAGCCTAGGCTCTGCCATTTGCCCACGCTGAGGATATGCTTCTGGTAGTAGACCTCCATCAAGGGTGCCACACGGGCGGTGTCACGGGAGCTTGCCGCCTTCTCCGTCACCGTGGTGGCGGCGAAAAAGCGATGGGTGGCCGCCTCGATCTTGGAACGCTTCTTCTCAATGTCCATCAGCCCCGCCGGGGACGGGCTGGCCTGCGGACCTGGGAGAGCATCCGTCAGACTCGGCCCGCGCACCGGGGCTGGAACGGCCATGCCCGAAGGCTCCGCCGACCTCCCCACGGAGAGGGGCTCAGGACTGGAAAGCACCGGGCGGGACAGGCTGCTCTGTTGAGCCGACGGCGGCTGCCCTGTCCCTGACCAGGAATGCTCCGTCACGGGATCGGTCTGATCCAGATAGGCCGGATCAATCTTCGGGCTTTGCCGGTCCAACTGGGTAACCGTCACATAAAAAACCACAGCCACTGTGACCACCAGAGCCACGCAACCGATCAATTTGGCGATGCCGTTGAGCAAAGCCTCTCTCTGCCGCAGGCGGCTGGATCGGGACGGTGCTGGACGGTCGGACATGGCTCTCTTCTCGAAAATGGAGCCGAAGGCGGGAATCGAACCCGCGACCCGCGCATTACGAATGCGCTGCTCTACCGCTGAGCTACTTCGGCCCGTGCGAGGGGAACACGAGCCAAACGATATAGCGGCACGCAGAGGCTTGTCATTTTCTTTCTCTCCAGGAAGGGGAGAATTTTTGGCGGGGCGGATGAGGAAACTTGCGCATGACTTTCGCCGACCAGACGTTTTCTTGTTAAGCCCCCCAGCCCTCATGCCCCACTCGAACGCGAACCGAGAATCCTCCCCCTACTCTGAATTTCAGGCCGAACTGGCCGAGATCCACCGCCACAAGTGGCTGGTGAGTGAGAAGGAAGGACAGGACATCGGCTTCGAGCGCGCTCTCACCGAGTGGGTGGGCAAACATCGCCAAGGCTGGCGCCGGGGAAGAAGTCAGAACCCGGTGGGTAAATAGGACGGGGGGTTACAAGCTTCAGGTTGAAAGTTTCAAGTTCCCGGAGGGAGCCGCTCATGCGGCATGACTCCCGGCAAAACTTGGAACCTGTAACTTTAAACTTTAAACTCCACCCCGTCCCGCCGACGCTTCGGTTCCCTTCCCCCAACCTCTTTCTCCCATGAAGCGCCTCTGCATCCACACCATCACGACCAAACCCTGGAGCACGGAGGATTGCATTCGTCGTTATGCCGAAGCTGGAGCCGGAGGCATCACTTTCTGGCGTTACAATCTGGACGGTCGCGATCCCGCTGCCGTGGGCAAGCAGGCCAAGGATGCAGGGCTGGACATCGTGAGCCTTTGTCGCGGAGGCTTTTTCCCGGCCAAAACCGCCGCCTCCCGCCAGGAAGCCATCGATGACAACCGCCGCTGCATCGAACAGGCGCATAAGCTCGGCGCTCCGCTCATCGTGCTAGTCTGCGGCGCCGTGCCCGGACAGTCGCTGGAGGAATCGCGTAAACAGATCACGGACGGTCTCGCCGCCGTGCTGCCAGACGCTGAGGCTGCAGGGGTGAAACTGGGCATCGAACCCCTGCACCCCATGTATGCGGACGACCGCAGCGCCGTGAACACCATGCGCCAGGCGAATGACATCTGTGATGCGCTCGGCTCCCCTGCCCAGGTGGGCATCGCCGCGGATGTGTATCACATCTGGTGGGACCCGGAGCTTCAGCACCAGATTCAGTTCACCGCCGCAAACGACCGTCTCTTCGCCTTCCACATCTGTGACTGGAAGACCCCGACCACCGATCTCCTCAATGATCGCGGTCTCATGGGTGAAGGCTGCATCCCCATCCGCCAGATCTCTGACTGGGTGGACGCCACCGGCTTCACCGGTCACCGCGAGGTGGAGATCTTCTCCAACCGCTACTGGTCCATGGACCAGGGCGAGTGGCTGGGCATGATCAAGGATTCGTATAACGAATTGTATGGATGTGTTTGAGCTGCCACAGTTCGTGTGTCCAAAGACCGTCTGTGTGGTGAGCTTGCAAAGACCAACGTGTGCCCAACATTTCTTCTGACTGAATGAGCCAGACATACCAGCCTCCCTACACCCTGAATACACGCGTGCTGGCGCTGGTGGCTGAGATCGGCGAGAAAATGGGGCAACTGGCCGAGCGGCATGGGCAGCCTGTGCCACCTGCTCTTCGACGGGCAAATCGCCTCAAGACGATCCATGCCTCGCTGGCCATCGAAAATAACTCGCTCACTCTTGATCAGGTAACGTCCGTCCTGGCTGGTAAAAGGGTGCTGGGTCCTCCAAAAGACATCCAGGAGGTGCGCAACGCCTTCACCACCTACGAAGCGATGGAAACCTGGAAGCCATGGTCCTCAAAGGACCTGCTGGCCGCGCATGGTTTGCTGACCCGCGGTTTGGTGGACCATCCAGGAGCCTACCGGCGGAAAGGTGTGGCTATCGCCCAGGGGGACCAATTGGTTCACATGGCTCCACCGGCTGATCGAGTGCGCGGACTGATGAATGATCTGCTTTCTTGGCTAAAGCAAACGGACGAGCATCCGCTGATCGCCAGTTGCGTTTTTCACTACGAACTCGAGTTTATCCACCCCTTTGAAGACGGCAATGGCCGCATGGGCCGTCTTTGGCAGACTCTGATCCTGAGCCGATGGAAGCCTCTGCTCGCCTGGCTTCCAGTCGAGACAGTCATCCGGGAACGTCAATCCGCTTATTATGCGGCTCTTGCGGCTTCGGACAAGACAGGCAATTCCACCATCTTCATCGAGTTCCTGCTGTCCGCGCTGCTTCAGGCCCTCGAAGAACTTACCTCAACCGACCAAGTTACCGATCAAGTTACCGATCAAGTCAAGGCACTGCTCAAATGCCTGGCCAAGGGTCCGATGACAACCCAGCAATGCATGAAGCATCTGGAGCTTTCTCATCGTCCCACTTTCCGCCAAAACTATCTGCAACCCGCGATCGCGGCCAGGCTCGTCGAGCCCACGCTGCCGGACAAGCCTAACAGTCCGCAGCAGAAATATCGACTCGTCAGGCATCCCTGAAAAGGACGAGCCCGCTCTGCTCACTCACGTCTCACCACCATGTGAAACCCGGTGAACTCATAGCTGCGCAGGAATTCTTCCAACGGCAGTCTGGCTTCACCATTCAGCGGATCCACATAAGTGATGTGATCATTCTCAAGATCTAGGACCGCAATGAAATGCCCCGCTCCTCCCGGGAAGCGGACACCCATCATGGCCGGCAACCCAGCTTCCAAAGTGAACGTTGGCTCAAACACAAAGCGTGGTGTCAGTCCACGCTGCCTTACATAACGGGCGAGATACCACGCCTCTGTCCCGCCCATGTAGCTGAAGGCTGCGCGGGCGATATCACGCTCGCTGGCGGCCATATCGAGACGGTTCAAGATGTTCACCACACTGGTCGGACCACAGGTGGAAGGTGTGCTTTGAAGTGCAGCGCCCTTCAACGAACGCTCCTGAAACATGGCTTCCGGAATGGGGCCGATCAGCGGCTTGATGTAAGGCACGGCGGTAACAATGAGAAGCAACGGCAGGAATACGAGACGCAACCGTCGCCCAACCAACGTTGCAACAACACCGGCAGCACCTCCGAGAAAGACCGCGAGCAATTCCGTGCCGGGATACGAGCGCAGAGTGTAGAACCACTCCCACTCAGGCAGCTTGTGACTGTAATACACAGCAAAGCTGATCGCTGGCAGCGAAAGCGGTGCCAGCACCGCCAGCCAGAGCATGCGCACCTTCTCGGGAAGATGCCTCACCTTTCGGTAGAGAACCACGAAGACGACACAGCTCGTGATAACAGCCAGCACGCCCAGCGGATTGACATGCGCGAGTGGATTGATGAGGGCGAACGAAAGCACTGAAGACTTAAAGAACAGTCGAACCACCGAGGTAAAGCCTTTTCAGAAGGTGGTGCAAGCTTCCAGCTGGCAGAGACAAGCCGGCAACCAGGATGGTTGCCCCACCTTCACCTCAGCGTCCGCGGCACGAACACCCACTTCATCCCGGCGGCCTTCGCGGCGTCGATGCCAGACTGGCCGTCTTCAATCACGAGGCAGTCTTTCGCAGGCACGCCCATGCGCTCGGCGGCGAGCAGGAACATGTCCGGTGCTGGCTTGCCCTTTGCGACGAGGCGCGGGGTGATGATGATCTCATCAAAGAGATGCAGCAGGTCGTTCGCCTTCAGGCAGCCGCGCACGATGTGCTCCTCACTGCCAGAGGCCACGGACATCGGCACTTTGCCATGCATGTAGCGGGCAAACTCAGCCACGGGGCGGATGGCCTCCACCTGCGGGATGATTTCTTCAAACAGCCTGGCCTTATGGTTCGCCACGGCCTCGGCATCCACATTCGTGCCATGCTCCGCATTCAGCAGCGTCACCACATCCTGCTCACGCATGCCGGCCTTCGAGTAGAAGTAGTCCTCCGTGAATGGAAAGGTGGCGCCATGATGATCCAGCGAGGCCACCCAGGCCTTGTAGTGCAAGGGCATGGAGTCCACGAGAGTGCCGTCACAGTCGAAGATGAGGCCGCTGAAGGGTTGGTCAGGAACTTGAAGCATGGAGGGTGATGAGACGTGACCCGGGGATGAGTCGGGTGCAAGAAGAGCTTGAAATTGTAATGGGCCTCCGCCCACTGGTCACGTAGAACGGGCACGTTATTTGCAGCGCACTCTCCCCGCATGAAAAATATCCCGACGGCTTTTCAAAGAAACATGCTCTGGACGGCCGTCACGGCCCTCTCCATCGCCATCATCGGCGCACTCGCGATCGGTTTCATCTACCTCAGCACCCAGGTGCTGGCCTTTCTTCAGCCCATCCTTGTGCCCTTCGCCGTGGCCGGTGTGCTGGCCTATCTGCTGGAGCCCGGAGTGGCCTGGCTGGAACGGAAGCGCGTGAAGCGTCACAATGCTGTGCTGCTGGTCTTCATCCTATTCACCTCGGCCATCGTGGGCCTGGGACTGTGGATCCTGCCGAAGATCGGCGAGCAGACCTCGAATCTCGCCAAAAAGATTCCGGCTTACACGGTCAAGGCGCGTGAGGCAGCGCTGAGCTTCGCCACCAAACTCGAGAAGGAGTATGGCATCGAGCTTCCACACATCTCCACGGACACGACCACTCCGCCGCCCATCGTTCCGGCATCGACCACGACGCCGACAGTTCCTGAAGCCACCCTCGCTGCTGCCGCCACGGCATCACCAGCCGAGCCTGCATCCACCCCCGAAGACAGTGCCATCGCGGGGTTTGACATCGACTTCAAAACGCTGCTCACCGGCGAGTGGGTGAAGACCACCCTGCCCACCGTGCTTCGAAATATTTGGCGCTTTGTCAGCAGCAGCGTGGGTGGTTTCCTCGGCATCTTCGGCTTCATGCTCGGTTTCATCATCGTGCCGCTTTATCTTTATTACTTCCTGATCGAGAGCGCGAAGATCAAGCGCCAGTGGTCGGACTACCTGCCACTGCGGGCCAGTGCTTTTAAAGACGAGGTCGTGGCCTGTCTCACGGAGATCAATCGCTACCTCATCGCCTTCTTCCGCGGGCAGCTCTTTGTCAGTGTGATCAATGGCATCGCCACCGGCCTGGGACTCATGGTCATCGGGCTCGACTTTGGCCTGCTCATCGGCCTGGCCTTGTGTGTTCTCGGTATCATCCCCTATCTCGGCATCGCCATCTGCTGGATCCCCGCTGTCATCATCGGCGCCGTGCAGGGCGGCAGCGCCCTCATCCCCGGAGATCCCTGGTGGGCACTCCCGCTCGCGGTGACCGTCATTTTCATCGTCGTGCAGCAGATTGATGGCTTTTTCATCACCCCGCGCATCGTCGGTGAGGCCGTGGGCCTGCACCCCATGACCGTCATCGCCAGCGTCCTCGTCTGGGGCCTGTTGTTAGGTGGTTTGTTAGGCGCCATCCTCGCCGTCCCCATGACCGCCAGCGTGAAGGTCCTCTTCCAACGTTACATCTGGCGAGCTCGGCTCGCTCCGAAGACGATTGGTGGGGCGAAACTAACGACGTGAGCGTGTCATCACATGACGCTCCATGAAACACCCCATCAGCACAATTCTTTGCCTACTAAGCCTGGCCTTCCTAGTGTGGCTTGGTTCTTTCGGAACTGTCCTAATTTGGGATGGAGCGATTTGGAAGGATGTTCCAATTCGTGTTGTGACCTTCCCAGGCGGATCCGCCAAGTCAGGCGTGCGCGTGATGTTGATGATGAACAACAACTTCGAGAGTTTCCTGGCACAGGACAATAACAGTCGGAGGGTGTTGCTCGAATCTGCAGAAACCGACCGTCTCTCTGCGATTACGGATCATGAAGGTCGTGTTGTTTTAAGAGGAATGTTTCCTGCTGGAGGTCATAAAAGTCTATTCGTCAAACGAGGGCACTACGGCATTAGCGGCCATATTGCTATTATTCGTGACACCGAGGTAATCGCTCAATACTCACTTGCCACACTGTTGCCCAATGTTCGTCGAAAGCTTTCTGACAAACTTCCGGAAATTGAGCTACCCGTAAATTCATCTACGCCATGACAGTCACTATCAACCCACGAAACTGGTGAGGTAGCGGCATGTCGTCAGACTGCCGAGGTCTGGGGTGATTGGAACGTTGGGCAAGGAATGCAGCAGTGACTTGGTGGCCTCATGCTGGACCCACAGCCGAGAAGCCTCGCTGGTCGTATAAACAGCAGTCGTTTTAAACCATGCACCATTATGAAGATCACAGAATTTGCCTTCATCGGATACCCCGTCACGGATATGAACCGAGCCCGAGCTTTCTATGAGGGAGTTCTGGGACTCACATGTGTAACGCAGCGTCAGATGTCATGCGAGTTTGAAGTCGGCCCACACACGCTCCTTCTCGGCTGCGGACCCATGCTAAAGCCGTCGAGTGACGGCCCCGCACTCGCCTTGGAAGTAGCGGATTTTGACGAGGCCATCGCTCATCTGAAACAGCACCATGTCACCTTTCTAGGAGAGCCGTTTCAGAGTCCTATCTGTCGCGGAGCCTTCATTCTCGATCCAGATGGCAATAGAATTGGCATCCACAAACGAAACGCCTGACAAGCGGATGCAGGCAGTGGCGCGGTAAGAGGCGTATGGCGTAACTCGCTCCATCCCTAACCAACACCCCAACAAAAAACCCGCCTGGGATGCACCAGGCGGGCCACTTTGTTCTTGAGGTGAGTCGGGAGAAAACTCAGAACGGAAAGTTTGTTTACCAGCGGAGACGGGCACCGGCACGGAAGCCTCGGGTGACATCGCCAAAGTCAGCGCCGATGTTCAGGTCCAGCATGGGGAAGACACGGAAGTAACCCAGCACATCAAAGACCTTCGAGTCATAGTCATCCGTGCTCGAGACCGTCACACCGGCCTGCAACTCCATCCAGTCCACCACCTGGTAGCGAATGCTCGGGCGCACATAGATGCCGCCGTCGGTGTAACTCGCGTTCACGCCATCAGCCTGGAAGTTGGCATACACGAGACCCACTTCACCCACGAAGTGCAGCTTCTGCGTGATCGGCATGTAGGCACCACCACCGATGGTGATCGTTGACAGTTCATAGTCGGCGTTCGCTGCAGCCTTGGCCGTTTTTTCGCCACTGCCGCTGGTCCAGGCAAAGGTGCCCTTGAGGAAGAAGATGGTCGGCAGCGGCATCACGAGAGCCACACCCAGACCATGGCTACCGTTGTATTTGTCTTCCTTCGGAGACACATAGCGGTAGAAGGCCTCAGCATACTGGTAGTTCAGGATCGAGGAACCATTGCCACCCATGCTCTGCTGCACCGTGCTGCCCCAGCTGTTTGTCTGGGCCGGCTGCTGGTAGCCATTGTAGTTCGCATACGGGTCAGCCATGGTCGGCCCGGCATAGGGGGAGCCCATGGTGGGAGCGGAAAGCGTGGGAGACATGCCACCATAAGCACCGCCATCCATGCCTGGAGGCGGAGTCGGCGGCGTGGGGGGCGCAGGCATCGTCGGCGCACCGCTCAGACCGGAGCCCGCCGCAGGTGCACCCCACTGCCCAAAGGAGGTCGCGGTGGTGATACCGAGAGCCAGGAAGACGAGCAGCGAAGTGATTTTCATGGGGATTCTAGCCTGATGTTAATAATTCAGATAAGTTAAATAATTCCCTGAAACAGGTCCTTCTTCAAGTCTTTTTCACTCGTTCTAGCTATTCAAAAGCCTCCCAGGTAGCGCTCCGCGCCACTTTTGTAAGCCAACCTTTACCTTCCCTTAACACTTCCAGGGCAGACAACCGGCTGCCCTCGGCGAAAATAGGATGTGAATAAATTCGGTGAGTTTGAGCCCCTCTCAGGCTTCCCTCCTGACAACCTTTCCCCCAAGTCATGACCAGCCTTCGTCCACGCTCGCTCACGCCCCGTGTTGGGATTCTTAACTGCGCCACGGGGGAGCGGACGGTCGTCGCCACCACGCCTTTCATTCTCGGGGCCAGTGCCGCCGCAGACTTCCGCACCCACGCCCCGGCCTGCCCTCCCGTGCTCGGCACCGTGCAGCAGCGTGGAGACATCTTTGAGATCACCCTCCATGCCGACTCGGCAGGCACCTCCCTGGTGGATGGTGCTCCCGGAACCCAGTTCACCCTTCACCTCGGGGAGGAGCACACCCTCCTCTCCTGCGGTGAGGCCCTGGCCTTCAAGGCGCTTGCAGATGCCTCGGAGTGGAGTGATCTCGGGATCGACCCCTTCTGGCATTTTTACGATTCTCAGGCGCGCCAGTGGTATGGCCCCTTTGATCATGACCAGATGGGCCAGCACATCCGCCGCCAGTCCGATGAGCAGGCGGAGGACAACATCGCCATGCCTGGCGGCCTCCATGACGTGGGTTTCTTCGTCAAGGACATCCGCCACGTCTTCCCGGCAAACAGCGCCCCCGTCCAGCAGGAGGAACTCGTGCAGGCCGTGCACTCCGAGCCAGTGAACATGGAGTATGGTGAGTTCACCTGCCCTGTCTGCTGGTTCAAATTCGACCGTGGAGACGCCATGAACATCGCCGTGCATGCCACCCTGCGCGGAGATCCGCTGTTGGGAGAGGATGCGATGCAGCGCTTCCATGCCACCCGTTTCAATGACCGAGGACAGGCTCTGGATGCCATGGGCCTCTCCGCCCCCGATCTCGCCTGCCCTCACTGCCGCCGGAAGCTGCCTCCCGGTTTCATGGACACGCCGCACCACATCTTCTCCATCGTCGGCGCACCTTCCTCGGGCAAAAGCTACTACCTCAGCGTGCTCACCCGCACCCTGCAGACCAGCCTTTACCAGAACTTCGGCGTGACCTTCCGGGATGCGGACCCTTCCGAAAATGTCATCCTCACCCAGATGCGGACGCAGCTCTTCTCCGCCTCCACGCCGGAAGATGCCTTCCTGGCCAAGACCGAACTGGAAGGCATGCTCTATGAGACACTGCCGCGCCAGGGACGCAAAGTTCGTTTGCCGAAACCCTTCGTCTTCAAGCTGACCCGCAGCCGCGCTCACGACACGGATTTCGCCCTCGTCTTCTATGACAATGCCGGTGAGCACTTCGAGCCCACGCGCAACAGCGCCGACTCCCCCGGCGCGCAGCACATCGCCGTGGCATCGGGCATCTTCTTCCTCTTTGATCCGCTGCATAACACCGAGTTCCGCCAGCGCTTGCGCGGCATCCGTGACCCGCAGATCCAGAGCCGCCGGCTCGACCAGCAGGACGTCATCCTTGCCGAGACGGAAGTGCGCATCAAAAACGTGTTAGGCCTCGACTCGCGCCAGACCATCGACACTCCCTTCGCGGTCATGATCGGCAAGAGCGACACCTGGGAGCACCTGCTCGGTGAAGCCCCCCTCCTGCCCTCCGTGGAAAAAGGCGCCCTGCTGCTTGAAAACGTCCAGCAGAACTCCAACCGTCTGCGTGATCTTTTGTTAGACCTCTGCCCGGCCATCGTCGCGAATGCCGAGGCCATTTCATCAAACGTCGCCTACTTCGCGGTGAGTCCGCTCGGCTGCTCCCCCGTTCAGTTCACGGACAGTGAAGGCCACGTCCGCATCGGCCCAGATCCCAGCTCCATCCAGCCGAAGCAGGTCGAGGTCCCCTCCCTCTGGGTCCTCTCCCAGCTCGCGCCTGAGGTGGTGACCAAGAAGTAGAGAAGTTTACAATGGTTTACGGTTGTTGACGATGGTTGACAGTAGTTTTCCAAGCCCCTGAAGCCTAACCAAAATCACCACCACGACCTTTCTCAGCCTCTGCCAACAACCGTAAACAATCGTCAACCACTGTAAACCACCGTTAACTTCCCCATGGCCTCCCAGCTCATCTACACCAGCGCGCCTCGTTTGATCGAGGCTGGCCGCACCGGCTTCGGCACGGTGGCGCGGCATCGCGCGGTGAGCGGCCTGCTGATGGCGGCGGTGGAGCGTGTCTCGCAGTTTGCGCGGCTTTCCGGCCTGAGCGCCCGCCGTGTGGTGCTGAGTCATCGCATCATCAATGCCGGCGCAGCTTCTTATCATGTCTTCAGCTGCATCCGGGATGCGGGCTCTGACTACACCGGGCGGACGAATCATCTGGCGCATCACCTCATCGCCGATGCGCGTGAGGCCCGCGCCGCCGCAGAGGCAGGCCTCACACCGGTAGACATCCTGCGCCAGATGCGCTGGCGCACCGCCTGGAGTGACGCACCGCGCTTTTTCGAGCCCGATGAGGAGGTCCCCCTCACCAGCTTCCGCCGCAGCCCTGCCACCGGAGCCTGGCAAAACCTAACCAAGGATGCTTCCAACGCTCTCCTCCCCGCGCAGGCCCAGCGCTGCTGCCTGCTGCTTCCCGGTGAGGATGGCGCGCTGGACCTCTACCAGGAATCCCTCGCCACCATCGGCGGCACCGCCGCCTGGCTCGTCACCTTCACCACCCATCTCGAACCCACGGATGACCTCGCGGAACTGCGCTGGGTGGCCTTGAGCTCGGCCTCGCCTCTGAGGCAGCAGGCGGAGGGGGCAGTGCGCACCACCTTTGATCTCACGGACCCGCAGAGCCTGCCCGCGCCGAAGCTCTCCGAGGCCAGGGCCAGCACCGCTTTTTCCGCCGCGAGCACCTTGCGGCCAGTCATGGCATCAGCCGCCGCCCCTGCGTCCGCCACCGCGGCTCCCGCCAGTCCCCTGCCGCCCATCTTTGCCGAACCAAAAGCACGTCCATCACGCTCGCCGTGGCCGTTCGTGGTCACGGCAGTGCTCATCGCCGCGGCAGGCATCGCCGCCTTTATTCTGGTGCCGCAGCTGCCCTCGCTGAGCTCATCGCCTTCCGGCGCCCAGGGGGGAGACGCCGTCAGCGTCGCCCGATCCGTGGATGAGCTTTGGCAGAAGCACAGGCTCAACCTCTCCGTCACCCGGAACTGGCTGAAGGCCGAGGGCAGTGCCGCCTTGCTGGATTCCCATACCAAGGCTCTCCAGCAGCTCACCATCGCCATCCGCGAGCCGCTGCGCATGCTGGACATTCCCCGCCCTGAAAACACCCAGGACGAGTTCATGGACATGCTCCAGAATTTCACCTCCTGGCAGCGTGAGCTCCAGCGCGCCGTGCGTGACAGCGCCTGGTCAGGCAGGCAGCCGCTTGAGATCCTCCATGCGGCTCAGGCTGCATCCGTCGCACTGGACCAGCACTGGCAAAAGCTCACCCCCGCCTTCGCCATGAGACCGGAGCAGCCTGACGTGCTGCGTCGGGAAATCCATGAGCAGGTGCTGAGGACCCTGGCCCATCCCGCTGCGCCTGAAGGTGAGGCCCATGACTGGCTGGAGCTGATCGACTTCACCCGCACGGGTGAGAACGCCGCCTGGGTCGAACATTGGCGCGCCGTTTCCAAGCTGCCCGCCGCCCTGGTCCAAAGTGACCGCGACCTTCTCGAACGTGCCACCAAGTCCGCAGATGCACCCGTGTGGTTCCGCCAGCTCACGCAGAAGCAGCTGGATGCCGCGCTGGCGGCTGCCAAGGCCCCTGCACCCGCGCCTGTCATGCCCGCCGCCGAACCCGCGCCGGCGAAACCAGAGGAACCCGCGCAGCCTGCGGATGGCCTGGCCTCCACCCACATCCGCTACATCGTGATCGAGACCCCTTCCATGCCTCTGGCCAAGGCGCTGGATGCCCTGCCCACGCTGCCCATCCTGCCAGACATGCAGATTCACATCGGCCCGGCAGGCAGCGCCGAGTCAGAGCTCGTTCGCTGGAAGCAGCTGGGAGCTCCTGGAGTCTTCCGGAAGAGCTTCAATGACTCCAGCACCCTGGAGTTCCGGCAGTTCCGCCTCAGCAAGCTGCCGGATGAAACCACCGCCACGCGCTTCATCGCCAGGGACGGCCGCGGTGTCAGGGTGCTCTTCGAGGTCATCGCCTTCCCCATGGCCTCACCACTGGTGGATGCCTGGCCTTCCTCACCCGAGCTCACCTTCCGTGACCGCCGTGAAGGCACCCGCACCTTGCTGGATGAGGCCTCCTCCCGCTGGCTGCAGCGCATCATCATCGCGGGCGGCGCGCCCCTGCGCATCCAGCATGTGGAGGATCCCACCCGCCGCTTCCAGCTGAGGGATGACGGCCGGAACGTGGCCGTCGAATCCGAGGCCGCGACCGCGCCAAACGGCGCCGTAAACACAAAGTTGGTTGAGCTGGACAGGGAGATCGAGTCCCTCCGCCAGGGCATCCGCATTGATGATCAGCGCCGCGCCATGATCGACTCAGGCAACCTCGCCAAACAGCAGAAGGAAGACTCTCTCCGCCGTCTCGATGACTCCCTCACCGCGCGCCAGCAGCGCCTCCTCCAGCTGGAGGAAGACCGCAAGGCCGCCGCGCCTGAGGACACCTCATTCCTGGGTGTGCCTGCGGGCATCTACTCCCTCTCCGTGGGCAGGCGCCGCCTCTGTGAGATCAAGATCCTCTCCGGCCCCTAGCACCAGCCCCGCCATGATGGTCCAGCCCCCTTTTCTTCCCCCTACCAGCCGTGAAGCTTCCCTCTGACATCATCGACATTCTGCGTTCCACCCTGCAGACGGGCATCGTCTCCAGCGCTGTGGAAAATGCTGCCGGAGCCTATGCGCGTCTCTGCACAGAGGCCTCCACCCGCCTCCACCGCATCTCTGCCATGCTGGAGAAAGGCAGTGACTATCAGGCCATCCAGGCTGCCGAGGAGGAACCGCCCCTGCTGGACCTCATCGCCGTGCTCAGCTTTGGCAGCGAAAAGGCGTGGATGGATTTCTGCCAGGCGCATCAGCTCCCCATCGCTCCGAAGCTGGACTCCAAAACAGTGCAGGCCCTGGACCGCCTTTATGCCCAGGGAGTCACGGCCAACCATCCCCTTTACAAGGACTTCCGCGCCGCCGTGCTTTCCCGTGAGGATGACAAGGCCCTGCGCATCATCCGCACCATTCTCAGGCTCAATCCCGGTGACGAAAATGCGCGCTCCGAGCTGCAGCGTCTGGAGAACAAAAACTGGCAGGACACGCTGGAACTGCTGCGCTCCGCCTTGAAGACGGATGATGAGGAACGCATCGCCACGCTGGCAGAGAAAATCACCGCCACCTTCCCGCCGGAGAAACACACCGTCTCTTCCGAGATCGCGCAGGCAGAAGGCATCCGCCGCGCCCTGCGCAAACGTCAGGCCGGGGAGAAGGTGCCAGCCTTGCTCGAAGAGGTAGAGCAGCATCGGCAGGCGAGTGACTGGCAGGCCACCAAGGAAACCTGCGAGAGACTGCAGGAGCTCATCGAGGCCCACGGACTGGAGCTCACCACCGGCCAGAAGACCGAGATGGAGACCGCCGCCGCCTATGCGCGCCGTGAAAGCGCCGCCGCCGAGCGCCAGCGCGCCTTCAACCGCACGCTGAACAGCTTTGTCAGCTTTGCCCAGGAGGCCGGCACACGCCTCATGACCGGCACACAGCCTGGACTCGGAGAAGCCTCGAAGCTGGATGAGAACTTCATCCGCCGCTGGCGTGAGCTGGAGAGCTATGCGCTGCCGGTCTCTGATGATGTTCTCACCAAGCTGCGCCAGACAGGCCAGGGCATCCGCACCTCTCTGGAGCGCGCCCAGAAAGGCCGCCGGAACCGCACCCTGCTCTCCACCGCCGCATTACTCACCTTCTTGTTAGGCATCGGAGCCCTGGCATGGCATGGCTGGCAGGCCCGCGCCTATGCGCTGGACCTGATCAGCTACCGTGTGCGCCAGCTGGCCGGGCCTGCGGCCAAGCTCTCCACCAGCCTGAAGCAGGATCATCCCACGCTTCTGCACTGGCCTTATCTCAAGACCCAGATCGAGGAAACGGAAGCCTGGGTCGGGCAGTCCCAGGGCGTGGCCTCCCATGCCGATCAAACCATCTCCGAACTGGAAAAGGCTGCCGCGCAGAACTTTTCCGGCCTCCAGCCCGCAGAGGTGCTGAAGCGTCTCGAAGCCGCACGTGAGCTCATCGGCCAGCTTCCCGGAGATCTCGCCGTCACCGCCAGCCAGAGACTCACCACGCTGAAGACGAAGGCTGAGCTGATGGTCGTGAATCTGGGTGAGACACGCAGCACGGATGCGCGCCGCAAGCTCGAAACCATCGCCACCATGTCCAAGAAAGAACTCAGCTATGAGCGCCCCTCGGCCGAGGTCGCCACAGCCGTTCAGACACTGGACACCCAGATCGCCGAGCTGGAATCCCAGGCCGCCACGGAGACCACTACACGGCTTCCTGCGGACCTCCTGGCCCAGCTCAAGTCCGCACGTCAGCGGGTGGATGACTTCAAGGCAGAGGTCAGCAACTTTGCCAGCCTCCGTGAGGCCACCCTGGCTTCCGCCACGCTGGCAGACTTCGGCCGTGAACTCGGCAAATGGCAGTCCATCCGCTTTGTCGAGGCAGCACCTGCGGCCAGCACGCACACCGCGCTGCCGACCGAGGAGCAGTTCCTGGCGAACCTGCTCACCGGCGGTGATCTTGCCACCTGGAAGGCAGGCGTGGAAGACGTGGCCGGAGCCCGGCTCCACCCTGACACACCTGAGGAGAACGATCTGAAGGTCCTGCTCAGCCTGCGGGATGACCGCAGCTTCAATAACGTGTGGGAACACATCGTGCAGGATCACTCGACCGGCCGTGGCAGGCGCAGCGTCTGGTCCATCGGGCAGCTCAGTGAAAGCCGCGTGGGTGACACGCAGCACCGCTGGAACGGCAAGGTCTATGATGCTCATCCGCAGGACACGGGAGCCGCCTTCGTGAGTGGTGAATACAAGCGCCTCGTGATCGGCGGTGGCAGCGCGCAGGGCCAGAGTGTTGTCTCCTCCAAACCCGCTGCCGTGAGCACGCTCATCCAGAACCTGCAGATCGACCGCATGACGGACGCGAATGGCGAGCGCTTCGAGCGCAACATCCTCTCCGTGTTTGACCGCTTGATGGCGGACACCACCTCCCCCGCGCTGGCCAAGGCTTATGTCATGCTCGAGCTGGAGCGTCTCACCCGGGACCGCCCGTTCGCCTGGGGCATGCACCTCGCGCCGACCTTGCGCGCCGACCTCATGGAGCTGCATCGTTTGGTAGGCGCCTATCCCCTGCGCGGCGAGGACTGGATGATCCCCAAAGTTCGCGGCTCGCTGGGTGCAAGCCTGGAGGCCTTCTTCCAGTCACGTCACGACCGGACCTATGAAAAAGAGGCGCAGGCACGCCGTGTGCTGATCTCCCAGGTGGTGGCCGGAGGCGTGAGATTCGGCGGTTACGTGGAGGTGGACCGCACCCTCACGCTGAATACGAACTCACGCAGCGCGAAAGAGTTCTGGCTGCTGGGGAAGGCCGGTCCGGTGCTCGTTCCCGCCGCCACCAAGACAGCGCCAGCCGAGGCCCTGCCCCTCAGCCCGGTGCTGTATTTGCCCCTGGACCGCGAGCAGCTCCTGAGCACCTACCACAGCACACTCTCCAGCACCGCCACCGCTCCAGCCCAGGCTCCATCCGCAGTCATCGAGGCCCCCTTCATGAAGCCATGAGCGAAACCCAGCATCAGCTTCAATGGCGGGGACGCGCAGTCGGCCCGTGGTCTCTCGCACAGATCCGCGAGGCGCTCGAGGCCGGAACCATTCACTCCCTCTACCGCATCTGCGTGGAGGGTGAGTGGATGTCTCTGCGCGACTACCTGGAGGAAGTGGATGCTGCGGACCTGGCACGCCGCGCGGCGGAGCTCGGCACCAGCCTGCGCCAGAAGGAAGCGCAGAAGCCTGCCGAGTTCGTGCCCCTGGCGCAGAAGCGCACGCTCGGTTTCGAGATCCAGGTGCAGAAGCCGAACCTCTTCGGCAGGCCGCCGCCCGTCTTCGTCAAAGGCGCCACCCCAGGCCGCGTGGAGCTCAGCGCTGACCTGCCGGCCGAAAACACACCGCTCACCTGCTGGCTCGCCGTCGTGGCCTTTGTCATCAGCTGCGCCAGCTTCGTCCCCTATCTGAACCTGGTGAGCTGGCTGCCCAGCATCATCCTGGGCCACCTCGCGCTGCGGCAGATCCGGCGTCAGCCTTCGCTGGAAGGCCGGGGCCTGGCCATCGGTGCCCTGATCATTGGTTATGCCCTGATCGCCCTGGCCGCCTTCAGCTCGCTTTTTGCCCCCGCGCTTTTTTATCGTGTCTTCCCCATCGGAGACTCCTAGTCTGGGCCACCCTTTTTCCTCCGCCGCAACATGCCTGAAATGCCGTCCGCCAACCCCTTTGCCTCATCCCCCATGCTGCTCCTGAACTGGTCACGCCAGGACCCGGAGCGCCGGATCGGCTTTTCCCCAGGGCGCTTCACCGCACCTAACAAACTTCTCTCCATGATCATCGGCGTGGTGGCCACGGTGGTCTTTTACGCGGGGCTCTACCTGTCGGTCACCATTTCCGCGGACCTGCAGTGGCTGCTGGACATGTTCACCAAGCGCGGCCCCTGCCCCTACCCCACCATGTTTTTCTTCTTCTGGGCGCTCTCCATGATGTTCTTCAAATGGCGGAAGCTCGCCGTCCAGCAGCAGGCCCTGGCGCTTCCACTGATGCCTCAGCAGCCGGACTTCGAGCTCACTCCGGCCACCGCCCGCGCTCTGCGTGAGCGCATGAGCGGCATCGTGGACAATCCGAACCACTTCATCCTGCTGAACCGCATCGACCTCGCGCTCGCCAATCTCCACAACATCGGCCACACGGCGGATGTCGCCGCCATCCTGAAGATCCAGGCGGAGAATGACGAGGCGCAGATCTCCTCCAGCTACGCGCTCACTCAGGGCTTCCTCTGGGCCATCCCGGTGCTCGGCTTCATCGGCACCGTGCTTGGTCTCGGCCAGGCCATCGGCGCCTTCGGTGCCACGCTGCGTGCCGGAGGTGACATGGTGGCGCTGCGCAAATCTCTTGAGTCCGTCACCGCCGGTCTCGCCACCTCCTTTGAAACCACGCTTGTGGCCCTCCTCTGCGCCCTCGTCCTGCAGCTCATCATCAGCTGGCTGCAGACACGCGAGTCGGAGTTCCTCGATGCCTGCAACGAAATCTGCCATAAGAACGTGGCTGGCAAACTGCGCCTCGCCGCCCACTAACACGTTTCATGAGAGAGCGATTCGGCAACCACGGAACGGGAGGCGTGAGCTTCTTCGGCTTCCAGTCCGTGATCACGGGCACCGTGGGCTTCATCATCGTGCTCACGCTGTTCCTGGCGCTGTGTGTGAAGGACATCATTCCGAAAGAGGCCACCTCACCGCAACCGAATCCGAAGCGCGATGGTGATTTGAAATCGATGCTGTCCACCATCGAATCTCTCAAAAACGAAGTGGCGGACTATCAAAGCCGTCCCTCGGATGACGAGGCCACCCTGCGCCGCATGATCGGCCAGCTCACCAGCACCATCGCCGAGCTTGATGCGAAGCCTCTGCCAGGACTGGACCGTGATGCGGACGCGACCGGCCGCGACCGCGAGCTGCGCGCGGAAAAGAACAAGCTGCTCTCACGCCTGGAGAAAATGAGCGCCTCCATGCACAACGGCGAAAAACTCTCCTCCGGCATCAACAAGGACATCCTGGACATGGAGAAGAAGCTGGTGGACGCGCAGAGTTCACTGCAGCGTCAGAACAACCGCAGGAACGTCATCTCACTGATCCCTGAGAAAGACGGCAGCGGCAAGGAGCCCGTGCTCGTGCTCGTCCAGGGCTCCCTCATCCGCATGCAGCGTTCAGATGGCGCGCCGGCAGCCTCAGGGTCCATCAATGACTTCGTGAAATACATCCGCGCGGTCTCACCGGCTACGCACTACGTCGTGCTCTACTTCAAACCCTCCGGCACGACGCACTTTGAGATGCTCACCAAGCGCGCCCGCACAGAGGGCTTTCAGATCGGTTATGATGTCGTCCCTGAGGACGCCGACATCGAGTTCAGCAACCTTCCACCTGTCATCAAAAAGCCATGAGGAAGTTCCAGCAGCTGTCCTCCGATAACATGGATCTCCTTCTGGATACCCTGTGTGACCTCCTGGGCACCCTGGTGCTCATCGCCTGCCTGCTGGTCGTCACCATGCAGGAAGATGGCGAGGGCGATGTCAAGAAAAGCACCGGCCCGGTCGAGCCCGAGGCCGGCATCCTGGAAGAGAAGCGTCTCGAGCACGCACGCGCGGAGCTGGACGGTCTGCAGAAGCTGCGCGCCCAGCTTCAGAGCGAGGACGATCCATCCACGCGCCCCTTGATCACAGAGCTGCTCGCGCTCAGAAAGACCGCCGAGGTGAAGCGCCAGGAGCGCGCGCGGCAGGACGAGCTGGCAGGAAAGATGGCCGAACAAAAATTGCGGGATTCCGGCAGTGAGATCGCCCGTCTGCGAGAGCAGGATCAGGAGTTGGAAAGAAAACTCGGCATCATGAACAAGGACACCGAGGCCGCGCGCCAGCGCCACGCCGCGCTGGAAAAGGAGCTCGCAGATCTCCAGCTGGAGCTCGAAAGCGTGAACGACCTGAAGGTTGAGAAGCTGCGCTTCCCGCGTGAGCGTGAGGTCAACAAGCCTCCGGCCCCGGTCATCCTGCGCTACGGTCAGGTCTTCCCGCTCTACAATCCAGACGGCAGCCCCTCCCCCTACGTGAAGCAGGCGACGGCGGCGGACGGCACCTTCACCGCCATGGTCCAGCAGGGCCAGGGTCTGAACCCCGCCAAAGATGCCCGCCGCCTGCGCGAGCTCCTGCCGCATCTCCTCGGCAAGGATCGCTACCTGACCATCTACGTGTATCCAGACTCCTTCACCACCTTCCGGGACTTGAAGAAAATCATCTTCGAGCTCGGCCTCGAATACGGACTCGAGCTCTGCACCGAGCACCGCGCGCTCATCTTCAGCGCCACCGGCAGCAAGCCCGCACCTTTGTAGCACTTACGGTTACGCCATAAGCACCGATGCTCGCGAA
>NZ_BKAG01000022.1 GCF_007992435.1 Prosthecobacter gellanilyticus | reverse complement strand
ACTGAGCCAGCACCAGAGCACCTCACGTCAGATGCCTGCCCAGCGTGATCTCCAGGTTCCGCTCCACCACATCTCCCATGCTGGTGCAGGAGTCAAAACGCTTGGTCTGGTGATACTCACCCAGCTCACGGGCCAGTTGCTGCATCTTGTTCTCAGGCTCGCGGGGATTCCGTTTCATGCAGTCCAGCAGCAGGTGGATGCGCTGATGCTCGCTGATGTAGCGGCGGGCGATGAGCGTGCGCTCCTCGTCCTGATACTGCCTCACGGTGGCCAGGTTCAGGTTCTTCGAGCACAGCCAGACCACCGGGTTGTTCTCCTTGAAAAACTGCGGCAGATAAAGGCTCCGCCGGCCTTCATAACTCTGCTGGTCGAAGTCGATGGCACGCACGCGATACTGCACGTCCTCAAAGTCCGGCGTGATGTCGATCACGTAGTTGTAGCTGCGCATGTCCCCCAGCAGGCGGATGAAGCAGCGCTCGCTGAACTTCACAAACTCCTTGGCGATGCGCACCTCGTTGATGTCCGGCCGGTCCAGATAGTCACGGATGAAAGCATCCCCGGGGATGCCGGCGATGTGCTCCTCCACCAGCGTGCCGCTGTGCGCAAGGTAGTTGATCCGGTTTGGTGACAGCAAATGCTCCAGCTCCAGGCCATACACACGGGAGGCATCCGCGCGCTTCACATAGAGGTGGTCATAGTTGTCGTTATACTGGTTCACCACGCGCACACGGAAAGGCCGCGAGTTTCCGAACTCGCAGAAGTCCACACGCTCCACGTACAGATGCGGCACCGCGTGCAGGTCCCCCGTGCGCAGCAGGGAGTAGATGCTGGTCAGCCGCGGATACAGATCCTGCTGTACATGCGGCGGATACAGAACGGTGGCCCAGTGGGTCGGATTGCCATTCTTGTCATCCAGCGAGTAGCTCTCCGCAAACCCCAGCAGATCCTGATAGGTGGCCGGCAGCGAATAGCGCCGGCCAAACTGGTCCAGATAGGTCTCCAGATCATCCGTGAAAGGCAGGAATTCCTTTTTCTTGGAGATCTTGACGTCAGTGGACATGAATGAAGCGGGAGACGATACGAGTTATGAGCGACCACCAAACAATCCGCCCAGGCCGCCCTTCATCACGCTGCTGATCACGCTCTGCAGCTGGTCGGTGGAGGGATGCGGATTGTCCACCACGCCATCAGGAGTGAGTTTGTCGATGATCTGCGGCAGGAACTGGCTCAGCAGCGGCAGCAGTGTGCCGGAATCAATGCCAACCTTCTTGGCGAGATCCGCGATCTGACCGGCACCAAAGGCCGCCTCGAGCTGGTCAGGCTGCACGCTTTCGTTCGGCCCGGTGGACACCCACGAGGCAAACTTGTCCTGCAGACCGGCTTCTTGAAATTTTTGCATCAAGCCGGGAAGACCTCCCGCTTCATTGAGGAGAGATGACAGCATGTCGGCAGGCTTTTGGCCGCCTCCGAAAACGCTACCGATGGCTTGTTTGGCGAGTAGATCGAAAAGTCCCATGAGACACCCATGGTGTGAAGTGGCAGCGGCAAGTCAATCATGGTGCTGGCACAATCAGCATAAAAAGAACCAAGCTCAGTGCTGAATTTTTGAATCTTCAAGGGCCTTTCACACTCTCATCTATTGTAACGACCATGATTGCTCCCCAGCCGCCCCTGCAAAGGAAAGAGAAAGAACAGCTCTCAGGACCTCTGCCATCCGTTGAGAACCTCAAGCCAACACCCGAGGAACAGCGTGCTGAAAAAATTTTCTCCAGCCAGTTGATCGACCGCTCGCTTCTACGCGGCCCCAACCGCCGACTGGAAGAGCTGCGCCAGATCTTCAGCGTGGCTTGGGAGTTTATGAAAGGCTTCCGTGCCCTGCATTTCGTGGGGCCGTGCATCACCGTCTTTGGTTCGGCACGCTTTGAGGAGAACCACCCGTATTACAAGCTCGCCCGCAAACTCGGCGCGGAGATCGCGCGCATGGGATTCACCGTCATGACCGGCGGCGGCCCCGGCATCATGGAGGCAGCCAACCGCGGCGCCAAGGATGTCGGAGGGCGCAGCGTCGGCTGCAACATCGAGCTGCCCTTCGAGCAGAAGCACAACCCCTGGCTCGACCGCTGGGTGAACATGAAGTTTTTCTTTGTGCGCAAGGTGCTGCTCATGAAATACAGCTACGGCTTCGTCATCATGCCCGGCGGCTTCGGCACACTGGACGAGATGTTTGAGGCACTCACCCTCATCCAGACCAAGAAGGTGCGGAACTTCCCCGTCGTCGTCATGGGCACGGAATACTGGAGCGAGATGCGTGACCTTGTGAATCACATGCTCAAAGGCTCCACCATCAGCCCGGAAGACATCGACCTCATCTGCTGGACAGACAGTGTGGAGGAAGCCATCGAGCATCTCCAGGACAAAGCGGTGAAACAGTTCGGCCTGGTGCGTGAAACCACCCCGGACAGCAGCGCTCTCCTGGGTGAGAAAAGCCTTTAATCTCCGCCGCAGAACCTCGTCTTGCGCAGCGGTGCCTTTCGCCTAGTCTTTGCGGCTGCCCCCGAATGCCAGATCACACGCTTAAGCTCAAAAACGGACTCATCCTCGGCTATGCTGAATACGGGGATCCGCAGGGCACCGTGATGTTTTACTATCATGGCTGGCCCAGTGCCCGCGTGCAGGGCGCGCTCATTGACGAAACGGCGAAGAAATACGGACTGCGCATCATCGCCCCGGATCGTCCCGGCATCGGCCTCTCCGAGTTCCAGCCGAAGCGCACCCTCATGGACTGGCCGGACACGCTGGACCAGCTGGCCGCGCATGTTGGCGCGGACAAGTTTCATGTCCTCGGCTGGTCGGGTGGCGGCCCCTATGTTCTGGTCACCGCCAAGGCCATGCCCGAGCGCGTCCTGACCGCCACCATCTGCTGCGGAGCGCCACCGCTCAAGTTCCTCGGCTACCAGCACGTGTCCTGGGTCTACCGGCTCATGATCCATCTGCGCGGCCCCTTCCCCGGCCTGCTCGCCCTTGTGCTCCGGATGGGAAAGGTCATCTCCAGCGGCCAGCCAGACCGCGCTCCGCTGAAATGGTTCATGCCCATGCTCGGCAAGGAAGACCGCCGCGTGCTCGCGGATCCGCACTTCTTCAGCGTGGTCCGCCAGGGCATCATCGAGGCCCTGAGCCGCGGCCCGCGCATGGTCATCTCAGATGCGGACATCTATCTTAGCGAGTGGGGTTTTGAAGTCGGCCAGATCGGCACCCTCATCCACTTCTGGCACGGCAAGGAGGACCGGAACATCTCCTGGAAATACAGCGAGCAGATCTCCAAGATCATGCCCCGCGTGACCACCCACTGGCTGGAGGAAGACGGCCACTACTCCCTCCCCATCACCCACATCGACCGGATCATCGGCCACGCGCTGGGGAAGAGTTAAGCACGCCCCGCGGCCTCTAGAACAGCGCGCCAGCGTCCTGGAGTGCGCCTGCCCTCTGGCGCTCTTCGGCGAAGTGAGTGATCTGCACCTTTCTAAAGGCGGATTGACCTCAACTGACCTTCGACGACAGCTTGCGCGAACCATTTGGTTAGGCCTTCCAAAGCGCCGGAGGACCGGCGCACTCCAGGACGCTCCGCGACTTCCATACGTGTTACTGCTTCGCCGACTTGAAGCAATACACCTTCCCGTCATCCGCGCCGAAGATCACATAATCACCGGCCACGGCAGGCGAGGTCTTCACCGGAGCGCCGACCTCATACTGCCAGACCTCCTTGCCGTCCTTGGTGTCGAGCGCATACACATAACCGTCATCAGCGCCGAAGACCGCCACTTTGCCGGCACAAATCACCGCGCTGCTGTCGATGCGGTCGCGGCAGCGATACTCCCACAGCTTCGCGCCCGTGGTGCGGTCGATGGCATGGAAGCGCTTGTCACGACCGCCACAGAACACCGCCTTTTCCCAGATCGCCGGAGCTGCGTAGTATTCAAACTCACGCTCACCATACTCCCAGACCTTGGCGCCATCCGCCATGTTGTAGGCGCCCACGTGATTGCCATAGTGGGACACGTAGATCACGCCATCCGAGATCGCCACGTTGTTGCCGATGTAAGCGCCGACCTCGATCTGGCGCTCCTCCTTGCCCGTCTTCACATCATGCACGTGCAGCACGCTGTCACAGCCGCCAAAGACCACTTTGCCATCTCCCACCGCCGAACCACCATTGATATAATAGCCCGTCTCCGCCGCCCAGTCCTGCTTGCCAGTCTTCGCATCCAGGCAGTAGACCTTGTAGTCATAACTGCCGATGAGGATCTTTTGCGCCTGCGTGGCGGGATCCGTCCAGGTGTTCGCCGCCGCGTGGATCTCCGCCTCGGTCTCATACTTCCAGGCTTCCTTGCCCGTCTCGGCATTCCAGGCATAGACAAAACCATCCTGGCAGCCTGCCACCACAAGCTCGCCTGCAAAGGAAGCCGCTCCATCAAAAGCGCCCTTGCCCTCCGCCTCCCATATTTTCTCACCTTTGGTTAGGTCCAGGCAGCGGAATTTGCCGTCCTTGCAGCCCACATACACCTTGCCCGCACGCACCACGGCGCTGCTCACCAGCATTTCTGCCTGGCCTTTCGGCTTTTCCATCATGGAGTGCTGCCAGGCCAGCTCCAGCGGGAAGCGCAGTTCCACCGGGGAACGCCCCTGCATCGCCTCATCACCGCGCGAATGAATCCAGTCGCCTCCAGCCGGAGCCGGAGTTGCAGCCGGAGTTTGCGCCTGCGCCTGGACGAGGGCCACGAAGACAAGGAGAGAAGCAGCGATACCGGAGAGGCGGAACATGATGTGGGTGGAGAGTTTCCAAACGTGGCACAGGCCGGAGAAGTTACGAAGCACACGTCGTGATCGCGCCACACATCCTGCGGAATCCCCCCTCCAAAGAAAAAACCCCCGAGGTCATCGGGGGTTTGGGGGCTCCGGTCAGGTGAGTTCCTGAGACAGACCGGCTCCTGGAAAGATCTGGGTTATGGCTTCAGGCTGCCATCATAGAGAAGCTCGCCATCCTTGATGGACACATACTTAGAAGCACCGGCGATCTGGTCCGCATCCAGGTGAGGAATTCTGAAATTACGACCGGCAAGGGTGCCGTCGATGACCGTGATTCCATCGACCAGGGTCTTGAGGATCACCTTGACGTCATCGCTTCCCGGATTGGCGAAGTTCACATTGCCAGTCAGGTCCACACCTGCGGAAGAGATGGCGATGGCCAGCGAGCAGAAGTTTTGGGCGTTCTGCTTGTTCACGCTCTGTTTGGCGGGCTCGGTGCTGCCAAAAGTCGGCAGAGCCATCACAGTCATCACACCGATGATTGCGACGGTCATGAGCATCTCGATGAGGCTAAAACCTTTGCGGTGTGACTGAGTGGAGGTGCGGATGTTTTTCATAACTTGTTTCAGGAACGAGAGAGCTATCCACCACCAAGAGCCATGGCGCAAACCCATTTTCATAAATTTTAGAATCCATTATGCGATAGATATCATAATTGATAATAAATGACGAATAACTGACACAATCCTGAAGGATGGCCTATCAAGCGGTTATGAAGGGTATGGAGAATGCCTCCTTGTGGCCTAGGACCGCCTCGAATCATCCCACCCTCCCTACGCCATACGGCGCACGATACCCCGGCTCCAATGCCTGATAAAAGAGGAGGGGAGGCGGTCTTATTCTCCCCTTAGCTTCTCGCCCGTCTCCAACCCCTGTTTCACTAGGCGAAACCGCAGGGTCATCTATCAGCGCAGAATACGGAGTTTCCAGCATCCCAGGAAATTCGCGGCCTCCTTCGGCGCGAAACCGCAGCATCTCTCCGCGCGATCCCACAAGCTGGCATCTGCCGGATCTTTTTAAGACCCGTCTCCATTATCACCCGTGATGCGTATTGACGAGTTGACGGAGAGCAGGGCATCATGCCCCTGCGTTCCATAAATCCCGAACTCCCCATACCCTCATGAAGCTCATCCTCGCAAGCCTCGCACTTCTGATGACCCTCAGCGCCTGCTGCCACGACAACTACTACTCGCAGGCTCCAGGCGGACGCCGCGGCGGTTATGTCCCCACCCCGCCGCCTAAGTTCTCCGGCGCCGGCACCGCCCAGCCCACCCTTTACGTCGATCCGCCCAACCCGCAGCCTTACAACCGCTACTTTGTCTACTGAGAGACATCGATAGCTCGAAGACCTTTTGTCCGCCGTGTCTGCAGCAGCAGCCACGGCGGATTTCGTTTGGGGAGGCTGCGGCGAAGGCTTGCGGCCCGAAGTATTGCGCTGATCCCGGAACCCATCTTGCTCCGCTGAAACCCGCGTGATAGCCTGACCGTAATTCCCTGTATTCTCTTCCTTTCTCCGCGCATGTGGGTGCCCCCTGTTCCTATCCAGCGCGCCATCCTTGTCATGGCGCTCGGTGGATCGCTCGCACTCCAGCTGCCAGCGGTGGGCCAGACTCCGGAGGCAGGTCCCCTGCCCTGGGCGGAGCGGGAGACCAGGCTGGCGAATGAATATCTCTCCCTGCTCGTCTCCCAGCCGGAATACGGCCGGGTGGTGGACCTGCTCTGGACCCTCTATGAGAAGCATGAGGCCACCGCGCTGCTGATCGAAAGCGTGACCCAGCAGGTGCAGCAGCAGCGGCACCCCGCCGTGGTCCTGGTGCTCGGTCATCTGCACCGGAAGGCGGGCAGCCTAACCAAATCTGCCGCCACGTATGAGCAGGTGCTGGGGAATGACAATTACAAGCCCCTGGCCCTGCAGTCCCTGGCGGACGTGGCCCAGGAACTGGGAGACCCGGCCAAGGCCTGGCAGTGGATGACCCAGTTCAACGATCTCCTTCCAGAAAAAGACCCGCGCAAGGTGGATGCGCTGCTGCGGCTCGGCACCCTGGCCCTCTCCGCGCAGAAGAACGAGGACGCCGTCCGCGCCTGGGAACAGGCCGCGAAGCTGCGCTCTGATGACTTCCCTTTGGTCAGGCAGGTGGCAGAGCTCATCCTGCGCGCCGGCTTTCCAGAGCGCGCCGCCGCCTTCTACACCACGCTGGCAGATCAGAGTGATCCGCAGAAGCGGCTGGATGCGCTCTACGATCTCGCCCGCATTCATGAGCATGCGGACCAGTTTGAAAAGGCTGACGCCGCGCTGAAGAAGGGCCTCACCCTGCTCGATTTCCGCGATGGTCGCTATACAGACTTCTTCCGCCGCCGCGTGCGTCTGCATGAGCGCTTCGGCACACTGGAAGACCTGCGCCAGCAGCTCATCAAGGCCGCCTCCGTGCAGCCTCCCGGTGAGCAAGCTCTGCGCGATCTCGCCCGCTACCATGAGATGACGGCAGACTCAGATGCACATCTGGAGGCCATGCGCGCGCTGGTGAAAGCCGCGCCGCAGGTGGACGACTACCGCTGGGAGCTGGTGAGGCTGCTGCTGGATCACGATGGCACCGCCGAAGCCGCGCAGTTGCTGGATGAACGGCTCAAGAACGATGGCACAGATCTTCCTGCCATTGTCTTCCTGCGCTGCGAGGCGGATCTGCGCAGCGGCAAGCAGGCGGAGGCCACCGCTCGTCTGCGCAAGCTGCTGGAAGCCACGGCAGGCAATACCGAGATCGAAAAGCAGGCACTGGCCTTTGCCCAGCAGCGGGCCTTGGATGATGTCATTGAGGCCATCCTGAAGTCACGTGTCGAGCGTGATCCCGCGCGTGCCGAGGCCGTGTTTGAACTCGCGGCCTTTCATCGTGCGCGCAAGGACATGACGGCTGCGGACACGCTGCTGCGGCGCTTCACGCAGTCCGCACCGAGTGATGAGGAGAAGCAGCGCCGCCTGAATGATGCGGCTGCCTTCATGGCCTCCGGCAGTGATCTGGACACTGCCATCATCCTCGCACGTGAAGCGGTTTCAAAACCAAGCGCCGGACGTGAGGAGTTCCTCCGCCTCGCCGATCTGCTCACGGAACATGCCGAGCCCGAAGAAGCCACCGAGTGGCTGGAGAAAGCCTGGGCCGCCTCGAAGACCGAGGAGGACGGCATGGATGTCGACGAGCGCCTTTACTCCATTTTGTTAGGCGAAAAGAAAAAGGAATCGCCGAAGCATCATGGCACCGGCGGAGACTTCCAGCTTCCGGATGTGTTCACCGGCAAGGGCTTTGGCGCGGCCGACGAAGCCATCTCCAGCGGGCGCGAGGCATCCCCCGAGGAGGTCCAGGAAAAAGCGCAGATCTTCATGCGCCGGGTGATGACCGACAAAGGCCCCAAGACCCTCTACATCGATCCGCCGATGGACAAGGAGCGGATCAACGAGATCTTCAACCCATCTCCAACTCCGACTCCTGCGAATGCCATCACGAAGGCTGAACAAAAGGCCATCTCTGAAAACTCCAGGCAACCGCAAGTGCAGCAGCTCGTTGCGGGAGCGGATGCGAACTCGCCCCTGGCCCTCTTCCGCGCCGCGTGGTGGGCCGTGCGCGCTGGCATGAGTGAGGAGGCCTACGCCGCCTTCCGTCAGCTTGAAGAGATCTCACCGGCCCGAAGCCTGCCACTCGAAGCCGAGCGCCTCCTGCTCGAACTCACGCTCGCTGACAAAAACACAGCCCTCTCCATGCGGGTGCTGCGCCGCCTGATGGCCAAGGATCCGTCTAACCAAATACGCTACACGCTACGTCTCAGCGAGCTGCTCCTGGAGGATGAGCAGACCGCCTCCTCCGCCATCAACGTGGGCATTTCTCATGAGCGCACCGGCTGGCGGATCGCGGGAGATACTCCCGTGCCGGGAAAGATGGCCACGGCTCTTCTGGAGCGCGCTTACCGCGAGGCACCCGACTCGGAGCAGCTTCTGAATGCCCTCACGCAGTGCTACACCCTGCAGCGCCGTCCAGATGATGCGCTGAAGCTGTGGGAGCAGGCCATCAGCCGTGCCACGGGTGGTGCCGCGGTCACTCTGATGCAGCGCTATGCGGAGATGCTGCTGCAGCGCGGCAAGCTGCCGGAGCACATCCTCATCCAGCTCCGCATCGTGGAGCAGGAGACAGATGTGAAACGCCGGCGCGAGGACTTCAAGCGCTTCCTCGACCGCCTGCTCTGGGCTGGTGAAGGCGGGGGCGAGCTGCCTGCCGAAGTCCAGACCGAACGCATCAAACTCATCCAGGATGCTCTGCTCGGTCTGGTGAAGAAGCATCCCTTCGATGGCTTCTACCACGAAGCCCTGGCCAGTGTCTATGAGCGCTCCGGTGATGCGGCAAAAGCCTTCGCCGCCATGAAGCAGGCCTACTACACCGCGCCTGACACACCCTTTTCGTTAGACCAGTTGCGCGAGGCCGCGCTGAAAGTCTCCGATCTGAAGGCCGCCATCTATTTCCAAAAACAGATCGCGGCCAGCGCCGCGCCTTCCACCATCGCCGCGGAGTCGCGTCGCCTCGTGGAGATGCTGGAGCAGACCTTCCAGATCGCGGAGGCAGACCGCGTGCGCCGTCGCCTGGAAAGCCGCTTCGCCCAAGATGCCACCGCGCTGGAAGGACTGGCGGAGCACTACCGGTCCACCGGCCAGGATGAAGCTGAGCGCCGTGTGTATGAGCAGATCTCCCACGTGCGTCCGTGGGATGCGCATTCGGAACTGCGCCTGGCCTTGAAGTGCCTGCGCCTCGCGGATGAAGATGGCGCGCGCAAGTATCTCAGCGAGATCCTCCGCCGCACTCAAGCCCAGGCCTTCATGCCACCCACCGGAGGCAGCCCGGAGCGCCTGCCGCTGCCCATCGCCGAACAGCGGAAAACCGGCACGCCCGGCCCTGTCTCAGAGATTGTGAGCGAACTGGATACCGTGCCCGGCTTGAAGAGCACGGAGATCGCCACGCTGCGCACCTTCCTCAGCCTGCCGAGACCTGAGTTTCTGGAGCTTCCGACCGAAGCGCCGCACATCCGCCTGCGGGCGATCGAGGAGCTGGCACGTCTCTCGAAACGAGACGGCAGCAGCATCGAGGCCTGGAAGAAGGAAGCCAGTGCATGGAAATCACCCATCGAGCGGATCTGGGCCTTCTACTTTGCCGGACTGGACGAGCATTGCCGCAGCGAGGTGCGGGCGATCATGGGCCCTGGCAGCACTCTGGAGGCCACCTTCTGCCATCTCTGGCTCACGCTGCGCTCCGGCGGCATGGACGAGGCCATGCGCTGGTCCACGCAGACCGGTGTGGATGGCGAGATCCTGGAGCGCCGCCAGCGCACGCTGCTCGCAGTCGCGGCCATCCTCGCAGACATTGACGGCTTCCACTTTGCCAAGGGTGATCTGGCTCTGCTCGGCACGCTGCGCAGCGTCTCCGTGCTGGACATTCTGCGCCGTCTCCAGGACCAGCAGCGCTACTCGGAGGCGCTGGAGCTGGGTGAGAGTCTGAGCGAGCACAATGCCGCGCTCGGCAGCGCTTTTGTCTTCTCGCTCGCACGCATCGCGGAGGCTGCGGAGCGCTGGGATCTCGCACGCGAATATCTCAGTCGTGTCGTGCGCGGCCCCGTGACACCGGAGGCGTATCGCGGCACTTTTGATCCCTATCTCTTCAGCCTCAGCGCCGCGAACCGTCTGGCCATCAGCGCGGAGGAGCGCGAACAAAATGTGCGTTCATCCTGGCAGCATTTGCAGGCCACGCCAGGCTCGGCCATGACCAGCCTGCGAAAGTCCGCCGTGGCAGGACTTGCCGGTGCGCCGGACAAGGCCGCGCAGGAGATGGAAAAGCTGCTCACGGGTGACTTTCTCCCAGCCCGCCAGATGGGCGAGATGCGCGGCATGCTCATGCCCCAGGGCTCCCCACGCTATGAGGAGCCCATGCATCTGCGCAGCCTGTGGGAAGAGACCCGCGAGATCCAGGCGCGCTTCACCAATGAAGGCTTGGGCCAGGTGGTGGAGCAGGTGAATGACAAGCTCATGAGCCGCTGGGGAGGTGTGGGGCTCAGCTCACGCTCTGGACTCGAGTTCGGTGAATGGCGCATGGGCCACCTCATCCGCCGCATGCGTGAGGTGGACTACCCCACGCGCCTGAAACTGCTGCGCGAGCACCTGGCCAGTGTGGACATGCGCCAGGAGGTGTCTGTGGATACTTTAAGCGAGCTCGGCGGCCGTCTGGAAAGCGCCGGCATGGCCCGCGAAGCCATCGAGGTCTACGGCATGCTGCCCGGCCGTGCTCCGGCAAATCCGGAATACGCGCAGTGGCTCATCCGCGTGGCCGAAGCCTCGTTGGAGACGAAGATCGGCATCAAGTTCACACTGCAGTTGCTCGAGGCCGAACCACCTTTCAAACCACCGCAACCCGGTGACGAAGTGCTGCGTGAGAAACATGCGCACTTCCTCGCGCTCGAGTATGACATCGCCACACTGCACCGGCTCGGTTACCTGCCCGCCTTCACCCAGGTGCGCCAGGGCCGCATTCCAGATGAGGTGCCCTATCTCCGCGAACTAGCTTTGCTTTATGAAAAGATGGGGCAGGAGAAACTCGCGCTCGCCGCCTGGGACCGGCTGCATGAGGCCTTCGTGGCGAATGCCGGCAGCGGCATCATACCGGATGCCGAAAGCTGCGTGCACCGCGCCCAACTCATGATTCAACAAAACAAGCCAGCCGCCGCGCTGGATGCGCTGCGCATCGTGCCGCTGGTGGAGAAGGCCGGAGCCCAGGGCCGTGAGGCGCTGAAGCTGCGCGCCAAGCTGGCCGCGCAACTCGGCCTGTGGGAGGAGTTCCGTGAACTGATGACGAAGGCCGTGGACCTCAAAGCCATCGATGCCATCACCCATCTCTCCGCGCTCTGCCGTGAGCACTCACGCGCCACAGAAGGCCTGAACTTCCTCACCCAGGCCGAACGAACGATGAAGGATGACGCGGACCGCTTCCGCCTGCGCCTGGAACTGCTGCGCCTGCTGGCCGCAGATCCAGCGTGGATGCCGGATCGCGGTCGTGCGCAGATCGCCGCGCTCTTCCGCGTGCGCAATCGCAGCCGCGAAGCGCTCACCCAGCTCGCCGATTGGATGAGCACGGAAGCGGAGGGCAAGCACCGCGAAGCCTGGCTGCCCATCCTGCGCGCCGAGACACGCGCAGGCACGGATCGTCCGCTCGCCGCCCTGGCCCTCAGCGCCTTTGCCAAGGATGCGCCCACCTCTTTCTCGGATGACCTCCGCCTCGGCTGGCAGAACGTGACGGACAGTGATCGCATCTGCGTCGAGCTCGCCGCCAGCATGCTCATGAAAAAAGAGCGCCCTGCCCTGGCCTGGCAGGCCTGCCTCGTCATGCAGGATCTGCCCTCCATCCGCCTGGACAGCCGGAAGCAACCCTTCATGCTCCGCGTGGCCCATGCCATGAAGGACCGCGCCATCGTGCAGGAGCTGTTTGCAGAGGTCGTGCGCATGCCCGTCCCCGGCGGCTCCCAGACCGTGGCCTGGGCCCAGGCCCTGCTGGACTGCGGCGAGCTGCAGATGGCCCGCGAGCTTTACCAAACCGCGCTCGACCGTCTGAACTCCACGAACTCCACCCAGCCAGATCTCACCGCCGCCTGGGCCCGGTTCCTCATCTCCCAGAAAGAGTTCGAAGCCGCCGAGACCTGCCTCATGAAGGACGTCTGGATGCTCCCTCACGATGCCGCCGCCCTGCTCTTCGAACTCTACGAGTCCTGGGGTCGCCTCGCCGACGTGCAGCAGGAGCTGCGCAAATTCCACCTCACCGGCGGCATCGAAAAAGAAGTCCTCTACCGCGCCTCCAAAACCCTCGGCCTGCCTCCGCCCACCACGAGTGCGCTTCCGCAGAGTCAGGGCGGGGAGTGAGAGTAAGCAGACTCCTTATTGCCCAAGCAGGCTTTCGGGTATATACGATGTTAACACATGCGTTTACGACCCACTGCCTTTGCCCTCACACTTATTCTAAATCTGATGATGGGCTTGGCTGCCTGGGCTCAGACGGCCCCGGAGATTGTGGTGGAAACGGCTGCTGGAGAGAATCTCACGAGCGGCGCAGCCACCGTGGATCTTGGGGCGGCTCTACTAGGGGATTATACCCCGGAAGTGCCACTCATCGTGAAAAATGCGGGCACGGCAGACCTCACCCTTGGCGTTGAGATCAATAATGCCCGATTTTTCGCCTCAGGGTATGTCGGAACTCTGACACCAGGACAGTCCACCACGGTGAAACTTAAGTTCAGGACCACGAACCAATACGGTCCAGGCACCTTCACGACCACGCTGAAGCTGCGGAGCAATGATGCCGATGAGAGTCCTTTTGACATCGTGCTCACCGGTCGCGGACTGGCCCCGGACATGGAGGTGGAGGAGCCTGTGGGAAGTCCGCTGAACTGGGGAGACGACCGGGACTTTGGCCAAGTTTCTGTGGGCAGTGCCCAAAGCAGGACCTTCACCATCACCAATGTGGGCACTGCCAGTCTCGCAGGTTTGGCCATCACCTCAACCAACAGCCCCCCATCCCCCGACTTCACGATCACCGAGCCGCCTGCAGCATCTCTGGGACCGGGGGCCAGCACCACGTTCACCATCCGCTTTGCACCCACGGTGGGGGGACTGCGTGGAGACAGTTTCAAAATCGCCAGCAATGACTGGGACGATGGCGACCTGCTTTTTTATGTCCGTGGCACGGGGATGGAGCCGGAGATCAGCGTGATCAAGGAAACCGGATTCGTCCTGCAGGATGGTGGCTCGCATGCCTTCTTGTGGATGCCCGTGGGCATGAGCCGAAGCCATACTTTCACCGTTAAGAATGACGGCCTGGAGCCGCTCACCGGCCTGTCTCTGACCCTCGATGGCGAGCATGCGGGGGACTACCTCATCACCCAGCCGCTGTCCGTGACTGAGCTGGCACCTGGAGCCCAGACAAACTTCACCGTACAGATCACTCCATCCACCACCGATTTCCGCCGCGCTGCGCTGCACATCACCAGCAATGATGCCACAGAGAACCCTTTTGACATCACACTGAGCGGAGCTGGATCCATCCCGGAGATCCAGGTGGAGAACAGCAGCGGCGTTGTAGTCCCGCATCTTGGCACTTCCAATCTGGGCAGTTGCAGGGTGGGGACCACCCTTGATCGCACCTTCAGGATCAAGAACGTGGGCTTTGGCTCCATGATGGTTTTTGATGCCCAGGTTTCTGATGGCGAGATGACCTACCCTGACGAGGAAGACTTTCAGATCTACATCGCGCCAGACAATGCATGGGTCACTCCCGGACTTGATTTCAATCTGCGCGTCATCTTCCAGCCCAAGACCTATGGCACACGCACGACGACGCTCAAAATCATGAGCGAGGATCCGGACGAGAGCCCCTATGAGATCACCCTGACGGGCACGGGCCTGCTGCCAGGCTTCCAGATCGAGCAGCCAGCGGACACTGCCGTGACTTCCCCCTACACACGGCAGTTCGGGCTGGCTGCCGTCAATACCACGAACACGACTCTCACCTTCACCATCAAGAATCCGGGCACCCAGGCGCTGACTCTTGGTCGCACCATCACCGGCACGAACGCGACGGATTTCACCATCGTGGCACCCTTTCCCCTATCCAGTGTGCCTGCTGGATCCAGCACCACACTGACGGTGCAGTTTTCGCCGAAAACCTCCGGAGCGCGCCAGGCGATGCTGAACCTCACCCACAATGCAGCCGAGTCCGGCTCGGGGAGCTTTCAGGTCCATCTCTCGGGCACGGGGGTCTACTCCCAGGTGGAGCTTACATCCTCCAGCTACAACGTGAACCATGGGGAAACTGAGGTGTCGGTGACTATGACGCGGGATGACACGCGGGTGCCAGCCTCTGTCGAACTGCAGACGCTCTCAGGTCCTCGTTCCAGCATTCCTCCGGTGGAGGCCGCCCTTGCGGGTGAAGACTTCACTTCCCTCACCGGCCCCTCTGCGGTGGTAAACTTCGCCATCGGCGAGGCGGAGAAGACGGTGACCATCCCTCTGCTGGCCCCCGCCTCGGGTGCTACTGAGAGCCGCCAGTTTCGTGTCAAACCCATCAATCCCGGCCCAGGTGTGATCCTGCGACCACCCTATGAGGCCCTGGTCCGCATTGTGGGCGCAGACAGTGCCAAACCAACTTTGACATTGACTACTCCGGCAGCGGGCAAGATCAGCACCACCTGGCCGCTGGTCGTGAGCGGCAAGACAGGTGATGCGAAAGGCATTGACCGCGTGGAGGTAAAGCTGGGCAGTGCGGATCCCGTGCTCGCCACCCTGAGCCCCAGCGCCACGAAGCCCACCGATGTGCCTTTCACCTGCGATCTGTATCCGGCAGACGGAACCTACACGCTTGTGGTCACCGCCTATGACTTGCGCGGAAACAGCACCTCCGTGACACGCAGCATCACCTTCACCCGCCGCCATACACTCACCGTGAAACTGGTCGATGGCAGCGCCGATCCCGTGGGACTGCCAGGCACCCTGGCCATGACCGCCACTCCCGCAGCCTCCGCTGCGGCTCTCAAGACGGATGTCACAAATGCGCTTATCAAGACCACCACCGTCGTGCCCGGCACCCAGGTGAAACTGGTGGCCACTCCCAAGGCAGGGTATGTCTTTGGCAGATGGCTCGTGCTGAACAGCAACGGTAACATCGTGCACACGGGGCCTGAACTCACCCTCACCATGCCAGACACAGGCCTGACGGTGGAGGCCATGCTGGTGCCAAGTCCCTTTACCCCCCTCCCAGGTCACAACAACAGCCTGCACTGGATGCTGGTGCCCGCTGAATCCACCGAAGCCCCGCTCACCGCCTCACAGTTTGGCTATCTGAGCGGCACCATCACTCTGAAGGGTGGCTTCACCGGCAAACTGCTGATGAATGGCCAGACATTGCCTGTGACCGCCACCTTTTACGGCGACGGTCCTGCCTTTTTCACGGTGGCAGGCCAGAAGCGTGACTCCCTGCCAGTGCCAGGTGGAAACCTGAAGCTCTACTATGACTATCTGCCTGCCACCCTCACCTCGCCTACCGGAGAACTCCTGGCCATGGCTGAGATCCAGCATGGCCTGGCAAAGGCACCCGCCAGCCTGCTGAACTCTGCCACGAAAGGCACCTACACTGTCCGCCTGAATCCTGCGCCAGAGCCGCTGGATCCTGCCACCTTTCCCCAAGCTTCTGGTTATGCCACCATGACGCTGTCAAACACCGGCGTGATCTCCCTGGCCGGAGCGCTGGCAGATGGCACCGCTGTGACCCAGACTTCCGCCCTGCTGCCAGGCAACAAGGCTCCGGTCTTCATCCAGCTCCCCACTCCCGGCGGCACCACGAAGCTCGGCCTGCTCATCGGTCAGCTGGATTTTGACATCGTTCCCGCGACCACAGACGTCACCAGCGCTCTCCAGTGGTTCCGGCCAGCGGCAGCGAGTGCCAAGGTGCAGCTCTATCCCGCAGGCTGGCCAGGGGGGATCGGTCTTGATGCACAGGGTGCGCTTTATTCCGCCACCAAGACCGCCCAGTCCGCCTTCTTTGGCCTAACCAGCAATACGCCATCCCCTGCCCGCCTCCACTTCACGGGCGGGAAGCTCACATCCGCCATCGAGAAGACGAACTTCAGCCTGAAAGGAAACACCGTGGTGAAGACCGCTCCGGCAGATGCTTCCTACACGCTCGCCATCACGCCTGCCACCGGCCTCTTCAGCGGCACCTTCACGCCAAATTGGAGCAATCCTGGTTCGGCCAAACCGGCCTTCAAAGGAGTCATCCTGCAAAAAGGCACCCTGGGCACAGCGGCCGGTTTCTTTATCAGCAACGCCAAGGGTGAACCTGCGCCGGAAAGCGGCGCGGTGATCCTCAGCGCGCCGGTGCCGTAAGCAAGCAGCCTGGAGATAGACGGCCGCTTCGCGGCCCAACGAGAGAGAGCCAGCCATCTGGCTCTCTTTTCGCGTGCAGGGGGCTTTCTCACACCCAGGGGCCTCGGAAACCTGCGGTTCAGGGCCAAAACTAAGTGGACAGTATCGCTGCCATTTTATATGTTCATTTGAACTTATCTTATGAACACGGAGCCGACTCGCCAACGCCCTCTTTTGACCTTCCGCAGGACCACCCAGGATTCAGTCGAGGAGGTCCGACCATGAGTTCTGAGGACAAGTATTTTACTCTCCCGCTGGCCATCTTGCGCAGCAGCTCGAGCGCTCTGGATGTCCTGCATCAGGCCTGCTCCTTTTCTCCCCCCAGGCCTTGGGACTTCGGCAGACCTCTTTGCGTATCCATAGCAACGCGCTCCCCTATGCGGACTACCCGACACTGCCCGTCCCTAACGCCAGCTTCCTCTTGAGCGGCACCTGCAAGCTCTCCAGCATCTCTTTAGATGCTGCGGCGTATGAGGCCGCGGCTACGGACAAACAGCGCGTTGTCACCCTCACGCGCAGTCCGGCAGATGTGGCGGCCACGGTGCGGCTGGACACGAATGACGGCCCCGCACAGGGCCTGCCGCTCTTCACGCCGGCGCTGGCAGGGGTGGACTACACAGACCTCACCGGTGCCACATCGTTGGTTAGCTTTGCAGCTGGTGAGGCGCAGAAGACGGTGACCCTTCTCTTGCGGGCCCCCACCTCCCGCGCAGGCCTGAACCGGCAGATGACACTGACGCTCAGCGAGCCCGGCGCCTCCGCTGAACTGGGCAGCATCAGCACCGCCACGCTGCGCATCATGGCCGCGGACTCCACCAAGCCCACCGTGGCCATCACCACCCCCGCAGCGGCAGGCAAGGTCAGGGTGGCAGCAGATGAGGTGACCGTCACCGGCAAGGTCGGAGACGCGAAGGGCATCTCCCGCGTGGAGATGAGCCTGAACGGCAGCGAGCCGGTGCCGGTGACGCTGGGTTCCTGGACCACTCCCACGGCCATCCCCTTCAGCTTCGCCATCACCCCCGTGAACGGGCCTAACGAATTGATCGTCACGGCCTGGGATCCGCGCGGGAACAGCACCTCGCTGAAGCGCTCCTTCACCTTCCTCCGGCTCCGCACTCTGGCCGTCCGCGTCTATGACTCCTACACCCAGGAGCCTTCCGCCTTCATGACTCTCAAGCTTGCCACCACCCCGTCCGGCCTGGCCCAGCCCTGGCAGCCTGCCACAACGGTCGAGCCAGGCATGATTGAGCGAAAGGCCGTCATCGCCCCGGGAGCGCAGGTCACCCTCACGGCCAACGCGCCCAAGGGGCATGTCTTCTCCAACTGGGATTATTTTGCCCCCCTGTCTGAGTTTGACTCCCGGTTAGGCAACCAGGTCACCTTCACCATGCCGGACGCGGATACCACGCTGCTTGCCATTCAGATGCTGCGGGAGCAGTCCTTCCTCCCCACCACCACGGTCAGCCTCCACTGCCTGCTGGATTCCAGCTTCCCCGGCACGCCGGCCTTGAAGGGATATCTGACGGGAACGCTGAGCCCCACGGGCACCTTCAGCGGCAAGTTTCAGGTCCAGGGGAAAAGCCAGCCGGTCACGGCGGTGTGCTATGACAATGGTCCGGCCGTCTTCACCGTGGCAGGCAAGAAGACCGATGCCCTGCCCGTCCCTGGTGGCAAGCTGCGCCTGGATCCTGGCGGCGCGACCTACACGAGGGATGATGACGGCAGCTACTCCTCTGGCTTCACCCAGCTGGCTCCCTTCACCACTGCCAACAAGGTGCCTGCGGCATGGCTGAATTCCGCCACGCAGGGTTTTTACACCCTGCGTCTGGACCCGCAATCCGAGCTGACCCCGTCTGCCTATCCGCGAGGCTATGGCTATGCCACGGCCAAGCTCACCTCGACAGGCCAGATCTCCATCACCGGCGCACTGCCAGATGGCACCACCATCACCTGCTCCTCCGTGCTGCTCGACGATGGCACGGCTCCAGTCTACCAGCCCCTGCTGACTCCAGGCGGCACCACGAAGGACGGACTGCTGTTTGGCAGGCTTCAGTTCACTCAGAACGCGGAGACACCCCACATCACCGCGAGCCTGAAATGGTTCCGCCCGGCGGCGGTCAGTCCGAAAGTCCTGCTCTATGCTGCAGGCTGGCCGGCGGGAATCACCCTGGACACCAACGGCACGCTCTATGACAGCAAACTGGCCGTGGAGTCCATGCTGGGCCTGACAGCGCCGGGCAATGGACTGGGCAATGCCTCCCTGCGCTTGAGCGGCGGCAACCTGGTCTCCGGCATCACCAAGGAGAACTTCAGCATCGTCAAGAGTGCTGTGGTGAAGATCGCTCCGGCGGATGGCTCCTTCACGCTCACCTTCACACCTGCGACCGGTCTCTTCAGCGGCACCTTCACGCTGGATTGGAGCAATCCTAGTTCGGCCAAACCGGCCTTCAAAGGGGTGATCCTGCAAGGCACCGCCCTCCGCGGCGGCTACGGCTTCTTCCTGAACAACGCCAAGAACGAGCCCGCGCCGGAAAGCGGTGTGGTGCTCCTGGGCGGAACGCTGTAGTGAGGGATGCCAAGCGGCGAGCGCGCTTTCGCACGCCCGCCGCGGGTCAGAGGGTGACTCTAGAGTGCCGGTCAAGACACAGGAGCGAGGGCATCACGCATTTTGCGCACGTGGTCATGCACGGACTTCACCTGGGCGGCCTGGGTGCGGATGGTGTCCACGATGTTCATGGGCAGGCCGGGCTGCTCCAGGGCTTCCTTGTAGGCGGCGACGGCGAAGTCCTCGCCACGCTCACATTCCGCGAGGATGGCGTGCTCATCTTTGGAGGCGATGGCGGCCTTGATGTCCATCCAGCCGCGATGCAGCGCCGCGGCCACGGAACCGCTGTTCGGCGGATCGGATTCGCCGAGGGACTGGGCCAGTGCCTGGAGCTCGCCTGCGAAGGTGCTGCGCTGCAGTGAATACTGGCTGAAGAGGGTTTTGAGCTCGCTGTTGTCCACATCCGCCGCCGCGGCTTGGAAGCCGTTCTGGCCGTCTTTGAGGATTTCAATGAGCTTGTTCAGGGTGCTGAGTGGGGTTGCCATAGTGCAGAAGGATCGCGCTTGCGGATTCATCTGCGCCTAAGGTCTTCACCTGATCCGGACACGCGATGATGGCTCGTGCGCACACAGCGGTGGCGCGCTTGGGCGCTTCTATGGACTGCGGCGCTGCCGCGCTCATCGCGGCATCACACTTTCTCCGGCCTAATCAAATTTGCCGAGACCGGCCTCTGGATCGGGCTCGATGAAGCCGAGCTCGACGAAGAACTCGTCCATGGACATGAGGGTGGCCTCATACATCTCGAAGGAGAGATTGAAGTTGAAGAAGCCGTGGCCCTGGCCCTCGAACTCGATGAGGCGGCAGAGATTCTTTTTCTTCGCGCTCTTGCGGGCGAACTCGTAGCTGCCGGCAAAGGGCACCACGCGGTCCGCGGTGCCGTGCATGACCAGCGTGGGAGGCAGGCCTTTGTCGATGGCGCGGATGAGATTGGCCTCCTTGGCCACACCGGCGTCCGGGAAACGCTCAAGGCCGAAGCCCTTCTTCGAGGTGTCCAGCACAGGATTAAAAAGCACAAGCGCGTTTGGCACCGGGGTGATGCCGCCGCTGCTCTCTGCCGGATCATCAAAGCCTCTCAGCATGGCCGCGGAGCAGATGGCATGCGCGCCACCACTACCACCGACACCGACGATCTTCCCTGGATTGATGCCGAGCTCGATGGCATTCAAACGCAGCCAGCGCATGGCGGAGCGCGCATCAGCGATGGCCTCCAGCGGTCCGCCTTTCGTGCGGTTCGCCACGCGATAATCAAACGCCATGGTCATCATGCCGCGTGAGGCGAAGTAAACGCAGTGCGGTGCAAACTGCGCCACCTGACCCTGATCCCAGCCGCTGCTGAAAAAGAACGCGGCCACGGATTTCGGATACGGTGGTGTCTTCTCCGCGGGTGGTTCCCAAATATAAACGGGGAGGTGCACATCACCCACCGTTTTATAGATCTCTTCACGAGCACTCTTCAGCAGCTCGCGATTACGATCGAGCGGCAGTGTTCGAGGATGACCTTCGCCGGTGAATTCCATGAGTCAGGGGGACAGAGCGGCGACTGTTACGAATCCGGCAGAACTCGGCAACCTCTTTTCCTTATTCACGGGTAAGATTGACACCAAAGTGACGGGTTGATAGCGTCTCTACGATTATTTGCTTATGAAACCCTCGTTTGATCCTATCCGCCGCCCCCTCCTGGTGCTGACTTGCTGCCTCGGTCTCGCCTCCTGCAAGGAAAACCAAGCGCTGCAAAAACAACTGGACGAGGCCAACGCCAAGGTTCAGGCCGTGTCCCAGGAATCCATCGAGATCGACAAGATGCTGGCGGCGAACCGTCGGGAGATCCCCGCCTATGCAGGCGTGGGTGCGGCCGGGGCGAACCACTATGCCACGCAGCTGGCGCAGGAACTGGTGAACGCCGAGAGCCTGGTGAAGCAGGCAGAGGCCAGCCTCAAGGATGCGGAGACCTCCCTGGCGACGGCGCAGAAAGATCTGCAGATCGTGAAATCCAAGGACCCGCGCTGAACCTCACTTCCCCTTTCCGATCTCTTTCCAGTTTCTGATCCATGAAAAACATCCTCATCCTCCTTCTGTTCGCCGGTGGCTACACCGCCTGGTATTTCTACCATCAGAAATCTGGGATCAATGAAAGTCTCGCCGCGGCGCAGACCCAGATCGCCGATCTGGAGAAAGCCATCGCGGGAAAGCGGGCCGAGTCCCAGGCCGTGAGCAAGGTGGTGGCCATCAAGGGCAAGATCGCCGAGCAAAAAGCCGCCCTGGCGGACGTGCAGAAGAAGATCAAGAGCGTCAATGATGCGCATACCGCCACCTTGAAGGCCAAATACGACACGCTGGCCTCCATCCGCCAGAAGTTCATCGGCGTGACCATGCCCATCGTGCTGGCCAGCGGCCGTGATCTGGGCTCCGTGCGCATCATGAAGATGGATGACGCCGGTCTCTCCGTGGCCACGACCTCTGGCGTGGTGAAGATCGTCCCGAACGAGCTGACCCCTGCCCTGCAGGCACAGTTTCTCTACAGTTTCTAAGGCTGGCTGCCGGTGTGCCAGCACCGCAGGCGCATCAAAAAAATCAAGCCCGGAGAGGCACAGAGACATTCGTTTCTGTGCCTCTTTGTTTTTTTCTCGGTGACTTCCCGAGTGCCCTGGGACCTGGGACGACCCTGGATTCTCAATTTCCAGACCGAGGACGCATGGGGATGATGCGGTGAGCTTGGTGTTTCGCTTGCCTTGCCGCAGACGTTCACGATAGACACTCTGCCTCTCATGAAATCCCTCTTCCTCACCAACGAATTTCCTCCCTACATCTACGGCGGTGCCGGTGTGCATGTGGAATACCTCAGCCGGGAGCTGGCAAAGCTCATGGACATCGAGGTGCGCTGCTTTGGTGACCAGGAGGTGAATGAGGGCGCTCTCACCGTGCATGGCGCGGGTCTGGACACCGAGGGCTGGACCAGCCCGGCGAACCTGAAATCTGTCTTCGGCGCGCTGCAGCGCTGCCTGGACTTTAACACCCGCGCGGTGGATGCGCAGATCGTGCACCTGCACACGTGGTATGCGCACTTTGGCGGCCTTTTGGCGAAGCTGAACTACGGCGTGCCCATGGTGCTGACTGTGCACTCGCTGGAGCCTCTGCGCCCGTGGAAGCGCGAGCAGCTGGGTGGTGGCTATGACTTTACCTGCTGGCTGGAGAAGACCGCCATCGAGATGGCAGACGCGATCGTCGCCGTGTCCGAAGAGACGAAGGTGGACGTGATGCGCCTCTTTCAGGTGGACCCGCACAAGATTCACGTGATCCACAACGGCATCGACCTGGACGAGTATCAGAAGGTGAATGCCCCGGAGATCCTGAAGAAACATAGGGTGAACCCGGACATCCCCTTTGTGCTTTTCGTGGGCCGCATCACGCGGCAGAAGGGCATCATCCATCTGGTGCGCGCCATTGAGAGCATGACCCCGGGCTTCCAGATCGTGCTCTGCGCGGGTGCGCCGGACACGCCGGAGATCGCCGCGGAGATGCAGGCCGCCGTGGCCGCCGCGCAGGCGAAGCGTGAGGGCATCGTCTGGATCCAGGCCATGCTGCCTGTGCCAGAGAAGATCGCCATGTATTCGCACGCGGAAGTCTTCTGCTGCCCGTCCATCTATGAACCCTTTGGCATCATCAATCTCGAGGCCATGGCCTGTGAGACTGCCGTGGTGGCCAGCGCTGTGGGCGGCATTAAAGAAGTCGTGGTGCCGGGAGAAACCGGCATCCTGGTGCCGCTGGACCAGCAGACAGAGAGCCCCTTTGAAGCCACGGATCCGGAGCGCTTCGCCCGGGACCTGGCGGAAGGCATCAACTCTCTGATGGCCGATCCTGAGAAATCCCGCCGCATGGCCCTGGCCGGCCGCAAGCGCGCCGAGGAGCGCTTCAGCTGGAGCAGCATCGCCAAGCGCACGAAGACGCTTTACGACAGTCTAGTTTAAAACTGTTCGCGGTTCTCTGTTCACGGTTCTCGGTTTTGTGTTTCGAGATCCTCATGAAAGCAAAGTTTGTTTACCAAACGTGCCCGATCCGAATCATTCGTGGCTCTGTAACTGAGAACAGAGAACAGCGAACCGAGAACTAAAAACTCCCCAACTTTTATATTATGACCAAGCACTACACCTGGGACGCCTACTTCGCCGAACTCTTTGAAGCCTGCATTCAAGAGTATGATGAAGGTAACAAAGACTACGAAAGCTGGTTCGCGGAAGAGGACCAGGAATATCTGGCAGCCATCGGCTACAGCGAACGCGAGCTCTTTGACTTCGTGGATGACCACTGCGTGTCCGACGGTCAGGACCCCACGGCCTTCACGGTCCTGCTCATTGCCGCCGTGCGCCGTGACTACTTCCTCACCGTGCAGAAAGGTGTGCCAAGCACGCACATCGTGAAGCCTGCGGACCTTCCCGCAAAGACCGCTGAAGCCGAAGGCATCGTCTGGCTGCCGCGCATCATCGCGAAAGCCCGCGCCAAGCTGAAGGGCGAGATGGATCCGGAGATCATGTTTGGCTGCGGTGGTGACCGCGCTTTCTGCTCCAAGCACGACATCCACCCCGCCGACTTCCTCCGCCACGTCTGGGCCGCGGGTGACGATGACGCGAAAATCATCGAGTATGTGAAATCGCGGAAGTGAACCGTAGAACAGGTTTTCCAACCTGTTCTCTCCGCCAGCACGCAGCGGGTCTTGTTGACCACCTTCAGGGTGTAACCACCCGCTGCCTCTCCGCGCTCCACCCGACAGGTTGAAAACCTGTCCCACTTTGCATGCCCGCGTGCTTCAGAAAGTGGAACAGGTTTTCCAACCTGTTCTCTCCGCCAGCACGCAGCGGGTCTTGTTCACCACCTCTGTGGTGTGACCACCCGCTGCCTCTTCGCGCTCCACCCGACAGGTTGAAAACCTGTCCCACTTGACCTAACCAAAAGAAACGCCGTGACTGCGGGTGCAGCCACGGCGGACAAGATTCAATCAATCAAAGAGCGCTAGGCATCAAGGCCTGCCTTTGCCCTTGCCGTGGAAGGCACGATAGCGGGCCAGGACCTCAGGGGACAGATCACGCCACCAGCGGTTGATGGGACGGTTCGCATGGCCTGCGGTGCCTGCACCGGAAAACATGGGGGGTGGTGTGGCGACATAGCCGCCGCCGCCGCGACGGGCAGCCTGCCCGGCTGGGACGAGGTGGGATTCCGTGAGTCCGCGATTTTGGACGCGGCCTTCGTTGCGGCCCCTCTCATCGCCGAAGCTCATGGGGGTGTTGAAATAGGTGCCCTTGTTCTGCCAGACGCCTTCCTGCGTGGAAGTGTAGAGTTCTCCAGCGTAGGTCCCTGCCGTGAGCAGCAGCAGTGCGGCGGTGCTTGCGAGTGTCTTCTTCATAGTGTGATGGGTGTTGGTTTCATTGTCGGGGCAATGACTGTCCCCTCGATCAGCCAATACGTAGTCAGAAAGATATTGGCCGTAAACAAAATCCATGACAGCGCCACATACTCCCTTGGTGTTACTGCTTCGAATGACGGAAGGTCAGGCCCATCCAGTTCGCGGCCTCCTGCCCGTAGTAGGCGGGCCAGGTGGAGACACTGACCAGTCCCAGGGTTTCCACGGTGCCGTCCTGCATCTCGGCCACCACCATGTGCCTGGGCATGGAGCCACCTCCAGCAAAGCGGGTGGAGAGACACTTCACGCTGGCCACCGGCAGAGTCTTCCCTTTGAGGCGGATCTCGCCAGGTGTCCCTGGCTCTCCACGATCAAAGACCAGCAAAAACCGGCCGCTGCGGAGGGTGACCCAGGGGATGTAGAGAAACACCGCCACGATGAGGATGAACAACAGGCTGCAGGCCTTTTCGATCAATGACTCCCCGGTGAGCAGCAGCTGCACCGCCATCCAGCCCGCTGAACCCACGATGGCCACACAAAAGATGGAGGCTCCGATCATGGACCCTGTGGACTCGCGGAAGCAGAGGTAACGGTGGTCCGAGGCTCGGTGATACTCGCCATCCCGCTTCCAGGTGAGGCGGCTCGAAGGGGCAGATGGATGAGCGTGGGCGGTCATGGGGTCTGGCGTTGAAATGGTGGGCTCACGTCCCTGGCTCTAGCGTCCTTTTCCCAAACTTTGCCTTCAGACCGCCCAGGGCAGCTCCCACAAGGGTCCACATCAAAAGTGCCGTGGGGATCTCTAAATGCTCTTCAAAGACATTGTCCTCTCCCAAGATCATTTGGCAAACCTCTTGGATCGGAGTCGCTGAATACCAGATGAACACACCAGGGTAAGTGAACTTAATCCACCCGCCCTTAGGCGTCATCGGAGACTCATGCTCAAGGACAACCGACGACAGAAACAGGATGACGAAAATTCCAGCGAAAACAGCCGCTCCAGCCAGCCAGGATGGTATGCCCTTTCGTGAGGCAAGAGCGAACAGCACGATCAGGCAGATAATGGTGACCAAATAGTTCCCTATCCACCGGTGGCCGTGTGTGAAAATGAAGTCGTTCATGGCAGCGACGCGACAACGTCTGACTCAAAACGTCTCGTAGTGACCATGGCGGACGAGGCCGTTCGCATCAAACAGAACGTTGACGTAACCAAAGGCGAGCACGCGTTGGTAGGTCCACTGTTTCGAAGTGGCATCGCTCGGCTCTCCGAGAAGCTCACGCACCTGGCTCTGGCTCATGCCGGGCTTCACAGCTTCCAGTTTCGCGAGCGGGAACGGCGGCTGGAAGGCCCGAACTGCGAGGAATGCCCCCAGCGCGAGCGAGGCGGAGACGGCGGCGATGATGAAGGGTCGTGTCTTGCTCATGATGAAGAATGTGAGCTACGCCAACAAAGCTTGTCATCAGCGCTCGGCATGAACGCGGACAACTGATCTCCCTTACTCCAATCCGACAAGCGCCTTCGGAGCGCCATACTGCTCGTGCCAGATGATGTAAAAGGCATCACTGTGCCCGGTGCTGTGGTCGACGAGCCGCCAGCCCTCGCGCGTCCGAAGCCAAAGCGCAACGGTATCGGTGTTGTCCATGGGCGGGAACTTCACGGACTTGCCATCAGCGTCCACGGTTTCGCCGCTGAACAAAGCCCAGTTCTTGAAGGCGCGCAGGCTGCCCTCGAACTGAACCTTGCGTTTGGCCTCGCGCTCGATTTTGGGGCGCAGCAGATCAAAGAGCTGCTTCCGGAGCGGCGTGTCCTTGGGCACTTCCGCCGGCTTGGTGAAAGGTGGATCAAAGGCATCACGCCAAAGATCGGTGCCGGGCTGGATGATCGGGTCCTCGGCGGAGGCTGGCAGAGCGCTGCCGGCTGCGAGGAGGAGGGCCAGGAGACAAGTTCTCATGCCCGCACACCTAACCAATGATCTGCCATGACCTTGCTGGCTTTGCCCCGACGCTCTGACTGCCGATGGTAAGGTGAACATAGGGTGTCAGCCTACCGAACGCGCAGGCAAGCACGCAAGCGCTTTGTGTGAGGTTGAGACACCGAGGGCACCATGAAGTCCGCCTGCCGTGACAGAATCAATACGGACCATGTTTGGGGACCGCGCCATCCTCCGCAGGACACTTGCCAAAGGCCAGCGGCGGAGTGTCACGCATGAAGGTCCAGAGGCTCCAGACGCTGATTTTGTCCCCTGCCCGCGCTTCGGCGATCAGATACTCAATGAGGTCTTCATAGTCATCAAACACCCTCGTATGCGGTCCGCGTCCGCCGCGCAAAAACTTGTGCTCCAGCAGGACGGGGCCGTCCTTGTTCACCACCTGCCTGATAGCCTCGAGCTTCTCGGGATCTGAGATCTTCTCACCATCACAACTCCATTCATCGGCTTCGGTCCGGCATCCTGGTTTGAATTTCATGATTCGTGCAAAAGAGTCTAACCAATGATTAACATCCAGCCTCTCTGTTTTGTTGATCTGCCCTAAAACATGCCGCCGTGTTCTGCCTGGGCAAAACACGGCGGACAAGAGCTTTCAAATGACAGACGGTATCCGTTTACCAGCTGTTGTAGGACCTCCGGTAGGGGTTCCCGTAGTAGGAGTTACCGTAGTAAGAGGTGTTGTAGTAGTTGTTGTAGCCGCCGCTGCGGCGGCTCCCAGGCCAGTAGCCATGGGTGTCCTGGATGGTGCCGGCACCGGAGAACTTCGGTGCAGGGGTGGCGACGTAGCCTGGGCTGCGGCGAGCTACGGCAGCGGCCTGATGCGCAGGGACGAGGCTGGACGGCGGAACGACGGAGGGCTGGGCGCCAGCGTAGACGGGACCACCGGTCTCTGCGCACGAGGTCAGGAGCAGCCCGGCGGCCATGCTAGCAAGTGTGATGTGCTTCATAATGAGGTTCTTTAGGGGTTGCGACGGGGCGGTGTGACCCGGCCCGCGATGGGTTTTCCCAAGAGGTTCGCAGGTGCCCCTCGTTTTGGCCGTCCTGACCTCACCTGCCGGGCGATTCCGCAGGCAGGCCGGAGACATGACTCACCTCACAGCTGCAGGTCCTTGAACCTCAAGCCTCAGTGCTGCTGTCTCTGCTCTGCCCGGGGCCCTGCAACTCAGTAGTTGTAATAGGCCATGGTCGTGCCGTTGTTGTAGTCCACATACTCACCCTTGGGCGTGGTCGGAGTGCCGGCGCCGGAGAATTTAGGCGGAGGCGTGGGGACATACCCGCCACGACGTCCCTCTGGAGCATGGGAGACATAAAAGGTGCTGCAGCAGGAGCTGAGGGTCATCAGGAGGGCGAGACTGGTGAGGATGAGCTTCATGAGGGTTTGGGGAGTTCGGTATTTTTTGAGGAACGTGGCTGCCATGTTGATGGCGGCCCCGCATGCTCGTCAATACGCATCATGGGTGATTGTGGAGACGCGGCTTAAAAAAATCTGTCACCTGCCCCGCGCTTCATTCTTGAGAGTCGGAGAGGACATGATCTCATCACACTCAAACGGCGTGCCATTCGTAGCCGGGCGGCAAATGGTGGAGCCCATCCTTCGCTTTGCAAGCTTCGGAGGGCATTCTTCGACTCTTAAGGTCGGCGAAGAATGGTGGAGCTAAGGGGATTCGAACGCCTGCACTTTTAACGCTCTTAAAGGGGATATTGGGCGATAATGCTGTCTTACACCCTGTTTACACCCCAGGGTGCTGACCTGCGCCAGTGGCACAGATCCGGCATAAACGCCCGAGACCACATGACGTGTGAACAGGCCGCTCGACCCAAGCTCAGCGACCCGGCCTGCGGGACGCCACGATTGCAACAGTGACGCGATGGCCGGGTTCGCTGCAGCGCATGATCAGGCCACGGCACTCAACCCGGCAACTTGGCCGCGAGGACGTCAGCCTTCTCTATTGACGGTGGTCTGGCAAAAAGCTCACCGGCCTTTGCCATCAAGGCCGCTGCTACTTTACCTGCAAGATGAGCCTCCCGGCCGGCGTCATCTGGAAAAGCGTCAAAGATCCCAAATGTCGATGGACCCAGGCGGATTCCGAACCATGCCGTCGTCGCTGGCTCTTCCTCCACGATTGGCAGTCCACCAAGGATAAAATCTTCAACTTCCTTTTCCTTGCCGGGCTTGGCTTCAAGCCGAACAAATAATGCAGCTTTGATCATAATCTGCTGTTCCTTTCTTATCCATTCTACGCCTCTGGTGGCAAACCTGGCCGCAACAATCGTGCGCGCGGTGCGGTGGCCTAACTATTTCATTGTAAACAAGGGTGCAGGACACCACAAGAGCGTTATGGGGCGGCAGATTTGCCGAGTGCCAGCGGACCCAGGCTTTTAACGTCTTTTCAGGGAAGAGGAGGCGGCAATTCGGCCTTAGACCCTGTTTACACCCCAGGCTGTTTACGCATCCCGGCGCTCCTTCCCTAGGAGCAGACCTTCCAGGGCGGCACACGCTGTGAAGGTGGATCTGACCTGGGCGATGCTGCCCACGGCTGCGCTGCCGCGCTTCAAGTGTGCAGTGATGGAGGCGGGGGTGTGGGGAGATAAAGTTCGCTGATGAGTCTTTGGATTCATTGCTTCGCGTCACCCGCTGATTCCTTGGTTGTGCGTTTTGCACTCCAATCGAGTTTCTGCGCTTCGCCACCGTCGTGGCTAGGTGCTTCGACGGTCCCCTTGATCGTGTTGCCTTCAATTTTGCCCTGATACTTCACCACATACTTCTTGCCGCCGAGATCACGCACCACCTCGAACCTAATCACGTCGTCTCGCAGTGAGGCGTTGCTGATCGCTTTGTCGCCAAATTGATTCGAGTAAGCGCCAGCGATCTTGCCATTCTTCAGATCGAGTTTGAGCGTGGTTGGGATTTCGCCATTCGGCGACATGGTGCTCCATTTCCAAGTGCCGGTAGGATCAGTCGGATCGTTGGCGAACGCCGCGGCAGCCACGGCGATTACCAACAACGAACAAAGGATGCGAATAGTTTTCATGGGGAGAAACTAGGTTGGAGGATTTGCCTGCATCGCTTATTGGCGACCACTCAATTTTCGAGTGGTGGAGCTAAGGGGATTCGAACCCCTGACCTTCTCATTGCGAACGAGACGCTCTACCAACTGAGCTATAGCCCCAAAACGTTTAATTTCAACAGATTGCAATCAAAGGACACACCCACTACTTTTCGTGTTGATACCGCTTTTGTATACTCGCATACTCCAGGACATGAAAACCGGGGGTAATCGAGATCAAAAAGGCGTTTGGCAGAGGGTAGCTCCATGTTTGTTCCGTTATCGGGAATCCGGATATTATGCCGTAGTCCGTCGATCTGGCAAGATTGTTCGCAAATCCCTTGAAACAGACCGCCTCGAGGTCGCCAAGCGCAAACTCCGTGATTTCCAGAACGAAGTAGAGAAAGTCGGGGTGGATGCGCACAGCCGGAAATTCGGCGAGGTCATCGAGGACTTCGTGTCAAGCCGCACAGGCGCCCCTGCTACACTTGGCCGTTATTCCGACATTGCCAAACGAATCAAAACCTCCTGGCCTGAGGGGGTGAAGCAGTATGTCCGCAATGTTGATCTGCGCCAATGCTCCACGTGGCTGAAACAGTTCAACGACCAGGTAGCCTCCTATAATCTGGCTCGCCAGTGGCTGGTGATGTTCTTCAATTACTGCATTGGCAACAACTACATCACACGCCCACCTTTCGACCGGATGACTCTCAAACCGAAGAAGCGGATCAAGCCTATCCGCAATGCACCATCCGAGGAGGAATTCAACGCCATCATCAATGCCATCCGCGAGCAACCATTTACTGACCATGCACAAGATACTGGCGACTTGGTGGAGTTTATGGGGCTGGCGGGCGTGGGGCAGGCTGAGTGTGCGGGACTGAGATGGCAGCATGTCAGCCTCTCCACCGACAAGCTCACCTTATTCAGGGTGAAGACCAAGACCGCCTACACAATTCCGCTTTACCCAAAGGTTCGCCCATTGATTGAGAGGTTGAAAGAACTGGCCGTTGATGCCGATCCCTCTGCTACCATTTTCAAAGTTCGCGACCCAAAAAAGGCGTTGGCTGCGGCATGTCGAAGGCTGAGCTTCCCAGATTTTTCACCGCGCTCATTGCGACGCATGTTCATCATCCGAGCTATCGAGAAAGGTGTGCCCATTAAGACCATCGCCGAATGGCAGGGACATGTAGACGGAGGTGTCCTCATCCTATCGGCATACTCTAACATTATCAATGGGAAGACAAATGCGGAGGCAGCGAAGCTTCTAGCTTGACTCCAAATCCCCTCTTGCCAGACTTGTAGTTAGTATAGCAACTGAACCGGTGAAACGGAGGATGTTCCACAAATTTGTGGAACAAAGCGGTTGCGCAGCCCGTATTCTAAGGTAATACTCTTCGGGTCTAGCGAGAGACAAAGAAGGGTTGCCCTAAATTGCCTCGAGTTAAACGCACTAAATAAGTTTGCCGCCCTCCGCGGCAGCTTCAATTGAAATATGCACGTCTGTCCTCAAGGCAGGCCCCTTGTTGCCGATCAAGGCTGCGAGGGAATTTAAATATGGTTAGACCGGTTCGGGCCCTTCAGACATGCATATCATGAATACATCAAACACAATATCACCTTTAGCTTATAAGCTGAAGGACGCCGCCACACTTTTGGGGATTTCCGTCATCACCCTTCGTCGTGCCATCACTCGAGGTTTGATCAAACCTTCTCGTGCATTTCGACACGTGATGATCAGTGCCGATGAACTCAAAAGGTTTCTAAACGCGACCACAGCTGATACGGAGAAAGGCGCCAGGGGGATAACCACCCTTTAACTTGCGCCGCTTTACTAGCTGATAGGATCGTTAGCATCAAGCCGCAGGACAAGGCGGCACGCTAGGTGTTTTTAAACTTCCCGCGAACCCATCTCGCCGATCAACAACGGCGAGAAATCGGTTATACGGATTCGCGTGGTGCTAGCACTTCGTGCAAAGTCTTAAAAATACCTGATGGCCAACTAAAAATGTCCCCAAACACGGGGCTCTTAATTACTGGCTGAAGAGGCTGCATGATCATCAAGCTTTGACGCTTGGACAGGCGCATACGCCTTCGGAGTAACGCACACAAATTTTTGGCGATCCTGATCACAACGATCTTTGCCGCCGAAACACAGCATGAGCCACACTGGCTGCATGCACACACATCAAAACAAACATACACACATATCAAGCCATGTTAGCAACGCCAACGACGTCAAACACATTTGACACAAGCGAGGCCGCGATGGGTAGGACCATCACGACCTCTACCGTGAAGCATGAAGTCGAGTCAAGAATCCCGGTTGATGATCAGCCGGAACAAGAGAAAAGCAACTTCAACACTCAAGGTGATGAAGTGAACACCAATCTGGAAGCAATCTTTAAAGGCGCTTCGATTGTCCTGCCAAGCGAGATTATCGGACCACCAGGAAGTCCACCCAACGAGGCAGAAGCGCTCTCTGCTCAGGAACATTTGGCTGAGCAAAAGAGGAAGTTACGCGAATGTGAAGCTATCCATGCTTGCGAGGCTTTAAACCGCACCAACCAATGGTTCTCCAGTGCTCATAAAATGTGGGCACTGGAGAGGCCTTGAACGTGGATTTCTGGACTGGGTTTTGCCGACAGCTTTTTTCGCACTGCGTTGTGAATCACAGTTGCCCAGGAGAGGCTAAGTTTTTCACCTAACCTTCAATGTACAGATCGATAGGCTTCGACTTTCCTTAAAAGTGGCCTTTCTGGATCCATTACTCATCAGGATTCAAAGCGGCTTTTCCGGCTCAACCTAAAATCGTCGTCCAGCTGAGATTTAATAAAAATGGGGAGAAGCCAATCAGATGCCTTTTCCCCTACTTGAACTTAGTCTGTCGCTTTCTTCGATTTTGCCCACCGCTTTTTCTGGGCCTGGGCAATCTTCTCTCGAGCTTCAGGAGACATAGCTCGCTTAGCCTTCTTTTTCGGAGCTGTAGCTTTGGCTGCATCGCCACTACTTGCGGAAGCCTTCACTCCAGGTTTGCGACCACGTTTAGCTCCTGCAGATTGTCCTAGCAGACTGGCAAGTTCAGCCTGCAGCTTTTCGATCTGTTCATGAATTTCAACAGCACGTTTGAGCTGTTCCAACGATAACACGGTGTTCTTTGCCATAGGCTGTAACTAACCGACATGGATCGTGAGGCGTCAACAGCCTCCAGATACTTGATCGCAAATTCTTCAGTGCCATCAGGGATCGTCCTTCGGAGCCAACTCTAGAAAACCAAAATCTAGCTGTGATCTGAAATACCTTCTTTCACATTAAGTCATCTCGATTGCAAAAGGCATTAGCAGCGATCTAGTAAGCAGTCTCAGAAAACGAGACTCCTGAGCGGCTACAGCGGCATAGCCGGGCCGCCGCCGCGCACTATGAGGAGATGTTCGGAGGAAGCCTTCCCCTCAATGCGCAGATGCAACTCATTTAGGCTGTCGCGGCCGGCTGAAGCCCACATCAGTGCGTCGTTCAATGTAGCAGTAAGGTTACCACCGAAGTGAGACGTTGCGCTGAGTCGCGTCAAAGCATTGTAATAGAGATTAAAGCACTCTCCCAGGTATTTGCAGATAGCAGAGTTTTCCTTTATATTGTCGATTGATCCATTCTGACTGAATTTCAACGTGTTGCGCTTCAAATTAGTGAGTAGATCTATCAATTTCGAGAGTGATTTCAGGAAGCCTTTCTCTTCGATATCTAGAGTGCAGTTTTGTATCTTCCGCCTTAGCTCGCTTGGTTGAATGGACCATTCTTGATGATCTTCAGATGCCAATTCGTATAATTCGCATGCAATCTCTGTTAGCTCGTTAGCCTTAAGGTCGCCAAAACTAAGCCTTACTCCAGCCAAATTACTCCTTGTCATCATACGTCTGTGATCGGTGTCTCGCCCTAAATGGCGGGCGAGACTTGCGACGATGGTTTGATTGCGTCCCGACAATGCGACAAATAATGCAAGGCCAAAAGATTCCTGGATTATTTCGTCGATCAAGGGCGCATCACACCTGCCATCAGCGCGGCGGAAATCTCTGCGTTGAAGCACAACTTGTAGCATGCCGTTAAAGCTCACGAGTCGGAGAGCATCTCTGATCATTATCATTGATAGCACCTTGTTGTTAAAGAGCCCCAAACTACAAAGTTTAAGACCGCGCTCGACCTGAACCTGGAACGATATCCAAATTTTCTTGCAAGCCTTTAAGATCCATCCAAAAGTGACGACAGCCATCCAGATTGGGAAGAAGACAATTTTCCATGTCGTTTGTTGAAACAGTTTGGTCACCAGAAAACTGAATAGGCCTACAAAAAACGGCCCGCCATTGAATATTATAGCGCCTGCGACTGTCAGGCCGATGACAGCGCAAATTAGCGCGCCTACATACAGAACAAACGCCAGAGCAGGCTCCTTCTCGGGGTTGCGAAACACCTCCAAGTATTCGGCAGGCATCGCTTCTTTAATGCGATCGGCGAACGTCGTAAGGTGCGGAATGACTTTATCCAGAGCTGAAGGCATGTCCGAATGATCCCATGATAATTGAGGCGGACTCCAGTTCATTGCCCCGTGCCACGCTGAGACTAGATGCGGCCTCAGCAAGTAGATACCTGATCCTATCGCTACAGCAACACACACGGCAAGGAGGATTGCTAGAAGTCTTGACTGCCTTAACGACTGACTCAGCTCTCGATCTAGGGCCTCAGCCAGCGGTGGGGACTTCAAAATTCGGGCAGCATTATGCAGGGGACTAAATATGCTGTCGCTGGTGGGCGTGTTGGATGCACATGCCAAACTTCCGTTGTCGCACCAACACGCTGAATCGGGGGGCAGCACGGCACGACCATGAGTTGCAACTTCATACTGAGTGGGCAAACGATATCCCAGACCGTTACGAGCCGGCTTTACCTCATTTAACCACGAGACGAATTGCTGAGCATCACAGTGAGCAATTCCAGTAATAGGCGAGTTTGCATCTAGCCGATTAGGCTTTACTTCATTGGGCCAGTGTAAGGGGTAATTGCGATGTCCACAGAACATGAAATAGCCATAGGAACTTGTCGTTACAACACCGGCCTCATCTTCGCCCCATGAGAGCAATCTGTGATCTAGAAAGCGATCCAGTTCATACCCAGTTAACTGAGAGTAGTCTTTGTGCCCCGATACTTTATTAAGGGCGACTGCCAAATGTTCCGATAAACTTGAGCTAATACCCGTGATAGAAAATAGAGACGTTGCTTCTTTGGATAGCTTAGCTGCAAGAATGGTTGCGACATGCGTTCGGTTTTCAGAAAGCTCCGAAGCAGCCGCAGTCAAAACCGCCTTCGCCAATACAACACAACGAGCCTCATCCTTCGACAACGCAGCATAGAGACAAAACGCCTCGCTCCAGTACTGATTTTTTACCAACTCTCCAATTTCAGAGCGAGGAAACGAATTAGGGTGCTGGTGCCACAACAAAGCGACGAAGTATTCACGGAACGTCTTGTGAACAAACCGCCACTCCCCCTTTTTCTCGGGATCATGCAGCAGCGAAGTCTTTATCCTTATTTCCTTAATCAGTTCCGCCATCGGCCCCCGGAGAGCCCTAGCTTCTATTTTCCCGCTTGATTGTCCTCCGATTAGTTGACCTACAATCAAGCTAATGAGGGATTGGTGGCGTTTCGTTTGATCATTGACGAGAGCATCACAAATTGAATCAGTGTCCATTACAGCCTCCGCAGCAACGCGTTTGGAGCCACTCTCCATCATTCGCCAAGCCAGGTACTGCAGGAGTGGAAAAACCCTATCATCTTGCATTTCGCTTTTCTTCATCAAAGCGTCAACAAGGTTACGATATAATTCTACCCGTCTCCGAGGAACCTCAACCCCGGTAGAATATAGCCATGTCAGCATGGTCAAGAGCAGAGGGTTTTTGCTCAGATCCGACATATGCGATCCACCGCCCTCGATGATTCTGATAAGCTGGACAGCTTTTGCGGATGTCTTCGCTTCTTTAACTTTACGCCAGCGGAGCCACCATGGCTGAGCACGCACCGGAGAATTAGTTGCGTAGGCACGAAACCAGCCATCTACAAAACTCTTCCATTCTTCGGACTCGAACTCACGCACCTCATAGCGACGACAATTTGCAGTCTCAGCCCCAGAAAGTCCCGCTGGACGTGAAGCGACAATAAGTTGCCAACGTCTCACCGCAGAACACTCTAACACCATTGAGCTGAGGAGGCCGCTTCGAACCGAATCTATGTCGATCTCATCAAGGCTATCTAACAAGATGACACAGTTATGCTTTAGGATCCATTGGAACCACAGCAGGTCCTTCTCAGGTGCTTCATAATAAGCTCTCAGAAACATTGCCATACGCTTCTTTGAACTAAGCGTCGGCTGAGCATCAAGGGCGGACAAGAGCCCAACATGTTGGGCAGCACGGGGGGCAGAAATTGAGATTGGAACAATACCATGCTTCCACCATGACTTTGCTGTCCGCAGAGCAATATGGCGCATTAATGTCGTCTTTCCTGAACCCGCTACGCCAGAAATTAGGATTGGGGACCGACCGTGCCTAACAAGGAGATCGTTCGCGTGCTCTTTGAGGATCCTCCAGATGTCCTTTCTCTCTTGGTTTAATACTCCTTCACGACTCAAGGAGAGCTGCACATAAACATCCTCAATATTCAGCCCCTCAATGAAAGGGTTAACAATATCGTCATTCCCCTCGCGCCATCGCTTGTCAGTGGAGTGCGCGACTTTAACAGTCCTAAGGTATGCATGACGCCGGAAGTGGTAACCGCTGATGACCGCCAGAAATGGAGACAGGGCCCATGCTAAAACCTGCCTCAATTGCTGTTGCAGGCTCGGTTTCCATGCCTCCCAAAGCTCAATCACAGGCTCTGAAATGGCGGCCCATACCGTGAAGGCACTAACCTGAACTAAATTTATATAAAAGGCATCAAACGTCGACAGAATCGAATCTTCCGACTGTGAAAATAAGCTTACACTATATTTAAGTGCCCACGGCAATGGCAGTCCCAGCCAAAACAGTCGTTTGCGCCTAGCCGCAATCTTCGCAGATTGGGCTTCTTCCGACGCTGATGGTATGTCTGGGTGACTCATTTGATATTTCAAGACCGTACTTTAGCATGGTATAACAGTAAAGAGGAGAGTGCTTAGGGTTGACACTGCCCCTTAATCTTGCTTATCTAAAAGCGATTAATTGAGTGCTGTCCGGACACCGGCCTCAAGTTTGCCTGAATTTCTGAGTGTGTGTTCTCAATGCAATCTCGAGCATCTGGCGAATGGGCATGCTAAAATTGGTTCACCACTTTCGTTTTTGGCATGTTCATGATGTCGGTCGCAGCTCGACATGAAATGAAACTTTGTTGCGGCCATGTCGCCACGGTGACCAGCAAATTCTACTATCCTCTCTGAGATCAAAAAGAGATGTTATCAGTAGAGAGCATGGGCTCGCCCTGTGATCGAAAAACTAAATCACAGCTCAAATCTCAGGAAGTCTTTGCGTCATTTAGCGCCAAACATCTCCTCAAACGCCGGATCATGGGCGGCCTTCATTTTTAGCTCTTCTTCCAGGTCACACGCGGTCTTCAGTTCAGCCTTCATTTGCTCAACGTCACCTAAAGCAGAATGACATTGAGCCAGGCAGTAGTGGAAGCCAGCCGAGCCTTCCCGCAGCTTCTTGATGATTTCCTCTGCGGTGTGTCTCTTGCGTTTCATGGTGTCTGATGGTGCGCTTCGCGCACTTCAGACTCTCATAACACTTGGGTCAACTTCCGGGGTGCAGACCACTGCTATTGCTTCGGATGCCCGCGCATGGTGGCAGCCATGGCAATGAGACGGGAGACCACGATTGCCATGTACATCACCCCGCAGAACATCTCCAGCATGACCAGTGAACGCGCCATGGGCTGAATCGGTATTACATCGCTAAGACCGACGCTGGAAAGCACGCTGAAGCTCAGAAAGAGCAGTTCCAGCCAGCCGCGCGCCTCCTGCGGATTCACGGCACCGGTGAAACTCCCCGGACTTATTGCCTGACAGACCGAGAACACAAAAGCAAAAGCCCAAGCCAGCAGGGTAAAGGTCGCTGCTGCGGCCAGCAGTTCATCAAACGTCACTTCGTTATCTGCTAGCATGTAAAAGATGAGGCCGACTGCGGCATAAAAGTAGAGTGCCGCTTCTAGAAGATGACCAATGACCAGGCTATATGGATAGTTGCCGAGGTGCGCCATGAGAGACAGAACTACTGCGGGAACGGCCAGCGTCCAGCCGATCCAGTTCACCATTGGGCTGCGGTTCACCACCCACAGGGTAAGCGCCAAGACTAAATTGCCAAAAACGACAAACGCCGCCCGTCCCACGGCTGAACTGTCCATCAGTGGGTACAAACATATCGCCAGCAACTGAGCGACCAAAAGCCAGCCCGAGGGATGTCTGCGGAGGGTCCTCAATGCATGAAGAAATGTGATGGGTGAGGGCATTGAGTTCATTGAATTATCGAGCTCGCGGATCAGGAATTAAGAGTGTCGGGAACTGGCAAGGTCAAGTATTGACCTTCAAACCTCTGCGCTCGCCAGCGTGCGAGTGTGGGCGGGTTGTATCAGCTGATCAACCACCGCGAGCGACGATAATGTCAGGCCACCGTTCGTGCCAATCGCTAAATTGCTCGTCGATACCTATAATGACAAAACGAGCTTCATTTTTGGCTCTGTTGCTCCTCCCCCATTCACGAAGCCCTGGATTGATTTTGCTCCAGAAGGCCCCATCCGCTGCGCAAGAGAAGCTGATGCACAGAACGATGCAGACATGCAGGGCCAGACTCTTCATAGACGTGAAACTCTAGGCATTTGGCGAAGGCAACGCCAGTCTTGTTTTAGACAATTGAAGACGTACCAACTCAATAAGGAGCGAAGTAAGCAGCCTATCCCAAGCTTTCTTTGGCAAGATCGGCACCTCGACGGCGCATGTCTGACTTCACGATCATTGAGGGCGAATCCATAAACGTCGTGACTCGTCAGCTGCGACATCTACAATGCAACCGCCACAGGGCAGTTCTGGTGGCGCTTACGAACAAAGCTTCCGAAGACCTTCTCAAGTCCACTACGTCGAAGATGGACCAGATTCTGGATGCTTTCACACCGGAGGACCAGTATGACATTCTCCCGCACCCTCTCGGTGTCACTTTTTGAGGCAGCAAGCCTGGCTTCACTGCTAAGATGTACTGGAAGCCGCAGGCTGATCAATCACGACTCGCCAAGAGTGTTCTTCATCCTCTTTGATTGCTCTGCCTTCGTCGAGCGGGCGAATAAAAACCTGACGCCCTTTCTTGGCAAAACGCAGAATTCGCCCTTCAAAATCAGGGTCCGGGTCACCAGGGTAGATTCCGCAGTCATAGGCCTCACTAAACGCTTCCACATGATCGCAATCCAGGAACTCAAAAAGCAGCTTTATTTCTCGGTAATCATTAATCGCAGAAATGAGTGCCTCTGGATGATCAGCGTGCTGCCATGGCGCGAAGTCGTGCTCCACACCGACGAACAATTGACACAAGCGCCCATCCTTCACGCAGTCGTAGGGATCTCCAGGCATCTCTCCTCTGCCGAGAGAAAAGTTGAGCCATGGCCTGTTGACCGGATCACCAGCGGCCGGAGTGATGCTCCAATGAAGCCGATGAACATTCTCCATTTTCATCGAAAAGCCAAAGTCTGACTGGGGTAACAGGACCGAACATCTTAGCATTCCCTCAGGCGTTGCATATGACAACCCAAAGCGGTGTAGGACAGGGCCATCTGTCACCACGAAATGTGGGTGATCGTACCGCTCTCGGAGCCTCGATAGAAGATAATCAAAGTCGATACCATGCTCCCAATAAAGTATGATTCTCATGTCTACTGGAGCGGCAGTTCAACGAAGTCAGAAAGAGTGAAGATCTGCTTCGACGGGTTGGGGGCGTATAGGTTGGCCAATTCTGTGTTGAGATCGGTGATTGTAGAATTCATTGGAGTCCAATCAGTGTCAAAGTGAGCAAATTTGTAGCGCTTTCCTGCCCCACCAGGCGAGTCTAGAGCCAGTTTTATAGCGGCTGCCATGGTTTTTTCTTTGCCCACGACTTTGTTTCTGACTGTTCCCCCGTTAACCCCAATTTGGAACATCTCGGTATCAGTTAATATGTCGACGGCCGATCCTTTTGGCAGGGTCCCACCCACTTCATCTGGCCCAATGGCTAAAACATTTTTCCCGCTGACACGCAATCGAGCCGCTGCCGCTACCTCGCAGATCGCCCCGGCAGCGACACCTTCAACGTTCGTATCAAGTTTACTCCTGCCCCACATATCCTTGCCGATCACCGGAGGCGAGGACTGCATCAACAAATTCCAGTCTCTGTAGAACTCCGCCTCTGTGTAGTTAAATTTAGTGAGGGTCGAATGGTTGAATCCTACCTGGCTTCTGATGATGATGGTAGCCATCAATGTGTCATTGCCTGCTAGAGGAGGATGCTTGGCCAGGTGCCCAAGGCCTGCACCCATTTCGTCCAAGTTAGCAGCTGACATAAGGACCCGGGGGGTAGTCGCCACTTCGATAAACGCATCCGCTGTTTTGCTGCCGATTCCAGGACCCAGAGTCGTGCTACCTGTCATGGGAGAGGTGGCTATTTGTTCCGCACGATCAACGGAAGCCTCGATGTCTATACCAGCCTGGATGGCCCTGTCATCAGGATCAGTGATGGCTGCCCATGATGGACGCCTGGGTGATGTGCTGCCGGTGAGAGCAGCGCGGATGCGCGTATCCAAAGCATCTGTGAGCTTCTGACGCCAAGCTATGACACCACGCTCCCACATGGAGGAGACGTGCTTGAGCGCACACAAGGGATTGGGCAAGGCCAAAGCCGGAGTGAAGCTGCCTGCGTTGATCAGCAGAAGAAGTGCAGCGAGAGCCAAAAGGATTCGCTTTGCATGGTGAAGGTAATTATTCATGGCACAGAAAAGTGAGAGGTTGGGATAATGTGCACTCCTTAGTTTGTGCACCCGGCCTGGAGGGTGCGTTTGACCATCGCCTCCAGCTTGTTCATGCCTGTTCTTTGTTTGACCCACTGGGTGGCGGTTCTCATGATAAGGTTTTTGGCCTTGGAAATTTTGGCCGCGAACTCCTTGGTAGCGTCCAATGCACCAAAGATGCTCTGCCCCACTTTTAGAACTTTTAGTGCCTTCATGGTTTGAGCGATCTTGCTTCCCATGACTGCTGCGCGGGCAATATTGGCAGTGACAGCGAAGACACCCAGAACAACCGTTTTCACCAACTGTTCAGTCAGGTAGCCTGCCCCATAACCTGTCACGTAAATGATGAGATCAAGCCCATCCGGACCTTTGGGGTCAACCCATGAAAGCTGCTTAGTCGCATTGCCCAGAAACTGCTGGAGCATGACAGCTGGAATGCCTTTCAGCTCGGCCATGCTCATGCTGCACAGGCCGCGGAATCCTTCATAAAGCGATTTTGCCGTCTGGACGGGATGGGCAATCATTTCCGCCAGTTCCGTGAGTTCCTGGTAGTCACTCTTGCAGCCCGCAATGAACCCCTGGACAAATCCTTGGGCACCAATGACGTCAATTTTGACGGCTTCCACCTGGATGACCACTCCGTTGATGACGCCGTTTCGGACGGTGTCATAGACCGTAGAGCAACATTTGGAGACGAGATTTCGAAAGCTCAACCCCCATCCAGATGCTGCCACCTGCCCTGGAGGTGGTGGGGGCGGAGGTGCTGCGCCAGGAGGTGGTGGGGGCGGAGGTGCTGCCACAGACGTACCGGCCAATGCGCTTGCAAAAACCTGCTGGAGCGGCGGAGGAAAAGGCAGCACTGGCTGATACCCTCCCACATCGTGCCACAGCTGAGCTTCACGGAAGGTAGATTCGAGCATGGCTATGAGGTCAGCCATGTGCTGATAGGCAACAAGTGTGTGCCGGCGCGCCAGTTTGTCCTGTGGACTGCCCGTTCGCCACAGCTCCACTTGAATGACGTCTAATCTGTCAAAGCAAGTAATGAACTTGTAGGTGCTGCCGAATTTTGACACGGCCACGGGCGCTCTGGAATTTCTGAACTGATTTGCACTCCATGGGGTTTCCGCTTCTGAAGACGGAAAAAATACCCCTTCCACCACGGATGGATTCGAAGGCTGTTGGTAGATGGTGGCATTCGACAGGGAAACGTCATAGATCTCCCCCGAGCTGTTTGAGATGCGCAGATTAAAATCATTGATGCCCCCCATCTCGCTGACCAGCGACTCTGGCACTTTCACCTCCACATAGCGGTCGAGGCTGTTAATCTCGAACTGAGCGGGCATCTTGCGAGTGGCCTCTAGTGGGGCCTGGGTTCCAAATGACTTCGTGATTGTGCTGCTGCCAGAATTGTCCAGCATGGTGTGGACTTGATGACGGGTGGTTGGAAGAGCTTTTGACAGACCACCAGCGACACGCCATTCCACGCCGATGTTCCACTCGAACTTTCCAGGCCCCCATTCATGGATTGGAAACCCGTGAAATTCAGCGAGGTCCGTCCAACGATTATCCTTCGTTAGGTTTACCCAGTTGGGATTTGGCTGATGCACCAAGCGGGAAGGATTCATCTTCTCAAAGATACCCGTTACTCCCGTTGCTGGGCCAAGAACTACCTCGCGCATCTGGACGTTGTAGAAGGACACATCTTTATCCTTCAAGCTAACCTCTAGGTTCATCCCGACCCCCTGGGTGCCTTCTGGGTAGTTTAGATCGTTCAGCTTGACGGCCGTTTCACTGGCTGGTTCGACGACGGTAAAGCCCTTGATTTGCCTTTCTCCGGTGACAGGAAGGAAGTGATAAGTTGGTGGTATTGACCAGAGCCAATTCCAGAGGTAGAAACTACGAGGATATGCCCAGGGAGCGACGGTGGCTGATGGAGAGCATGCCCTGTCTCCTGCGCTGAGAAGATACATGCCGGCAGAGTGAGTCGTCAGTGTCGAGTTGCCACTATTTCCAGATACATATAGATCACGCATTCCAGTGGGTTTTACGCAAATCCAGGCTTGTTCGCCAACGCCAAGTTTGGCTCTGCTACGATTAGTTGGAACATCTGATAAGGTGCTGGATTGCAACCAAGGCAGATAGAGATCGAAACCTGCGTCTAAAAAACGAGGATTGTTGAAGCCGCCCCAGACAGGTATGTTGAATTGTTCCGGCGCATCCATAAAATACCTGTACTAGGAACTGGATACGGTGAGGAAAAACTCACCGTACACTGGACGTGGTCAACGTTGCCTATGTATGAACGCAGTTGATCTATGCCGAGCGGGGCTGTTCCTATAGACACTTTAACCTTATATTTGGCGCCGGCCTTGAGGTTTAGAGTGAATGGTGCCGTTGTGCCCACATTTGGCCAGCCGCCATCGTATGCGTTTCCATATGGCCTGTAGAAGTGAGACTCATGGTTATACTCATCAACGATGTCGATAAAGTACCTGGTGGGAAACCTGGCACCCGAAGGGACGCGCACATCGCAAAAAACCTTTATTGGCACGAGCGGAGCAACTGCATCAAATGAGGGAGGAGTTGCGGGGGGTGTCGTGCCGCTGCCAGCATAGCCGCTGGCAACGCCGCCAGGATTGGCGATGGTGCTTTTGATGTTCGAGGGGTCGCTGCCCGCACGATATTCGTCACCATCTTCGTCGAGATCATTATCAGTGTCACGATCTCGTGGATTCGTGTTTAAACGCTCTTCGAGTTGGTTGTTGAGAGTGTCTCCATCTGGGTCTGCAGTCGGATCATTGCTCGGATCAATGTCCCTCAGGTTATTGATCTTGGCGTTGAAATACTTGACCTCCCAGCCGTCATTCATCCCGTCGCCGTCAGTGTCTGGATTTGTGGGGTCTGTGCCACGGCTGATTTCGTCTGCGAAAGTTAGACCATCACCGTCGGTATCTGCGGTGAGAACGGGCTTACTCGCCGCACTAAATGGATTACTCTTGAGGCTAATCTCGTTGCCGTTGTTGTAGCCATCTCCATCAGAGTCACGATCCAGGGTGTCTGGATAGTCGGGAAGCTTCGGATTGCTGTTATTGTGTTGCTCCTCCAAGTTGGATCGGCCGTCATGATCGGGGTCCACCTTTTTGAGTGCCTCCCATTGTTGTTTGCTCAGCAGTCCCTGGTTACTAATTCCATAATCAACCAGCAGCCCATCCTCCCGCAGATCTGTCAGCTCCATGGCGACCTCAAAGGGCATGTTCCCCCGTGGGGTGTCTCGATGATAGCCAAAGTTCAGAACACTTTCGATGGCATCCAGGGCATCGGCGACCTGCAGTTTGTTATCGGTCTCCATCCCCGTCAAGATCACCTGTAGCGGTGACATCCAAGGGTTCATAGAGCGCTTCGATACGGTCAGGGATAGCTTCTCCTTATGCTTGTTTAGAGCTCGTCGCAAAACATCACCTCGACCTGGAGGCATTCCAGCAAAGGCTTCACAAATTTGAAGGATGTGTTCTTCATACACGACCAAACCAAAAGTGCTTCGCAGACAGCTTTCGAGTGATGGATCCGGATAGTAGGTTGGCTCGAGCCCTTGATAACGTCGAGTGAACTTCAGCTTCTTGGATTCATTGGCTGCACCTGGTCGAATCACACTCACGATCGCTACCAACCCATCAATCTCTCGAACATTCGTCATTCGACACAACGAGATCATCGCCGGCGACTCAATGTGATGAACAGCTCTGGCGCCACCGCTGGCGATCATTTCCCAGACTGAAGGATCCTCCCATGGTTCTAATCCTTCAAGATCAGCAATAATGCCGCGCAGAGATAAAGCCTTCACAGCATCACGCATTACGGCCAGGCCACCCTGAGCAAGTATGTCCATCTTGATCAATCCAACCGACTCCACCGAATCCATGTCGAGATGAGTCGTTGGATAACCCTTGGAACTGACGAAGGTGGGAGTCAGCGAGTGGACAAGGTCGCGAGAAATCACGACCCCGCATGGATGCATCTTGGGATACCTGGGGTAGCCATCAAGGAACTCAGCAGCATCCAATGCCGTCTTATACGGCTCTTCATCCCACGCATTGTCACGGCACTCCTGGCTATGCTTGACTGCGTCAGACAAATTCTTGGCTCTCGTGTATGGAACGGTCTCTGTGTAACGCCGAATTTGATGCTCTGACACTCCTAGCACCTTGGCAATATCCGCAAGAGCAGACCTGCCTCTGAATGTGTTGAACCCTCCCACAATTGCCGCGTGCTGATTCCCATACCTCTTAAAGATCAGGTCAACGACGTCATCTTTACGATCATGTGGGAAGTCGATGTCGATGTCAGGGAGTTTGTTCATCGCCATCCGCTCTCGATTCAAGAATCTCCGAAAGTAGAGATCGAAGCGGATGGGACACACGCCACTGATGCCCAGACAGTAGCAGACCAATGAATCCGCAGCACTTCCTCTTGTAATCCAGTCAATGCCCTCCAATCGGCATTCCTGCAGCAGAGCCCACACTGTCAAAAAGTATTCTTCATATCCAACCTCTGAAATGATCCCCAATTCTTCCTCGAGCTGCGCGAGATATGTGGGTGCCCTAACCACCTACCAACAGGGCCAGCATGTCGATGGGGGTTTCGGCAACCTCACGTATGAAGGTCAGGCCAGCTGATTTCAAGGTGGCTGACAGCTTTGGTCCGACATTGGGAAGCCAATGGTTTGGTAGTGGTGCCAAGAAGGATCGTTCATGTTCACGAAAACGAATGATGGCTTGTCTGTGCCTTTGACCTTTTCAATCAGGCGCTTCGCAGCTTCACGCACCCCGGCATTTGGATCCTGGAGGGCGGTGTAGGGCGAAAAGGAACTGACAGCCTCTTCATACGTTCTGCCTGGCCTTAAGAGCAGCCTAGCCACGGAAAAGTCGGCCGTGAACGATCCAGGCATCGCCATCTGTTCTCCCATCTCCGGCATCTTCGTCCATGAGTTGAACAAATGAGCCACGCCATGTGAAGCCAGCATGGAGAAGTATTCCGGCTGTAGGAGGCTCTTGTTCCTGATCTCAACCGCGTAGCTGTAGCCCCTGGGTAGTTGGCCAAAGAACTGATCGAGCATTTCGACAAACTCCCGGCCATGGTTGAAGTCTTTGGGGTAGAAGTGGGAGAACTCGAATATGAACACTCCAACCTTTGCCTGCTGCTTGTCGAAGGATGACAGAAAAGCTGTTTTGAACAGCTCGGCATTCAGGAAATGCTCATTGGGCTTTCCTGCTAAAGAACCAAACCGAGGAAGGTTGGTGTAGTTCTTCAGAGTGATTGTATCGGTGACCTTAAATCCAAACCGGAAAGACTGAGGGACCTGCTGACAAAGGGAGTCAACATACTGGGGTGAAGGGAACTTATAATAGCCAGCATCGACACAGACAGTTGGAAATATGTCTGCATATTCAGCCAGGCACTCACGCTCGAATTTGGCCTCCGAAAACTTGCCACGAGTGTTGTATCTCGCAGCCTCGTCGACTTGCCCACACTAGCCCGGATACTTCCATGAGGAGGTGCCGACATAGACCCCGTTCACCGCGAGCTGCGCAAGAGGCTGGCAGAGGCGAGAATGAGTGCGCTCATCGAACATACGCAACCATGATACTGCTGAACAACTCCGACGCCGTCAATATATCACGTCAATAAATGTGCCGACACGCACGCAGCGATTCAACGGTGGTGGGAGTGAGTTCTTCAATACTTCAGATGACTGCCATGGGCTTGTGTGCTTCCATGAGATATGGTTTCGTCCGGCTATCTTGCGCCTCCCTAATTTGCGAAGGGCGGCCTGCATAAACGATGCGTCCGCCCTCATCGCCTGCGCCGGGCCCCATGTCGATAACCCAATCCGAGGCGGCTGCGACCTGCATGTCGTGCTCTACGACGATGACCGTGTTGCCTGCCTCCACGAGGCCCTGAAGCTGGGTCATGAGCTTTTCGACATCGGAAGGGTGCAACCCGGTGGTGGGCTCATCCAGAATGTAGAGAGTGGTGCCTCGTACAATGCGCTGAAGTTCCGTGGCGAGTTTGATGCGCTGTGCTTCACCGCCGGAAAGTTCGGTGGCAGGCTGGCCTAATCGCAAGTATCCAAGACCCACTTGACGCAGCACGTCGAGGGAACGTGAAAGCTGTGGATCGTCCATGAAGAAGTGCCATGCAGCCTCTACGGTGAGACCGAGTACTTCGGCAATGTTTTTGCCGCGATATTGAATCTCCAGGGTCTTGGCGTTGTATCGGGCCCCGTGGCATGTGGGGCATGGGGTGTAAACGCTGGGCAGGAAGAGCAACTCCACAAAGACAAAGCCCTCGCCCCTACAGTTCTCACAACGACCTTTGGCCACATTGAAGGAAAACCGGCCAGCATCATAACCACGCGCCTTCGCAGTTTTAGTTTCGGCAAAGAGGCCACGCACATGATCAAACAGACCGGTGTAGGTAGCGAGGTTGGATCGTGGTGTGCGGCCAATAGCTTTCTGATCCACTCTTACCAGGCGCTTCACAGTTTCCATGCCACTGACGATCTCGCCGCCCGTGGGGGCTGAAGCAGTGCGTTCCAGTGCTTCTCCTTCCTCTTCATCAACGGGCACTTCATGGCCGAGATATTCGGCGACTAATTCTACCAAAGCTTGGCTTACCAGACTGGATTTGCCTGAACCGGAAACACCGGTGACTGTCGTGAAAACCCCCAAAGGAAACTCAGCGTTGAGTTGATTCAGATTATTGCGTGTGACTCCTTCAAGTCGCAACCACCCCCGAGGCTCATGCGGCGTTCTGCAGCTCGAAGTCGAGACATGAAAAATATGCCGTCTAGTTTCGGAAGCGGCCACATGCTCAAGGCCCGCGAGCGGCCCGCTGTAAACAATCTCTCCTCCTTTTTCGCCCGCAGCTGGACCGACATCAATGATCCAGTCGGCATTGCGAATGACATCGAGTTCGTGTTCGACAACAAACAGAGAGTTCCCAGCCGCCTTGAGTTTGTGAAGCACAGTCAGCAGCGCCTCGGTATCGGCAGGATGCAGACCGGCGGAAGGCTCATCAAGGACGTAAACGACACCGAACAAATTGGATCGTACCTGAGTCGCCAATCGCAGCCGTTGCAGTTCACCCGGCGAAAGCGTGGGTGTGCTGCGATTCAGCGCCAGATATCCCAGTCCAAGATCCAGCATGACTTCCACCCTCGCCGCGACATCCTGGGCAATTCGTTGGGTTACCACTGCCTTCTCCGGATGAGATTCAGCCAGAGTATTCCATCCTTTCACTGTCCCGTCGGCATAAGGCTGGATCACGGCCGCCAAAAGTTTTAGAGGTACGTTTGAGATCTCCGCGATATCCAGGCCGGCGAATTTCACAGATAGAGATTCTTTGCGCAGTCGCTTGCCGTCGCATACAGGGCAATCACTGCTGATCATGTAGCGAGCGACACGCTTTTTCATGGAGGCGCTTTCCGTCTTGGCAAAAGTCTCCATGACGTAGCGTCTCGCACCGGTGAAGGTGCCCATATAACTGGGCGGTTCCTTGCGTTTGATCGCTTTGGCGATGGTTTCGTGATCCCAGCCGGCGTATACCGGCACCGTGGGTTGCTCTTCAGTGAACAGAAGCCAATTTCGCTCCTTTCTGGACAGGTCTCTCCAGGGCTTGTCTATGTCATAGCCAAGAGTGGTGATGATGTCGCGAAGGTTCTGGCCGTGCCATGCCGGAGGCCACGCGGCAATGGCACGTTCGCGAATGGTCAGCGAATCATCCGGCACCATCGATTGCTCGGTGGCTTCATATACACGACCAAGACCGTGGCATTTCGGGCATGCACCTTCCGGCGTGTTGGGTGAAAAGGATTCAGCGTAGAGCAGAGGTTGACCGAAAGGGTAATCGCCAGCCCGGGAATAAAGCATGCGCAACAGATTCGACAGGGTGGTCACGCTGCCAACTGAAGAGCGGGTGGTGGGTGAACTTCGTTGCTGTTGCAAAGCCACAGCGGGAGGCAGGCCATCAATCTCATCCACCTGGGGCGCGTTCATTTGGTGAAAGAGCCGTCGAGCGTAGGGTGCCACGGACTCCAGGTAACGGCGCTGTGCTTCCGCGTAGAGTGTGCCAAAAGCCAGTGAGGATTTGCCAGACCCTGAGACGCCCGTAAAAACCACGAGGGCATCGCGGGGCACATCAACATCCACGCTTTTTAGATTATGTTCGCGCGCACCACGCACACGAACGAATCCACCGCTGCCTTGAAGCGGTGTTGGTGGCTTGAGTTTTTGGACCTCTCCTTTCATGGTCACAGTTCGTGCACGTGACGGCCGGTGCGGCCCCACGATGCTCTCACAATCGGTTGCGGGGCGATTTCACGTTTGCTTTTGTCATTTTTCCCTCAAATACAGCAGCATAAGGCGGGAATGAAAGACACCGGCTACCTGCGTGATGCCATCTTAAAGCTCCAGTCTGGGAGGCTAAAAGGTAGATCTTTCCATCCAAACAACGTGTGGAACTCGATTCCAAGAGTATGAGCACTAACAAATCCGACAGCAAACGTGAGCTCATTGAGCCACATCCAGGAGACAAGCGCTTCGTCCGCCGTGATGATCAGGGCCAGTTCAAGGAAAGCGACGATGTCGGTCGATCACTCGCACAGGATCAACAGCAGCATTCCAAAACGGATGCGGGGAAAGGCCAAGGCGACAAAGGCGATAGGAAGAAATAGGCGCTTCAGTGCTATGGGAAGACCGTCGAAGCTAACAAACTCAGACATCTCCAGATTGCTGAGCCAAAGAGCTGACGAGGAAACCGGCCATCTTGCTCGAGCGTTCAGACGTGCGGCCAGAAGTGCCTTGAGATGGCCGGTGGAAGCCTCGACGTTGGTCAAGAGTCCTGGAGATATGACCCAGCTTGATTCTATCGGTCCCTATCTGGCCGGCGTGGTGGCAGACTGGCTTAAAACGCCACCAAAATTGGAGATGTCAGGGACACCACATGCGGAATTCCTCACACATGCGCAGGCAGCAGACGTGCTTTCTAAACATCCTACATGGGTCAAAATGGTCCGAGGCGACCTCCAGATGCATACCCAGTGGAGCGACGGTTCGGGCACGATCCTCGACATGGCCAGACAAGGAGCAAAGCGAGGCTACACTTACATCAGCATCACAGATCATACCAAAGACCTGAAGATTGCGAACGGTTTGGACGAGTGTCGGCTAGCCAGACAGGCAAAGGAAATTGCTGGGGTGAATGACACTCTTGGTGAAGAAGGTATCAAGCTAACTGTCCTTCGCTCAGCCGAGGTCAATCTGTCTCCACTTGGGCAGGTAGACATGGAACCCAGCTAGGAATCGGGAAAGAATGGCTATCTGCTGTTCTCCTTTTGCACCGTTGAAGCTGTCCTTGAAACGGCTGGTGACATGGACAGAGAAACCTGGAAGCAGTCTAGCCAAACGTTCCGCAGCATTAGCGTTCCGGACTTCCTGAAGAATAATGACATCTGCACGAAACTGAGGCAGAACCGCGGAAACCTCGGCCACATGAGCATCACGTTCAGCTTGTGTCGCACCTGGCTTTTTTCCTGGGTACCATTCAAGATTCCAGGTCACGACGCATACAACCTCCTCTGCAGCGACATGGCCAGCAGCGAACAAGCCAAGCGCCACTAACAGTGCCTTCAGAGGATCATGGCATGTTTCACATGCCACATATATTCAGCTTGGGCGACACGGTCCGAATTAGAAACTCCTCCGATGCAGGCGCTTCAAATGAAGAGTCGGCTGGGACCGCTATCGTTACGACATATCGAGGAAGAATTGCCCCCCCCCGAGAACATTAAAGATGCATAGATCCCCGCCTCCAAAATGGCAATACAGCCTCCTGCCCATCGTCTGTCCCATTGAAGCCTTTCCCACATACAAAAGGTCCTGTTCCGTATCGAAGACCAAATAGACGCCCGCTCTGTCACCGTAGGGCCAGGCATATGCCAAGCCGACATTCCTTCCAAATCTTGGCCACCCGCAATACCAGGGAAGAGGTATACTACGTCGCCTAACTCAAACCGTGGACGACCGGGATGAGGATGTTCAAGCTCATACTGCGTAATTGCTTGTGCAGCTCTAAATGCGAGGAAGTGGGCGTTGTTCACGGTTCAACCTGCGCATACCTTACATGCGATTCCATCTGTTGCTCCGCACGGCCGTCCAGAACCAAATAGCGGCAGCCAGAGTTGTGCCGCTTCCCCATTGAACTGATGACGTGACGAGCTCCTGGTGAAGATGGCTGTGGAGATGACGGCGTGAATGAATTTCCTCCTGAAGGTCGATAGGTGGGTGCAGGCGTCGATACCACCTGACGCCGGAGGGACTCATTTCTCCTGCTGAAGCTGAGAAACCTTGGCCTCCAGTTCGGCTATCCTTCTCAATAACGCACGGCTGAGGGAAAGAGTGAGAGCATGTTCTCCATGGATGTAGCCAGTAAGTATGCGACCGCTTGCGTCTTCAACATCAGTCTTGGGCATACCCATGAGCGGGCCCAACTCCATTGTCACCCTTTTCCAGGCAACACCGGCCAAACATTCCTCTTTTTGAGTTATCCCAATGACGAAACTTGGGGCGCTCAAGACCAATCGACATACGGGACTTTACCAGATTCTTGACAAGACACGAGAGCTAAACACGATGTGCGGCCACCCTATGAAGTTCATTCAATTCGATCAATCCGGACATTCCGTTTTCATCAACATTGACCACATCGTGCAAGCCAAGTGGGAGCCCAAGAAGAAGATACTGAGCCTCACACTCGCTAATCAGACCAGCATCCTCCATTTGACTGATCCTATCTCTTCATCTGTAAAACAGATTCTTGAAGGGCAAACGCTTGTTGCGAGCTAGTGATTTGACAGGCTGCCGAAGGTGCCACCAAGGGACCTATAAATATCAACATTCTCCTCATGACGGCCGCGCTCAAGCCCTAACGGCGCAAGCTCAGCGACTGCAATGGGCGAGGCAAGCGTGAACTTGGCGGAAGACTACAGCCGCCAAAAGCAGTCCGCTACAGCGCATGGTTAGGCATTGTTGTCGTTTGGATTCTTCCCTCGAAAGCTTTCATAAAGTTTGTCTCCTTCCGGACCTTCTGGGAAAATCTTCCTGAATTCTGAATAAAAGGGTTGTGGCTGGGTCGTTGTCTTATCCGAGGAGGTTGCTGCGGTTTTTCCACTACCATTACAGCGAGGACAAATTAGGCTTCCACGTGAGGTCTCGTTTGTAGTGAACAATTGTCCCCGTCCTTTGCAGTCGGGACAGGGCGTTGACTGAGTTTCAGATGGTGTGGTCGGGATGTCCGGTTCTGATTTTGTTCCCCTGAAATAAAGGATCATTCCGATAATTCCTCCGATCAAAGCGCCAGGAGCGGGAGAGAGCCAAACCAGGGGTTCGAGAGCAAGGTCGGGTTTGTCGCGGAAGATCCAACACCCAGCGCCAAGGCCCAATAAAGCACCGGCATATAAGCAAACTTGAATGAGTGGAGGAAGCCCGGTCGAAAGAGGGGGGCGGCTTTTGGACAAATCGCTCATGGTTATTCGAACTGGGTAGAAGGTGGCGGCATGGACGAAACCTGTCTTACCGATTCGCTGAAGGCAAGTGCCATTGACACCTGACCACGGTTGCCATGAGCATACGCAACCGCCTCTACTCCCTCGCGGCCCTGGTCGCTGCCGTCCTCACCTCCTGCACGGGGCCACCTTCCAGCAGCCCCCGGTGGATCTCGAGAGAATGGAGTATCCAGAGGAGATTGGAGCCAGCCTCCGCACCAGCCACTGGCTCACCAGCTGGTGGTCGGACATCCAGTCCGTCCGCGCCAGGCACAAAGCCGATACCGCCGGTGTGGAAGAGTGTGTGGCCACCGAGGCGGAGACCACCAGCAGGGTCCTCGGCCAGATGCAAGGCACCGTCCTCGGCCGCGGCAACGCTGATCAGGAAGCTCTTGAAGGGGCCCTGCCTTAGAATGTCAATAGCACAGCGCGGAACTGTTGGTAACCTGTGCTCTCTGTTCGCTGGCTGTCCGAGGAGGCCGACCGATAGGAAGCATTTCTGGCATGTAAGTTAGGCCTCGCAGAGAATCGATGCCGTGTTGCCGGAGAACGCTAGCAACCCGCTGGCACTGAGCATCCACATCCGCCAAGATCTTTTTCCAGCGCGCCTCTTTCGCGGCCGCCTTGGCACGGACCGACGGGCTTACCACAGCTTGACTACCCGGGTCGTAGCGAGGGTTGGAATTGTTGGGATCATAAACAGCTTTGATGCGGGCGGTGGCTGCTGCGGCCGCATTTGATTCGACGGACGTGGCCTGTGTGCTGATTTGACGGGCTTCCAACCGGGCCTGCTCTAACTCAAGCAGGACGCGTTTCATTTCGGGGACACGGGGGTCGGTGCTGCTACCCTTAAAAACGATAACCTGTTCACTATCCTTGTAGGTTAGCTTATGCTGGTCTCCACCGCCCCCGGAGGTGGCACACCCCATCAGGAAACAGGCGGTCAGTATTAAGAGGGGGCGGAATGAGAAAAGCATGATGAAAGCAGTTCTGTAAATATGAGGATTCAGGCCGGATGGCTCAGGGTTTAAATTTCTTTTCCAGCGCGTCCCTGTCGCGCTGCTTGCGCTCACCGATGGTCACAATTTCACCTGTGTCCAAAACCATTGGACGATCCTCCTGGGACTGGCCTGGGACATAGTTCTTTTCCCATTCCCGGATCTTTTGCGTCAATTTGCCCCAAGGGTCCTTGGTTTCAGGATTGGCGAGCCAGATCCGGTTCTGAGCCCGCTTCCAATACTCATCCTCTTCTTCTTGGAGCTCTTGTAACTCCTCAGAAGCGGCTTTATCAGCTTCGCGCTTCAAATCCGCAGCTTTTTCGCGTGCTGCTTTGAGTGCTTCAGCACTGAGCGGCGTTCCGCTGAAAACGGATGGCGCTGCGCCTCCGTAAGTGCCGCCCGCAGTATCACTTGATCCAGTCCCACCACTCACCGTTCCGTTGCTGTAATTTCCGCCCGTTCCGCTGTAGCCTCCGCTTCTACCTCCTCCGCTATAGCTAGGAGCACCACCGCTGTTATTTCCGCTACTGCCACTAGAACCAAAGTTGTTAAATGCCTTACCAGCGTTCTGGCTTGCCTTCATCCAACCCTGGTTTGACTGCTGCATATTGGCGCGGATGCTTGCATTCGACTGGCTGTAACTCGTGGATGAGCTCCCGCTGTAACTGGTGCCGGAAGACGGCGAGGCGGAAACGCCGTTTTGGCCGGGAAGGGTATGACCCCAAAAGGGTTGAGCCGCAGCGTTCTGAAAACAGGTTGAGACCGCAAGGGCGGTGATCAGACCTAGGACGTTGAGAAGGTTGTTTTTAGAGATCATAGCGCAAACAAAATATGAAAAAGGAAAAATGGGTCAAGACTGGAAAACGTTTCAAGCACGAACGAAACTTCAGTGCTGAGTGAATACCAATCGTGGGACGTTCCCAGATTGACATGACCAGTGAGGTGCCGCCAAGGCACCTATGAAACTCAAATCCATCCTAGCTGTCGCCGCTCTCGCGGCATCCACCCTGAGTCATCCTGCAACAGGCCGCTGGTGCAAACTGCCGCGCAGATCGGTCTCGCCTATGCTCAGAAACGGGGTCTTATCACCGAGGGAGACAGAGTCATCATCGGCAAGACCATCGCCCTGGTTGGGAGAGCGACGAATCGAACCAGGTCAAGGGGTTCAAGCTCTCGCACCTCGGTCTCCAGAACGCTGTCGACAAAAATTCCTGCAACCAGGCGATGCCATGCTGGTGCGCTCGCCGGGATAGGATCCACTTAACTGCCCCTTCGAAGATTGTCCAACCTGAAAAGTGGGTGCTCGAGATTAGAAGCAGCGCTGAGGCTCGGGGGAATGGAGCGGGCTTTTTCGACAGGATGAACAAGATGGCAGGATTTCAGGATTCAAACCTTGGTTTGAATCCTGTCATCTTGTTCATCCTGTAACAACGGCCTTAAAGCCGCTCATGAGCCTGCATCCATCAGCCCTCACGCAGTCTGCCAGCCACGGGACGTGGGACGCGGGTGAGGACAGGGATGGGGGCGGCGCCGTTGTCTCCGCGAAGGAAGAGGTTCAGGTCGTGCTCGAAGCCTGGGTAGCTGGTGTTGATGCACTCGCTGCCTTCGATGGTGGTCTCGCCCTCGGCGAACATGCCGGCGATGGCGAAGGCCATCGCGATGCGGTGATCGTGATAGGTGGTGATGGTGGCACCATGGAGCTTGGCTCCGCCGATGATCTCCATGCCGTCTTCATACTCGATGACGGTGACACCCATGCGGCGCAGGTTTTCAGCCACGGCGGCGATGCGGTCCGTCTCCTTCACGCGCAGCTCACGGGCATCCTTGATGAGGGTGTTCCCACGGGCCAGGGCTCCGGCCACGGCGAGGATGGGGAGTTCATCGATGACGTTCGGAATCTCGAGGCCGCCAATGACAGTGCCATTGAGATCGCCGCCTTTGATGATGACGTTGCCGCGAGGCTCGCCCTCGCTGTCGGTTTCAGAGCTGTTGATGTGCGCGCCCATGCGCAGGAGCACGGTGATGACACCGGTGCGGGTGGGGTTCAGGCCCACGTTCTTCAGGGTGATCTGCTGCCCCGGGCTGGCGGCGGCGGCGACCATCCAGAAGGCGGCGCTGGAGATGTCTCCTGGGACGACGAGGTCCTTGGCCTTCGGGGTCTGGCCGCCGTAGACGGAGATGGCATTGCCATCACGCAGCCATTTGACGCCGAAGTGGCTCATGATGCGCTCGGTATGATTGCGCGTGACGACGGGCTCGATGACGGTGGTCTTGCCGGGGGCAAACATGCCCGCGAGGAGCACGGCGCTCTTCACCTGGGCGCTGGCCATGGGCAGGGTGTAGGTGATGGGCTGGAGCTGGCCGCCCGTGATGTGCAGCGGGGCGCAGATCTTTTCCCCCTGCCCTTCCACCTTGGCGCCCATGAGCACCAGCGGATCCGCCACGCGCTTCATCGGGCGCTTCGAGAGGGAAGCGTCTCCGCCCATTTCAGCGGTAAAATCCTGACCGGCGAGGATGCCGGAGAGCAGACGGATGGTGGTGCCGGAATTTCCGCAATCAATGGGGCCTGCCGGGGCCTTGAGTTTCGGGCCGTGGCCGGTGATGGCCATCTTCACGAGGCCGACGCCTTCGAGCTCTTCGAGAGGCTCCACCACAGCGCCCATGGCCTCCATGGCCTTCACCGTGCAGAGGCAGTCCTCACTGGGCAGGAAACCTTCCACGATGGTGGTGCCGTCCGCCATGCCGGCAAACATGGCCGCGCGGTGGCTGATGCTTTTGTCTCCGGGGACGCTGATTTCAGCAGGAAAGGACTTCAGTTTGCGGACTTTGATCGTGGCCATGGGTGGGAAAGGAGCGCCGGGAATGGCGGGAAAGGTCCATCGTCCCGCTTGGGGGTGATTTCAAGAAGGTCTCGACGTCAGAACGGAGTTTGATGCGGTCGAGCATCCGTTCTTAAATGTAGAAATATTAAGGTAGAAATATTTTCTGAAATCTTTCTACCCTAATTTTTCTACCCTTGCCGGCATTGGAGGACACCAATGAGATCCGCAGCAAGGTGAGCCTAACCAAAAACACTCCAAAATAGCCATCACTCTGCAAAAAAAAGACCTCACCAGGCCCAACAAAGAGCGTGGTGAGGTCTGAAAATAAAAACGGCGTTCAACCGCGGGCCCGGACTCAGGCGCGCTGGTAGTACTGCTGGTAGACGCTGTCGTTCAGCTTCAGCTTGCCGCGGACGGCGTCCAGCGTGGCGTTGTCTGCGGAGACGTGATACTTCACGAAGAAGCCGCTGGTGACGTGGCGAGGGCTGTAAGGGAAGTTACGTTTGCCGAGCTGGTCGATCTGCTCGAGCTTGGCGCCGGCCTTCTCAAAATCTTTGCCGATGTTGGAGATGAGGGTGTCGACGGATTCTTCCTTGCCTTTGAGGTCGAGGACGATGAGGGCCTGGTAGTTGCGTTTCATGGTGCTTGCTTACTGGTTCTGGGGTTCTTTTAGAGAGAAAGGGTGCGGTTGAAGCGGTTCATGGCTGCATCAAGGCCGGTTTGCAAGGCATTGATGAGGGCATCCGCGGCGGTCTGGACGATGAGATTGAGCGTGGGCAGCTCCTCCTCACGAAATTTGCCGAGCACATGGCCGACGAGGCGGTCGCCTGCCGGACGTCCGGACTCAGCGGCGATGCCTAACTTTAAGCGTGGAAAAGCGTCCGTGCCGAGGCTGGCGATCATGGACTTGATGCCATTGTGCCCGCCTGCGGATCCGGCGAGGCGCATGCGTACGCGGCCCAGGGGCAGGTCGACGTCATCATAGACGGCGAGAGTCTCAGCAGGAGTGACTTTATAAAACTGGCCGACAGCGCGAGCGCTGCGGCCAGAGTCATTCATATAAGTCTGCGGCTTCAGGAGCCAGGCACCGGCGATCTTGGCCACGAGGCCATGCCAGCGCTTTTCCTCGGTGAAGGAAACTCCAAATCGGCGAGCCAGTTCGTCCACGACCATGAATCCGATGTTATGACGGGTGTCGCGGTATTCGAGTCCGGGGTTTCCGAGGCCGACGATGAGTTTCGGGATCACGCCGCCTGCGTCTGACATGGATGGAGCATCAGCAGGCACCGCAGGCGGCAGGGATCAGAAGGGTTACTTCTTGGCAGGAGCCTTGGCGGCGGCAGCGGCAGGAGCAGCGGCTTTGGCAGCAGGAGCGGCCTTGGCAGCAGCAGCGGCGGCGGCAGGCTCAGGCTCGGCCTCAACCTTGGGCTCCACGCACATGACGACGACGACGTCACCGGCGAGGGAAGGACGGACGCCTTCAGGGAACTTGATCTCACCCACGTGGATGGCTTTGCCGAGCTCAAGAGCGGACACGTCAATGGAGATGCGCTCTGGAAGGTCTTTCGGAAGGCAGCGAACTTCGATCTCGTGATGGATGGCTTCCACCAGACCGCCGAACTTCAGGCCAGGAGCCTCACCGACGACTTCGACCGGCACTTCAGCGTGGATCTCTTCGTCGAAAGCGATGGCGTGGAAGTCGATGTGGGTGATGCCGCCCTTGAGGTGGTCATGCTGCACTTCCTGCACGAGGGCGAGCTGCTCGCCGTTGTCCAGCTTCAGGCTGACCAGGATGTTGTCCGAGGAGCTGCCCTGAAGGATCTTCGTGAAGGTCTTGGTGTCCACCTGCACGTTCGCGGGAGCCACTTTGCGGCCATAAACCACTGCAGGGGTGCTGCCAGTCTTGCGGAGACGTTTGACTGCCGCAGTGCCGGAAATGCTGCGAGGTTGGGCGACGAGGTCGAGGATCTTGGCCATGGTGCTTAAGTTCTAGTGAACAGTTAGGGGTGGGGGAAAGGGGGCGCGAGACTACACGCCGGATCGGGGATGTCAAAGAGTTGTTAACAGCGCTACTAAATATCAAAAAGAGAGGTCACGGATTCATCTTTATGGATGCGCTGGATGGCCTGGGCCAGCAGCGGGGCGATATCGAGGGCGGTGACCTTTTCACCGTGGGCCTGGGGCACGGAGTTCGTGGCGAAGAGCTCAATGATGGAGGACTTGGCGATGCGGGAGCGGCCCTTTTCACCGAGGACGCCGTGAGAGACGCCGGCATAGATGTTTTTGGCGCCGTGCTTGCGGAGCAGCTCAGAGGCCGCGGTGAGGGTGCCGGCGGTTTCGGTGAGGTCGTCCACGAGGAGGACGTTTTTGCCTGCCACGTCACCGATCACATTCAGAGCTTCCACTTCATCAGCGCTGACGCGGTTTTTGGCGACGATGGCCATGGGTGCCTTCAGAGCCTTGGCATAGGCGTGGGTCATCTTGATGCCGCCCACGTCTGGAGAGACGACGACGAGGTCCTGGATGTTCCGCTCCTTGATGGCCTTGATGAGCACGGGACCGGCGTAGAGATGGTCCACCGGGATGTCAAAGAAGCCCTGAATCTGGCCGGCATGCAGGTCCATGGTGAGCACGCGGTTCACACCGGAGGCCACGAGGAGGTTTGCCACGAGCTTCGCGGTGATGGGCACACGGGGGCGGTCCTTGCGGTCCTGACGGGCATAACCAAAGAAGGGCAGCACGGCCGTGATGCGGGCGGCGCTGGCACGGCGGACGGCATCCACCATGATGAGGAGCTCCATCAGGTTCTGGTTCGTCGGCGGACAGGTGGGCTGGACGATGAAGATGTCACGGCCGCGGATGTTTTCCTGGATCTGAACAAAGGTCTCCCCGTCCGGAAAGGTGGTGAGCTCGGCAGCGCAGAGACTGATGCCGAGATTCTGGCAGATGAGTTTGGCCAGTTCGGGGTGCGAGCTGCCGCTGAGAACCTTGTAGGAGTCGATCATGAGGAGAAGGGGCCGCGAGATTGGCGAGACTGTCACAGAAATCAAGGGCCGGAGCCGATGGGGAGCGGATTACGGTCGTTTACCGTGATTTACGGCGGCTGGCGGTGGTTTGAAAACCCGGCCATCCGGAAAGGTTGAATGTAAGGAATTTGAAATGGACTTAAGGTTGTCTTGTTTACCGGGGGCATGGGCGGCAGCCTGATCCACCCTATGAAAAACCCACCCCCCTTCGTGAGCGTGCTGGAGTCTCTGGAGCCCAAGATCGCACCCGCAGGTGTCGTCTCCGTCGTCTACAATGCGGTGACGAACAGCATGATCATCAGTGGGAGTGCCGGGAATGACGACTTCATCATGACCCACACAGCGGGTGACACGTGGAAGTTCACCAGCACCAACGGAGACACCGCCTTCAGTCTGAACGGCGTCGCGGCGGGCTTCGAGATCAACAACATGCCGGTCACCCTGACCACGAAGATCAATCTGGGTGACGGAAACGACAAGCTCGTCATGACGTCCACGGCCGCCCCCGGCGCGGAACTGGTGATCCTGGAAGGCCTTTTTGAAGTCCTCGGCGGCAAGGGTGTGGATAACGTGAGCATCCATGATGAGCTCAACCCGGTCTTCAATGGCCTAACCAAATTTGACCTCGGAGATGGCTATGACTCCCTCCAGTTTGAAGGCACGGCCACCTTCGCCAACAAGACGCTCTTGTCCGCAGGCCTGGGTGGGGGGGACATCACCATCGGTCCTTTTGGCACCCAGACTTTCACCAAGGGGCTGACCGTGGATCTCGGCAGCGGCGGCGGCCTCTTCACTGGCGACCTGGACGTTTCTGGCGGCAAGTTGGAAATCAAGGCAGCCGGCACGGGTGGTTCCCTGCTTTACCTGGATGGTGGCCTGCGGGTGGAACAGGGCATGAGCATCAGCCTGGGAACCGGGAACAACACCGTGGCGCTGGGCGTCATCAACCCCGAAGACATTATGATCGGCGGCCCCCTGAGCATCACCACCGGTGGCGGTTCCGACTCAGTGATTGTGTTCACCGAGGTCAATGTGTCAGGGGCCTTCACCATCGACATGAAGGACGGGACAAACTCGTTTGCGCTGGCCCAGGATGCCTCCGTCAATGCCAACTCGGTGCTGCTGAAGGGCGGCAAGGCTGGCCTGGATGTGCAGTTTGGCAGCAATGCGGCGCTGACCACCAGCACCAGCTTCACCGTCGATGTGAAGGCGAACACGCTGGAAGACAATCTCTTCAACATAACCACAGGCAGCACCTTGAAAATCGGCAGTATTTTCAGCTACCTCGGCGGCACGCGCAATGATCAGCTCGACTTCGGCGCGAATGTGGATGTGGACATTCGCGGCGGCATGATCGCCAGCCTGGGTGCAGGTGCCAATGGTGTGAACTTTGGCAATGCCGATGTCACGATCGGCGGCAATCTCAGCGTCACCGGCCTCACTGGCAATGACAGTGTGAGCATGACCGGAGAGCTGAACGTCCTCGGCTCCATTCTCATGAACCTGGGGGCGGGCACGAACTTTTTCAACAACTCCGGCGGGGATGTACGTGTGGCCGGAGCTCTGTCCTACACCGGAGGAGCGGGGAATGACTCCATCGACTTCGGGGGTGTGGATCTTCTCGTCGGGCAGAGCCTGACCATCGCTGCTGGAGACGGAGACAATCAGGTGATGCTCCATGGCACCAACGGCCAGCTTAGCTCCATCATCTACACCGGCGGCAAGGGCCAGGATCAGGTGTATGTAGGCGTGAATGCTCAAGGTGATGCTGGCAGCACCTATCTGACGGGTGGAGTGACCGCCAAACTGGGCGCAGGACTGAACCGGCTGGTTCTCGCGCAAGCCGTGGTGAGGAGTGCCGTGAGCGTGCAGTCCCTAAGCGCCACGGCCGAGACTGATTTCCTGACGGTGCGTGACGCGACCGTGTTTGGCACCTTCACCAGTGCCCTGGGCAAGGGTGTCTCCACGCTGACGATCGATGATTCCACCTTCAACAATGCCGTGAATGTGACCACGGGTGATGGAAACGATGTCCTGAAGTTCGACAACCTCGCAGGGCCTGAATATAGCGGCGTGAACCGCTGGAACTCCGCCGTGAAGATCCTGAGCGGCACGGGGGATGACCAGTTCATCTTCGGCACCGGCAATGGCGCTCCGTCCGCCACAAACACGAACATCTTCAGAAACTTCAGCAGCATCTTCGATTCAGGCACGGGCGCGGACACCGTGCAGCAAAACGGCGGCCAGACTCTGAGTGGCAATGCCTACAACGTGCCGGTGAGCTGAGTTGATTTAAATGTCTTATGAAGGCCGGGATCTCACCTCCATGGGTGTGACTTCCCGGCCTTCGTCATTCGTCATTCTGGTTTCGTCATTCACCCGAGGGGCGCTTCTCAACTCTTGCGTCCTAAAATGCTCTGGGGCATGTCTGGTTCTCCCGCATGTCCTCTGTGTCTGTCTCCACAGCCCCCTCCCCTGCCCTGGCTGGTCAGGCAGGTGCGCTTGTGACCGCAGGGAAGTTTTTCCGGCTCGGGGCTGAAGGTGAGAAGGTCTTTCTCCGCGGAGTGAGCTATGGCCCCTTTCGACCCAACTCGCGCGGGGAGGAGTTTCCCGAGGATGCACGGATCGCCACGGATCTGGCGCAGATCCGTCAGATGGGGTTTGATACGGTCCGCATCTACACGCCGCCTTCAGAAGTGATTTTGACGGAAGCGCTGAAACTGGGACTGCGGCTCATCGTGGGCATCGCCTGGACGGATCATGTGGACTTCCTGCGCAGCAAGTCGCAGCAGGAGACCATCCTGGAAGATGTGCGCTTTGTGGCCACACGGCTGCGTGATCACCCCGCCGTGGCGGCTTTCCTCGTCGGCAATGAGATCGAGAAGACGCTCGTGCGGTGGATGGGCCCCAGCAAGGTGCAGCACTTTCTGGAGAAACTGATCGATGCCGGCCGTGAATGCGCGCCGAACCAACTATTCAGTTACGCCACCTATCCGAGCACGGAGTATCTCATCCCGAGAAACGCTGACTTCCTGGCGATGAATGTGTATCTGGAGGACCGGGAGAACTTCGCCCGCTACCTTCAGCGCCTGCATCATCTGGCGGGGAACAAGCCGCTGGTCATCACCGAGTTCGGGCTCGACACGGCCACACATGGCGCGGCTGCACAGGCGGAGACCTTTGCGTGGTTTGAAGAGGAGTGCCGGTGTGCGGCGGTGGCGGGCACGGTGTGGTTCAGCTACACGGATGAATGGTTTCGCGGTGGACAGGATGTGACGGAGTGGCGGTTTGGGATCGTCGACGCGGGAAGACAGTCGCGGCTTCAGGTTTCCAGCTCTCGGTTCGCGGTTCACGGTTCACGGTTGGAAGATAGCCAACCGGGAACGGAGAACCGAGAACAGCGAACTGAGAACCGCGAACTGATCTCCGTCATCGTCTGCACTTACAATGGTGGTGCGACTCTGCGGGCTTGCTTGGAGTCACTGCAGAGGCTGCGCCATCCGAACTACGAGGTGCTGGTGATCGATGATGGATCCACGGAGGACATTGACTCGATTGTGAGGCCTTTCGTCGCCGTGCGCTATGTGCATCAGGACCATGCGGGACTGAGCGTGGCGCGCAATCGAGGCATGAAGGCGGCTCGAGGAAGCATCCTCGCTTACACGGATGACGACTGCATCATGGATGAGGACTGGCTGGGCTATATCGCAGCCGGGTTTGACGATCCCAAGTGGGTCGCTTGCGGTGGCCCGAACATCCCGCCGGCCCCGCGAAACAATGTGGAGGCCGTGGTGGCCGCAGCACCTGGTGCTCCGGCGCATGTGATGCTGAATGACAGCGAGGCGGAGCATCTGCCAGGCTGCAATCTGGCCATCCGCAAGAGCGCGCTGGAGGCCATCCATGGATTCCGCGAGCACTACCGCACCGCCGGTGACGATGTGGATGTCTGCTGGCGACTGCGTGAAGCTGGTGGACACCTCCGCTTCATACCGGGTGCCATGGTCTGGCATCATCGGCGGAGGACTCTCAAGGCCTACTTCGGGCAGCAACGTGGTTATGGTCATGCCGAGGCGCTGCTGATGAAGGATCATCCGGAAAAATTCGGCCTGCGCGGTGGTGCCCGCTGGCGCGGCTCCATCTATGGCGACTCCACGCCTGCCGAGGATCTGGCGGAAGGCAGCATCTTTCACGGTCCGCTGGGCAATGGTCTCTTCCAGGGCATCTACCAGCACTCCCGGCGCTGCTCGCTGGACTGGTTCAGCGGAGTGCTGTGGATTCCTCTTGTCGTTGTCACGGCCCTGGCAGGCTGGTGGTTTCTAGCTAACTTTTTGTTAGCCCTCACCTTCGCCGCCACGCTTTGCTACCGTTTTTCCCTCCCAAGACCTCCACATCCTCTGTCCTGGAGAGACGATCTGACGTTGCTGGCTCTCTGCTGGCGGCAGCCCGTCACGCGGGAGTGGGCGCGGCTGCGCGGCATGATGAAGCTGGGGGCTTTCCCGAGCTGTCATCCGACCTTCAAGGAAGTCTTTGAACCATCGCTGACAGGCATGATCAGCATACCACTGACTGGATGCAGCTTTTGGAGTGACGAGGGTGTCGGGCGCGAGGAGCTCCTCAAGGCTGCCGAACCTATTTTGCACCAAAATCCCTCCCAGGATGGCTGGCAGCGGCTCGACCTGGAGAACCGGAAGTCCAGGCATCTCACGCTGGGCTTGCTGACCGTCACCGAATACCACGGCGGGAACCGGCGCCTGACCCGCGCGAGCTACCATGTGCGCACCCCGCTGTGGCTGGCGGTCTCGCTGCCCCTGGTGGTGATGCTGCTCATCGCCAGCCTGCTCATGCTTGTCACGATGACTCTGCCGCATTCGCTGGACTGGCTGATCGATCTTGTGTGGAGACTTGGCTATCCATTGATTCTTCTCTGGCTGTTCTTCCACGTCCTGCTGCGCATCCGCCGGGGCATCCTGGCGGCGGCGGAGAAGTGTGGGTTGAAGCCTTGCATCCACGAGGGTGGTGCGCCGCTTCAGTCTTGACGCTTGTCCGCCTGCCGTTGTCTCATTCAAGAGCGAACGCATGTCCAAGGCTCGTTATCCTAGAAACACCCAGGAATTTATCATCCTGCCGTGGGCCTATGCCCTGTTTTCGTTTTACTTGCTGCATGTGTCAGACCTGGATGTTCGTCACGAAGCCGTGCTGGTGATGAGCTTCATCATCACCCCGTTTATTCTGTTTCTAAACACGTTGGGAACAGGCATGGCGCTCGTCACCTCACGCAAGCATTACAAGAACCTGGGATCGAGTTTCTTGATCAACGTCGTGACGTTCCTCTTTTCAATTGGACAGTTTCTGCTGTGGCTCCGTCAAAAACCAGATCCGTTTGAATAGGATGAACTCATTCCGCACCAGTCGTCCGGCATTGGCCCTGATGGCACTGCCTGCCGTCTATCTCTTTCTGGCGGTGTGCGTCAGTGCAACCCTGGGTCTGGTGGCTTTGTCCGTTCTTTGGTTCTTTCCTTGGGTCCTAGCGATCAACACCGTGGTGGCGTGTTGGATGTATATCGTCAAGCCCACCACAGAGCGACTTGAACTTCCCTTCGCGGTCTCATTGCTTGTTATGCTAGGCGCCTTCTATCTCGCATGGATGCTGCCTTTGATGAGGAGGTGATAGCGTCGTGGGAAGAGATCGGGCACGACACCGCCTTGCGCGCATAAAACGTGTTCTTTGTTAGGTGACGCTGGGTGCGAACGAGAGCGGTGTCGACGAGGCAAGGATTGCTCCTTGCCTCTCTGCCACCGCACTCCGGGACGCTTCGCGACTTCGGTGCTGTTTATCCGGCCACGGCCTGCTCCGGCATGACGCGGACGATGGTGGCACTGGCGACATCGAGGTAGGCTTTGGCGGCGCGCTTGATGTCTTTGTCGGTCACGGCGGCGATCTTGGCAGGCAGGCTCTGGAAGTGGGCGTAGCCGAGGCCGTTGATCTCGTTCCAGGCGTAGGAGTCCGCCATGCTGCCATTCCCCTGCTGGGCACGCAGCCACTGGGAACGCCAGGCAGTCTTGGCACGGGTGATCTCGGCTTTCGTCAGGCCGTTTTTGGCAAGGTCGGCAATCAGTCGAAGCATTTCTTGTTGGGCCATATCGACCTTCTTCGGGTCGGTGCCCACATAGAAATAGAAGGCTCCGGCGCCGAGCGCGGCGAACTGCTGCGCGCCGACATAGTAAGCCAGGCCGAGCTCCTCGCGGATGCGATTGAAGAGGCGGCTGCCCATGTCGCTGCAGGCTTCATCGATGAGGGTGAGCGCGAGCACGTCCTCGCTATGCAGGCCGACGGTGCGGAAGCCGATGACGAGGATGGCCTGCTCTTTTTCCATCGGGATCACCGGCTGCACGGGCTTGCGCTTCGTGGCAGGGAACTGTGTGATCTCACGGCGTTTGCCTCGTGGAAGCCTGGCGAAGGCGGACTCGACCTGCTTGCGGATAACGGAAGCCTTCACATCACCGACAATGCTCAGCACGCCGTTCTCGCCGACGATCGACTCGCGCAGCATGGCGCGGCAATCCGCCACGGTGAGGGCTTTGACAGTCGTTTCAGTGCCCAGCGCAGTGCGGGCAAAGGGCTGGCCGGCGAAGATCTCCGCACGGGCACGACGCATGGCGACGGTGAGCGGGTCTTCCTTTTCCTCCTGGATCTGCGCGAGCTGCAGCTTGCGCACTTTTTCCAGGCCATCTGCCGGAAGCGTGGCATTCAGAAGCAGGTCGCTGATCAAATCGAGACCGGTGGACTCATCACCCCGCATGACATCCGCGCCGACGAGGTAGCGATGCGCGTCTGACTGGCAGATGAGCGCGCCGCCACGGTTTTCGAGTTCCGCCGAGATCTGGGCGGTCGTGCGTGTCTTCGTGCCCTTCAGCAGCAGGCTTGCGGACACCTGGGTCACACCGGCCTTGTCATGGGTCTCCACCGGCACACCGGCGAGGAAGGAGCCGCGGATGGAGATGAGCGGCAGACGTGGATTTTCCTGCACGAGGAGGGTGAGGCCGTTCTTCAGCGTGAAGCGCTGCACGTCATCCGAGGTGGAGGTGGCGGCCAGGGCACCCTGCTTCTCCGGCACATGAGATCCCACACTGACGACGCTGCAGGTTTCATCCAAGAGATACTTCTGCGCGGCGCTGCGGATGTCCTCTGGGGTGAGGCGGCTGAGCTTGCCGAGATACTGCTGCGGATACTCGAGGCTGCCGGTGGTGAGCCAGCCATGACCGAGGATGGCGGCCTGCCCCTTGGTGGTGGCGAGGCTGCGCAGCTGATAGCCCAGGGTGGCACGCAGAGCTTTCGCCAGCTCGTCTTTGCGCGGGCCTTTGGCCTTCATGTCGCGGATGACTTCCAGCATGGCCTTCTGGCAGATGGCGGTGTTCTCGGGATCACACTCGACATCGGTATTGAAGACGCCGCACTCCTGCGAGCCCCAGGCTCCGGCCCAGGTGCTGTGGGCGATGCCGCGCTTCTCACGCAGTTCCTGATTCAACCGGGAGCTGCGGCCACTGCCTAACAAGAAGGCTAGCACATCGAGCGCTGGTTTGTCCGCATGACCGTCTCCCGGGATCTGCCAGCCGAGGGCGACGTGGCTCAGCTCGGTGGCGAAATCTTTGTGCGCGAAGCGCTGGCCGAGCTGGCGCGCCTCCTGAGGCTGGATCACAGGCTCGTAGGGCTTGCGCTCCCAATCACCAAGCACGCGCTCCACGGCAACCAGGGTGGCCTCTGCATCCACGGCACCGGCGATGACGACGAAGCAGTTGTTCGGCACGTAGTGACGCTGCACGAAGCCGAAGACGTCGTCACGCTTCACCTGGTCAAACACGGCGCGGTGACCGATGATGGGGTGCTGCAGCGGGTGAGTGCGGAAGCTGGTGCGCTGCACGAGATGCTGGAGCTGCGAGCCTGGCTCGTCATTGCCCATGGCCATCTCACGGCGGATCACGTCCTGCTCCTTTGCCAGTTCAGCGGCATCAAACCGCGAGTGGCGCACCATGTCCGCGAGGATGTCCAGGTAGCCCTCAGTGTTCTCCGCGAGGCCATCGATCCAATAGACGGTGCGGTTAAAGGTGGTGTAGGCATTCACATAACCACCGAGCTGCTGGATGCCGACGGAGATCTCCTGGGCGGTGCGGCGGGTGGTGCCCTTGAAAAGCATGTGCTCCACACAGTGGGCCAGGCCCGCGCCGGTCCATTTCTCCTCATGGATGCTGCCTGCCTTCACCCAGATCTGCACGCTGACTAGGGGATGCTGGTGGTCCTCACGGACAATGACCTCGAGCCCGTTATCCAAAGTCCGCAACTGGGCGCTCATGGGTGGCACGACGAGGTCCGGTGAAGCCTGGGAACGAGCAGGGAAACGGGGGGAAGAGGAGCGAGCGGGCATGGAAGAGAAGCGTCGAGGCATGGCACGGAGCCCTGCCTCCGGCAAGGGAATGAGGAAGCACGAATGACGAATGTCGAATGTCGAAGGGAAGACGGCAGATCACCCCAAAGCCGAATCGTCCCGCACAAGACTGACAATCAGCATCTTACAATAAAAACAGGCCTCAAAATTCGTCATTCCTCATTCGGATTTCGTCATTCTATCTCGGGGGTCTTTTCTTGATTGAGTTTTCCGTATATTTTGGCTTATTTAACTAATTCCTGCTTTTCTAACTCTCTTAACTCCCATTGCCCATGCCTCAGGTCCCCCCTGCTGCCCGTCCCCAGCGCGCCCGTGATCAAAAGCAGGCCAGCGCCTGGAATGATCCTATCGGCATCGGCATGCTGGTGATCTCCGCCATGCTGCTGCTGGCGCTGATCTCCTATGATCCACGGGATCTGCCGAGCTGGATCCCCGGCAGCCTGGCGCTGGAAGAAGACACCGTGACGCGGAACTTCATCGGCGTGGTGGGGGCCATCCTGGCCTGGGCAGGTCTGTGGCTCGCGGGCTGGGCCATTTACCTGGTGCCGGTGAGCATGACCTGGTTCGGTGTGTGCAAGCTGGCCTCCAACATCAAGGTCTCCGGCCGCTCCTGGCTGGGGGTGGCGCTCATGGTGATCAGCGCGGCGGCCATCCTGGCCGTGCAGGGCATCCTGAGCTCGCGGGACGACATCACCCCGCATGGCGGTGGTGGTGGCCTGGGCTACCTCATCGGCGGCAGCATCTTTGCGAACCTGCTCGGCACCCTGGGCTCGACCATTTTGTTCATCGCCATCTATGGCGTGGGTTTCTTCCTGGCCAGCGGCCTGCACCCGATGATGGTCATCGAGGAAGTGCGCGGAGAGATCGAGCGCTGGATTGAGCAGAACCGAGTCCGCCGTGAGATGGCGGCCCGTCTTGCGGAAGAAGAAGAGATCGCCGCGGCGCGTGCTGCTGCCGCAGGCTCCCCTGCCCCGGCCCGCCGCCGGAAGCCGCAGGAAGTCAGCCCTGACATCGCCACGCCGATCAGCACTCCTGCTGGAAAGTTGGTTACGCCAGAGCTTGGCCTGACCTTTGAACCGAAGATCATTGATGCCTCCGTCTCTCGCACGCACAACGATGAAGACGACAGCAAGCCGAAGCTTTCCGAGGTGTGGCAGAAGAAGCGCGCGCAGAAGATGGAGCAGGCTCCGCATGGCACTCTGGGCAGCCTGACGGTGCTTTTCAAAGACTACAAACTGCCTGAGCTGGATCTGCTGCACTGGCCTGAAGAGGCCGCGAAGCCGGTGGACAAGAAAGAGATGCTCGCCGTGCAGGAAACCATCGTGCGTGCGCTGGCCTCCTTTGGTGTGAAGGTGGAGGCGGGAGACATCACGCGTGGTCCTGCGATCACCCGCTATGAAGTGCGTCCGGTGGATGGTCTGCGTGTGGCCCGCATCGCCGCACTGGATGACGACATCGCCCGCGCCACCTGTGCGGAGCGCATCAACATCCTGGCGCCGATTCCAGGCAAGGACACCGTGGGCATCGAGCTCGCGAACCGTGACAAGGTGGTGGTGCCGATCCGTGAGCTGCTGGAAGATGACATCTTCCTCAACGGCAAGGCGAAGATCCCGATCGCTCTCGGCAAGGACGTGTATGGCAAGACCATCATCGGTGACCTTGCTGCGATGCCGCATTTGCTCGTCGCGGGTTCCACGGGTTCCGGTAAATCGGTGTGCATCAATGGCATCATCACCAGCCTGCTGTGCCGCTTTGCGCCGGATGAGCTGCGCTTCATCATGATCGACCCGAAGGTCGTGGAAATGCAGAACTACGCCAAGCTGCCGCATCTGGCGCTGCCGGTGGTCACGGATCCGAAGAAGGCGCTGATGGCGCTGCGCTGGGTGGTGAAGGAGATGGAAGGCCGCTACCAGATGTTTGCCAGCGAGGCCTGCCGTAACTTCGAGGCGTTTAACAACCGCAATCGCAAACGCATCGTCCCTGGTGGTGCTGCTGCCGTGGCTGCGGCCACGGCAGGTGCTGGTGGAGCGGTGACTGCACCTGCTGCCGCTTCACGCGGTGGGATGAATCCACGCCCAGGTCCGGCGATGGCTGCGAATGAGATGGCTGCGCCGACCGGTGCTCCTGTGCGCAAAGCGAACATCGTGGCGAAGTCGGCCGCGGCTCCGAAGATCACCGCCATCGTTCCGGATGTGCCGTTTGGCAGCAGCATCGCGGCTCTCGATGAATACGCGGCTGAGATCACCAAGCCCGTGCGCAAGTCCAATGCCTTTGCCCAGGCGGCGGCGATGGCTGATGCCGCGCAGGATGGCATGCATCCAGAACAGGTGCGCCTGGACTACATCGCCGACACCGACTCCGCTCCATGGGGATCCTCTGACGATGATGAAGACGAGGACACCACGCATGAGGTGAACATGTCTGACGACGAAGACGAGGACAGCCTGCCCATCGATGACAGCGGCACCTGGACCGGTGACTCCGTGCCACCGCCACCACGCCGTCATGAGGTCGTCATTCCAGATACCCTGCCCTACATCGTGGTGATCATTGATGAGCTGGCCGACCTCATGCAGACCGCGCCTGCGGACATCGAAGGCGCGATCGCGCGTATCACGCAGATGGCTCGTGCGGCTGGCATTCATCTCATTGTCGCCACGCAGACTCCGCGTGCGGACGTGATCACCGGTGTGATCAAGGCGAACATCCCCACGCGCATCGCCTTCCAGGTCGCCTCTGCTCTCGACAGCCGAGTCATCCTTGATCGCAAAGGCGCTGAGAACCTCGTGGGTAAAGGGGACATGCTCTATGTGCCACCGGGCGGAGCTCAGCCGATCCGCAGCCAGGGCGCGCTCGTCACGGATGACGAGATCCACGCCATCGTCAGTCATTGCAGCGATCAAGGTCGCCCAGTCTACGACGTCCGCGTCGAGAGCGATGCCGACGGCGGCGATTTCATGAGCGATGATGAGGACGGCGATGAATCCAACGGCGTGAGCAGCGAGGAAGAAGAGACGTTGGAGAAGTGCCTCGAAGTCATGCGCCAGGAAAAGAAAGCCTCCACCAGTCTCTTCCAACGACGCTTGCGGTTAGGCTATGGTCGCGCCGCCCGCATGATGGACATCCTCGAAATGCGCGGCATCATCGGCCCCGGAGATGGCGCGAAGCCACGGGAGATTCTGGTGTCGCTAGATATGATTTGAGGCCCTTTCAGAGCCCTCACGGGCCCATTTACCTGGCTCTTTCAGGGTTTATCCCGTAAGACATCTCTACCATGGATCCTACCCAAAAGGCTTTCAAGATTCCCGGGGTTCAAATTCAGCAATTGATCCCCCAGATGGGTGGGTGCTTCGCGAGTGATAGGATCATGGTGGATGGCCTCTTGGTTGGATACATGTATCGTGATGAGCCCTACAACGATGTTGATAGCGGTTGGAGATTTCTTTCGGGCGACGAATCCCAAGATTACATGGATGATCCCGACCATCTTGGGATCTATGCGGTAAACACTGTATGCAATTACGCTCCGGCCATCATTCCATATTTGGATTCACCACCAGGTTCTGCCTTTGGGAGAATCGGGGACACTGACAAGTTTCAGTCAGAGTAGGTGCTCCTTACAACGGCGTGTAACAGCCATTGATGAGGGAGTCGCGACAGCGTCCTTGTGCTCCAGTCCTCTGGAGCTTTGGGGTGGGAGGCGGGTGATGTCGTGCGCGCAGAAGGGTGGGATGACCTTTTGAGGACTTCGCCAGCCCGCTTCGCGAAGTTTTTCGTTAGGCCTTCGAGAGCGCCGGAGGGCCGGCGCAGTCCAGGACGCTTCGCGACTTTGGCGTCATTGTTGGTTACGCCCCCGGCAGACTTCAAATTGCGTACAGGGAACTGTGCGGACCCCTTTGGGGAGCTTGAAACTTTAGACCTTTAACTTTTCTCAGAATGCTTGAGCCGGGCGGGAAGCCCGGAACACACGGGAACAGGCAGGATGCCTGTTCTACTAGAGCTCGCCGAAATGCTTTTCGCGGACGAGGACGATGGCGTTGAGCATCTTTTCGGCTTCGGCGCGGATCTTGGGGTCCAGGCTGGAGGCGCTGCGGTTGAAGCGGCGGTAGAGGAGTTTCAGGCGGGCGCTGATCTGCTCCTTGGACATTTTAGGGGTCAGTTCACACAATTCCTCGGGCGTGCGCGGTTTGGAGGAGGAGGTGGTGGGGTAGTCTTTCTGCGGGGTGCCGATGACGACGCGCTCAAGCACGTTGGGCTTGGGGGTCACGCTGCTGGCGGACGCTCCCACGGGAGCCACAGGCAGGGGGCCGGAAGGCTTGGCAGGCACAGGAGCCTGGCTCTTGGCCTGCTGGGACTTGGAGAGGGACTGGAGGATCTTTTTAAACATGGCCGGACAAAGGTTGAGGTTTCAGTTTCAAGCGGCGGGCATTCACGCAGCGGGGTTCACGATCACTCGATGCGCATCTGGCGGAGGCTGACGCTCTTCTTCTTGAGCTCTTCATCAGAAAGGACTCCGGCACCCTTGTAGCTGACGGCGACTTCGCGACTGCGGCCGGACTGCTTGTCCACGACGAGGGCGCGGACACGCTGGTTCTCATCATAACTGAAAGTCACGGCGATCTCACATCCTTTCGGACGATTCGGCGGCACCTCCAGGGTGATGCGGCCGATGATGTCGACATAGCGCGGGTCATCATCCTCACCCTGGGTGATGTCCACCTCGATCACGCGCTCGTTGTCCTCACTGGTCTGGTAGACCTGGGTGCGGGAGCACGGGATGGGGGTGTTCTTCGGAATGACGATGGAGTTCATCAGCTTCTCCTCGCCGGTCTTGGCATTGTAGATCATGGCCAGCGTGCCGTAGCTGGCATTGCAGACTTCCTGGATGCGGGCGGATTTCTTGGCGAAGAGAGCGGCGCCGAGGGCGACGCACTCGTCCACGTTGCCGCAGGATTTCGGAGTCTTGTTAAAGAGCTTCTCGAGGATCTGCTTCACCTTCGGGATGCGGGTGGAACCACCGACGAGCACGACATGATCGATATCGCTGGGCTTGAGCTTGGCGGAATCCAGCGCCTGCTCCACGAGCATGACTGTGCGGGTCAGCATCTGGCGCACCATCTTCTCAAAGCCATCACGAGTCAGGTCGATACGGGCGATGCCGTTGCTCTGATCATTGGAGACGGTGTCATTCACACGCTGAAGCTTGGAAAGCATCTTCTTCGCGTCTTCCGTGGCCTGCAGGATGCGGCGGCGGTGGCGCTCATCCGAGTAAAGCTGGGCTCCGGTCTGCTTCTGATACTGCTCGGTGTAGGCATCGAGCAGGAGCTCGTCAAAATTGCTGCCGCCGAGGTGGCGCGCGCCTTCGCTGGTGAGAATGCGGATGTTGTCCCCCTGCACTTCCAGGATGGTGGTGTCCAGCGTGCCGCCGCCCAGGTCATAGACGAGGATGCGGCCCTGCACGCCCTGATTGTGCGCGTAATACACAGCCGCGGCGGTGGGCTCATTCACCAGACGCTTCACCTTCATGCCGGCCATCTCAGCGGCGGCGATGGTGCTTTTGCGGGCGAGCTCGTTGAAGTTCGCCGGCACGGTGATGACGACCTCATTGATCTCGCCGATGATCTTGGAGCACTCACGCTTCAGCTTGGCCAGGATGAGCGCGGAGACCTCGGAGGGCGTCCATTTTTTGCCATCGATGTCCACGAGATATTCGGGGTCATCCATGTGGCGCTTGATCTGGAAGACGGTGCGGTCGGGCTCACCACCATCACGGGCGGCGCTGCCGACGAGCTTCACATCCTCATGCGTGTCAAAGAAGACCACGGAGGGGGTGAGGCGCTCGCCATCGGCATTCGGAACGATCTCCGGATTACCGTCGGATTTCAAATAAGCCAGGCCCGAGAGCGTGGTGCCAAGATCGATGCCAACGAATTCTGCCATGGTGGAAGGAGGGTGAGAGGTGAGAGAGGGAAGTGAAAGAGGAAAAAATGACGAATGACGAGGTCAGGCGGAGCAGGTCATTGGCTGGAGGTCTTCACCTCGACTTTACGCAGGATGATCTCGTGGCCGTCCTCGCGGGAGAAGACGAAGCCGGAACGGCAGGTTTCGACGACGCGGGGCTTTTCCTTGCCAGGAACGCTGTCGACGACGGCGATGCGCTTGCGCAGGTCGGTGTCCACCTCGGTGCCGAGGGCCACGTCCACCTCGGTGACACCGTGCTGGAGCAGGATGTCCTCAAAGGAGGCGCGGAGGGTCTGGAGCTGCATGACCACGTCTCCCCCATTATGCCCGGCATAACGAGAAGTGAGGGCATCAATGAGGTCGATGCGCTTGATGAGGTCATTGGCGAACATGATGACCGTGGACTCGTCCGTGGAGAGGCCGCGGCGCATGATCTCGTGCTTCTCCTCCAGCTCGAGGAGCTGGGCGCGGAGACGTGCCTCGATGTCTTTCCAGTGCTTCAGCTGGGCCTCTGCCTGGGCATAGTGCGCACGCTTGTCCTGCATGCTGGTGATCTCGCCCTTCATGCGCTCGGTCTGCGCGAGCTGGTCCTGAAGCAGGCGGTCCATGTCCATGAGGCGTTTGCGCTGCTCACCCTCGAGCGCCAGCAGGCTGGCCTTTTGCTTCTGGGTCTGGTCACTAAAGGTGGCAAACTCTCTCTCCACGCGTGCGCGCTCGGCCTTCACCTCTTCCGCACGCGCGGTCTCGCGGTGGAAAGCTTCCTGAAGGGCATTGATCTTGACCTGGACGGCGAGCTCGCGCTCGGAGGCATCTCGCAGCGCTTTGGTGGCCTCGGCCTGGCGGGTCTCCAGACTGGCAAGAGCCGCGCCGAGACTGAGGATCTGGCCGCCCACGTGGGTGTATTCGCCCACACGCTTTTCTTCCTGGTGAGTCTTGTCCGTGAGCTCGGCGAGCTTGCTGCGGCCGGCCTCGATCTCGTCACGACAGCCGCTGAGTTCCTTGTTAAGGCGGGCTTCCTCAAGCTTCAGCGCCTCGATGCGGTCAAGACGTGACTTGAGATCATTCTCCAGGGTGGAAAGCTGGGTGCGGGTGGTCTCGCTGCGGATCTTAAACTCCTTCACCTCGCGGTCGATGTCCTGCAAGGAGCTCTCGGCGGACCGGGTCTTCTCCTGCGCGGCTTTCAGGCGCGCGGCCTCGGCATCCACATCCGCCTGGGCCTTCATCACACGTTCCTCACGGACGCGATAGGCCTCCTCTAGCTGCTGGACCTGCTGCTGCAGGGTGCTGATCTTCTTCTGGGATTCGTCCGTGGAGACATTCAGACGCGTGACGTATTGCGAGGCTTCATCACGATCACGCGTGAGCTTGGTGAGCGTGGCCTGGAGACCGGCGAGCTCAGTGTTGAGCGCCGGGATGGTTTTGCGCAGCGTCTTCTCCTCTTCGCGTGTTTTGTTCGCCGCGGCTTCGGTCTCGACGCGCTTGGCCTCGATGGCCTGGAGCGCGGCGGTGGCCTTCTCCAGACGCGCATTCGCATCCGCGGCGCGGGCTTCCTCCGCCTTGATCTTCTTGGCGAGTTCATTCATCTGCTCGGAGCCGGCCTTGATGCCTTCCTCCAGCGTCAGCAGATCCTTGCGGGTTTTGTCGTGCTGTTTGACGAGCTCTCCCAGCGTCTTCTCCTCGGCCAGGCGGCGCTTCTCAGCCTCAGCATGCGCGGCCTGCGCCTCGGTGAGCTGGCGCTGCGCCTCGGCGAGTTCGCCGACACGTTTCTCCGCAGCAGACACCTTGGCATTGAGCTCGCGTAGCTTGGCCTCGGCCTCATTGGCATCGGCAAGACGGGCTTTGATCTCGCCCTCGCTCTGCTTGCGCTTCTCAGCGAGCACTTTCTCAAAGTTGGTTACCTCGACACGCAGTGCCGCGGCCTGCTCAGAGGCATTCCGGCGCTCGGCCTGGGCGGCTTCCAGCGCCGCCATGGTGGCCTGCTTGTCCTGCATGAGGGTCTGGAGCTCCGTCTTGAGCACCTGCACGTCCGCACGCAGGGCGGGCAGCTGTTTCTCATGCTCCTCACGCTGGACGCCCAACGCCTTCAGCCCGGCCAAAACATCATTCCGCTCAGACTGCAGGCGCTGCGTCTCGGCGCGCGCCTTTTCCACTTCCTGGCCGGAGGCGAGCTGCGCGGCCTTGGCCTCCGCGAGCTTCTTCTCAGCGGTGGTGAGCTCCGCGAGACGAGCCTCAAAGCTGGCCGTCTGGGACCTGAGCTCCACCAGCTTTGTCTCGGTGGCGGCCACCTCTTGAGAGCGGACCTTCAGCATGTCTGAAGCGCCGCGCTGCTGGCTCTCCAGCGCGCTGAGCTGGGACTGGCGTTCTTTTTGTGAAGACAGCAGAGTTTCCAGCATGGCCTCCAGACCGCTGACCTGCGCCTGCATGCTGGCGGCCTGGGTGCGGTTCTTCTCATGGATGGTCATGGCCTCCTGGGCGGACTTCTTCGTCGTCTCCGCCTCGGTGCGGGCTTTCTGCAATTCAGCGCGGCCCTTGATGAGATCATCACGAAGGGCCGTCATGTCCTGCTGGAGCTGGTCGTGCTGCTTCTGGGCTTCGTCGACATGCTGGCGCAGTTCCGTGACGCGGGCCCCGACCTCGGCGCTCTCCGCCTTCTTCGCTTCCAGGGCGGTTTCGACGGTGCGGAGTTCCTCGCGCACCTTGCCGAGTTCAATGGACATGCGTGACTTCTCCTCGTCCGCGAAACGTGTCTCGGCCTCGGCCTTTTCACGATCACCGGAAAGGGTCTGGATGAGGGTGTGCTGCGCGCGGCCTTTCTCCTGGGCAGCCAGCAGATCGCGGGTCAGACTGTCACGATCAATCTCCATCTGGGCGATGGCGGCGGTGAGCTCGGCCTTGTGAGATTCGACCGCTTTCAGCGCGGTGTTGGCATCTCCCAGCTTCGCATCCGTGCTGGCCAGATCATCCAGCTTGTTGGTTAGGTCAGCAGCCTTGGTTTCCAGCTGCGAGACCTCTGCTTTAAGCCCGGCCAGCTTCTCCTCCGTCTCGGCGATTTCCGAGGTGCGTCCGGCGATCCTGGACTCAAGCCCGGCCAGCGCTGCCTGCTTTTCTTTCTGTGAGGCTGACAGCGAGGCATCCAGCTCGCTGCGATCCGCCGTCAACTGAGCCACAAGAGCTGAAAGCTCGCTCTGCTGGGTCTGCAGGCCAGTGAGGGACTTCGTGGTTTCAGCCAGCTTGCCTTCCGTATCAGCGAGGGTCTTGGCATGAGCCTCCAGCTCAGCGATCTTTTCCTCAAGGTGCGTGGCTTTCGTGCTCAGGCCGGAGAGCAGGTCCTCAGCTTTCGCGATGTCTGCCTTGCGGGCTTCATGCTCGGCATTGAGCGCGGTGATCTCGTCCTGCTTCTGCTTTTGAATGGCTGAAAGAGAGGCATCAAGCTCACCACGTTGCGTGGTGAGATTAACCAACAGTGCGGAAAGATCTGTCTGCTCGTTTTGCAGGCCCGTGAGGGACTTGGTGACGTCCGCGAGCTTTGTCTCAGTTTCAGCGAGAGTCTTCGCCTTGGTGGTGAGATCCGCCGTGCTGGCTTCAAGCTGCTTCTGCTGCGCCTGAAGAGCGCTCACTGACTGCTCGACCTTGCCCAGGTCTGCCTGACGTGCGGCCAGCTGTGACTCGAGTGCGGCAAGATCAGCCTGCTTCTGTTTCTGAGTGGCAGAGAGCGTGGCATCCAACTCGCCGCGCTGGGTGGTGAGCGCGGTCACGAGTGCGGAAAGCTCACCCTGCTGAGTTTGCAGACCGGCGAGTGACTTCGTGGCTTCCGCGAGCTTCTTCTCAGTCTCAGCAAGGGTCTTCGACTTGACCTTGAGCTCGGCGGTGCTGGTCTCAAGCTGCTTTTGCTGTGCTTGAAGTTCGGCCACGGTTTGCTCGACTTTTCCGAGGTCCTGCTGGCGTGCGCTCAACTGAGCCTCGAGCGACTCGATGTCTGCTTGCTTCTGCTTTTGCGTGGCGGAAAGGGTGGAGTCCAACTCACCGCGCTGCGTGGTGAGTGCGGCGACCAGTGCAGAAAGTTCACTCTGCTGGCCCTGGAGTCCGGCGAGGGACTTCGTAACGTCCGCGAGCTTTGCTTCCGTCTCGGCGAGGTCCTTCGACCTCGCGGCGAGATCTGCCGTGGTGGACTCAAGCTGCTTCTCCTGCTGTTGAAGGGCGCTGATTGATTGCTCGACCTTGCCGAGTTCCGACTGACGTGTGCTCAACTGCGCTTCGAGCGCGGCGATCTCCTCCTGCTTCTGCTTTTGCGTGGCAGAAAGGGTGGAGTCAAGCTCACCGCGCTGCGTGGTGAGGGCGGCGACGAGTGCGGAAAGCTCTGTCTGCTGGCCTTGAAGGCCGGTGAGAGATTGCGTGACCTCGGCGAACTTCGATTCAGTCTCCGCGAGAGTCTGGGATTTCGCGGTGAGATCTGCCGTGCTGGCTTCAAGCTGCCTCTGCTGAGCCTGCAAGCCACTGACGGTCTGCTCGAGCCTGCTGAGTTCGGTCTGACGATCACTGAGCTGTGCTTCGAGCGCGGTGATGTCTGCCTGCTTCTGCTTTTGCGTGGCGGAGAGCGTGCTGTCCAGCTCGCCACGCTGCGTGGTGAGAGTGGCGACGAGGGCGGAGAGCTCGCTCTGCTGAGATTGCAGGCCGGTGAGGGACTTTGTGGCCTCGGCGATCTTCGCTTCGGTCTCAGCCAGTGCTTGCGACTTCGCGGCGAGATCAGCGGTGCTCGTTTCCAGCTTCGCCAGTTCTGCGGTCTTTCCGGCGATGGTGGCCTGCAGAAGAGCGAGCTTCTGAGCAGCGCTTGTGTGCTGGCCTTCCAGGGCGGTGAGTGCCTCCTGGGCCTGCCTCTGCTGCGCCAGCGTGGACTCATGCTGCTCGCGGGCCTGGACAAGGCTCTCCGTGAGGCTGCCGGACTCCGTCTCGCTGCTCTGCTTGCTAACCAAAAGCGTGGCAATGATGGTGTCCAGGGTGCCGCGCTGCTGCTGCAGGCTGGCCAGGGATTCGTGACTCTCCGTGACCTGGGAACGGAGCGCGCCAAGCTGCTTCTCGACAGCGGCCTTCTCCGAGTTCAGGCCTTCCAGGGCGGTGGCGGACTCTGCCTGCGCTTCCGTCACGGCCTTCTGCACAGCGGCGAGGCTGACCTCGGCCTGGCTGACTTCCAACTGGCGCGCCTTCAACTGGGAGTCCAGGTCATGGAGCTCACCGGTGTAGCGCTGCTTCAGCTCAGTCTCGGACTTCTGTGAATCCGCGGCTGCGGTGCGGAGCTGGGCTGCCTTGGCCTCGAGTTCCTGCACGCTGTCAGCAATCTCTTTTTGACGTGCCTCGTGCTGCTGGATCTGGTTGCGCAGATCCTCCAGCTGCTTCGCGGCTTCCACTCGATCAGCGCGCGCCTTGTCCGCATCTTTATGCAGAGACTGGAAGGCGGTGTTCGCGGTGTCGATGTCTGCCTGGACTTTGTTGAGCTGGCTGCGGGTGGACTCGAGCTGGCTGTCGAGGTTCGCGGCATCGCGGCGCTTGGCGCTCAGTCTTTCCACCTCGGCCTTGGCAGCGGTGACACTGGCCCTGGCTTCCGTCAGACTGGCATCCGCTGTTTGCAGTTCCTTCTGGCGCTCCTCGATGTTCTTTTCGAGGGCGCGGATCTCATCCCGGCGCTGGGCTTCTTTCTCATTCTCGGAGCGCAGGAGATCACGCTCCTGGCGCAGGCGCGAAACTTCAGCCTTGAGCTCGTCCTCCTGCTTTTGCAGTGCCGGGTCTAGTTTCGCCGGTGCGGCCTGGACAGGTGGCTTGGTGATGGTGGTGACCGAGGGGATGACACCGGAAGGCACGGGCGGATCTGCACGCGGCACGGGAGCCCGCATGGGAGCGATGGGGCTGGTCTCCTCCTTCGGCACATCACGCGCTGGAATCGTCTCCGTGTCACCGCGCTTTCCGTCTGCAGGCACATGGGCTTTGGGCGCGGTGGATTTTCCGCCTGAAGCTGGTGCGGTGCCCTTCGGCGCTTTTTCGCGATAGCGGGCATCCAGCTGGCCGAAGCGAATCCTGTCTCCACCTTTGACGACGGAGCGCTCGATGCGCTTGCCATTCACAAAGGTGCCGTTCGAGGACTTCAGATCGACGAGCTCATACAACACACCATCCGGCTGGCGGACAAACTCCGCGTGAAAGCCGGAGATGTAGGTGTTGTCGATGACGATGTCATTCTTCGCGTCCCTTCCGATAGAGAGACGCTCTTCGAGGATATCGAAGACGAACTCATTTCCATCATTGAGGTTGAAGGCCAGATACGGCATGGGGCAGACAGCGGAGGCAAAAAACGAAGCGGGTCAGAAAATTAATTTTGGATGATCATTGAATCAATCTTAATAAACCCGAACTGCAAAGGTGTATGAAGAGCCGGGCTCATCAGGCAAGCACTGAGTAGAAATGCCACAAAAGAGCGGCTATTTCAGACAAATCTGTGTAGCGCCGCCCTCCCTAGGCAGAACAGGAAAATTTCCTTTTTCGCTCCCAGATGGGCGCAGCTTTTGCGTATTCCGGGAAATCCCGGCGCCCGGCAGACGCCTATTTAGATAAGATTAGATCAGACGGGCACCGGCTTTTTGCATCTCCTGGAGGGCTGAGCCGACATCCTGCGGAGCCAAATTCACCCCACGGCAAGCGGCTGTGTACACGTCCACGGCGAAGCCTTCCGCCAAAGCATCCAGCACGCTGAACTTCACGCAGTAGTCCGTGGCCACGCCGACGACGGTGAGATGGGTCACGCCCTGCTCTTTGAGCCACTCACCCATGCCTGTGCTAGCGCGGTGACCATTGTCATAGAGGCCGCTGTAGCTATCGATGCGGGGATTCATGCCCTTTGTGAACACGCGATGGATGCGAGGGGAGTCGAGACCAGGAGCGAAGAGAGCGCCGCCGGTATTTTGCACGCAGTGGACCGGCCAGAGGGTCTGGGGGAGGCCATCGAGCTCGCCCTGCTGGAAGACTTCCCTGCCCGGATGATTCGCGGCAAAGCTGCCGTGATCCGCTGGATGCCAGTCCTGGGTGGCGACGACCAGCCCGAACTGCGGCATGAGATCATTCACGATGGGGATGATCTCATCACCTCCGGGGACGGCGAGAGCACCGCCGGGCATGAAGTCGTTTTGGATGTCGATGAGGAGGAGGGCCTTCATGAAATGGGGGACTGAAAGTTGAAAGCTGGGAACTGAAAATTTTTAAAATGACGGAGGGATGCTAGGCCGAGCGCGGCGGCGTGATGGACCAGTAGCGCTCACAGCGGGGTGCGAGGGTTCCTGATGCCTGGGCGTGCCGGGCATCCAGGGATGCGTGGAGGGCATCACCGCCGCAGAAGCTTTGATACTGGGTGGCGTAGCACCGGGCAGCCTCATGACATAGGATGGTCTCGGCTTCGTTCAGTTCCACGGTTTCGGTGATGGTCGCGTGAGAGACATCGATGCAGCGCACGCTGACGGTGGAGGCATTCTGTAAGAGAAGCTGCTCGCACAAGGTGGCTTCATCGCCAGGAGGCAGGTATTGCTTCACGAAAGGCAGATCACGCCACTGGGAGAGATAGAGTGCTGATGCGTCAGAGGACAAGGCTTTGCCAAGCCGGCGCTCCACAGCGCCCGGCGCGTAGATGTAAGGGCGGTCTTCGTAAAGACTGACCTCGCACCCCCAGCCGACAGCGAGCGCGGCCTCATGCACGATGCGGTGATCCACATGCGTGCCCGCTGCCATGGGCGCAAACACGGCCTCAGGCCTGCGGCCAACCCGCAAGGCCAGCAGGGCATCTGCCACGACACGCTCAGTGACATGATCCTCCATACGCCAGCCGAACAAAAGATCACGCAAGCCTAGGTAACCCGGCTCGCGAAAAGGCGCATCACGAAAGCCCAGGTGCACGATCTCAAAGCCAAGCAGCTCCGCAGCGGCAGTGTCCTCGGCACGGCGCAGTTCATGCTCATCACCGCCCTCGGTGAACACGGAGACGACCACGGTCTGCCAGCCATCGCGCTCCAGGCGGCTGATCATGCCCGCGCAGGAGAAGACGGCATCATCGAGATGCGGAGAGATGAAGAGGGCCGTTTTCATGAAGGACGAATGAAAGCGCCTCCCACGCCAAAGCCAATGGTCAATACGAGGGTGGGCCCAGGCAGATCAAACTCGGCCTGCGCGGAGACAGCAGCCAGCTCGGCATCATTGAGCACGAACAAAGGCACCTCAGGCACGCCTGCGAGCTTCATGGCATCTGGGATGAGGTGGATATCTCCCTCCATGCCTGCATAAGAGCTGCCTTCAGGCAGGCCCTGGTCATCGAGACGGCTGGGCAAGGCGGTCACGATGGCTTCGGGCCAGGTGCCTGTGGCTTCGTGCATCTGCCTGAGGAGGCCGGCGAGGCTTTGTCGCAAGGCGATGCGCTGTTCGTTGATGTCTAGGGTGAGGACATCCTCGCGCAGAGGCAGGAGGTTCCAGTCTCGTGCTGACTGGAGGCGGGTGGAATCATCAGAGATCTTGAAGCCGCTTTGACCGACATCCAGCACCCAGCCTCTGAGGTCGTGCGCATTGAGCAAGTGCTGCCCCCCTGCGACGGCACCGAAGGTGGTGTCTTTGGCGAGAATGTTTTGCTGCCAGGGGCCTTGTTTCATGGCCTCCAGCACGGCAGGTGCTCCGCCACCGGTGAGATACAGCGTGTGAAAGTGGCGGATGGTTTCGCTGACCTTGCCTTCTGACTGAGTCATGGCGGTGCCATGCCAGGTCTGGGAGATGACCGCATGGAGCAGATCACCGAACTGCGACGACTGCATGTAGTCCCAGAGGATGCTGCCATCAGGCAGGAGCAAATCCCAGAGTTCGAGCGGCAGGATGCCGGGTGGTCGCACGCGCTTCATGGTCATGAAAGCACCTTCGTCTCCTCCACGGGACGCCAGGCATCCAGCGGCGCGGAGGCGATGTTTTGATAGTAATACTTCTCCACCTTATAGCGCACGCGGCAGAGGCTGAGCGCGATGCGAAACACGCGCCAGAGGAGGCGGTCACGCCACGGTGCGGCACGCTCGACGGCACGATCATAACCGCGATGCTGGTGCACGGGGATGGTCTCGGGGAACATGACGTTCAGGCGCTCGATCTCCCGGGTCATGCGCAGATACATGCGATACATGCCCGTGAAGGTCTCCGGTGGATGATAACGAATGTGCGCTGCATCGATTTCGCGAATGGCGTGATCCCCATGACGTTTCAGGATGTCACGGCTGAGCCAGATGTCATCCACACGCAGTCCTGCGTGGTAGTCATAGAAGGCATCCTGCGGAAGGGATTGCAGACGCGGCTGCAACTCAGCCAGCGTGGGCACCTGCCAGTCACGGATGGCGAAGAACTTGCCGCTGAAATAACGGCGCGCTGTCTGGAAGCCGTTCACGCGATTGTAGCAATACAAGGCCGCTGCCATCAGGGTGTAGCGCTCAGGCGGAAGAGGGCTCTTAGATGCATAGGCCACCTGAAGCGCGGGATCTTCCAGCATGGCATGCGTGAGCGCGGCGACTGCGGCTTCATCGACCAGCACATCGGCGTCACAGAAGATGACGAAGGGCCGCTCATGGGCGACGAGGCGCTGGGCCTCGACCAAGCCGCCGCTGGCGAGCATGACCTCCACCTGCGGGAAATATTTCCTAACAATGTTTTGCGTATTGTCCGTGCAGTCATCCAGGATGGCAACGAGGCGCATGACCACCCTGCCCTGCCCGTTTGCAACCTCCGCAGCACGCACCAGAGACCGCAGGGTGGCTGCGATGCAGCGCTCCTCATTGCGGGCGGTGACGGCCAGGGTGATGCGCACGGGTTCGGTCATAGGGCAGCGATGAGTTCAGCGGCACGTCTGGCGCCATCGACCGCATAGGAGGCCTGCAAAGCCTTCACACGCTCTTTGAGATGAGGATTGAAGAGCAGGCGCGAAATACGGATGGTGATGTCTTCCTCGGCGGCGGTGCTGAGATCGAGCACCTGACCAGCCCGGGTTCGCTCGAGGAAATGAGCCTGATGGAACTGGTCATTGCAGACAGGTGAGATGAGCATGGGAACGCCGAAGTGCAGCGCCTCCATGACACTGTTTGCCCCGCCATGGGTGATGAAGGCATCCATGTGCGGCAGCAGACGAAGCTGCGGCACATACGGCAGCGCCAGCACATGGGGAGGCAGTTCTCCAAGCTCCGGCGTGCCTAACAAGGCATTCACCGAGAGGATCAACTGCACACCCATGGGCTCCGTGACGCGGATGACCTTTCGAAACAGCTCTGGCTGATGGTAGATCTGGCTGCCGAAGGACATGAAGACCTTTTTGCGAGTGGTCGACAGCAGAGACTCGTCCAGAGGCACTTCATCACCACGAGCCGCTGGAGGCAGTGAAGGGCCGACCATCTGCACACCAGGGACATCACGGCCAATGAACTCGCGTGTGGCAAAGGCGATGGTGAGATGAGGCGAGATCATGTCACAACCGCTAAAGCGCAACTTCATGCCATGCGCGGTGAAGAGTGCCTCACGATCGGCGCTGAGGCTTGCCACGGTGTCGAGCAGGTCGCTCGTCACGCTGTCATCCAGCACGGGATTCAATGAGTTTGAAAGAGCTACCCATGGCACCCTGGCTTCATGAGCCGCGATGGCCGCGGGATAGATCATCGGATCGGTGACGATGAGATGCGGCTGAAAGCGTGCGATGGCATCTGCATAACCTTCAATCTGCGCCGGGGCTTCCTCAATGAGCAGGCGATGGATCCACTGACGCAGCCAGACGCTGTCACGCACCTTCTCGGCGAAGAAAGCGCCGCGGTTCGCCTCGGGTGGAGGTGCGGCGAGAACGTTAGCATCGAGTGGCTGCAGGCCAGCGGCGTGGAGTTGCGATGAGATGTCATGCGGCGCGTGGAAGCGCACCTCGTGACCGAGCTTCTGCAGCCACACGGCGGGACCGATCATGGGATTGATGTGGCCCTTTTCAGGAATGGTGAAAAACAGAATGCGCTTCATGGCAGACGAACGTGATACGCGGCAGCCCAGTGGTGCAGACAGATGATGCGAAACAGGAGGGCGCGCTGCATCTCGGCAAGCTCATAGTGTGGAGAGCACATCTGGCGCAAGGCAGGAAGATCGAGCCAATGGAAGAGAAAATCAGCGGAGGCATCCAGTGCGTGCAGGGCCTCGCTCTTGAGCACGGTGGCACTGCCATCATCTTTGGAGAGGCTGGACTTCCGCCGCACGCGAGCGGCTTCAGGCATGAGGCCGCGCGCAGCTTCGCGCAGCAGGCTTTTTTCCACACCATCCTTCAAGGCGAGCTCCGGATGCACACGCACGGCGAGATCCAGCAAGTCTGTATCCGCCAAGGGCACGCGGGCTTCCACGCCATGAGCCATCATATGGATGTCACCATTGTGCAGGAGTCGTGGAAGCCAGAGACGTGTGATGAGATGGGTGATGCCGCGAAGGCGATCCGCACGCGTTTGATCAGCATGACCGGCCTCACGCATCATAGAGGTTAGATCATGAGGGATATGCGCGGCCCTCTGCTGCATCTCAGCATTCAGCGGTGGAGAACCGAAGCGGGCCAGCAACTTGCCCGGATGACTGATGCTCTGGTCATCCAGCATGAAGCCGTAACCATAGTGAGTTTCATCCGCCGCATCTCCGACGAGCACCGCGCGATGACCATCAGCCGCGAGCGCTTTGGCGAGATGATGCTGCGCGAGCTCCTGCTCCCAGGCGGGAAGTGCATCGTTTTGCAGCGCGAGAGTGCGCATGTCATCAGCCAGCGAAGCTCGACTCACGGGCACGATGCGATGCTGAAGGCCAATATCAGAGGCGGCCTCGATGGAGCACGGAAGATCGTCTGACTTCACCATGAGTGCTTTGGCATAGTCAAAAGCGTCCTGTCCTTCAAAGGAGATGGTGTAGGCCTGGGTGACACCGTGCTGCTTTGCCAAGGCTGCGACGAGCGTGCTGTCCAATCCACCGCTGAGAAGCACGGCAGCGGGAGCATCGGCATCGAGCGTGCGCTCGATGGCTTTGGGCAGCAGATCATGCATGGCCGGGACAAGCTCGTCTGCGCTTAGCTCCGTGGCACGATGCAAATCATAGCGCGACCACTCGCCTTGCTGAATGCCATGCCTATCAACACTGAGCCAGTGCCCCGGCTGCAAGTGATGCATTCCCGCGAACATGGAAGTGCGCACGCCGCTGAAGCATGGGGCGACGAGGTGCTCGAGAATGGCCTCTTCATTCGCGACCGGACTCGAAGGCAGGAGATGGAGCAAGGCTTTGGCCTCGGAGGCAAAGGCGAAACCACCCTGAGGCTGAGGCATCCAGACGAAGGGCTTCACGCCGAGGCAGTCACGGGCTGCAAAGCCGCGATGTGTCTGTGCATCCCAGATGAAGAAGGCAAACATGCCGTTCAAGCGGCGCAGAGCTTCCCTGCCCCAAGTGGCGAAGGCGGCAAGAAGCACCTCCGTGTCTGAGCGTGTGGTGAAATGCCAATGCAAACTTAGTTCGGCACGGAGGGCGCGGTGATTGTGGATCTCGCCATTTAAGACGATGGCATAACGGTCATCAGGAGAGCGCATGGGCTGCGCGCCACCCGCCCGATCAATCTGGGCGAGACGAGCTGCGCCGAGGGTGCATGGGCCGCTTTGAATGTAGCCCTCATCATCAGGGCCGCGATGGCGCAAACGACTGATCATGTGGCGCACCTTGCCGGCCGAGGCCGAAGGATCTGCGGTCGATGAGAAGTCGAGAATGCCAGCGATGGCGCACATCAGTGAAGAAGGTCCGAGAGGATTCCGAGCGAGGTCCACAGCACACTTTCAGGTGCGGATCCTGGTTGCGGTGCAGTTGGGTGAAGTCTGCCCGACAGAGTGGTGATGGCGTCGGCGCGCCAATGAGCGGACACGTCCAGAGGTGGGGTGTAGGTGCCCTTCTTGGGGCCCTGCGAGCTCGTTGCGGGCAGATAGTCCTGCGCGATGTCGCGCAATGCTGCCTTGTCCGATGTGGGTGGTGGAGCGGAACTGAGCACGGCTTCATACAGGAAGGGTGAGCACAGTTCCAAGCCTGCAGCGCGGGTGAGGGCTCCGACGATGGGGAGGTAGTTTCGAGGATCACTGCCTGCAAAGACCTGATCCGCGCCATCACCGGTGATGAGGACTTCGACGCCTTGAGCACGCAGTTGGTTAGCCAGAAGCCAGCGGCTGACAGGGTGCAGGTTGAAGAGAGGGCACTCGGCGCTGGTGATGGCCTGAGGAAAGGCCGTGATGAAGTCAGCGGCACTCACCTCGATGGCTTGAAGATCATGCACGCCGAGTGTGCTTGCTGTCCCCTTTGTGGCCTGCCATTCGCAGTAGCCGGGGAGGCTGCTAACGAGTGTGACGACGGGAATGTCGTCACGACCTCGGGCCCGCAGCATAGCAAGCACGAGGGCGCTATCCAGCCCACCGCTGAGTGCGATGGCGGCGCGACGTTTTTCTTGAGCAAGGTCATCCATGGCCTGCTCCAAAGCAGTGGCTGCGGTGAGATGCTTGGAAGGTTGGACATGCGCAGGCGCAACTGTGCGGACTTGATCGAAACAGGTGCGATGGCCGTCCGGACTACGCTTTAAATAGGAGCGCACGCCGTCTTCATCCCAATCACGATGCGGCATGTGGGTGAGCACGCTGCGGATGGTGGGGCCATGCGCCGTGCCGCCTTCATGATGATAGTGAGGCAGGATGCCGAGAGGCGATGGCTTCATGTGGTGACGAGCGTTCTCCCCTCTCCGGGCATTAGCTGACGATGCGGTGCTTCGCGTGCGCTTCCTCCCAGGCAATGAGCACAGGAGGAAAGAGGCTCAGGCCGCTCGAGATAGGTTTTAATCTCTCCAGCAAGGCTCAAGTCCTCATGCAGACGCACGCCATTCTCACGCGGATCTTGATCGAAGAAGCTGCCGAAGTGCGCGGGGCGTGTGCAGGCGTAGAAGTGACCATCGCGGATCATGTGGCAGCGGTGACGCAGCCAGCAGGTGTCCCAGACGGTGGTGTTCTCAGCTTCATCGGTGCAGGGTTCATCACGATCCATCTGCACAAAGGAGTCCTGCTTCTTCCAGTTCAGGCGCACGTTAAACTGCTCCGCCTTGGCCATGATGTGATCAATGGTGGCCCGAGGCAAGGCGGGCTGCGGATAGAGCGAGATGGTCATGGCATCCAGCGCCTCCCAGAACTCATCCGGCTGGCGTGGGAGCAGGAAACCATTCGTGGTTAGGGAAACGATCTCGGCGATATCTGCCGCCTTGGCGACGGCGATGCATTCAAGCAAGCGAGAATGCAGTAGCGGCTCACCACCGACGAGCTTCAGCCAAGTGGGAGCGAGTGCTGGACGTGCAAGACGAAGCTCTTCCGCGAGTGCGGCGGGATCGACCTCCCACTTGGGCAGATGAGGCGAGAGCGAGCAGCAGGCAGCACAGCGGAGGTTGCAATGATCCACGATGTGCGACTCCAGTGACCGCGTGCGCACGCGGCCATCCACCAACGAATAGAGGTGCTTGTCATTCATGGCGTTGTCTCCTTGGCAGCTTTGATCATGGCGAGCTTGCGCTCATGCAGGGTTTGTTCCACTCCGGCAGGATATTCGTGCGGATGCTGGAGCCGCTTGATGGTCGCGTGCAGGTGGGTGAGTTGCTCGCGGCAGCGGCTTTGGATGTCTTGAAGAGATGGCAGCGAGGTGATGAGCTTTCCGGCGCGATGCACGGGCTTCAAGAGGTCCTCGTGAGTGGCGCCTTCTGGCATCTGCTTGGTGCGCTGGACATCGCCTGGATGGATGATGTGGGTTGGCTCGGGGCAGCCGTGATCTTCATCGAAGATGGCATCGCCACGGAACTCGCCATCCAAAGTGAAGCGGCGCACTTGCTGGATGCCGGGATTGCTCACTTTCGCCGCTTGCTCGCTGAGTTTGATCTTGGGATCCCAGGCTCCGTTTTCATCACGGATGGCACCGAGCTTGTAGACACCGCCGAGTGCGGCCTGCTCACCACCTGTGACGAGCTTGGTGCCGACGCCCCAGACGCTGATGGCGGCGTTTTGATGCTTAAGGCTTTCGATCAAGTGCTCGTCGAGATCATTGCTGGCGACGATGGCTGCTTTTGGGAAACCTGCTTCATCGAGGATGCGGCGGGCTTCGATGCTGAGCCAGGCGAGGTCGCCTGAGTCGAGACGAATGCCGGCGAGTTCGTGGCCGCTTTCGCGCAGCTTCTTGCCGACGGTGACGGCATGCTTCACACCTTCGAGTGTGTCGTAGGTATCGACGAGGAAGATGCAATTGTTAGGCATGGCCTGGGCATAGGCCTCGAAGGATTCGAGTTCCGAATCAAACGACATGACCCACGAGTGGGCATGGGTGCCGCGCACGGGGATGCCGTGGGTCATGCCCGCGAGCACATTGGATGTGGCCACGCATCCGCCAATGAAAGCAGCGCGGCTGGCCATGATAGCGCCATCGGGACCTTGCGCGCGGCGCAGGCCGTATTCGAGCACGGGCTCGCCCTGAGCGGCGAGGCAGACACGCGCGGCCTTGGTGGCGATGAGGGTTTGGAAATTCACGATGTTCAGCAAGGCGGTCTCGACGAGCTGGGCCTGGATGAGCGGGCCTTTGATACGCAGCAGCGGTTCGTGTGGAAAGACGACGGTGCCTTCCGGGATGGCATCGATATCGCAGCGCCATTCCATGGTGGCGAGGTAGTCGAGGAAGCCGCGCTCAAAGAGAGGCTTGCCATCGCGGCCTGGGAGTGTGGCGAGGTAGTCGAGCTCAGCTTTGCCGAACTGAAAGCCTTCCAGCCACTTCACCACGTCTCCGAGTCCAGCGGCGATGGCGTAACCACCACTGAAGGGCAGTTTGCGGAAGAAGAGATGGAACACGGCCTCCTGCTCCGCTTTTCCAGACTTCCAGTAGCCGGCGGCCATGGTGAGCTGGTAGAGATCGGTGAGGAGCGGGGTGTTAGTGTTCATGAAAAGCTAGAGGGTATGATGGAGATAGTCGTTCAGTCGAGGATTCAAGCGCGGTGCCCAGATTCCGTGATACCAAGGCGAGCGGATTTGCAGGACCATGACGAGGATAGTCATGGGCACCTGCCACAGGAGCACCGACAGCGCAGGCAGAGAACCGAGTGCCACGTGGATCATCACATTGCCGATGAATGTTGCAGCCCAAAGCAGCTCCCATCGGCGCCAGACGAGGAAGACATTGCAAAACAGAAAGAAGTGCCCCAGCGCGATGGCTGCCATCCACCCCAGTGGATTTTCATTTCGCCAAAGCCAGGTGATGCCAAGACCACCGGCGACGAGGATCAGCAGATCCAGCGCGGAGATGCGGAAGCCGTGGCAGCGGGGTGGATGTGGGGTGTGGGGCATGGCGTCAGCGAGGAAGGAGGAGGCGACGGAAGCCATGCACAATCACCACGAGAAGGAAAAAGAGATTCCGCAATGGAAGGGCCTGCCAGCAGAGTTTTGGAGCTTTCGCTTTTTCATGAGTCAGAGCCTCTGCCATGCCGCGAATGTAGTCCGCGGACCGTGGCCAGTCACAGATGCCGTCCAGCCATACGCGAGGGATGCCGGCTTCGCCGACTTCAGCACCGCTGATGCCGCCGAGGATGGCCGCCACAGTGTCTGTATCACCACCGCATGCTATGACTTCACGCACCTGGGTTTCAAACTGGCCGCGATGGCGAAGCCAGGCGTAGGTGGCCACGGCGATGGTGTTCGGTGCAAAGCCAGTGACTCCACGACCACAGCCGATGAGTTCGGCATATTCGGGAACCGTTTTTTTATCCTTTAAAGCGGCCTGCAAAGAGGAGAATCGTGAGCGCATTTCATCGCTTATGATCAAGGTCTCGAGCCGGGTGAGCACGTCCGATGTGGCGATGTCATTTGAGGCCATCGCAGCCGCCTCGGCGACCCACAGCGCGGATTCTTCTGCTCGCATGTCCGTGTGTGTCACGCGGCAAGCGGCGAGAGTCAGTTCACGACGAGCCGTTTCATCATGACGATGCAGGACGCCGATGATGGCACTGCGCATGGCGGCACCATTGCCTGCCGAGCGAACGCCTGAACGCGTGGATGGAAAGCCTAACCATAGGCGTAGAATGGCTTTCGCCGTGCTGAGTCCGACTCCGGCCGGCAGGGCGAGGAGCCACCAGCGGAGTTTACGACCGAAGGCGGCCTGGAAGGCCTGGATGTCATGCCTGTTCTCGATCCAGGCCGATGCCAGCATCAGAGTGTGTTCGGTGTCGTCACTGAACATGCCACGCCCAAAAACCAATTGATGACGGACCTCCCCCAACGCCGCGACACGACGCCGCGACATTCCCTCAAACGGCAGTCCGATGGAATCACCGACGGCGGTGCCGAGAAGCGTTCCGAGGATGGGTTGGTGGGTATCGTGTTTCATGGGGGTCATGCCACACCATGGTTAGCGAGCAATGCCTGATAGCGGCGCAGGTCGTCGGGGCCGAAGCAGCAGAAGATGATGTGTTGGAGGGAGGTGGGTGTTTGGAGAAATGTGCGGGCGGTTTCGATGGCGATCTCGGCGGCTTTGTCGGGTGGGAAGCGGTAGACGCCGGTGGAGATGCAGGGGAAGGCGATGCTTTGCAGGCCTTGCTCGGCGGCGAGGCGTAGCGAGTTGGCGTAGCAGGCGCGGAGCTTCTCGGGCTCGCCGCTGCGGCCGCCGTTCCAGACGGGACCGACGGTGTGGATGATGTGGCGGGCTTTGAGCTTGTAGCCTTGGGTGATCTTGGCTTCGCCGGTGCGGCAGCCATTGAGCATGCGGCATTCGGCGAGGAGATCAGAGCCCGCGGCTCGATGGATGGCGCCATCGACTCCACCGCCGCCTAACAAGGAGGAGTTGGCGGCATTCACGATGGCATCGACATCGAGCTTGGTGATATCGCCTTGGAGGGTTTCGAGTTTGGCGGTCATGAGTTTGAAAGTGGGGATGAAGAGTGCGTGAAGGTCACACGGGGCTGAAGTCGTAGACGGTGACCTGCACATCGCGCTGCGAGAGGTGAGATAGCAGCATGGGTTCGACCTTGGACCAGGTGCCACCGGCGAGTCCGCAACCGATGCGAGGCATGTGGACGCTGGTGCCGAGATGGAGAGCGTGAGTGCCTAGCTTTTCCAAGGCTTTGTCGAGAGCGTCGTAACGGATGGGTGGCAGGCCGCAGTCGCTGCGGATGTCATGCTGGGCGACCATGTTGGCCACGGTGATGGTTTCATCGACCGGCACGAACTGGACTTCACCGAGCGCAAAGGGTGGGGCGCTTTCGATCTGACCACGTGCCCATTGGCGATAGTGCTTTTCCGGTGACTTCCAGCACCGACTGATGGCCAGCACGAAGCCTGCGCCCCAAGCACCGATATCATTGCACACATGGGCAATGATGAGCGGGCCGGATGCTTGAGGACGAGTGGCGTCGCCCTCAGTGTAGATGATGGGTTTCATGGTCACGAAAATCTGAGGAAGGTTACCGGCACGTGCTCGACGAGCCATACTCCATTGGTGCTGCGGAAGAAGATGTGGCCAGCGGCCTGCATCTCGGCAGCGAGGATGGTGAGAAGGACAGGTTTGCCGTGACGTGCGCCGACATCCATGGTCATCTTGGTATCCTCCGCGAGATGCACGTGATGGCGCTGCATTTTCAAGAGGCCTTGGGCGCGGATGGAATCGAGGAAACGAGTGGCGGTGCCGTGGTAGAGAATGGCGGGAGGTGCCTGCGGTGTGTAGTCGAGATCGACCTCGACGGAGTGGCCCTGACAGGCACGGATGCGAGCGCCGTCCTCGCTGAACTCGAAGCGCTTCTTCGCATTGGTGGTGACGATGTGATCGAGGTCCTCGCGCGAGAGTCGTTTGCCGGCTCTGGCGCAGCCTGCGAGCAGGGCGCTGACGTCAACCCATCCAGCAGGATCGAGGGTGACGTAGGCGGAGTGAGGTTGATGCCGCAGGACCAGGCTGAGGAACTTGCTGGTGGCGGTGGTTTGGGAAGGAGTCATGGGACTTGGGAACAGGAGTCTTGGAGATGTGGAGTGATGCGGAAGTAGATCACTGCAAGTGTGGTTGGAGATCGAGACGCTCTCTGGATTTGAGCCACTCGGTGGGGATGCCTTCTCTTCCAACGCGGAGAGCGACAATGCCGCCGACGATGGCGCAGTTGGTGTCGCAATCGCCATCTCCCTCGAGGGTGCTGAGGAGGGCTTCATGGTAGTTATCCAGATGTCTGATGGCGCACCAGATGGCGAATGGGACGGTGTCTGGGGCTGTGACTAGAAATCCGGAGCCGAGAAATCTCGCGGCGTTTTCGGGCTCCATAGAGGGCGGCACTAACTTGGCTTTGCGAATGCCATCCAGGGTCTCACCTGGTGGTGTGTTTGATGAGAGCACGGCATCCCAGATGGCATTTCGAGCTTCATCCAGAGCCGAGGACCTTGAACGCCAGGCGGCGGCAGCGGCCAACGAGATAGCCACGCTGCCAGCGATGCCTTCATGGTGCATGTGAGTCACGATGGATGACTGAGTGCTCTGTGAAGTGACCTTTGTCAGGTCATCGGCAAACCAAGCCCCCAGAGGTGCTGCGCGCATGGCACTACCATTACCCTTGGAGCCACGACCGCTGAATGCAGCTGCGGATGTCTGCCGCCAGTCAGCGCCTCGACTGATCTCCTCGAGTTGCATGCGCACACCTTTGCCATAGCCACGGCCAGGGTCCGCTTGAAAACGTTCCGCGAAACGCTTTGCGAGTGAATCTGTGGCGATGGCTCCATGGGCTGCCAACTCCTCCACAATGGCCATGGCCATCTGTGTATCGTCGGTGTGCCACCAGGGGCCAGACGATAGTCCACCGCGTTGCACCACCGAGCGAGCGCTGCGGGCACAGGTGGACATCATTTGTCCAAATGCATCGCCGACCGAGAGGCCGTCGAGTGAAAGCAGAGCGCGCTCAAGACGCTCTGAATGATCGGTGGAAAGACCGGCTTTCATGGGAGGTTGATTGTGGTGATGAACTGAGTGAAGATGCTCGATCTGGAGGTCATGGATCGAGATTCACGGCCGCTGCGACCGCAGGGTTGGAGGGTTGATAGACATACTCGGTCGGTGTTTGCAGGTCTGACAGGTCACCGGAGAGATGCTGGCGTTGGGTGATGACGAAGTCGGTGATGTCTTCGATGCCGAGGAGTTCGGTTTCGGCATAGCGGCGGAGCATTTCTCCACGGAGGCCGAGCTGGACGGCGCGGCGAGCCAGGGGGCCGCCACGCGGGCTGTGATCAGGGTCCCATTGCAGGCGCACTTCGGAACGCTCAACGGCTGCTTGCCATTCTTCATGGGTGGTTAGGCCGCTCGCACCGAAGGATGAGGCGACGCTGGTGAGGAGGAGATCATCAAACAAGGTGCGAGGAATGCGCACGGCGAGGATGCGCTCCTGGCTTTCTTTGGCAGCCCATCCGGAGCGATACATCATCCAAAGGAAGTTCGGTTTGATCCAGCTCATGCGGTTGAAGCTGAACTCTCCGCCGAAGCGTTTATTCTCGACGGCGTATTGAGCGATGGCGGGACGGTAGGCCTGATAGACGATGATGGAGGTGTCATCGAACTGCGCGAGGATGTGCTTTCCCGAGGTGGGCCAGCGGGTTTGTTGATTGAGATAGGACTGAATGGAAAGAGTCATGGGAATGACTGGGTGACCTCGATGAGGCCGTGGATGTGTTGATTGAACTCTTCGAGTTCCTCGGCGGGCACCCAGAGTTCACGGTGCATGCTGCCGCCGACGACTTGCTCGGTGAAGCGGCTGAGGTAGGCGGCATCGACTTCGAAGCATGTGACGAAGCCGGAACCGGAGGCCGGGACATTCCAGTCGCGGGCGATCTGGATGGCGTAGTCCTCGTTCATCACGGGATAGAAGATCGGCTGCTCAGGCAGGCGTGGAGGAAAGGCTTTCCAACCGCTCTGCTCAATCAAGGCGAGTTCTTTGGGACCGACGGGACGGTAGAGGGTGATGGTGTTTGGAGGCATGAAACCGAAAGAGGGTGAGGTATTGAAGCGAGCTTGATTCAGCTTGTGCCCAGGAGGAGATGGCGGCCCAGAGCGGAGGTGACGGGGTAAGGCTTCTCGGGAGGCAGATGGCGGGAGGCAGCCTGGACTTCGCCACGGCGAATGAGGTCACGCATCTTGGCCACGAGAGGGGTGAGATCGCGGATCTCGACGATCCAGTTTTCGTTGTAGTCGCGGATGAGATCACGACTGATGCCGACCTGGATGCTGCCGTGAGGAAGTGCGGCGCCACGGATGTTGCGCTCAGGGTCCCACTGCACATGGACGGGAGCCTTGGCGAAGGCATCTGCCCATTCTGGTTTTGATCGATGAGCCTGCGCTGAATAGACGCTGAGCACGGCACTGGCGAGCGCCTGCTCCCAGCCACGGCGGGTGATGCGGATGGCGAGGATGTGTTCCTGGCCGCTCTTCTGCGCCCACTGGCTCCGGTGCATGAGCCAGAGGAAGGAGGGCTTAATCCAGGTCATGCGCTGGAAGGAAAACGGCTCCACAAAACGACCGTGCGCGAGTGCCGGAACGGCGATGTTCCGCGAGTAGGCCTGATAGACGACCAAGGTGTCTCGGTCGTAGTCAGCGCGGATCTCGTGTTCGGGTTTCATGGGTTAACCAAGTATTTAGAATGAAGGCATCAGGCGAACTTGCGGCGGAAGGCTGCGAGGTTGTCACCGGTCTGGGTGGGGTCGAAGATGGCGAAGGTGATGTGGGTGAAGTGGCGGGCGTAGGGGCCTTCAGCGGTCAGGAGATCACGGAAGGTGCGGGCGACCATGGCGGGATCATTACGGAAGACGCCGCAGCCCCAGGCACCGAGCACAAGATGAGTGACACCGTGCAGTGAGGCGATGCGGAGGACGAGCTCGGCACGACGACGCAGGGTCGGCTCGATTTCGGGAACTCGGGCGGGCTCATTGTGAGTGACCGCACCTGCATTAGGGGCTGGTGCGGTGATGACGGTCGCGGACACGGGTTCGTCCAAGAGGGTGCCTTCATCATCACGGAAGAAGAGCACGTCTGGGGAGGCGATCAGCAGATCGAGATAGAGCGAACTGTGCTGGTTTCGGTTGGCTTCGTAGTATTCGCGGGCAGCGAGTAGCGACTCATAGAGGGCGCTGGCACGAGCCAGAGCTTCCTCCTGGGCTTCCGCGCCATTGAGGAAGCCGCCGCCAGGATTGCGGGCCGAGGCGAAGTTCAAGCAGCCAACCTTGGCAGCGCCCGATTTTTTCAGACGCTGCAAGGCTACGAAGGAACTCTCCGGAGTGACCTCGATGGTCGCTGGCTGAGCGGCAGCAGGTGGTGCTGGTGCTGGTGCGGGTGGGATGGGATCACGTCCGTAAAGCTTTGTGCCTTTGACCAATGACTTCACGGCTTCAGCGATGGAGACACGCTGGCCTGCTGGGCTGACGTAGTAGCCTTGCTCGATGATCTCGACGGTTTGTTTCGCCATTTCGGCGCGATGACTGCGTTTCACGATCTGATTATTCTGTTTGAAGTTGGTTGCGGACTTCCATGAGGGCGAAGCCGAGGAGGTTGAGGCCTTGCCAGTTTTGGGGGCGCTCGGCATCGGGGTGGGTGGCGGCCATGCCGATGCCCCAGATGCGGTCGAAGGGACTGGCTTCGACGAGGATGCGGTCGCCGGTTTGAAGGAGGAAGGTCTTCAATTCGGTGTGCTGGGCGAACTTGGCGGCATTGCCACGGACGACGATGTCCCAGCGATGGCGGGGCTTTTTGCGGCGATGATTTCGGCGAGGGTGGCTTTGTCACGAAACAGGCGGGCTTTTTCAGCCATCATGTAGTGCTCGGCGGTGGCGTAGGTGATGCCTTCGCTCTCAAAGGGATGACCGTCCCACCACTGGCTGAAGCAGGATTTGGTGATGGAGCCGTCTTTGGAAGGTGTGTGGCCCCAGAAGAAGGCCCATTTGGGTTTGAGGCCGTCTTCGATGGCTTGGGCGAGGTCATCGCGGGACAGAGGAAGTGCGGTGGTGATGGTGGTGGTCTTCATATTTCGAAAAGGAAGCCCTTTTTCTTGAGGCGCTCATACTTGACGGGGTCGAAGCGGAAGAGCTGGGCAGGGCGATGGGGGCCATCGCGGAGTTGTTCTTTGAGGGGGATGAGGAGGTCGAAGCTGAGGACTTTTTTGCGGAAGTTGCGCTTGTCGATCTCGGTGCCGAGGACGGCTTCGTAGAGGCGCTGGAGTTGCGTGAGGGTGAACTTGGCGGGGAGGAGCTCGAAGCCGACGGGCTGGTAGGTGAGCTTTCCGCGGAGTCGTTTGAGGGCGATGTCGAGGATGGTGGCGTGGTCGAAGGCGAGCGGTGGGATGCCGGTGATGGGATACCAGCGGGCCTCGGCGGCATCTGTGGAGGCGGCGGTGGTGTGGTCGGCAGGTTTCACCAAGGCGTAGTAGGCGATGCTGACGACGCGCTCGCGCGGGTCGCGGTCGATGGTGCCGAAGGTGTAGAGCTGCTCGAGAAACACGTCCTTGAGGCCGGTCTCCTCGACGAGCTCGCGGCGGGCGGCTTCATCGAGCGTTTCCTCGACCCGGACGAAGCCGCCTGGGAGTGCCCAGTGGTCTTTGAAGGGCGGGATGGCGCGGCGGATGAGGAGCACCTGGAGGTCACCGCCATCAAAGCCAAAGACCACGCAGTCAACGGTGAGGGCGGCGCGCGGGTATTGGTAAGTGTGTTTCATACACTATCATTGGTGTATGATGGACACTAAGTCAAGGGGGCGGATTTTTGATTTTTGATTTGTTAGAGACGGGATGCCGCGAGGTGCGGGCAGGACACGAGATGACCTTTGTCGACAGCGAGCTTTTTGCTTCTCAGCGTGGCGATGGCTTTGCCTCGAAGGGCGCCATGCTGGCAACGACGTCGGGAGGGAGTGGCAGGGAGGTGGACAGGAATGTCCACGTTACCCTCGGATGGTGCTGCGACTTTACCTTGTTACGATCAGGCGAAGACTTGGCGGATCAGGGAGAAGGCCCAGGCGACGGTGCCGAGCCAGCAGCGGCCGAGCTCGATGAACTCGTGGGCGGGGGCTGGGGAGGCGCAGAGATAGAGGGCGGTGATGAGCAGGATGTTGATCAGGAAGATCAGGCTCATGGAGAAGAACTCGCCATTGCGCTCGAGGTCGCTTTGATGGGTGAGGACGGTCTTGACGGTGTAGGTGGCGTGGAACCACCAGGTGAGGCCGAGGGCGGCGTAGAAGAGCCAGACGGGACGCAGCGTGACGCCCTTTCCGATGGGCAGCGCGAGAGGATCATGCAGGTTCCAGAACATGCCGAGCAGGCCGAACACGATCATGACGATCATGGAGTAAAACGGGATCAAGTAGGGAGCCAAAGTGATCCAGGTGTTCGACTTGTTGGTCTCGACGTAGCCGCCGTTTGGGGAGGCGCTCCAGCCGAAGATTTCGCCGCCGAAGGCACGGGCGACGATGAGGTGGCTGAGCTCGTGACCGAGGACGTAGGCGTGGATGGGGCGCCAGCCAGCAAGGTAGGAAACGGCCCAGGCGACGCCGCCGGTGGTGAAGAAGATGAACTGGTCCGAACGCCAGAACTCCGCCCGGGTCATGGCGCGGAAGAAGACCTCCACCAGGGTGAAGGCGGTGATGAGGCCGAGAGGGAGGAGGAGGAAGGCTCCAAGCAGCCCCTTATATGTACGCACTTTCTTCTGAAGCTTGGCCTTGGGGTGGTTACGCACGTTCGCGGGCTTGGAGCGTTCGAGCTTCTGCTCGGCACGCTCGCGGGCACTGAGGCGATAGGTGTTGGCGGACATTTTAGAAAAGCGGAAGTTATTTAGCAGATCTTAACATTTTAACAATCTTAGATGTTCATAGGTTCAATAAGTTTGTGGAGTAATTGGGGATTTCTCGAGTAGTTCGGAGGGCGGTGGGCGGAGTTCGGAGTTGGGAAGAGGGTGCCTCTAGGGGCGAAAGCGGTGGACGGTGGGCGCGGTGTCCAAAGGATCCGCTTGGGTCACTTTGAAGGGAGGCGGAGATGGTGGAGGGTGCGGGGCTATGAGTGACTTTTTTCGCCGGAGATTTGGAGTGGGGGAGAGGGAGGACACGGGAGCCGTTTACGGTTGTTTACCGTGGTTGACGGTTGTTTACGGTGGTTTCTCGGAGGGGATGCCAATCCGAGTCAATCCGACTGTATCCGACCTTGCGGAACAGGCGGATAGCGCGAGTCGTGGGCTCGTCACAGGGAGTATGAGGGCTGCTTTGCTGGCGCTTTGCCTGGGGGCGATAAGAGTCAATCCGACTGGATCCGACCTTGTGGAGGGGGTGGCCTGCCAAGATGGCAGGCTGACGCATCTTCTTCGCCAGGGCTTCGAAGATCGTGGGCTGCCGCTCCATTGGGATCCAGGCAGATCCAACCTTATCCAGGTGGAGAAGACGTGGGAGGAGCGAATCTGTGGCAATTTTTAGCCGACATTTGATGAAAACTGGTATATACAGGCATCCCTTTTGCTCCCTGAGGGTGTTTGCCAACCTTTCCCCAGCCCAGCCTGCCCTTTTGGGCATTCGTCTGTCAGGGGTTGATTTCCGACTAGGAAGCCGCCTTGACGCCTCTTTTACACTCCTTTAGTATCACCATCCTGATGAGAGACTTCACCCTCCCACGCCTTTCCTTCTGCGCCCTCGCCGCAGCGACTCTTTGCGCGCTGCCTTCCCCTGCCCCGGCCTTTCTCGGTCTGTTCGAAAAGAAGGACAAAGTGGCCCCGGCCACGGATGAGCGCCAGCGCCAGGAGTCTGAGGCCACGGCCCTGCTGATGCAGGCACGCCAGGCCCAGAACGAAGGCCGCACCGGCCGCGCCCAGAGCACTTACCAGCAGATCGCGAAGGACTATCCGTTCACGGTGGCTGCTTCAGAAGCCTCCTATGCAAACGCGCTGATTGTGAAACAGACTGGTGGCTCGCTGCAATCGTCCTTTGATGCGTTTCAGACCTTCATCGACCAGCACCGCTCCAGCGCCCGCTTTGAAGACGCGATCCAGCAGCAGTATGAGATCGCGGAGACGGCGAAGGGTGGCAAAAAGGAGCGCAGCCTGATCCTGCTGAAGGTCAAGATGGGCGGTGAGGATGTGGTGAAGATGTATCAGAAGATCATCTCCAACGCGCCTTTCGGCAAACTGGCTCCGGTGGCGCAGTTCAGCATCGGTGAGATCTACCAGGACATGGGTGAGAAGGACAAGGCTGTGGCCGGCTACCAAATTGTGGTGGAAAACTACCCGAACACGAAGCAGGCCAGCGAGGCGCAGTTCCGCATCGGCTCCATCAGCAGCGTGGCGGCCAGCCGCAGCGAGGACAAGTCCAACATCGTGGCAGCCCGTGATGCGCTGACGACCTACATGGCCACACACCCGAAGGGTGACCGCGCGGGCGAGGCTGAGCAGGGTCTGCGCCAGATCAATGCGGTGGAAGCCACCCAGTCCCTCACGGTCGCGAAATTCTACATGCGCATCAACAAGCCCAAGGCGGCTGCGATCTACCTGAATGAGGCGCTGAAATATGGCTCACCAGAAGCTTCCTCCGAGGCCCGTGAACTGCTGGCCGAACTGGCTGCCACGGATCCAGATGCGGTGTCTGATGCCCGCAAAGGACAGCCTGACCAGGACTACACGGTGGCGGGTGCGAAGAACCTGAAGAACCGGGATGATTACGTGGGCCCGCTGGCTCCTGAACTGGCCAAGCTGAGCCAAAAGTCCCGCATGCGTGCTGGCAGTGACAACTTCCTGCCGATCCCGCTGACCGAGCCTACACTGCCGACGAAGCCGGGCGCGGCCCCTGCTCCTGGTGCGCTGCTGCCTCCGGCAGCTCCCCCAGCCACGGAAGAGAAGCCTGCGCTCCTGCCTGTGCCAGCGCCACCGGTGCTGAACCCTACGGTGCCAGCGCCGGCCGACGGCCTGCCAGTGCCCCCGAAGCCACCAGCACCCTGAGGCACCCTCCGGACGTGACGCAGAGAAGGAAGTTCTTTCTTTACTCTGCCACTGCCAAACGCCCTGATAGTGCTGCCGATTTCCCGATCCCGCTCCACGCTCCCTGCTCCCCTCCCGGATGAAAACCCTGTGCTTGCTCGCCCTCTCTCTCGTTCTCTCCAGCTGCGCCGGCTACCACCTCGGTGGCCAGAAGCCTGCCCATCTGGCGAATATCACCAAGCTGGCGGTGCCGACCTTTGAAAACCAGACCCTGGAGCCGCGCCTGTCCTCCGTGGTGACGAATTCACTGATCAAGCAGATCCAGATGGACGGCTCCTACCAGATCGTCCGCAAGGAAGATGCGGATGCTGTGCTGGAAGGAGTCATCAGCCGGGTGGACCGCTCCCAGTTCCGCTCCGTGCGCCGGAACGTGCTGCGCACCTCCCAGCTGCAGATGCGCCTGGTGGTCAGCTATGCGGTCAAAGACGCGGCATCTGGACGCGCGATTCATGTGGGCGGAACCTCCGGCATGTCCTACGTGATCCTTGACTCCAACGTGCAGAACTCCGAAGCGCAGGCGCTGGATGATGCCGCGCAGCGAGTCGCCACCACCATCGCCAACGAAATCTCCGAGGGCTGGTGAACGAGCCCCTTCGGGGCCAATGACGAATGACTAAAACCGATCCATTCTCCGTAGCAAGACTGCGAAGGACGAAATGACGAACGGGGCTGAGCGCAGCGTGTTAGTCACCTTGGGCATCCGGGTTCAGCCCGTGTCATTTCGTCGAATCATTTGTTATTCCTAAAAGGCTTGAATACTGAGGACACAGAACACGCTGAAGAGGCACCGCCCGAGACGGAGGAGGCCTATGAGCCGATTGAGCCTTTTGAAAGCGGGTCACGGGTCTTCGATCCTGCGCTTTACCTGATCGCCACACCGATTGGCAATCTGGCGGACATCACTTTGCGGGCGCTGGAAGCGCTGAAGACGGTGGACCTCATTGCCTGCGAGGACACGCGGCACTCGGGCCGTCTGCTGAGTCATCACGGCATCCGCGGGCGGCTGGTGAGCCTGAATGAGCACAATGAGGCGCGGCGTATTCCGGAGCTTCTGGCGCATATCCAAAAGGGTGGCAGCGTGGCGCTGATCTCTGATGCTGGCATGCCCACGGTTTCAGATCCTGGTCAGAGGCTGGTGCAGAGCACCGTGGCCGCAGGACTGAAGGTGGAGAGCCTGCCCGGCCCGAGCGCGGTGCTCACGGCGCTGGCTGCGAGTGGTCTGCCCACGGTGCCCTTTTACTTCGGCGGCTTTCTGCCTCATAAGAAAGGCCAGCGTGAGAAGGAACTGCTGGCCGCCCTGCAGCGTGAGGCCACCAGCGTCTACTTCGAGAGTCCGTATCGCCTGGTGGACACGCTGGGCATGGTCGCAGCGGCCAGGCCTGAGCATCGGGTGGTCGTGGCACGAGAGCTGACAAAGAAGTTTGAAGAATTCCAGCGCGGACCGGCACAGCAAGTGCTCATGCATTACCAAACCCGACCGCCCAAAGGTGAAATCACTCTCGTCCTCGCTCCCGCCGAACTGCCCAAGTGGATCACGTGGTGAGGTACGTCTGTGCAGCAGGAATGACGAAGTGAGAGGAGGCCGGACGCATGAGCGGGACGATGCCTCAGGGCCTCTCATTCGCGGCCCATCTCAGACGTCTGCATTTTGTCATTCATCCGCTAGCCATCCGCCCACAGCTTGACACCATGACTTCCCTGCCCGCCCTTTCTGCCCCTCGGGCTCCTGCCTTTCTCCGTCATCCGTCCTTTTGATCTCCGACCTGTCCATCCCCTTGAGCTCCCTTTCCCCCGCAACCCCCATGACACCTGCCCCCTGTGACCTCGGCAACTCCACGGAGGCGATCAAGTCCTCCATCGTCAATCATGTGCGCTTCACGCTCGGAGCCTATGTGGACTCGGCCAGTCCAAACGACTGGTGGGTGGCCACCTGCCTGGCCGTGCGGGATCGTGTGATGGACAGCGCCACGAAGTCACGCACGCTGCATCGCAAATCCGGTGTGCGCCGCATCCACTACCTCTCCCTGGAGTATCTCATGGGCCGTCTGCTGGAGAACAATCTGCGCAACTCCGGCCTCTATGATTCTGTGAAGCAGGCGCTCAGCGAGATGGGCAAGGACCTGGATGCCCTGCTGCAGAGCGAGCCTGACATGGGCCTGGGCAATGGCGGTCTCGGCCGTCTGGCGGCGTGCTTCATGGACAGCCTGAGCACGATGAATCTGCCCGCGATCGGCTACGGCATTCACTATGAGTTCGGCCTGTTCCGCCAGGAGTTTGTGAATGGCCGTCAGGTGGAGCATCCGGATGCCTGGATGCGTGATGGCTCACCGTGGAAGATCGCGCGCCCCAGCTACCGCCAGCGTGTGCAGCTTTATGGACGTGTGACGCAGCGGTTTGATGAAAATGGCAATCCGCATGCGCAGTGGGTGGACACGAAGTGCCTCCTGGGCCTGCCATGGGACATCCCGATCGTGGGATATGACAGCCACACCGTGAACGTGCTGCGCCTCTGGCAGGCGCAGGCGGATGAGGACTTTAACTTCAAGATCTTCAACGAAGGCAGCTACATCGAGGCGCTGCGTGAGAAGGCCATCGCGGAGACGGTTTCGAAGGTGCTGTATCCGAATGATGCCACGGAGTCCGGCAAGGAGCTGCGCCTGGTGCAGCAGTATTTCTTCGTGGCCTGCTCGCTGGCAGACATCGTGCGTCGTTTTAAAAATGGTTATTCCCTGCCGTGGAGCGAATTTCCCTCCAAGGCGGCGATCCAGCTCAATGACACGCACCCTGCGGTGGCCATCCCTGAGCTCATGCGCATCCTCCTGGATGAGGAGAACCTGGACTGGGGCAGCGCCTGGAAGATCTGCCAGGAGACTTTTAGTTATACCAATCACACGCTTCTGCCTGAGGCGCTGGAGATGTGGTCCGTGGGCCTCTTTGAGCGCGTGCTGCCGCGCCATCTGCAGATCATCTACCGCATCAATGCGCAGTTCCTGGACGGTCCGGTGGAAGCACGCTGGCCCGGTGACGCGGCGAAGAAGCGTGTGCTCTCCCTCATCGATGAGCGCGGCGGCAAATATGTGCGCATGGCGCATATGTCCGTGCTCGGTGGTCATGCCACGAACGGTGTGGCCGCGCTGCACACACGCCTGCTGTGCGAGCGTCTCTTCCCGGAGTTCCATGAACTGTTTCCGGAACGCTTCGTCAACATCACGAACGGTGTCACCTTCCGCCGCTGGCTGGATGTGTGCAATCCGCAGCTCTCCTCCCTCATCACCGAGACGATCGGCGAAGGCTGGAAGAAGGATGCGTCCAAACTCCGCGGCCTGGATGCCTCTGCGGATGATGCAGGCTTCCGCGACCGTTACCGCGCCATCAAGCGCCATCACAAGGTGGTGCTGGCGAAGATCATCCAGGACAGCTGTGGTGTGTGCGTGAGCCCGGATGCGCTCTTTGATGTGCAGATCAAGCGTCTGCATGAATACAAGCGCCAGCACCTGAACCTGCTGAACATCGTCACGCTGTATCGCCAGATCCTGAACAATCCGAAGGCTGACTTCCACCCGCGTGTGTTCATCTTTGGTGCCAAAGCGGCACCGGGCTACTTCCTGGCGAAGAACATCATCCACGCCATCAACTCCCTGGCGAACAAGGTGAACAACGATCCGCGTGTGGGAGACAAGCTGAAGGTGGTGTTCCTGCCTAACTATGGTGTGTCTCTGGCGGAGAAGATCATCCCTGCGGCGGACCTGAGCGAGCAGATCTCCACGGCGGGCAAGGAAGCCTCCGGCACGGGGAACATGAAGCTGGCGCTCAATGGCGCGCTCACCATCGGCACGCTGGACGGCGCGAATGTGGAGATCGCGGAAGAGGTGGGTGATGATAACATCTTCATCTTCGGCCTCACCGTGGAGCAGGTCACGGATCTCAAGGCGCGCGGCTACAACCCGTGGGAGTATTACTGGAACAACGAGGCTCTGCGTGACACGATCGACTGGATCGGCAGTGACTATTTCACGGGTCACGCGCATGACTTCAAGCCGCTGCGTGACAGCTTCCTTGAGCATGGTGATCCCTACCTCTGCCTCGCCGACTACCAGATGTATGTGGATGCGCAGGCCAAGGTGGACGCGGCCTACAAGCAGCCCGAGCTGTGGACGAAGATGGCGGTGCTCAACACGGCGCGCGTGGGCTTCTTCAGTTCTGACCGCACCATCCAGGACTATGCGGACAAGGTGTGGAAACTGCCGCAGGTGGCGGTGCCTTGATCGGCTTGACGAAATCTGAATGACGAATGACGAAAAAAGCGCACCCAGAAATGGGTGCGCTTTTTGTTAGACTTGATTGTGATAGAGTGCGGTTTCGACGCCACCTCTGATCACTCGACGGCCAGGAAGCGCACGCAGACGGAACCGCCGACGTTGATCTTCTTGCCGGTGAAGGTGAGCTTGCCGGTCTCCTGATCGACTTTGAAGAGGGCGGCGGTGTTGCTGTTCTGGTGGGCCACGATCATCCACTTGCCAGAGGGATCGAGACTGAAATTACGCGGGATCTGGCCCTCGGCGGGAGCGTTCTGGATCAATGCAAGCTTTCCGGTGGCGGGATCACAGGTGAAGACGGCGATGGTGTCGTGCGTGCGATTGGACACGTAGACAAACTTGCCGTTAGGGTAAACGACGGTCTCTGCGGTGCTGAAGCCTTCCTTGCCACGATCTGCCTCAGGCAGGGTGGAGACGGTGGCCACCTCGGTCAGAGTGCCTTTGTCCGCGTCATAGGCAAAGGTGGTCTCGGTCATGAGCATTTCGTTGTTCACGAAGGCGAACTTGCCGTTCGGATGAAAGGCGAAGTGACGCGGGCCGCTGCCGGGAGACACGGTGCCGTGACCATGGAGCTTCATGGTGCCGGTGGCGGGGTCGATGGCGTAGATGAGCACCTTGTCCAAACCTAGGTCACAGGCGAAGGCGAAGCGATTGTCGGGACTGCGGTTCATGCTGTGCGCATGCGGACCGGCCTGGCGCTTCTTGTTCACGCTGCCGCCTTCGTGCTGCACGAAGGTCTTGGCGTCACTGAGGGAGCCGTCATCGGCAATGGAATAGCTGGCGATGCTGCCGCCGCCATAGTTTGCCACCATGGCCATCTTGCCGGTTTGATCGAGAGACACATGACAAGGTCCTGCCCCCACGGACGACACCTGGTTGATGAGCTTCAGTTTGCCATCTGCGCCGATGCTGAAGGCGCTGACTCCGCCGCCAACCTGCCCTGGCGTGCCAGCCTCACCCACAGCGTAGAGATACTTCTTCGAAGGATGGATGGCGAGGAAGCTGGGGCTGCCCGTTTCCACGGCGAGGGCGGGATCGCCGAGCTCGCCAGAGGCTGCGTCAAACTTGGACATGTAGATGCCTTTGCTACCGGACTTCGGCGTGGTGTAGCAGCCGAAGTAGACATGGTAGTTCTCAGCGGCGAAGGCGGCGCTGGAGATGAGGGCGGCAAGAAGTGTGGTGGCGAGGATTCTCATGGATTGGATGCAGGGTGACAAAGAACGCCGCCCGAGGTCAATCCTTCTTG
>NZ_BKAG01000021.1 GCF_007992435.1 Prosthecobacter gellanilyticus | reverse complement strand
TCGTGCGCACGCTGCGCTACCTAACAAAAAGACGTTTTCTGCGCACACAGCGGTGTCGCGCCTAAGCGCTTGCCACCGCACTCCAGGATGCTGCCGCGACTTCTACGCTTCAGTCCAGGAACTCGAAATCTCGCCCAACGTGATTTGATTCAGGCCCTCGACTTGCATCCAGGCTCCGGTGAAATCCAGGTGCTTTGTCATCGGGCCGGGGGCCACGATGCAGCGGATGCCAGCGGTCTGTGCGGCACGCAGGCCGTTGAGGGAATCCTCAAAGATCACGGCTTCGGTCACATCCACGCCGAGGTTTTTCGCGGCGTGCAGGAACAGGCTCGGGTCAGGCTTCACCTTGCCGGTGTCATCCACCGTCGAGATGTGATCAAACTGGTCGCGGATCGCCAGTTGCTCCATCCAGGAATCAATCCACCAGCGCGGGCTGCTGCTGGCGATGGCGGTCTTCAGGCCGAGTGAGCGTGCCTCGCTGAGACGATCACGAACGCCCGGAAGTGTCTGCAGGAGCTTGCGCAGATCTCTTTCCCGGGTGCGGCGCGTTTCTTCCATCACTTCCCAATCAAAGGTTAGGCCGGTGAGCTGTTCCAGATCGCGGCGCGGATCATAGCCGCCGGTGAGGAAGTCGGTTCCCACGGCCTGAGCGTAGCGCTCCACCGGCAGAAAGTGCCCATGCTGCTCAAAGATCTCCTTCCAGGTGAGGTAACCGGTGCTTTCGGTGTCGACCACGAGGCCATCGAAATCAAAAATCACAGCGCGAATCTGAGCAGACATAAACAAGACAAAAGGAGAGTATCAACAAACTAAACGTTAGGCAATGCGGGTGCCTCTTGGGCATCCCGCCTCTGGATGAACCATGCGCGGTCTTCCGCTTTAGGCCGCCAGCTCACGCAGCAGCGCCTTGTTCAGGCGGATGCCGGCCTCGAGATTGGCGATGGGGAAGTTTTCGTTCGGCGCATGGGCCTGGCAGTCTGGCAGCGCCAGACCGAGCAGGAGGGTGTCCGCATTCAGCACGTCCTTGAAGGCCTGCACGATGGGGATGCTGCCGCCTTCGCGGATGAGTGCCACATCACCACCAAAGGTGGAAAGCAGGGCACGCTGTGCGGCCTGGCCCAGCTCTGAATGGGGGTCCGTGAGATAAGCCATGCCGGTGTGACCACGCTTGATCTCCAGACGCACGGCGGCCGGTGCCTTGGCCTTCAAATAGGCTTCGGCGAGGTCGAGGATGCGCTCTGGATCCTGGCTTGGCACGAGGCGGAAGCTCAGTTTGAAAAAGGCCTCACGGGCAATCACGGTCTTCGAGCCTTCGCCCTGATAACCACCGCCGATGCCGTTCACCTCGGCCGTCGGGCGTGCCCAGCGGCGCTCGCGCTCGGTGTAGCCGGGCTCGCCAAAGAGGGCAGGGGAGCCGGTGAGGGAAAGTGTCTCTGCGTCACCATCACCCAATGCAGCCCATGAGGTGCGCTCCCAGTCCTGAAGGTCGTTCACGTCATCGTAGAAGCAGGGGATCTGCACGCGGCCCTCGTCATCATGCAAGGTCGCGACAAGGCGCGCGGCCATGGTGACCGGGTTCGCGATAGCGCCGCCAAAGATGCCGGAATGCAGGTCGATGGTGGGTCCGTGGACCTTCACTTCCATGCAGGCGATGCCACGCAGGCCATACGTGAAGGTGCCGATGCCCTCACCGACCATGCCGGTGTCTGAGATGGCCACGACATCACAGGCCAGCTCTTCGCGGTGAGCTTCCAGGAAAGGTTTCAGGTTCGGGCTGCCGATCTCTTCCTCGCCTTCAAAGAGAATGGTGAGGTTCACCGGCAGGTCGCCATGCTCCGCCAGAGTCTCGGCCAAACCCGAGACGTGGGCGATGAGCTGCCCTTTGTTGTCCGTGGCGCCACGGCAGTAGATGCGGCCATCGCGGATGGTCGGCTCGAAGGGCGGAGAGCGCCACTCATTCACCGGCTCCACGGGCTGCACGTCGTAGTGACCGTAGAGCAGCACGGTACGGCGTCCGGCGATGTGCTTGTTCTTGGCGACGATAATCGGATGCCCCGGTGTCTCATGCAGTTGGGCGGTGAGGCCCATGCCCGTGAGCTTGCCCATGAGCCATTCGGCACAGGCGCGGACGTCGCCGCGGTGTTTGGAATCAGTGGAGACGCTGGCGAAACGGAGGCAGGTGAGGAGATCGTCGAGGGCGGACATGGTTGGAAAGGGGGCGTGAAATGAGATGAGTGGGAGAATCAGGCGGCAGGCGTGTTTTCGGCATCGGAGGCCAGCTCGGCCTCGCGGGCCTGCTCCTGCTCAGGTGTTTCTTCGTTCTCCAGGTCGCGGGCTGCACCGACGCGCAAGCTGACCTTGAGACCATGCTTCTCAGCGGCGGTGTTCAGCAGGGAGCGGATGGAGCTCACCGTCAGGCCGTTTTTGCCGATCACGTGCCGCACATCCTGCTGAGCGAGCTGGATGCGGTAGACGATGGACCCGGCACTATTGCGACCCACCGCGATGGTGGCCTGCTGGGGATGGTCGATCAGATTGGCCACGATGTAGGCCAGGAACTCGCGGAGGGCTTCAGGGGCGTCCATGGGGGAAAGGTGGAAAATGGGGATACGATGCCAGACAAACAAAAAGCCGCCGGATGACACGTCAACCGGCGGCTTCTTGAAAAGAGGATGAAAGTTGCCGCTTACTTGGCGGCAGCGATGCGAGCGTTCTTGATCAGGCTCTTCACCGTGGCGGTGGGCTGGGCACCCTTGGAGATCCAGGAGTCCACTTTGGCGAGATCAAGGTTAGCATTGCCTTTCTCCAGGGCAGGATTGTAGTTGCCGAGGATTTCCAGGAAGCGACCATCGCGCTTGAAGCGCTTGTCAGCGGCGACAACGCGATAAACGTGGCGCCCGTGGGCACCTTCCTGACGGAGACGAAGAACAACAGCCATGATATGTGAATAAAGGGGGGACTTTTCGAGGGGAGGCGGATAGTGGGGGCGAAGCCTCTGAAATCAAGCCGTATTTTGGGGAATTTCCCGACTTGATGTCAGCCAGCACCGCGTTTCTGAGAATCTCAGAGGCAGCGCCGCACAGTCAAAAACACCTCGCTCAGGAGGGTTTATTCAGCGGCAGGAGCCTCAGCAGCTGGGGTTTCGACCACTGGAGCGGCGGCAGGCTTGGCGGCAGGAGCTTTCTTGGCAGCAGGCTTCTTGGCAGCGGTGGCCTTCTTGGCGGCAGGCTTCTTCGCGGCGGCGGTTTTGCGGTCGGCGCCAGATTTGGCGAGTGCCTTCTTGCGGGCGACGTAGGCTTTACGGCGACGGCGTTTGATGATCTTGTTGAGTTGCTGGCCCATGTGTTTGTTAGGTCGTTGGTTAGTTTGGTTACTGGAAAAATTGGCCCGGAGAGTGGCACCATCCCGCAGCGAATCAAGGGCATATTCACAGCGGCTGCTGGCTTGCCTTTGGTGAGGCCTCGCTCTACACAACCTCATGTTTACCGGCCTCGTCGAATCCACTGGCACCGTCCTCAGTCTCGAACCCCGCGGCGAAAGTGCCCGCCTGACCCTGCAGGTCGGCCCCATGGCCGCAGAGCTGACCGATGGTGAAAGTGTGTCCGTGAACGGCTGCTGTCTTACCGTCACGGCCAAGGATCCCGTGGCTCAGACCGCCTCGTTTGACCTGCTTATGCAGACCCTGCGCGTCACCAGCCTGGGCGATCTCGAAACCGGCAGCTTGGTCAATCTCGAGCGCGCCATGGCGATGGGCGCCCGCTTCGGCGGCCATATTGTACAGGGGCATGTGGATGCCACCGTGCGCATTTTAGATTGGAGCGAGCACGGTCAGGACCATCGCCTGGAGGTCGAGCTGCCTGCCGAGCATCGCGGTCTGGTTATTCCGAAAGGTTCCATCTGTCTGGATGGCATCTCCCTTACCGCCGCTGAGGTTTCGGAGAAGAGTGTGACCTGCTGGATCATCCCGCATACCTTCCAGATCACCAATCTGCACACGAAGAAGACCGGAGCCCGGCTTAACGTGGAGTTCGACATGCTCGGCAAATACGTGCGTGAGCTGGTGAAGGCACAGCTGGCTGCCGCGGCTTGAGGCTTCAGCAATGCGGGCTTCGAATTGAGGGGTGTGGCCGTTACTGTCACAGTGCGCAGCGATGTTTTTTCGAGACCCAACGATAGAGGTGCGTCTCGTTCGGCGGGGCCTAAGGGTGCAACTTTTCGGTTTTCAGGCCCGCTCCAGCCGTCTAAAGACTTTCCAACCACCCCTGCCATGATTCCGTTACGCACACCGTTCCTCCTTGCCGCGCTCGCGCTTCCTGCCGCCGCGGCTGACAAAGTGGACTTCAACACTCAAGTGAAGCCCATCCTCGAAGCTGCCTGTACTCACTGTCACGGCGCGGAGAAGGACAAAGGCGACTTCCGTCTCCATACGAAGGAAGACATGATCAAGGGCAATGAGAACGGCCCCGGCCTCACCGCGGGCGATCTCAAAAAGAGCGCTATCTACTCCACTCTGATCCTTGGGCATGACGATGACATGGTCATGCCTCCGTCGAAGGAAGGGCTGCTGGACAAGACTCAGATCGAAGTCATCAAAGGCTGGATCGAGCAGGGTGCTGACTGGCCCGCCGGTGTGACCCTGGCCGTGAAGCCGCGCATCGATTTCGTGAAGCACATCCAGCCGATCCTGGAACAGAACTGCGTGAGCTGCCACAACCCGGAGAAGGACAAGGGTGAATGGATCGTCAGCACGAAGAAGCAGGCTTTTGAAACCGGCGAAAGCGCGCCGAACATCGTCCCCTTCAATCTCACGAAAAGCGCCGTCTATCATCTGACGACCCTCGGTGAGGATGAAGATGAGCTCATGCCGCCGAAGAAGAGCGGTGGTCCGCTGAAGAAGGAAGAGATCGCCCTGCTGAAAGGCTGGATCGAGCAAGGTGCGGCGTGGCCGGATGATGTGACTCTCAAGGCCAAGGAAAAAGGGGCTGTGGCCACGAACAATCCAGACACGCTGGAACTGGTGAAGAAGATTCATGCGCTCATCGTGCAGACCTCGAAGGAAAAGGCCGAGGGCGAGATGAAGAGCTATGACAGCAAGGTGCCTTCCACAGGTGCTGCCTACTCCATGGTCGCCATCAAGGGGGGGGAGTTCACCATGGGCACTCCAGAAGGTGAAGCTGGACGCATTGAAGACGAAGGCCCGCAGGTGAAGAAGAACATCAAGCCCTTCTGGATCGGCAAATACGAAATCACCTGGGATGAATACGAGCCTTATCAACTCACCAGCGAAGGCCGTAACAAGGACGGCAGCCGCAAGGTCTGGGCACCGACAGACAAGCCCGAGACACTGATCTCCCAGCCCACACCGCCGTATCAGCCGATGGACTTCGGCATGGGCCGCAATGGCTTCCCGGCCATCTGCATGACGCAGCATGCCGCGAACAAATATTGCCAATGGCTCAGCGCACAGACTGGTCACTTCTACCGTCTGCCGACAGAAGCCGAGTGGGAATACGCGGCTCGTGCCGGCACCAAGACCGCCTACTTCTTCGGCGATGATGCCGCGCAGCTGAAAGACTACGCCTGGTTCTTTGAGAACGCCCCGAACTTCCAGTACAGCGTGGTCGGCAAGAAAAAGCCGAACCCATGGGGCCTCTACGACATCTACGGCAACGTCTGCGAGTGGACGCTCGACCAATACAGCGACGGCACTTACAAGAGCTGGGCCGCAGATGCTGCCACCGGCTCGCTTGGCAATACCTGGATCAAGTCCAAGACACCGTATCCGCATGTCGCCCGTGGTGGTCACTACGATGACGATCCGGAAATGCTCCGCAGCGGCGCACGTCGTGCTTCCGAGCCCGGCTGGAAGCAGCAGGACCCGCAGCTTCCGAAGAGCATCTGGTATCTGACGGATGCGACCTGGCTCGGCTTCCGCATCGTCCGCCCGCTGGAGATCCCGACGGTGGAGGAAATGTACTCCGCCTGGAACAATGGCGTGGCCAAGGAATAGTCCGCCATTCATTGAACAAAATTTGCGAAAGCGGGGACGTGAGTCCCCGCTTTTTTGTGCCTGTGTGTCACGTGGCATTGACACTCACCCGGCGGCCATTTCATGCTCGGATTTATGTCCCCCCGCTCTTACATTGTCCTCGGCAGTGTCATACTGCTCATCTCTCTCAGTTGGTTTGGTTGGTGGGCCTTTGGCAGATCTCCGGCGGATCAGATCCGCGACCGACAGCAGGCCTTTTTGCTCGCCCTTGAAGAACGGGATTGGGATGATGTGAAGGCCATGCTCACGGATGACTATGCGGATGATTATGGCCATGATCGCGACAGTGCCGTGCAGGATGCACAGCAGGCGCTGGGGAGCTTCTTGAGCCTCACCATCAAGCCCGAGATCGTGCAGCTTCAGGCCGTGCCAGGTCTCGCCATGGTGAAGATGAAGATTCGCGTGGAAGGCAAGGGCCTCGGGATCAGTGACATGGTCGTCGCCCAGGTGAACAGCATCGAGGAACCATGGTTCTTCCACTGGCATAAGAAGGGACCCTGGCCCTGGGACTGGCGCATCGTGCAAATCCACAATGACGGCCTGCACGTGCCACAACTCTGATTGCTCTGGCAGTCGTTCTGTCGTTAATGTCCGGTCGCATTCATGCTTCGTTTCCTCCTCAGTCGCGTCATCCAGGGCATCGCTGTCATCTTCAGCGTGCTCTGCATCACGTTTATCATGGTGAAGTTGAAGCCTGGCGACCCTCTTGAGAGTGAACGCCATGTCCAGGAGCATATTCTCAAGCAGCGGAAGGCGTTGTTAGGCCTTGATAAGCCCTGGCCGGTGCAGCTTGGCCGCCACATCGCCAATTTTGCCACCTTTGACTTTCCTCCGATGCTGAAGTTGCCCGGACGTGGTGTGGATGAGGTGATTATCCAGGCCTTTCCGGTATCTGCGCAGGTCGGTCTCGCGGCGCTGGCCATTGCCTTGACCATTGGCATTCCGGTGGGGGCGCTTGCGGCCTTGCGGCCGCATTCGCTAGAAGATCGTGCAAGCATGATCATGGCGACGTTTGGCGTTTGCACGCCGAGCTTGGTTCTTGGCCCGCTGATTGCCCTGGTCTTTGGCCTGAAGCTGCGATGGTTCAATGCCTCAGGATGGTTCGATGCGGACGACTGGGTGTTGCCCGCAGTGACTCTCGGCATCATTTACAGCGCTTACATCGCCAGGCTGACACGGGGTGGTTTGCGCGAGACGCTCGCCCAGGAGTTCATCCGCACGGCGCGAGCCAAGGGCGCTTCGGAAAGCGCGGTGGTCTTCCGTCACGCCTTCAAACTGGCCTGCCTGCCGGTGTTGAACTTCCTTGGTCCCACGGCGGCGGGTTTGATGACGGGTTCCATCGTGACTGAGAACGTTTTTCAGCTTCCCGGACTCGGACAGCATTTTGTCGCAGCGGCGCAGAACGGCAACGACGAGCTCACCATGGCCACTGCGGCCTTTTACGCGCTCATGATCGTGACTTTCAATCTGCTCGTGGATGTCGTGCAGGCGCTGCTTAATCCCAGAATCAGTCTCAGAGAATGAGCGGCCTTTCCAAATCCCCCTGGCAGCAGGCATGGCAGCGACTCACTCGTTCGAAGGTGACCGTGGCGGCGATGATCGTTCTTGGAGTGATGATCGTCACCTGTGTGGTTGGACCCTTGCTTTCCCACTACGATCCAAATAGCCAGGACCTGGAGCTAAAAGCAGTTCCTCCACAGGGTGATCACTGGCTGGGCACAGATCCTCTGGGGCGTGATCTCGCCACCCGCATCATGGTGGGTGGCCGAATCTCCTTGCTTGTGGGCGCTCTCGCCACAGCCGTCGCCACGATCATTGGAGTGGGTTATGGATTGATTGCAGGTCTGTCCGGTCGTCGTCTGGATGCTTTCATGATGCGTGTGGTGGATGTGCTTTACGCCTTTCCCTTCATCACCTTCGTGATTCTGCTCGTTGTCATTTTCGGACGGAAGTTTGAGCTCATCTTCGTGGCCATTGGTGCCGTGGAGTGGCTCACCATGTCACGCGTGGTGCGCGGCCAGGTGCTGTCGCTGAAGAATTTGGAGTTCGTCCAGGCCGCACGTGCCGCAGGTGCTGGCTTCTGGCACATTCTCTTCAAGCACATGCTGCCGAATGTCATGGGTCCGGTCATCATCTACGCCAGCCTCACCGTGCCTGGAGTCATGCTGCTGGAGGCCACGCTGAGCTTCCTCGGCCTCGGCATCCAGCCACCGGATGCCAGCTGGGGCGTGCTGATCAGCGAAGGTGCCGCAAGCATGGCTGTCTATCCCTGGATGCTCATTGGCCCCAGTGTGTTCTTCACGCTCACCCTGCTCGCTTTGAACCTGATCGGTGACGGTCTGCGTGATGCGCTGGATCCGAAGTCGTCACTCGATTGATGATTGGTCCGCAGATCTGTGTTTGAGGCGAAATGTGTTCCCCGGAGCCTTCGTTCTCCAGCGCATGCTCCGTGCCCTGACCTTTCTTTCCTTAGCGTCCTGCCTGTCCCTGGCATCTGCTGAGATCGCTTCCAAGAAGCCGAACATTCTTTTCATCCTCACGGATGACCAGGGGTATGGAGACCTCTCCGCGCATGGGAATCCGGTGCTGAAGACACCGAACCTGGACAAGCTGCTCAGTGAGAGCGTGCGCTTCACGGACTTCATGGTGAGCCCCACCTGCGCGCCTACCCGCAGCGCCATCCAGACCGGGCGGCATGAGTTTCGCAATGGCATCACGCACACCATTCTAGAACGCGAGCGCATGGACCCGAAGGCCGTCACGATCGCGCAAGTGCTAAAGGGAGCGGGCTACACGAACGGCATCTTTGGGAAATGGCACCTCGGCGATGAAAAGGCGTATCGTCCGAGCCAGCGCGGGTTTGATGAGCAGTTCATCCATGGCGGTGGAGGCATTGGTCAGAGTTATCCGGGAAGCTGTGGTGATGCGCCGGACAACAAGTATTTCAATCCAGTGATCCTGCACAATGACCGCTTCGAAAAGACGGAGGGCTACTGCACGGACGTGTTCTTTGCGCAGGCCACGAAGTGGATGGATTCGGTGAAAGGCAAGCAGCCCTTCTACTGCCACATCGCCACGAATGCACCGCACGGTCCCTACATCGCGAGACCGGAGGACAAGAAGCTCTATGAAGGTAAAAACCTCGGCGCGGACACGGAGAACTTCTTCGGCATGCTCCACAACATCGACGAAAACGTCGGCAAGCTCATGGCAAAGCTCGATGAATGGGGCATCGCCAAAAACACGCTGGTCATCTTCATGAATGACAACGGCGGCACCGCTGGTGTGCGTGTCTTCAATGCCGGTATGCACGGGTCGAAAGGCAGCCCATGGATCGGCGGCACACGGGCCATGTCCTTCTGGCGCTGGCCGGGGACGCTGACTCCGGCGGACTGCGGGGCTCTCACCGCGCATGTGGATGTCTTCCGCACCTGGGCTGCCCTCGCGGGCGCTACTCTCACGCCGGAAGCGGAGAAACAGGTGGAGGGGCGGAGTCTTGTACCTCTTCTGGAGAAGCCTGATTCGACCTGGGAAGATCGCACCCTTTTCAGTCATGTGGGCCGCTGGGCGAAGGGCACGGATTATAACCTCGCGAAGACCCGTAATGCCAGCGTCCGCACCACCCAGTATCATCTGGTCAGCGAGGCCGGAGGCGGGCAGGGGAAAGCGAAGGGCAAAAAGGCTGCGGCAGCTCCTGCGGCACCTGCTGATGCGCCAGGATGGCAGCTTTTCGATGTGAAGACAGACCCGGCGGAGGCGAAGAACATCGCCGCTGACAAACCTGAGGTCGTGAAGAGCATGCTGGCGAGCTATGATACCTTTTGGAACTCCCTGCCCGGGCAGATTGATCTCAATGAAAAGGCGGTCGGGCCAAAGCTGAACCCCTTTGCCGAGGAGTACTGGGCGCAGTTTGGCGGTGGACCGAGCGAGGAGGACCTGAAGCGCATGGATCCTCAGGCTGCGTTCAGCTTTGAGGCGAAAAGGGCAGGGAAGAAGCAGGAGTAGGTTCGAGGGCAGAGGCCGAAAACGATTTTCAGGACATCACAGAGGAATGTTGTCACGGGCGCGGCGGCTGCGTATCTTCGCCCGCAGAATGCCCCCCAACCCCGCCGACCAGCCTGTACCAGACGCGCAAGCGCCTGCTGCGGAGCCTAACCCCACCATGCTGGAGCTGCCTGCTCCGCCGGTGGTGCCGCGGCACACGCCGGCTGCACGGCAGAGGAATGGTCCGCCTTCACATCGTGATGACATCGTCATCCAGGACTACACGCTGATCCGCCGCATCGGCTCGGGTGCCTATGGCGAGGTGTGGCTGGGGCAAAGCGTGACGGGGGCGTATCGCGCGGTGAAGATCGTCTGGCGTGAGGACTTCGAACTCACCCGCACTTTCCAGCGTGAGTTCCTCGGCATCCAGCAGTTTGAGCCCATCTCACGCGGTCATCCCTGTCTTGTGCACATCCTGCATGTGGGCTGGAACGAGAAGCGCGGTTTCTACTACTGTGTGATGGAACTGGCGGATGATGCGGACGCCGGGCCTAACTTTGAGGATCTGCAGACCTATGTGCCGCGCACGCTGGGCACGGACATGAAGAGTCATGGTCGGCTGGACCTTGTGTTCTGCCGTGATGCCGGTGTGTATCTCGCGGATGCGCTGCACTACATGCACACGCACGGTCTCACGCACCGTGACATCAAGCCGTCTAACATCATCTTCTGCGGCGGTGTGTGCAAACTGGCAGACATCGGTCTCGTGGCTGCCTTGGGCGAGCGAACCTTTGTCGGCACGGAAGGCTTCGTGCCGCCGGAAGGTCCAGGCACGCCGCAGGCGGACATCTACAGTCTCGGCAAGGTGCTCTATGAGATGAGCAGCGGGAAGGACCGCATGGAGTTCCCTGAGATCCCTTCCAATCTGAGCGACAGCGAATGGCCGTTCTGGATGGATCTGAACCGTGTGATCTGCAAAGCCTGCGCGCCAGATCTGAAGGAGCGTTTTCAAACCGCAGGTGAGTTTGCGGAAGCTTTGCAAAGAGTTGGCGAGAAGCGTCCGGAAAAGTTCATGCGCCGTTTCGCGCGCGCGGCGGTTTTTACCATCATTGGTTCGGCGCTGGCAGGGGCCGCGCTGCATGCGGGAAAATATCAGCATGACTGGGCCTATGACCTGCCGCTGCCGGTGAAGCCCGCGCCCGCGCCCATCCAGCCTCAGAATGGCAAGCCCTGGCAGAACATCTACGGCCAGTGGTTCAGTTTCATAAAGGACCGCCATGTGGCAGATGAGCCCGCCGAGGTGGCGCAGTTCCAGGCGTTTTATTATGCCACCGACCGCGCCGCTGCCTTCACGGTGATCCAGCCTACAGCGACTCAAAAACGTGCCTTCATCATGGTTTCTCCGGAAGATGCGGACGCATTTTGTGCCTGGATGACCACGCGCGACCGTCAGAGCGGACGGCTGGACGTTGATCATGAGTACGCCTGGCGTGCTGTCAGTGTCCCGGGTTCACAGCCCACACCCGGACGGCAGGCCATTCGCACGGAGATCGTGCCCATGCATTACGGCAAGGTGAGCATTGATAGCAAGCCGCCTGGAGCTGAGGTGCTGAGAGGCGAACTGATCGTTGGACGCACACCGTTGAACCTGGACAAGACACGCGCGGAGAAGTTTGAGTTCGAAGTGCGTCTGCCGGGTTACAAGAACGAAGTCGTGCGCGGCAACCTGAAGGAAGGCCAGGCCATGAGCTTCAATCTGCGCCTGCGTGCCACGGGTGCTGTGGTCTTCAGCAAGCCCTGGGACAACAGTCTCGGCATGAGACTGGTGCCGCTGGGCAAGGCCATGCTGGCCGCCACGGAAACGAAGCGGAAGGACTTTGCGGAGTTTGCGCGCAGTTCCAAGCTGGCCCCGGTGGTCAATCGTGATCTCGACAAGGCACCCGATCTGCCGGTGACGAATGTCACGCGAGCTGAAGCCGAGCAGTTCTGCCGCTGGCTGACAGATCGCGAGCGTGCCAAAGGCCTGCTGGAGCCGGATCAGGAGTATCGCCTGCCGACGGATGATGAATGGAGCATGGCGGTCAACCTGCCTCGTGAGATTGGGGACACCGACACGCGCAGCGGCGCCATTCTGGGATTCTATCCTTGGGGGTTCACCGCCATCCCGCCGCCCAAAGCAGGTAACTTTGCCGACAAGACGGCGGATGCCTCCGGCAAAAAATCCATCGCTGGTTATACTGATGGCAATGCGGGCCCTTCACCCGTGGCCAGCTTCAAGCCTGATCCACGCACGCAGATGTACGATCTCGCCGGCAACGTCTGGGAGTGGGTGTCCGACACCTGGGCGGCAGATGCCAATGAAGGCATCGTCCGCGGTGGCTCCTTCACCACCTATGAGCCGCGCGAACTGCTCGCCTCCTTCCGCCGCAAGATCTTGATCACTGACCAGCTCGCCGATGTCGGTTTCCGCGTCATTCTCAGCTTCGAAGGCCGCAAGGCGCGAGAAGAGGACTGAGGGACAGACATTCGTCATTTTAAAGGATAACCCGCACCTCGCGCTTCGTTCTGCTCTGCCCTTCACCATGCACTCACGTCTTGCTCTCACGCTCATCGCCACCCTGGGACTTGCTGCTGGCAGCTTTGCCCAGGCCCCGAAACCTGCCGCCCGACCTGCGCCAAAGCCCGCCGGTCTTGGTTTGAAGGACGGTGACCGCATCATCTTCATCGGCGACTCCATCACGCACCAGTGCCAGTACACCCAGTATGTGGAGGATTTCTTCTACACGCGTTATCCGAAGCTGCGTCTGCACTTCCGCAATGCCGGGGTGAGTGGTGACCGCGCGGCGGATGCGCTGAACCGCTTTGACGATGACATCGCCAGCTTCAAGCCCACCATCGCCACCGTGCTGCTGGGCATGAATGACGGTGCGTATCAGGACTTCACGCCGGAGATTTTCAAAACCTATGCGGATGACATGACGAAGCTGCTCGACAAGCTGGATGCGCTGAAGGTGCGTGTCTTTTTGATGAGCCCGACCATGTTTGATCATCAGGCCTTTGACCAGATGGTGGCCAAGGATCCTGCCCGTGGGAAAAACAAAAAGCCTGACAACTACAACGCCGTTCTCGCCTACTTCGGCAAGTGGGGCCAGGAGCAGGCTCGCAAGCGTGGTTATGGCTTCATCGATCTCTTCGGGCCTCTGAACAAGTTCACCACCGATGGCCGCGTCAAAGACCCGAGCTTCACGCTGATCGCGGATGCCATTCATCCGGCGGGCGACGGCCAGTTTGTCATGGCTTATTCCATCATCGAAGCGTTCGGTGAACCTGGTGTCGTGTGGGGTCTCATGAGCACTCCCGCAGCAGCAGGTGGTTGGAAAGTGACCGCAAGTCCTGGAAGCACCGTCACCGCGACTTCAGGGGAGGCTGGGAAGACTCTTTCCTTCACGCTACAGCCGAAGTGCCTGCCTTGGGCCGTGTTGGAAGAAGCCAAGCTCGGCGCCACCCTCACCGCAGCCGGCCATCGCAAAGGTGGCGAGGTGCTGACGGTGAATGGTCTGCAACCCGGCCGCTATGATGTGCTGGAAAACGGCCAGCTTGTCGGCACCTGGGATCACATCACACTTGGGAAGAAGATCGAGCTTCAGGCAGATCCGGAGTCCGTCACACTCTCCCAGGCACGTCAGGTCATCATGCTGAACAAGCAGCGCAATGACGAGGCCATCCGCCCGCTGCGCAATCTCTACGGCCAGCGCAAAGGCAAGCTCCGCGCCGGTGATCAGGCTGCCTTTGATGCCTGGTGGAATGGCGAAGGCAAGAAGCAGGAGGCCACGCTGCTGCAGAAGGCCGCCCAGTTTGAAGACGAGATCTACAAGGCCAACCAGCCCGCCGAAGTGAGGATCGAAGTCCGCCCCAGCACCCAGCCTGAGCCGGCAAAGAAGGGTGCTGCCAAAGGCGCGGTCAAGAAGGCTGCGTGATGATTGGTTAGGGCATTCCAGGTTTAATTTTAAGTCAAACAGAAGAAGCGGTGTCGTTGCCCAACGAGCCGCTTCTTTTTTGCCTTTGGGTGATGATGTCAATTCACACGCATAACCTGGAGCTGTGTGAAGATGTCTTTAAAAGCGGCCTTGGCTTCAAGACCCAACTCGACACGGAACGTGTTGCCTTGCCATAGTGCATAGATCCTGGTGACTGTGCCCCGATGGTGACCATTGATGATCTGAACTTGATCGCCGACCTTAAATGGCCCGCCGTTGACATGCGAACGCCAGGGGATCAGAAAGATCGAAACGATGGCAGCAGCGAAACATCCTGATATAAAGCCAAGCGCGCCCACCGACAGAAGTCCCAGCAGGCACCGGAGCAGCATTGGTGTGCCTTGAATCATGGCGAACGTCATGCCTGTTTCCTTGATCGTCGCGGCCATTGTGATCACAACCCAGGCTGCTGCCCAGAGACGGAACGGCCACGGAGATGCAAAGAATCGTTGAACTGGTGTGGGCTTCATCGCTGATGGAGTGGCCTTGTTTGAGATGCCCGGAGGCAATCTGTTTAAAGATCACCCGATCAATTAAGCGTCTGTCTTCTTCTCCGCATTCTTCCGTGCCACGCCACGCGCAGCGGAGACGATGTGATTGCAGGATTCCATGCAGAAGAGCGTGATTGCTTTGTTCTGGCCAGACACATGCCCAGCATCGTCACTCAACTTTGTTGCCGCAGGCCCGCTGAACGCACGGGTGCCGTCCAGAGTGTAGACGATGCGGCGAAGGCACTTCGTGGAAGTATCACAGCATTCGCCGATGATCTCGTCTGCCTGCTCATCAGTGATGCCATTGGCAAAGCGATACATGCCGGTCTGGCGCTGCAGCAGAGAGCGCAGGGGCACCGGCTCCAGTGTGCTTTTTTCTTGAGCCATGGCCATGCCAACGGCGGCGGGATAGAAGAACTCGAGCGCGAGCAGCAGCTCATCCAGATTTCGCAGATCCATCTGCCATCCGCGAATCAAAGTCGGTGCAGTTTTGATAGGCCTGAACTCACCACTCGCATCATAGCGGGCAATCTCACGGGCATCGACGGCATTGCCAAAGTAGTCCTGCACGGTTTCCTGCGTGTCATCGAGGTGATGCAGCACAAAGCCCTGGCCCTCTTTGATGATCTTGATCTGGCCGATAACGTCTCGTCCTTCATCGAGCCAGCGAGCCAGCGCGCTCTTCAATTCGTCATTCGGCATTCGGGCTTCGTCATTCCTGCCGTGCTTCGTATCGAAGTCGCGCACTTGATCGAGGATGACTTCAGCCATCAATGCTTCTGTGCCAATCGCGGAGCTGTAGTAGAGCTGGCGGCCGCGCAGCGGGATGGGATTATGACGGAATACATCCATCTGGCTGAGTGCCTTGCCCACCTCCTGCTCGATGCCTAACAAGACAGGGATGTCCTGGAAGCTATGCAGACCATCGGCGATGAAGAAAGGCACCACGACCACATTCGGCGAGGTGGTGAGCTTGTCCCACTCAGAAACAAGCGGTGCCTCCTCCATGTAGGCATCGACGACTTCAGCGAAGCCGTAGCCACCTTCGCGGATGAGCTTCACCTGATCTTGAATGGCCTTGGTACTGTTCTCATTGAGGTTCGTGCCATGGCCCACAATGACGAGGCTGGTCTCACCACGCGGCACGCCGGGGGCCACTTCATCCGCACGCTGAAGCAGGAGCTTCGTCATGTTTGGGTGGATGCCCACGGGATCGCAATAACGGATGGTTCGGCCATCGCGCTGCGTCACCGGCCCCTCGAGCCTCAGTTCGCGTGGCAGCACCTGCTGGCAGAAGTAACCTTCACTGATGAAATTCGGGACGATGTAGATGTCATCACTGTCCACGGACTCATACACCTCCCGCATGTTTGGCTCCTCTTTCCAGAAGCAGCACACGACCTCACGAAAGAGCTTTTGCTTGCGGATGCTGTCCGCATGCTGATGCGTGGGCGCGCTGGAGTCCGGGTTCACGGTGGAGCCGTGGCCGACGATGATGAGCGCGGCGTGTGAGTAGGGCGAGGGCTGGGAGTTCAATGCAGCAGTAATACGCTGTATCACTGCCGCTGGTGTTGCGGAAATGCCAGCAAGCTTTGTCACCCTGGCAGATGTCAGGCCGGATATTCGATCAGGGCCTTGATGACTCCGCGCCGGGCCACCTCATCAAAAGCCAGATGGATGTCCTGAAGCGGGAACTGGTGGGTGATGAAGTCGGCGGAGGTCAGCCTGCCCTCACGGATCCACTGGCAGAGCTGGGGCTGGCTTTCGCGCTCGTATTTCCGGGTTGGCCACTGGTGGACCAGCACGTTGAAATTGAAGTCAGCCTTCGTCTTGTCCAGATGCATGACGGGCTGGCTCAGCACCCCGTAGATGCAGTGGGAGCCACCGCGGCGCAGCAGGGGCAGGCCTTGCTGGAGGATGTCTGGATGTCCCACGGCATCGATCACGGCATCGAGCTTTCCTGGAGTCTCAATCTTGCCGGGCTCAAAAGCCGCATCCGCGCCGAAGGAGATGGCTTTGGCGCGCTTGTCCGCATGGCGGTCCACAATGCCGATCCAGCGCAGGCCGAAGAGGCGGCCCAGCTTCACAAAACTCAGTCCCACCGGGCCTGCGCCGAAGATGAGCACGTCATCGCCAGGCTGGAGATGGAAGTCGCGGAAGGCGCCCAGGACCTCGCGCCAGGTGCAGAGCAGCACGGCTTCCTGCGGCGGGATGTCGGCATCCACCTTGGTCTGGATCTCATAGACTTCCACCCAGCCACCGGCCTCATTCGCCACACCATCTTCCACCATGGCCGCATGGTCATTGGCCAGGGTGTATTCCCCAAAGCCACCCCAGCCGGAGTCCACGCTCTCCATCTGCAGATTGAAATTCAGCCCGCCCACGGCGCGATCGCCAACCGCGAAATTCCGCACCTTTTCTCCCACGGCGGTGACGATGCCCACGCTCTCATGGCCGAGGGCAAAGGGGAATTTGTCCTCCATGCCGGGGAAGTTGCCATGCAGGAGCTCGCTGTCCGTGCGGTTGCAGATGCAGGCGCACTCCGTCCTGACCAGTGCCTGATACGAGCCGGGTTTCGGCACAGGGGTATCAAGGATTTCCAGGTGACCAGGGTGTACGGCGATGACGGATTTCATGAGGGAGAGGCTTTTTATTTGGCGAGTTTCCGGGAATGATGCAAGAATTCTAAATCTGGAATCGATTCTAGATTTGGAAAAATGGAACTCGCCCCTCAAACCATCCCCCTCGACGATTCCTCGTCCGCCCCCGGCACGGAGCGCACGCTGGCCATCCTGGAACTGCTTGGCCGTCATCGCGCCGGACTGAACCTCACGGAGATCGCCCGCGAGCTCGGCCTGCCCGTGAACTCGGTGTTCCGGATCAGCAACACGCTGCACAATCGCGGCTACCTCCAGCGCCGCGAGGACGACAAACGCTTCGTTCTCACGAACAAGCTCTTTGACCTCTCCCGCCCGCAAGTGCGTGAAAAAAGTCTGGTCGTCTGCGCCTTGGAATCGCTGAAATGGCTGCGCGATACCACGGGCGAGACGGTGCAGCTCCTGACCAGCGTGAATCATAAGATGACCGTGCTGGAGCAGTGCATCTCCACCCAGCCGATCAAGGTCAGCAGCACGGTCGGCCTGCAGGTGCCGATGTATTCCTGTGCGCCGGGCAAGGCCACGCTGGCGCATCTGCCCGTGGCGGAACTTGAGGGCTTCTTTGAGAAGGTGAAGCTGAAGCAATACACGCCGACGACACTCGCCACTCGTGAATTGCTGGAGGCCGACCTGGGCAAAACCCGCAAACGTGGTTATGCCACGGACATCGCGGAAGGTCTGGAAGGCATCCACTGCGCGGCGGCAGCGGTGCTGGATGAGTATCGCTATCCGGTCGCGGCCATTACCGTCATGGCACCGAGCTTCCGGCTGAAGCGTGACCAGTTTGATCAACTCGGCCAGCTCTGCATCGAAGCTGCTGTAACCATCAACCGGAGGCTCCTGGCATGAACAAGACGCTGCTCATCTCCGCATCATCGCTTCTCGGCAGCGCAGTCCTCGCGGCCACACCGCAGCAGGTCGAGTTCTTCGAATCAAAGATCCGGCCGATCCTCGCGCAAGAATGCTATGAGTGCCATAGCACGGCCACCAAGCAGAAGGGCGGGCTGGTGCTGGATTCACGCGCTGGCTGGCAGGCGGGTGGTGATTCGGGAGATGTCCTGAAGCCCGGCAATCCTGCGGTTTCCTTGCTCATCCAGTCCATCAAGCATGAGCACGATGACGAGGACATGAAGATGCCCAAGAACGGCGCAAAGCTGGATGACAAGGTCATTGCCGACTTTGAGCAGTGGATCCGTGATGGAGCGGTGGATCCGCGTGACGCACCACCTTCCAAAGAGCAGGTCGCCAAAGAGACCGACTGGAATGCGGTGTTGCAGCGTCGCAAGCAGTGGTGGGCGTTTCAGCCGATTGCCCAACCAAAAGCGTCTCAAAGTGTTGATGGCTTGCTGGATGCGGAACTCCAGAAGAATGGACTGACGGCCTCGGCGCCCGCGGATGCAGAGACTCTGCGCCGACGCACCGCTTATGTGCTGACGGGCCTGCCGCCTGACAAGGCCGGGGCCCAGGTGTCTCATGAAGCTTATGTGAACGAGCTTCTGGCGTCGCCGCACTTCGGTGAGAAGTGGGCGCGCCATTTCATGGACTGGGTTCGCTATGCCGAGAGCTATGGTTCGGAGGGGGATCCTGCGATTCCGTATGCTTATCAATACCGGGACTATCTGATCCGTGCCTTCAATGAGGATGTGCCGTATCCGCAGCTCGTCAAAGAAGCCATCGCCGGTGACCTGCTGGCGAAGCCTCGGGTGAAGAATGGCCTCAATGAAAGCGCCATCGGCATCGGCCAGCTCCGCATGGTGCTGCATGGCTTCTCCCCGGTGGACTCGCTGGATGAAATGGTGACCTTCACAGACAACCAGATCGACACCGTCACGAAGGCGTTCCAGGGCCTCACGGTGAGCTGCGCCCGCTGCCATAACCATAAGTTCGACGCGATCTCGCAGGCCGATTTCTATGCCATGTATGGCATCTTCACCAGCACGCATCCGGCGGTGATCGATGTGAATGCTCCTGGCACTGGCAAGGCCGAGCGTGAAGAGCTGGCCAAGCTGAAAGTGCAGATCAAGGATGCGGTGGCCGAGCATTGGTTGAAGACCGCGAAAGGCAATGCGGCGGATCGTGCGGACGTCAAGCCTCCAGGCCTGTCCAAGTATGAGTGGATCTCCAATGGAGTGAACCTGACCAAGGCGGGTGAGTTTGCTGTTGCCCTGGAAGGTGATCGCATCGTTTCCCAGATCTATCCGGCGGGTTATTTCAGCAATGTGCTGACGACGAAGGATCGTGCTGTTCTCTTCTCCAAGCGCTTTCAATGCGAAGGCGGCACACTGTGGTTCCGTGTGGCTGGCAATGGTGGCGTGAAGGCCAAGTATGTGGTGCAGAACTATCCGCGCACTGGAACCATCCACAAGGCGGTGGAACTTAAGGAGGCTCGCGATGAGAAGCTGGGCTGGAAATCCGTGGACCTCGCCTTCTGGAAGGGAGACGAGATCTTCATCCAGATCATGACCTCAGCAGACATGCCGGCGGAGTTCATGGACGGGGCGCGCTCGTGGTTCGGTCTGACGGATGTCATCATCACGCAGGACAAGACTCCACCGACCACGGAGGAGCGCTTTGTCTTCTCCAAGCCAGATGCCATCAAGGCCTGGCGAGATGGGACGCTCACCGATGCCCATGCGGAAGGACTCAACCGACTGCTTCAAGCAGGTGAGCTGGAGAACAAGCTGGAAGTGATTCCGGAGGTCAGTGGGCTGGTGAAGCGCTATCGCGAGGTCGAGGCGAAACTGCCGATGCCGACCCGCGTGCCTGGAGTGATCGAGGCCGATGCGAAGGATGCCGCGCTTTTTGTTCGCGGTGATCACAAACAGCCTGCAGAGCTGGTGCCGCGGCGGTTCCTGGATGCGCTGGACCCGGCTCCTTTCAAAACCAGCGGCAGCGGACGTCTTCAGCTCGCCGAGCACATGGCGGACATGAAGGTCAATCCACTGACCGCGCGTGTGATCGTGAACCGCCTGTGGCACCACGTCTTTGGTCGTGGGATCGTGGCCACCACGGACAATTTTGGCAAGCTGGGTGATGTGCCCACGCATCCGGAGCTGCTCGATTTCCTTTCCCAGCACTTCATCGAGAGCGGAGGTTCCATCAAGGACCTGCTGAAGCTCATGCTTACCTCCAAGGCCTTCCAGAGAAGTGCTGAAGCCTCGGCATCGAGCGCGCAAAAGGACCCGGAGAACAAGCTGCTGAGCCACTGGAGCATTCACCGGATCGAGGCGGAGTCTATTCGTGACTCGATCATCTCCCTGTCAGGGAAGCTCAACCCCGCGCTCTATGGCGAGTCGGTCGGCAATGGTGATCCAAGACGCAGCATCTACGTCAAAGTCATCCGTAACTCACTCACGCCCTTCCTAACCACCTTTGATGCGCCGGTGCCCTTCGCCACGCGTGGCAAACGTGATGTGACGAACGTGCCTGCGCAGTCGCTTGCACTGCTCAACGATCCACGCGTGATCGACTGGTCGCGGAGCTGGGCACTGCGCACGATAAATGAGGACAAGGACCGCGCCGATGATCTGCGCATCCGCCAGATGTTCCGTGAGGCGTTTGCCCGTGAAGCCAATGATGAGGAGGTGAAGCAGAGTCTGGCCTATCTGGATGTGCTCCGGGCGGAGAGCGATGTGCAGTCTCGTGAGCTTGCGGTTGAGGAGAAGAAGCTCACGGATCTGAATCGTCGGATCACCGCCATCCTTGCTCCCGTGCGGGAGAAACTGTTCCCGGGTCAGGCATCGGTGACGTCGGCCTTGTCCGCGCCATCGCCCCTGGCCGAGTGGACCTTCGACAAGGACACGAGTGATGTTAGAGGCAAACTCGATCTCACCTTCAGTGGTGCTGCGCGTATCGAAGGCGGTGCACTGGTGCTCGATGGAAAGTCCATGGCGGAAAGCGGTGCGCTGCCGAAGAAGCTCACGGCGAAGACGCTCGAAGCCTGGGTCCTGCTGGACAATCTCACCCAGCGCGGCGGCGGGGTGATGACCGTGCAGGAGCGTGATGGGGGCTTGTTTGACTCCATCGTCTTCGCCGAGAAGACCCCGCAGCACTGGGTGGCTGGCAGCAACTTCTTTGAGCGCAGCGAGCTCTTTGACGGCACTTCAGAGACCGAGGCTGCCACGCGTCCGGTGCATGTAGCGGTCGTGTATCAAGCTGATGGTACGATCAGTGGTTACCGTGATGGCAAGCCTTACGGACGCACCTATCGCAAAGCTCCTGGAGCTGTCTTCGAGGCAGGGAAGAGCCAGATTCTTCTCGGCTGCCGTCACGGTAAACCTGCGGGAAACAAGGGGCTCAGCGGCCGCATCTATCGTGCACGTCTTTATGATCGCGCGCTCACGGCAGAGGAGATTGAGCAGACCTCGCGCATCGAGGCCACCACTGTTTCCGAGGCGGACATCCTCGCCGCGCTCAGTAATGAGCAACGCGCCGCCCTGACGAGTCTACAGACTCAGCGTGATCAAGTGAGCCAGAGTCTCGCCGCCGCACGCGACCACCTCAGCGATGACAATCCGCAACTGCAAGCCTGGACCAGCCTGGCCCAGTCCCTGATCAACCTGAAGGAGTTTATTTACCTGCGATGATCACGCCCCCGAACATTCCCACGAACCTTTCTCGTCGCTCTCTGCTTTCGCGTGCGTCCACGGGCTTTGGCATGGCTGCTTTGGCAGGCCTGATGCAGGAGGAAGCGCAGGCGGCGCTGCCGCTGGTGCATCGGTCGAAGCGTTTCGCGCCGAAGGCACGCAGCGTGATCTTTCTCTACATGAGCGGCGGTGTGTCGCACGTGGACTCGTTTGATCCGAAGCCGATGCTTCAGAAGTATGCGGGCCAGCCCATGCCTGGGGGCGCGATCAAGACGCAGTTCAACAATAACGGAACCCTGCAGCCGTCTCACTGGGCCTTTAAGAATCGTGGCCGTTCAGGTCTGCCGGTGAGTGATTTGTTTCCGCAGATCGGCGGTGTGGCAGACGATCTCTGCGTGGTGCGCAGCATGACGGCGAAGTTCAGCGAGCATGCGCAGGGAAACTTCTTCATGCATACAGGGTTCCCCTTTCTAGGCTTCCCGAGCGCGGGGGCCTGGACCAGTTATGGACTCGGGACGGAGTCGCGTGATCTGCCGGGTTACATGGTGCTGCAGAGTGGCGATGCGCGCACACCGCATGGCGGTGTGGGTTTGTTCAGCAATGGCTTCCTTCCGGCGCAGCATCAGGCGAGCATCGTGCAGGCAGATGAGGCGGAGGCGGTGGACAACATCCGCCCGCGTCAGCCGCTGGGCATGCAGCGCAAACAGTTAGACTTCATCGGCGCGATGGATCGGCGCTTTGCCAAAAATACACAGCGTGACATGCATGTGGAGGCGGCGATCTCCAACTACGAGATGGCCTGGCGCATGCAATCTGCGGTGCCTGAACTCTGCGACATCTCTGGTGAGACGGAGGCGACAAAGAAACTCTATGGCCTCGATGATCCCGAACCGAAAAAGGCCGCCTATGCACGCCAGTGCCTGCTGGCGCGCCGTCTTGTCGAGCGTGGTGTGCGCTTCATCGAGCTCAGTGCGCTGGGCTACAACATCGGTGGCGGTAACGCGGCGAATCCGTGGGATCATCACAGCCAGGTGAAGGAAGGCCATGGCATGGTGGCAAACCAGATTGACCAGCCCATCGCCGCGCTCATCAAGGATCTCAAAGCCCGCGGCTTGCTAGACAGCACCCTGCTCGTGTGGGCCGGTGAGTTTGGCCGCACGCCCTTTGCTCAAGGCTCCAATGGCCGCGATCACAACCCGCATGGCTTCAGCATCTGGATGGCCGGCGGCGGTGTGAAAGGCGGGCATGTGCATGGCGCGACCGATGATTTTGGCTACAAAGCCACTGAGGATGCCTGCACGGTCTATGACATGTGGGCCACAGTGCTGCACCTGATGGGTGTGGATCATGAGCAGCTCACGTATCGCTTCAGCGGGCGAGATCTGCGCCTGACGGACGTGCATGGAAATGTATTGAGAGATATCATTGCCTGATGAATCCGCTCCTCACACGCAGACACATGCTTTCCACTGCCTCCACAGGCTTTGGCCTGACGGCGCTGGCGGGACTGATGCAGGCGGAAGCTTCACCGGTGGTGCATCGCTCGAGGCGTTTCGCGCCAAAGGCACGCAGCGTGATCTTCTGCCACATGAGCGGCGGTGTGTCGCATCTCGACTCCTTTGATCCCAAACCGCTGCTGGAGAAGTATGCGGGGCAGCCCATGCCGGTGGAGGTCAAGAAGACGCAGTTTAACAACAACGGCACGGTGCAGCCCTCTCACTGGAAGTTCAGCCAGCGTGGGCAAAGCGGCATGCCGGTGAGCGAGCTGTTCCCACACATGGCCACGCTGGCGGATGAGATCTGCGTGATCCGCAGCATGACGGCGAAGTTCAGCGAGCATGCGCAGGGAAACTTCTTCCTGCACACGGGCTTCCCGTTTCTGGGATACCCGAGCGTGGGCGCATGGACCAGCTACGGCCTGGGCACGGAGTCACGGGATCTGCCGGGCTACATCGTGCTGCAGAGCGGAGGTGCGAAGCCTGCTCATGGTGACGTGGGATTATTCAGCAACGGCTTTCTCCCCGCGCAGCATCAGGCCAGCATCATCCAGGCGGATGAAGCGGAGGCGGTGGAGAACATCCGCCCGCGTCAGTCTAACCAATTACAGCGCAAGCAGCTCGACTTCATCGGCGCGATGGACCGTCGTTTTGCGGGCACCACGCAGCATGATCTGCATGTGGAGGCGGCGATCTCAAACTACGAGCTCGCCTGGCGCATGCAGTCGGCCGTGCCTGATCTGTGCGACATCTCCGGCGAGACGGAAGCGACACGAAAACTTTACGGCATGGATGGACCGGACTCTCCACGCACCGCCTATGCACGGCAATGTCTGCTCGCCAGACGTCTGGTGGAAAAGGGCGTGCGCTTTGTGGAGCTGAGCTGCCTGCCGCAGAAGCTGGGCGGGAAGCAGGCCGCGAACCCCTGGGATCAGCACGGGGAGATCAAAATAGGCCACGCGAACATGGCGCATCAGGTGGACCAGCCCATCACCGCGCTGATCAAGGACCTGAAGTCACGCGGTTTGTTAGACAGCACACTGGTGGTGTGGGCGGGCGAGTTTGGCCGGACACCTTTTGCTCAAGGCACGGATGGTCGTGACCATAACCCGTATGGATTTACCATCTGGATGGCAGGCGGTGGCCTCAAGCGCGGGCACATTTACGGCGGCACGGATGAGTTTGGTTATCATGCCATCGAGAACGCCTGCACCATCTATGACATGTGGGCCACCGTGCTGCACCAGATGGGCATTGATCACGAGCAGCTCACGTATCGCTTCAGCGGGAGAGATCTCCGCCTCACGGACGTGCACGGGAATGTGCTGCGCGATGTGATCGCCTGAGTGAGCGAGCCGAGATCATGGCTTGCCGGCTGTCTTCGCGGCTTTCGAATGCTCCTTGAAGAACTTCACGATGAGTGCCGGTGCTTCCTTCAGAAAGCCATGCGCGCCAGGATGGATGCAGGTCACCACGGGATTCCCTGATTTCGAGACATACTCTGTGCAGAGCTTGGAGTCACCCCACGCGTGGCCTTCACCACATTGATTGTTCGTCTTCAGGTTCTCGATCAGGGCCTTCTGCCATTCATACTTCACCAGAGGATCCGTTTCCCCGGCCACATGCAGCACAGGCTTCGGCATGAGAGCCAGGTTTCCACGCCCGCCAAAGAAAGCGGCGGAAGGTGCCATGGCGGCAAAGACCTCTCCACGCGTCTGCCAGAGCAGGTAGGTGAAACCACCGCCATTCGAGTGCCCGGTGCTGTAGATGCGGTTTTCATCCACCTTGTAGTCACGCTTCAGTTGCGCGAGCACGGTGTCAAAGAGCTTCAGATCCCGATCACCCTGATCTCCTGCGCGGCTCTGCCATCCCGGCTTTTTGCCTTCCGGATCCGTGAGCCGTCCGGGCGTGTTGAGTCCCTGAAGATACACGCTGACAGCCTCAGGCCAGACCTTGTGATAGCCAAAGCTGCTGGCGGCATTGTTCATGCTGCCGCCATGACCGTGCCAGGCAAAGATGACCGGGGCAGGGGACACCCGAGCGGACTCTGGAATGTGCACCATGCCCTCCCTCTTCACCCCATCCACCTCCCAGGTCAGGATGAGATCACCTGTGGGCGCGGGTTTCACATCCGCCATGGCCTGGATGTTCAGGAGTAAGAATGCGAGGAGGAGAAATGAATGCTTCATGCAGTGCCTCCTTCAACAGGGCGAAGTTCCGCTGGTTGTGTCCGGGGGGAAATCTTTCAGGGCCTCCAGACACAAAAAACCCGCAAGAGTTGCCTCTTGCGGGTTTAAGTCTTTTCAGGTTCAGGCGGTCTTAAACCGCAGCTGATTAGTTACCTGGGTTGTAGATGATGCGGTTGTTGGCTGGGTCAAAGCCAAGATACTTGGCAGCGACACCTTCTTCCGTGTTGTCGATGTTGCCGGTGGTGAAGACCTTGCCGGAGAAAGCACCATCGGTAGGGCTGACGTCTGCGCCGCCATCAGCAGCACCTTCAGCAGCGTCCACGATCAAGAGCTGCTGGGCGGATCCATCCGTACCCACCAAGTTAGCTGCGCCTGGGTTTGCCACGGTGTTGATCGGGGTGGAGCCAAGGACGGCGGTGAAGTCCACGCCAGCAGCGGCGGCGGCGTTCAGCACGGAGGCGATGGACTGAGCATTGCGCTTGGCGGTAGCTTCGCGGGCGCTGACGTTGATGGAACCGATGTTCGGGATGGCGATGGCGGCGATGATGCCGATGATCGCGATCACGACGAGCATTTCAACAAGGCTGAAGCCAGCCTTCAGGGAGGTAACTTTGGTGTGTTTCATGATATCTTGGTATTTTGGGCTGTTGGATTTGAGGGCTCCGAGTTCCAATTTCCAGAAGGGAATTTTCAATCGAAGTATGGTATTTATAGCAAATCACAAAATGCCCGCAACAACAATTTTCATATTTATCACATTTTTCTGACAGCACTCTTTGGTTGTGAGTTCTTGGTGAGAACTTAGTGGTGGAAGAGTCAGAACTAAGTTGCTCGAAATCAAGACATTAGGCCTTCCTGCGGAAAGCATGTCTCACTCGGCTCGCTTTGCTTTTATTTCTTGTCCGTATAGATGCTACGACACTTATTGAAGGTTAGGGTGATGAATCAGCAAGGCTGCAAAGGCCTCATTCGATCAACATCAGAGCTCTCAATCGCTATGTCCCAATGGCGAGATAGCGGTTCGCGCGCAGTCAGATTCGTCGCTCAAAGTAGCCGTCAGTGTGTCACAACGCCCTGCTTCTCCAGCCACTGAGCCAGATCCTTCTCCAGCGCCTCATGCTGACTCATCTGATAATGATGCGTGTGAAAACCCAGCTCACGTGCCGTGGCGATGTTCGCCTCCAGGTCATCAATGAAAAAGGTGCGCTCTGGATCCAGCGAAAGCTCCTTCGCCGTCACATTGAAAATGGAAGCATGCGGCTTGCTGCACTTCGCCGAGTAGGAGTACACGCCGCCCTGGAAGTGGCGGAAGATATCGAAGGAGCTCAGGAGATAGTCTTTGTGCAGTCCGCTCGTGTTGGAGAGCAGATACATGGGCAGATGGCCCTGCAGGCCTAACAGCGTTTTGTCCATGGCGCTGTTCTCCGCAAAGATGTCACACCAGATGTGGCGGAACTGATCTGGTGTGCCGCGAAATTCCAGAAGCTGGATGGCTTCTGTGACAAAGGTGTCGTCATCCATGTCCCCGTTTTCATACGGGAGCTTGATCGGGTCCAGCCTGGTCAGCAGCAGCTCCGCCGGATGCGGGCTGAACTCGGTGGCACGCGTGGCCGCGATCTTGAAATCAAAGGTCACCAGCACATTGCCGATGTCTGAGAGGATCGCAGGCTGGGACATGCTGTGAAAAATGAATGAAAAGTTGGCTAGGCCAAAAGCGGCAGGCCTTAGTTGTTCTTCAGCACCTCGATGAACGCTTCCTGCGGAATGTTCACGCGGCCGATGGACTTCATGCGCTTCTTACCTTCCTTCTGCTTCTCCAGCAGCTTGCGCTTACGGGAGATGTCACCGCCATAGCACTTCGCCGTCACGTCTTTGCGCAGCGCGCTGATGCTTTCACGGGCGATGATCTTGCCGCCGATCGCCGCCTGGATGGCCACCACGAAGAGCTGCTGCGGGATCACTTCCTTCAGCTTCGCGCAAAGCTGGCGTCCACGGCTCTCAGCCTTGCTGCGGTGAACGATGCAGGAGAAGGCATCCACAGGCTCGCTGGCGATGAGGATGTCCATCTTCACCAGTTCCGCAGGCTGCGTGCCGGCGTGCTCATAGTCCATGCTGCCGTAGCCACGGGTGATGGATTTGAGCTTGTCATTGAAGTCCACCAGGATCTCATTCAGCGGCAGCACCGTGTGCAGCAGCACGCGGCGGTCATCCAGCGTCTCGGTATTGTTCACCACACCGCGCTTGTCCATCACCATCTGCATGACGTCACCGATGTTTTCGTTCGGGATCATGATGTCCACCTTCACGATCGGCTCGCGGATCTCTTCGATCTCGTTCGCCGGTGGGAGGAAGGTCGGGTTGTCCACCTGCAGCTCGGTGCCGTCCGTCTTCCGCACATCATAAATGACGGACGGATACGTCGAGATGACATCCATGTTAAATTCACGGCGTAGACGCTCCTGCACGATCTCCATGTGCAGCAGGCCCAGGAAGCCGCAGCGGAAGCCAAAGCCCAGCGCGGCGGAGCTTTCCGCCATGAAGGTAAAGGCCGCGTCATTGATCTGCAGCTTGCCCACGGCCAGCTTCAGCGCCTCGAAGTCATCCGTGCTCACCGGGTAGATGCCGCTGAAGACCAGCGGATGGATCTCTTTAAAGCCTGGCAGCGGCTCCGGCGCAGGCTTGCGTGATTCAGTGAGCGTGTCACCGATCTTCACATCCGCTGTCGTCTTCACGTTGGCGATGATGTAGCCCACATCGCCAGCTTCCAGCTTCTCGCAGGGCACCATCTTTGGCCGGAAGGTGCCGAGATCCTTGATTTCAGAGTCGTTGCCAGAGGCCATCAGGCGCACCTTTTGACCACGGATGATCGTGCCGGAGATCACACGCACATAGCTCACCACACCGCGATACGGATCGAAGATGGAGTCAAACACCGACGCGCGCAGATAGCCGTCACCTGGATCTTTCGGAGGCGGGCAGAAGGCCACGATGGCCTCCAGGATATCTTCGATGCCGATGCCCATCTTCGCGCTCGCAGGCACGGCCTCGTCGGCAGGCAGCTGCAGGATGTCCTCGAGCTGGCGCTTGCACTTTTCGATGTCCGCGCTCGGCAGGTCCACTTTGTTGATCACCGGGATCACGTGCAGGTTCTGCTGCAGCGCCAGGTTCAAATTCGCCACCGTCTGGGCTTCCACACCCTGGGAGGCATCGATCAGCAGCAGCGCGCCTTCACAGGCAGCGAGCGACCGGCTCACTTCATAGCTGAAGTCCACGTGCCCAGGAGTGTCCAGCAGGTTGAGCTTGTAGTCTTTCCCGTCGCGCCCCTTGTAGTTCATGCATACCGGGTGCGCCTTGATGGTGATCCCGCGCTCCCTTTCCAGGTCCATCGCATCCAGGAGCTGATCCTGCTGCTCACGCACCGTGATGGTCTTGGTAAACTCCAACAAGCGGTCGGAGAGCGTGGTCTTTCCGTGATCGATATGGGCGATGATGGAAAAGTTGCGGGTGTTTTCGATGGGCATCCGGGGGGCGGGCGGCGGTTTGGGGGTCGTCTTCTTACTCCCGAAGGGGGGGAGGGTCAAGGGGCGGGGCAGCCTACCGCCACCCCGTCGGGTCGATTTATACCCAGCGTCACGCTCTGGGAGCATGGAGTGCTGGAGGTTTGGGCACCAGCTCAACACCCCATGACTCCACTACTCCATCACTCCCGGCCGTTCACACCCTCACTTCGCCGGCACAGGCTCAGCATTCCAGACCTTGATGTCGTCAAAACTGCCCGTCTTGCCAGCCACCCCGAGCTCGATCTTGGACTTCGTCGCATGGGCGATCCCGGAGGATTTCAGGAAGCCCATCGGCTGGCCGTCGATCGTCACGCGCATCTCATCACCCACCGTTTCCACCACCAGCGTGTACCATTTGCCCGTCTCCAGCTTCGCCGGAAAGGTCGCCTGGCGTCCCACCAGCAGCTTTGCCACCTCGGCCTTCTTTGCCGGGTCCTTCTTCATCTCATAGATGTCATTGCGCATGTTGCCGTCCTTCTCGTCGATGATCGTCACACCCGTGAGGCGCACCTGCGCGCGGCAGATGTGGCCGTAGTGGCAGCCCGTGTACTTCCGGTCATCAAACTCCACATCGATCATCGTCGCGCCCTCAAACTTGATGCGGCACTCCACCACACTGTCCTTCGTCGGGATCTCCAGGCCATGCACCGCCGCATGCGCCTTGATCACACTCTTGCCGTCTTTGGAGGGCATGTCCTTCTCACGAGTCTGCGTGCCCTTCATCTCGCCATTTTCAAAGGTGAACGTGTCCACCACCTTGTGCCAGGGCTTCGCCGGCGGGCTGCTCTGAAAGTCATCGGAGAAAAGCAGCTCCTTCTTCGCCGAGATCGCCTGGGCAGGGATCTCCGGCAGCTTTGGCGCATCAGCAGCCAGCACAGCGGAGGTGGTGAGAGAAAGGAGGGCAGGAACGAAAAGACGGGGTTTCATGGTTGGGGTGAAGTTCAACGTGGGAGGTGCCACAAGGATTGCAATGATACTGTTCAGTGCTGACGCCAGCCTTGCCATCAGCCACCCGTCGTTTAAAAAGACCCATCCGCCTGTGAATCCCACCCTTAACGAAGCCGACTCTCCTTTCGATCTCGCCCTGCGTCCGGCGAACTTCGACGACTTCCACGGGCAGACCAAGGTCAAAGAGCAGCTCCTCGTCATGGTGCAGGCCGCCAAGATGCGCGGCGAGCCCCTGGACCACGCCCTCCTCTGCGGACCTCCAGGCTTGGGCAAAACGACACTGGCGAATCTCATCGCCAGCTCTGTCGGTTCAAAGCTGCACACCACCAGCGGTCCGCAGATCGAAAGGGCAGGGGACCTCGCCGGCATCCTCACCAATCTCCAGGAGCGTGACATCCTCTTCATTGACGAGATTCACCGCCTCCACCCCAGCATTGAGGAGTACCTCTACCCGGCCATCGAGGACTTCCGGCTGGACATCATCATCGATCAAGGCCCCAAGGCCCGCACCATCCGCATCGATCTACCGCCTTTCACCCTGGTCGGTGCCACCACGCGTGCCGGCATGCTCACCGCCCCCATGCGCAGCCGCTTCGGCATCCCGAACCGGTTGGACTACTACACCGTCGAGGAGCTTCAGCACATCATCATGCGCTCCGGCCGCCTCCTCGCCGTGCCCATTGAGGAAGACGGCGCCCTGGAGATCGCCCGCCGTTCCCGCGGCACCCCGCGTATTGCGAATCACCTCCTCCGCTGGGTCCGCGACTACGCCCAGGTGAAGGCCCAGAGCGTCGTCACGCAGGACGTTGCCCACCACGCCCTCACCATGCGTGACATTGACGAGACCGGTCTCGACGAGATGGACAAGCGCTTCCTCGAAGCCCTCATCCACAAGTTCGATGGCGGCCCCGTCGGCCTCAACAGCGTCGCCGTCGCCGTCGGTGAGGACGCCTCCACCCTGGAGGACGTCCACGAGCCCTACCTCGTCATGCAAGGCTTCATCAAACGCACCCCCCGCGGCCGCGTCGCCATGCCCGCAGCATATCGTAAGTTAGGCCTCGTGCCACCCGTGAGCGGACAGGCGGAGCTGTTCTAATAAAGTAGCCATCACACTCCGTGTGATGAGCCGAGGATCCTGCCACCTCAAAGGATCCATTACCACCCCACGACGCACCGCCTCGGTCTCCTTTCCGTGTCTTCCGCGTGTTCCGTAGACCCTGTCAAAAACCGGTTGGATCTACTTGGATTCACCTGGATCGGCCCGAGACCACCTTCCTCCGAAAGGTGAGCCCACTCCGCCATCTCCCACAACCTCCGAGCCTTGATTCACCTTGATCTGGCTGGATCGCCCCCTCGTGGCGGCTGGCGTCAGCCCGCCGTCCCTGAACGCCGTCATCTCCCTCTATCCTGTCAGTCTCCCAAGGAGGTTGGATCAGGTTGGATTGACTCGGATCGCCCCGTGTAGCGGCCGAAGTGAGTCTGCCGTTCTTTGAACACCGCCATCTCCTCCGCCCTGCCATTTTCCCTCCAGGTCGGATCCACTTGGATTGAGCCGGATCGCCCTCCTCTCCCAAACCACCGTAAACAACTGTCAACCACAGTAAACCACCGTCGACGGCTCCCGTCCTTCCCCAGCCCCAAAGGGGCAAGACAGCAAAGCGAAGGGCAAGCGGGCGCAGCCCGTGCAGCCCTGGAAAAACCACCCGCATCATCCAACCTCACAGAGCCCTGAAAGGGCGAGACAGAGCAGCGAACTCACGCCCCCTCCTCTCCATCACCAGCTCCCTTCCCTTTCCGCGTCTTCCGTGTGTTCCGTAGCCCAATCAAAGATAACCCGAGCTTCTCCGAACGCCTCAATCCCGACCTTCGAGCGCTCCGTCGTTTCCAGAGGTCTCCCGAAAAACAACCGTAAACAATCGCCAACCACATCCAACAATCCATTCTCTGAAGCATGCTGCGAAGGACTAACCGCAAACGGTTACCCGCACCCTTCATCACCTTCACTAATTCGCAAACGGACCCAAGCGGACCCTTTGGACACCGTGTTTCCGCCTTGAATACCATCCCAACAAAGTCCTGGGTTAGACCGCAAATAACATGAATGCCGATCAACTTGCTGAAATCCGTCCCGCTCTCCGGGAGGTCGCTGAAGGTGCGCCCAACACCTGCGTGACATTCGAAGTCGAAGGCGCTCCTGAAAATTGGATACAAATTGTCGGCCGGACGATTAACGCGGCTTACCCTTATTCCGACAGCCCGGAGGAGAAACTACTCTCTCTGGGACTGCCCCAACTTCCTGCACAGCTTGCGAGTTGGGAGTCGGACAGATTCGCTACATTTGAGCTGGCTGAGTTCCAACTCAACACCGTGGCAGAGTGGATCGATGCTTACTTCGTTGGCGTCTTGGGGGGTGTTGAGGGTGAATATCACCTCGATGTAATCATGGGATCTAGCCCCATCCAAGACCGCCCGCCCATACAGGCCTGCGATGAATGCGGCGGCGACTACATCACCGCCTCGTCTCAAATGTGGAAGCTGTGCACGGAATGCTCCCACTACCTGTATGGCTATCCGCTGTGTGATCATGTCTTCGTTGGAAAGAAGTGCACCAAGTGTGGATGGTCCGGTACTCGTTCGAAATACATCCGCAAGATCATCAAAGCTCAGAGCGAGGAATAGCCACCTGCCTGACGGCCAAAAACCTGAGCACGGCTTCTGACATCCGACGCTCATCTCACACTGACATCCATGGCCTCCTCTGACACAAAGCTTCACGACCGAGTACTGCTGTCGGTTCAGCGCGCTCTGGTGGGAGAGGTCACAACTCAGATGCGCTTCATCGGTGTGGAATTCTGCCCCGAGAGCATTCACCTGATTGTCTGGCATGACGGTGCGATGCACGAAAGTATCATCGAGGACTTTGATGCTGGCACAGTCACCCAGGTCGTCGCGGATTTCTGCTGGCCGGAGCGTGGCGACCCGCAGGTCTCATTCGAGTTTGTCCGCTGTGATTATCCTCAGCGTCCCGACTTCAGAGGCACACTTGTCTATGGTCGCTGCGAGGCTGCGGCCTGACCTTTTAGGCAAGGCCCCTCCCCCCAGCCACCAGCAAAAACCACCGCTCGGCACCGGCAGCACATCTTCCGCACCACGCAGCTGCATCTCCCCATGCTCCAGCGTCCCCTTGTCACCAAACTCCTGCAGCAGCAGATGATGCAGGGAGATCGGTGTCAGCTCCGGCGTGTGACAGGACAGCAGCACACCCAGCGGCTCGTCCGACATCAGCTTGCCTAACAAAGAAAGCAGATTTGGCAGGTCGTTCTCGATCTTGAAGACCTCCCCCTTGGCACCGCGACCATAGCTCGGCGGATCCAGAATGATCAGATCATACTTCCGCTCACGGCGCAGCTCGCGCTCCAGAAACTTCGTCACATCATCCACGATCCAGCGGATCGGCTTGTCATCCAGTTGGTTAAGCCCCGCGTTCCCCCGCGCCCAGTCCACCATGCCCTTGCTCGCATCCACATGGCACACTTCAGCACCGCCATGCGCCGCCGCCAGCGTGCTGCCGCCGGAATAGGCAAAAAGGTTCATCACCTTCGGAGCACGCTGATGTTTCTTGGGATAAGCCGCGCACACCTCGCGGATGCGCCGCCACTGGTCGCGCTGCTCCGGGAAGATCCCCAGATGCCCGAAGTCCGTGCTGCTCAGCTTGAAGCGAGTCCCGTCCACATCAATGTCCCAGGTCTCCGGCAGCTTGTCACGCCCGCGCCATTGGTTGCCACCGTCGCGAAAGAACGTCGCCGTGGCCTTGCGCCAGTCAGACTCAGGCAGCGTCTTCTTCCACACCGCCTGCGCACAGGGGCGTGAGAGCACCACAGAGCCAAAACGCTCCAGTTTCTGAAAAGAGCCGCTGTCGAGAAGTTCGTAACCGGTTGCCATGGAAAAGCCAAGGCTTGCCACAAAATCCGTCCTTCGCAGGGAATTTATCACAGGAATGTGAGCGCCGAAGTCGCGGAGCGTCCCGGAGTGCGGTGGCAGAGAGGCACGGGCCACCGTGCCTCGGCGACACCGCTATCGTGCGCATCCGTCACCTTCATATTTTCCCAGGATTCCCAATCGGATTACTCTCAAAGCCCCCGCCCTCCACGATTGCTCATGACCTCCTGGTCTCTTAGCGCCAAAGGCGCGTCCCATCATAGCCTGGGGTTTCAACCCCAGCGAAAGGCACGCGCCATCACCGGAAAGCGCTGAAAGCGCGTGTCATGCACTCCACACGTAGCCAGATTGACCCACCTCCGAAATCCCTCCCACGCGCCGCCAAGAAGAGGTCAATCCCACACATACGCTTCATCATACTCCATCCCATACTTGCTGAGCAAAGCGCGGAACTCCTCCTGAAACGTGCGCTTGGCATGATGCGCCTCCTGATCCTCGATGTACTGCACCAAGTCAGTGAGCTGACTCTTTCCAATGGAAAACATGCCGTAACCTCGCTGCCATGCGAAGTCCGCATAGCTCTTGCGATCCTGTTTCTCCAACCAATGATTAGAGGCCGTCTTGAGTTCTTTGACCAGATCACTCTGAGTCATTGTCCTCGGCAACGTGAGCGCCAGATGCACATGATCCGCCACTCCTCCGACTCGATAGGCCATGCATCCATGACTCCGAGCGACCTCCGCCATGTAAGCGTGAAGACGTGGTCGCATCTCTTTCAGAACGAAGGGAATCCGGTCTTTCGTGCTAAACACCAGATGAACGATCACAAGCGACAGTGATTGCGGCATGAAATCAAGTTAGGTCAAGAGCGCGCGACGGGTCGAGCATTTTCTCAGCGCCAAGGGCGCGTCTCAATACAGCCTGGGGTTTCAACCCCAGGGAAAATGCGCCCAACCACCGGAAAGCGCTGAAGGCGCGTGTCATGGACACGGCGGATGATTCCTTCACGCGAACCTCCGAACTGCATGACACGCGCTTTCAGCGCTCCCCCATCTTCCACGCACGCCATTCCCTGGGGTTAAAACCCCAGGCTTTAATGCCGCGCACCTTTGGTGCTTTGTAGTCGACCAGTCTGTTGAAGCTAGACAGCCATCGAATCCACGGCCCTCGATTCACTGGAAGAAGTCCACAAACAAAACAGCCCGGAAGCGAACTCCCGGGCTGTGATGGGGTGAATGAATCTCTGAATTCAGCAGTCGCTGAGATCAGCCTGCGGCTTCGATCTCGGCTTCCATCTTCTTCTTCTCACGCTGGCGCTGGCTGGAGTCCAGTGTGCGCTTGCGCAGGCGGAGGTTCTTCGGCGTGCACTCCACGAGCTCATCAGGGGCGATGTACTCGATGGCGCGCTCAAGGCTGAACTTCATCGGCGGGGTGAGCTGGATGCCCTTGTCACCACCAGCGGCACGGAAGTTCGTGAGCTGCTTGGCGCGTGTCGGGTTCACCGGCAGATCGTCCGTACGTGGGTTTTCACCGATGATCATGCCATCATAGACCTGGTCACCAGCGGTGACGAAAAGCTTTCCGCGGATCTGGATGGTATCCAGCGCGTAGGAGGTGGCTTCACCAGCCTCGGTGCTGACCAGCGTGCCGCTGCTGCGGGTCTGCATGTGACCGGCGTGCGGGGCATACTCGCGGAAGAGATGGCTGTGAATGCCGTGACCGCTCGTCAAGTTCATGAGTTCGAACTCAAAGCCGATCAGACCACGCGTCGGGATGTAGGCCTGCACGGTTGTGCGGCCGTTGTGGGCGTTCATGTCTTCGATGCGGCCTTTACGCTCGGAGATGCTCTTCATCACCGGGCCGAGGTAATCATCCGGCACGTCGAGGTAGAGGGTCTCAAACGGTTCGCAGACGACATCGTCGATCCTCTTGGTGATGACCATTGGGCGGGAGACCAGCACTTCGAAACCTTCACGGCGCATCTGCTCCACCAGCACGGCGATCTGCATGGCACCACGGGCGCTGACGTCAAAGATACCGGCGGTGTCCGTGTCCTTGAAGGAAAGCGTCACGTTCATCTTCTGCTCACGGTCCAGGCGGTCACGGATCTTGCGGGAGGTGACGTGCTCACCTTCGCGACCGGCGAGCGGGCCATCGTTCACAGCGAACTGCATGACGATGGTTGGAGGATCAATGGCGACGAAGGGCAGGGCAGGCGCGTCGGCCGCACCGGCGATGGTTTGACCGATGTCGACGTTCTCAATGCCGCTGATGCCCACGATGTCACCGGCGCCGCCTTCCACGGAGTCACTCGTGGTGAGTGTGGTGTATTGGAAGACCTTCGTGACTTTGAAACCCTGGGGTTTTTCTTCAGGCGTCTTGCCCAGAAGGAACACTCGGTCACCCAGCTTCACGGTCCCACGGGTGACTTTGCCGATGGACACACGGCCCACGAAGTTATCCCAGTCGATGTTCGAAACGAGCATCTCAAAGCTGCCTTCGAGCTCAGCCTTGGGCTCGGGGATGTGCTTGACGATCTGCTCAAGGATGAAGGTCATGTCCTTCTGCTCGCCATCCGGCTTGTCAGTCACCCAGCCAGCGCGGGCGCTGCCGTAAATGAAGGGGGCGTTGAACTGCTCTTCGGTGGCCTCAAGTTCCATCAGGAGTTCCAGCACCTTGTCATGAACCTTCGCAGGCTCGATGTGCGGGCGGTCCATCTTGTTGATCAGGATGATCGGCTTGATGCCCTGCTGCATGGCCTTTTTCAAAACAAAGCGCGTCTGCGCTTGCGGGCCTTCATAGGCGTCCACCACCAGCATCACGCCGTCCACCATCTTCATCACGCGCTCCACCTCGCCGCCGAAGTCGGCATGGCCAGGGGTGTCCACGATGTTGATGATGTGATCATTCCAGTGAACGGAGGTGTTCTTGGCCTTGATGGTGATGCCCTTTTCCCTTTCCAGATCCATGCTGTCCATGGCACGCTCGGCGATGGCCTGGTTCTCACGGAAGTTGCCGCTGGCGCGGAGCAGGGTGTCCACCAGAGTGGTTTTGCCGTGGTCGACGTGCGCGATGATGGCGATGTTCCGGATTTTTGAGGGGGGCGTCATGGTTCTTTAGGGGGCGGGGGCGGAAAAAGGGCGCGGAGACTACCCGCGAACCGCGTTTTGGCAAACGAGGGTTTTGACACCAGCGGCCTGCTCCTGGGAAAAGACGGGGAAATACAGCAGAATTTGGCCGCTTGGGGGCCGTGGGCATCGCTCTCCCATGCCGTCCCGGGTGAGATGCTCTTCCCCCGTTCGGTGCCGTATCAGCTATCAGGAAATTGTAAAAAGCCCCTTGCGTGCTTCTGCGGTTCCTCATTAGCATCTAGAGAATATGCCGTTTATGAGACGCTCCCTCCTCCTGCTGGCCCTGATGATGGCCTGCTCCAGTTGTGACAAACGTGGCCCCGTGCGCACCCAACTTCAGGTGGCGGAGGCCGAGCTGAAGACCAAGAAAGCTCAGCATGCCACGCTTCAGGAGGAGTCCAAGGCCGCCTCCAGCACCCCCATGGCCACCGGCCAGTCCCAGATTGACCGCCTGACCAAGGAGGTCGAGGACCTGAAGGCCTCCATTGAGGAGGTGAAGCAGCGCAAAGCGGCCGAGGAAGCGAAGAACGCCGCCATCAAGGCCGAGAAGGACGCCTATCTCGCCAAGCACACCAAGCTCTAACAGATTCCCACCACCCTCATGGACGGCAAAATCTTTCTCTACCTCATCCTGATCGGCGCGGCCTTGGGCGGTTCCTACAAGCTCTACCTGGACCAGGATCTAGGTGAGCTGAACACCAAGCTCATAGTCGTCCGTCAGGAGATGACGGGTGTGCAGTCGCAGATTGATCAGATCAGTGGCCAGCTTCAGCGCCGGAGTTCGGTGACGGATCTGACCAAGACCCTCGCCACCCTGAAGGACGAGAAGGTCCGGTTGGAGGCCGAGATTCAGGCTGTCGAGGCTGAGCGCCCTGCCTTGACAGAGGGCATCCGGGCCGCCATCGCCCAGATCCGCCAGCAGACCGTGGGCATGCGCTTTGACGAACTATCCTTGGCCACAGGCTCGCCCCTGAAAAATGCTCTCATCCAGGAGGTCTCGGATGATGAGATCGTTATCAAGCACTCTCTCGGCATCCGCCGGGCCAGAGCCAGCGAATGGAACGCCGATCTGAAGGAGCGCCTGCGCCCCGGCGCACTGGCAGACACCAAGCCTGTCGCTGACGCCGCCGCTCCACCAGCTCCCGTGTCGTCCGCTCCTGAGGGCGTCATGTCTGAGGCTCGCCAGAAGCATGGGAAAAAGATCCTGGATGCCCAGCTCGCCACGCAAAAGATGCAGCGTGATCTCACCAGCCTGGAGGACTTGCTGATGCAGGCGGAGAAAGAGCTGAACTCCAACCCCTCGGCTTCGCGCAAATACTACATCGAGGGCCGCAGGACCCAGTATGCAGGCCAGATCGCCGCCCAGAAGGCCCGCGTGAGCGCCGCGCAGGATGCTCTGCGCCGCCTCGAGGCCGAGCCGCCTCCGCCCTGATGCTGATGCCGAACCAACGATGCGTCATCGCGATCTGCGCGCTTCTCCTGTCGGCCGTCCTGGCCCAGGCGCAGTCAAAGGTCGTGGCCTACGTGCCGAACTGGATTGATCTCGGGGCCTTCGCGAAGACCATCGACTACTCCAGGCTCACGCACGTCAACGTCGCCTTTGAGAATCCCGTGAACGGGGAAGGGGAGCTCTCCTTCAACCCAGACAACAAGGTCTTGATCGAGAAGGCCAGGGCCGCGGGTGTGAAAGTGCTTGTCTCCATCGGAGGAGGGTCGGCTTCGTCTGAAAAGAAGATGCGCCAGCGCTATTTTGATCTGTTGAAGAAAGCCCGGCGCTCGAAGTTTGCGGCCCAATTCGCCGACTACGTGGTGAGCCATGGTTTCGATGGCCTGGATGTCGATCTCGAAGGGCCCGCCATCAATGAGGACTACGGTGCTTTCATTGATGAACTGGCGACCCTCCTCAAACCCAAGGGCAAACTCCTCACCGCAGCCCTGTCCCAAGGTTACGGAGGCGACAACGTGCCCGCCAGCGTCTTTGCGCACTTCGACTTCGTCAACATCATGGCCTACGACGCCACCGGTCCCTGGGACAAAGAGGGCAGCGGTCAGCATTCTTCGTTAGACTTCGCCAGGAGCAATGTCGCCTGGTGGTTGAAGCGCGGGCTTCCCAAATCCAAGGCCGTGCTCGGCGTGCCCTTCTATGGCTACGGCTTCGGCAAAGCCTACAAGAGCGATGAATACTCCTATGCGGACATCATCGCCGCCCATCCCGGTGCCGAGAAGAAAGATCAAGTCGGAGAAACCATCTGGTACAACAGCATCCCCACCATCAAGGCCAAAACCCAGCTCGTGCTCGATCAAGACCTCGCCGGCATCATGATCTGGTCCCTGAACTCTGACGCCCCAGGAGACCACTCCCTCCTCAAAGCCATTGACGAGACATTATCACCGAAGTCGCGGCAGTGACATGGACTGCGGCAGCCTGCTGCCGGGAGAAAAGCCTCGATTGAACTCAGGACATTTCTGTGTTGGCGAGGGCCAGCAGGGCTGGCTTGGAGAAAGCGGCAGCAGGGCTGCCGCAGTCCATGCGGGGACATGTGTGGTGACTCGCTGGTTGGGTAAAGCCCAGGGGTAGCGCTCAAGCGCGACACCGCTGTGCGCGCACACACATCCAACTTCCGCAAGCTCACGGCTCCTGATACCCAGGCACCGCCACCTTCGGCAGGATGAAGAATGCCTGGCCAGGCTGCACCAGCACCGCACGCGTCTGATCCACCTGGGCGCTGTCTCCCTCCAGGATCCAGGCGGTGCCACCCGTGCGCTGCTGCAGGAACAGGCTGCGGTAGGTCGCGGCACCTTCGGTGATGTCACCTTCCCAGAGGCGCAGACGATCCGCGCTGGTCGCACGCGCACCCGCCGTGAAGCCGTTGGCAGTGCTCAGACCCAGGCTGTGCGGGCTGTGATCCAGCAGGAAGCCGCTGCTCACCAGCTGGGCTCCCGCTGTCAGGGGAACCTGGAAGCGATGCGTGCGCACAGCACCGGTCAGCGTCAGGGTCACGGTGCCTTCGCGGGCGTGCAGCAGCATGCCTTCGCCAGGGATCAGGACACGCTTGCCGGTGAAGTCGCCCTTCCAGCCCGTGCTGCTGAGCCAGGCGGTGCGGAAGGCGTTGGTGCTCGGGTCGAAGAGCATCGCGCGGTCGGCCGTTTCACTGCTGTCGCCAGCGGTGAAGAGATCCGTGCCCAGAAGTTCATTCATGGTCCAGTGAGTGTGGAGGCTGATCTGCGTGCCCGCCGCTGGAGCATGCGTGCTGTGCAGGGCGATGCGTGTGCCGCTGGACTCGCCGCCGTTGATTTCAAGGCGCTCGCCGGTGCTGTGCACTTCCACGTAGGAAGGTGCGGAGGTCGGAAGCGTCACCGCCGCTGGCAGAACCAGGACGTTGTCACCTTCCACAGAGCTCACCTTGCCGGTGAAGAGCGCGTCTTTGAGCAGCGGCATGGCCAGCGTCATGCGGCCGGTGATGGCGCGGCGCAGCCAGCCCTGTGGCACGGAGGCGGCGGAAGCTTCCGGCGTGCCGTCCAGGTTCGCATCCAGCTGCACATCCAGGCGGACAATGCCGGAGTTCGCGCCGGTGAAGACCGCGTCAGACGTGACGTCGGCATAACGAATAGTTTCGCTGCCGTCATTGTTCTGCGTGATCGCAGGCGCCAGCACAATGCGGCTCCAGGTGTTGCTGCGTGCATCAGCCCTGCCCGTGAGCAGGTAGCGGATGTCTCCGCGGCCGTTGGTTGGGCGCGTGTAGATCGCATCCACACGCCCGGTGCTGCTGTCCGTCACCAGACGCACCACCGGTTGTGAGGTGCCGCTTTCAGCATCCGAGTTCGCCGCATACTCCAGCAGGTTCACCGCGGTGTCCGCATCCGTGTCATCATTGGCCGCGCCAGGGTGATCCTTCTGCCACAGCGCAAAGGTCATGCTCACCGGTTCATCGCTGGCGGCCATGCCTTCACCACTGGTTTCCGGAGCAGGCGTGCTCGTCGCGGCCAACGTGCCGCTGCTGGTGTTGCGCTCGCGTTGGGCGAGCGGGAAGCCCTGCGGCGCGGTTTCAAAGCCGATGTCGATCGTCATGTTGCCCCAGGTGTCCGCAAAGTTGTCGGAGGTCTTGTTGAAGCCCGTCTCACCGATCGTGCCGGTGCCATCCACTGGCAGCGTGGAGGCGTTGAGGGTGAACACACCCGTGCTGATCCCGTTCGCGGATGGCGAGGTCGCATTGATCGCGTTCTGGTCGTAGTTGTCATCCATCGCGGCCGTGGCCGAACCCGTCGTCGAGCAGGCCTTCATGCCCGCCAGCACACCACCTGCACCCGACTGGAAGTTGCTGGAAGGCACGTGAATGAAGTAGCTGCCGGCTGTCGGCACCATCAGCAGGTAGCTGCCGTCCGCGGCGCTGGCCGTGGTGGCCACAGGAGATGCAGTCTGCACATCGGCTCCGGCGGCGAAGAGTTTCAGAGTCACTCCGCTGAGCGCGGTGTCCGTGCCTGCATCGTAGCGTGAGTTCGCGTTCGTGTCCTGGAACACCAGGTTGCCCACTGCGTAGCCCTTCGGCACCATGCCGAAGTCGAGCGTCAGGTTCACGTTCGCATCTTCATCCACGTCGCTGTCATGGTCATGGCCAGGCTCGCGGCTGTCCGCGGTGGTCGGCTGTGTGCCCGGCGTGAGGTTCAGGATCGCAGTGCTCACGCCATTGGCGGCAGGCGTGCTTGTGAAGAGCGCATCCTGGTTGGTGTTGTCGTCATGACCGGAGCCGGTCAGGATCGTGGGCTGGAAGAACTCCAGCGCTGAGCCTTGGGTGAACTGGCTGGCAGGAATGCGCACCTTGTAGGTGCCTGGTGACACGTTGAGGCGATACTTCCCGCCATTCGCGGACACGGTGGTCGCGGCGATGCCGGCTTCGATGCTGCCATTCATGCGCACGGCTTCCACCGTCACACCGTCCACGGTCACATCACCGCTGCCATAGAAGCCATCCTGTGTCAGATCCTTGAAGACCAGGTTGCCCATGCCCACGCGGGTGATGAAGCCCAGGTCGATCGTGAGATCCGAATTGCCATCCACCGAGTCATCCGAGGCACCGAGGAAGCCCGTCTCAGCCGTGCCAGCAGGCATCGTTCCTGGGGCAAGGGTGAAGCTGGCCGTGCGCACACCGTTGATCTCAGGGGCGGACTCATCCAGGCCGTCTTCGCCCGCATTGTCATCACCTGCGGCCGCGCCCAGGCTGCCCTGCGTGCCGAAGAGCGAGACCTTGTGATACAGCGGCCCGCTATTCGCAAAGTTGGTTGGCGGGATGAACACGAAGTACTCGCCCGGAGCCAGGTTCTCGAAGAGATAGGCGCCGCGCTCGTTGGTGATCGCGCTGGTGCTCAGAGTGGCCAGCGGCGCGGAGGCCAGCGGGTTCGCCGAGGCAGGGAAGAGCTGCACGGTCACGCCTGGCACGCCTTCGTTCAGATCAGCGATGCCGTTGCCGTTCTCATCATGGAACACCAGGTTGCCCACCTTCAGGTTGCTGGCCACCGGCGCTGCCTTGAAGCCGAAGTCGACCAGCAGATTGTAGTTCGCATCCTTGGCACTGCCAGCGCTGCCGTCAGAGCTGCCGTCAAAGCCAGCCTCGGTCGTGCCCACAGGGGCCGTGCCCACGGCCAGGTTGATGGAGTTCGTGCTGATGCCGACGACTTCAGGGTTAGGCGCGTCAATGCCGTCCTCGCCCGTGTTGTCATCACCCGTGGTCAGGTTCGGCTGGTTGCCAGTCACGGACACCATGCCATAAAGAGGACCATTGCCAGTGCCTGTCTGGTTAGGCTGGCCTGGGTTCGGCATGTTGGGTTTGAAGTTGTCCGCGGCCACGTGGACGATGTACTGGTTAGGCGGCAGATGCGTGAAGAGGTAGCGGCCCTGCGCATCCGTGTGCGTGGTGCGGAACGGAGTGCTTGTGTCTGCTGCGCGGTAGAGGATCATCCACACGCCTGACTTGCCCTCGCCGCTGTCGTAGCGGCCGTTGCTGTTGGTGTCCATGTACACCACGTTGCCGATGCCCAGGTCCGTCGCGGCACCCACTCCGTTGAAGCCGAGGTCGATGGTGAGATCGGAGTCTGCGTCGATCGCATCATCACTGCTGCCCAGGAAGCCGCCTTCCTTCGCGCCGGAAGGCTCGGTGCCGTAGGCGAGTTCAAAGACGATGCTGTTCACGCCATCGGAGGCAGGATCGGAGGACAGCAGCGTGTCCTCGTTCGTGCTGTCATCCGTGCCGTCGTCATCACCAAAGCCGGTCACAGGCAGCGCATTGCGCAGCGGGGCGCCGGTGGCAAACTGACTCTGCGGGATGTGCAGGAAGTACGTGCCGGCGCCAGGAGCGCGCATGAGGTAGCTGCCATCGGCGCCGGAATACGTGGAGAGCAGCGGCAGGTCCACACCAGGAAGAGCACCCGTGGCATACATCTCGATGAGCACGCCCGCCACACCACGATCTGTGGCCGGGGTGAAGTGCCCGTCGCCGTTCACATCAGCAAAGACCAGGTTGCCGACATAGATGGGCTTCGGCGCGAGGCCGATGTCCACCGTGAGGTCGGAGTCATGGTCAAAGACGTCGTCATCGAAGTAGAGGAAGCCCGTCTCACCATTGCTGTCATCGGGCGCCAGTCCGGGCAGCACGGTGAAGCTGGCCGTGCGGATGCCGCCGCTGACAATGCTGGAGCCGTTCACATAGCCGTCCTGGCCCACATCATCATCCACATGCACGCCGCCACTGTTCGGTGTCGATGGCGGAGCGATGAGGTTTTCAGCCACGCCACCGGAGGCAAAGGTGCTGGCAGGGATGCGGACATGATAGGTGCCTGGAGCCACGTTGAAGCTGTACAGACCGCCGCCGGAGGTTGTCGTAGTGGCCAGCGGTGAGTTTGAGGTCGCGCTCCAGAGCTGCAGCGGAATGCCATCCAGGCCTGTTTCCACATTCGGATCGAAGATGCCGTCGCTGTTCGAGTCTTTGAAGACCACATTGCCGACCTGCACGCGCGGCACGAAGCCGAAGTCGCGTGAGAGATCCGTCGCCGCGTCTCGCGCATCGTCGGAGTCACCTTCAAAGCCGCCTTCCGCTGAGCCGGTCGGGCTGTTGGTGCTGCTCAGCACAAACACCGCCGTGCTGATGCCATTCAGATCCGGGCGTGCATCATCCAGGCCGTCTTCACCCAGGTTGTCGTCAAAGGCCTGCGTGCCCACAATGCTGGCATGGAGATACAGCGGCGAGCCGTTGAGGAACGTCGTCCACGGGATGTGCAGGAAGTAGCTGTCCGGCGCCAGGTCCGTGATCAGGTAGCGGCCCTGCGCATCGGTGGTGGCGGAGCTCACCGGCACATCGAACAGCGGTGAGTCACCCTGGCGGAAGAGCTGCACTTCCACGCCAGCCACGCCTTCACCAGCTTCAGCGCGGCCGTTGTAGTTCGCATCGATGAACACCAGGTTGCCCACGGCGACAGGCTTGTAGAAGCCGAAGTCCACCGTGAGGTCGGTGTTGTCATCGTTGGAGTCATCCATGAAGGCGTCTCGTCCGAGCTCGCTGATGAAGTTCACCGGCTCGCTGTCCGAGGCCACGGTGATGACCGTGGAGGTCACACCATGGACCACCGCATCGGCATCACTGCCGTTTTCATCCATGTTGTCGTCGATGCCGTTGTCACCGCCCTGGCCGGGGAAGGAGATCCAGCTGTGGAGGATGGCGCTGGCCTGGAACTGGGACGGCGGAATGTGCACCTTGTAGCTGCCGGCATCCAGGCCGCTGAAGAGATAGATGCCTCCGTTGCTGGTCACCGTGGTGCGCACCGGTGTTGCGGTCAGAGGATCAGCGCTGCCTGCATGCAGATGCACCACCACGCCGTCCAGACCTTCACCGTTGTCATACACACCGTTGGCATTGGCATCCAGGAAGACCAGGTTGCCGATGCCCAGCGCATTCGGATTGGCGGCCACGAAGCCGAAGTCGATGGTCAGGTCGAAGTTGTTGTCATCAAAGATGTCGTCGGTGTTGTAGAGACCTTTTTCCTCACCACCGTCCACAGGTGCGTTGTCGATGTTCAGCGCGATGATGCGCGTGCGGATGCCGGTGATGGCCGGTGTGGCGCTGTCGATGCCGTCCTCACCGGTGTTGTCATCGGCATTGCCCAGCTGCGCGCCTGTCATGGACACCACGCCACCGAGCGGCGCGCCCGGAGCAAACTGGGAGGGCGGAATGAAGACGATGTAGCTGCCGGAGGAGAGATGATTGAAGGCATACTTGCCGCCGCCGGAGGTGATCGTGGTGAAGAGCGGCTCGGACACGCCTGGGTTCTGGTCGCCGCGGTAGATCTCCAGCCTGACACCATCGATGCCCTCGTTCGAGTCGGCATGACCATTGCTGTTGAGGTCCACAAAGACCATGTTGCCCACGCCCACCGGGCTTTGGAAGCCGAAGTCCACCGTGAGGTCCACTGAGGCGTCGTTCTCATTGTCAGAGGTGTGGTCCACACCCGTTTCGGAGGAGAGGTCCGTCGGGCACTGGGCTGGGATCACCGTGACCACATAAGTGGTTACGCCTGCCGTCTCGGGCACGCTGTCATTGCGGCCGTCCTCACCAGCGTCGTCATCGCCCGCCACACCTTCGGCGATGCTCACGCGGCGGTAGAGAGGAGCGCTGCTCTGGAACATTTCCTTCGGCACATGCACGAGGTAGTTGCCCGGGCGGATGAAGCTGAAGAGATACCTGCCGCCATTGGCCGTGGTGGTCGTGGCCAGAGGCGCGTCGAGGTTCGGGTTCTGCGTGGAGGCAAAGAGCTCCACGGTGATGTTGTCGATGCCTTCACCGCTGTCCGCGCGGTTGTTGGCGTTGTTGTCCATGAAGACCAGGTTGCCGATCGCCACCGGACGGAAGAGGCCGATGTCCACCGTCAGGTCGGTGTTCGCATCGTCGCTGTCGTCGCTTGTGGAGTCGAAGCCCGTTTCAGAGGTGAGGTTCGTGGGGGTGCTGTCCTTCGTCAGGATGATTCGGCCGGTGTTGATGCCGTCCACATGCGGCTGCAGCGTGTCCGTGGAGTCCTCGCCCACGTCATCGTCACCTGCCTGCACGCCTTCGAGGCTGAAGAGGCCGCGCAGATCGCCGCTGGACTGGAACTGCGCCGCCGGGAGGTGGACGAAGTACTGGCCCTGCCACAGACCGTTGAAGAGATACTTGCCGCCATTGCTGGTCACGGTGCTGGCCACCGGCTCATTCACGCCTGGTGTCTGGCCCCAGTAGTAGAGCTGCACCACCGCATTGTTCAGGCCTTCACCATTGTCATAGCGGCGGTTGCCGTTGGAGTCGTCAAACACAAGGTTGCCGATCGCCATCGTGCCGGGCTCCACGAAACCAAAGTCCACGGTCATGTCACCGCTGGCATCGGTATTGTAGGCCGTGATGGCAGGGTAGTCGTCCAGGTCACCTCCGGATTTGGACTCAGTGCCCGTGTTGCCGTCGCCCGTTGGCTCGGCATCTGGAGTCAGCGTGATCAGCGGGCTCACCACTTCCGTCTTCGTGCCACCGGCCTGGATGCCGTTGTCATCACCGTCCACACGGTTGTCCGTGGTCACCGTGATGGCGCTGCTGACACCGGAGCCGGCCAGAGGCTGTCCGTCACCGAAGTTCGTGGCAGGAATCTTCAGCTGGTAGACTCCAGGAGCCTGGCCTGAGAAGTAGAACATGCCGCGGGAGTTCGTGGCAGTCCAGCCGATGCGGGTCTCCGCGCCATTGCCAGGGAGGCCGTCCGCATCACGCCACAGTTCCACGCGCACGTTGGGGATGCCGTTTTCTCCAGCCGTGTACAGGCCGTCGCCATTCGAGTCATTCCACACCGTGCTGCCGATCGAGACCGTCTGGCTCAGCGTGGCGCGTGGCTTGCCGAGCGCAAGATCACGCGGGCCGGACCAGATCTCATTGTTAGGCCCTGGCGGGCTTGCGATCGGCGCCTCGAAGAGTTCCACTGTGGCGTTCGGGGCGCCCGCGGGATCCAGGCGCAGCAGCGTGCCGTTGGTGTAGCTTCCGCCGATCACCGTCTTCTGCCAGGCATAACCAGTGATGTAGAGAAGGTCGTTCTGCGCATTGTACTCCAGGTCGCGTGTGTCCACATCACCCAGGCCGGCGCTGCTGATGGTGGCCACCAGCTGCGGTGAGCCAGGTGCGGATGGTGTGGCGAGGCTGATCCGGAAGATCTCACCATCGCTTCGGTTCACGCCGTAGAGAGTGCTGCCGTGGATGTCGATGCCGGAGATGATCGGCGCAGGCTGGCCGTTGGCCACCATGCTGGCCAGCTGCGCATCCGTGACGATCGTGTTCATCAGCGCTCCGGTGCTCGTGTTGTAACGGCGCACGTCACGCGTGGTGCCGTCCTGGATCACGAGGTAGATGTTGCCATCCGGACCGAAGGCGATGTCCTGGATGCCGGTGCGGGAGATGTAGGTGTAAGGCGAGGTGCCCATCGGTGCCCCAGGTGTGGTGCCCAGAGGTCCTTGGAAGCGCACGATGCGGCCGCCCTGATGATCCACGACATAGAAGTTGCCATCCGGACCGATCGCGAAGTTCTGCACCTCGCTCATGGTCATGCCGGCCTTGTTCAGGATGTTCGGGGTCTGCGTGCCGTTGCTGCTGATCCGGTTCAGGTTGCCGTTGCCGTAATGGGCCACATACCAGTTTCCATCCGGGCCGAGCTCGATGTTGTAAGGCACGTCGAACGGATTGCCATCGCCCTGGTTGTGCGCGGTCCCGAACGGATCACGCAGCACGCCGGTGAAGCGGCCGCTCTGCGAGTCATAAGTCTGGATGGAGTCATCCTGGGTGGCGGAGACGTACACGGTCGGGATCACCGGCAGCAGACCGAAGTCGATGCTGTTTTCATTGTAACCACCGCCGCCGACTTCGGCTCCGGAGGTGAGCTGGATCACCGGGCTGTAGATGCTGCCCGCACCGACCTGATGGCCGTTGTCATCATCGTTGGTCGCATTGTCCAGAAGCACCGTGGTGGAGCTGGACAGCGGATGCGTGGACGGTGGCGTGGCGATGCGCAGGTAATACTTGCCTGGAGCCAGGCCTTCGAAGCCATACTTGCCTCCACCCGTCGTGGTTGCCGTCTTGCGCAGCACATCATCACTGCCGCCGATGACCTGGTCAGGTCCCGTGGCCCAGAGCTGCACGTCCACTCCGTCGATGCCAAGCTCGCCAGCATCCTTGATGCCGTTGTCGTTCGTGTCTGCCCACACGAAGTTGGAGTTGCCGGAGGCCGGGTTAGGATCACCGATGTTCAGGCCGCGGTAGAGGCCGAAGTCCACGGAGAAATCAGTGTCAGGATCGCCGTCATCATCCGTCGGTTCACCGCCGGTGGCGAGTTCGATCACGGGTCCGTAGATGACGGTGCCGTAGCCTCCGGGCTGCTGCGCGGCGTTGTTGTCATTGTCGGTGCCGTTGTCCGCATCCACCGGATTGCCACCAGGGATCGGCAGGTTGGTGGGGGGAACGACACGCAGGTAGTAGAACCCGGGCAGGAGGTTGTTGAAGGAGTAAGTGCCAAAAACGCTGGTCAGCTTGTTCGCACCGATCTGCACGTCGGCGTTAGGGCCGCTGCCGCCGATGGAGTGGTCCGCACCTGGATCCCAGAGCTGCACCACCACGTCCTTCACACCAGCTTCACCTGCGTCATACGTGCCGCTGTAGTTCAGGTCATCCCAGACGAGGTTGCCGATGGAGAGGCCCTTCACCGTCAGGGAGGTGCTGAGCGTGGCCTGACAGCCGAAGTTGTCCGTCACACGCACCGTGAAGCTGGCGGTGCCGAAGGTGGTGCTCTTGCCGCTGAGCACACCAGCACTGCTGAGCGTGATGCCAGGAGGTGGCACGCCGGCAATGACGCTCCAGCTGTAAGGGCCCGTGCCGCCCGTGGCGGTGAAGGCCTGGCTGTAGTTCACATTGTAGTAGGCATCGTCCAGATCATCCGGGTCGATGTCGATCGCCGGGCAGACCACCGTCAGGGTGTAGGAGCGTGTCGCCGAGCAGGAGAAGGCATCACTGGTCTGCACGGTGAAGCTGGCCGTCGTGGCGCTGGTAGGCGTGCCGGAGAGCAGGCCGCTGCCGGAGAGGCTCAGGCCGGTGGGCAGAGTGCCGGAGGTCACAGTGTAGGTATACGGGGCTGTGCCGCCGCTGGAGGAGAGGCCCACGGAGTAGGCCGTGCCCACGGAGCCGTTGCCGAGCGTCGCCGGGGTCAGCACCACGGTCGGGCAGGTGATCGTCAGCGTGTAAGCCTGGCTGCCGGAGCAGGAGCCTGAGGTATCCATGGCCTGGATGGTGAAGTTGTAGTTGCCCGGACCCGAGGTCGGCGCGCCGGAAAGCAGGCCCTGCGAGCTCAGTGTCATGCCGGTGGGCAGCGCGCCGCTGGTGCGGGTGAAGACATACGGGCTGGTGCCACCGCTCGCGGTGAACTGCTGGCTGTAGGCCACATTGTTCTGACCTCCGGCCAGTGTGGCGGGTGTCAGTGAGATGACCGGGCAGGCCACCGTCAGACTCAGCGCGCGGGTGGTGGCGCAGGCGTTCACATCCGTCACGCGGAAGGTGATGTTAAAGGTCCCGAGCTGGGTCGGTGTGCCGCTGATCACGCCGCCGCTGGAGAGGTTCAGGCCGGTGGGCAGAGCACCACTGCTGATGGTCCAGGTGTAAGGCGTGGAGCCGGACGTGGCCGCCAGCGTCTGCGTGTAGCTGGAGTATTGGGTGGCACCAGCCAGCGTTGTGGTGGTGATGTTCACCGGTGGGCAGTTGACGATGAGTTCGTAGCTGCGTGTCGTTGAGCATGAGTAGGCATCCGTGGCACGAGCAGTGAAGTTGTAAGTGCCAGGCGCGGAGGTCGGCGTGCCGCTGAGCACACCGGCACTGCTGAAGGTCATGCCCGTGGGCAGTGCACCGGCGCTCACTGTCCATGTGTAAGGAGCCGTGCCGCCGGCCGCGGAGATGGTCTGTGATGTGTAGGCTGCGCCCTGCGTGGCGTTGGAAAGCGAGGTGGGGGTGATGATGAAGGTGCCGCAATTGATCAGCAGGCTCAGGGCGCGGCTGCCGGCGCAGAGGTTCGCATCCGTGACCGTCACGGTGATGTTGTAGGTGCCGGGCGCTCCGCTCGGTGTGCCGCTCAGCAGGCCGGCGTTGGTCAGGCTCATGCCGGAGGGCAGGGTGCCGCTGCTCACGCTCCAGGCATAGGGAGCTGTGCCACCCGTGGCGCTGAAGCTGGTGGTGCTGTAGGCCACGCCGAGCGTGCCAGCCGTCAGCGAGGTCGGACTCACGGTGATGCCAGGGCAGGTGATGGCGATGGTATAACCACGATCCACGATACAAGCGCGGGCATCCGTGGCGCGGACGGTGAAGGAGTAGTTGCCCGGCGTGGTCGGTGTGCCGCTAAGCACGCCGCCGCTGCTGAGCGTGATGCCTGCAGGCAGGGTGCCTGTGGGCAGCGACCATGTGTAAGGTGTGGTGCCGCCGGTGGCCGTCAGCGTCTGGCTGTAGGCGGTGGCTTGTGATCCGCCAGACAGGCTGGCGGGTGTCATCGTCAGCGTCGGACAGGAGACGGTGAGGGTGTAGGCGCGTGTCACCTGGCACCCGGAAAGGTCCGTGAGGCGCACGGTGATGCTGTAGTTGCCCGTGGCCGCGGTCGTGGTGCCGCTGATCACCCCGGCGCTGCTCAGGGAGATGCCGGTCGGGAACGTGCCGCTGGCCAGGGTCCAGGTGTAAGGCGTGTTGCCTCCGGAACCTGTCAGTGTCTGGCTGTAGGCCGTGCCGATGGTCACGACTGGAAGCGAGGTCGGGCTGATCGTGATCGTCGGGCAGCCACGCAGACCGAAGTCGATGGTGTTCTCAGTATTGGTTGAGCCACTGCTGCCGGCCTCAGTGCCAGGAGCAAGGTCGAAGACCATGGAGAAGATGTCACTGCCGGCACCGCCGGGCTGCGCGCCGTTGTTGTCATTGTTGATGCCGGTGTCCGTGGTCACCGTCGTCGAGCTGGAGAGCGAGAGAGACGCCGTGGGAGTGATCCGGACGTAGTGTTTGCCCAGCGTGTAGCTGCGGAAGCTGTACACACCGGAGCTGTTGGTGGAGGTGGTGCCCAGCAGCGTGTCCGCGTTGCCGCCAGAGCCGCCGATGGCGTTGTCGGCTCCTGGAGTCAGAAGGTCAACCGAGACACCGCTGACACCTGTTTCAGAGGTGTCTTTCACACCATTGTTGTTCACGTCGTTCCAGACCAGGTCACCAATGGTGAAGCCGCTCCACAGACCGAAGTCGATCGTCGCGTTGCCGCTCGTGCCGTCACCGTCCACCGCGGAGGCTGGCTCAGCACCCACGGCGAGATCGATGACCGGGCTGAAGATGGCAGTGCCTGGGCCGCCGGGCTGCGAGCCGTTGTTGTCACCTTCCACATTGTTGTCGCTCGTCACCGCCACACCGCCGCTGGCGGGGAAGTTGGCCGGAGGCGTGACACGCACGTAGTAAGAGCCCGGAACGAGGTTGGTGAAGCTGTAAGCACCGCTGCTGGTGGTGACCAGGGAGGCACCGACCTGCACGTCAGCGTTCGAGCCGCTGCCGCCGACCGCGTTGTCCGCACCCGGATCGAAGAGCTGCAGTGTGGCACCCGTGACACCGAGCTCGCTCGCGTCTTTCAGACCGTTGTTGTTCACGTCACTCCACACCAGATTGCCCAGGCTGACCCATGGTGAGACGGAGCAAGGCTCGGTGGCGATGGTGGCCACACCCGAAGGATCGGTGTCAAAGCTGCCCATCGTGGTGCTGCTCGGGGTGAAGGGGAAGCTCGTCATCGCGCCTGACGCATCATAGGTCGGCGCGCTGTCGAGGTCCGCTGTGCGCAGCACCAGGCCGGTGGCGCCGCCCATGAGCAGGCCTTCCCAGGTGGAGGCGCTCACGCCCATGGCGCTCCAGTTGGAGGCGGTGTTGATGCGGTTCACATCGATCACGAACTGGAAGCGCACGTTGGAACCCGTCTCCGTGACCTTGTTCTGCAGCACGTCCGCGCTGTTGGCCCCGCCAGGAGCGGTGCTGATCATGAGGTTGGCCGCTGTCTGCCAGCTGGAGATGCCCAGCGTGGTGTTGAAGCGGTAGATGCTGATCACCGGCGCGCCGCGGCTGAAGCCGTTCATGTAGATCACGGCGTGATCGGCGGTGGCAGGGTTTGGTCCCGTGCTCACCAGCATGCCGATGGCGTCCACCTTCTTGCCGGTCAGCTGCGTGAAGCTGGAGTCCAGCGCCAGCCGCTTCGTTGCCGCATCATAGGTTAGGTTGAAGTTGTTGATGTAGGCGATGTTTGGCGAATACGGGAAGTCGTAGGCCTGGGTCGGTGTGAATTCGGTGGATTTGTTCACGTTGCCGCTCTGGTTGGCATCGCCGAACACGAGGTGATAGCAGCCCGTCTCGCTCGGGCCCGTGCTGCGGAAGCCGAAGTCCACGGTCATGTTGCCGTTGTCGTCATCACTGTCGTCCAGCGTGTTGCGGAAGCCGGCCTCACCCGTGGCGTTCGTGGGCAGAGTGTCTTCAAACAGCGCCAGCATCGGGCTGGAGATGCCGCTGGAAGCAGGCGTGGCGGCATCGACGCCGCTGTCTCCATTGCCCAGGTTGTCATCCAGCGCGTCGTCCACCGGTGTGGTTGGCGTGATGGAGAGGGTGTTGACCAGCGGCATGCCCGTGGCGAACTCGCTCGGAGGAATACGCACGTAGTAGTTTCCAGGCACCACGCTGCTGAACTGGTAGGAGCCGAGGGTGGTGCTGACGCTGCTGGTGGTCGTGCTGCGCACGAACACGCCGCTTTCATTCAGCAGGTCCACACGCACGCCACCCACACCTTCACCACTGTCGTAGCGGTTGTTGTTGTTGCCGTCCTTGAAGACCAGGTTGCCGACTGTGACGAACACAGGGCGCAGACCGAAGTCGACCGTGATTTCAGCATTGCTGCCGAATGGCGCGAGGAGGTTGCCCGGCTCGGTCAGGGCCTGCAGGTTCACCATCATGGAGTAGATGGGGGCGCCTGTGGATGCCTGGGTGATGCCGTTGTTGTCATTGTCCACACCATTGTCCGTGCTGCTGCTGGTGCTGCTGCGGCGCGGGTGGGAGATCGGTGGCGTCAGCTTGATATAGTAGTTGCCGATGCTCAGTCCGGAGAAGCTGTAAGCGCCGCTGCTGTCTGTGGTGATGGTGCTGCCCACCTTCACATCGTCAGCATTGTTCACCGTCGTGTCGGTGGACTTGTAGAGTTCCAGCGGCACGCCGGCCACACCAGTCTCACCGGCATCCACGATGCCGTCGTTGTCCAGGTCACCCCAGACAAAGTTACCGATGCTCATGTTGGCCGTGAAGCCGAAATCGACCGTCATGTCGCGGTGGGTCGAACCGCCGCTGCCAGGCTCCACACCGAGCGCGAGATTGATGATCGGGCTGGTGACTGCCGTGCCGATGCCGCCCGGCTGGTTGCCATTGCTGTCATTGTCCACGCCGTTGTCTGAGTTGACGGCCGGCGAGGCCGTGGACCATTCAGAGTTCGGTGTCGGGATCCTGACGAAGTAGTTGCCCGCGGACAGCCCGCTGAAGAGGTAGTAGCCGTTGGCATCAGTGACCATCGTGGCATGCAGCGTGTCATCAGCCGTGTTCACGGTGTTGTCCGCACCGGAGCGCCACAGCTGCATGGTGAGGCCAGCCAGGCCAGGCTCGCGTGCATTCTTCAGACCGTTGCCGTTCAGGTCGCTCCAGACGAAGTCACCGATGCTCAGCGTTGCTGGTGCGCAGGTGGCATTGCCTTCCAGGATCACGTTGTCGATGTCGATGTAGCCCGTGCTGTCGCCGCCCCAGAGATAGATCTCGAGGAGGAAGGACTTGCCTGCGAGCTGCGAGCCGGTCGGCAGCGCGGTGGCTCCGCCGATGAAGCTCGTCCAGTTCAGGTTCATGGAGTACCAGGCAGGCTGCGCGGCGATGGAGAAGGTGTCCGTCGTCGCGGTGTAGTAGGAGCTGCCCTCTTTCCAGGTGAGGAAGGCCTTGCCGCTCACGGGGGAGGTGGAGTTCACACGCTGCACGTCAAAGAGCAGCTTGCCGATGTTGCCGGTCGTCGTCGGGTCAAAGTCAAAGCGCGCCCAAAGACTGTCGCGTCCCTGGGTCAGACTGGTGCGCGTGTTGTTAAAGGTCGTGTCGTAGGTCGAGTCCCAGTCACGCACACGACGGCTGAGCGCACCACTCTTGATCGGACCGCTGTACGCTGGCTCGCTGACGTCCGTGAGGCCGTTGAGGTCTTCCTCCACCTGGATCTTGGGAGCGTTGACGATGGCGGAGTTCTGGTAGCTCGGCGGAGCTGGCAGACCATTGCTGGCGGTGTTCAGGTCGTACTCGAGCAGCGGCGTTGCACTTGGCACCGTGCGCAGACCGAAGTCGATGCTGTCATCCACATCGGCGCCACCAGTGATGTCACCAGGCTCGCGGGCGATGGCCAAGGTGATGATCGGGCTCGTGATCGCCGTGCCGGAACCGCCGGCCTGAGAACCGTTGTTGTCACCGTCCACACCATTGTCGGAAGTCACGATGATACCGGAGGAGAACGGCGTGGCCGTGGGTGGTGTGGCGATGCGCACATAGTACATGCCCGGAGCCAGGCCGCTGAAGCTGTAGATGCCGCTGGCCGAGGTGGTCGTCGTGCCCTGGGAGACGTCATCCGCGTCACCGATGGTGGCATTGGTGGTCTTGAAGATTTGCAGCGAGACACCGCTGATGCCGTTCTCACCAGCGTCGAGCGTGCCGTCCTGATCCAGATCGTTCCAGACCAGATTGCCGAGGCTCAGGCTCTTGATCGTGATGCTGCGGGTGCCTGTGACCGGGCAGCCGTAGGTATCGACAGAGCGGATGTCAAAGGTGGACGTGCCGACGGTGGTCGGCGTGCCGCTGATGACACCTGCATTGCTGATGGAAAGGCCCGCTGGCAGGCTGCCGCTGACCACCGAATAAGTGTAAGGCGCAGTGCCGTCTGCGGTCGTCATGGTCTGGCTGTAGGCCACGCCCACATAGCCGGTGCCCAGCGAGGCAGGTCCCAGGGTCAGCACTGGGCAGACCGTGGTCAGCGTGAAGGTGCGTGTGGCACCGCAGACGCAGGAGTCACTGGCGCGCACGGTAAACGTGGCCGTGGTCGCGGAGGTCGGCACACCGGAGATGGTGCCCGAGGGAGAGAGTGACAGGCCGGGTGGCAGTGCGCCCGAGACAATCTGCCACACATAAGGCGCGATACCGCCCGTGGCTTCCAGGTTGCCCGTGTATCCGCCCTCGGCCTGCAGGTTCGCCGAGTAGGTCGAGCCCGTGACGCCGTTGGACAGAGTATCCGTGATGATGTTCAGGGCCGGGCAGTTGACGGTCAGCGTGTAGTCCTTCGTGGACACGCAACCGCGTGTGTCGACGGCTTGGATCGTGAAGTTGTTAGGCCCGATCGAGCACAGCGGAGAGCCGATGATGCGTGCCTGCGTGCTGGCGGCCGGATCGGACTGGATCAGTGTCAGACCGCTGACGGTCGCAAAGGTTCGTCCAATGCCCAGCACGGTCGTGTTCAGGGTCGCGCTGCCTTTGAAGCGCAGGGACAGAGCCCCGGCGGGCATCGTCGAAGGCATCATGTAGGTCAGCGTCACCGTGCCGCTGGTCACGCCGGTGCCGAAGACGCCGAGCAGGTTCACCAGCGTGGAGGATGTCTGCGTGGTGAGCACGTTGCCGGCACCATCCAGCAGTTCCACGGTGAAGGTCGGGGTGATGCCAAGACCGGATTGCAGGAGGCCGTTGCTTCCGTTCACGTAGAAGCTGATGACGTATCGTTTGTTCGGCAGCGGGACGATCTCCTGGCCGGGTTTGTCAAAGGTCGCCGTGGCTTCCCACGTCGAGGCGACGGAAGTACCAGTGCCCAGCGCGCCGAGCAGGCTCGCGTTGTTGTTGCTCATGCGGAAGTACATCGCCGCCGTGTCCAGCTGCACGCTCGCACCTGTTTCCAGGATGCCGAGACCCAGAAGGCCCACGCTGGCACCGCCTGTGGCTTTCATCGTCCAGATGCCCAGATCGGTTGGTCCTGCGCTGCCACCTGTGTTGACGGAGAGGATGCCGCCGTTGGGTGGATCCACCGTCACGGAACCCGCCGGGTTGAAGATGTCATTGTAGACCGTGCCAGGACCCGCAAGACTCATCGGACCTGGGATCAGGCTGAGGCCGGAGGGCAGGGCACCGCCGGACACGCTCCACACATAGGGACCTGTGCCGCCAGTGGCGCTGAGAGTCTGCAGGTAACCCTGGCTGACGGTGCCTGCGGGCATGGAGGCCGGGTTGATGGTGATGGCCGGGCACCCGATGCTCAGCGTGTAGCTGCGCGTGCCTGTGCAACCATTCGCGTCTGTGGCCTGGGCCACAAAGTTAAAGCCGCCGACCTGGCTGGTCGTGCCGCTGAGCAGACCGCCTGCGCTCAAGGTGATGCCCGTGGGCAGCGTGCCGCTCTGGACACTCCAGGCATAAGCAGCCGTGCCACCGCTGGCCGTAAGCGTCTGCGTGAAGGCAGTGTTCGCCGTGCCGGCTGGCAGTGTGTCAGGACTCACGGTGATCGTCGGGCAGACCACGGTCAGAGTGTAGGCGCGTGTGACGGCGCAGGTCTGGCTGTCCGTGACACGGGCGGTGAAGGAGAAGGCACCAGGTGCAGCCGTGGCAGCGCCGCTGAGCACACCTGCCGTGCTGAGAGTCACACCTGCTGGCAGTGAGCCCGTGGTGATGTCCCAGACATAACCACCATTGCCGCCGGAAGCGGTGAGCGTCTGGCTGTAGGCCGCATACTGCGTGGCGTTCGGCACGCTCACGGGCGTGATGGCGATGGCCGGGCAGGTCACGGTGATGCTGTAGGCGCGCGTGGCCACGCAGGACTGCGCATCCGTGGCGCGGACGGTGAAGTTGTACACTCCCGGCACCGCCGTGGGGGTGCCGCTGACCATGCCGGCGGAACTGAGGCTCATGCCAGTCGGCAGTGCGCCGCTGTTGATGGAGAAGGCATAAGGCGCATTGCCACCGCTCGCCGAGAGGGTTTGCGGTGTGTAAGCGGCAAACTGCTGCGCATTGGCAAAGGTCGTGTTCGAAAGTGTGATCACCGGGCAGGTGACGACCAGCGTGTAGGCGCGTGTGGCCGTACAATTGTTCGCGTCGCGGGCCTGCACCGTGAAGTTGTAGGTGCCTGGATTGCTGCCCGGCGTGCCGCTCAGCGTGCCGGTGTTGCTCAGAGTCATGCCTGTGGGCAGAGTGCCGGAGAACACGCTGTAGGCATACGGTGCGGTGCCGCCGCTGGCCGTGATGTTCTGCGTGGCATAGGCCGCATACTGCGCCGCATCCGGCACGGTGGTCGGAGAGATGGCGATGGCAGGGCAGTTGATGAGCAGGGCGTAGCTGCGCACGCCTGGGTAGCCGTTCACGTCGCTGGCACGAGCCACGAAGTCATAGGTGGCAGGCACGCTGGTCGGAGTTCCGCTCAGCAGCCCGGAGGTGGCATTGATCGTTAGGCCGGCAGGCATGCCGTTGTTGCCCGTCATGGTCGAAGTATAGCGGCTGAGCACCTCGGCGGCGCTGAGCGCACGGCTGTAGAGCGCCGCTTCATCGATGCCACCTTTGAAGGCTGCGCTGCCGCCGCCATGGTTGCCGATCTGGAAGGCATCCGTGCTGTGGGTGATCGCCGTGCTGTAAGCCTTCGAGCCCACCTGCGCGCCATTCACATACAGGCGCATGGTCGTTCCGTCATAGGTGGCCACCACATGACTCCAGTCTCCTGCGGTCAGTGTCGTGGTGATGCTGTTGCCCGCGCGGTCATTCAGCCAGAAGCCGAAGCTGCTCGTGCTGCCGAGATAGCCCAGCCCATAGCCATCCGTGCCTGCGGAGCCTGTGGTCTTGGTGATGATGGTGCCATTCGTGGTTAGGCCGGAGGTGGCTGGATTCACCCACGCTTCCAGGGTGATTTGCGCAGGCTTCAGCGTGCTGCTGTCCAGGGCTTCCACGAGGTCATCCACGCCGTCGAAGTTGTAGGCACGGCCGATTTTGCCATTCTGATAGGCCAGACCGCCGTAAGCCACGGAGAGGTTCGCGGCCAGCGCATCCGCAGGGCCGTTTTCAGCGATCCACCATGAGACCATGCCGGAAGGCATCGGCGGACTGGCGCTCCAGGTGTAGGGAGATGTGCCACCGCTGGAGCTGAGTGCCTGCGAGTAGCTCGCATACTGGGTGCCGGCCGGGAGGGTTGTCGGCGTCACCGTCACGATCGGTGCCAGCACGGTGAGCGTGTAGGTGCGTGTGGCGGAGCATCCAGTGGGTCCGTCGGCACTGCGCACTGTGAAGGTGTGGTAGCCAGGCATCGCCGAGGCATTGGGTGTGCCGCTGAGCACACCGCCGCTCGTCAGCGTCAGGCCGGCGGGCAGGGCGCCGCTGCTCACGCTCCAGGAGTAGGGGCCGGTGCCGCCGGTGGAGCTGAGGTTCACGCTATACGGACTGTACTGCGTGGCCGCGGCCAGCGAGCTCGGGCTGATCGTGATGGCCGGACAGACGCGGAAGCCGAAGTCAATCGTGTTTTCAATGTTGGTTACGCCAGTCACGCCTGGTTCGCTGCCTGCCGCCAGGGTGATCAGCGGGCTGGTCACTGCCGTGCCCGTGCCGCCGGCCTGGAGGGCATTGGAGTCATTGTCCTCACCGTTGTCCGCAGGGTCGTTCACGGCGGCGATGAGCGGGAATGAGGCCGACGGAGTTGGGATGCGGATGCGATACTGGCCGGGCTGATAGGTGACAAAGTTGTACACACCGCTCGCATTCGTTGTCGTGGTCTGCAGCACGGTGTTGGAGCTGTTGAGAAGCTCCACGGTGAGTCCGCTGATGCCGTTTTCGGTGCCGCTCTGGAAGGCGCCGTCGCTGTTGGCGTCCGCCCAGACTTGGTTGCCGATCGTGATGCCGCTCCACACACCGAAGTCGATCGAGAGCTCGGTGTCAGGATTGGTGTCGCCATCATTCACACTCTCATCACCTGTGCTGAGGGTGATCACGGGACTGAGGATTGCCGTGCCAGGTCCGCCAGGCTGCGAGCCGTTGTTGTCATTGTTCACTCCGTTGTCCAGAGCGACCGGCGTGCCGGCTGTCGCGGGCAGGGAAGCTGGGGGAGTCACTTTCACCACATACTTGCCAGCGGCGAGACCATTGAAGTTATAGGCACCGGAAGGCGTGGACGTCGTGCTGGCGACGAGCAGGTCGTCCGCGTCACCGGCGGTGTTGTTGCCGCTGGTGTAGAGCTGCACCGTCACATTGCTGACACCCAGCTCGGCGCTGTCACGCAGACCATTGTTGTTGGTGTCGTTCCAGATCTGGTTGCCCAGCGTCAGGGTGTTGGAGGCGCTCACTTCGCAGACCGTCAGGTGATCCATCGCGATCGGGCCGCTGTTGGATCCGGCGGAGAAGATCAGCGTGGCCGTGTCGATCTGGGAAGCCAGGGCACCGTTGGCCACGCGGAAGCGCCAGGTGAACTGCCGCCACATTGGCTGCGTGCTGTTCGCCGCCGCTTCAGACCAGTTGTTGTAATCGGCCGAACCAAAAGCAGGGAAGCTGCCGCCACTGCCGCTGAATCCGCAGCACTGCTGCTCGCCCGGCGCTGTGCCGTTCATCTCACCCTGGCTCACCGTGTAGTATTGGTAGAGGCCCGGTGTCGTGCCGGTGATGACCTGCCAGATTTGAGCATTCGCACCCAGGTCGAGCACGACGGATGCCGCCGCGCTGCTGGCGGTCGCCGCCCAGATGGACACCTGATACTCACGCCCTGGCTGTAGCACCGTGCTCCAGGCTCCGCCCCCTGCGGCACGCAGGCTCACGCAGGAGTTCGTGCCCTGGAAAAGCATGTACCGTCGGCCGTGGCGCGCCTTGTAGGACTCCACCCAGCTCACACGCGATCCGCTGTTGCCGGCCAGCACCTGCACACGCTGGATGGGCTCGCCCACACCGCTGGTGCCGTTCGTGCCACCCACCCACTGCAGACCGTTGATGTTCGTGCCGAAGTCTGTTCCCGTGCCATTGTAGCCGAGCAGCGCGCTGGCCGTGCCGGTGGCGTTCGGAAGCTGCTGGAATTCGAAGCTCGCATTGTCCACCAGGGTGTGGGCGTAGCAGAGGTCCAGATTCGCAAAGGCGAAGTCGATGGTGCTGTCGCGATCGCTGTCATCACCATCCACACCGGCGCCAGGTTCAGCGCCTGCGGTCAGTGTGATCAGATGGCTCACCACCGCGGTGCCCGGGCCGGCTGGCTGCACACCGTTGCTGTCATTGTTGATGCCGTTGTCCGTGGTGACGGAGGTCGTGCTGATCGTCGGGTAGTAGGTCGGCGGAGTCGGGATGCGCACGTAATACACACCGGGCACCAGATTGAGGAAGTTGTAGGCACCGTTGGTGTCGGACAGGACTTCCGTCACCTTCACGTCATCGCCGCTGCCATTGTCACGCACGCCATTGCTGCCTGCGGTCCAGAGTTCCAGGCGGAGACCTGCCACACCCGCCTCCGTGTTGCCGCGCAGGCCGTCATTGTTCGTGTCCACCCAGACCAGGTTGCCGATGCCGAGGTTGTGGGACTGCAAGGTGAGCGCCTGTGTCACGGAGCAGCCGTTCACGTCTGCGACACGGACGGTGATGTTGGCCGCGGTGGAGACAGTGGGGCTGCCGCTGATCTGACCGGTGCTGCTGTTCAGGCTCAGGCCTGCGGGCAGTGTGCCGCTGGCGAGATCCCAGGTCAGCGGCGCCACGCCGCCTGTGGAGCTCAGCGTCTGGCTGTAGGCAGTGCCGGAGTAGGCGTCCGGCAGTGACGTGGTGGTGATCGCCATGGCCGGGCAGTTCGCGGAGACGCTGTAGGTGCGGGTGCCGAAGCAGGCGCTTCCATCCGAAACACTGATGGTGAAGCTGCTGGTGCCTGGAGTGGTCACCGTGCCGCTGATCTGGCCGGTCACGTCATTCAGGGCCAGCCCGGTCGGCAGCGCGCCGCTGCTGAGGACATAGCGATAGGTCTGCCAGCCTGTGACAGGCTGCAATCCAAAGCCCGGTCCGCTCCATTGCAGGCGTGCCACGGCATCACCAGCATTCTCATAATATTCCATGCGGATGGTCACGGCGGTGCCGGAGGTGAGGGAGACCGTGGCGTTGTAGTTGGCGGCGCTTTGATCCTGCCAGCGGTCGATCACGAGATTGTTGTTCACCCAGAGGCGCACACCGTCGTCAGAGGTCGTCTGGAAGGTATAGCTGCCGGTGGTCTGCGGCACCAGTGTGCCCGTCCAGCGCACGGAGAAACTGTCTGCCGGCACGGATGCGTCAGGTGAGCCGCCTGCCCAGCTGAAGTCGATGGCGCTCTCACCACGGGTGAGCACCAGGGTGTTGAAGCTGGTGCCTGAGTAATACTGGCCGACCAGCCCGCTCTGCGGTGTGGCGGAGAGAGTCTGGCTGTAGGCTCCGCCGACCGTCGCATTGAGAAGGGTGGCCGGGGTGATGGTGATGACCGGGCAGCCTGTGGTGATGCTGTAGGTGCGCGAGCCGGAGCAGCCGTTCGCATCCGTGGCGGCGATGACGAAGGTGCCAGGTTCGCTGGCGGTCGGCGTGCCGACGAGGGATCCCGAACTGTTCAGGGTGATGCCCATGGGCAGCACGCCGCTGCTCAGTGTGAAGGTATAGGGCGCTGCGCCGCCACTGGCGGTGACGGTTTGCGAGTAAGGAATGCTCACGGTGGCATCCGGCAGCGTCTCTGGATCCAGGGCCACCAGCGGGCAGGAGATGAGCGTGGTGGTCACACTGCCATGACAGCCATAGGCATCCGTGGCGCGGAAGGTGAGGGCTGTTCCCGCGCCGTTTCCAGCGGTCGGTGTGCCGGTGATGGTGGACGTTGCCGTATCAAACGTTAGGCCTGCAGGCAGTGTGCCCGAGGTCAGGGACCAGGTGTAAGGTCCGGTGCCGCCACCTGCGGCCAGTGCCTGGGTGTAGGCCGTGCCCACCTGCGCGCGGGGCAGGGAACCTGGAGTGACGGTGACGACGGGGCAGACGGGGCTCAGCGAATAGGCACGGGAGGCGGAGCATCCATATTGATCCGTCACACGGAGGGTGAAGTTGCTGGCGGTATCGCTGGTCGGAGTTCCGCTCAGCACGCCCGTGGTTTCCGCGAGTTCCAGACCGGCAGGCAGGGTGCCGCTGATGACCGTGAAGGTAAGCGGAGTCGTGCCTGCGCTTGCGGTGAAGGTCTGGCTGTAGGCGCTGCCCACCGTGGCAGGAGCCAGGGAAGATGGACTCAGGACAATCGTCGGGCAGACCGGCGTGACGGAGTAACTGCGGGAGGCCTGGCAGCCGTTTGCATCCATGGCGCGCACGGTGAAAGTGGCTGCGGTGGTCGTGGTCGGCGTGCCGCTGATGACACCTGTGGTTGACGCCAGCGAGAGACCTGCAGGCAGGGTGCCGCTGGTGATGGAGTAAACATACGGTGTCGCACCATTGCTGGCGCTGATCGTCTGGGAGTAGGCGGCCCCGACCGTGCCGTTGGACAGGGACGCAGGCGCGATCGCGATCACCGGGCAGATCTTCAGCGAGTAGGCGCGGGAGCCGGAGCACAGGTTGGCATCCACCGCGGTGACGGTGATGTTGGCACCCGCACCATTGCCAGCGGTCGGTGTCCCGCTGATTTCACCGGTGCTGCTGTTCAGGCCCAGGCCTGCGGGCAGCGTGCCGGAGCTGATGCTGAAGGTGTAGGGGGCGGTGCCGCTGCTGGCGCTGACCGTCTGTGTGTAAGCACTGCCGACAGTGCCCGCAGACAAGCTGGACGGCGCCACGGTGACGGTCGGGCAGACCGGAGTGATGGTGTAGGCGCGTGTGCCGAAGCACGCGCTCGAGTCCGTGGCACGGATGATGAAGCTGGAGCTGGAGGTGCTGGTGGGCGTGCCGCTGACCGTGCCCGTGGTCGTGTTCAAAGTTAGGCCGGCGGGGAGCGAGCCGCTGGTCAGCGCATAGGTGTAGGGAGATGCGCCACCCGTGCCGCTGAGAGTCTGGCTGTAGCTGACGCCTACCGTGGCGGAGGTCATGGTGGCAGGTGTCAGGGAGATCGCCGGGCAGACCGGAGTGACGCTGTAGTTACGGGTGCTCTGGCATCCGTAGCTGTCCGTGACACGGATCGTGAAGGTCGCGTTCGTGGTGCTCGTCGGCGTGCCGCTGATGACACCTGTGCTGGTGTCCAGTGTGAGTCCGTTCGGCAGCAGTCCCGTGCTCACCGCGAAAGTATAGGCAGTGTTTCCTCCAGTGGCGGTGAGTGTCTGCGAGTAGGCGGTGCCCACGGTCGGTGAAGGCAGTGTGGACGGAGAAATGGTGATCGTGGGGCAGGCTGGAGTAACCGTGTAGCTGATCGTGGCCTGACAGCCGTTTGCATCCGTGGCACGCACCGTGAATGTGGCGCTCGTGGTGGTCGTCGGCGTGCCGGTGATGGCACCCGTGCTGGTGTTCAGCGTCGCCCAGGCAGGCAGCGCGCCGCTGGAGATGCTGTACATGTAAGGAGCCAGACCGTTGCTGGCGCTCACCGTCTGGGAGTAGGCCGTGCCGACCGTGCCGTTCGACAGGGACGCAGGCGCGATCGCGATCACCGGGCACACTTTCAAGGTGATGGCACGCGTGCCCTGGCAGCCGAAATTGTCCGTGGCCCGGAAGGTGATGGAGATGCCTGCGCCGTTGGAGGTGGTGGGCGTGCCGGTGATGGCTCCAGTCGTGCTGTTCAGGCTCAGTCCGGCAGGCAGTGTGCCGCTGGTGACCGCAAAAGTGTAAGGAGCGCTGCCGCCGCTGCCAGTCAGTGTCTGCGAGTAGGCCGAACCGACGGTGGCCACCGCCGGAACGGATGGATTGACCGTGACGGTGGGGCAGGCTGGTGTGAGTGTGTAGGCGCGGGCACCGGTGCATCCATTGGCATCGGTGGCGGTGATGGTGAAGCTCGCCGCTGTGTTGCTGGTGGGGGCTCCGCTGACGACGCCAGTGCTGGTGTTGAGGCTCAGGCCGGCTGGCAGTGATCCCGTGGTGACAGTGAAGGTGTAAGGCGTGGCTCCACCGGAGGCGGTGAGAGTTTGTGAGTAGCTCATGCCGACCGTTGCGGCGGACATCGTCGCCGGGTTCACGGTGATGATCGGGCAGATCTTGAGCAGGTAGCTCTTCGTGGTGGCGCAGTTGAAGCTGTCCAAAGCGCGCACGGTGACGTTCACACCCGCGCCGTTGCTGGCGGTGGGCGTGCCACCGAAGGCGCCGCCGTTGCTGAAGGTGACGCCGGAAGGAAGGGTGCCGCTGCTGATGTTCCAGGCATACGGGGCGCTGCCGCCGCTGGCGCTCACGGTCTGCGAGTAGGCCGTGCCGACCAGGCCTGCGGGAACGGTGTTCGGGCTGATGTCAGTGACCGGGCAGCTGATGGCCACGGTGTAGGCACGCTGGCCGGGGCAGCCGTTGGCATCGGTGGCGCTGACCGTGATGTTGGAGTTGCCGCCCGTGGTCGGCGTGCCGCTGATGGCTCCCGTGCTAGTATTGAAGGTTAGGCCTGGAGGCAGTGTGCCGCTGGTGAGGGCATACGTGTAGGGTGCCGCTCCACCGCTGGCGGTCACGGTCTGCGAGTAAGGAAGGCCGATGGTGCCTGCGGCCAGCGTCGCTGGATCCAGGGTGATCACGGGGCAGACTTTGAGGCTCAGCGTTCTTGTCGTGAGACATCCGTAGTTGTCCGTGGCACGGAAGATAAGGGAAGCACCGGCGCCATTGCCTGCCGTGGGAGTTCCGCCGAGCACACCGCTGGCCGCATTCAGGTTCATGCCTGGAGGCAGCGAGCCGCTGGTGATGGTGAAGGCATACGGGGCGCTGCCTCCGGTGGAGCTGATGGTTTGCGCGTAAGAGGAGCCTGCGGTGCCGTCAGGGAGCGAGGTGGGGCTGATCACCAGAGTCGGGCAGGCAGGTGTGACGGTGTAAGACTGCGAGACCTGGCAGCCGTAGTTGTCCGTGGCCGTGATCGTGAAGGTGGCTGCCGTGCTGCTGGTCGGGGTGCCATTGATCACGCCGTTGCCAGCATTCAAATTCAGGCCGGCGGGCAGGGTGCCGGAGGTGACCAGATACGAATAGGGAGTGTTGCCGCCATTGGCGACGACGACCTGGCTGTAGGAACTGCCAACCGTGCCATTTGACAGTGATGCGGGTGACAGGGTGATCACCGGACAGGCGGTGTTGATGGTGTAGGCACGCGTGGCCACACAGCCGTTCGCATCCGTCATGCTGATCGTGAAGCTGGAGCTTCCCGGCGTGTTCGGTGTGCCTGTGAGCGCCCCGGTGGAAGTGTTGAAGGTAGCCCAGGCTGGCAGTGAACCGAGACTGACCGCGCGCACATACGGCGAGGTTCCGCCGGTGGCCGAGATCGTCTGCGAGTATGCTGTGCCGACAACACCATCACTCAAGCTCGTGGGGCTGATCGTGATGGCGGAGCAGATGCGCACCACGATGGCGCGCGAGCCAGCGCATCCATAAGTGTCCGTGGCACGGAAGGTGATCGTGGTGCCCGCGCCGTTTGTGGCCGTGGGTGTGCCGCTGATCACGCCTTCGCTGCTCAGGCTGAGGCCGGTGGGCAGCGTGCCGCTGGTGATCGTCCAAGTATGGGGAGTGGTACCGCCGGTGGCCGTGAGGGTCTGTGTGTAGAGAGAACCCATGGCCGCGGCAGGAAGCGTGGTCTGGGTCACGCTGACCGTGGGGCAGACCGGTGTCACGGTGAAGCTGCGTGTGCCCACGCACCCGGCGCTGTCAGTGGCGCGCAAGGTGAAGGTGGTGGCCGTGTTGCTCGTCGGAATGCCAGTGATGGCGCCCGTGACTGAATTCAGGCTCAGTCCGGAAGGCAGTGTCCCCACGCTCACGGCGTAGCTGTAGGGCGTGAGTCCTCCAGTAGCGCCGGCTGTTTGCGAGTAGTTCTGACCGACCACGCCATTGCTCAATGACGAGGGGCTCACCGTGACCGTCGTACAGGCTGGGGTGACACTGTAGCTGCGTGTTCCCAGGCAGCCTGCAGAGTCCGTGGCGCGGATGGTGAAGCTGGTGCTGGCGTTGCTGGTAGGCGTGCCGCTGATGAGGCCGCTGGAGGTGTTCAGCACAAGACCGGCCGGGAGGGTGCCGCTGCTGACACTGAAGGCATAAGGAGTGCTGCCGCCAGTGGCTGCAATGGTCTGCGAATAGGCCGTGCCCACGGTGCCGTTCACCAGGGAGACGGGTGTCAGTGTGATGGTCGGGCAGACGACCGTCAGGGCATACGCGCGTGTGCCGACGCAACCCTGTGCATCCGTGGCACGCAGCGTGAAGCTGTAGTTTCCCGGATTGGCGCTGGTGCTGCCGGTGATCTCGAAGCTGTTGTTCAGGGAAAGTCCCGCAGGCAGACTGCCGCTGCTGATCTCCAGCACATAGTCCGCGCGTCCGCCGGAGATGCTGATGAGCTGTGTGTAGCTCGCGAGACGGGTCACGCTAGGCAGCGTCGTCGGGGCCAGCGTGACGGCCGGGCAGCTCATCAGCAGATTGAAGGTCTGCGTGGTGGAGCAGCCTTTCGCATCCGTGGCCTGGACGGTGAAGATGAAGGTGCCGATCTCCGTCGGAGTACCGTTGACCACACCGGCGTTGTTGATGGAAATGCCGGCAGGCAGGGAACCAGCCACCATTCTCCAGGAGTAGGGTGAGACACCGCCGCCAGCCGAGAGAGCCTGGCTGTAGGTGGTGTCCTGGGAACCCACAGGCAGAACTCCTGGATTGATGGTGAAGGCCGGGCAGGGGCGCAGACCGAAGTCGATGGTCTTCTCGTAATTCGTTCCGCCGCTGGTGCCGGGCTCGGTGCCTGCGGCCAGGGCAAACATCATCGATGTCACCGCGGACTGCTTCACACTCGGCTGCGAGCCGTTGTTGTCATTGTCCACGCCGTTGTCGGTGGTGACCACGTTGCTGCTGGAGAGCGGGAAGGTCTCGGGCAGGTAAGGAATGCGCACGCGGTAGCTGGCCGCGGTGGCGGTGTTGAAGCTGTAGTAACCGTTGCTGTCCGTGGTGGTGCTGAGGAGCACGGTGGTTCCGGTGGAGTTCAGCAGTTCCACGGTGAGACCTTCCACACCCAGCTCGCCATTCGCTGTTTCAGCGGTCCCGTCGTTGTCGGTGTCACCCCAGACCATGTTGCCGATGTTCAGCGCATTGTTGAAGCCGAAGTCGAGCGTGAAGTTGGTGTTGGCATCCGCGTCCCCGTCATTGGTGGGCTCGGTGCCGCTCTGCAGGGTGATGACAGGGCTGTAGGCCAGTGTGCCGGGACCCGCAGGCTGGCGGGCATTGTTGTCATTGTCCTCGTCATTGTCGTCGAGGTCAGGCGCGCCCGAGGAGCTGGGATACGGCGACGTCGGCTGGACGGTGATGTAGTAGCGTCCCGACCACAGCGGGCTGAAGACATAGCTTCCAGAGCTGGTGGTGGTGACGCTAGGCGCCGCCTCCCAGTCTGCATTGTCTCCCGTGCCGCCCATCAGGCCGTCAGCACCTGTGTGATACACACGCACGGTCACACCGCTGATGCCCGGCTCGCCAGCCTCCTTGATGCCATCCGCATCAGCATCGAGCCAGACGGAGTTACCGAGACAGATGCGCTCGTTGCCAGCAGGCAGAGTTTGGAAGAGCAGGCTGTCCTGCATGTCAGAGCTGTTGCTGGCATACACGCCCCAGGTCATGCCGTCGGAACTCATGCCATCACCGCCGTTGTAGATGGACCAGGCGCTGTAGGCCGGATCCTGCTGGGTGTGGCCGTCATTACGCAGCACGTTTTGAACGGTGGTGTAAGGAGATGTGGGCGACTCCCAAAGCACCGCGATGCTGTTGGAACTGGTGGTGTACATGCTGCCGAGCACGCGACCCGTGTCACTGATGGCACCGATGATGCCGCCAAGCGTGTCACCAGCGCCACGTGGCAAGTTCATGCGGGTGGCGGTGAGCACGCTGTACACGAAGGGTGTCGGCACACCGGCGATGGTTTCCGAGCTGCCGACATAACGGCCGCCAGGGCTGATCTTGCCGCCTTTCAGCCTGCCGGTGAAGGTGGCCACCACGGTCGTGTAACCACCTGCCACAGTGCCGCGCAGAATCTGGCCCTGGTTGCTGCTGTTGATCACCAGCAGCAGGCTTCCGTCCGCGCTCGCGTCCAGCACTTCACGGAGGCCGGAGATGGCCGTCCATGTGCGTGTGTTGAGGTTCCAGTAGCCGCCCTGGCTCACCGTGGCGCCAGGTCCGTCCGGATCGACGGTGCCGAAGGCATACATGCTGTTGCTGGTGATGCTCACCGGCTGGGCCGTCATGTTCAGGTTTGAATCAAAAGGCGTGGTCAGGCGCTGAGTCACACCTGTCGCGCGGGTGTGCAGCCAGCCGAAGAGGGTGATGTTCTTGCCCGCCGTGAAACGTTCATAACCCACGGCGTTGCCGTCATCGTTGATGTCCGTGCCGATGGCGTAGTTGTTCGTCGGCGTCACCTTCGGCACATCAGTGTAGCCATAGGTGGGCACCTGCATGATGAAGGCGCGTGCCAGGGTGCCGAAACGCACCCCTGTGACCCAACGGCCGTTCGGTGACATGCCGGTCAAAGATTGTCCCTGTGCGTAGGTCTGGCCGCCGAGCACGTCTCTGCCGATGCGGGTGACCATGTACTGCGCGCCGAGGGTCTGGCCGCGCGCTGGCGGACAGTTGGGGTTCAGAGGCGGTGCGATACTGGACAGGTAACCAAAATTGAGATTAAGGTTCTGAGATCCGTTGCTCACCGTGCTGCTGGCGATGCCATCCATCGGGGCCATCGGGTCAGCGGTGACCGTGGCGTTGTTCATGTTGGAGAGAGAGTCCACACGCACCTTCACCACATAAGTCCCGTTGTTGAGTCCGGAGAAGCGATAGATGCCGTCCTCTCCGACCACATGGCCGTCGCGCCAGGTCGTGCCCGAAGCATCAAAGAGCTCCACCACGGCTCCGACGACCGCGCCTTCACCCGTGTCACGGGTGCCGTTGCCGTTCGAGTCCGCAAAGATCATGCCGCCGATGGCCCCTGTGTAGGCACGGCCGAAGTCCAGGTTCGTCAGTTCCCAGCCGCCCTGGATGGCCACGTCATGGGAAGTGTTCGTGGTGGTCTGGGTCATCCCCGCAGGGAAGTCCGGGTCACTGGTGTTGAAGGTGATGGTGTAAGTGCCCGCAGGCACCAGGAAATCATACGCACCATTCGCATCCGTGACCGTGGCGCGGCTCACAGTTGTGCCTGCAAAGCTCATGCCGTTGAGCGTCATGTTGATGTTGGCCACACCGGCTTCCGTCAGGTCGCGCACCGTGCTGTAGTTCGCATCGTTGTAGACGTGACCACCAAGCTCCGCGAGCTCGGCGAAACCAAAGTCCGCTGTGGTCAGGGCCTGGGCTGCGGCCAGTGACACGCCGATCTCCTCACCATTCGTGGGCAGCATGGTGTTGTACTGACCTGCATTCGGACTGGAGGGCGGGGCTGGCACATGCTGCTCATCCACACGCACCACATAGTCTCCCGCAGGCAGATTCTGCACCGTGTAGATGCCGCTGGCATTGGTGAAGGCGATGCCGTACTCGACTTCGTCCGCATCGACCGCGCCGTTGCTGTTCTTGTCGAGGTAGACGCTCACACGCACGTTCGGGATGCCGGCCTCTCCCGCATCCTTCACGGCGTCGTAGTCCATGTCGTAATAGACAAGGTCGCCGATGCTGCCGGTGTGATTGAAACCGTAGTCAACACCACTGACAGTCTGTGTGGCCACCACCGTGATGGCACGGATGGCAGCACCACCGCTGACGAAGTCCATGCCGGCTGGCAGTGTGCTTTCAATGACATCCACCAGATAGGCGCCGGGGTAGAGGCGTGTGAAGGAATACTGGCCGTCGGCATTCGTGAGGACAGAGCGCACCAGCAGATCGCTGGCATCGATGCTGCCATTGCTGTTCGTGTCGCGGTAAATCTGCACGCTGACATCCGGAAGCCTCGCTTCATCGTCATCGATCACGCCATCTTCATCATGGTCAGTCCAGATGGTGCCATTGATTCTGGCGGCGGTGGATGGCGGCGCGGGGGTCAGGATGCCGAAGTCAGCATCATTGATCTGCGCGCTGTTGGAGGCCAGCGTGCGCTGCAGGCTCGGGGCGGTGGTCATCACCCAGTCAGCGGGCAGAGTATTGAGATCCACGGCCACATTCCAAGGCGTGCCGCCATTGGTGTTCAAACCAAAGACGCGATAGGCGCCGACGCCGTCACTGGTGGCCTCTTTGTTCGTGGCACCGCTTTTGACCGTGATCTTGATGCCGGCCACCCCAGGCTCGCCCGCGTCACGCACGCCGTTGGCGTTGGTGTCAGCGAAAACGAGGTCGCCGATGCTGCCGGTCAGACCCGTCTGCACCGCGTTGGAGTTCGTGGGCGGAATGACGACCGGGCTGGAGGGGCAGGACATGGCCTCAAAGTCAGTGTAAGCGGAGAAGACGGCGGTCGGAGACACCTGCAGCGTACAGCGTGCGTTCGTCGTATCGACGGTCCAGATCCGGTTGTTGTAAGCGGCCACACCGCTGCTGCCTGTGGCCACGCGCAGCACGCCGTTGGCATCGAAGTCCATGCCCTGCACGTTCGTGATGTTGGTGGTCGTTGTGCCTAACAAGAAGCGTCCAACGTTGGTCGTCGCTCCAGTCTCCGGATTGATCGTGATCAGGCGGTCGGAATCGCCGATGCCGGCGGTCGAGTCACTGGCGATGGCAAACAGGACGCCACTGTTGGGGTCGAAGGAAATGTCGTCGATGTCGTAAAGCGCCGTGGGCAGGGTGTTCGTGGCCACCACGACATAGTCAACACCCGCACCGAAGGCGTCATCGACATGCAGGCCGGTGTCAGGATCGATCTTGAAGAGGCAGTCCAGCAGGGTGTTGCCCGTGGTGCTGTCTTCACGGCGATGGATGGCATAGAGCTCGCCCGAGCTCGGGTCAAAGCTCATGCCGCGGATGTCGGCGAGGCTGATGGCGCCGAGTGCTCCAGAGATCGGATTGCCGGCATTCGCGACACGGTTGGTGAGGGTGAACGCGCCTGTGGAGGTGTTCACTGTGCCGAAACGATCCGCACCCGCGCCTGCGGTGCTGTCACGGTCCACACCATAGAGCACGCTGCTGTCCAGGTTCAGCGTGGTGGCGCGCATGTAGGTCGTGCCTGTGCTGCCTACATCTGTCACCGTGGTGCCGAGCACTTTCAGGAGGCGGTCCGAGGTGCCGGAGCTGATCGAGTTCGCCACGACGTAAGCGCCGCGGAACTCATTTGTCTGGATGCTCGCGACGTTGTCGACGTTGTCGCGTCCGCTGTTGCTGTTCACGCTCACCGTGAAGGTCAGCGGCCGGGTCACCAGCACGCTGTTGGAGGCGGATGCCGGGAAGTTGGCGGAACCTGAGACAAACGCGGCATTGGAGAAACGCACGCTGCCAGGGGTGGTGCCCGCATTGAGCCGATAGGTCCAGGTGAAGGTGATGGAGCCGCCCGCAGGCACATCGCCCGAGGACGGTGTTGGACCGCTGAGAAGTGTGGCGGTGGCTCCGTTGGTCAGCGTGGTGCTCAGCGTGGGAGGATTGACATTGTTGATCTTCGTCTCACTGGAACCGACCGTCATCTGCACGGAGGTCGTGGTGCCGTCCGTGACGAGGGAGTTGTTGGCCACGAGCTCGACCGTGATCTCAGTCGGGATCGGCGCGCCATATTCGACGATGGAACCACCCGAGCTCACAGAACCCGGTGTGGCGGGCAGGCTGGTCCAGGTGTTGGACTGAGTGCTGTAACGCCAGAAGTTCGTGCTGCCGTCACCGCGCAGGGCGTAGAGAGACACACCCCCGAATGCAAGGGAACCGCCTGCGTTCACCGTGCCCGGAGCGCTGGTCATGCGTGCCCAGGTATTCGTGCTGATGCTGTAGCGGTAGAAGTTGGTCTTGTCGCCCCCGCGGAAGGCAAAGATGTAGGTGCCGTCATAAATCAACGAGGCTCCGGAGTTCATGCCATCCGGCGTGTCAGCGAGCCGCGTCCAGTTGTTCGAGCTGACATTGTAGCGGTAGAAGACTTTGCTGCCGGCACCACGCAGGGCGTAGATGTTCACCTTGTCAGTGACGATGGATCCGCCCGAACCAACATTGCCACCAGGGAAGCTGGCCAGCGAGGTCCAGGAGTTGGAGCTGATGTTATAGCGGTAGAAGCTCGTCGAGTCATCGCCGCGCAGCGCATAGAAGTAGGGGGAGAGGAACTCCAGGCGGTTGGCGCTGTTGTAAAAGGTGGCCGGGGTGTTGGCCAGCGTGGTCCAGTTGTTGGAGCTGACATTGTAACGCCAGAAGGAGGTGGTGTCATCACCACGCAGGGCGTAGATGTTGACACCGTTGGAGGCGAGCGCGCCACCGGCATACACCGTGCCCGGTGCGGCGGCCTTGATCGTCCACGTTTGTGAGGCGGAATCAAAGAGCCAGAAGTCCGTTTTGTCACCACCGCGGAAGGTAAAGAGATTCAGGTTCTGAATGTAGGTGCCAGGCTGGGACGCGACGGTGGTGCCGAGGTTCCAGGTGACGATGCCACTGCTCTGAGTGCCGCCCTGGCCAGCGCTGACAAAGGTCGTGCCGGCAGGCACGTTGTCAGAGACGGTCAGACCGCTGAGGAAGTCATAACCAGCATAGCTCGGTGTGATGGTGTAGACGATCTGGTCTCCTGCGGCCGCTGTGGTGCGGTTGGCGGCCTTGGTGAGCAGGCGGGAGAATGGGAAGTCATTCGTCAGGCTGGTTTCAGAGGCCATCACGCTCACGCTGAGCTCGTCCATGTAGATCATGTAGCCGGGCGGCACTTCTGGAGCATTCGCATCACAGATGACGATGAAGTCACCCGCGCCCAGATTGTCGAACTGGTAGGCGCCCGTCGTGTCAGTGCGGACCCTGCCCACTAATTCGTTAGCGTCGGGACGGTTGTCGCTGTCCGTGTCGGCGTAAATGCTGATCGTGAGGTTGGCGATCGGGATTTCGCCGGCGTTCATCACGCCGTCCACGTTCGCGTCCTGGAAGGCCCTGCCGCCGATGCTGGAAGGAGACTCGCGCCAGAAGCCGAAGTTGGCCTTGGTGTAGGCAGCGGCCGCCAGTTCCTGCACGCGGTGAGGATCAGGTGTTGTGATGAAGTAGTTGCTGCCACCGACCGCGGCGGGAATGTCCGAGTCGGTCTGCTCCACATCCACAAGGTAGTCCAGGCTCAGCGGAAGATTGGTGAAGCTGTAGATGCCGTCCACATCCGTCACCTTCGTGCCCACCAGAGGGTCCGTGGCGGTGTCGATGACACCATTGTTGTTCTGGTCGCGATAGAGACGGACGGTGACATTGCTGATGCCGGTGTCGCTGTTTTGGAACACACTGTCCCTGCCCAGGTCATTGAAGACCGTGCCGCTGATCGTTCCTGTGCCGCCCGTGCGGTAGCCGAAGTCCACATTGAGCTTCTGCTCATTGTTCGCGACTGCCACGGTGGCCTGGTTCGCGGTGGCGATGCCATCGAGATCGTACGTGGGGGTATAACCAGAAGGTTGGGTGACTTTCACCACAAAGGTCCCGCCGGTGAGACCTGTGAGGGCATACTTGCCCTGGGAGTCGGTGATCTGGGTGTTGAGCAGTGTCGTGCCATTGCTGGCGTAGAGCTGCACGGTCACTCCAGGCAGACCTTCGTCCTCGGGGTCCATCAGACCGTCACCATCCCAGTCACGGAAAACCGTGTCGCCGATGCGGCCGCCACCTACGGTGACCGGAGCCAGGGCGCCTGTGGACATGATCTTGCCGCTGTTCTCATACACGAAGCTGTTGGTGTACACGCCGCCGGGCTGGGTGGGATTGATCTTGCACTTGAAGACCAGCACCAGGCTCTTGCTGTAGGCGATCGGGGAATTTACCGTGAAGACCGGCTCGGCCGTGTTGAGGGCATTCACCACGACGGCGGAGGTCACTGAACCCGCGAGCTTTGCTGAAACCATGCCGTCATAGGTGAAGCCCGGCGGAAGTTTCTCGCGGATGATCAGCGGCACCGCGTTCGGGCATGGGCCGTCGTTCAGCATCGTCAGAGTATACGTGACGGTATCCCCCGGATTAGCCTGGGTGGGGGTGACGGTCTTGTCTGGATAAAGCAGCGCGCTGGCGGAAACTTCGACCGTGTCAGTGTTGCAGGTCTTGGGGGACTGGTCGCTGGTGGAGCAGACGGTGTTGGTCATCACACCCGTGCCAGTGGCGCGCACGGTGATGGTGATGCTGCGCACGACGTTGGGCTGCACCGTGCCCAGGTTCCAGCGCAGCGGGCCGGTGCTGTTAGGCGCGGGCGTGGCGCTCACATAGGCAATGCCGGTGGGGAGGGTGTCCTCGATGACGACGTTCGTCAGCGGAATGGTGCCGTGGGAGGTGAACCAGAGTGTGTAGGTGAATGTTTCGTTAGGCCCGACGATGCCCTTGGAGGCCTGCTTGAAGACGAGAGGCTTGGTGCCGAGTGACACGGTGGTGTTCTCATAGTAGCGCCACAAATGGTCCTTGTTCGTGTACTCACCACCGGCGTCACCACCGAAGGTGTCTGCATACGCCTGCAGGTAGCCAAGCGCATCAAAGGGCGAGCCCGTCTGACCGGCGGCCACGTTCACCTTGATCTGCACGCGTGCGTACTCGGGACGGAAGAGCTCCAGGTTGCCCCAGGCCATGCGGATCGCCTTGGGACTGGTGCTGTCTGTCCAGCTCGTGGTGGGGGGCAGGGGATTGGCGGTGGTGAGATCCCAGCCGGTGTTGCTGCCGTCCACGCCCACAAGGCCCAGCGCGGTGCTGCGCAGGCCGTCCGTGTCTTTCGCAATCATGCTGCCGGAGTAGCGCACGCGCTTCCAAGGGCCGTAGTTGCGCACGGAGTTCCGCATGCGCGCAGGATCGCTGGCGTTGGCGTCCCAGTAAGTCTTGTCGAAGTGCCAGGCATAGCCGCTCTGCGGACCTGCCACGGGGCTGCCCATGCCCCAGGGCGTGTTGCCACGGCCATCTGGATCCAGGAGCGGGGCGATGGGGGAGCTGATGCCAAAGGCGACCAACTGCTCGCCATCCCAGCGTGTCGTCGGGGTGATGTTGTCACCCGAGTTGTTGCGAATGACGTTGTCAGCGGTGCCAGTGTTGCCATCCAGGCCCCCCATGCTCACCCAGCTCTGCCACGCGGTCTTGGGGTCGGTGGAGTAGAAAATACCGGTGTCCGAGTACACGCCAGCCATGGTGCCGCGCATCAGACCCGTGCTGCTGTCCACCACATAGGCCTTCTGGCCCAGGATGTTAGGCCCGAGCTCCAGACCCTTAAGCGCGTTCTGAACTTTGGCCCCCACGGAGCCGTCTCCAAGCGCCAAAACCGACTGCCCTTTCATGGCAATAGGGATAAATTTTCCTGTCGTATCGAGGCGTCCATAGTGCGCTCCGACCACCTGGGAGCCCACTGGAACGAAGAAAGTGGAGTACCCGCCGGCTCCTGTCGGGGTGCCGACAGAGGGGGTCGCCTTCATCACCAAGCCCACAATATCACCCACCTGGATGAGGGGTTGTCCGGCCGCCTGCCGCTGCTGCATGCGGGCCAGTGTCTCATTGTCAAAGCCGATGTAATCGGCGCGCTGGTTCAAGTTATGCGCAAGCGCCGAGCCCTTGAAAATCAAGCCTCCGACGAGCATGAGAAGACCTAACAAAAAGTGCTGATACATGCTTCTGGCATAACCTTCGATATCGGAATAACGAGGTTTGCGCAGCGGCATGGAGGTCCCGCCGAGAGGCTTGTCGCCCCTCTTCAGGCAGCCCAGGGAGCGGGAGCTGAAAGAGTCCATGTGTTCCATCAATTCCCATAATTGTAACCATAGTGTCTATAATTTCAATATAATTTGGGCTGATATTTAGAATATCTTAACTTTTTCTGGGAAATGGCTTACAAGCCAAAAAATCCTCAAAAGTCATTCCGCTACTCTTCGTGACCGTCGTTTCCGGGTTCAGAAATCGTCCCCGGCGGTTTTAAAGACATCCCGCTTCACCGTGTGCTGCCTGGCATTCCAAAAAGGTAACGAATCGGCTCGTTACGACACCTCTTTTTCAGGCCCGCCGCATCATGGCGATGACCTTGTGCACCATCTGGGTCAGCTCTCCGGCCTCATAGGGCTTCGGCAGCACGCCGACGAAGCCTTTTTCCAGGAAGAGCATCTGCACGTCCTCATTCACGCTGCCGCTGGTGACCACCAGACGGGCCTCAGGATCGAATTTCAGGATCTCGGATGCTGTTTCGCCGCCGTTCATGCCGCCGCGCAGAGTGAGGTCCATGAGGACCACATCAGGTGCCGTGCCGGTGCGTGCCAGGCTCTGGTAGATCTTGATGGCGTCCTGGCCGTTGTCTGTCTCCACCACCTCGTAGCCGCAGCGCTTGAGGATCATGTGGGCGACTTTGCGGAGGTCATCTTCGTCATCGACGATAAGCACCCGGCCCTGGCCGTGCTTGAGAGGAACCGGTGTCAGGCCTCCCGGCACGTAGGCCGAGCGGGCTTCCGGGGCAGGGGCGGGCACGGCTGGCAGCAGCACGGTAAATTCCGTACCCACATTCAGCCTCGAGGTCACGCGGATATCCCCTTCGTGCTCTTTAATGAAGCGTTTGCAGGTGGTCAGGCCGATGCCGTTGCCGTCCGTCTTCGTGGTGAAGGATTCCCGGAACAGACGGGCGAGGTTCTCCGGGGCGATGCCGCAGCCGCGGTCACGCACAGCCAGACGGACATAGAGCCCGGGCTTCAAGACCGCGTCCTGACCTAGGGCGATGTCCATGTTCTCCACATCCACATCCATATGACCGCCGCGCGGCATGGCCTGGATGCCGTTCATGATGAGGTTCTGCACCACCTGGCTGATCTTGGTGCCATCAGCGACCGCCCAGCGGAGGCTGTCGCCCAGGCGAACGCTAACCTGCACATTCGCGCCAGCGCTGGCCAGCTTGACGGTGTCTTTGACAATGGAGATGAGGTCCACTGGCTTTTTGGCCTGTGGACTGGCCTTGCAGGCTGTCACCACCTGGGAGGTGAACTGCTTGGCACGCTTCAGGCCGCTGAAAATGAGCTGCAGATCTTCCTGCAGGGCCGCATCTGAATTACCCACCTTATGGACGAGGTCAGACAGCCGGATCGTGACTGGACCCAGGAGGTTGTTCACGTCATGGGCGATCCCTTGGGCCAGCGCGGCCAGATTGTCCTTCTTCAGGCGGTCAGAGCTGGCATCCAGATCGTCGCCTTTCAGAGGGCCGGTCTTGGTCGCGGTAGCTGAAATGGTAGGCACCGGGGCAGGGGACACCAGCAGGGTGAAGTTCAGCAGCTTGCGCAGGCTGTTAAACACAGCGCGCACGCGCCAGCGGCAGCGCTGGGCTTCATGGCCGTAGAAGTTCTGCAGACGGCACTCGCATTCATGAGTGCCTCCATTTTCCACAGCCAGACTCAGACTCTGCAAAAGTGTGACCGCGTCTCTTTCATCCACGGCAAGGTCGCTCAGGGTCATTCCGCGCAGCCCTTTGTCCGGCTCCACGCCCACCATCACCGCCGCTGCTGCATTGCTGAAAAGGATCTGCGGCCCGTAGGCTCCAGAGGCCTCAGGTTCAATGATTAACAGCCCTTCCGGCACCTGGTCCAAAGCCACGCGCAGAAAGTAGTTGGCCGTCTTCATCTGGTCGAGACTGGCTTCCAACTCGGCCAGTGTCTCAGGGCGAAGGGTGTCGGGAGCGAGAGTCATGGGAGCGATGACGGAGCTTTTAATGATTTTAAATAGTTAAGACAACTTTAATTTTTGGAGAACTAATCTTTTTTGCCTCTCTTTTTTGATAATGATAGCCCTGAAAGTAGTTTCGAAGCGTTACATTGCCGTTCTTGGGGTGGTGAATGCGGCTGCACGCGGCACGACGTTCTCATTTGCCCCCGGGCCAAAGAGCCGCTACACCCTCCCGGTTCATGCCTGCCCTATCCATCCAGCCCCGAGCCCGTCTGTTTCATGGTCACGTCTGGGTCTATGCGACCGAGATCAAGGCCCGCTTCGGCGATCCCAAGCCCGGGGACGTGGTCCAGCTCCAGGATGCGCGTGGAAAGCCCATCGGCAGCGCCATCTACAATCCGCAGTCCCAGATCAGCGCCCGTCTCTTCTCCTACCGCCGGCAGGATCTGGACCTGGACTTTTTCACCCGCCGCATCGAGCGCGCCATGCGGTCCCGTGAGGCCGCAGGTGTGGACATGCAGCTCTGCCGTCTCGTCTGGAGTGAGTCAGATGGTCTCCCTGGCGTTGTCATCGACCGCTACGGCGACTGTCTTGTGCTGCAAACCCTCACGCTCGCCATGGCGCAGCGCCAGGATTTGATCATCCAGGCCCTGCAAAGCCTGCTCTCCCCGCGCAGCATTGTGCAGCGCAATGAAGGCAATGTCCGCAAGGCCGAGGGGCTCGAGCTCATCAAAGGTCCGGTGCTGGGAGATGCCCCGGCTCCCTTCGTCATGCGCCATCAAGGCAGCGCCTTCCATGTGGACCCGATCGAAGGCCAGAAGACCGGCCTCTATCTCGACCAGCTCGACAACTACCAGCACGTGGCCAGGCTCGCCAAAGGCCGCCGGGTGCTCGACTGCTTTACCAACCAGGGCGGCTTTGCCCAGGCCTGCGCCCTGGCCGGTGCCGCTGAAGTCACCGCTGTGGACATCAGCGAGCCAGCCATCGCCACCGCGAAGGCGAATGCCGAGATCTCCGGATCACGAGTGAACTTCATCGCCGCGAACTGCTTTGATTTCCTCAAGCAGCAGGAGTCCTCCGGTGCCACCTACGATCTGATCATCCTGGACCCGCCTTCCTTCACCAAGTCCAAGGCCACCGTGAAGGACGCCATGCGTGGTTATAAAGAGATCCACCTGCGCGCCATGAAGATGCTCCAGCCCGGCGGCATCTTCGCCACCTTCAGCTGCAGCCACCACGTCAGTCGCGGTGAGTTCCACGCCAGCATCGAGGACGCCGCCGTGGATGCCCGCAAGACCCTCCGCCGCGTCGCGACCTACACCCAGAGCCCGGATCACCCGATTCTCGCCACCATCCCCGAAACCGAATACCTCACTGGCTACGCCTACGAGGTCGTCGCCTCCTGGTGAGGTGATGTAGAGGCAGGCGTGAGCATGCCTTGAAGGAACGGCCCGTAAACGCTGAAAGCGCATGCCATGCGCTCCGAGGCATGACACACGCTTTCAGATCAGACGCGGGTTCTTACTTCTCTTTCTTCTTCTTTTTCTGCACCTTGTTTTCAACAGGCGCCTCGGCGGTTGCCTTCGGGGCGCTGGTGCTGCCTGACACCTCGTTCTGCACGGCCTTGTCCGTGCCGATGGCGAGGACGTGGCTGATGGCGATACGGGCGGTGGCCAAGGCAGGTGGCTGGAAGGAGTAGGATGTGGCGTTGTGGCACATGAAGCAGTTCAGCATCGCTTTCGAGCTGGGACTTTGCACAAAAGTCTCGGCGGTGGTGTTGGCCAGGGTGATCGAGCCCGTGGCCAGCTTGTTCAGGTTGCCTGCGGTGGAGGCTGGGTTGCCCGCCACATAGGTGTTGGGCTGCAGCCACACGGTGCCAATGAGGTTGTAATTGGCGAAGAGGTTCTGCACGTTCTCCAGCTTGGCCACGATGCCCTGTGCCTGCGAGTTGATGTTCTGGATGTTCTTGGGACCATCGGGATGATTTTCGCCGCCTGTGGCCCACTGCAGCACGGTCTGGGTGGCGGGGGTGAGCTTCTGGGTGGACTCATTCAGCGTCAGCTGAGGTGGAACCGCCGCCAGGTTCGCATTCGCATAGGAGGTGTTGGCCGTGTAGAAGGTGTAACCTGTGGAGCTGGAGCCGCTGGGGGAGAAGGTGCCGTCTGGCACCATCGGAGAGTTGAGGTTGTGCTCAAAGGTTCCCCACAGGAACTCGGGATGGTTCACGGTATAACCAACAACGTGGAGTCCAACAAGCGCGACCGTGACCGTGTCCGTCTGGCCGTTCGGAGCGATGGTGGTGGTGGTGCCACCCTTCTGGTTAGGCTTGGTGGTCGTGGAGAGGCGTGGCACGGTGGCCGTGGTGGTGTAGGATCCCTTCGGTGCCTGGCTCACATCATCCACGCGCATCCAGGTGGCCTTGAAGACGGCCGCGCCCACTTCGAAATAGGGATCGTTCGGGGCGTTCTTCTGGTAGTCTCCCGTGGCGATGAGGTTCGCCTTCGCGGTGTTGAAGTAGGAGTCGTTCATGTGGACGGAGGCATAGACAGGATAGCCGTTCAGCCCGACCATCATGTTGCCGTCGGCTTCGACGATCGCCCCCGCGTCTTCCTTGAAGCCGGCGGTGCCGTGGGCAATGAGCGAGCGCCCCCCGAGGACCAGCGCGCGTGGGCCCGCTTTTTTAAGCACGCCTCCAGGTGCAGGCAGCAGTTCATCCGGCCGGTGCAGTGTCAGGAAGCGCGGCACCTTGGAGTCGCTGCCAGCATCATTCACCAGGGTGATCGCCCAGGCAAAAGCCTCCCAGGACCACTGATGGAAAGCACAATCAGGCGAGTTCACATTCGCCGTGTCCTCCGTGGGGAAGGGGGAGTTGGGCTGCATGAAGTTGTTCACCAGGCCCTCCGACCAGCCCATCGTGGGGCAGAAGGACTGGACCGCCGGTGTTTGAGCCAAAGCCGTCCCCATGAACCCGACGGAGCAGGCTAGGATGCTCGCCAGGATCTGGCGGGCCGATTGGAAGGCGCTTGGGATGAAGCGCTCAGAATGAAGGTGGTGTCTCATGGGTGGAATGAGTGATGTTCGTATTATTTAAGATGTGTCGTAGTTATTGGTGGTTTTGTTTAATAAACCTACCTCAAATTATAATAACGGACGTTTACCTAATTGTGACAAGATTGATAAAAATAGGCTTTGATCTGATTTAAACCTGCCATCCGCCCCCGATTGCACTCATAAACTGAGTTTATTCAGATTTACCTAATCAATTTTGATCGCGTCTATCTGCCAGTCTTACCCATGGAGCATGCCCTGGCACCCCTCTGGGCTCATCAATTGGGCTCCGGAGAGGCAGGGCAGGAGTCCTCATGCCTTCAATAGGGCGCTCAGCCCAAAAAGAAGCAGCGGAAGACTCACGTCTTCCGCTGCGCTAAATCACACTCGATGAAGCAGTTGATCAAGCCGCCAGTCCTGCGGCTGCGACCTTGCCTTCGTCAGACACGATCTCGCCGACGAGCTCAGGCTTGCAGTCACCCTTCATCTCATCACGGAATTTCTTGATGAAACTCTGGGTAGGCCAGGAGCAGGCTTCGCCGAAAGCGCAGATGGTCTTGCCCTCGATCTGGTTCGCCACGCTTTCCAGGGAGTCCACGTCATCCGGGCTGGCTTCGCCAGACACGATGCGGTCGCTGATCTTCTTCATCCACAGGCTGCCTTCGCGGCACGGGGTGCACTGGCCGCAGGATTCGTGGGCGTAGAAGTTGTTCAGGTTGTTGATGACCCATGTCATGCTGCGGGAGTCATCCATGATGATGACACCGCCGGAACCCGCCATGGAGCCGCACGCGGCCATGGTGTCGAAGTCCATCGGGATGTCCATGATGCCGATCTCACGGCCGTCCTTGAGTTTGAATTTCTCATCAGCGCGCAGCACCTTGGAGGAGCTGCCGCCAGGGATGATGGCCTTCAGCTTGCGGCCGGGCTTCATGCCGCCGCAGAGCACATCGATCACCTCGCCCATCGTCACCTTGCCGACTTCCACCTCGTAGTAGCCGGGCTTCTGCACGTCACCGCTTACGCACAGGATGCGGGTGCCGGTGTTGTTAGGCGTGCCGAGCTTCGCGTATTCCGCGCCGCCCATCTGGATGATGTGCTTCACGTGGCAGAGGGACTCGACGTTGTTCACGATCGTCGGGCTCATGTAGAGGCCGAGCGCCGCCGGGAAATACGGAGGCTTGATGCGTGGGTAAGGGCGCTTGCCTTCGAGGGACTCGATCAATCCTGTCTCCTCACCGCAGATGTAGGCGCCCGCTCCGCGGTGCACATACAGCTCGCAATCGAAACCACTGCCGAGGATGTCCTTGCCCAGGAAGCCCTTCGCACGGGCTTCAGCGATGGCCTTTTCCACGATGATGGCGGCCTGCGGGAACTCCTCGCGGATGTAGATATAGCCGAGCTTCGCGTTCACGGCGAAGCAGGCGATGATCATGCCTTCCAGAAGCTGATGCGGGTCCTGATGCAGGATGTAGCGATCCTTGAAGGTGCCAGGCTCGGATTCATCCGCATTGCAGATGATGTACACGGGCTTGGTGTTCGTGGGCGGGATGAACCCCCACTTCACGCCGGTGGGGAAGCCCGCACCGCCTCGGCCGCGCAGACCGCTGGCCTTCACTTCATTGATGATGGCGCTCTTCTCCATCTTCAGGGCGACCTTGAGCTGCTCATAGCCGCCGTCCTCAAGGAAACTGTCGATGGACGGCGTAAAACCGACGCGGTCGATGTTCTTGAAGATGAGCCGCTTTTCGCGAGCGTGGGGCTCTTTGCCGGAAATGTATTGGATCGCCATGAGGGGATGTAGGTCGCTTGGCGGCAGTATTCCGCTGCGGGAGGGGGCGGCAAGCGGCTTTGTGAAAAAATTCACAAGCGAGGCGGTTCTGGCGACTTGTCAGGGCTGGCACCACTCGCCGCACTTGCTTTGAATTGTGAATAAGTCTATCTTGGAAGGTCCTGGACAGCCTCGTTCTGGCACGGCTAATCCTTCCTGATTAGCCCGGTTTCCCTGGGCAAATGACAAAAAATGGTTCGGCGGAAGGAATTTTTTCCGGAACTGTAAGAAAGAAAATAGGCCCCCCGTAATTCACCCCGTCCCGAAACTCATCCCCCCGCTCACACGCCATGAAAATGCATCCCAATTGCCAAGGCAACCACCTCGACCTCCGTTCCGGAGTCAGCCGCCGTGATTTTATGTATGTCGGCATGCTTGGCGGGCTCGGCCTGACCCTGCCGGAAATGATGCGCCTCCAGGCGGCCAGCGTCATGCCTGAAGTGGAAAGCTTCAAGCCCATCGCGGATTCCATCATCCACATCTACCTTCCGGGTGGCATGGCCCAGCATGAGTCCTGGGATCCGAAACCTTTCGCCAGCCCGGACTACCGCGGCCCCTACACCCCCATCAAGACCTCCATTCCTGGAGAGTACGTGGGTGAGAAGTTCACGAACATCGCCAAGATCATGAACAAGCTGACGGTCATCCGCAGCATGACTCATGGTGAGGCCGCCCACGAGCGTGGCACGCACAACATGTTCACGGGTTACCGTCCGAGCCCGGCCATCAAGTTCCCCAGCTTCGGTTCCATCATCTCCCATGAGATGGGCAGCCGGAACAACCTGCCTCCTTACGTGGCTGTCCCAGGAGTCATCGCTCCTGAGCAGGGCACCGGTTACATGAGCAGCGCCTTCGGCCCCTTCGCTCTCGGCAGCGATCCAGCTGACAAGGGTTTCACCGTCCGTGACCTCCTCACGCCGAAGGACATCGACGACAAGCGCTTCGAGCGCCGTCGTTCCCTCCTCGGCACCGTGGACGAGCACTTCCGCACTGTCGAAAAGGCTGACTCCATCAACGCCATGGACAGCTTCTATCAGGCCGCCTACGGCCTCATTAGCAGCACCCAGGCCCGCGAAGCCTTCGATCTCTCCAAGGAAACCGACAAGCTCCGTGACGAATACGGTCGCAACCCTGCCGGTCAGCGCTTCCTCCTGGCCCGCCGTCTGGTGGAAGCCGGTGTGCGCATGGTCTCCGTCAACTACGGTGGTTGGGACCACCACAGCAATATCAAGGGCGCTTTCGACGGTCAGGCTCCAAACTTCGACCAGGCCTTCGCCCGCCTCATCACCGACCTTGCTGATCGTGGCATGCTCAAGAAGACCCTCGTCATGGTCAGCTCCGAGTTCGGCCGCACGCCGAAGATCAACGGCACCAATGGTCGTGACCACTGGCCTCGCGTGTTCTCGGTCGCCCTTGCCGGCGGCGGCGTGAAGGAAGGCTACATCCACGGTGCATCTGATGCGCTGGGTGGTGAGCCGGACCGCGATGCCGTGGGTCCAGAAGATCTTGCCAAGACCATGTACCGCCTCCTCGGCATCAACTCCGAGAAGCGCATCATGTCTGACGGCGCCCGCCCGATCGACATCGTCAATGGCGGTCGCATCCTCACGGAAGCCCTGGCTTGATTTCTCAGTCGTTAGTTTAGTTTTGTGGAGACGGCGCAGCCTCATAAGCTGCGCCGTTTTTTTTGCGCTATGTAGAGGCAGGCGTGAGCATGTCGATTCCTCGAGTGCCGAAGACTCAACAAGTCATCACTCCGCTACTCCATCACTCCACTCTCGTCGGATCACTGCGGCCCGGTCAGATACTCGGACACGCGATTCCCACGAAAGGTCACGGTCGCATCCTTGTAAGGCACATAGACCACGTTCGGTCCCATGCCCCAGTACGGGTCCCAGGCACCATAGTAGCCAGCACCGTAGCCCCGGTAACCCCAGCCGCGTCCATACCCATAGCCGAGCCCCATGCCAAAATTGTTCGTGTACACGGGCTGTGTGCTCATGTAGGTCCACTGCTCCACGCTGCTGCCTTTCTGGCGGCCCTGGGCCACGGAGTCAGGCCGGCCATAAGAAAGGAACACCCCCTCCTTGGTCATGCCTTCCCGGATGCGGCCCTGCTGCACCAGCACTTGATCACTGCTGCTGAGCTTCTGGTAGATCTGCGGGTTGTTGGCGATGCGGCGCTCCCGTGCGCTGGTGCAACTGAGGGTCACCGCAGCCAGTGTGAGACTGGCAAAGAGTCGAAGAAAACGTTTCATGGAGATGAGGTGAAGACTGGCGGCCGGAGCTCTTTGTTCAACACATTACAAACGCATGCCGAAGTGCACCTGACGGCCGATTTCCTCGAAACCACAGGAAGGGTACAGATTCTGTCCGATCACGTTCGAGGCCATCGTCTCGATCTTCGCCACCTTCATCCCGCACTCGCGGAAGTAATCCAGCACATGGTGGATCAGGCGTCGGCCCAGGCCGAGGCCCCGTGCATTCTCCACCACCGCGAGATTCGGGATGCGTCCGACGAGGTTCGCGTGATCCAGCTGCGTGGTGATGTAACCCAGGATCTCCCCATCCCGCTCGGCCACGAAGCAGCCTTCCGGATTCTTCGTGCAGTCATCATCGATGTGGTCCGCCTTCCGCGCCTTCCAGTCACGGTCATTCCACACGCCGAGCCGGTCTTCAAACATCTGGTCGAGCGCCACGCTGCCAAAGGAGTCGATCGTGATCTGTCGCAAGACGGGCAGATCCTCGGGGCGGTAGTGGCGGATGGTCACGGGAAGCTGGGGAGTCATGGAAGAAGGGAGAACGAACACCACGCACAACATTCCGCAAGGCTTGACGATCGCCCGGTGAGGATCATGCTCGTCTTCACGTCCCCCATGGTTCTTTCCCTCCGCGCTTCTCACGTCATTCTCACTTTCTTCCTGCTGGGTCTCATGACTTTGAGCGGGATGGCGGAGGACATGGACTGCCTGCGTGAGTTCCCCGCGCTCTACAGCTTGCAAACGGGAGAGACCGGGGAAAACCGTGATCAACGTGCCGCTCGCACTCAGGCGCTCATCGGCATTCATCTGCACATGACCCCTGAGGATGTGGGCAAGGCTCTCTCGGCCGTCCTCAAAAATGTGCGGCAGAAGAGTGATGGAGTGGCCAAGGTCGATCATGCACGCGCCCGTTTTGTCGAGGGTGTGTATGAGCAGGCACTGACCTTGGCGCTTGAGGCTGGGGACCAGGCTCACCGGGCCGCTTCACGTCGCCCTGAGAGCATCATCGAGGCCCTGCAACTGGCCGCCTTTGCCGCCTTGGAGCTTTCGCGCTTTGAAGATGCCGTGAAGTATCTCAGCGTTGCTCTAGGAGAGACCAGCGCGGATCGTGATCTGAAGCTGTGGACTCAGCTCCAGTCCGCCACGGCCCGTGCCTATGGCGGCATGAAGATGGACAAGGATCAGGAGCAGACCATGCGTCTCATCTACACCGAGCATGAGCGCATCCGTGGCGAACGTGATCCCGAGACGATCAAGCACCACAGCGCCTATGCGGGGCTGCTGTATCAGAATGGTCGCGATGCTGATGCGGAGCGCGAGACACGTGATGTCTTGAAGGTCACGGAGATCGTTCATGGCCCGATGCATGAGCAGACCCAGATCCTGCGGAAGAACCTCGCGCGTGTGCTGGAGGTCAACGGTCGTGCCGCGGAGGGCGAGGCACTGCGGCGGAAGGTCGTCGTGGTTCAGATGGAGACTCTCGGGGAGGGTGCCGCAGGCACGCTGCGCAGCCGCGAGCAGCTTGTGAAGAATCTTTTTGAGCAAAAGAAGTTCGGCGAGGCTGAGTCGGAGGCGCTCATTCTCGTCAAGAGCAGCAGCAAGGTGAACGGGCCGGATTCCGCCATTACCCTGGCGGCCCGCATCAGCGCGGCACTGGCCGCTTTCGAGCAGGGACATCACGAGCAGGCTTTGGGAGAGCTTGAGGCTCTGCAGACAGACTGCGTCCGCGTGTTTGGTGAGGAGCATGTGGATTCACTGCGTGTCCGTCATGCGATGGGAACCTGTCTGAATGCATTGAAGCGGTATGAGCACGCCGAGGCGATTCTCGCGGATGTGTTTGAGATCCGGAAACGCATCCTTCCGGCAGAGGACCTGAACACACTGGAAACTCAGCATCAGTGGAGCATCGCTTTGCTCAGGCAGAACAAGCTCAAGTCGGCGCTGGTTGAGATCCGCATCGTCGCCAATTCCTACAAGCGCCTGCTGAAGGAGGGTGATCCCAGGCTGGCCGCCATCGACAACTCTGCGAGCGAGTTCATGCAGCTGGAGGCGGGCCGGAAGATTCTCATCGAGGAGCAGGCCGCACCCGTGGAGGCGAAAGCGCGGCAGCTGGGTGAGAACCATGTGGACGTCTTGAACATGCGCGCGGCTCTGGCTGGTTATCTCTCTGGCATTGGCGAGGCAAAGGCCTCGCACGCTGAGTATGAAAAGGTGCTCGCTGGCTGTCTGCAGACCCTGGGAAAGAAGCATCTGGGGACGGTGGACGTGATGCAAAAGGTCGCCGCTGGGCAGCAAGCGCTAGGCCTGTACGCGGAGGCTGAAAAGAACTACCGCCAGGTGCTGGCGCTGCGCTCGGCTCTCGTCAAACCTGGCGATGTCTCGCTGCAGGAAACCCGTTACCAGCTGGGCGTCTGCCTGGGTCAGGGTGGGAAGCTCAAGGAGTCTCAGGAACTGGTGGAGAGCAGCTACATGGCGGTGAAGGACCGCAAGGATGTGAATCCTGCCTACGTGGCGCAGATGAAGGGCACTCTGGACCAGCTCCGGCAGCTGCGTGTGCCAGTGCCTCTCGAGCTTAATGTTCCCGGTACCCTTCAGCAGCCGGTATCCATGTCCGGGGCCGACAAGGCAGCGCCCCCTCTCATCGGAGCTCCGGGAGCCGCCGGTGCTGGTGTTCCATCGGCTGACCCTGCCTCATTGATTCCGTCAGGCACCATCCAAAAGCCAGTCGAGTACAAGCCTTGATCTTGCTTTTAGTTAGGTCATGACGTTCTGCTCCGGTCTCAGCCTTGCAAACAAAAAGCCATTGGGGGTTTCCCAATGGCTTCTGATTTTTTCAAAGCGCGTTGGTGCTCAAAGCCAAGCCGCGCCGTGATGGCCTGTTATAGGCGGCTCAATTGTCGTCATCGTCATCGTCCTTGTCACCGCGATCACGGAGGACGACACGCTGGACCACGCGGCGCTCACCCTGCTGGACGTAGTGCACGCGGACTGGCGCGCCTGCCACGAAGCGGGTGCGGTATTCAGCTTCAGGGATCACGACCCCGCTGCTAGTTCTGTAGACGACGCTAGGGCCGTAGTGGTAGGTCACGGGGCCGCTGGCCTCGGTCACAACGAGCTGGCCTGACGGATCATAGGCAGAGACGGTGCCACGAGCCGAAACCGTGGTGACGGTTTGTGCCGAGGCCAGCGATGCGCTAAACATGCCGATAACAGCGGCGAGGAGTAGGAGGGTTTTCATAGTTTGTTTGGTGTTTTTGTTGTGGTTCAACTTTGCATTCGTTGGATCGGCTGGCAGTGCGATGCCGCGCCCTCCACCATGCCAAACTAAGGTCTCGCCCTTATGTTGCGGGCTTGAGCGACGCTACTCCGTACCACTCAACACATAATGTCGGGCGTCTTCAGGAGGACGAATCGCGGGACGTGCCAGGGGTTCGTTGAGCGGGAGAATCCAGGAACTGCGGGAGAGGGTGCGGTGCTCCCGCGCCAGATTCACCTGGGGATCAATGAGCGGTCGGGGTGGGCGCCCATTGAGCGAGACCATCGTCCTTGCGCGAACTTCAATGTCCGGGAATCCTTCCCGTCTTTTTTGTTCGGCGAGAAAGTGGCTGTATTGCAGGATCATGTCTGGATGCGTGGCCATTTTTTCATAGGCCGTGTCACTCAGGTGCATCAGGGGATCCACGACCCAGGTTCGGCCTGTTGACGGCGAAACAAGATCAAAGAGCGCGTCACCTGACTTCGTGCGCAGCTTCATGTGCCAGGAGAAGCGGTGGCCCTCCTCCGTCCAGTGCACATCTCCGGGGTAGAGGAAATGGCGAAAAGGCATCAAGACCTGGAACGCCAGATAGAGGGTGACGACAGAGGCGACGGCCCTGCGGGGGCGCCACCAAGGCGTGGCATCGCCAGTTGTGGTGATCCCGATCTTCGAAAGCAGGCGCCGGAAAGCATCTGGCGGAAAGAAGATGTACGTGGCACCGAGCATGAGCCAAGGAAAGATGCCGATGCGGAAGAGCTGGGAGTTCAGGAGATGGAATGACGCGGCAGCACAGAAAGCGAGGGCACGCGTGCGGCGCCAGAGCAAGCAGGGAACAATGAAGAGATCTAGCAGCAGCCCGCCGATGACGAAGAAGTACACCAGCCACTCCTCCTGCACATGCGGGCCGATGATCGGCATGTGAGCACGTTCGGAAAGCCAAAGGCGCATCGGTTCACCGTGCAGCCAGTCAGAGGAGAGCTTGGCGATGCCGCCGAACAAGTAGGGAATGCCGATCTGCGCACGCATCAACCACAGCGTCCACGCAGGAGTGACGTGTGATCGAATCGCGGGACGCAGCCAGGCATCGACAGAGCAAGCACGATTTGCGGGCAGGAAGATCAGCAAAAAGCTGATGAGGCCGATGAGGTAGAAGTGATTGAGGTAACGCGTCTCATCCAGCAGGAACACATGCGTGAAGCCGATGAAAAAGATGATGGCCGCGACGCGATAGCAAAAGCCAGCCGCCAGACATGCTGCGGCGACACCGAGGACGGCGAAATGAATGTGCATGCCCGGATCAGGCCACGGCCTCACCCATTCAAAAGCATAGTAGCCGAACCGGAAGTCTGACGCGTTGAAGATATCGATCCAGCCATGCGCGAAGAACCGGATCACTTCGACGAGCATGGCGCATCCGAAGACGATGCGGAAGAACACAAGCCAAGAGATATCGACCGGCGCGAAAGCTCGATGGAAGATTCGATTCATGGAGGACCGGCGAGAGAGCGCATTTCCTGTGAATCGTCTCGTCGTGCGTGAGCGGTTGCCTTGGTTCGCAATCCGCTCGCTAGCCGGCCTTCCTTGGATTCGATCGTGCGCGGCTTCTGGTGAAACGCGGCAGCGTCCTGGATTGCGCCTGTCCTCTGGCGCTTTCTGACGAAGTGAGTGATCACCTCTCTCCAAGCGACGACGTTAACGCTTCGCGCAGATCTTGATCCTTTTACTTCCGCAACACACGCACCTTGTGGGCTTCGCTGTCGCCGATGTAGATCGCGCCATCGCTGTCCACAAACACACCGTGCGGGCGTGCCATCTGGCATTTCAGCGGATCCCCGTCGCCACCATTACCCTTCGTGCCGTCACCGGCGATGAGGTGGATCTTGCCTGTCTTTGCCTCGACCATGCGGATCGTGTGGCTCTCGCAGTCGGCCAGCCAGGCATTGCCTTCGGCATCAATGGCGATGCCTTTGGGGCCGCTCAGCGTGGCTTCTTTGGCCGGGCCATCATTGCCTGTGAGCCCTTTCTGGCCCGTGCCAGCCACATGATGGATCTTGTTCGCCGCGAGATCGAACTTGAAGACCTGATTGCCTTCACGCAGGCAGAGCCAGAGATTACCCGCCTTGTCGAAATCCAGAGAGCGCGGCCCCTTCAACGGCGTGCCACTGATGGGCGCTCCATCGGGAGTAGCTCCCGGTTTGCCCGTGCCTGCGAAGGTGCTGATGAGGCCCGTCTTCATGTCGATGCGGCGGATGACATTGTTGCCGATGTCACAGATGTAGAGTGAGCCATCCGGACCAAACTGGATGCTGTGCGGCTGCTTGAACTGCGCCTGTGCCGCTGGGCCGCCATCGCCCGCGTAGCCCGGTTTGCCATTGCCGGCGATCGTGGTGATGATGCCGGTCTTCATGGCCACCTTGCGGACCGCGTGATTCGTCATGTCTACGATGTAGAGATCACCTGCGGCATCGAAGCGCAGCTCATGCGGCAGATTGAAGGTGGCCTGCAGGGCAGGGCCGCCGTCACCGCTGTAGCCTTTCTGGCCGGAGCCCGCCACGGTATGGATGATGCCGTCTGGCGTGACCTTGCGGATGCGCTGACCGGTGTACTCGCAGAAGTACAGTGCGCCATCGGGACCCCGCGTGAGGCCAAAGGGATTGTCGATCTGCGCCTTCGTGGCGGGGCCGCCATCTCCAGAGCCGCCTTTCTCGCCGGTGCCTGCAAAGGTGGTGATTTTCCAGTCAGCAGCGGAGGCAGACAGGGCGAGGGCGAGCGTCAGGAGGAAGAAAGAGCGGAGCATGAAAAGAGGTGGGTTGAAACTTACGAGTCGGGAAGACTGCTCTTTCGGACAGGAAAATCTTGTCCGAAGTGTGGTGGTGGGTAGCATCCGGCCCTCCGAATTCCTTTGAAATTCATCCGCTCCATCTTCCGCATCGCTCTCCTGGCCTGCATGATTGCCAGCGGGGCAGGGCATGCTGCCGATGCTCCCCTGGAGAATGGACTGGAACTGGCCCGGCTGCGCTTTCAGCGCTCTATGATCGAGGCCAGCCTGGCTCCGCTGAAGAAGCATCTGCTGGAATTGAGCGATGTGGAAAAGAAGCGCGCCGAGGCCCGTGACTACGCCGGTGCCATCGCCGCACGCAACGAGCGCCGCGCGGTGGAGGATGAACTGGAGCGTCTGGACAAGGAACTGCTGCTCCTGCAGACGCGTGAGCAGAGCCTGAAGGCCAGCGCCCTGCCGGACCGCATCACCCTGCCGCTGGAGCAGGCCAAGCTCAGTGATGTGCGCCGTGAAGGCGGTGAACTCACTGGCTGGAGCAAGCCCGGCTCTTCCGCCACCTGGAAGCTGCCTGCGCTGCCGCCCGGTGGTTATGAGATCTACATCAAGCATCGCTGTGGTGCCCTGGATGGAGGCTTGCTGGAAGTGAAGGAGGCGAAGTTTCATCTCACCAGCCAGATCGACACCACCTCCAAAGGCCCGCAGGAGAAAAACCTCGGCACGCTGAAGATCACGGACGGCACCAGCACCCTCACCCTGACCGCCACCACCCTCGTGAAGGACAACCTCATGCATCTCCTCGGCCTCTGGCTGGTGCCTGCCTCGAAGTGATAACACACTTTTGGTTCGGCTTGGGTTGTTGTAGAGAAAGACGTCAGTCTTCCTTCTGGTGCACGAAGGATCATCGAACCTTCCCAGAAGGCATGCTGACGCCTGCCTCTACACCACGCAGCTCCACAGGCTGAGGGCGGGGATTCACAAGCCCAACCACCCCTGCATTATGCAAGGAAATCAGCCTGCGCTGCGCGACTGGTTAGGCCTCTGCAAAATCTTTTTTTGGGGCGATTTTGCCGCCTGACTTGGCCTGCTAGCTGCTGAGTAAAGGTCTTGAAGCGCGAGCTTCACTACAACGAGCTGGACTGTCACTTCATGGTTGGGGACAGCCCGGTCACTTAAAGCCCCGGTAGGATTTTGGTTGGGTCCTACCGGGGCACTAAGTTTCCAGGGGAACCGCTGCCTTTCTGCGTGGTTATCCCCCCACAAAAAAAGCGGAGCACCCGCTTGGGATGCTCCGCTTGAGGATCGAGTTTCAGTGACTCACTTCCCGGCCACAGGTGCCGTGGCGGCACCGGCGGGGACTTTGCTGGTCGGGACGACTTTCCAGACCGCGCCGCGCTCGCTGGTGTAGGGGTCCACGGGGCCGCCGTAGTTGGCGGTGGCGTGGGTCAGGTAGATGCTGCCATCCGGGCCGATGCCGCTGCCGGTCGGGCGAATGCCATCCGCGAGGTCGACAAGTTCCTGCATCTGCCATTTGCCGTCGTCCTGCTTCATGCCCCAGACCTTGCCGCTGCCCCAGTCAGCGCAGAAGTACACGCCATCGAGCTCAGGGTAGTCTTTGTTGCGGGAGACGCCGAGGTTGATCACGCAGATGCCCTGGTTCACGTGGCTGTATTCGCCGATGGGCAGCACGCCCACCTTCGGATAGTTCTCGGGATCGGAAGCGGTCTCGGTGCCGTCTGCATTCTTCTTCAGCTTCATCGGGAAGGGATGGCTGCCACACATGAACTTCCAGCCATAGTTCTCGCCGCCCTTGCTGCTGGCAGGCTGCATGTTGATCTCTTCCCAGTGGTTCTGGCCGATGTCAGCGACGTACATGTCACCGGTCTTCGAGTCGAAGCTGAAGGTCCACGGATTACGCAGACCGTAGGCCCAGATCTCGGGCTTGGCCTTCGGATGCACCTTGGAGAAGGCTTCCTCGCTCACGCCGAAGAGCACCATCTGCTGCAGCGGGGTGATGAAGGGATTGTCCTTCGGAATGTCATAGGCGCGGTCACCGGAGGATTTGTTCACGTCGATGCGCAGCATCTTGCCGAGCAGCGTGTGGAGGTCCTGGCCGGCATTGATCACGTCACCTTCCCAGCCGCCGTCACCCACCCCGATGTAGAGATAACCATCGGGACCGAAGGCGATCTGACCGCCATGATGGTTGCAGTACGGGAAGTCGATCTGCATGAGGATCTTCACGCTTTCGGGATCGAGCTGGTCCGGATTGCTTTTGCTCACCGTGTATTCGGCGATCATCGTGGCGCCGTTGAACCACAGGTCGGCATAGGCGATGTAGACCTTGCCGTTGCTCTTGAAGTCCGGATGAAAGGCCATGCTGAACATGCCGAGCTCCAGGAAGGAGGAGATGGTCTTGTCCTTGAGGTCGAGGAAGGGGCGCTTGTTCTTCTTCCCATCCTTGATCACCTGGATCACACCGGGACGCTCAATGACAAAGATGCGTCCACTGCCATCATTCGGTGCCGCCACGCTGACGGGATCGACGAGATCATCAGCGACTTTGACGAGACTGATGGAGACATTGCCGGGGAGCTTGCCACCGGGCTGGGCGACTTTGTCTTCGGCCCGGAGAGTCGCGCCAGAAAGCAGCGCGGTGAGAGTGAGCAGACTGAGGGTCAGTTTCATGGGTTGGATGTTCTGAGGATAGGTTGACGTGAACGCGCGGAGGCTAGCGATTCGTGCGCCCGCCTGACAAGCCTGAAAAATCCCCGTTACGGAATGCTCCCTCTCCGGAGTCGTTTCCGACATCCTCGCCCCGGCCTTAGGTTTTCGGCAGCGGGATGCGGATCGTGTTCGCGGTCGGCGGCTCCGTGAGTTCCCGGATGGAGGTGTGGCGGACAGCACCCGCGTTATTCACCTGCACAAAGGTCTCGGCCTCCACATCCATGCAGGTCAACCAGCCCTGGCCATAAGCCCAGGTGTCCAGGCAGATGGCATAGGATTTCAGATTGGGCAGCCCGGTCTTCTGGGCGGTGTGCCCGCAGATGATGCGCTTGCCGGAGGTGTGTGGATACACATCATCAAAGCGTGTCCAGAAAAGCCAGTCGTCACTTTGATCGGCGAGGCTGAAGTAAGCGTTCGCGTTCGCATGCACGAACAGGTTGGCCTTGTCCTCATAGTAGCGCAGGCAGCGCTGGGAAAGGAAGTCGACGTGCGCGGCTGGTACCACGTTCCAGGCCAGAGTCTGAATGCCGGGGGAGTAGGACTCGATCGTCTCCTTGCCACCGACACGCAGCCAGCCTTCGGGATCAATGCGCTGGTTCAGCGCCTCCAGAAACAGGATCTCGTGATTGCCGATGATGGGCTTGAGTTGTGTGCTCTTTTCCAAAGAGATCAGTGTGTCCAGCACGCCCTTGGAATCCGGACCACGGTCTACGTAGTCTCCAAGCGTGACCAGAACATCGTCCGGCCCTGGCTGCACGATGTCGAGCAACGTGCGCAGGGCCGTGGAGCAGCCGTGTATGTCGCCGATCGCCAGCGTTCGCATTCGGGCACTTTGGATGGGGCCAGTGGTTGCCGCAAGCGTGGATGCACTCTTATCAACTGAGAGATGACTTTCTTTCCAGCCGTCTATTCTTCCCCTCCACCTGCCGAATGAATCTTCTCCAGTCTCTCGACTACTCCGTCCTCCAGCAATGCATGCACTGCGGAATGTGCCTGCCCACCTGCCCGACCTACGTGGAGACTAAGCGCGAGCGCAACAGCCCCCGCGGCCGCATCTCCCTCATGCGCAGCGTGGCAGATGGCGAGCTGGAGGTCACACGCGAGTTCGCGGACGAGATGTACTACTGCCTCGGCTGCCTCGCCTGCCAGACGGCCTGCCCGGCGGGAGTGAACTATGCGGAACTCTTTGAAACAGCGCGTGGTGAGATCGAGCGCAGTGCCGTGGCGCAGACGCCCGAGCGTGATTTCTGGAGATGGTTGACGCTGAACGTTCTCTTCATGCATCCACGTCTGCTGCGCCTCACCGGCTGGGGATTGCGGCTCTGGCAAAAGACGGGTGGTGATCGCTTCATGCGCCGTGTGAAGTTCTTTGGCCTGCTGCCGAAGCATCTCCGTGATCTGGAACCGCAGACCCCGAAAGTCGCTGATGCTTTTTCCGACTCGCTCATCGCTCCGGTCGAATCTCCCACACCGCTGGAGAAGCCGCGCTATCGTGTCGGGCTGCTCACTGGCTGCGTGCAGGATTTGGCATTTTCAAACATCAACCGTGACACCGCAGATGTGCTGCTGGCGAATGACTGTGAGGTCATCACGCCGCGTGCGCAGTCCTGCTGCGGCTCTCTGCATGCGCACAATGGTGAGCTTGAGCTGGCTCGCGAGCTGGCACGTCGTCAGATCGACAGCTTTGATCTCGATCATCTCGATGCCATCATCACGAATGCTGGCGGCTGCGGCTCGCATCTGAAGCAGTATGGCCATCTCCTGCACGAAGATCCTTTCTATGCCGCGAAGGGACGTCAGTGGGATCGCAAGGTGAAGGACATCCACGAATGGCTGGCGCAGATCGGCATCCGCAAGCCTGAGCATGGAGTTGAATTGAGCGAGGTGACTTACCACGAAAGCTGCCACCTTTGCCATGGTCAGAAAGTCACCTCTCAGCCACGCCAGGTGTTGCAGGCCATTCCTGGTCTCACCTTGAAGGAACTGCCTGAGAGCAACTGGTGCTGCGGCAGCGCCGGCATTTATAACATCACGCAACCTGAGCAGTCGGCGAAACTGCTGAAGCGCAAGGTGGGGCACATCGAATCCACCAAGACCACCTGTGTCGCCACCTCGAACCCTGGCTGCCATCTGCAGCTCGCGAATGGCTTGAAAGGGAAGGGTGTGAATGTCACGCAGCCTGTGACATTGCTCGCGCAGGCTTATCGCAAGAAGGACCGCTCATCGTAGAGGAAGACGTGAGTGTGTCGTAGAGGAAGACGTGAGTCTTCCTTCGCGGGCACGTGAGGTCTGCGCACTTCGAAGAGGGCATGCTCACGCATGCCTCTACATCAGGACTTAGCCAATCAGCGCCTTGTAAGCCGCGGCATCCTTGAGGCTGCTGGCTTCACCGGCATCAGAGAGCTTGATCTTGTAGATCCAGCCGGCGCCGTAAGGGTCGGTGTTGATGAGACCTGGGTTGGCGCTGAGTTCGGCATTCACCTCCACGATCTCGCCGCTGACCGGAGTGTAGATGTCACTCGCGGCTTTGACGGACTCGATGACGCAGACCTGCTGGCCTGCCTTCACCGGACCGAGCTTCGGCGGATCGACGAAGACCACATCCGTGAGTTCAGCCTGGGCGTGGTCAGTGATGCCGACCGGGGAGATGGCCTGGGAGGCATCCACCCACTCGTGACTGTCGCGGTAACGAAGATGATCGGGAACGAGGCTCATGGCGGGAAGGGAAGGTGAGGTGAGATTAAAATGAACTCAGGCTTTGGCGAAACCGAGGGCTTCCATGCGGCCTTGGATGGCATCCTTGGCCTCGAGCAGCTCGCCGATCGGATCCCACTTGCCGGAGACCAGCGCATCATGCGCGGTGTTTGCAATCGTGACGGCGAAGCTTTCGCTACCGAAACGCACCTGCTTGTTCGCCACATCGACAACGACTTCGAGCTTGGGATCAGCGTCCACCGCAGCGGCGAGCTTGGCGATGTCTTCTGCGGTAGCGATCACACAAGGGATGCCGAGCGTGGTGCAGTTGCCGAAGAAGATCTCGGCGAAGCTCTGGGCGATCACGGCGCGGAAACCGAAGCGGTAGAGAGCCTGCGGGGCGTGCTCACGGGAGCTGCCGCAGCCGAAGTTCGTGCCGGAAAGCAGGATGGAGGCACCTTTGAAGCGGGGTTCATCCAGAGGATGACCGGTGGGCTTGCCGTCCTTGTCGAAACGCACGTCGTAGAAGGCGAATTCGCCGAGGCCGTCAAAGGTCACGCACTTCATGAAGCGTGCGGGGATGATACGGTCGGTGTCGATGTCAGAACCTGTGACGTGAACGGCAGTGCCGGAAACTTGGGTGATCTTTGCGAGGGCCATGGGTGGAAGGGTGAGGCTTAGCGGAAATTTCCGTCATGGCAAACGGTGAGAATGGGTTCAATCACCCTGGCGGCTTTGGAACCGCCTAATGGAGGCGGAGGGAGCCGGAAACTCGGGGCGGTGTGTTTGCCCGGTGAAACAGCCAGCCGAGGCCCGCCCCGAAGCCGAGGCCGTAAAAAAGGCCCCAGGAGAGCTTCGCGAGGGTGATGTAGTTCTGAAAATCCGGGTGGCCCTTGCCCAGAGCCCGGGCTTTGGGCACCAGAACGTCATACATGGCCCAGTCTCCCGCGAAGTAACCAGCGGTGTGCAGCACGAAAAGTCCCAGGGCACTTACCAGCCAGCCCCACGTGTTTCCCAGCATTTTGAGGGCGATCCAGCTAAAGCACATGCAGCCGGCAAAGGCACCCACCCACTCGCCAAGGCGGCCTTTGAGGCCAAACCAGGCCAGGCACCAGACCACGGAGTAGACAAGGAAGGCGGGAAGAAAGGCTTTGTAAAACCTGCCCATGCCACCGGCCAGCGGGCCGAGAATGACTCCGGACAGGCCGATGAAGACGATGGCGATGGCCGCATACATGCCCAGCTCGCCGCCCAGGTTTCGGAACCAGCCGGATCCAAAAGCCCAGACGGCAAATGCTGCGACACCGACCACGGCAAACCCGAGGGAGCCGTGGACGAGGTCTTTGAGCAGGGAGCGTGACATGGACCGCAGATTACATCTCCCAGCCTGCGCGATACTGGCGCTTCACGAGAGCATTGGCGGCCTCGTTGTTGGTGATCTTCAGACCTGGGGCATCCCAGATCAGTTTTTCACCGGGGAAGGGGCTGGCCAGGCAGCCGAGCAGCACGGCTTCCGTGAGTGGGCCGGCGTAGTCGAAGTTCGCCGTGGGCTTCGTGGAGCCGCCTTTGAGGCAGCAGTCGATGAAGTCGAACCAGTGATTGCGCGGCTCCAGCTTGGCGGGCCGCTTATCTTTGAATTTTTCCCGGGGGTACAGGATCGGCGTGCTGCCATGCGGATGCAGAAGCACACCATCGGTACCGATGTAGATGCTGCCCTGGCCGGGGAACTTGGCAGGATCCGCCAGTGCCATGACTTCAGCTGGTGGACGCGCATCGCCATCATACCAGGTGACCTTTACCTCATCGCCAGCGGTGTATTGCGTGCCTTTAAAGGTGTACTCGACAATCGCATTGATGGCCCAGTTCGTGGAGTTCGGCGGTGTGGGGCCGGTGGACTTCACCGCGATCGGCGCGGCGAGATCGAGGCTGCGGAACCAGCCGCTGAACATGTGGCAGCCCATGTCGCCAAGGGTGCCGGTGCCGAAGTCGCGGCGCTTGCGCCAGTTGCTCGGGTGATAGTAGCCCTTGATGTAGGGGCGGTCACTGGCGGTGCCCAGCCAGAGGTTCCAGTCGAAGCCTTCCGGGATGGGATCACTCTTCTCCGGCACGGGCTCCATGTCTCCCCACTTCTTGTTAGAAAAGGTGTGCACCTCCTTGACCTTGCCGATGGCGCCGGAGTGGATGTAGTCCACGGCGAAGCGCTCCGTGAAGTCCGAGGAGATCTGGATGCCCATCTGGGTCATCACACCCTTCTCACGAGCTTTCAGCATGAGCTGGCGGCATTCGTAGAGGTTCTGCGCCAGCGGCTTCTGGCCATACACGTGCTTGCCCAGCTCCAGGGCCTTCATGCCGATGGGGCCGTGCATGTGGTCAGGGGTGGAGACATTGACGCTGTCGATGTTGCCAGCCTCCTTCTCCAGAAGCTCGCGCCAGTCTTGGTAACATTTCACGTTAGGCCATTTCTCCTTCACCTTGGCGAAGTTGCGCGTGTCCACATCACACACGGCGGTGAGCTCCCACATGTCGTGGTTGGCCATGGAGGTGATGTCCGACCAGGACATGCCCGCCGCGCCAAAGGCGGCGTGACGAAGCTTGCCATTCGGCGAGGCGGCGCGCAGGCCGGTGGTGACGAAGGGGGCGGCGAAAAGGCTGGCGCTGGCGGTCTGCAGGAAGCGGCGGCGTGAGGTCAGGGCTGGGTAGGACATAAAGCTGGTTGAGCAAACGCACGTCACCCCCGTTCTCTGGCAGGCGAATGGGGTGGAAATAATCTGCAGAGCCTGTCATTCGCCAGCGCCTAAAGGCTCATAGTGTCCACGGGCCATCGTCATACCAGTCCTTGCAGACCAGCGGGGCGATGTCCGCGTAGCTCGATGTGCGCCACAGGGGCAGCCGCAGCAGGTGGGCCAGCGTGTGATCGTAGGTGCCAAAGAGATCCCGCATCTGCGCATGCTGCTGGCGGGCATAGACAGGGAAGCAGACGAGATGCCCGCTCTCTGAGATGGCGACCAGCTGCCGCGCCCACGGTTTGCCTTTGGCATCACGGGCGTAGAGCACCCGCTTGTTGGCATCCAGCGCGTTTGCGGCGGTGGAGAAGCTGTTGAAGCTGCCCGCGCTGAGGCAGGTGCCGAATTCTGTGCCCATGCGCAGGATGGCCTGCAGATCATCTTCGGGACCGAGCTGCAGCACGCCGACGTCCTGCACCTCTTTTTCGACGACGAAGCCCTCCATCCACAGTTCGCGGCGTGTTGACGGTTGCCTGTGCAGCCAGCTTTGATTTCGCGGATGCTGCAGCGTCCAGGAGCGTTTGTCCTGCTGCTCCTGGCAGGAGCGCAGCAACTGGCGCATCGCCCTGGCGTTGCGCTCTCCAGAAGCCGCCACAAGCCGGAGTGTGTGCGTGCTCACAATCTCCCCTTGCAGGGCAGGGAAGCGACGGCGCAACGACCACTCCGCGATCTCCTTCAGCACCGCGAGGCGCAGGCGCTGGGCATTGCCCAGCAGCTCGCCTCGATAATGCGCCAGCACATGCGCGGGCATGGCCTTGGCATGAGTCCGCAGTTTGTCAGGGACACCTGGGAGTCCTGCGTGACTGGCCTGGATGGTGTCCACAAGCACGATGGCTTCTTCAAGAGACATGCGGGCGAGGTTGCATGACACGAGCGGATGCTCGCGAAAGGCCTGCCAGATCTCACCGCGCTCACGGGCGGTGAGCTCGCCAATACGACGCATGATGCGAAGCCACTCCAGAGGAGAGGAGGCGAGCATGCCGAGAAGACAACCGGATGGCAGATCCTTTGCGCTCTTGATGCCGTCCTCCGCATTGTCGCATGAGGAATAGCCGATCAGTGCCGGCTGCATCTGTTTCCAGACAGATTCAGGCAGGTTGAGCAGCGCCTCCTCTTCCTCCCTGCCAACCGTGCTCCACAGGGCATAGATCATGCATGAGGTGTGCGTCCCCGGCGCTTTTTTGAAATCCCGGATGCGGCGCAGCCAGCGGATGAGATGACCGGCGTCATGAGGTGTTCTGGAGTCGTGGTCGTATCCGCGCCAGAGTGATTCAATCAGACCTGTGGCGAGTTCAATGAGTGCTGGCGGAGTCTGGGAAGCCTCATGGAGGAATTCGTCCCAATGCTGAAGCCAGCGACTCCAATAGGGCGCAGCCCTTCCGTCAGCGATGACAGTGCCTCTCATGCGCTGCAGCACGGATTCTTGAATGTCCGGATGCAGTGGCCGGGCAAACAGACGGCTGATGGCACTGCTCCAATCACGAAGCTTCGTGGACTGCTTCCAGATCTGATGAGGATAGCGCAGCCAGTCTGGAATGCGGGGATTCATGGCCTGATGGATCTGCCGCAGACAAGGATCATGCGCAGGCTGTGACAGCGGATGAAACTCGAGCTCCCAGCGCCGGTGAAAGCGCAGCGCCTTCGCGATGAAACGTGGTGTGCAGCCATTCTCCAGGCTGCGCATCACCTTCAGGGCTGTGGCGGCGAATGCTGATCTCGGGATCGCATGCGTGAGTGTCTGCAGCAGTGAATGCATCCCTGCCGGCGGCAGTTGCAGGTGCTGCTTCGTTTCCACCAGCACACGCATCAGAGGTAGGCGCAGTTCCTTGAGCTGACGTGCCAGCAGGGGGAACCATTTGAAGCGGGCTTCTTGAAGCATTCGCGCGACCAAGGCTTCGCGATCAGGCTCGTGACCTTCGCTTAAAGCCGCCGCCCATGATTCCAGGACGGCATCCCAGGCGAGTCCACGTTGGCGCAACCAAGGCAGCCAGACACGTGCAGCGCGTGGTGAGGCTGCAGGTTCGAGCATGGGCTTTCTCTCGCCGTCGAGCAGCAGGTGGGCGAGGTCGATAGAGGATGCTTCCGCTGAGGAAATCTCCAGGAGCGGCAGGGTTTCGGGGAAGTCCTTCACGAGCATCTTGACCGTCTTTTTCCAATGCGGCTGCAGCGCAGCCAGAAGACACCGGCGTGCGGCACGATCTGCCAGCCATGGGCGGACATCGCGGCCAGCCCAGCCATGCGTGAAGGACACGGAGAGAGTGCCTTCATCCGCTGGCAGTGCCAGCAGCACGATGAGCACATCACACAGCATGCGTGGTGTGCTTTCAAAATGCGCGAGACGCTGCCAGGCAGCATTCAAGATGCCGAATGGCATGTTCATCATCGAGGAGCAGTCGTCCGTGATGATGCGCAGACCGCTGTCCTGTGAACCACAGGCACAGTGTGTATGAGTGCGTGAGGAGGCGGGAAGCTGCTCCAGACGCATGATGACCAGTCGTCCCTGCTGCGAGCGCAGCGGGAGGTGAGTGAGTTTCATGAAAGAGTCGAAAAATGGGCACGACGCTGTGCAGGTTCCTGCCATCCGGGCACAGCGTCGCGCAAAGCACGCTGGATGGAGGTGCGGGGAGGTGGTGCAGGCGTGCGATGCAATGACCGCTCAGGTCATGTCGCTAATGAGCGGCTCTAGCCGCGATGCCTAACCACAAGTGTTCCGGCGGCCTTTGTTATGCGGCCGCCCACGCTGCAAGAAAACTTGAGTGCGTCGTGAACATGGAGCGATGTTTAAACGATCCGCTCGAAATGGCAAGCCGCTCTTTCTGGCGGCAGCTGCTGACCAACAAAAAGCCGGAGATCTCGCTTGGAGATCTCCGGCTCTGTTAGACTCGATTAAAGAGAACTTACTTCTTCTTCAGGAAGGCGAGGAGCAGGCCGACGATGACCACGCCCATGCCGATCATGATGTAGAGGCTGGTGTTGGATTCCTCCACCACTGGAACGGGTGCTGGCAGCGGCATCGGAGGCACGGGCGCCTGAGGGACAGGCTGCTGGGCCACGGGAGCCACAGGGCGCTGCACGGGCTGCTGGACCACAGCTGCTGCAGGAGCGGTGGTGGTCGTGGTCGTCGTAGTGGTAGCGGCGGGCGCCGTGGCAGCAGCGGCAGGCTGGCCGGTGGCGGCTGCGGCAGGAGCCGCACCTGCTTCTGCGAGGATCTGGGCCACGCGGCTGTCCTGGCCGGTTGCTGCCACACCGCCCATGGCGGTGGAGCCTGAGGTGGCGGCACCAGTCGCGGCGGCACGGCTGAGCTGGGCATGCAGCTTCAGCAGGCGTGCGCGCAGGTCCATGGGGATGTCACGGTACTCCACCTGCAGATTCAGGGCCTGGGCGCGCTCAAAGGCGGCAGCACCACCGAGATAGTCACCTTCACCGATCTTGCGGTAGCAGGCGGTGAAGATCTCATTGTTAGTCCGCAGTTCTTCCATGTTGAGCGTCTGCAGACGGGTGAGTTCCTGCACGGCCTCCTTCTGGGCGGTCTGGATGCTGGGCAGGTCATACTTGTAAGGTGCGGTCCAGCGCAGCTTCTGACGGCGCTCGGCATCATAGGCGGCACGCCATTTGTTGTACTCATCGGAGATGGCGTTCTTGGTCTTGGAGAGCTCGGGCTCCTGCAGCTTTTTCAGACCTTCCTTGCGGGCCTGGTCCAGCTGGGCCTGCTCGGCGGACATCTTGTCCAGGGACGTGATCCATTTCTCGAGCGCGGTGATGGCCTCAGGAATGGCCTGCACGAAGTAAGTGGAGCCCTTGTACGCCGGGGCTGGCATCATCATCCGGTCAAACTCACGCAGAGCTCCCACGTAATCCTGCTTGGCGGTCTTCTCCCGCAGGCTGGCAAGGATCAGATAAGCCTCGATGTTCCACTGCTCAGCCTTGTATTCCTTCGGGCTGAGCCAGCGGCCCTCATGCTTGAGCTGCCCGTTGGACACCATGGACTTCTCCTCCTGGAACTTGGCGATCATCGCCTCGACTTCCTGGGCTTCCGGAGTGCCGGGATACTTGTTCACGAACGGACGCAGGCGGTCCTGGATGATCTGCTCATAGGCATCTGCCTTGAGAAGGTTCGGTGTCGGCAGCAGCTTGCGCAGCTCGATGACTTCCACTTCCTGCGGGGTCTGCTTCACCACCTTGTCAATGTCAGCCATGGGGAAGATCTTCTCGTCCATGATCTTGGGCGTGAGGCGGTACCTCATCTTCACGCCCTGGTCGTTCTGCTCCAGGATCGTGCCTTCGACTTTAGTGCCGTTTTTCAGCATCAAGATGTCGGCGTGCAGGAGCGGGGTGCCGCAAAGGAGCGCCAGAACGGCGGTGCGGAATCGGCTGATTTTCATGACTGGAATGATAGGTGTCGGGTAATAAGGGCAGGCGGCAAAAAACCGCAGAATTTGCGGATTTAATCGGGATTCGTTCTGCGAGTAAAGAGAGAAACCGATTTCCAGGAAGGGCTGGCTCTCTTCTGGCTTTAGGCGTCGGCCTCTCCATGACGAAAGGTCAGGAATCCCTTATTGCCAGCTTATGATTATGAAGATTATAGTTAAGCCTGATGCCTGAGCTGCCTCCTACGCGCCTTACTTTCCTGATTCGTGACCTCGGTCATGGCGGTGCGCAGCGGCAATTGGTCACGCTCGCACGCGCCCTGGCTGGGCAGGCCGCTTTCGCTGTGAGTGTGGTGCATTTCTATCCCGGCCCCTTTGAGGCTGAGCTGCGCGCGGCCGGGGTGAAGACTCACTGCATTGGCAAAAAGCACCGCTGGGACCTCGTCGGTTTCTTTCTCCGTCTCGTCCGCGTGATGCGGGGCCTTAACCCGGATGTCATTCATGGGTATCTGCATGAGTCGAATCTCATGGCGCTCCTCCTGAAACCCTTGTGTGGCTTTCCCCGGGTGGTCTGGGGCATCCGGGATTCTCAAACGGATGCGGCGACCTGGGGCCTGCTCGGCATTCTCAGCTTCCGGCTGAACTGCCTGCTCTCCGGCTGGGCTGACCGCATCATTGCCAATTCACGTGCGGGACGCGGCTACTACATGCGCCAGGGCTACCCGGCAGGTCAGTTCGAGGTCGTGCCCAATGGCATTGATGACACACGCTTCCGGCCGCAGACCAGGGAGACTTTTGGCAGCACCTTTGCCATGGTGGGCCGGCTGCACCCCATGAAGGATCACCCCACCTTCCTGCGCGCCCTCGCCCGGGTGCCGGAAGCCCGGGCTGTCATCATCGGCAGCGGTGATGCGGCCTACACCTCGCACATGCAGGCGCTGGCCCAGGAGCTGGGAGTGGCGGATCGTGTGGAGTGGCAGCCTGCGCGTGATGACCTCGCGCAAGTTTATCCGACCTTTGATGCGCTGGTGTCCACTTCCGCCTATGGCGAAGGTTTCTCCAATGTGCTCGGCGAGGCCATGGCCTGCGCCGTGCCGGTGATCGCCAGTGATGTGGGAGACAGCGCCTGGCTGGTGGATGATCCGCGCTGGGTCTTTCATTCGGGGGATGATCTGGAGCTGGCGGAGAAGATGAGCGCATTCCTCAGCCTGGATCCGCGTGAGCGTTCTTGGTTAGGCCAGAAGAACCATCAGCGCATTCAGCAGAACTTCACCGTGACCAAAATGGTGGAGGCCACGGGGGTGATCTGCCTCGCCGAGGCCCTGGAGCGCAAGGGGGTGCAACGTGCCACGGAGACTTTTGAGGCCATGAGGGCAGGGGGCTCCTTCGCGGGGGCTCCTGGCGTTTCTCCCACGTCCAACGGCAGCACTCCTCCGCAGTCCTCCGACCGCTCCAAGCGTGTGCTCTGGATCACCACGGGACTCGGCACCGGTGGCGCGGAGATGATGCTGACGCAGATCATCACCGGACTGCCCGCGCATCGACACACCGTGATTTCACTCACCTCGGGAGGTAAATATGTGGAGCCTTTGCGTGCTGCTGGAGCGGAGGTGCTCTCGCTCGACATGCCCGCTGGTAAGCCCACGCTGGGCGCGCTTTGGCGGTTGTTCAAATTCGCCTGGCGCGTGAGGCCTGCGGTGATCATGGGCTGGATGTATCATGGCTGCTTCGCCGCCGTGATGGTGAAGATTTTCCGTCTCGGCCAGGGACGTGTGATCTGGAACATCCGGCAGTCTCTCTATGATCTGTCGTTGGAGAAGCGTGGCAGCGCCCTGGTGATCCGCTCCCTTCCATGGCTGGCGCGCTTTGCCAGAGTCATCACCTACAATTCCAAGCTGAGCGCACGCCAGCATGAGGCCCTCGGATATCCCGCCGCGAAGACAAAGCTCGTGCCGAACGGCTTTGATCTGGAAAAGTGGAGCGGATTTTCTCCGAGCCAGGAGTCTCGTCCAGCCCACCCGCCGCGCATCGGCCGTTTTGGCCGGTTCACGGCCATGAAGGACTACCCCACTTTTCTGTCAGCGGCGGCTCTGCTCGTCAAAGACGAGCCGGGGGCTGAGTTTCTGCTCGCAGGAACGGATGTCGATGATCGGAACACGGAGCTGACCCAGCTCATCGAGCAACTGGATCTGCGGAGTCATGTCAGACTGCTCGGAGAACGCAGCGATCTTCCGGAGATCACAGCATCACTCGATCTCGCTGTGTCTTCTTCAGCTTTTGGCGAGGGTTTTCCGAATGTCGTGGGTGAGGCCATGGCCAGCGCGGTGCCGGTGGTGGCCACGGACATCGGTGACACCGCCTGGGTCATGGGAGACACTGGACGAATCGTTCCCGCGAAGGATCCTCAAGCTCTGGCCAATGCCTGTCGGGACATCCTCCGTCTGCCCGCCGGTCAACGTCACGAACTTGGCATCAAAGGATGTCAGCGAATTAAAGAACATTTTTCGCTGCAAAGTGTTCTTTCAGAGTTCAATACTCTCCTTACAAATTACTGACAGGGTTTCCTATTCTTCTCATGTGCGGCATTGCTGGCTACTTCACCCCTCCAAGGGCACGCTCTCTGGACCAACTTACCGCCGGAGTCACCCGCATGACGGATGCCATCGTTCATCGTGGTCCGGATGATAGCGGAGCGTGGGTGGATGTGGAAAATGGCATCGCGCTCGGGCATCGGCGTCTGTCGATTCTCGATCTCTCGCCACTGGGCCATCAGCCCATGACCAGCGCGGACGGACGTTTCGTCATGGTCTTCAATGGTGAGATCTACAATTTCCAGCAACTGCGTGCGGAGCTCGAGAAGCACGGGCACACCTGGCGCGGTCACTCGGACACGGAGATCATGCTGGCCGCCTTCCGCCAGTGGGGCATCTTTGAGGCCACGAAGCGCTTCAACGGCATGTTTGCCTTTGCAGTGTGGGATCGCGACGAGCGCACGCTGACCTTGGGTCGCGACCGCCTCGGTGAAAAGCCTCTCTATTATGGCTGGCAGGGAGACACCTTCGTTTTTGCCTCCGAGCTCAAAGCCGTGCGCGCCATGCCTGGCTTCGATGCCACGATCAATCGTGATGCCATCTGCGCGCTGCTGAGGTTCAACTACATCCCGGATCCCTGGTGCATCTATGAAGGCATGCACAAGCTGCCACCGGCAGCGCTCATCACGCTGAAGGCACCTTCAGACAAGCCTGTGCCGCAGCTTTACTGGAATCTGCGCCAGGTCATCGAGCACGGGTATGATCATCCCTTCGCTGGAACTGAGAAGGAGGCGATCGACACCTTTGAGTCTCTGCTCAAGGAAGCCGTCGGCATGCGCATGGTGGCGGATGTGCCCATCGGTGCCTTCCTTTCCGGCGGTGTGGACTCCTCCCTCATCGTTGCCATGATGCAGGCGCAGAGCTCGCGGCCCGTGCGCACCTTCACCATCGGCTTTGATGTGCCCGAGTATAACGAGGCGGAGTTTGCCAAGGAGGTGGCCGCGCATCTGAAGACGGATCACACGGAGATGTACATGACCGGCCAGAACGCGCTGGACACCATCCCGCTGATGCCGGGCATGTATGATGAGCCCTTCTCCGACTACTCGCAGATTCCCACCTACCTCGTCAGCAAGATGGCGCGGCAGCATGTCACGGTGTCTCTGAGCGGTGATGCGGGAGACGAGCTCTTCGGTGGTTATGAGCGCTACTTCGTCGGTCGCAATCTTTGGAACAAGTTCGCCTGGATGCCGCCTGCGCTGAAGAAGCTCACGGCTTCTGCCCTCACCATGTTCTCGCCGGATTCCTTGAATGCCATGGGGGCTGTGTTCCGTCCTGTGCTGCCCCTGAGGGTGCGCCATGGCCCCTTTGGGGACAAGCTGCACAAGCTGGCCGAGGTGGTGGCCGCTCCTGGCATGGAGAGCCTGTATCTCACGCTGATGTCTCACTGGAAGAAGCCTGAGCAGCTCGTCATCAACGGCCGTGACCGGGACAGCAGCATCACCGATCAAACAGGCTGGCCGCGGGTGAGTGACTTCACCCACCGCATGATGCATCTGGACATGGAAACCTATCTGCCAGGAGACATTCTCACGAAGGTGGACCGTGCCGCGATGAGCGTCAGCCTGGAGAGCCGCATCCCGCTGCTGGACACGAACTTGATCGAGTTTGCCTGGACCATTCCTTTTTCCATGAAGGTTCGCGGAGGCAAGGGCAAGTGGCTCATGCGCGAGACGCTTTATCGCCATGTGCCAAAGCGCCTGATCGACCGGCCGAAGCGTGGTTTCGGGGTGCCTCTGGAACACTGGCTGCGTGGCGAGCTGCGTGACTGGGCGGAGGATCTGCTCAGCGAGTCACGCCTGAAGCGTGAGGGCTATTTCAATCCGGCACCCATTGGCAAAAAATGGCAGGAGCATGTGGATGGCACGCGGAACTGGCACTTCTACCTGTGGGACGTGCTCATGTTCCAGGCCTGGCTGAATGAAAACAGCCGCTGAGAGATCCGTTGTTCGCACATTCACGCTTGGCAAGGCGCGCTGGCTTCGTTAGCACTAGCCGCCCTCAGGCCTTTTTTTCCAACCAACCTCCACTCACCACCACCATGCCCCACGTCAGCACCAACGGCATCCAGATGTATTATGAAGAACGCGGCACCGGCGATCCGCTGGTCTGCATCATGGGCGTCACGGCTCCCGGCGGTGTCTGGGAAGCACATGCCGCTGAGTGGTCGAAGCATTTCCGCTGCATCCTCGGTGACAACCGCGGTGTCGGCCTGACCGACAAGCCTGCCGGTCCCTACACCTCCGCGATGATGGCGGACGACTATGCCGGACTCATGGACCAGCTCGGCATCAAGCAGGCACGTGTGGTCGGTTGCTCGCTTGGTTCCGTCATCGCGCAGCAGCTCGCGCTGCGTCATCCGCAGAAGGTGAAGAGCATGATCCTCATGTGTACCTGGGCGCGTCAGGACCGCTTCGGTCTCTACACCTGGCAGCACCTCATGAAAGCCAAGGCGACGATGCGTCCGGAAGACTTCATGCAGTGGATCCAGATGCTCATCTTCACCAAGCCCTGGTTTGATAACGATGACTGCTGGAACAACATGCAGCAGGGACTCAAGGATGCCGCGAACAACCCAGCGCCACAGCCACTCCATGCCACGGAAGCGCAAGCGGCCGCCGCCATCACGCACAATACGATCAGCGAACTCAAAAACGTGAAGTGCCCCGCGCTCGTCATCGGCGGCAAGGACGACACCTTCACACCAAAATGGATGAGCGAGGAAGTCGCCGCCGCGATTCCCGGTGCGGACCTGCATCTCTATGACAACGCCGGTCACGCCTTCCACTGGGAGTGCCTGAACGACTTCAATCCGCGCACACTGAAGTGGCTGCAGGAGCATTGATCCAGTTGATCTCCATTTAGAATGCGAGAAGCCGTCACCGTTTACGTGACGGCTTCTTCGTTTTCGGCTTCGGCAGGTTTTGAGCCGGCCATACATCCGCAGCGCTCACCCTATGCGTAGTACAGGGCGAATCCTGACGGGTTCATCCCCCTTCATTCCAGTCACGCCTGTTGGTTAGGCCTGGCTGGATCTCAAAACCCAAGTCGCTTATCATGAATGCTTCATTTCTACGCATCGGAGCTGCTTTGCTGGCAGTCATCCTTGCCGCGTGTGTCGGGCCTCCGGGGCCTGACAACCGAAGGGACTCCCATGATCCGGACAATCTGCAGCGCGCTGAGCCGCCAAAGGCCTGGAAGGCTGATTCACCGCGTCTGTTCACCTGTGCGGAACTGCAGGAAGTGGGGGACAGGTATGGCCGCACGATTGGTTATCGCATCGAGCTGAAGCCGTATCAGTGGCAGGGGGAAGCCGGCAAATACTACGTCTCCTCCAAACTCATCCCGTATGAGCCCGGCATCGCCATCGTGTGGCTCAATGATGCAGAGTTGGCGGTGATGCGTGGCGAGTTCGAGTACCTGCGCTTGGTCCATGTGAATCCCAAGGCGGAGCGTGGCGGCTGGATCGAGAGAATGGCCCCACATCCGAAACCTGCCGTGAGCACTCCTGTGCCGCCGCCTCCAGCATCGGTGAAGAAGGCGCGCTGACCACTCTTTCCGCTGGTCCATTCGGGTTGGACTAGTGGTTCGGCAAAGACTCAGATTCCTCCGGGGATCTGAGTCTTTTGTTTGTTGCGGCTCCAGTTGGAATGTTTCGGAGTTGCCGCAGGTGCGAGTTCGCGCTCCACATGAGGCATGCGTCTTATCTCCGGCAGCGCGGGTGGCATCCCGCTTGAGGTTCCGAAGTCTGTCACCCGTCCCACTCAGGACCGGGTGCGCCAGGCTGTCTTCAACATGCTCGGTGAGCTCATCGGCGAAGCTCGTGTGCTGGATCTCTTCGCCGGTTCAGGTGCGCTCGGACTGGAATGTCTGAGCCGTGGGGCCACGAGTGCCTTGTTGGTGGACCAGGATCGCGGCGCTTGTGAGGTGATGAAGAAGAACATCGCCAAGACGCGCCTCGAAGGTGCGACGATCCGCCAGGGGGATGTCTTCAAAACGGTGACGCAACTGGCCACCGCAGGCTCCACCTTCGATCTGGTCTTCGCCGATCCTCCCTATGCGCATAAGCCGGGAGATGTGGACCTCAGTGCGAAGCTGGCGGCGGAGGACAGTCTGCTTCAGATCATTCCAGCAGGAGGCAGTCTGATCCTTGAATCACTGGTCACACGCAACACGGCCACGTTTGGTGAGCGCTGGGAGCTGGTGCGTGAGCGCGACTATGGCTCCACGCGCATCGTCTGGCTGCGCAAACGGTAGTTGATGGCGGATCAAGAAAGAGCCGTTTCTTTACCACTGATAGACACTGATGGTCACTTATGACCAAGCCAAAGAGTGTTTGGAACATTAGAGCAT
>NZ_BKAG01000020.1 GCF_007992435.1 Prosthecobacter gellanilyticus | reverse complement strand
TTCAGTCCGCAGCAGGCCGATGCACCAATGCGGATGGTGACCTCGTTCCAGCGTCTTCAAGACGAAGATCGGTAATGAATGCGGCAAGCCCTCCACAGCCTCATCGCCCCATCGTCCTTTCTGTGCTTCCTCACCACGGCCGCACCCACCGCCGGTACTCATATGCCCGCATCACCTCCAATTGTCACGACTCCCCACCTGCACGTGACACGCTTGGAACACACGCCCACCACCATGCGTACTCCACCCACGCATGAACCGCCTCCTTCTCCCACTCATCACGTGCATCCTGGCTGCACCCACTCTCCACGCTGAATTCAAAGCCGGCTCGGCCATCATCGACATCTCCCCGCCGAAACTCCCCGTCCTCGTCAACGGCAGCATGCTCAGTCGCTACGTCGACAAGATCAACACCCGCGTCAATGCCCGCGCCATCGTCATGAGTGATGGCAAAACCGAGGTCGCCATCGCCGTCGCGGACAGTTGCATGATGAGCCGCGAGGTCCTCGATGACGCCAAGAAAATGGCTGCGGAGAAAACCGGCATCCCCACAGACCGCCTGCTCATCTCTGCCACCCACGCGCACTCCACGCCCGCCTCCATGGGCTGCCTCGGCACCGATCCAGATCCCAGCTACGTGCCCTTTCTCAAAGAGAAACTCGTCGAAGCCATCGCCGCCGCCAAAGCCGCGCAAGTCCCCGCCAAGATTGGCTTCGCCAAAGCCAACGCGGCCGACTTCACCGCGCTCCGCCAATGGATCCGCCGTCCTGATAAACTCGCCGAAGACCCTTTCGGCAACATGAGCGTGCGCGCCAACATGCACGCCGGAAGCAAATGGAATGATGCCGTCGGCGAGTCCGGCCCCGAAGATCCCGATCTCTCGCTCATTTCGTTGCAAACCAAGGACGGCAAACCTCTCGCCGTCCTCGGAAACTTCTCCATGCACTACTTTGGCGATAAAGACATCAGCGCCGACTACTTCGGCCTCTTCGCCGACGGCCTGCAAAAGCGCATCGCGCCAGATGGCAAGATGGTCGGCATCATGTCCCACGGCTGCAGCGGTGACATCTACCGAGTCGACTACAAAGTGCCTGAAGCCCAGCGCCCCAAACCCACCATCGACGAATACACCAACGGCCTTCTCGACATCGCCATGAAGGCCTACGCCACCATCCAATACAAGGACGACGTGGACGTCGCCATGGCCGAGCAGCGCATGACCATGCAGTATCGCCAGCCGGACAAACAACGCCTCGAGTGGGCTCAGCGCATCGTCACCGAGATGGGAGACCGCCTTGCCAAAACCCCGACTGAGGTCTATGCCCGCGAACAAATCATTCTTCACGAGCGCAAGCAGACCGAGATCGTCGTGCAGGCCATGCGTGTGGGCGATATCGGCATCGCCACCACGCCCAATGAAACCTACGCCATTACCGGCTTGAAGATCAAAGCCGCCAGCCCGCTGGCACATAACATGGTCATCGAGCTCGCCAATGGTGGCGATGGCTACATCCCGCCGCCCGAGATGCACGCCTGGGGTGGTTACAACACCTGGGCCGCTCGTTCCGCCGGCCTCGAGATCACCGCCGAACCAAAAATCACACAAGCCGCCATTCACCTGCTTGAGCAAGTAAGCCAAGCCCCACGCAAGCCCTGGCAGCTCACCTCCGGCCCTGCTTCGAAAGCCATCGCCTCTCTCAAACCCGCCATGTGGTGGCGCATGAACGAGTTCAGCGGCCCCCTCGCCCAGGATGACAGCGGCCATCAGCGCCACGCCAGCTATCTCGGCGGCATCGCCTACTACCTTGACGGCCCGCATTCCGACCAGTTCTGTGCCGACGGGCAGATCAACCGCGCCCCGCACTTCGTCAGCGGCGCCCTCGCCACCGATCTCGCAGACCTCGGTACCGCACACACCATCTCCCTCTGGCTCTGGAACGGCATGCCCACGGATGGCCGAGACATCACCGGCTGGTTCTACTCACGCGATCACAGCCACGGCATCAGTGCCTATGGCGAGCACCTCGGCATCGGCGGCAAGAGCGGAAACACCGGCAAACTCATCTTCCAGTCGAAGACGCTGCAAGCTGGCAAAACCGAGATCCCCCGCTGGACCTGGCAGCACGTCGCCCTCGTCCGTGAGGGCGAAAAAGTCCGCATCTACCTCAACGGCACCCTTGAGATCGAAACCGAGTCCCCGCCCGCCAACCCTACCTCCACCTTCTTCGGCACCCGCAGCGACCTCGACTCCTCCTGGGAAGGCCGCCTCGACGAAATCGCCATCTTCCCCACCTCCCTCACCGCCGATCAAATCAAATCCCTCAGCCTCGCCAAGTAAGAAGCCTCGCACGCAACCCAAGGCTCAACCAATTTTCAGTTTTCGATCCCTCACCACTCCACCACTTCCCAAATCATCAATCAAAAATCGTAAATCATAAATCCGTCAGCCCCTCACGCTCCCCCCATCAACCCACTGCGGCGGAATCATGATCTGCCGCTGCACCTCCGGCACCCCATGCTCATGCTGGGAAAGCTGAGTCACAATCAAGTCCACCGCCGCTGCCGCCAGATGCTCTCGCCGCTGATAGATCCCCGCGAACTCCTTCATCTTCGGCGTCCAGTCATGCACCACAAACCCGACATCCTCGGGAAAGCGTAGTCCGAGTCGCCGCAGCCATCCCGGCACATGCGTGTCAAAGGTGATCAGCGCATCCGGCTGATGCTCGCCCATCCACTTCGCAAAGGCCTCAAAACCCTTGCTGATGTCATTGCTTGGAAACAGCAGCAGCGGCACCCGATCCTCCGGGGCCAGCCCGTGCTGCCAGTGAAACAGCCCGCCGCTGTAACCAAACTGCGAGCGATTGACAATCCACCGCGTCACCGCCACGCCGATGCGCTTGTAGCCACGCGCCGCCAGTTGCTCCGCCGCCATGTGAATCCCCAACGTCATGTTTCCCGCGCACATATGCAGTGCCGGTGAGCTCATCGCGTTGCCAAACGTCACCGCGGCAAAGGGCGAGTAATCCAGCTTGCTGCACGGAAGCTGGAGACTCTGCGGCGATACAATCACCCCCTCGATCCCCCGCGCATGCAGGATCTTCTGCAGCCGCTTCGGCGTCAGCCCATCACGCCCCAGAAAGAACTCCTCCACCGCATAGCCATGCCCCTGCGCACGCCGGCGGATGTACTCCACCGGCACATACTGATACGTCGGGCTTAGCAGTCCATCCTGCGGCACATCCTCACGGATCACCGCGATCACCGCCCTTACCCGCTGCTGTTTCTTCCCGCGCACCACCTGCATCATACGCGCCAGGTGCGGATCCGGCTGGTAGTTCAGCCGCGCCGCCTCCCGCATCACCAGCTCTCGCTTCTCCTCGGAAACCTTCGGCGCACCTCGCAGCACCCGCGAAACCGTCATCAGCGAAACCCCGCAAGCATGGGCGATGTCCTTGATGGTGGCGTTGGCAGGTTCGGTCATGGTGTTAACATAACACTCCGCAACACATGTCCAGCCATGAAATGCTCTCCCCGAGCACGTTTTCTGCCACATGCCCCTTCGTTTTCTTTCCCTGGCCCTCTTCGCGCTTCTCGGCACCCAGGTGTTCGCCCAGAGCCTCATCCCTTCCGGCTGGAATCCAGCCCTGGCCGGTGATGTCGTCATGCAGCGCCTCATCAACACCTCCGCCCCGCGAGTCAAAGGGACGCATGACGCGGAATTTATCTGTGTTGGCGACCGTGCCTATCTCGTGACCGAAGCGAACGATCAGCGCGCGGGAGAAAGCTCCGCCTGGCCTTTCATCTACGTCACCATGTCCATCGTGAATCTAAAGACGCTGGAGGTAGAGAAGGTCATCGACTTCGCACGCAGCGAGCAGGCTTTTGAAAATGAAACCCTGCCGTTCGGGCAGTGCTTCGTGCCTCGAATCCTGCAGAAGGATGCGAAGACGCTCCGTTGCTATTTCACCAGCCAGGACCCCGGAAAGAGGCAGGCGCAGATGTGGTATATCGACTTCGATCTGAAAAGCGCGGCGTTCGAGAACCGCATCTTTCGTGCGAAGCTTCAAACAGCCGCCGGCACCTTCGACATGCAGCCGCAGTATTTTCACGCGGATGCAGCAGCCCAGGGCTTCCGTCGCCCGGCGAGAGACGCGGGGCTTTTCATCTTCGATTCGTTCAAGCAATTCGACGGCAAAACCTACGTCGCGCTCAACAACTTTCCCGTCGGGCAAAATGCGCTCGCCTTGCTTCACGACGATCTCGTCACCTTCGAAGTGATCGGTCACTACAATGAGCCGCAGTCCCAGCAGCTCAGCGAGTCCGCCGTCAACAAGCTTCCAGACGGCACCTGGATGGCCATCTGCCGCAATGACAAGGGCAACTACCACTTCACCACCAGCGCCGATGGCAAAACCTGGACCACCGGCAAGGAAATGCCGTTTGTTAACGGCTCAAACTCCAAACCTACCTTCGACAAGTTCGGTGATATCTATTACCTCGGCTGGCAGGATGCCGAACTGATCAACGGCGACCGCCGAACCATCTTTAATATTGATATCTCCCGAGATGGCAAAACCTGGGAGCGCAAATACCGTTTCGAGACCCCGCATTCCTTCCAGTATCCCACGTTCCATGAGCACCAGGGCGCGATCTGGCTCAGCGTCACCCAGGGTCCGCTAAAGGACCGCATCATGTTCGGCAAGCTCGAGGACGTGGGCCAGTTCGAATCCCTCGCTGACAAGAAGCGCATCGACTGGCCGCCGCCCCCTGCGCCCAGCACCGCCGTCATGAAGAAGGGCGAAAAGCTCTTCGCCGACCGCGAGTATGTCATCGATGAAATGCCCGCCGAGGTCAGCGGTCTTCCATTCCTGCAAACCAGCATCGAGCAGCTCGATGTCGAGGTCACCAAGCCCGGCACACTCTACGCTCTCACTCCCACCATCCGCCCCGGCGCGGCTAGCCAAGAGGACGCCCTTCAAAAAGCCGGCTTCACGAAAGTAGACGTGCCCGAGACCCAGCTCTTCCCTCGCGATGTCAACCGCGTCAGCCTCTACCGCAAAACCGTGAAGGTCGGCGAGCGCCTGAAGTTTAAGAAGATGGTGCTGCTCATCCTCAAAGATGGTGTTGCTCTTCACCAGGAAAATCCAAACGCCCCCGTCGTCATCACCAATCCCGGCGCTGAGGTTCAAGATGATGCCCGCCCCGGCGGCATGATCATCGGCATGGATCGCACGCCCAAAGGCCGCATCTGGGGCTGCTGGACCGGCACGGGCGACAAAAAGGATGGATACTTTTTGTTAGCCACCAGCGATGACGACGGCTCCACCTGGTCCAAGCCACGCCTCGTCGTCGGCGCACGCACCGACATCTCGCAAAAAATCAGTGGTGCTCTCGTCGGCAACCTCTGGACCGATCCGAAAGGCCGTCTCTGGCTGTTCTTTGACCAGCAGCTCGGTAATTCAGAGGGACGCATCACCAACTGGTCCATGGTCTGCAGTGATCCCGATGCTGCCGAGCCTACCTGGACAAATCCCGTGCAGTTCGCCGAAGGCTGCACGCTCAACAAACCCACCGTGCTGAAGAATGGTCACTGGCTCCTGCCCGTGTCAGACTGGCAGAAGAAGACCGCACGCGTCTTTGCCTCCACCAATCAAGGTCACACCTGGAGCGAACGCGGCAGCCTGCAGTTCCCGGACTGGCAGTTTGATGAGCACATGATGGTAGAGTTGCAGAGTGGTGCAGGCGTCCCGCCTGCTGCATCGGGAACCCCAGTCGGGACGACTGGACCACACTTGTGGATGCTTGCTCGTACCAGCGGCCAGCCGCATGAAAGCTTCTCCACCGACGGCGGCGCCACCTGGAGTGCTCCCCAGCTCGCAGCCACGGTGCAAAACGTCAGTTCACGCTTCTTCCTCCGTCGACTCAAATCAGGCCGCATCCTGCTCGTCAAAAATGGTTCGCCTGCCGAGCGCCTGCCAAAGCGCACTCACATGTCTGCCTGGCTCTCTGAAGACGAAGGCCAGACCTGGAAAGGCGGCCTCATGCTCGATGAGCGCAACTCCGTCTCTTATCCCGATGGCTTCGAGTCCCCCGATGGACTCATCCACATCCTCTATGACTGGAACCGCCACACCGATGCCGAGATCCTCATGGCCAAGTTCCGCGAGGAAGACATCCTCGCAGCCAAGCTCGTCTCCAAAGACGCAAAGCTGGCTATGCTTGTCAACAAGGCCACCGGACCAAAGCCCGAAAAACTCTACAACGGCATCGAGCTGCCAGACGTCTGGCCGCCCAAATTCCGCGATCCAAACTCCGGCGAGCCGATGGAGGTCCCCTACCTTAAGCGCCCGCTGAAAACCATCCCCATCGATGTCGGCCGCCAGCTCTTCGTGGATGACTTCCTCATTCACAAGACCACACTGAAGCGCACCTTCCATCAGGCGAAGAAGTTTGAAGGTAATCCCGTCTTCAAAGCCGAGACCGAGCGCGAGCTTGGCCCTGCTACCGAAGGTGAAAAAGGCGAGGAAGCGACCACCTTCACTGGTCAGGGCGGCGTCTTTTATGATCCAGCCGAGAAGCTCTTCAAGATGTTCTACGTCGCTGGCTGGCGCGGCCCGCTTTCACTCGCCACCAGCCCGGACATGAAGACCTGGACACGCCACGGCCAGTTGCTGCCAGAAGGCCTGCGCTGGACTGGACCGAAGCTCACCACCGGTGGTTCAGACAACTGCGTGTGGCTTGACCTCAACGCGCAAAACCCCGCCGAGCGCATCAAGTATCTCACCTGCTGGCTGCACGTGCCGAAAGAGCAGCGCCCCAAAGGCTTCATGCACTCGCTGCATGTCTCGGATGGCAAGACCTTTTCAGATGCCGTGACCACCAGCATCGCTGCAGATGACTACTGCTCATTCTTCTACAATCCCTTCCGCGAAAAATGGGTCTTCAGCATCAAGCGCGGCACCTCACGCGGCCGCAGCCGCTACTACTATGAGAGTGACGACTTCCTCAAAGGCGCCGACTGGGGCAAAGGTGTGTTCTGGACCAGCTCTGACAAGCTCGATGAACCCGAACCCAAGGATCGCTATCCCGGTGCTGGCGAGCAGCCGCAGCTCTATAGTCTGAATGCCGTGGCCTATGAAAGCCTCATGGTCGGCATGCACTACATCCATCGCGGACCGAAGAATGAGATCTGTGAGAAAGGCAAGTTCCCGAAGCTGCTCGACCTCGAGCTCGGCTTCAGCCGCGATGGCTTCCATTGGGATCGCCCGGACCGCCGTGGTTTCATCGTTGGTTCGCGCACGGAGGGTTCCTGGGATCGCGCCTACCTGCACGGAGCCGCAGGAGTCTTTGTCGTGCTCGATGACCAGCTCGTCTTCCCCTACATGGGCACCAGCGGCATTGCTCCGAGCGGACATCGCGGCATGTACACCGGCGGCAGCATCGGCCTCGCCACCCTGCGTCGCGATGGCTTCGCCTCCATGGACGGCACCGGCAGCCTCACCACGCGTCCCGTGAAATTCAAAGGCAAGCACCTCTTTGTCAACTCCACCGGCGACATCAGCATCACAGTCTCCGACGACAAGAACAAAGCGCTCGCCACCTCCAAGCCCTTCTCCGGCGACTCCACCAAGCAGCGCATCGAATGGAATGAGATCCCAGATCTCTCCAAGCTCTCCGGCAAGCCCGTCAAGTTCACCTTCACTCTGACCAACGGCTCCCTCTATTCCTTCTGGGTCTCCTCCGATGAGAAAGGCGCCAGCAATGGCTACGTCGGCGCAGGCGGCCCTGCGTTCTCAGGAGTCATGGATAAAGCCGCACCTTGATCAGCGATCTTTGCTTTCGCATGCGCTTCCTCCTCTCCAGCCTTTCCGTCCTTATCACAGTTGCCCTTGGCGCTGCTGAAAGTTCGGCCCCCATCCCGCTCCGTGATCTCCCACTCCTCTTCGCAGATGACAGCGGCGTGGCTTCCAGTTCCGGCGTGAAGCGAACCGTGCATCCAGCCCGCACGCGCCCCGCTGCCGTGCTGGAAGGAACTCTCCCGCAAGAAGGCAGCCGCGTGTATCTGACCGGCTCCGTCTATCAGGATGAAGCCACAGGCCTCCTCAGCATGTGGTATGCGGGGCATCCGAACCTACCTGATGGAAAGAAGCCGAAGGTCGAAGGCCTGCGCACCGGCAAAGGCAACTTCGTGCTCTATGCGACCTCGAAAGACGGCATCGCCTGGGATCGTCCGAACCTTGGTCAGTTCGAGTTTCAGCGCTCGAAGGATAACAACATCATCTACGACTTCCACAGCCCCAGCGTGCTGTTTGATCCTGCGGATCCAGACACTGCACGTCGTTACAAAATGCTCGGCTCCATCACCGGTGCCTACTACAGCGCCACCTCGCCGGATGGCCTGCACTGGACAGGCCCGAAGCAGCCCATCATCAAGTCTTCCGACAATATCACCCTAACCAAAGATCCGCTCACAGGTGAGTATCTGGCGTTCGTGCGCATGCCCGCGAAGCTGCGCGGCTACCCACGCCGCACCGTTTCACTCTCACGCAGCCGAGACTTCATCGCCTGGAGCAAGCCCGAGCTGGTCTTCGCCCCGGATGAGCAGGATGATGCCTGGGCCACCGCGCCCGGCCAGCGCACGGAGGTGAACAACATGGCGGTCATTCCCCATGCAGCAGGCCTGCTCGGCTTCCCCACCATCTTCCGTGTCACCGTCACTGACCGCAATCCTGCCGAACTCGGCCACGGTCAAAGCCCCACCGATGGCACGCTGGACGTCCAACTCATCACCAGCGCCGATGGAAAAAAATGGCAGCGCACTGAGAAGCGCGAGCCCATCATCGCACGCGGTACTGAAGGCAGTTTTGATGCAGGCTCCATCTTCGGCGTCTCAAACACCGCCGTGCATGTGGGAGATGAAACCTGGATCTACTACACCGGCATGACCACCTCTCACGGCGCACCCATTCCGCCGAAGCGCATCGCCATCGGCCGTGCAGAATGGCGGAAACATGGATTCGTATCACTCGATGCGGGTAACGAAATCGCACGCATCGAAACCAAGCCCCTCACACTCTCCAAGCCGAACCTCATCGTGAATGCGAATGCTGCAGCGGGTGAAGTCCGCGTGGCTCTCCTGGAAGCCGATGGCAGTCCTATCGCAGGCCATGCCCTTGAAGACTGCACTCCGCTCAAAGCCGACTCCGTCCGCTGGTCGCCTCAGTGGAAATCTAACAGCCCGCTTCCCACCGACCGCCCCGTCCGCGTTCTCATCGAGCTTCGCCAAGCCAGCCTCTACAGTTTGTCGTGCGCTTCCGCCAAACACCCCTGACACTCACGTCACGCATGATCTCCCGTCTTCATCCGATCTATCTCTCCTTGGCTGTAACTCTGCTCACAGCCATCTCAGCCACTGCACGTGACCTTCCCGCATCCCTGACCAAGCACGCCGAGGGCCTTGTCGCCTTCTGGGATTTCAATGAAGAGGCAGGTCAACCACGCCTCTCTCATGGTGCCCAACCTTACGCGCTGAAGGAGATGAAAGGGCCCATCAAGCGCAGTGATGCCGGCGGAGTCTTCGGTCCCTATGCCGCTCGCATCAAACCCGGCCAATGGTTCATGATCGACCGTCCCGATCTTCGTGATCTGAACATTCATGGCAAGGAGGCCAAGGTCAGTGTCGTCGCCTGGGTGAAGCGCGTCGAAAAATCCTTCTGGCAGGCTATCGCTGGCGTGTGGGATGAAACTCGTGGCAAGCGCCAGTACTGCCTCTTCCTCAATGCGCCAACCGGCACGCGTGCAGACGAGATGAAGCGTTATCCTTTGGCAAACCGCATTCATGGTCACGTGTCCAGTGTCGGTGGCGGCACACCAGGCCAGAAGGTCTGCATCACCTACTCCAGCAGCGCCACCGAGATCCCCTTGGGCGAATGGCACTGCCTCGCCATGACCTATGATGGTCGCGAATCCCGCGTCTACCTGGACGGCAAGCTCGACTCCCTGGAGCAATACAACCCCTTCCCCTACACCGAAGGCCTCTTCGATGGCGGCGCGGAAGGTTCGCCCTTCACCGTCGGCGCCGTGCATCGCAGCGGCACCTGGGGAAACTTCTTCGGCGGAGTCATCGGTGGCCTCGCGGTTTATAAGAGAGCTCTGAATGAAGCCGAGATGCTCGCGCTCGCTCAAAGTGTTCCCCTGCCACCACCGACCGCCAAGGCCGCCAAAGCACAAGAACCCAAGGTCACCCCGAAAAAGGCTCCCGCCCCATGAATCTCTCCACACTCTCCTATCTTTTACGCTCGACTGGCCTAACATTATGTTTCGCAGTCATTTCTGCGGCGGCGGATGAGGCCCCCTTGCTGAAAGTCATCGACTTTGAAGCCGGCGAACTTCCTCAACTTGGACTGCAAAAAGCGCAGGACGATTCTTTAAGCATCGTCACCTCGCCCGTCCGCGCTGGCAAATATGCTGCGAAGACCTTGCTGCGGGCCAGCGATCCTGAAGTGAACAGTGGCCAGCGCGCCGAGTTCTCGGACGGCAAAAAGACGACCAAGATCGAGATGGAGAAGGACTACTGGTATGGTCTGAGCATCTTCGTTCCAGAAGAGTTCACCGCGCCGGTCAAGTCCAACGCCGTGCTCTTCCAATGGCACACGCAGCAAGGTGGTCCGAGTCCCGTGCTCTCCATTCGCGTGCAGGGCAACGAATGGCTGATCAATGGCAACGCCACAGAGAAGCGCCGCACACTCGCCAGACTGCCTCTGGTCAAAGGCAAGTGGACGGACTGGGTCGTGCATGCACGCTGGTCAGCCAAAGCAGATGGCTTCTGGACCATCTGGAAGGATGGCGTCGAGCTCGTGAACGAGCGCAACATCATCACGCAGTATCCTGAGGAACTCGGCCCCTATGCGAAGTTTGGCCAGTACCACAGCGTCGATGACAAGACACCGCAGAACATTGTCTTCTTCGATGAGTACCGCGTCGCCGGTCCGGGCGGCAGTTTTGAAGCCGTGTCTCCAGCCGCCTCCACGAAGAAGTAATTCTGTCTCTTCCTATCTCCATGCAACGCATCATCAGTTGGTTCACCAACCTCTATCCCGTCTGGACCATTGGCATCTCCATTCTGGCGCTTATCAAGCCCGAGGCTCTCATCTGGTTTAATCCCTATGTCGTCATCGCTCTCGGCTTTGTGATGCTGAACATGGGGCTGACCCTTTCGGTGAAGGACTTTAAGAGCCTCCAACGCATGCCCGGCTCAGTAGCCGTCGGCTTTGTGTTGCACTACACCATTATGCCGCTGTCCGGATGGCTGGTCGCACGCTGGCTGAAGCTTGATCCGCAGTTTGCCGTCGGCCTCATCCTCGTGGCCAGTTGCCCCTGCGGCACCGCGTCAAACCTCATGACCTATCTCGCACGTGGCAATCTCGCGCTCTCAGTCTGCCTGACGATGATCTCCACGCTGCTCGCCTTTGTCATGACACCGCTCTGGTGCCAGCAGCTCGCTGGGCATTACGTCCCAGTCAGTGCCGTCGCCATGTCTATCTCCACGTTGAAGATTGTGCTCGTTCCTGTGCTCCTCGGTTTGCTGATCAACTACCTCGCACCGAAGGTCGTGGCTCGCGTCATACCCTGGGGCCAGGTGCTGGCGGTCATCACCTTCCTCTTTGTGACCGGCAGCATCGTGGCGAAGGACGCCGAGGCCGTGAAGAATAATGCAGGCTTGCTGGCCGTCGCCGCCACGCTGCTGCATGTCCTTGGCTTTGGTCTGGGTTTCGGAGCCGCCCGCCTCCTCGGCTATCCGCTGAATATCGCCCGCACCTTGTCGATTGAGGTGGGCATGCAGAACGGCGGTCTTGCCGCAGCCCTTGCACAGGCAAACATCTCCTCCATGCCCCTTGCCGCCGTGCCCGCCGTCTTTAGCGCCTTCATCCAAACCTTGGTTGGCAGCAGCATCGCCAGCTGGTGGCGCATGCACCCCGTGAAGGAAACCGGCGACACCAAGGAAGCATGAGCCGCCGCGATATCTATTACTGGAAGTGCGATCGTCCTGCGGCCTTTCACGGCACCCAAACACGCACTCAGCCTGATGCCGAGATCGAGCAGCAGCTCGCTGTGGCATTGCGAGGCTTCTTCAATACTCAGGACATCCGCTTGAGCGCAGGCGCAGGTCAAGGTAACCACCTCACCTGGAATGCCGAGGTGGATGGCAAGAGCCTCTTCATCCGTGTCGAGAACGGTCCCGAAAAAGATGCGCATATCGCCATCGAGTCCGCCTTGATGGATCAAGTACGCGCCGCCGGAGTCTCCACGCCAAAAGTGCATGGCTGTGATGCCTCACGTCGTCGCGTGCCCTTTGCCTGGCAGGCCCTGGAACGCATCGCAGCGCCTGACCTCAATCACTGGTTCAAACAAGGCACGTTGGATGCACCAAGCATTGCACACGCCATCGGCCAGGCCGTCGCCCAATGGCAAAACATCCACTTCCAAGGCTTTGGCATCTTCGAGTGGTCCGAAGTCCAAACGAGTAACGCAGACCGCAAAACACTCCGCAGTCCTCACCCGACCTACTCGGACTACTTCTACCTTCGCCTCGAAGACCATCTCTCATTCCTGGTTTCACGAGGCTTTCTCACCGCCACTCAAAGAGACGAGATCACCACCGAGATCGAAGCGCATCGATCTCTTCTTGAGCTCGCTCCCGGCTGTCTCGTCCACAAAGACCTCGCCCTCTGGAACATTCTCGGCACTCAGCATCAAATCAGCGCCTTCATCGACTTCGATGACAGCATCAGCGGCGATTCCATGGACGACCTCTCCCTACTCGCTTGCTTTCATGATGCAGCGTTTCTTCAGCGAGCCTTTGAGGGCTATCAAGGCATCCGCGCTCTGCCCACCGAGCATCTCCGCCGCTTCTGGCTGCACCTCCTGCGGAACATGATCGTCAAAGCCGTGATCCGCGTGGGTGCAGGCTACTTTGATCGTGACGATGGCTTCTTCCTCATCAGCAGCGGCTCCTCCGGCCAGAGCCTGAAAGCCATGACTCACGCCCGCATTCAAACAGCCCTCCGTGGTCTTCGCGAGAATGCATCGCTCGACATCCTCAACGGCTAAAAAATCATCCTGCCCCAAAATCTCCTGTCAAAATCTCCTGTCAAAATCTCCTGTCAAAATCTCCTGTCAAAATCTCCTGTCAAAATTCCCTTCATGAAGTCCCACATCGGCACCTTTCTTTCCATCGGTTCACCCGCCATGTCCGAACTCGCCGCCGAGTGCGGCTTTGACTGGGTCTTGATCGACCTCGAGCACGGCTGCGAGTCCGAAGCTGCCTTGCCGAACCAATTACGTGCTCTCCGCGGCAGCCAGACGCTCGGCATCGTGCGTGTCAGCGCCCCGCATCCAGATCTGATCAGTCGCGTCCTGGACTGGGGCGCGGACGGCATCATGGTCCCGCATGTGGACACCGTGGCCCAAGCCGAGCACTGCGTGCGCTCAGCCACCTATCCTCCGAAGGGTCATCGTGGCGTCTCACGCACGGTGCGCGCCTATGGCTATGGCATGCGCATTCCAGCAGGCGAGTTGCCCAAGCCCATCATCCTCGCACAGATTGAAACCGCAGAAGGTGTCTCGAATGCGGACCAAATCGCCGCTGTAGAGGGCATTGATGCGCTCTTCATCGGTCCCGCCGATCTGTCCTATGATCTGAAGGCCCGCCAGTCTCCACGCAGCTATGATGATTGCGTGAATGCCGTCGCCAAAGCAGCGCGCGATCATGGCAAAGGCTGCGGCATCCTTGTGCGTCATGCGGATGATAAGGAGAAGCTCAAAGCGATGGGCTTTAACTGGCTCGCCATGGACTCGGATCTCTCGCTCGTGCGCGAAGGCTTCAAGCGGAACATCGAGCTGGCCCGCACATGGTGTTAACATAACCCTCACTTCCCTGCCCTGCGCTGCCAATCGCACCCTCTTGAGTGCGTATTCGTCCTCATTCATCCAACCATGAAGCCTCTCCTCACCGCCCTCTGCTTCGCCGCCACGGCCGCCTTTGCTCAGGACAAAGCCCTGCTCGATCTCTCTCTCGAGCCACCTGTGATCAATACCCAGCCCGGCCCGGAGTATGATGATCAGGTCCGCCCTGGAAACATGATCATCGGCATGGATCGCACGCCAAAGGGCCGTCTCTGGGCCGCCTGGGTGGGCAATGGTGATTCGCCAAATGGCTTCTTCATGCTCGCCAGCAGTGAGGACAATGGCAAGAGCTGGTCCAAGCCGAAGGTCGTCATCGATCCGAAGGATGGTGAACTGAATGGCGTGCGCTATGAGCGCCGCGCCCTCGTCGGCAATCTCTGGACAGACCCTCTGGGACGCCTCTGGTGCTTCTTTGATCAGAGCCTCGGCTACTTTGATGGTCGCTGCGGTGACTGGTTCATCCGCTGCGATGATCCGGATGCAGCCGAGCCCAAATGGACCGCTCCTGTACGCTTTGCCGATGGCTGCACACTGAACAAGCCCACCGTGCTTTCCAATGGCGACTGGCTCCTCCCTGTGTCTCTCTGGACTCGCGACCGCATGGGCGGCCCAGGTGTGGACAAGGAAGCGCACAAGGACCTCGATGCCATCCGCATGGCCAATGTCTTCGCCTCCACGGATCAGGGCAAGACCTGGACCCGTCGCGGTGGCGTGACTTTTCCACGCACAGACTTCGATGAGCACATGATCGTCGAGCGCAAGGACGGCAGCCTCTGGATGCTCGCCCGAACCAAGGATGGTATCAGCGAAAGCACTTCTGCGGACAAAGGCGCGACCTGGAGCGAGCCGCAGCCTTCCACCATTCAGAACTGCAGCGCGCGCTTCTTCATCCGCCGTCTCGCCAGCGGCAAACTCCTGCTCGTGAAAAACGGCCCCATCAATGTTCGCCTGCCGCGCCGCTCCAACATGAAGGCCTACCTTTCCGAGGATGATGGCAAGACCTGGGGCAAGGGTTTGCTTATCGATGATCGCAGCGAAGTCTCTTATCCTGATGGCATCCAGGATCCGGACGGCACCATCCACATCCTCTATGATTGGAACCGCCACACCGATGCGGAGATTCTGCACGTGGCCTTCACCGAAGCTGACTTTGCTCCACGCCCACTGCCGCCACCGACTCCCATGGACCATGCCAAGCCTCGCGCCACCAATGCGGCACCGGTTTTCACACCGAAGAAGACGGTGGTGAACAAAGCCCACTCGCCCAAGCTTCCCTCCTCCATCAGGCCTGACCCCAAATGGACCGCGCAGGGCCTGGAAGATGCCAAGCAGGACTTCAAGAGCATCCCCTACGATGGCTTCACGCCGAACAAAATGGTTTGCGACACGACTCTTCGCGAGCTTCCCGATGGCTCATGGATCCTCTTCATCCTCGCCGGTGGCGACACCGAGCCCAGCCCTCTGAACTACACGGGCGTCACCCGCAGCACGGACAAGGGCAAAACCTGGACACCGCTCGCGCCTTTCGATGTCGGTTTCCCGCGTGAGGGCAAAACCATCGGCCAGGGCCCGACCGAACTCATGATCCAGGGCCAGTGCAGCACGCTCTTCTTCTCCACGCATTCGAAGCACTGGGCCAATGACTGGCGCTCCTGGTATCTGACCAGCGATGACAGCTTCAATACCTGGAGCAAGCCGATCGAGGTTCCTGGCCGCTTGAAGAACCGCACCTTCATTCGCAAGCACATCGTCTGCAAAGACGGCCGCATCATGATCCCCTTCCAGCACTACATCGGCCCTGATGACGAGCAGAAGAAGGAGCCGCTCGACCGCGCCTTCACCAATCCACGCAATGGCGTGCTGATCAGCAAGGATGGCGGCACCACCTGGACCGAGCATGGCAACGTCCGTCTCACGCCGAACAGTCGCTATTTTGGTTGGGCCGAGAACGATCTCTTTGAGCATCCCGATGGCCGCATCACCATGGTCATCCGCGCGGATGGTCTCGGCGGCATGCTTTACAAGGCCGAGAGCAAGGATGGCGGTCTCACCTGGCCCGAGTTCGCCAGCATCACCCAGATCCCGAATCCGGGCAGCAAGACCACGCTGTACAATCTCGGTGGTGATACCGTGGCCATCCTGCACAACCCGAACAGCAAACATCGCAGCCCCATGGCGCTGTGGATCAGCTTCGATGGCATGAAGACCTGGCCTTATCAGCGAGTGCTCCAGCAGGAATCAGTCGATGGCCCGAAAGGCCGCATGAACTACCCAGATGGCTTTGTCAGCGCGGACAAGCAGTGGCTGCACTTTGCCTTTGATGACAACCGCCACCGCGCCGTGCATTACAGCGCCAAGCTCCCGCCTTTGCCGCCCTTGAAGTAGTGGCGATCCCACGTCATAGCTCCGCATGACTGCCGGGCATGACCTCACCGAAACCACCCTCGATGGGCCACGCCCGCGCCGCTGGGTGGTCGAGGCTTCGGAGTGTGCGGAGATGAGCACGCACCGCATCGCCCGGCTCGGCATGGATGAGGCGCTGCCGCCGTATCGCCGTGTGCGCATGGCACCTGCGGGCAGCTTTGTGCTCGCCTGTGTCAGCGGCGCTGGTGAGATCCTGCTGGATGGCCGCTGGCAGCGCGTGAAGCCCGGCATGGTCTGCCTGGCACCGCCACGTGTGCTGAATGCTTTTTATGCCACAGGTCGCGAGCGCTGGAGCTTTGCCTGGATCCGCTATGACGAGCCCTCCTTTGTCACTCCAGTTGTCGGCGCCGCATCTCCAGTCATGCCCACGGATCAGGCGGAGGGCATCCTGCGTCTCATCACCGGTTTTCGCAGTGAATGGCAGGGCGAGCGCGAGCCGCGCATGTTGCATCATTGGTTAGAGCTGCTGCATGGCACCGTCCGTCGCATGGCCCACCCCTGGCGCAGCCAGGAGCCGCGCGTGGCCAGACTGTGGGGAGATGTGGAGCAGGACCTGAAACGGGACTGGACGCTGGCCGAACTCGCCCACCGCAGTCACTGCAGCCCGGAGCACCTGCGCCGTCTGTGCATGAAGGAGCTCGGCCGCAGCCCCATGCAGCACCTGACCTGCCTGCGCATGGAGCGCGCCCGTCAGTTGCTGGAGGCCAGTCACGACAAGCTGGAAGTCGTGGCCGAAAGTGTCGGCTACGCGAACGCGGCCATCTTTTCCCGCGTGTTCAAGCGCTGGGTCGGCGTGGCTCCAGGTGAGTACCGTGGCCGGGGAGCCTGAGCAGCAAAAAAACCATCTCAGAAGATAAAAAAGCACTGGCAAAGCCTCGGACCACGTCTAAGACTCTCGCCCCACACAACACCGCGCGGTTAGCTCAGCGGTAGAGCACTGCCTTCACACGGCAGGGGTCGCAGGTTCGAACCCTGCACCGCGCACCATCTTTTGGAGTCAGTTTCACGACAAACTGTCCTCACTCCAGAGATCAGACTTTCCTCTTCCTTGGCACTTCATGTCGCGGTGCCAGCCGCCTCAATATGGTCAGACATTTCATTAGGCCAGAGCATTCTCCGCAACTCAACCCAGGCGCACTCATATCCCTGCGCATGTATGTGCCATTATTGACATAGAGTTTCGCCGCATACTCCGAAGGGAGTATGCAAGTTCTCCCAACCCTTGATTGGAAACAACTTGAGTTTTTGGAATAGCCTTCCGAACGTGGGATGCGTAAAACTGACCGCCTTAGCAAGTTCGAGAACCAAAACATCATCATGAAACCACTTGGCCTACTCCCCCTGATTGCGTTCACCGCTGTGACGCTTCACGCTGAAGAGCTGGAGAAAATCACGCAGCCCGGAGCCATCTCCGGCTCCGTCAACATCGCCTTCAACACGCGCACACGCCTCACCGCCGAAGGCAAGCCTGAGAAAGGCGCGAAGGATGTGTATGAAGTGGCGCTCAATGTCGCCAAGACCACGGAGTTCAAAGGCAAGGTGGAACGCCAGCCTTTGCTCACGAGCAAGATCCTCGGCAGCGTGGAGCAGCCCGGTCAGCTCTTCTATTCACTCGACCTCGCTGTGCTCAATCCGGTGAACATGACTCAGAAGAAAACCGTGGGCAAATGGGTCGGCACGGTGCCGATCGACAACCAGGGTGTGTATGAGCTCGCCGGCTCCGGTGACAGCAAGCATCGCGTGAGCATTGATGCCATCGGCCGCTCACCTGCTTTCACTGACAACTTCGGTGGCCGCCTCTATGGCAAAGGCAAGAAGACCGATGGCGTCATGTCCTATGTCCGCAAGTTCCAGGGCAAGGAAGTGAAGCTCGAAGTGAAGAACGTGGACCCGATGCGCTTTGAAAACGTGCAGCTGGCCCAGGGACCTGCCCAGAGCTATCCAAAGTGCACCGTCACCGGAAACCTGGACTTCGACTATGAAACAGGCAACTGGCTGACCAACGGCATCCGCTTCCACTATGCCCTCAATGGCAAGGAATATGAAGACGTGGTCACCGGCTCCATCAAGTGGGTGGAAGATCCAAACCGCGCCTCCAACGGCAAAGGCCAGTATGAGTTCAACCTCCGCTGGAATGAAGAGAAGAACAAGCCCTCCAGCACCGAGGCAGATGCCTTCAAGAGCGCCAATGACGAAGAGGCCTTCTTCGCCGTGGACAACAGCGTGCCTTCCCTGACCGGCGTCGTCTCCTATGTGGACACCATGGCCAAGTCTGGTGACGCAGACACCTGCACCGCCAGCAAGATCACCTACCAGCTGGATGCCAACCAGCTTACCAAGCAGCAGGTCATGAACTTCCTGAAGCTCTGGCTCATCGGCGTCGGCCCAACCAACGACGAATAATAGGAAACTCCTTTGTGATGAGGCGTGGTCCGCGAGGGCCACGCCCTTCTTTGTAATCGCCCTCTGTTGCTCAACTCATCTCACAGTCCCAAAGCCATGAACCCAGGACGCACTCCCCTCTTCCGCTCCGTGATGCGCGCCATGCGCGAAGCCTCCGCCCCTCACGCGCATTCACGCCGTGAGTTCCTCCGCCTCGCCAGTGCCGCAGGCTTGTCTGCCACCATCGGTCTGCACGGGCAGGAAGCGGAGAAGAAAGAAGAAAAGCCCGCCACCAATAAGATCGAAGGTCCTGTGGCCATCGTCGGCGGCGGCATCGGCGGACTCACCGCCGCTTTCCGTCTCATGCAGGCAGGCGTGGAAGTGCATCTCTATGAGGCCCAGGAGCGCTTCGGCGGCCGCATGTGGACGAAGCGAGACTTCAACAAGGACGGCATGTTTGTCGAACTTGGCGGCGAGCTGGTGGACTCCAATCACACCGATCTTATCGAGCTCGCCAAGGAGCTCGGTGTGGATCTGCAGAACCTGAAGGAGGGTGACGCAGGCGTGGACTTCTACCACTTCGGCGGAAAATTTTATACCGATAAGGACGTCATCACCGCCTTTGAGCCGCTGGCCAAAAAGATCGCCGCAGATGCGGAAGGCCTCACCGATGACAAGGGTGAATACACCGCCAAGGCACGCCAGCTCGACAACACCAGCCTCAAGGACTACATGAAGCAGGTGGGCTCAGGCACCGAGCGCTGGATTCTCCAGATGCTGGAGGTGGCCTATGTGCCCGAGTATGGCGTGGATGCGGAGAGGCAGTCCGCCCTGAACCTGATCGACTTCATCAATCCGGACACCAGCAACGGCTTCCAGATCTTTGGTGAGAGCGACGAAGCATGGCGCGTGCGTGGTGGTAATGACACCCTGCCCACGGCTGTGCAGCGCGCCATCTCCGGCAAGGTGAAGCTTCACAGTGGTCATCGCCTGGTCCGCATTCAGGAAGAAGGCAGCAAAATCAAACTGAGCTTCACCACAGACTCCAAGCTGCTCACGCCCTCCTATGCGAATGTGATCATGGCGCTGCCCTTCACCATCCTGCGCGGAATCGATGGTGTCACCGAACTGAAGCTTAGCGAAGACAAGCACAAGGCCATCCAGGAGATGGGTTACGGCACCAACCTCAAGGTCATGTACGGCTTCAGCGAGCGGCTCTGGCGCAAGCCTTTCGGCGGTCGCGAAGAGTTCTGCAATGGCGCTGTGTATGCGGACAAGAGCTTCCAGAGCGTGTGGGAAACCAGCCGCGGTCAGTCCGGTGACAGCGGCATCATCACGAACTTCATGGGCGGCACCATCGGCGCACAGTACGGCCCGGAGAACATTGAGAAATACATCGCCGAGCTGGACACCATCTTCCCTGGCCTCAAAGCCAAGGCGGATGGCAACAAGACCATGCTCAACTGGCCCAGCATGAAAACCATGCGCGGTAGCTACTCCAGCCCACTCGTGGGCCAGTACACCTGGGTCTACGGCGCGGCTGCGAAGCCCGAGCTGGACGGCAAGCTCATCTTCGCCGGAGAGCACACGAGCGGCGAGTCCCCAGGCTTCATGAACGGCGGTGTCGAAAGCGGCAACCGTGCTGCCAAGGAACTGCTGGGCGTCGAGGCATAACAACCGACTTCATTCCGAAGCCCTGCATGCATCAGCGAAAGCTCGTTGCATGCAGGGTTTCTTACGTTTTGCTGTGTCCTGAATGGCCGACTCCACCCGAGATTCCTCACTCGCAGCACTCACGGCGCTGCATCGGGCCGGTCGTCTGGATGAAGCCCAGGTCGGATATGAGGCCTGGCTTCTCGAAGCACCGGCCAGCAGTCTCGCCCTCGCAGGACTCGCTGCCATCCATGCCCAGCGTGGAGATTTCGTGAAGGCGCTGGATCATTATGCGCGTGCGCTGAAGTCCAATCCCGCGAATGCCGATGCCCACCGCCAGAAGGGCATTGTGCTTTGCAAGCTTGGCCGTCTTGAAGAAGCCATCGAATGCCTGAACCGGGCCATTGAGCTCAAGCCGGACTCATTCGTGGCTTACAACAACCGCGCCGTCGTCCTCAAAGCGCTGGAACGATTCGATGACGCCGTGGCGGACTATGATCGCGCCATCGCCATCAACTCCGAGTATCTGAGTGCCTGGAAGAATCGCGGCATCACACTCCGTGCGCTGAACCGCCTTGATGAATGCATCGCCAGTTATGATCGCGCGCTGGAGATTGATCCTGACGATGCGCAGATTTGGAACTATCGCGGCCATGTTCTGCGCCAGCAGGGGCGGCTTGCGGATTCCCTGGCAAGCTACCAAGAGGCCGTGCGCATCCGTCCTGACTATGCTGAGGCGCATTATAATCAAAGCATCGTGCTGCGTGAGTTCGGTCGCCATGCTGAGGCCATCGAATGCTGTGATCGTGCGACCGCGCTCGTTCCCGACTATGCAGACGCCTGGTGGAACAAAGCGGAGATGCTGGTTCTCACGGGGGACTTCGAGAACGGCTGGGCCATGTTTGAATGGCGCTGGAAATCTGACCGCCATGGCAAGGAGTTCCGTGATGTCGGCAAGCCTCTGTGGCTGGGTGATGGACCGCTCGAAGGCAAGCGTCTCCTGCTGAATGTTGATGGCGGTCTTGGAGACGTCATCCAGTTCTGCCGCTATGTTCCACTTTTGGTTCGGCAAGGCGCACAGGTCATTGTCGAGGCCCAGGAGGGTCTCATCCCGCTTCTGCGCGAGAGTTTTGATGCCATCGAGCTTACGCCTTATCTCAAGCCGCTGCCCGAGTTTGACTGCCACTGCCCGCAGATGAGCCTGCCAGGAGCCTTCCGGCAATCCGTGGACCAGCTCACGGCAGATCTTCCCTACCTCCGCGCCCCTGCCCTGCTCCGCGAGGCCTGGGCGGCGAAACTGGGGCCGAAGACACGGCCCCGCATCGGCCTTGTGTGGTCAGGCGGAAACCTTCATTACAAGGGCCAGGAGCACCGCAGCATCCCGCTGGAGCAGATGAAGAGCCTGCTAACCAACGATGCCGAGTTCCACTGTCTGCAAAAAGAGATCCTCGAAAGCGACCGCGCCGCACTCGCCAGTCTTCCCATTCAGACATGGGAGGCGGAGCTTCATGACTTCGCCGAGACCGCGGCGCTCATCGCTCAGATGGACCTCGTCATCAGCGTGGACACGGCTGTGGGACACCTCACCGGAGCCATGGGCCAGCAGGTCTGGATCATCCTCCCCTTTGATCCCGACATGCGCTGGATGCTGAACCGGACAGACACGCCCTGGTATCCCGACGTCATGCACCTCTTCCGCCAGCCTTCCCTCGGAGACTGGGCCACGCCTCTGGCACGTGTGCGTGAGGAGATGCTTCGATGGATCGGCTAACAGGTAGAGAAGCCCCCTCCAAGGCATCTGTGCACTCTGCGCTATCTGCGGTTAAAATTCAGGACTCCCCGAAGTCTCGGAGCCTTCAAAAAATGTAAGAAAAAACTTAGTTGCGCACAAGATGCGCGCCATCTAACCCCTGCTCATGGCAGCTGACGACAGCTCGATCAACGACGCACCCAGCCAGGTTTCTGACCGGGCTCGGGGACCCGAGGCTTTTTCCGCCACGCGCTGGAGCATGGTCTTCCGTGCTGCCGATGACAAAGACCAGCGTTCTAAAAAAGATCTCGAGGACATCTGCCGCGCCTGCTGGTATCCCATCTATGCCTTTGTGCGGCGCCAGGGCTACTCACCAGAAGATTCGCAGGATCTGGCCCAGGGCTTCTTTGCCCACGTGCTGCAAAACAATGTGCTTTCCCATGCCGATCCTGAGCGCGGTCGTTTTCGCTCCTTCCTCCTCGGTGCCGTACGGCACTTTGTGAGCAATGAAGCGCGTAAAAACCGCGCCGAGAAACGCGGTGGACGAATCACCTTTGTTCCCGTGGATTGTGATGAAGGTGAGGAGCGCTATGAGCGCGAGATCGCGCACCCCGACACACCCGAAAAACTGTTTCAAAGAAGCTGGGCGGAGAACCTCCTCCAGCGCGCTCTTGATGCCTTGAAGCGCGACTACGAGCGCCAGGGCAAGGTGAACCTCTTCAATGCTCTTCAACCCTTCCTCGCCGGTGGCTCAAACCCTGACTCTTACCAGGGCCTCGGGAAGCAGCTCGGCATGAGCTCCGGCACGGTAGCCGTCGCGGTCTTTCGCATGAGGAAGCGCTATGGTGAGGTGCTCCGCCACGAGATCGCCCAGACGGTGGAAGATCCTGCGGACATCGAGCAGGAGATCCGTCTGCTGCTCGATGCCGTTGCGGCCTAACCATGGATTGGATCAGGATCAGGCTCAAGCCATGTCCTGGGCCGTGAAGATGATCTCATTGCCAAAGCGCACATTGCTGTGGTCATAGGTCGCCCGGATGTTGTTCGCGAAGAACTGTAGATCCCTTTCCTCCTGTGATCCATGGATCACCTGCGTCAGCGCAAGGTCCACATTTTCCAGCATCACACGGATGCCGCTGGCTGTGCCAGTGGGGTCACCCTGGCCGAGTGTGGCATTCGCGGGAGGGCCGATGCGCTCCTGGAGACTCTCATAGGCATTCTTCACCGTGTCCGGGATGCGCTCTTTAAACGTGCCTGCGGCCGAGCCCTGACCACGTGTGGCAATGAACGACAGACTATGGCCGAGGAAAGCACCGACATCATGGCGGTTGCCCGTGCGATGCGGACCACCAGCATCATCTCCGCCGCGCGGCTTGGTCAGCCAGGCGCCATGACTCTCGATCTTCAGATACAGGCGGTCCTCAGGCATCTTCAACCCGGGATTGGTGGACATGCCTCCGTAAAGAAGCGTCTTCATGCCATGCGGCAGCGTCTTGTCGAAGTCCGGACCGCCGCCGTTCGCATCGATGCCGCGATGCCCCTCGCCACCTGTCGTCTGGAAGGCCGTGATGTGAGATGAGTCACGCTGATAGGCCGTGTTGTTGGAATCGAGGAAGGTTTTGATACGACCTCCTGGGTCCGCGATGTTGAAGGCCCCTTCCTTAAAGCTGCCTTTGGAGTTCTCCGCCTTCACCTGGAGGAAGAACATGATGTCTGTCATGTCCTTCTGCGTGCACGTGCGCCCGATCGGGTTTCCTGCGGTGAGATCAGAGACAAGTCGGTAGCCGTCGTCCACCTTGTCTTGCAGTGCCTGCTGCATCTGCAATTGCGTCATGCCTTTGGGAATGCGCCCGGGCAGGATGCTCGGATCCACATGCACCAGCCCGCCATTGTTCGGCAGATTGATGGCGATCGGTCCCTGATGACGGCTGCTTGAGGTCGCCGCATCATAGATCTTGCCAGCCAGGGCTTTCAGACCTTCCGAAATACCCAGTGTGCCCACGGCAAGCAGAGCGCGAAAAGCAGAGCCGACTCCCACCAGCACGGCTGAGAACCGGCGCATGTGAATGCTGGGCTGTGGAATCTGCTGCCCTCCCTGCTGCTGCGCCAGATGCGGCGCCTGAGGAAGCTGGCCGCCGAGCTGAGGCGGAACATAACCCTGCTGGGGCGGCACATTGTTTTGACCTGCATCGATGCCTTGATCGTGAGGAAGAGGAGGCAGCCCGCCGAGGAGGGGTTGCTGGAGATGAACAGACATGGCGTTCGAAGTGGAATGAAGTTTCCGTTCAGTTTCAGGAGATGTGGGCAGTCTGGATCAGGCACGGATCATGGAGCCGGCTTCCGCAGGAATCTCACCTTCAGAGTCACTGCTCATTTCAGCGATGACATTGATCCAGTGCTGGGACACAGCAGCCAGCTTGCTGATGATCTGCGGCATCTGCGCAGGCTCTGCCAGCGGCAGGTCGACCATGTAGTTCAGGCAGATGAGGTCCGTCGTGCGGTCGACACCCAGCGTGCCGCCCTGCGTGAGATTCCAGCAGTAGTTCGCGCGCAGCAGTTCCAGCATGATGGCACCGCGTGACACGTCTTCCGGCAGCTTCGCGATCGGCACCGTCAGGATCAAGGTGCGGGTGGATTCATCCAGGTAGATCATCACGATGATCTTCTCATCCAGCGTGATGATGCACTGGTTCTCGTCCGTGAGCTTCAGCGGATCTCCGCTCAGTGCTTCAGGCAGGATATCTTCGGCGACGCGCTGGAGGAGTTCGTTGGTATGTTGATGCAGGTTCATGAGCGATGAAGAGTGTGGCTTTGCAGAGATTCGAGGGCCGGTGTCATGGCATTGGCAAACTCTTCCTGCCAAGTCACAGTTTGGTCACCCGTCAGCCAGCCCCAACGGGGTGACTCCACGGAGCTCTGCTGGACGATGAGACGGCCTGGCAGCGAGTGACCGCCGATCAACGCCTGGTCCATGGCAACCAGCAAACGCTCCAGCAGCACAAAGCGGCGCTGCACGGCATCGATCACACGCGCCGCATCCGCATAGGCTCCGCCCCATGGCGTCTGAATGAAGACACTCAGCGGGCCATGCTGGAGATAGCAGTGGAGGAACCAGGAGTTTGTTCCGTAACCATCGTGCCCGAGCAGGAAGAAATCCTCCACCGGCGTGTCGGTCGTCTCGATGATGTAGCTCTCGAGGTCATACAGGCGTGGAACGTCCACGCGGGATCCCCAGACCCAGTCTCGACGGCGCAGGACGTGTGGCTGCAAAGGCTCCGGCACCTGCGGCGATGGCAGCCGGTGGCGGCGGAGTGTGGAGGTCATGTCACGAAGGCCTTTCATATGCGATGTGTCCGTTCGTGTTATGAGATTCCCAGTTCAGCAAACGGGTCGAAGGGTCTCTCCATACGCGCATGATCTCGCTGCCAGTAGCTGGTGGGCACGTCTTTGTTCCCGACCCTGACCGTGGTATTTTCAAGCTTCTCCGTCACCTCCTTCGTCCCCCACTGATCCGGGCGGATGATCCCTCCGGGGGTCTGCTCCAGCTTAGTGACGTGCCCCTTCAATTTGCCTAATCGGGACTTGGCGGCGGCAATGGTGGCATCATCAAACATGTCTCCGCACAATCTCGCAACATCGTCATCTGACAACCCGCGAATGGCGATGGCCATGTCAGTGTCGATCACGGGTGGCATTCCAGGCAGATGAACCGCATGCCTGCCCACAATCTTGGAGGCATCATCGGGCTCAGGACCCATGCAGAAGTCACTGTCGATGGCTTTCACGCCGGTGATCACGCCCTGATCATTCGTTTGGACGAGATAGTTGCCGCCATGTCGGTCCGCCTGGCCTGTGATGATGTCCAGGAGCTGGAGTTTCATCAGCTCTTTCTGGGCCACACCAGGATTGCCCGTCACGCCCACCGTGTCCTTCGCCGTCTTTCCACCCGCCAGTTCCATGACAATGCCTGTCTGGTCCTGATGACGGGCAAAGTCAGTCCCCACGGAGACATTGAAGCCGAGACGCGTGTCCAGCTTGGAGGTGAAGACCGCGCGCTCAAGCAGCTTGGGATTGCTCTGGTCGATGCCCAGCTTGGCCGGAGCTCCGAAGCGCCCCCCATCCGGATGAATCAACTGCTCGTCATCATATTTGTGCACCCGGCTGACCTCTCCGCCACCTTGGTGATACTCACCTTTGGAAACCGTGTGCGCCGCACCGGAACCGATCGGCTTCATTCTGGAGCGCAGATTGTCATCCTTGAAGGTCGTGACATTGTTCTGGAGGAACTCCTCGCGGACAGCCCGGCCAAGCATGCGCATCCGCGGCTGGAACGAGGCAATTTCAGGCACTTCACCTTTGTCGGTCAAAGGCCTGTCGAGACACAGCTGACGCTCTACATTCAGCAGGTTGCGGTTCATTCCGCCTAACTGGGCCGGGGTATAACCCCCACGCTTCAGCGCAATACTGATGGCTCCGCTAACGATGTCATCATTACCGCCTCGCGCAGGGATATTCAACCCCGTCAACGATTGAGTGGTCTGGGTATTGAGACCGGTCAATCGTCCCACCAGTGTGTTTCTCTCTGTCACCGTGCTGGGTGCCCCATGGTTGATCGTCCCCAGCATGGTGCCCATTTCGGGACTGCGGGCCAGCTGCTGGCGCAGCACGGCACGCTGCATCGTTTGCAGGTCCACCTTGTCCTTGTCAGTCAGGCGGGAGGTGTCGGCTGAGGCGAGTTGCTTGGAAACTTCAGTCAGCTGGTCATCGGAGAGCTTTCCGAGCTCCACATCCATGCGGCTCGAAAGGAGATCCGTGCGTGATGCCCAAGGAGCGTTCCGGTGCATGACCTTCACATCATTCCGGAGCGTGGCCATCATGTCCGGATCGGACACATCGGAGTTCTTCCCAGAAGCCAGCCGGGACACGAGGCTTTCTACCTTGCCGCTGAACTCCTTGTGCCGGGCATTGAAGCGCGTAGCAGCCTGGCTGGCCCCCTGGTCTGTGTCAAACTTCGCTCCTTCCCAACCGTGCTTCAGACGGGAGGTGAAACGCTCCCAGGTGGTCTTCGGAGTGAATGCGCGCTGAATGCCACCACCACCCTCCTCGGCCTTCATGCCGCCGAGGCGCTGGTCACCACCCTCACCAATCCCACCCTGCTGCACTTGCGGCAGGATCGTTGGATATGAGACAGAAAGAGAAGAGGCTTGAGTGACTGGCATGGCCTTGGTCGTTGAGGCTGACTAGTTCAGGAAGGAATCAGACGCGGATAAAGCCGGCGGGGCCGGACATAGGTTCATCCGGAGTGTGATGATCATCACTGATGGCATGCTCCTCCTCAGCATCCAGGATCTCCGCTGTCCACGCCTGCGCGTAGCCCACAAAGGCCTCCAGGACGCTGATGAATCGCTCCGAGGTGATGACCGAGAGATCAAAGGCCTGGCAAAGCAGCACCTCGCCGCGTTGCTCATCCAGCCCCAGCACAGCACCACCCGTGCCCTGGCCAAAAAGATTGCCTGCCAGCAGCTTGTGCAGCAGCCGCACATTGTCGCCAGGGTGAGGCCCCACGACGGAGAAAGCCTGCACATTGTCTGAACCCACCTGATGCTCGATATCGATCACCAAGCTGCCATCCAGCACGATGCGGCAGACATTGTCGTCATTCAGCGCCAGATTCGGCAGGCCGATGTGGGCGCCCAGAGCGCTAAGGAGCGAGGCGAGACGGGGATCTGTATCAGGCATGGGAGTAAAAAGCTGAAGTGAAACTGTCAGGCTCGCTATTGCCCCTGACACCCGATGGAGGTCAAGACAATCGTGATCACTGAGTGCAGTGCGGCTTCATTCATACATAACCGTCATCAGGCACAAGCATTACACATGCCTGGAACAAATTAACGTGGCTGGAGCACCATCAGCCCTGTCCTTGCACCTGCGGCGTAGCGCCCCGTGACCAGCCCTTGCTTCTGCAGCAGCGCTCCGCCCAGGGAAAGATTCACCTTCCTCGCGGAATCGACATACGTGCCGGTGACCAGCCCGGTGGAGGCGCTGAAGCTGAGAGTGAGCTTGTCAGGACCGTAATACAATAGTTGGTTGGCCACAGTCCAGGTCAACGTGCGATCCACTGCGGTGAGATCCAGGAGCGGCAGCGTGGACATGTCAGGTCCGCTGAGGCGCACCCAGCCATTGTAGAGAGAGTTGGTCAGCGCCGCAAAGGCCCGCTGGCCGGTGACCGGTGGAGTGTAGCGACTGCCGACCAAGGTACGCGTGCTGTCAAAGCCGCCCGGATAGCTGGTGGTGCCAGCCACTGCGACCGGCTTCACCCAGCGCAGAGATCCATCGAGATCACTCACAGCACCCACATCACGGAAGGTCAGCTTGCCGACGAGATAACCGCCGCTGGTGCCATACAAACTACGATGCACGAACCACTCCGCGCTGCGGGACACACGGCCGCCAAAGGTTACGCGCGTGCCATCCGCCAGGGTGAGCGTGCCTGTGCAGTCACCCATCGCTGAGACCGTCAGGTTTGCATAGCCATCGCCTCCTGGCTGCTGGGCCGTGTCCACGGCATCAGGCGCACGCACGGCCAGAGTGTAGCGGCCCGCCTGCGCTGCAGGTGCCACGGCCACATAGGTGGGATAGTGCGAAGCCTCGACCGTGTGAGTCAGCCCATCCGCCGTGAAAGTGCCGCTGATCTGCCAGTGGTCCGCCGTGAAGTCCACGCGCATGAGCTGAAGCTCTCCAGTGATGTTCGGGAGGCCCGTGCGGCTGATCACGATCGTGCTTTTGCCATCACTGCCCATGGTGCCCTTGAAAGCGTAGCGCTTGCCCAGAATGATCACTGTGCCGCTCAGGGCACCTGTTTGTGCGATAACGACGTTCTCGAGTCCACCCGTCATGTCCGCACCTCGCTTGAGCAGGCCGCCATAGCTGCCCGCCGCCAGACCGCTGAAGAGGCTGGTGGATACCTGCAGTGCTGTGGGCAGAACGGAAGGCACGGTGATGCGCGGCAACGCCCCTGCCGGATCACTACCAGGATAACCAAAATTAGTTCCAGGCTCGATCACCAGATCCCCGGCCTTGTTCGCGAGCAGGAAATTGCCACCCGCGATCTGCTGCTTTTGCAACACGGCTCCACCAAAGCTCACCGAGAGCCGGGTCATCGGATCCCGGTAGCTTCCCGTGAGAATCCCGGTGCTTGCAGCCAGGCTTGCGCTCAATGTCTCAGGACCAAAATAGCTGATGGCATTCGTGTTGAGCCAGTTCACCGTCTTCGCAAAGCCGCCATTCGGAATCGGCAGGCCAGCGACGGTAACCCGCGCATTGTAGTGCTGATCGGCCAGCGAGCTCAGCGCCCGCTGCCCGGTGGCAGGCGGCGTGTAGATGGCACCGATGAAGCTCGGCGTGAGATTGAAGCCCAGCGGATAGCTCGCATTCGCCGGCTTCGGATTCTTGATCCAGCTCAGTGGACCATCCAGATCACTCACCGCAGCCACATCACGGAAAGTCAGCACGCCAGCGATCTGCCCCTGACTGCTATAGAGAGGCTGGAAGAAATGCCACTGATTGTCCGCCGTGAGGAATCCACCGCTGGTGAAGGCCACGCCGTCTCCTGTCTTCCCGGAAGCCGTGATGACGCCTGAGGCACTGACTTTGGCAGATCCAAAGCCTTCGCCTTCCGGCACGGTGGGAGTGCCGGTGATCGTGCGCGGAATGAGAAAGGTGTAGCTCTTCACCAGTCCTGCGGGTGCCGGGTTCGCATTGCCAAAGGGTGCCTGCGCGATGGAGCCCGTGCCCGTGGTGCCATCGCCCGTGATGGTGCCCACCAAGGTCAGCGCACCGCTGGTGGTGATGCCAAGCTGCAAGGTCACACTCAGAGCCGTGTTACCCGTGCGCAGAATGGAGCCTGTGAAGCTTCCATTCGGCAGGAGAGTCCCCGAAAGCGGATAGGTGACACCATTGAAGATCACCTTCGCCGAAAACTTGCCAGTCTCCGTGACCGTGAAGCTCTGAATAGCACCAAGGCTCCTGCCATTGATGTCTCTCAGAATGCCTTGGTAGGTGCCCTTCGCGGCAGGGCTGAAAGCTTGCGCTGTGAAGCCCATTCCTGGCTCCACCGGGCCTGGAGGTACCACGCTGGTGTCCAGTACGATGACCGTGAGCTCGCCGATGGCACCCTGCCAGGCTCCTCGCACCTTCGCGGGTGAGTTGATAAAAACATCCCCTGCCGTGGCAAGGCCGCTCGTGCTGATGCCAGCCATCGGACCTTCACGCACGGTCCACGCAGGCTCTGCATTCCCCAGCCTAACCAGTGTTTCGTCATCCATCGTGGCTGTGGCGCTCAACTGAGTCGCCGCACCTTCCACCACGGAGGCAGAGTTCGCCGAGAGGCTCAGTGTCTTCGGCTCATAAAGCTGGCCCGCAAAGCCCTGACGTGCCGTGATCTGCGGACCAGTGGTGGTGCGTGTGTCGAAAGCATCGCCCAAAGTTCCGACATCGGAGTAAGTCGCACTTCCAGCACGACCGCTCGCGGATGGAAAGGCTGACTGCGCAAATGCATTTGGCATCCACAAACTCCCCATGGTCAAGGCCAGGCAAGCACGAGCGAACACGCCAGCGTGCTGACGTGAACGAAGAGATGCGCTGCTCTGGCTGTACAACATCTGGTTAGTGCGCGATGATGGTTCCCGCTGAGCTCAGCGGCATGAATTGATTGTCTCCAATGTATTGAAGCTCGATGGCAGACCCGCGTGGCCCGCGCAGGGATCCCGTGGTCGCTGTGGTCGTCGAAGGACCGCTTCCCGTTTCGCTGATGTAAAGCGTGCCGCCTTCATCTGCAGCCAGTAACTTGCTGCCATCTGCCGAAGTCCCCACGCCAGCCCAGACGCGGCTGGACTCGCGTGGCGCCCATGTATTGCCATCGTCGAAGGACACATAAAGCAGGCCGGTATCCACACCTGCCAGCAAGGTTCCACCGCTGGCTGAGGAGGTGATGCTGTACCAGTTCCGTGAGGAGTCTTTGGGTGTCCATGTCACGCCGGAGTCGGAGGAGACATACACCTGACCGCCCTGCACAACGGCTGCCAGTTTGGTCCCATCAGCGGATGAGGTCACATCAATCCAGTTCGCGCTCACCGCACGCTGGGTCCAGATCGCTCCTGAATCGATCGAAGTATAAATGAAACCATTCTGCACCGAGGCCACGAGTTTGGTGCCATCCGAAGAAGAGGCGACCGAGTTCCAGCTCCGCGTCGTCGCCACCGGATTCCAGCTGGCGCCTGAATCATCGGACACATAGATGAAGCCATTGAATGCCACGGCCACCAGTTTGGTGCCATCCGCCGAGATGGCGACCGCTCGCCAGTTGCGGTTGCTGTCACGCGGTGTCCAGCTTCCGCCCGAATCACCAGACACATAGATGCGTCCACCGCTCACCACAGCAGCCAGTTGCGTGCCACTGGCTGAGGACGTGACATCGCGCCACAGGCGGTTGCCGTCACGAGGTGTCCAGGTCTGACCGCCATCCGTGGAGGTGTAAATCTGATTGCCATCCGCCGTCGCCACAAGTTTGACACCATCGGCGGACGAGGCAATTCCGCTCCAGTTCCGCGCGCTTTCACGTGAAGTCCACACATTGCCTGGAGCACTGCGCAGTGTCATGGAAAGGATGCTCTGGGTGGCACCTGGCAGCACGCGCCAGCCGCCCTTCCCCGCACCTGAAATACGCACAATGTCACCCACAGCGGGACTGGCCGGCAGAGTGACCACAGCTTCAAAGGCATTCGTCAAAACATATCCTTGGTTAGACGTTGCAAGCTGTGTGGCACCTGCCACCACGTTCCATGGCACGGCACCCGGCACGGCGGTCAAGCCCGAGCCTGAACCCGTGAAGGTCGTCGCCGTCACGGCACCTGCGGTGAAGTCGCCGTTGGCATCACGCATGACCAGGGTCGAGGCCGTGTTGGCACTCGTGCCGGTGGTGGCGCTGTTCGCCACCTTGCCCGCCGTGGCGATGGTCGCGAGCTTGGTATCGACAATCCCGGCGCTGGCAGAGATGTCGACATTCACCAGGCTGCCATTGACCACCTTGCTGCTGTCCACCGAATCGGGGTCGAGACCCGCCAGCGGAATACCGGTCAAACCCGCGCCATTGCCGACAATCGTGCCCGCCAGGAAGATCTGGGTGTGAAGCCCGGAACTGCCGATGCGGACGATGCCTGCATCCGTATTCACACCAGGATTGCCAATGTGGATGTTGTTGGACGTCGTGGTGATGTTCGCGCCTGCCAGCCGGCCGAGGGCAATGTTGTTGTTACCCGACGTGTTCACCGCCAGAGCACCCTGGCCAATCGCGGTGTTTCGAGAGCCTGTGTCTGAGGCCTCCAGGGCGGAAACGCCCACTGCGGTGTTTTGATTCCCCGTGATGTTGTTGGTGGCAGCCATCATGCCGATGGCCACATTGGAACCGCCCGCGGTATTCTCGGCCAGTGCCAGACTGCCCAGCGCGGTGTTCTGCGAGCCCCCTGCCAGCACCGTGAGAGCACTCACACCCACACCGGTGTTCTGCGTCCCGGAGACGCTCAGATTGCCCGCACTGTTTCCTGCGAAAAAGTTTCCTGTGCCAAATGTGTGCATGATGCGCACGCCTCCCTGAAACAGCACACCGGCACCCGCCACAGTGGTCGCAGGCAGGCTGACAGCTCCATCCGTGGTCAAATTGCCCACGCTGAAAGCGCCGTTCGCATCGCGCATGACGATCGTGTTGGCGAGACGCAGGGAGGTCGCCGTGGTGGCGCTGTTGGCCACCTTTCCTACCGTACTGATGGTGGCCAGCTTGCTGTCAGCGATGGCCGCGGAGGCAAAGATGTCCGCGTTCCGGATGCCGTTCGCGAGGTTCAGCTTCGAGTAAGCGATGGCCGCGGCGCTGTTCACGTCCTCATTGACGATGGTGTCATTGATGATCTTCGAGGTGCCGACCGAGTCCGGCGTGATGGAAGCCGCCGAAAGATTGGTTAGGCCGGAGGCGTCGCCGTAAATCACGCCTGCGATATAGGTGCGCGTGTGGGTGCCTGAGACACCGATGCGAACGGTGCCCGACTCACCATCCACCCCCGCATTCGCGATGTGGATGTTGTTGCTGCCTGTCGTCAGGTTCGCGCCTGCGTCACGTCCGAGCGCAACGTTGTTGGAGCCGTTGGTGTTGGCGTTCAGCGCACGCCTGCCGATCGCGGTGTTGTCGCTGCCCGAGATGTTAAACCGCATGGCCTGATAACCCACCGCCGTGTTGGCAGATCCACTTTCATCCACCGAGAGCACGCCAGCGCCCACGGCAGTAATCTGGCTGCCCGTGGTGGAGAAATTACCTGTCAGACGTCCGGCGAAGAGGTTCTCCGTGCCATAGGTATGCAGCAGACGACTGCCGCTCTGTTGCAGCATGCCCGTCGTTAACGTGGTGGACGGCAGGTTGATGGCACCCGTGGCAAAGTTTCCGCTGGCATCGCGAGCGACGATCGTGCTCGCGATGTTTGAACTCGTCGCCGTGCTGCCAAGAGTCACCGCGCCGTTGCTGGCACTCACCGTAATGCCACCGCCACCCGTCAAAGACACCACACCGGTGTTGGTGAGGGTGACCGTGCCACCGAGTGTCGTCAAACCGCCACCCGAAAGCCCTGCGCCCGGTGTGATGGTGAGTGATGAAGTCGCAAGCTGCGCATTGCTGATGGCACCCACGGCCAGCTTTTCAGCAGTCACTGAGCCATTCATGAGCTTGTCCGTCGTAACCGCGTTGGTCGCCAGCTTGTCCACGGTCACCGAACCGATGGCGAGCTTGTCGGCAGTCACCGCGCCAGCAAAGAGCTTGTCCGTGGTGATGGCATCCGTGGCCACCTTGTCATTGCTCACCGCGCCAATCGCCAGCTTGTCCGTCGTGACTGCCCCCGTGAAGATCTTGTCCGTGGAAACCGCACCCGCCGTGATCTTCGCGCCTGTGACGGTGTTGTCAGGGATGTTGGCAGCCGTCATGGCATAACCAACAGCAGCGAGACGACGGTCGGGGGTCAGCAGCTGGAAACCACTCACGCCATCACTGAACCACACGCGCAGATGTACATCACCATTGGCAAAGACCGAGGCTGGAATCACCGTCATGTTCGCCAGGGTCGTGTCTCCCAGCAGCACGGAATAGAGGCCCTTGCTCACCGGCAATGTCACCGGGAGGGTCGGCGCGCTGCCACCATTGCTGGAGGCATCATTGCTCCAGTAGCTGGTGGTGCCGGCGGTGTTCACAAGCGCGAACTTGAACAGGCCATTGCCGTCAAAGTTCACGCCGCTGACAGCCACCCTGCCCTGGTAGTTGATGATCGGCGGCACCTGGGCGCACACCAGGCAGGCGCTGCTCAGGAGAGCCAGCAGCGCAAAAAGGAGAAAGTGTTTCATAAGAGGCCGGAGATGGGAGGGGAGGAAAAAAGTCAGGAGTGCCGGGGTTGAAGGTGCATCAGCACTTTCACGACCCCGCATTACAAAGGGAGGGCGAATCAGGTTTGGAGCTCCTTTTGGAGGTAGAACCTCTCAAAGCGGCCCTTGCCGATGCCTGGGAGGGTACCGAAGATGGTATAGCCGCATTTCTCATAAAAGGCGCGGGCCTGGAAGTTAAAGGTATCCACCTCCGCCAGCGTGCAGCCGCGGATGCGGGCGGCCTTCTCAGCGGCAAAAAGCAGCTTCTGCCCGAAGCCTCTGCCGCGCAGTGAATCCGAAACCCAGAGCGTGTCAATATGCAGCCAGGACCACAGCGTCCAGCCGAGAAGGCCACCATGCGGCAGGCCATTTTCGTCCCGGAGAAACACCGCCAGCGGCTTGTGGTCCAGACCACCGCTGGCCTTGGCATTGAACTGCGCCATCTGGGCATACAGCCAGTCGACGTCCTTGCCGCCTTGATGCGGCTCGACGCAGGCCTTGAAGACCGTGCCTGAGGCTGGGGGGCTGTCAGTGCTGCTGCTCATGGAATTCTTTCACCCAGCGGAGAACCTCCGCCATGGGTTCGATGAGGTCGGCAGGGACATAGCGGTCCATGTCCACCTTTTCATAAAGGGCGCGTGCGAGAGGGATGTGCTGCATGACGGGGATGCCTTCCTGCTTGGCCACCTCCACCATGCGGCGCGCCACGTAGTCCTCGCCCTTGGCGAGCACGACAGGCATCTTGTTGTCCTCTTCTTTGTAATAGATGGCGATGGCCAGATGGGTGGGGTTAGTCACGACGACGCTGGATTTTCGGGTTCGTTCCATGGTGTCATTCATCACCATCTCCTGATGGATCTGTTTGCGCTTGCCTTTGATCTCGGGATTGCCCTCGCTCTCCTTATACTCGCGCTTCACCTCATCCTTGCTCATCTTGAGCTGTTTGATGTGCTGGAACTTCTGGAAGAAGTAATCCGCCGCCGCGATGGCGATGTAAACCATCGTGATGTTCACCGCCAGATTGCTGAGCATGGGCTTCAGGCTGTACAGCACCCCTTCCTCCCCGGCATACGGGATGCGCGTGAGCGGATCCAGCGAGTTCTTCGTCACGATGTAGATGAGCACCGCGATGATGATGACCTTCGTGGCGTTCTTGAGGAACTCGATGATGTTCTTCATCGAGAACATCTGCTTCGCCTTGTCGAGCGGATTGAGCTTCTTCAGCTCGGGCTTGATAGGCTCCATGGTGAGCAGGAAGCCCACCTGGATGTAATTGAAGGCAATGCCGACCACCATCACCACCACCAGCATGGGCGCGGAGAGCAGCAGGATCTTGAAGACCATGCCGTAGAGCACCTCGTCCACCACCTCGCGGAAGGGCTGGGTGTAAAAGGCCGTGGGCAGCAGCATGAGCGCCTTGCACTCCTCCACATAGGACGGCCAGAGGATGGAGATGGTCACGAAGCTCGCCACCGTCAGCGCCGCGGAAGTCACATCCTGGCTCTTCGCGATCTGGCCCTTGTTCCGGGCATCGCGAAGCTTTTTCGGTGTTGGTGGCTCCGTCTTCTCGCTCATGATGAGTTACTTGAAGAAACCGTGGTAAAAGAGACTCCACTTCTGCGGGGTCATGATCTGCTCCTTGAAGAAACCGAGCAGGAAGACGAGATAGAAAATGATGAGGAGCGAGGCGATGCCGCTCTTCACCGGCATGGCCAGGAAGAACACGTTCAACTGCGGGCTGAAACGGTTCATCAAGCCCAGCCCGAACTCCGCGATGAACATGGCGATGATGATCGGCGCCGAGTAGGTGATGATCAGGCCCATGATGTTGTCCAGCAGGCCGAGGCAGGTCATGGCAAACCCGGGCTGGAAGGTCGGGAAATAGGAGAAGACCGGCCAGGTGATGTAGCTGTCATACATGATGGTCAGGAAGGAGAAGAAACCTCCGCCAAGGAAGAACAGCACCCCGAGCACCTTCGTGAATAACACACCGAACAAGCTGCTGCTGCCACCGGACATGGGGTCAAACATTTCCGCCATGCTGGAGCCGCGCTGGTTATCAATGAAGAAGCCCGTGCCTTCAGCCACCCAGAAGACCAGGCCCGTGCAGAAACCGATGAGCATGCCAAGCGCGATCTCCTTCACCAGCACGCCGAGCAGAAACAGCGGCCAGAAGTTCGAGTCCGGGATGTTGATCGTGCTTTGCAGCGTGATCGGCAGGGCCATGAGGCTGAGCGAGATGATCACCACCTGCCGCGCCATGCCCATGATGAACTGATCACCAAAAAAGGGGGAGATCAGGAGCGCGGACATCATTCTCGGCACCGTGAAAGCCACGATGAGAAACAGCGTCCGGACATCGTAGTCGCCCATCATCTTTGCAGAGTCGGGAAGGTGTCAAAAATATGCAGGGTGTACTTGTACATCTCCGCGCCTGTCCACCCGGCGGTCAGCAGAAGCACCATGGTGACCACGATGAGCTTCACGGCGAAACCGAGGGTCTGCTCCTGAACCTGCGTCAGCGCCTGGATCAAGCTCACCAGCACCCCCACCACCGTCGCGACGATGATCGGCGGCATGGAAAGGATGAGCACCAGGATGAGAGCCTGGTTGGTCATTTCGAGCAGGAAACTTTGATTCATTCAGAAATGGGAAAAGAGATGCGCGCGCCGTCGTCAGCCACCACCGCCGCCACCGTGCAGCACATAGGTCAGCACGAGGCCGTGGATCAGGCGTGCCCAGCCATCGATCAGCACGAAGAGCAGCAGCTTGAACGGCAGGGAGATCGTCATCGGAGACACCATCATCATACCCATGGCGAGCAGGATGTTGGAGACGATGAGGTCGATCGCGATGAAGGGCAGGTAGAGCAGGAAACCGATCTGGAAGGCGGAGGTCAGCTCGCTGACGGTGAAGGCCGGGATCAGCACGAAGAAGCTGTCAGCGGGGATCTCCACCTTGGACTTGTCTCCCCACACGCGGCGGGCGGTGTCCACGAAGAACTTCTTCTCGTGAGAGGTGGTGTGCCGGTTCAGGAACTCACGGATAGGTGTGCTTCCCTTCTCCAGCACCACCCTTAGCTTCGTCGCATTGAAGTTGCTAAAATCCTCCTTCTCCACGGCGGCGAACGTGGCCTGGCCGACGGGGGCCATGATGTAGATGGTGAGGATGACCGCGATGCCGTTCAGCACCATGTTTGGCGGGATCTGCTGGATACCCAGCGCATTGCGAACAAGGCTCAGCACCACCACCAGCTTCACATAGGACGTCGCCATGATGGCAAAGAACGGTGCCATGGAAAGCACCGCCGTGAGCAGGATCAGCGTAAGCGGATCGGGGATCTGAAAAGAGGTCATGGTGCGGAAAACTCGGTCACTCGGACGCCCAGATGCTCCCCCACTTCGATCAGCTGGCCTTTGCCGATGGGTTTGCCGTTGGCACAAATGGTGAGGTCAGCACCCGCAGGGCTGCCAAGATCAAAGGTGAAGCCCGGCGCCAGGCTGCGCAGCTCACCCACGGTGATAGTGGTCTGGCCGACCACGAAGGTCAGCTCGATCTCGATGTCGTTCACAGAAGCAGAGGAGGCATTGGCCATAGTGTTGGCGGGAGCGGTGATGAGTTGTTTGAGAGAGAAGACCTTGGCATCCAGGGTGCCAATGCCTGCGCGGCGGCCGCCGAGATAAAAGGCACACTCCTTGGCCGCGCGGTAGTCCATCAGATCAGCAAAGAGGACGTCATGCACCTCCACGGATCTCAGCTCACTCAGCTTCAGTGCCATGCTGGCGGCGGAGAGCTGGACGAGCACGGGCAGCTTGGCATCATCCTGCGCAGTCACGGGAGCGCGCTCCATCAAGCTAGCCAGATGAGCCAGTGCCGCGTCATCGCCATGCACGCTGCCGTGCATCCAGGCGATCTCGCTGCCACGGTTGATATTCCATTCAATCACTTCCTCAGGCGCATGCCGATGGCTGAACGGCTGGACGGAGGTGATCGACACATCGATCCCGCCCTTGCTCAAGGCCCCGAAGAGCTCGCCAAAGCAGGCCTCCATGAGTCCGCAGGCCAGATCAGATGGCAGGGCCTGCAGATCAATGCCCACCAGCGTGGGAGAGATCCAGGCAAGCTCAGGCAGACGGCTGATCTCCATCGTCAGCGCATGACCTCCCAGATTCAGCGCGAGGACCCAGCTGCCGCGTGGATTCACGAGCAGGTTGGTGAAGCTGAACTGCGCGGGCTGTCCGTTCCACTCAAAGCGCAGCGGCCGGTTTTTGCCAGCGATGCGGTTGGAGAGGCGGATGAACTCGGGACGGAAGGTGGATCGTGGAGGTGACTGGCTCACTCGGGAGTGTGTGAGAATGGTTCAACTATTCGTTACCCTGCTGCTGTGCCAGCTCCCAGGGAGTGTGGCGGTTGCGGGAGCGGCCGTCCTGCGGCTGGCCGCTTTCATGCTGGACGGTCACCTGCGCACCTTCAGGCAGGTTCAGGCGCTCATTGAGACGCTGGGAAAGCTGGGTGGTGGAGTCATTCAGCACACGTGCCCAGTAAGCATTTGTGGTGTCAAACTCCACGCGTAGCTGGCCGCCATCCTCACGCCACATACGCACTTCCGTGCCGGGCATGATGTTCTCGGCGATCTTGATGCGCACTTCAGCATTCTGACCATGGAGAGGATCGGTGACGAGCACGCGGTCCGCCATCTCATTCATGAGGTTGCTGACATGCTCAATGCGGTCTGCCGTGGCAGGACCACTGACCTGTGCTGCAGCCGTGGCGGCGGCGGTGGACTGGCTGTCGAGAGACTGCAGGATGCTGTGACCGAGCGTGACGACATCGGAAACAGGCACTTCAGCCACAGCGGGAAGGTCTGGACGGTCCACATTCACCTGCGCCGCGTTGCGGGTGGAGTTCGATGTGAAGGCATCCTCAAGAGCCTTGCGCAGCGCATCAGCCGCGGAAGGTGTGTTGCTGATGGTGAGCGGGCTCTGGGCTGGCTCTGCCTTCAGAGTCGTGAGGAGGTTCTGAAGCTGCGAGAGAGCTTCAGCATCATTCGTTAGGTCACCGCCGGCCTTGAGCTTGTCACCCAGGCTGTTCAGCACGGGCACCAGTGAAGGTGGAACACTGCCGTCATCGAGCAGGTTCTGCATCAGGCTGGCGAGGCGGTCCGAAAGCTCAGGGGTGAGCTTGGACTTGTCCTCAACGAGGGTGACACCAAAGGCTGGCTGCTGAGTCCCAGCACCACCCATGAGAGCGCGCAGGGCTTCCAGCGCTGCTGCATCACTGCCGAGCAGATCGGAAGCGATGCTGCTGTCCTCGTCGAGCGAGGTAGACTTCGGAGGTGAGTAGGATTCAATTGAGTTCATAACTGGCTTCGTCCGGGTGGAGGTTTAGATCATTTTTCGGGCCGCTGAAGTCCTCGAGTTCGAGGTCGGCGAGGCGCTCGGCCTCGAGATTTTGTTCATCCTGCCAGGTCACCCGATGCTCGAGAAGCTTCTCGAGATCCTGCGTGGCCTGCTTGAAGGCTTGCTTGGCTTTTTCCAGCTCTTCCTTCGCGCGGTCGAGCTCGCCTTCCGCCTTGCGCACTTGATCGATGAAATCCAGCTCGCGCTCGCGGATGGAGGAGATCTCCAGACGGATGTCTGTGATGTCACCCAGCTTCACCGGGCGGCGCATGATGGACTGGATGAGGCGCTCTTCCTCGATGACACGCCACTTGGAGTATTCTTCCAGCTCCTTTTGCTTGGCTGCGAGATGCTTCTCCGCCTCCAGCACGACACGGCGCGCGGCCGTGACGGCCTTGCTGGCTTTGTCTTCGCGATGCTCGCGAACAAAAACCATGTCTTGGAGTGGGTAGCGCGCCATGATCGTTTATTTGGCGAGTTGGATCATGGCCTGAAGCGTCTGGTCGTAGCTGCTCTGCTCCCGCAGGCCCTGCTTCAGGAAGTTGTTGATGGAATCGATCTTGGCGATGGCCTCGTCGGCAGCGGCATCACTGCCCTTCTTGTATTCACCGATGCGGACGAGCAGCTCCACCTCCTGATACTTGGACATGAGATTGCGGATCTTGCCCGCGGCCTTCATGTGATCCGGCGTGGTGATGGCGGTGAACAGACGGCTCACGCTGGCCAGCGCATCAATGGCTGGATAATGATTCGCGGCACCGAGCTTGCGGCTGAGAACGATGTGACCATCGAGAATCGAGCGGGTCTCATCGGCGACCGGCTCAGTCATGTCATCACCTTCGACGAGCACGGTGTAGAGAGCGGTGATGCTGCCTTTATCCGAGCAGCCAGCGCGTTCCATCATTCGTGGCAGCGTGGCAAACACGGACGGCGGGAAACCACGGCGTGTGGGCGGCTCACCCGCAGCGAGACCGATCTCACGCAGAGCACGGGCGAAGCGGGTGACGCTGTCCATGAGGAGCAGCACCTTCTTCCCCTGGTCACGGAAATATTCAGCGATCGCGGTCGCTACATAGGCGCACTTCAGACGCTCCATGGAAGGGCGGTCGGAGGTGGCGATCACGGTGACGGCGCGCTTCACACCTTCTTCACCGAGGTCACGCTCCAGGAACTCACGCACCTCACGACCACGCTCACCGATGAGGGCGAGCACGACGATGTCAGCAGTGGTGTTGCGAATGATCTGGCTGAGCAGCGTGCTCTTGCCACCACCAGCGGCAGCGAAGATGCCCATGCGCTGGCCTTCACCACAAGTGAGCAGTCCATCCAGGGCACGAACGCCAAGGCTGATGGGCCTGCTGATCAGTTCACGCGTCATCGCATTCGGCGGATCCGCGGTGACGGGGTAGTAGTCTTCAATCTTGATGGGGCCTTTGCCATCAGACGGATTGCCGAGTCCATCCAGCACACGGCCCAGCATGTCATTGCTAACTGGCACTTTGTGAATCTCCCCGGTGGGAATGACTTCGGTCGTGGAGGAGAGGCCGAGCATCTCACCGAGCGGGGTGATGATGGCGAGATTCTTTTGGAAGCCGACGACCTCACCGAGAATGCCTTCTTCTTCCCAAGGGTTCTTCAAGCGCACGAGCTCGCCAATCTTGGCACCAGGAGCATAGGCCCGCAGGATGGTGCCGGTGACCTGAGTCACACGACCACGAAGGCTGAGCGGCGGCACGGAATCAATGCCGCGCTTCAGGCGCGTGGTCAGCGAATCAAAGTCAAAGGTGGGCGGCGTCATTGTCAGTTATTTCATGGAGCGGATCAGGGCCTTCTCGATGGCCTTGAGCTGCGTTTCGAGCGTGGCATCCACCACACCGATCTCGGTTTCGAGGACACAACCGTTTTCAGGCAGGCGGCTGTCAGCCTGCACATCCAGAAACTGGATCTTCGGAAAGGTCTGCATGATGGCGGAGAGCCGGCTCTTCAGCCAGTCAGCCTGCCCCGGAGACACACGCACGGTGACATGGTTTTCGTTACGCGTGCTTTCCAGCGCGCGGCGGACGATCTTCTCGATGAGGTCGTGCTGGTTCATCTCCCCGATCACACTGCGCACGGCGCGCATGACGAGGTCCACCATCACATCTTCCACCTTGGAGAAGTAAGCGGCGCTCTGCCCCATGCACTCCACGATGTGCTCGGCGATCTGCGCCTTGCCCTCTTCCTGGCCTTGCTGAAAGCCTTCCTGGCGCTTCGTTTCGGCATCGGCGATGGCCTGCTGACGGATGAGCGTGGCCTCATGACGGGCGGCATCAAGGATGCGCTGGCCGTCGATGATGAACGCATGCTCATCTCGTTTCAGGATCTTGGAATCTGGGGCGACGGCGACGCCGCTCTTTTCTAGGCAAAGCATTTCGTCTCTCCTTCGGTTAAAACTTCGGTGCTGATTTTGCGGATGCGGTTCCAGGCACGTTCGCGGATGTCCTGCGGAACGCGGCGGAGCGTTCTTTCGGCGACAGCCATCGGCAGCTTCAGCACAAACCTCTGCTGGATGGGGTCTGCCTCGTCACAGGCGGCGGAGGTCAGCAGGTTCCAGCCGAGCTCCATGGCGTTGTCATACAGTGGCTTGTCACTCTCAGGCAGCACCGCATCACTCTCCGGGATGATGAAGCGGGCGCGGCGCAGGGCAAAGGAGTGGGCGTCCTCGCCGAAGGTGCTTTTGATCTCCTGCATCTGCACCTTGCCGATGACGGAGGCGATGCGCGGCCAGCTCAGGGCAGCGGCGGCGAAACGAGCGAGCTTGGCAAGGGTCTCGGGAGCCAGCAGATTCAGACGGCGGCGGGGTTCCTCGAAGTCCCACACGGGCTCATGCGCATTCAGATCCAGAATGTTGCGCAGCCACTTCGCGAGATGGGCCGAACCATGAGTGGCACCGGCCAGCGCCTTCACGACCTTGGCATCAGGCAGGCGATCCATGACTTCCGGATGAACCCAGTACTGCGGACGGCTGTTGAAGTCAAAGACCACCCGGAACAGGTCCGGATTAGCCTTTGCCTGCTGTGCATACCATCCTCCAGGAGTGCTCATGCTGTGGTGTTTCGAAAAAGAAAATAAAATAGATTAGGCTGCCGGCTTCCTGCTGCGCATGGCGGCAAAGAAGATGGCGGCAATCAGGAAACCACCACCGGCACTGGCGGCCGGGATGCCCCAGGGCGGAAGCTTGGCCTGCCATTTGGCAAGCATGCTGTTCTCGTCCGAGTGCTCATTCTTGGGCGGCGGCGGGATGGCGTCTGCCTGGCTCATGATGAGCTCCACGTTTTCAAAGGTGAGGCCTTCCACCGACTTCGTGACGAGGTTCTTCAGGTCAGGCGTGGAGCTTTCCACGTCGTAACCAGCGCGGAACTTGATGAACACGGAGGCCGAGGCCGGTGTGGTCTTGTCACTCAGCGGGTCGTTGTTCGGCAGGGCGATGTGCACCTTGGCGGCGATGACGCCGTCGATCTTCATGAGGGTGTCCGAGAGCTCCTGGGACAGGGCATCGATAAAGCGGATGCGCTCCTCGGTGGGCGAGGAGACGAGGCCGCTCTTCTGGAAAACCTCTCCCATCTTGACGAGCTTTTCACGCGGCAGGCCCAGGGCCTGAAGCGTGTGCATGGCGAGCGGGAAATCATCCTGCGGGACCTGAAGAATCCACAAGCCTTCCTTGGCAGCGACTTTCACGCATTCGATCTTCTGCTCGAGAAGGTGGGCCATGATTTCATTGGCCTCCTCTTCATGCAGTTCGCTGAACAGCGGAACCTTGGCGCAACTGACGAGGATGACGGGGATGAGCACCAGCAAAAGCCGGCGAAGGTAGGGCAGAGAGGATCTCACAGCTTCGGGATAGAGGGAATTCAGATTCAGCAGACAGCGGTTTCGGGAGTAACCGGGATCAGCCGCCTTTGCTCAGTTCTTTGATGGTGTTGGTGCCGGCCTTGGAGGCGTTGTCCACACCCATGACCGACATGGTCCAGCGGGCGATTTCAACCTGGAGAGCCATGAGCTCACCGAAGTTGCTGCCGAGCTCGAGAGGATCGGTGTTGGCGATGTGCTCCAGCTTGTTGGTGATGTTGGACAGGGAGTCGTTGTAACCCGTGTTGAACTTGGACACACCGTCGAGGATGGAGTCCCCCATGGTGCGGAAACCGCTCTGCTCGATCCGGTTGGTGGGCGGCATCACGTCGACGTTTTCACCGGCGGGCTGGATGCCGGCGACGAGCGCGCGAAGGCGGTCGACGTCGGCTGCGGAAGAGGCCTGCACGGTCACAGGCATCATCTGGCTGAAGGTCGCCGGTGCCGGGACGGCAGCAGCGATGGCGATAGGTGTCATAGAAGTTTGAGATTGGGTTTGAGCTGGTCAGGGCTCATGGCCAGGACGTTGCGCGCCATGGCGGCGGCATCTGGATCAGCCGTCTGTGAAGTGACCTCTTGAAGAAGGGCGAGACCCTCGTCCTCATCCCCGCGCAGGCGCAGCGCCACACCGAGGTGGGCGCGCGCCAGTGCGCTGTCAGGATTGAGTTCGAGAGCACCTTCCCGCAAGGTTTTCACGGCTACCTCATAATGACCCGAAAGGAGCGCCACGACGGCGGCCCCGATGACGGGAATCTCACTCTCAGGACGCACAGCGCCGACACCGTCGAAGATGGAGATGGCTTCTTTATGAAGGCCATTCCATGCGGCTGTGTAGCCGACCCGCATGAGCAGGCGGACCAGTTCGGAATCGATGTGGACCATGGTTTAAGAGGGAGAAAAAATGAGAGAGAACGATGAACAATCAGCGCAAGTTCGACACGGCGTTCTTCGACGGCTCCTGGATGGCTTTCACCAAGTTGGAGACGGCGGTGGCGGCGTTCGTGACCTGGTTCACGCGCATCTGGAGAAGCACGACAGAACCCGGATCAGAGAAGTCCGTAGTGCTGGCGTCCGTGATGACGGCGGTGGTCTCAGTGTTCAGGGTGGTGGCCATCGTGGTGATCGTGTTCCAGATGGTGGAGTTGGAGCCGAAAAGCGGCGGATTGAAGTCTGTAACTGGCATATGGGTGGCGTGTTGGTGTTTTAGTTTGCGGGTTTAGTTTTCGTTAGGCTGCGGCGGCGGAAGCTTTTGCAGTTTCACGAAAAATTCGAGGACGCGTCCGGCAGTCTGGACGCTCTGGGAAAGGCGGGTGAGCTCTTCAAACTCAGCTTTGGACACTCCGGCATCCTGGTAGCCTTTGATGCGCGCGGTCCAGGCTTCCAGATAGCTGGTGACGTCCGCATAGAAACTACCATCCGCATCCGCGGCGAGAGTCTCGGCAAAGTCGGCCGTGTCGACACGGGCCTTCAGTTCGCGATTGCTCAGGACATCGTTGCTCATGGAGTGGTCAGTGGGGTGATAGGTTTGGCCTTCATAGCAATATCACCCTGACGCAGGGTGCGGATTTCACCTTTTTCAATAATTGTGACCTCATTTTGCTCGACCTTCATGACGGTACCGCCATAGGGCAGGCGCGCGCCGGTGAAGTAGACACCACCGGTGCTGAGGCGGACGTAGCCCTGGCCGTCCTCGATGGCGCGGATGGCGGAGATGCTCGCTTCAGGCGTGTCGATCGTGTCCTGGGTGATCAGGTAGTCCGTGACCGGGTCCGGCTGCGGGGTCGGATCTGACGTTCGCGCCTGCGGTGCGACCGGCGCTGCAGGGGGAGGTAGAGTGATGGCTGGCGTGTTGCTGGCGACAACGACTGGCGCAGGTGCCGGGGCCGTTGCCACGGACTTGGCAGGGGTGACTGGTGCGCTGCTGCCCAGCATCAGGGTTGGCATGGGCACGAGAACGGTGTTCGGAGCCTTTGGCCGTGGGGCCTCGATCTCCACCTCATCCTCGACGCCGCTGATGCCTGGCACTTCCTGCATCAAGGTCTGCTTCATGCGCACCCAGGGGTCGGCGGAGGCAAGCTTGCCGGTGACCTTCAGCTTGCCATTGCTCAAACTGGAGACGGTGAGCGGCAGATGCTGGTCATCCAAAAGCGCGCGGGAACTGGAGGCGATCTTTTCCAGGCTGTAGATCTTCGTGCGCAGTCCGGGGACCGTGGCACGGAAGATGGCCTGAAGCTCACGCTGGCGTGATTCGCTGTCCACATAACCGCTGGCCGTGAGACGACCGGCAGCCTCCTCCACTTTCACACTTCCGGTTAGGCCAAGCTCGTCGATCACCGCATTGGCACGCTCGAGGGGCTTGCGGCCCGTGTCGTCCACCGCCTTGCTGCGGGCGGCGAAGAAATCATTGTAAACGACCGCCCACCCCAGGAGCAGGACAATGCCTGCGGCGATGCCGAGGATCGGGCCTAGCTTGGAACTCGGAGATGCCGCGGGAGCCGTGGTGACGGTATTGACCACGACCGGCTTTGGCGTTTGAGCCGCTTCCTCGGCAGGAGTCTCCGTCGCAGCTTCTTCCGTCTTCTCAGCTTCTTCAGCCGGTGCCTCGACCTCTTTTTCCAGCTCAGGAACATCTGCGGCGGAAAGCAGCGGCCACTTCTCTTCCGCAGGACCGATGACGAGATGGCTGCCACCAATCGAGAGGAAGGCAAAGGACGGGACGGTCTGGCGCGCATCGCGGATGCGTTTTCCTGAAACGTAGACACGTCCGCCTAGCGGGGCTGCGGCGATACCTGAGGCACCCAATTCAAGTTCCAGATGCTGCGGAGCCACCAGGACATCATGAAGCACCACGTCACACTCATCATCACTGCCGATGAGAGTCTTGCCCGCGTGCAGGCTGATCTCCGCCCCCTGGTGAGGGCCGGCGATCACTTTGAGGAGCCATTGTTGACGCGGATTACTCATCGACGGGGCATGTAAGAAGGGATGGGACGTTTGGTGGGAGCCGGTGTCGCGCTCGGCGGAGGAGTGATGCCGTCGTAGGTCTCATACAGAGGCTCGGACGCAGGCAAGGCTCTCGGGGTGTCAGATAGCGGAGGGAGGAGCGGGTTGGGGCGCTTGCCCGAGATCGTCTCCTCATGCATGGCGCTATGATTTCCGGCCGCCAGACGACGTGCGAGATCCTCGACCTTGTCTCGTGAGAGCTGGTCGCTGCTAAGGTAGCTAGGCAGAGCGAGATCATTGCCGGACGTCGTGGTATAATCGGCGGGATCCGTGGCCTCCTTGCGCATATCGACGATGCGCGGTGTGATGAAGAAGAAACGCTGGGTGCGCTCATGGTTGCGCTCGTTCCGGGAGAAGAGCTTCCCGAGCCCCGGCACCTTGGAAAGAAGCGGCACCTGGCGGGTGTTGCGGCTGCGGCGCTCGACTGAGTAACCACCGAGAAGGAGGGTCTTGTTTTCCGGCACCATGGCCTGGGTGGTGATGGCGCTCTCACGGGTGGAGGGAATATCATCCACACGGGTGTCGGAGAAGCTGCCGTCTGTGATGTCGATCTGCAGGCGGAAATCATTCAGGTTCCCGGCCTTCACAATGGTGGGCGTGACACGGAGCTGCACACCGGTGGTGACATCAAAGAGGTCCACCTGGAGGTTGCCTTCCACTCGGACATACACCTTTTCGTCGGTGCGGATGACCGCCTGCACGTTCTCCATCGTCAATACGGACGGGCTGGAGACGATCTGCCCTGCGCCGACCTGCTCGATGGCACGGAGACGAGTCAGCAACTCATAGCCGCCCGCGCTGATAAGCGCAGTCGCATTCAAGCCGACACCACGGGCGAGGTTGGCACTGTCAAAAAAGCTGGGCACCTGGCCCTGAGTGTTCACAGCATCAAAGATGCCACGATCCGCATCGAAGCCAATCCGTCCCCGGTCATTGCCCTTTTTGCCGAGGCCGAGGAGTTCGATGCCGACGTTGCGCAGATTGTCGCTGTCGATGTCCACGATGGCCGCCGTGATCTCGATCGCCTTGGTCGGCACATCGAGCATCTTGATCAGCTCCTCATAGAGAGGCATGCGGGCGGCGACATCACGGACGAGCACCGCATTCAGACGGGAGTCAGCCACGATCATAGGTGAGCGTGGATCACTCGGGTCAGCGGCCTGCCTGCCTCCGGGCGCGGCGCCCTGCGCTGCCTGCTGGCTGCCGGCAGGATCATAGGGGTTGAACGGCTTCACCGGTGCGCCTGCGTTAGGATTGCCGATGGCGGCGAGTCCGCTGCCACGAAGACCGGGGCGTGTGACGCGGTTGTCGGTGTCCTCAACACCGGCGGAAAGAGGACTGCCAGGGATCTGGTTGGCCATCAGGTTTTGCAGACTGCGAACCACGCCGGGAATCACGCGGTTGTTGTTGCCGCTGTTCACCGTGATATCGCCTGCGGAAGCGTAGTTCAGCCGGAAGGTGCGGACGGTGATCTGCTCATTCACGCGGCGGTTTTCCTGGGTGTCCAAGTCACGGGCCAAGGCTTCTGTGGCCAGGATGAACTGAGGTCCGCCGACAAGCAACAGCACGCCATCACGATGCCCCGGCTTGACCTGGAACTGACGTCCCTTCGGGCCGCTGGCATAGCCGACGCTGAACAGCACGTCCTGAAGCGCGAGCGGGGTGACAAATGGGAGGGAGAGCGGACGGGAGAGCACCTCGTCCGTGGACTCGATGATCATGCGCACGCCATCATAAAACCAGACGAGATCGTGAGCCTCGCAGAGGAGGTCGAGGAACTTCTCGGTCTCCACGTTGGTAAAGGTACCGCTGGTCACGCCGCGCACCTGGTCGCTGAGGGTCAAAGGCAGATTCTGGGAGGTGGCGAAGTCCTTCAGCAGATCCCTCACGGAGCGCTGCTGGGGCGTGAAGCTGACACGCCTCGTGCGCCAGGGGACCCGGTCATACTCCTGGGCCTGCAAGGGGGAGAGCAGAGATCCAGCGAGCATGCATGCGAGCGAGGTGATGATGAGAGACGAGCGGGAGAGGTTCATCAGCATGTGTCAGGAGACGGCCAGCCAGTTTTTCCAAAATTCGAGTTCGTTGAGAAGGGATTCCGCCCCCTGCAGGAAGGCAGGGATGGACACGCCCGGACCTTCAAAGGTCTGCCAGAGCACCAGCTCCCCTGTCTCGGGTTCGAGCGTGAGCACTTCAGATGTGCCTAGCTTTCCAAAGCGCACCGCCTGGAGATTCAAGCAGGAGGTCAGAATGCTGTGCCGGGACTCTTTGCGGCGCTCCGCGATGTCCCCTGCCCCGCCGATGACACCGAGCAGAACGACCTTGCCATTCTTCAAGGCAAAGACGCGAATCTGCTGGCCGTCGATGTCGATCACATAAGTCCCGCGAGCGTCTGGCGCAGGGACAGGCAACCCCACTTCTTCACAAAGTACCGCGATAGGTTCATGGAGTGCGTCACTCATGGGGAATTAGGCCAATACTGGAAACTATGCTGATTAGAGTTGAAGCAAAATTAGGACCGGGAAGCAATGCTTGATTGTTCTAGGATGAAAGTATTTAGGCGGAGATGCGCCCGAGGGGCTGGATCGTGATTTCCTCGGTCAGCTCCTGATGGCTGAGGACAGGCAGCTCATAAAACTCCTGCTCGATCAGCTTGCGGGTGTAACGACGGACATCCAGCGATGTTAACAACACCGGACGCTGGTTACTTTCCATGACATTTCCGACTTCTTTTCGCACGGAGGTGAGAAGGGTTTTCACCGTCATGGGCTCCAGGGCAAGATAAGCACCGGCTGATGTCTGGCGGACCGCCTTGCGGATCTTCTCTTCCAAGCCTGGCTCCAGGAGATACACAGCCAGGATATTCTGCCCGCGGCTGAACTTGTAGCTGATGTAACGCTTCAGGCTGGCGCGCACATACTCGGTGAGAAGCACGGCTTCCTTCTCCTTCTGGCCCCACTCGATCAAAGCCTGCAGGATGGTGCGCAGGTTGCGGATGGAGACTTCCTCCTGCACCAGGCGCTGGAAGACCTCTGTGATCTTCTGCACCGGGAGCACGCGCTGCACTTCACGGACCACTTCCGGGAACTGGGATTCCATCTGCTCCAGCAGGTACTTGGTCTCCTGCAGGCCGACGAAGTCACCGGCGTAGCGTTTGAGGATGACGCTGAGGTGATAGGTCAGCACCTGGGTGGGAGCCAGGAAAGGCACCCTGGCCTTTTCCAGATCTGCGACACGGTCTTTCGGCACCCAGAGCGGCAGGAGGCCACGCAGGAAGGGTTTTTCTTCCTCAAAGGGAATGCCGAGCATTCTCAGTGAGTCCGGCTTCTCACGGGCGAGCACAAAGTCCGTGCGGAACTGGCCTTCCGCGATGGGCACCTCATGCAGGAGAATCTTGTACTGACCGGCTGGCAGAGACTCATTGAAGCGCAGGTGGATGCCCGGAAAGGGTACGCCGAGGTCGTGATACAGCGCTTTTCGCACTCGTATGAGCTCGTCATTCATCGCGTTTGCATCCACGATGTCCTGGCTGGCGGCGGACACGTCCATCAGAAGAGGCACGGTGACGGAGAAGTCATCACCCCCATCATCACGGCGCTGCTGCTTGATGGCAGGCTTCTGGCCGGTGGCGGCAGCGGCCGGGAGGTTGCGCTTGTCATGCTGCACTGCGACGGGCGTATTGCTGGTCTTAAAGTTCGCATAGCCGATGAGACCGGCCACCACGCCAAGGATGATGAAGGGGATCTTCGGGAAACCTGGGATCATCGCGAAGCCGAACATGAAGCCAGCAGCAATCATGAGCGCTTTGGGCTGGGCGAGGAGCTGCTTGCCGACATCGCCACCGAGGGCACCGCCTTCCTCTTCATTGCCCACGCGGGTCACGATCATGCCCGCCGTGATGGAGATGAGCAGCGCCGGGATCTGGGACACCAGACCGTCACCGATGGTGAGGATGGAGTAGGTGGTGACTGCCTTGCCGATCTCCCAGCCCTTTTGCAGCACGCCGATGGCGATGCCTGCGGTGATGTTGATGGCGGTGATGATGAGACCTGCAATGGCGTCCCCCTTCACGAACTTCATGGCACCGTCCATGGAGCCGTGGAGCTGGCTCTCCTTCTCGATGTTATGTCGTCGCTTCTTGGCGTCCTCCTGAGTGATGTTTCCGGCACGCAGGTCGGCATCAATGCTCATCTGCTTGCCCGGCATGGCATCCAGGGTGAATCGCGCGGCCACCTCGGCCACACGTTCCGCGCCTTTCGTGATCACGATGAACTGCACAATCGTGATGATGAGGAAGATCACCACACCGACGATGAAGTTCCCCCCGACCACGAAGTTACCGAAGGTAAAAATGATGTCCCCGGCGTGAGCCTCCAGCAAAATGAGACGCGTGGTGGTGATGTTCAGCGAAAGCCGGAACAACGTGGTCACCAGCAGCATCGACGGGAAGGTCGAGAACTCCAGGATGTGCGGCACATACATGGAGAGCATGAGCAGCAGCATCGAGACGGCGAGGTTCACCGCGAGCAGCACGTCCAGCAGGGCTGGAGGTACCGGCAGGATCATCAGAGACAGGATGAGCACGACCACGACGGCCATGAGCACGTCGTAGTATTTGGCACCCTTTAAGAGGGCATTTTGGACTGAAGCAATCGAGGCGGCCATGGGAGAATGTTAGCGTCGTTCGTCGGTTAGGAGGCTGGCCAGGAAATCCCGCGCCGCCTCATGTTTACCCTGTTCCCACAGAGCTTTGGCAAAGACCAGTCCCACCGGCACACGCAGGGGACCGTCAGATTGTTTGAAAGCGCGCGTGGCGGCACGGGCGGCGGCCACCGGGAAACCAGCGAGCAACTCGGCAAGAGCGAGGCAGCGCTGGACCTCTGAGTCTTCCGGGAAGGCCCGGTAAACCAGACGGAGCAATACACAAGCGCGATCTGGTTTGTGCTGCTCCAGGTGCAGGTAGGCGACAGTCATCAACCAGTCCCTCTGGCGCGTCGTCAGCGCCAGGAACGCGCGGTCGGGCTCCAGAGACTCGAGCGAGTCTTCGGGGTTGGGAGGAATGTCGGGAGAAGATTCCATGAGAGAGTGATACGGGCGGTCTTGTCGTCAGCCACGGAGGAGCGCGTAGCGGTATTGCTCACCGAGGTCATGAACCGCGCCGAGATGGTCGAGCAGGGCCATGGCGGCGCGGAGTTCCTGGACGACGCTGATATCGTGCTGCGTGTGGATCTCCTCACGGAGCTTCACGGCCACTTCCTCACGCATCGGGTGGAAGACACTGGGGTGAAGCACGCTCTGGTCCTGCACTTTCGGGCGCAGCGCATCCAGCATGACCTTCTCAAAGGTCTCCGCCTGGAGCATGACCTCGAGCTGTCTCTCCACGGCCGCATTGATCGGCTGGAGATGTGAATCATCCGGCAGCAAAGCATGGGGGGACTCGTCAGCCAGCTCGATGGAGGCGAGCCCGATGCGCGGCTGAAAAGCTTCTGGGAGAAGTTGCATCATGCAGATCTAACGAAGGTGCTGCTCTGATCATGCAGACTGGTGAGCCAGTCGAGCGCCTGATGCATGTTTGGCAGGGTGAAAAGATAACCATCCATGCGGACGGCAAAGAGGAGCTGGCCGGAGCGGGTCCAGCCCACACGGGCCGGAAAAGGTGCGGGCGCCCGATAGTGGCACAGTTCCAGGAGGCGCGCGCAGGCAGATTCATCTGGCGTCTCGATCTGGCGGATGAGGCTGATGGAGACATCCTCACTGCGCTCGCCGATCAGCTCGACCGCCAGGGTGCCGAGCCGCTGCATGTCCAGCATCAAGGCATTGTTCTCACGAAGGGCCAAGCCTTCCATGCCGATGCTGCGGCCAAACTCAGCGAGGGTCTCGTCAAAGAGTGATGTCATGCAACCTCCTCTCGTGAGATTTCAGTGTCCATGGCCTGTTGCAGCGCGTCGAGCATCTTCTCCCGGATGTCAGGGACCGGGTAGAGTTTCAAGGGAATCTGCCGAACTTTTTCGCGCAATTGAGTGAGGAAGTAAATTCGCATCTCGGAAGTCTTCACTCCGAGGCGGTTGGTGATTTGGATAAAGCGTTCGGGATCGATCCAGCGCTGCGTGGTCATTTCCAGCAGCTCGCGCATGAGATCATGGGCTGTGTATTCATCTGCCATTGGCAAAGGCGAAGGAGAAGGCAGGCGCAGGTGTGGCGTTCGGGCGGACCTTGTCCACAAGGTCAGAGAGAGTGCGGAAGAGATTTCCCATTTGCTGCACGTAGTTGATGTTGTTCACGGCGGTTTCGAGGTGGGCGGATTCCATGCTGGGCCCCATGCCGCTGGCATCGAGGTCACTGCCCGCAGCCTGGATGAGGAAATCGAGAGCCTGAGAGAAACGACTCTCGCCGTAGCGGGTCATGATGGCCTGATACATTTCAGAGACGTTCGGACGGCCCAGGACAGCGTAGCGATACAGCTCACGCAGTTTGTCGAGCTGCTCCAGTCCCTGCTTGGCAAAACCGAGCACGTCCGAGGCGATGTTGATGCCGGCGCGGATGGCAGGTCCGGCCTCCTTCATCAAGGTTTCCTTCACATTGCCGACCTTGGCAGCCAGTTCTTTGAATTCCTCGCCTTCCTGACCTTTCAGGGCTTCCTCGGCGAAGGCGATGGCAGCGTATTGCTCGCTCACATCACTGAACTCGCGCTGCAGCATGTCACGGATCTCGCCTTCACTGGCTTTGCTGCCCCTCTTTTTAAGAGCCTCGACAAAGTCATTCAGCTTCTGGGGCGACTGCGAGTCACCCGTCATCGTCACATACTTCTCGGCAAGCTCAGCCTGGTTGAGCTTCATCGACTCCTTGGAGCCGGCTTTGCGCTCGGAGAGCTTCTTCTCCACCTTTTCCGAGGCAGCGAAGGTCATCTCCTCCGCGGCATTCTGGAGCGCGGTGGCGGCGTCGGTCTCCTGCACCACCTGCCCCTTGATGCTGCCCTCCTGGCGCTGGGCCTGGGCCAGCGAGTCCGCCACGCCTTCCTTGCTGGAGAAGGAAGAGACGAGGGCGCGGACGTCATTGCCAATGGCGCTCATGAGCCCACCTCCTGCCCGATGATCAGGCGGTTGGATGTGGATGATGCTAAGGAACTCATGAGCTACCGGATTCTAACCTTCTGGGACAGGCAGGATTGCAGAAAAAATCCGCCTCTTAGATGTTCGCGCGAGAAACGATCTGGCTCTGGTTCTGAATGAAGTCCTGGTAGAGCTTCAGCACCATGTCAGAGAGAGTCTTGGCGGCGTCACGCATTTCCTGGATCACCTGCTGGGCATCCTGCATGAGCTTCTGGGAAGCCTCATACTTCTTCAGGAGAGCCTGGCCTTCCTCGGCATCCTTTTTATGTCCGGCTGCCTCAGTCTGCATCTCGGCCGCATAGACGGCGGTGGAGCCATCAATGATCTGGGTCATGGCATTGCCAAACATGCCGCCCGCCTGCGCGCCTGCGAGGAAGCCCATGGCAGGATTGCCACGGCCGGCGAGACCACCCGCAAGGCTGGTCGCGAAGGTGAGGCAGCCGCCGACGATCTTGCCGATGCCCTGAGCACGGGTGGCCTTGGCCTCCTTGATGGCGGCGTCATAGTTGGACTTGGCGTTGTCCATCATGGTCTTCGCCTGGTCGAGCATGTTGTTATACTCACCCTTGACCATTTCCTGGCGTGCCTTGGCGGTGGACTCACGGAGCTCCTGGGCCATGCTGAGCATGAGCTTCAGGAAGGAGTTGAAGTCCGGATACTTGCTGCTGCTGATCATGTCGAAGAGAGACTTCTCGGTCTCGGCAGCGCGCTTCTCGAGATGCTCAAGGGCGGCGGTGATGTCAGCGGCATTCTTCTCGATGTAGTCTGTCCCGCCCTTGACGATGTTGGAGGCCAGATCGAGCACCATTCCGTTCACCACCAGCGCAGCGGCGGTGTTGGTCATGGTCTGGAGAACGCTCACATCCATGTTGGCCAGGGACTGAGCAAACTCATTGACGTCAAAATCCTCGGGGCCGATCATCGGATAAGAAAGCGTGATGCCGTTGGAGCTCTTGGTTTCCTCAGAGCCTTTTCCACCGAAGACTGAGACAGTCAGCGACTTGCTGGATTTCTGGGATTCTTGCGTTTTTTCCGTCTGATCGGTCTGGCCGATCTGGCTGGCGTAACCGGATGAAACATTGAAAGAAACATTCATAGTGGGTGATGGATGAGGTTTTTAAAACTTCGTTAGGCCAGGCAATCAGGCGGACTGGAACTGCATGAGCTCCTTCATGGACGAGGCGCTGTCGTCAGCGGCCTTGAAGATGGCGGACACGGTCTCCATCGCTGATTCCATCATGTCCTCGAGATCGCTCTGGAGCTGCTCGATCAGGTTTCTCAGCATCTTGATCATGGCCTCGATGGCCTTGGACTGGGCCTCGGCTTCGTCTGCCTTGCGTTTGGCATCTGCGGCCTCGGTCATGAGATCAGCCACCTTCACATCACCCACGCCCGAAACCACTGCAGACGGAGCCTGGAGGAAGATGGCCGCCACAGCCTGTTTCAGACTGAGTTCGATCATCTCCTGAAGCATCGGCTTCATGGCTTCTTTAACGACCGACGTGATCGCCTGCTTCACCACCGCGTTCAAACCGGCCTTGGTAGCCTCGGAGGCTGTTGCATTGATGGATTCACGGGCAGCGACCTTGGCCGCCTGCTCCAGAAAGACTTTGGCGGTCTGCTGGGCAGCCTCCTTGGAGCCTTCCTTGACGGCCTCTTTGGCGGCCTGCTTGAAGAAGTCACGGGTGATTTCCTGAATGGCTTGCTTGCCGGCGTTGAGGACCTCTTTCGCGATCGCCTTGTTGCCAGCTTCCATGCCGTGCTTCATCAGCTCCTTGCCCGCCATCGCGGCGCCCGTGCGGACGGCACTGACGATGACCGCAATCCCGGAGAGGACACCTGCCACCAGGGCGATGTAGCCGAGAATCTCGGTGGCTTTCTCAAGATTCTTTTTATCCGTGTCGCTGAGGAAACCTTTGCCTGTGGCGGCTGCCATGGCCGCATCGATCGCTACTACCATGTTACATATGCCTGAAGCAGCCAGCGCGATGGCTGAGACAGCCAGTCCCACGGCGGCCGCAGGATTGACGAGCAAGTAACCGACGGCGGCAATGGCGGAAAAGACGGCGCAGACGATGTCGAAGACCGCTTTGAAGAAGTTGGCGATGGCGGTGAAGATGTTCGACTTCTTCGCGGCTTCCTGCTGCTTCTTCACGGACTTCTCGACCTCCTCCATCTGCTTCTTCATCTTGTCGAGCTGCTCCGTGTTTTGACGGTTGAGGTCGTTCAAGCGGCCCTCGATCTCATTCTTCGAGACCTGCTGCATCAGTTCATTGAGGGCGTCCTGAAGCATGCCGATGCGCAGGGTCAGATCCGCGGCGTTCATCATGCCCTTAGGCGGGGCGAGGGTGATGGTGCCGCCTTCTCCGGACACAAGGCCGGTGGCATCCAGGCTGGCGAGAAGGGTCAGGGCTTGGGTGAGGGACTGGGCTCCTTCTTCCTTCACCTTGTCCAGGTCTTGACTGAACTGGGTGGGATCAAAGGAGGAGAGTTTCGCGGTCGTGCTGTTGCTGATCGAGCTCATAAGGTGGGTTCTAGAGGTTCAGATTCTGGCGGCTGCACCTCCCGGCGATGCAGTGAAAGGGTCTCAACAGACCGGTCAGTTCTTCCCGAGGATTTCGAGGAGAGACTGGGCCTGTGCTTTTACTTCCGCATTTGCCGGCTTGTCCTTACAAATAAAAATACAGGCGTGGAAAGCGCTCTCCGCGTCCTCCTTGCGTCCAGCACCCAGATAGCACTTGCCCATGAGGAGGGCGGGCGTCGGATTTTCGAGATCCAGGACGGTCAGGTAGGTGTAGGCCTTGATGGCGTCATCATACTTCTTCTGCATCTCACGGCTGGCGCCCAGGCCGGTCCAGAAGCGTGCGTCGAAGTGGTTCAGCACGGAGAGAAGCTGGAAGATCTTTTCCGCTTCATCATACTTGCCGGCATTGAACTGGTTGAAAGCCACCATGTAGATCACCTCCATGCTCTGGGGAGTCAGGTTGGTGAAGTCCTGAAAGGTGCGGCCGTTCTGGCCGAACTTTTCATAAAAATCGCGCAGTTCTTCATCTGTTTCGAAATACGCTTTCGGGTTGGCAGTGTTGCTCATGGTGGCTGTTGGCGTGGGAGTTTGGGAGAGTGAGGGAGGTAAAAACTAAGGCGAATCAGGCCACGTTGCGGAGCTGGCTCTTCACGAGGCCGTCCACCTTTTCTTGCAGCTTGCTCATGACCTCAAAGGCATTGTTGTAGCGGTTCAGTGTCGTCTGATAATCGAGCATGGCATCCTGGGAGTGGGTGCTCTTGGCATCAATGTAGGTCTTGAGAGTGCTGCGGCTGCTGCCCCAGGTATTGAAGTTCTGCAGGTCATCGGCACCGGCATTGTCGTAGAGCGTGGCTCCAGCCTTGGTGTTCGTGGCCTCGAAGAAATCCATGGTGGCGGTCTCATAGCTGAGGTCAGGATTCATGGTCTTGCCGTCCGCCGACTGGGAACGGGTGCGGCCCGCCTGTTTCTCCAGATCCGAGTAGGCCTTCTGGGCCTTGGCAAGGTCATCGCGAATTTCGCCGGTGACGGCTTCCTTGAAGTTCAACTGGCCGCGCAGCACTTTGACGCGGGCCTCGTTCCAGTAGTAGAGGAACCACATGGGGGACATCTGCCGGCTGAGACGAGGCTGGGGAACCTCACCCGTGATGGCGGTCAGGTTCTTGTTCACCCGGAGGTAGTTGGTGGTCACCAAATTGCCGCCAAAGGTGAGTTGAGTGTCCACCACCGGACGCGTGGTGGAGACGGTGTTGTCGGTGCGGTTCACCGCATAGCCTTCGACGTTTGTTTTGCCCGAAACCACCGGGGTGGAGTTTTTCTGGATCAGGTAGTAATTGAAGTTCTTGGTGTCGTCCGGATCGCTGGCGCCTGGGATGCGCTCAGAGGTCACGCGATTGTAGATGACACCGCCGATGTCCGTGTCCGGGATGGTGGTGGTGATGTTGGTGGACACTGCCAGACCCGTGGCCGGGTCCGTGGGGTTGTTGGCCATCTTGTTGCCTTCCGTGAAGATGGCATCAATCAGAGACGAATAGGAATTGAAGATCCGCTTGCCGCCTTCCACGAGATAGCCGCGCATGTCATCGAAGGTCTTGTCGCTGAGGTTCCGCAGGCCGTCTCCCAGCAGGTCTTCGGTGACGTCACCCGTGTTCACATTGTAGGTGGGCGAGTTTGCCCGGAAGTCAGAACGCTTGAGCAGCAGCGCAAACACTTCCTCCATGAACTCGCGCTTCATCATGGCCGCATCATAGGGCTTGTCCTCGGTACCTGCTGGAGCACGGGCGGTGATGGCGTTCTGGAAGTTGACGATGCGGTTGTCCAGGGTCTTCACGTCATCCAAGATGGCGGTGAGCGTGGCATCGATGACGGCCACAGATCCGCTTCTGAACTTCTGCAACTCATCCTCAGATGACATCGCACCGCCGCCCGCCGCGAGCCCGGTACCGTTGACGTAGAGGTTGGCGAGGTCGCTCGTTTTAAAGGTGATGGATCCAGCGTCGAAGGCCATAGAGGTGAGGGGTAAAGGTGAAGGGAAACTTAGATGCGGTAGCGGTTGCCCACGGCGCGGGCACTGACTGAAACTCTGGCGACAGGAGTGATCGCGGTCTCGATCTGGGCGATGCGCTGCTCCATGATCTCCAACTCCGTCAAAAGACGGGCGAATATTACACGGTCTTCCTCAGGAACTTCATCTCCGAGCAGCGTTTTCGCACCGATGCCCTGAACAAGGCCTGTCTCGGTGTAAAACTGGTCCACCCGGTCCATCGCTTCCCTGCCCTTGGCCAGCAGCGCATCCATCCGCGCGATCAACTCCTCAGGCGAGGGCTGGGCGGCTCCGTTGGGCTTCGAGTTCTGGGAATCTTCAGGCATCGTTCATCATCGAAAAAACAAAATCAGACCATCATGCCGGACTGCACGGCGCGGCTGACGAGGTTGCTCTGGCCGGCGGGCGTGCGCTCCTCATTGTCAGCGCCCCACTCCACACCCCACTCTTGCTTCAGCTTGGTCATGCGGTCATCAAACTTCGTCTGAGTCTCATCAGAAAGCTCGTCGGTGTGGACGATGTCGCGAGCGAGGTCGTCCTGCTTGATGATGGAGACAAATTTTTGCACGACCTCCTGGCTCTGCACAAAGAGGATGGAGGCCAGATTGAGCTGGGTCTGGTGCTCCTGGATGGCGCGGCTGAGGTTGGCCTGCAACTGCTTCAACAACTGTGGATCTGTGGCGAAGTTGCCCGCGATGGTGCGAGCGGCCTCGGAACTGTTGCTGGTGAAGGTGATGCCGGACTGCTGGCCCTGGGACTGGTCCTGCTGCTGGTTCACGCCAAAGACACCGAACGCCGACATAGCAGCGAGGAAGCTCTGCAAGCCAAGGCGGAGCTCTGCGGAGGTGGGCGCGGTGCTACCCTGAGTGCCGGTGCTCTGACCGGCACCTGCCGAGCCGAGGGCTGCGAGTCCTGCAAGCACAAGAGCGAGCTGCTCAGCGGTGCGTGACTGAGGAGAAAGCGAGCCGGTGCCAGCCTTCTCCACCTGCCCTGGCGTGGTTTGTCCGGCCTGAGGTGCCACGGCATTGATGGCGGAGCCGAGCTGAGCCAGGGTGCCGAGGAAGGAGAGCAACGAACGATTGGAAACAGCGCCGACAGGCGCATCTCCCTTCTCCGGACCTTGCAAGATGCTGGCAAGCTGCTGGAGCACGTCTTCAACGCCAGGACCGTTTGCCTGGAGATCTGTGCCTGGAGGCAGGACGCCGAGCTCATCAAAGAGAGTGAAGAGAGCCTGAAGACCGGCGGAGAGGTTCTGAGCGTTCAATCCTGCGGCGGCCTGTGGATCAAGCTGCAAGCCAAGCGCGGCGAGAGCGGCACCGAGTTCATTCAGCGCGGTCAGGCCGCCCTGTGCAGCTTCCGTGAGCGCCTGCTGGGCCAGAGATTCAATGGATGGCGGAGTGCCTGCCGCACCAGCGGCCTGACCATTGGAAGCCGGCGGCGTCGGTGGCAGGTCCAGGATGTTCAGATTGCCACCGCCGAGCATGCCTGAGAGCAGGCGGCTGGCACGGCGCAGACCATCGCCCACCGGATCCGGCCGGCTTTCACTTTGACCATTGTTTTGGTTAGGCGTGCCGCTGGATGAGGATGCGCTGCTGGTGCTCGAAGGCGCGCCTGCACCACCGGTCTGGCTGAAGGCATTGAGCTGGGAGAGCACGTTCTGCGCGTTGCTCTCGATGTTGCCCTGCGCCTGGGCGGACTGATCTCCTCTGAGTTTTTCCAAAGCAGCGACGAGCCTCCGCTCCACCGCCTGCAAGGCAGCCTTGGCCTCGGCATTCTCGGTCTGGCGGTTGCCCTGGCGGGTGTCGTTCTCAATGCGCATGAGCTCCAGAAGCTGATTCAAATCCGCGAGCGCCTGATTGGCATCCGCCACACCAGCCAATGCTGAGGAGAAGCTCTGCTGAAGCTGCTGGATGTAGTTGTAAACCAGCCCGGCCACATGGGCCATTTCCTCGTTGTTCAGCTTCCCGTCACCATCGTAGTCCGTGACCGCAGGTCCGCCGATCAGGGTGAGGAAGGCCATCATCTCCGGTGAAACAGCGACGTCGGTCGGATCCAGTTTCAGCTCGTTGGTAAGCGCGCTCGTCGCCACCTGCTCACGGCTGCCGGCATCCCCCAGCACCTGACCATTCATCTTCCAATTGCTGGCATTGCCGTTGATATTGATGATGTGACCGTCATTGCTGGCGCGGTCCTCGGTGCGGCCGTTGAGCTGCCCATAAGGTGTCACCGTGGGGACCTGCCCCGCCTGCACGCCGGTGATGTTAATGGCATGCAGGCCTTTGGTGGCGAGCACGCTGGCCGGGTTGCCAGGGGTGATGGTGATCTTGGTTTCGTTCGCCAGGACGAAGGTGGAGGTGTTGCTGAACTTCCAGCCTTCACCGCTGCCATTCAGAGGATCCACCGTGCCATCCGGGCTGATGATCACGCCATTGCCGCTGGCATCCACCAGGGTCATGTAACCACTGTCTCCCCAGGTGCAGAGAGTATTGCCATCACCGAGGTCATGAACGGTGGGTGTTTCGTTGCGAATCTGGGCGATGGGGCTGTTGGTGAGGGCCTGCGTGCTATTCGCTGTGTTGATCACACTGTTCGCCGCGCTGATCACGGCGTTGAGCGCGTTGATGCGCGCCGTCGGCACCGGGTCCTCTCCCTGCAGCGTGGTTCGGAGTGACGTGGCCGCTGAGACCACCGACTGTGCATCCGACTTGGCCTGATTGATCCGGGTCAGCGCGGTGGTGAGATCACCGCTGGTGGCCAGGGCATCCAGGCCGGATTTCAGCAGGTCAGCGGCTGACTTCCCATTGTTGGCAATTCCGCGCTCCGGCTTGCTCGAATCTGTGCCATTGACGGCATTTTGCGCCGTGGTCTGCACACCGCCTGCCGTGGTCTGGTAAGGCCCGGCCTGGGTCTTCAAGCCATTCGTGGTGGCCGTGGTGTGCTGGGTCTGAGTGGCACTGTTGCCAGCTTTAAAAGGATCTTTCGCCGCCAGTGCATTGGCCTCATCGATGCTGGCCGTGGCCTCCTCCAGATGGCTGAGCGCCGAGGTGTAGACGGAGCTGTTGGACAAAACCTCCTGAAGCCCCTGCAAACCACTGGCAGCCGTCTTGGCCACCAACTCCCGGTGCTCCATGTACATCTTGTTGAAAGCCAGCGAGCCGTCGAGCGCCCCTGCCTGGGCCGCCGCACTGAGTTCTGTTTTAATAATCTGCATGGCTTTTAGGGGGAATTCGGAGTTGTTCTAACACAGGCCTTGTTCGAGCGTCAATGAGCGGTAACGACGGCCTGTGAATAAATCCTCCGCAGAATGTGCGCCCAGGATTACAACAATGTTGTCAGCAGGCACAAAAAGCGCTGAAAATTCCCGCTCTCCTCCCCCCTCATGGCTAAATTCTTCCGCGACCGTTTCACCGACTGGCTCCATGAGCGGGGTATGCCGCCGAAGCTCTACCAGCCAGCGGCGATGCTCGGAGCGCCGCCCGTGGGCTGGGAGATGACCGTAGGGCAGTCCACACTGGTTTACCGGGTGCCGGAGGAGACGCCGCACCTGCTCATCATCGTGCTGTTTGAGCGACAGACCCAGCGCAACGGCTTGCGCAGTCCGTTTGCGGATATCGTCCGCTTCCTCTCCCTGGTCAAAAAGGCGGATGTGGGCATCACGGACATCAAAGGGCATGTTTCCGCTACCAGTGATCGCCCGGCAGACAGCCTTGAAAATGAGGGCATTCTGGCCTTCTATCGGCGCTATCTGAAGGTGGTGGACCTCTTTGTCGAAAACGACATTTTGTGGGTCGGTGGAACGCTCCTGACCTACACGCCGCCCCTGGCCGCCGAGCGCGAATGGCTGGAAAATCCCCCTACAGCATGAGTTCCGGCCCTCCCACCACCACTCCCTGCCCTACCTGTGGGGCGCCAGTCAAGCCAAGGTCGGCCTGCCCCCGCTGCCTGCTGGCGGCTGGCCTGGGACAGATAACCCCGAAACCGCCTGGGAAGAAATCTCCTGACAGCGCCACCAGGATCCTGCTGTCACCACCGGATCTGCTGAAGACCTCAGCGGCACTCTCCCACATCTCTGGCACGCTCTCGACCACGCTCGGGGGGCGTGTGCCGGAGAAGTTTGGTGACTATGAACTCATTGAGGAGATCGCCCACGGCGGCATGGGCGTGGTCTACCTCGCGAGACAGCTCAGCCTGGAGCGCTTTGTGGCGCTGAAGTTTCTGCTGGATGGCAGGTTCAGCTCGGATGATCTGCGGGAGCGTTTTCGCCGAGAAGCGAAAGCAGCGGCCGGCCTGCGCCACCCGAACATCGTCACCGTTCACCACGTGGGCAGCGTGCCTTCGGAGCATGCAGACGGCGGCCTGAGCGAGCAGCCGTACTACAGCATGGACTTCATCGAAGGCCGCAGCCTGGCCGAGGTGCTGCGCAACGGTCCGCTGGCCCCGCTGAAGGCCGCCACCTACTGCCGCACGGTCGCGGAAGCCGTGCACTACGCCCATGAGCGCTGGGTGCTGCACCGGGACCTGAAGCCTTCCAATGTGCTGATCGATCTCGATGATGTGCCGCACATCACAGACTTCGGGCTCGCCGGAAAGATGGAAGTGCGCAGTGATCTCAGCGCCACGGGCCTCATGATCGGCACGCCCGGTTATCTCTCGCCCGAGATGGCGGCTGGCCGAACCAATGATGTGTGTGCGGCGAGTGACATCTATGCCATCGGGGCCATGCTCTATGAGTGCCTCGTGGGCCGTCCACCCTTCCTGGGTGAGACGCTGCAGGACACGCTGCTGCGCATCCGTGATGAAGACGTGGTGCCGCCTTCCCTGCTCAATCCCGCAGTTCCGCGTGATCTCAACATCATCTGCTTGAAGTGCCTCGAAAAGAATCCTGTGCATCGATACTCCAGCGCCCAGGCGCTGGCGGATGATCTCGGCAGCTGGCTGGAGCACAAGCCCATCCAGGCGCGGCCCGCCACCGTGATCACCCAGGTCACGAAATGGGTGAAGCGGAACCCCAGCCTCGGCCTGCTCAGCAGCGCCATTCTGCTCACTTTGCTAGGCATCAGCACGGTTATCTTCATCAACAATCGCCACATGCGGTCCCTGGCACGTGAAAGCCTGCAGCAACTGGCCGCGCACCAGACCCAGACCGCGCAGACCTTTGGCGCGGAGCATGACTTTGCGACCGCAGCGCTCTGGTTTGACCAGGCCAGGAGCAATGGCGCGGAGAGCGCCGGTGACAACGCGCCATCGCTCAAGCATCTTTGGTTAGGTAAGGAAGGTAAAGAGCTTGCCTTCGGCCAGGATGGCCGTTGTTTGCATATCTTCACAGCAGAGGCGGGGACAGTACATACCTATGACATCAGCTCAGGGGAGCTCGTCGCGACCAAGGACATCCCGATTCCCGCTCAACCTCACATGCGCGCACATCCGGACGGAAAGCGCCTCATCGTCTATCTGAACGATGACCAGACTCCTGTGGCGGTCCTGAGAGATGCCTTCCCCATCCGTGCGGCACTCGCCAGTCCAGACGGACGTTATCTGGCCAGCACCAATGCCGCGGGCATCACGCGTCTCTGGGATCTGAAGCCTGAGGCGCCCAAACCCATGACAGTCAAGGAGGCCACGCTGAGCTCCGGCCACACACTGACCACGGAGGGCAACCTCCAGCCACTCACGCGCGATCAGGTGCAGCAGCACTGGACGGCCCGCTGAGAGCCTAACGATCTTTGACGTTAAGACTCTCCTCGCTGTGCTCCATCATGCCTTCACACACCAGCATGCGGCGGAGATAGTCCGTGCTGCGTTCCTTGCTGCCCACACCCACGGGCACCCAGGACATGCCGTCGGATGACGACAGGGGTGTGGAGGTGCCAGACGTGCTGCGCTTTTCGAGCTGGTCCATCGTGGTGCGCGTTTCCTTGCTGTAGTCTGTGTTCACATCACCGCCCATGGCGCGCTTGAGGGTCAGGCGAGATAGCTCCTGCTGACGCACTTTGGGGTCATCAGAATTGAGCCTCTCTTTATCAGGCGGCAGGGAGAGGTATTTCAAAAAGCCACGCGAGGTGCGGGCGATCTCTGCCGAGTTGCCCTCCGAGTCGAGCTCCACGCTCAAGTGAGCGGCAGAGTGGAAGGTCTCGGACTTCTCCATCCGGCGCTCTTTGTCTCGCATCGGTTCGGTAAGACCAAACTGGACGCCCTTTCTAGCCCCCAGTGAAACAAGACCTGCGCCCCCCTTCTCCACCGCTGTGCCCACGACTTCGGAGGTCACCCCACCGACCACACCGCCCAGTGACGCGAAGAGCGGCCCGGTAACCGGCGTAACAACAAGTCCGACCGTTCCAATCATGGCCTTGTCACTGTGCTTCTGCGCCTTGTGCTGGTAGTGGCCGGACATGGCGGAAGCCAGCTCCCTGGGCAGGTCGTGCACGCCGCCCTCCTCGCTGCGCGCACCGGCATCATGGGAGATGGCCACCATGCGCTCCTGATGGCGCTCGGCCTTGGCGCCTTCAATCAAGGACCACACGGGCCCTGCGATGGCCTGGGGAAGCAGCTTCAAGAAGCGGCCGCTGGCGAAGTAGTCGACAAACTTGTTCCAGTAGCTCTTCGGCTTCGTCGATTCCTTTGACTGCTCCAGGCGGGGATCATCGACGATGTCCTTCATGGCCTTCGCGACCTCGTCCTTCCCGATCTCCGTGGGCACACGCTGCTGGATGGCCGAGATCTTGCCGCGCGGTGTGCTGAGCTCGGTGCGGCTGGATTCACGCTCGATGAGCGCCTTGCTGCCCACATGCACGCCGCTTTCATGACGCAGTCCACCGGACTTCGGTGGCTTCGGAAACTCACGGTCCATCACAACGACCTCATCACCACCGAGCTTCCCTTTGGGAACGGACACCTCGGAGCTTCCAGTGGTGCCTTGAAGGTTCCCCGGCCGGATGGAGATGGGAGACATTTGGGACATGGTCGTGCAGGTTGAGGTTTGTCAGAGAGGACTCACTAGATCCGGATCATGCCAGAGAGCCGCGGATCAAAGTCGTCCGAAGTGGTTTCTTCGTGATGCTGGTTCGGGACGAGGCGCTGCTGCCAGTCACGTGCGACACGCACAAAAGAGGTCAGTTTCTGTGCCAGGAACTCCACATCGCATTTATGGGTTCCGATTCGCTGGGAGAGAACGACCTCACCGGTGCCGGGATCCAAGGCCAAAATGGCACCTTCCGTCTCCCGCCCGAGGTAGTTTCCCGCAAGGACTTTTTGGTAGAAGGCCAGCACACCCTCATGAGGCGTGACTCCCACCACACTGTGCATGATGAGCGTGTTTTCATCATCCGTATCAGCCTCAAGATCGACGTGCGTTTGTGCATCGAAGGCCAGGCGGCAGACGCCGTGGGAATCAAGCCTCAGATTGGCGAGCCCTATGTTGGCACCGAGGTCAGCCAGAAGGTCCTGAAGTTTCATGCGCGGATGTGGAAATGAGGTTCAAGACCCGCGGCAGCAGATCCATGACCGGCAGGAAGTGTGCCGAGCTTTTCCTTCCACCCTTCGAGGTGGTTCACGAAGCTCTCCACGGCATGATTGAAGCCGGTGAAGTCCAGGGAGTTCATCTCAAGACGGCGCTCAAAGATGACCTCTGAATTGTCATCGGTGATGGAAAAACAGGCACCGCCAGTGGCCACACCGAGGAGGTTTGCACTCAGGAGCGTCTGGAAATAGAGCTCTCCGTGAGTGTCGGCATCCAAGGATGCGATGGAGGAGCTGAGGTGCAGCGTTTTGCCCTCATCCATCTCCTCGAAATCAACGACCAAAGAATGGTCAAACACCACCCGGCAAAGACCGCTGTCGTTGAGAGCCAGGTCAGCCATGCCCATCTGGCGGCCCAGCTCGGTCAGTGCGTCAGCGATATTCATCGAGAGAGGGAGAGGAAAGAGAGATGCGACTGTGCGACGTGTGGCGAAAATTCGTCACAACCCGAGACTGCCACTGGGAGGGAATAAACGGCACCCGGCCTGAGATTACAGAGATTATTCTGCGCCAGGAAGATTGTTTTTCCTCGACCCTGTAATGAAGAGGCAGACAATCGACTATCTTGTTCAGAGCACCTAACGAGCCTCCCCATCCCTCATGTCCCTGGAACAACTCCTCGCCTCCCTCGCCACCGAACTCGACCTTCCGGATCTGGCCCTGAGTGAAAACGGCACCTGCCAGCTCACCTTTGATGACAAGCTGTCCATCACCATCGAGCAGGCACCGCAGGAAGACAGCGCCCATGTCTACGCCACGGTGGGCAGAGCGCCGGAAAGCGACCGCGAGGATTTCTTCGCCGCCTTGCTCGAAGCCCAGCTCTTCAGCCGGGAGGTGGGAGAGGGCTGCACGCTGGGCCTGGACCGCAGCACGGATGAGGTCCTGCTCTGCCGGAAGCTCCGCCTGGCCGACCTGGATGAAGCCGGCTTCTCAAGCGCGCTGACCGAGTTCATGAACTGGTCAGAACATTGGTTAGAAAAACTGGCCGGTGACATCACCGGACCCCAGGAGCCGGAAAGCGACGGCTTCACGCTGAACGATCATTTCATCCGCGCCTGATTCACCCGGGCCGCCCCAGTCAAGCTACCCCGCACTCTTCACGACCATGAGTTCCCTCGGACGCACCGACAGCAGTTTGAGATTGACCACGACCTCCGTGGTCACCCAGACGGACATCAACCCGACGACTGACACGGAGCCGAAACCGCACGTTTCCAAGTCGGACGGGCAGTCACGTGTGGCCCAACAAGATTTGCTGCAATCCATCAAGGAGCGCCCCATGAAGGGCCGCAAGATCACGGTGGACAACCTGATCAGCAAGGAGGGCATGACCTTCAGCCTCGGGAAGGCAAGCCGCTATGCCAATTTCAAGGACGGGTTTATGCGGGGGATGTTCCGGGTCACGAAACGCCATGCAGCTAGTGATGGAGTCGGCAGTCTGCACCGCAGCGCCATCCGTCTGGCGGACAAGTATGAGAAACAGGTGCAGGCAGGAGCGCCTGAAAGCGCACGCCTGGACACGCTGAAAGAACTGCGCGGGAAGCTGGATGACATGCACACGAAGCTTCACGGCTTCAACCAGGACGAGGAGTTCATCAAGGACCACCCCATCACCAAAACACTCGCGTTTGTGGATGCGGCCATTGCCTCCCACCCGACGGAGCATCTGGCCAAGGGCAAAAAGATGATGACTGAGGACTACCAGGAGCTGATGACCCACAGCGGCAGTCCCAAGAAGAAGCTCAAGCTCCTCACCGAAGCCGAGGACCATCTCCTGACCGCGCAAGAAGGCGGTGTGATGGATGAAGAAGCCGAAGCGCTCCTGGAGAAAGCCCAGGATGAACTGACCCACATGAAGGCGCAGCCCCAGCTCAAGCAGGAGCTGGAAGCCTTCGTCAAAGACAAGGCGAAGAACCTGAACCATGTCCGGACCCGAGTCACCGATCCGCTGCAGGAGGATCGCGACAAGCTGGCCAAGACTCGCCATGATGATGCGGTGTTCAATCAGTTCCTGGAGGACGATAACTTCATGGAGCGTCCCGACCTGAATCGCGAGATCCAGGGCTTTGACAAATCCAAGCTGCGCAAGACAACACCGGAAGAGCGCTCGCACCGCACAGGGCTCGAGTCAGCCCAAAGCTCTGTCCAGTTTGACTCGCTGATTGATGACGTCGGCATGCGCATCAAATCGCCCGAACCTCAGCATCCTGGTGAAATCGTCCACGATCCAGCTATCACGGATCTCACCGCGCGTTCGCTCACGGACAAACGTTTCAATGAGCTGGGCAAAGAGCTGGAGTCAGCGCTCAAGTCCAAAAACCAGAAGAAGATCGATGCTCTGGCCAAGGAACTGGGCGACATCATGGCGCACGATCTCCGCCAGAGTTCCCGTGATGTGCAGCTCGGCTTCACCACCAGCCACGGCAAGGCCCTGAAAAACGATCTTATGCACCAGCTCTCCAGCCAGATCTCGGCTGAGGGTGGCAAGGAACTGGCTGGCAACTACGACGGCGCTCATCCGAGAGTGAAAGCCTTCTTCGACAAGGCCTATGACACGGCCGTCAACAATCTCAGCGACCGCTATGTGGACGCCAACACCGTCCAGATCGACGGTGTGATTTACACCAAAAAGGAACAGATTGGCGAGGGTGGATTTGGCACGGTCCATGCCTACGAGGGCATGAAGGATGGTGAGCTGGTACGCATCGCCGTGAAGTTCCAGAAGACCGACGGCGAAGAAACCACGACTCCCGGACAGGCCTTTGAAGATGCTTGCACGGAAGTGCGCGCTCATCGCCACGCCTCGAAGGGTGATCACCCGAATGTCACCGGTTTCATCGGTGCCATGCGCACACCTACGGGCGGCATGATCGTGGCCATGGAGCTGGCTCCGCATGGAGATGTGGGCGGCATGATGGACAAGGTCCGGACAGCGGAGGACAACGGCGCCATCTCGCATCGCGCGGCATCACTCGTCCGCATCGCCATGCTCAAGGACATGGCCCTGGGTCTCAAGCACGTCCAGGACCAACGCGGCATGACGCATTTCGACCTGAAGCCTGGCAACTACTTCGTCGGCTCCGACGGTCAGGTCTTGCTGGGGGATTTCGGGGTGTCTGTCCTCGGAACCGAGCACGAACTCGACTCCTCGCCCATCGACTCGAACGTGAACAAGTCGCCGGAAGTCTCTGGCGGAATGAGCCGGGTCGCCAAAGAAAGGGAGGACATTGACCGTGCCATCTCCAAGCTGAAAAAGAACCTCGCGGAAGAAGTGCCGACGCTGCCCAAGGACCAGCGCGCCAGCGCCACGGAGACCATTGAGAAAATGATCGCCGACCTGGAGAAGCTCTATGAAGAGGCGAGCTACAAGGCAACCGAGAAGAATGACATGTGGTCGCTCGGCACCGCCGCCTATGAAATGTTCACCGGGCGCGTCTTCATCGACGACATCTCTCCGGGGGAGACTTTTGAAAGCGCGCGCGGGAGGAAGCTGGCTGAATACCGCGGTCCAAGCACGGAAGTGGTCGCCACGCTTGGACGTGACGGTCCGCCTGACCCGACCGGCCAGAAGACGCCGAAGCAGGTAGGTTACGGTGTCAGCTCGGTCGACCGCATGATGAACCGCCTGCTGGAGCCTGATCCGGAAAAACGTGCCAGCATGTCGGAGCTGCTGAGCATGAGTGTTTTCGAGGATCCTGAAATCGACAGTCCGGAAGTGCGGGAACTCATCAAGCTCCTGGCTGATCCGAAAGCCGATCCAGCGAAGATCAAGGAACTCTCAGACAAGCTCAGCATCTGAGTCGTAGAAGTTCACCCACCTCATGGCACGGCCTACCAATCCCTTTGTATTGCACACGCTGTTAGGCATCGTGTGCCTGGCCGTGGTGCTGTTTCTGCTGCCTGAGGGGACGGAACTGTGGCGGAAGGTCTTTGCGGGCATCTTCAGCATCACGCTGGGTTTTCACATGGGCCGCGCCTTGCTGGGAAGCGACTCAGGACCTGCGCGGATCAAGCTCTGGCTGGAGTGCTTGGCCTTTCCCATGCTCATCCTGGCCTTCCTCCGGCTGCCGGAGTGGTCGGGGTGGCTCATGCTGGCCATTGGCATGGCTTGGCGGCTGGTCGTGGCCGGTCTCTTTAAGAAGAAATGAAGCCGCAGCACTGCTGCCTGATCACGGTTCAGAGGGTTTCGCGGCAGCGGCCTTTTTCATTCCCTCAGCGGTGAACTCGTCGGCGGTGAAGGTGACGTCATGCTTGAGCTTGGAGCCATCCAGCTCGGTGGAGGTGCCATTGCGTGAGACGGTGAAGCTGGCAGGCACATGACGGCCTTTGTCATCGGTGACGATACGGCCGGACTCGATGCGGCAGACGACCTGGCCGGAACTGTTGTATTTCTCGATGCGGAGCGGCACGGAGCGGCGCGTGTCCACCCAGGTGCGGACGCTGGCATAGGCGGAGCGCTGGCCTTTGCCGGGCTTGGATTCGAGGATCTGGCAGGTCACGCGGCCGATGGCTTCGGTGCCGGTGATGGCCTGGTTAGGCCAGGCGAAGAAGTTCTCGAGGACATCGGCAGGTGTGAGCTCGCTGTCGAACAGGCCGCTGCTCATCTCGAGGGTTCCGGTTTTATCCGGAGGGGTGAAGGTGGTGGCGCTGCCGGCCTGGCTACCAGACTTCTTCAGGAGCACGGCCTCCCCTGCCCTTTCCTTGGGCCAGAGCACTTGATAGAGCACATCCGCGCTGCCGCCTTCACGGCGCTGCTTGATCTGAAGCTGGAGGGAGGACCGGCCTTGCATGTCCATCTTCAACCTAACCAAGGATGTGCCATCCTGCTGGAGCGCGCTGAGTTTCGCGGCCAGATCAGGTGCTGAGACCTCCTGAGCACCGGCCTGACCGATGGCGAGGAGGATGAGAAGCAGTGGAAGTGAGCGTTTCATAAAGAGTACAGGTTTAGGTTAACCCTGGATGGCGAGCGCGGGGTTTAGGCGCGAGCTGCGCCAGGCTGGATACAGCCCGCTAAACACTCCTACGGCCACGGACATCAGCACGGCCGTGGCAAAAAGAGAGACGCTGAGGTCTGGCTCGAGACGGCCTTCGATTGCGGGGAGCCTTTCCACCACCTTCACACCGACGATGCCGATCACGACTCCGGTGATGCCGCCAAAGAGACCGAGCAGCGCCGACTCCAGCAGGATCATCTTCATGATGCGCACGCGCTTCCAGCCGATCGCGAGGAGGATGCAGATCTCCTGCTTCCGCTCAAACACGGTCATGAGCATGGTGTTCATCACGCCGAGGACGCCGACCACCACGGCGAGCAAGGAGGTGCCCCAGCTCATGGCATTCATCAGGCGAAATGCCTCGCTGTTGGCGATGTGCTCACCGGCGATCAGGGCCTTGGCACCAGGGACGACTTTATTGATCTCCGTGCAGAGTTGGTGCAACGCATCCTCAGACATGCCTGTCTCAGCGCGCACGTCGATGATGTTGATCTTGCCAGCGTTGTCACTGATGGACTGATACAAGGGCAGTGAGAGGATGATGGAGCCGTTCTCGACGAGAGCGCCGCCATCGACAATGCCGACGACTTTGAGTTCTGCGATGTCGATCTGGATGGGATCACCGACTTTCTTTTTCAGCACCTCGGCAGCATTCATGCCGAGAACGACGGCCTCCTCTTTTTCATCGTTGGGCATGCGGCCCTCGACGATCTTCAGATTGTCCCAGGAGAAGCCTTTCCACTCACGAGCGGAGACGATCATCATGGAAGCGTCTTCAACGCTGGTGAGGTCCACGAATAGCTTGCAGGTGCCAGCCACTTTCGGCACGGCAGCCACGCGGTCGCGCACGGCTTCTTCAAAGGGTTTCGGGGCGAGACCTGAGCCGAGATTGTTCACCACGATGTCGGTTCGACGCACCTTCATTCCAGAGTCCCAGCTCTTCACAAAGCCACGGGAGAAGCCCACCAACATGACCACGGCGGCGATGCCGATGGAGATGCCAACCAGCGTGAGGCCGGTGCGGACGGGGCGCCGCATCAGGCCACGTGAGACGATGGTGAGAAAGGTCATTGGGGTGAGGTGGCAGGAACGGAGTTGTTCACGATCAGTCCGTCCTTCATCTGAATAGTTCGTGAGGCCACACGGGCGATGTCAAGATCATGGGTGACCATCACCAGCGTCATCTTTTTCTCCTCGCGCAGGCGGACGATGAGCTCCATGACGCTCTTGGTGTTGGCGCTGTCGAGATTCCCCGTGGGTTCATCCGCCAGCAGCACGGAGGGATTGTTGGCGAGACTGCGGGCGATGGCCACGCGCTGTCTTTCGCCCCCTGAGAGCTTGGATGGGTAATGATTGATGCGGTGCTCGAGTCCGACGAGTTTCAGCAACTCCCGGGCACGATCAGCTCGCTGGCCTAACGGAATGTCTGACTCAAACATGGGCACCTGCACGTTTTCAATGGCAGTGAAGGTGGGCAGCAGGTGGAAGGACTGGAAGATGAAGCCAATCTCACGAGCACGGTAGACGGAGGGATCGGGCATGTCCTTCAAGGATTTGCCACGATAGAGCAGCGTGCCGCTGCTCTGCCAGTCGAGCGCGCCGAGCATCTGTAGCAGCGTGGACTTGCCGCAGCCGCTGGGGCCAATGATGGCGATGAACTCGCCCGCCTTGATCTGCAGGTCGACTCCGCGCAGAGCTTTGACGCTGCCATCATCATACTCCTTCTGGAGCCCCTGGGCCTCATACACGGATTCGTGAGAGACAGCGGACTCGGGGGATGATGGGCTGGTGCTCATGAAGCTGGGGTGGAAGCGTGCCATTGGGCACCCACGCGCGGATTCCGCAGGCTTTTCAGCATGTGAATCACGGCGTGGCTGTAACTCGGAAAGGGCGGATGCTCGTCGGGATGCTTGGGCTGGAGCTTCTCGGCGTGATGCGGAAGCTCGGCATGCGGCAGGCTGACATGCAGATGGTGCACGCCGTGATACGGCTCATGCAGGAGGGTGAAGGAGACGAGACGGCCCATCCAGGTGTCTGCCACTACATTGCGAGTGGCACTGTTCACGGTGCTGCCGGTGAGGCCGACGTGCTCGATGTACTTGCGCCAGGTTTGCAGGTTCGCGGCGATGAAGGCCGGCACGAAGTACATCCACAGGAAATAGCGGCCGATATCAAGATAGAAGACGGCGATGGCGATGAGGCTCCAGACCATGACCATGAGCCAGAGCTCGATCCAGATGCGGCGGCGGATGCGCTTGGCACGGATCGGAGAGCCTTTGCGCAGAAAGGCGCGCAGGAACAGGAGGGGTGTGGTGATCAGGCCGAGAGTGAGTTCGGAGACCGCCGCGAGAATGCGAACCCAGCGCGAAGATTTGGTGTTCGTGAAGGGCCAGAGCTCCTCATCACGCTCGGTGGCGAAGTAGGCATGATGCGTCTGATGAGCGGCCCGGTAGAGGCTGAAGCTCATGAAGCTGAACACGCCTAACAAAATGCCATCAAACTCATTGAAGGTGCGGTTCTGGCGGAGCTGGCCATGCGTGGCCTCGTGCAGCCCGACCGCTGCACCATGCATGAGATGACTGAGGATCAAGACCAGCGGCACCACCACCCAGAAGGTGACGTGATGATACAAGGCCAGACCAAGCAAACCTTGTGTGAGTGCCAGGAGAATGATGACGATCTGGAAGGCCGAGCGGCTGATCCAGTGTGTTTCGACGGGGGGCGAAGCGTTCATTCGGGATTCAGATCAGGAGGCCACAGGGGTGTCCGGTGATGCACATGCTGAGGTGAGGATGGACAGATACTGCGCGTGAAGATGCTCGATCTCGGAGGCTTCAAAACCTTCCTGGCGGAACAGCCAGGCGACTTCCATGGCATCACCTTCTTCTGTGACTTCGCAAGCGAGGTCGAAGCGAGGAGTGCCGGTGGAGTAGATTTTTAGTTTGGCGGAGAAGCCTGCCACGGAGATGTCCGGCATGGGCTGGTTTTGCAGAGCGAAGCGCACCTGATAGATCGGATTGCGTCCGGGGATGCGCGTCGGATTGACGGCACTCACCAGTTCGGCAAACGGCATCACATTGGAGAAGCAATCGACCGTGGTTTGATGCACGGCGCGCAGGCTGTCCGAGAAGGTACGGCTTTCATCCACCTGTCCGCGGATGGGCACCACGCCGGCGAAGTAGCCCATGGTCTCACGCACTTCCTGACGGGTGCGGTTGGCGATGGGTGTGCCGACGACGATGTCAGTCTCACCGGTCCAGCGTGACAGCGTAATCTGGAAGGCGGTGAGCAAGGTGCTGTAAAGCGTGCCACCGGTGCGACGTGCAAGGTCACGCACGGCGACACCGAGCTCCGCTGGAATGTGGAGAGCACGACGCTGCAGGCGATGTGACTCCACAGGAGAAGTGAGACGATTCGCAAAGAGATCCTTGGAACCTTCAAGGTGAGGTTTCCAGAAGGCAGCGCGTTGCGCGAGGAGCGCTGGCTGCCAGGTGGCTCGCTCCGCAGTTCCCCAGGCCATGTAGGACATCGGCACAGGCGGCAGACCATCCTTTACCCCCAGCATGACCTGGACATAAGCGGAGTAGAGATCCTGCACCAGATTACACAGAGTCCAACCGTCTGAGATGGCGTGGTGCATGGCACCGACCAGCACATGGTCGCTCGGCCCGCGCCGCACGACCTCCAGGCGATAGAGAGGCCCTTTCACCAGATCAAAAGGCGTCTCAAAGACTTCCTGCGCCCCTGCGGCAACGTCATCCAGACTCCATGTGGATGGCACATCCCGGAAGCCCATGACGGGCTCGCTTTCCGTCTGCACCATCTGCACGGCCTGGCCTTTGCCAGGAAGGAAGGACAGACGCATGACCTCGTGGCGGTTCACCACGAGCTGCATGGCCGCGCGGCAATCCTTCTCGGTGATGGGTCCTTTGATCTCGATGAGACTGCAGATGGTGTTGGAAGGGTCCGCCACCGGTGCAGGCGAGGCCTCCCACAGCTCGCGCTGTGGGAAGGAGAGCGGATGCAGCGAGGCCTTGCCACTGCTCAGCCACTGTTTCAGCCGCTCACGTCTGTCATCATTCGCCGGGATCGTCATGCGCGAACCTCCGCCTTGGCAGCCTTCTTCGCAAGGTCAGGGCTCTCCTGGGTCGCAGGAGTGTCCACGCCGAGCAATTGATCCAGTTCGTCATCGGAGATGGCATCCAGATCCACGTCATCCGCCGCCGCAGGCTTCACCTCGACAGGTGCTGCCGCAGCAGCCGCAGGCGCGGCGCCCATGTGCTCGGCGATCAGATTGGCGATCTGGCCGATGGTGCGGGCACGCATGAGGCTGGCCGGAGGCAGGGCCACACCGATCGAGCTTTCGATCGAGTTCTCGATCTCCACCGCCATAAGCGAGTCAAGCCCGAGGTCGGTCAGCGGCTGATCCAAACGGAGGCCTTCCGGCTTCACGCGAAGGACGGCACCCACCACATCACACACGGCCTGACCGATGACGGTCACGCGATCCGCAGCCGATGCGGCTTCGATCTTCACGCGCCAGTCGCTCTTGGCACCGCTCGATTCCGGAGCCTCGACTCCAGCGGCGTAGATGTTTTCCAGCAGCGGGCTTTCCTGGCCGCCGCGATAGGCAGCGCGCCACTTGGACCAGTCGGCGCGCAAGGCGACCGCCTGGGTGGCACCGTTGTTCAGGAACTGCTCCACCAGGAACACGACCTCATTCGGATTCAGCGGGATCGTGCCGTGGAGGGCGAGATACTCGGCCACGCGCTCATTACGGGCCACGTAGCCCTGACCACCGAGGGCGCCCCAGTTGATCGCCAAGGCTGGAAGTCCCAGCGTCTGACGGTGATGGGCAAGGGCATCCAGGAAGGCATTCGCGGAAGCATAGTTTGCCTGGGCGAAGTTACCGAAGGTGCTCGCCACCGAGGAGAACATGACAAAGCAATCGAGACTCATGCCCAGAGTTCCTTCATGCAGCAGCCAGGCACCCTGAGCCTTCGGTGCGATGACCTTGATCATGCGCTCACGATTGAGGACAGCCATCGGGGCATCATCGATCACCATGGCGAGGTGGAAGATGCCTTTCAGCGGATGCCCGGCTTTCTTGATCTCGGCGAGCAGGCGCTTCACATCCTCCGGCGAGCCGGAGTCTGCCTTCACCACGAGCGCATCAACACCGCGGTCACGCAGCTTCACCAAAAACTCTTCCGCTTCCGGTGTGGAAGCGCCGCTGCGGCTGCTGAGGACCAGGTTCTTCGCACCGCATTCGACCAGCCACTCGGCGAGGACCCTGCCGAAGCCACCGAAGGCTCCGGTGATCAGGTAAGTGCCGTCCGGCTTGACCTCAAACGCAGGTGTGAGAGGCTCGCCGCGCCTAACCATGAATGGTTCAGGGAAGGAGACGAGCACCTTGCCGGTGTGCTTGCCACCCGCCATCAAACGGAAGGCGGAGTCGATACGGCAGGCCGGGAACGCGCGATAAGGCAGCGGCTTCAAGGCCTTCTTCTCGACGAGATCAGCGACGGTCTCGAGGATCTGGCTGGTCTTCTTCTCACTGCCATTGAAGATGCCGTCCATGGCCACGACGTGGAAGGAGGCGTTCTTGCGCAGCGGCCAGAGCGGAATACGGCTGTTCTGGTAGATGTCACGTTTGCCGATCTCAATGAAGCGACCGAACTCAGCGAGGCAGGAGAGGCCCATCGGGATGGCTTCGGCCGCGAGGGCATTCAGCACCACGTCGACACCCTGACCATCGGTGAGTTCCATCACAGCTTCCGCGAAGTCGCCACGACGTGAGTCGATGACGTGCTTCACACCCAGCGTGGTAAGAAGCGCGCGCTTGGCGGGACTGCCCGCGCTGGCGATGACTTCCGCGCCGAGATGATGAGCGATCTGGATAGCCGCCATACCGACACCGCCGGCACCTGCATGCACGAGCACACGCTCGCCAGGCTGCACATTCGCAACTGTTTTCAGCGCATACCAGGAGGTCATAAAGACCACCGGAATGGTGGCCGCTTCCTCAAAGGACAAACCTTCAGGCATGCGACGCACGTCACCGCCGCGGGCGATGCTTTCGGTCGCAAGACCAAACACCGCGAGGCCAAAGACCTTGTCTCCGGGTTTCACGTGCGTGACCGCCGAGCCGACGGACTTCACGATGCCGCCGACCTCGTCACCGAAGATGCGGGCATCCGCCGTTTCGGCAGGATAGAGGGCCAGTGCCTTCAGCACGTCACGGAAGTTCATGCCAGCGGCTTTCACTTCGAGAATCACCTCACCTGGGCCACAAGGCGGCGAGACGTAAGGTGTGAAGCGCAGGGAGTCGAGGAGACCACGCTCGCGGGACTCCAGACGGAGGGCGACATCGCGGCCCAGGACCTGTTCACGCGGCTGGAGACCACGACTCATGCGGCGCACATAGCGGGCCTCGCCACGGAAGGCGACTTCGCGCTCGGGATCCTGCTGGAGCAGTTCGTTCCAGATGATGCCATTGTCCGCCGAAGAGGCTGCAGGCGGCAGGTCAATGCTGCGGCAGGCAAAGTTGTTATGCTCGTTCGCAATGACGCGCATCAGACCGATGGACGGTGCCTGGGCGAGAGCGATCTTGTGATCACGGCCGACAGGCTGGGCGGCGCGGGTGACCACATCCAGATTCAGCTTGGCAGCAGGTGGAAGGGCGACCTCAAGGGCACGAGTGAGGTTGAACAAGGCATCGGTGCCAAGCATTTCATCAGCCGGGTTCGACTCGTCCAGGCTCCAGAGGTAGACGATGCGCTCAGGCAGCTCCTCCGCGCATTCCTGCAGCAGAAGGGTCCAGTCTTCCGGCACGTCCGCGCGGACGGTGAAGGAGTCTCCCTCATCCGAGGTGTATTCCTTGCCACGGCGCGCGATGCGGCAGCGAGCACCACTAAGGCGGAGCTGGATGGCGAGGTTTTCGCCAAGGTCTGCGCTATCCGCGAGCACGAGCCAGGATTTCTGGGCGGGAGCTTCAACAGCCTCCGTAGATGCCTTGGCCGGCTCTGACCACTCCTTGCGGGCCATGAGACCGATGAGGCTTTCGCCACCATGCGTGCGGGTCAGGCCTGCGAGGGATGCAGTCTCGCTGAATCCGCTCTCAGCGAGGACTTGCTCCCACTGCTGACGTTCAAGCAACGGATGATGCGGACGCAATTCGCGATCCGTGAATTTCCACCAACCACTGGTTAGGCCGAAGACAGCGTTCAACCAAAGGTGAGGGCTGCCGACATCGACAAACAGCAGGCTGCCGCCTGGCACGAGGAGCTCATGGATATGACCCAGCGAGCGCTTCACATCACTGACCGCATGGATGACGTTCGTGCCGAGGATGATGTCGAATGAGCCTGGTTCAAAGCCCTGCTCCGCACCGCTCTTCTCGAGGTCATAGACCTGATAGTCGACTTCTGGATAGGAGGCGAGCTTCTGCCTGGCCGTGGGGAAGAAGGAGGCGGAGACGTCACTGAAGACATAGGTATGCAGACCGCGCTCCAGCAACGGCACGACCTGCGAGGCAAGGCCGCCTGTGCCTGAGCCGATCTCCAGAATGCGGAGACCACGACCTTCAGGGAGCTTCCGGCCAGCCTCCACCACCGCAGCGGCGATGGCACCGAGCCATGGGCTGGTCACAGGACCGTCGCCGTAGAACTGCTCCAGCAAGTCAGCGCCGCCCGTGGTGAACAGAGCCTGGATAGCTTCCTTCTCACCGCGCATGATCGGCCCGAGTTCCGCACAGGTGGCACCGCAAAGCATGGCCTCGGGCAAGTGACCGGGATACTTGTTGATGCTGTCACCGAGAAGCTGCGCGATGGAGTTAGCACGCTGGGTGAAGCGCGGGGTTGTTGCGTAGCCTTCCTCTTCCCGGGTCAGCAGACCTTCCTTCACCAGATTGTCCATCAACTGGACAAAGGAACGGCGCATGGACTGGGAGACACCCAGCGACTGGGCGGTGAATTTGCCTTCCGCTCCCATGCTGCGCAGACCATTGGCGATCTGGGCCTCGGTCAATTCATCGCCGGCAGAGCTTGCCGCATTCAGTTTCTCGCGACCGCGCATGTCGAACACTTCGTCGAGCGCCTTCTGTGCAACTTCCCGCAGTTGTGTGAGCGGCACAGGTGCAGGCGAAGCCACGGCCTTGCCCGTCGGACGGTTTTCCCAGGCGACGTGGTAGGTGATGTCACGGCCTTTGCCACCCTTGCCGGTGCGCTTGGCACCTTCCACGCTGATCGCGCGGAAGCCATCGACACGCACGCAAGGCTTGCCGCTCTCGTCGTAGATGTCGATGCAACCATCGATCAACTCATCATTGGCCTGACGCACACGGGCACTCACCAAACCGGAGGCACCCGGAGTGCGCAGGAAGAGGATGCGGTCAAAACGGACAGGCAGACGGAGGCCAGCGGTGCGGCTTTCCACCGTGGCAGCGCCTGCGGAGAAGACCTGCAGCGCGCCGTCAAAGAGCACAGGATGCAGCGGATACTCACCGGCGCGAGGCGCAACCGCCTTGCCCAAGGACACACGGCCCGAAGATTTGCCCTCTTCAGCGGAGAGCTCGCGGATCGGACGGAACTCCTCGCCGTAGCGCAGGCCCATGTCAGACATGTGGGCGTAGAATTCATCCACCGGAACATTGGCCAGCTTCGAGGCTTCCCAGGTCGAGGTTCCAAAGGAGGACTCGGTGCGCTCACCGCGCATGCTGCCGACCACGTGAGTGGACCAGGAAGCCCCCGAGCCCATGCGGCTCTGGATGGAGAAGGTGCGCTCGGTCGGATCATAGGTCAGCTCCATGAGCACACCTGTCGGTGGATCAGGAAGGATGAGCGGCTTGCGAATCTCGAAGTCCTCCACGGCAAAGGCCTTGCCCTCGAAGAGCTGCACACCGGCCTCGAGGATCATGTCCACAAAGCCTGCGGCGGGGAAGATGATCATGTTTTCCACGCGGTGATCGCGAAGGAACGCCATGTGGCGGTTGTCCAGACGTGTCATCCAGGTCGGCACGGCGCGTGCGAGACGGATGTCCAGCAAGCCACGTCCGCCAGCAGCGAGGCGGCCTTCGGACATGTCCTGAGACTCATTCCACCAGCGGGACTTGTTCCAGGCATAGGTAGGAAGAGCCAGATGACGACGTGAAGGAGTCATCGACTTGAAGTCAAGCACCACACCGGCGAGATGCAGATCGATGGCGGTATCGAGCAGGGACTCGTGCTCGCGCTCACGACGTGCGGAAGCGAGCACGGAAGGCTTGCTGCCCTTGCCTTCGAGACACTCCTGAATGGAACGGACAAGCGCGGGATGCGCGCCGATCTCAAGCCAGACATCTGTGCCGAACTCAGCGACAGCCGCGATGGCGGAGGAGAACTCCACCGGCTGGCGCACACCGCTGGACCAATGTCCGGCAACGCAGGCGGCGCCTTCATGGCGCTTGCCAGTGACGGTGCTGAAGAACGGAATCTTTTCCGCACTTGGTGTTAGGTCTTTGAGAGCCTCATGCAGCGCATCGGCCGCAGGCTGCATCATGGCATGATGGAAGGGATGGCTCACCTGCAGGAAGCGGGCGAAGACGCCTTTGGCTTCCAGTTCGTCTGCGATCAGCTTCAGCGAGGTCTTCAAGCCTGACAGCGTGAGCGAGCGCGGACCATTGAAGGCGGCGATGCTGACGGTGCGATCATGCTTGGTGATGATGGCCTGCGCCTCTTCAGGGCTCATGCCGACAGCGAGCATGCCGCCGCCGTCTGCATGGCACTCATCCATGAAACGTCCGCGCAGGACGATGATCTTCGCGGCCTGTTCCAAGGTGAGGATGCCAGCAACGCAGGCTGCGGCGACTTCACCGACGCTGTGACCGACCACAGCTTCAGGCTGGATGCCCCAGGACTGCCAGAGAGCCGCAAGGCCCATCTGCATGGCGAAGATGGCAGGCTGCGAGACTTCCGTCTGCTGCATGCGTGTCTCGGAATCTGGACGGTTCAGTTCATCGATGAGCGAGAACCGTGCAAAGGGACGCATGGCGGCGTCACAGGCCTCGATCATGCTTTTGAAGACCGGCTCATTGCGCATGAGCTCGAGGCCCATGCCCTGCCATTGCGGGCCCTGGCCGCTCATGACAAAGACAGTGCGCATGGCCTTTTCACCACGCGGGGTGAATGAGCTGCGCATGCGCGGTCCAGGCTCGCCCTTGGCGTAGGCGCTGAGTTCCTGCACGGCCTCTCCCAGCGAGCTGGCGGTGAAGGCGAGGCGATACGAATGATGGTTACGCCGTGCACCGAGCATGTAGGTGACATCCGGCATGAGCGGCGAGCTGCCATTCAACTTTGAGTGATCGTCCAGCCAGGAGCTGAGCTGCGAGGCATAGGCGCGCAGGGCTTCTTCAGAACGTGCGGAGAGCACCAGCGGCCAGGCGCGGTTTGTCTCGACAACGGCATGAGAGCGCGACGTCTTCTTGGGTGCCTCGGCGAGGACCACGTGGGCATTCGAGCCACCGAAACCGAAGGAGTTCACACCCGCCATGCGGACGGGATACTTGGCCGGGAAATCTTCATTCCCCATGGAGACCTTCAGCTTCAGAGCTTCGAAATCGATGTGCGGATTCGGATTCTCAAAATGCAGGTTGGCAGGGATGCGGCCATGCTTGAGCACGAGGGCGGCTTTCACCAAACCGGCGACACCCGAGGCTGTCTCCAGATGGCCGAGGTTTGTCTTCACCGAGCCGACGCTGAGGGGTTCCGCGCGGCCTTCGCAAAGAGCTTCGGCGAGTGCATGAGCCTCGATAGGGTCACCGACGGCAGTGCCGGTGCCGTGGGCCTCGACATAGCCGATCTCGGATGGCTTGATGCCAGCGACGGCACAAGCCTCACGCACGAGGCGGGCCTGGGCTTCACCGCTAGGCAGAGAGATACCGGTGGTGTGACCATCGGAGTTCACGGCGGAACCTTTGACCACGGCGTGAATGGGGTCTCCATCCGCGATGGCATCCGAGAGCCTCTTCAAGAGCACCATGCCGGCGCCCTCACCACGGACGAAGCCGTTCGCGGAGGCATCGAAGACCTTGCACTTGCCTTCCGGGGAGAGCATGCCGGCCTGCGAGAAGCCGATGAAGCCGTCCGGAGTGATCATGATGGTCACACCACCGGCGAGCGCCGTTTTGCAGCGGCCACCGAGCAGGTGTTCGCAAGCGACATGGACGGCGGTCAGGGCGGAGGAGCAGGCCGTGTCCATGGCGATGGAGGGGCCGCTGAGGTTCAGGCAGTAAGAAATGCGGTTTGCCGCGATGCTGTGCGCGCTGCCGGTAGGGGTGTGGGAGCTGATGCCCACACGGTCTGTGGCGGTGTGCTGGAGGCCCTGGTAGTCGTTGTGCGAGATGCCAACGAACACGCCCATGTCCGTGCCTTTTTCGAGGTCGAGCACGATGCCGGCGTCTTCGATGGCCTCATAAGCAGTCTCCAATAGGATACGCTGCTGGGGGTCGATGTAAGGGGCCTCACGGGGAGAGATGCCGAAAAACTGGGGGTCAAACTGGTCGATGCCCTCGATGAAGCCGCCCTTCTTGGCGATGGATTTGCCGACGATGCCTGGCTCAGCATCGTAGAAGCGCTCGACGTTCCAGCGGTCGGCAGGAACATCGACGACAGCGTCACGCCCCTCTTCCAGGAGCTTCCAAAAAGCGTCGACGTTATTGATTCCACCCGGGAAACGACAACCGATTCCGATGATCGCTACCCCTTCTTGATCATTAGCGGGAGTGGAAGAAACAGGGGACGGGGACTGATGAGCGGGATGAACAGAATTGGACATGTCGAAGAGGGGTACGTAACCATAGCCTTTTGTGGATATGGGGTGAAACCCTACCGACGTATCAGGTCCCCAGGGAAAAGTCACCCTGAAAGGAGGGTCGGGAGGTCGATTTTTGGGTCAGTTTTGACACCCAAAAAGGCCCAAAAAAAGGGCCAAGTCGGGCAAAACGCATGGGCGGTGCCGGACCTATCAATACGGGTCCTGCCCGATGGCTAAAACATGAGCGACAAGCCTAACTTGGGGTCGAAAGCCGATCTCCTGGAAAACCTTGACCCCCATGAATGTAAAAGTTATTCCACGAAATCAGGTGACTGCCTTGCTGCTGACCTTCGGAGTCATGCTCTTGGTTAGCCAGAATCTCCAAGGGGAAGATAAAAGCAGGCTCCTCAGCTCACGGGATGGGGAGATTGTACGGCATGAGGCGGGGGCAGGAGCGGCCGCGATCAAGGTGGGCGAGCTGGGCGCGCAGAAGGCGCAGAGCCACCACATCCGCCTTTACGCAGCCACGATGGTCACGGAACAGACCAAGCTGGACACCGACCTCCAGCTCCTGGCCGCGCACAAGGAGTTCGAGCTGCCAGCCACGCTGCCGAGCCCGAATGGCGATGGGTTGCGCAAGCTGGAGAAGGCGGAGGGGCTTGAGTTTGACCGGCTCTTCCTCGCCGAGGTGGAGAACAGCCACCAGCAGCGGGTCAGCAAGCTGGAGGAGGCTGCCAGGAACGCCCAGGATGTGGACTTGAAGCGCTGGGCAGAAAACACGATCCAGATGCTGAGGGCCCAGCACAGCCAGCTCCATGGACTGGGCACGGGCATTGTGGCGACGGCGGGACCGGCTTCCTACTCGAGCGCGCCCGCCGTGGGGGCTGGATATTACCGTTGAACGGTCATCGCGACAACCTTCCGAAAGGACGACTCCTCATGTCCAAAAAATCAGTTTTCTGCATCGCCATGTCCCGGGACCAGGCGGACCGCATCGTCGATGATCTCAAGGCGGCCGGTTTTTTGAGCAATGACATCTCCGCGCTTTTTGCAGACACAAGCACGAGCCATGAATTCGCGCATGAGATGAACACGAAGGCTCCGGAAGGCGCCATCGCAGGTGCAGGCACGGGTGGCGTGCTGGGAGGAGCGCTGGGCTGGATCGCCGGCATTGGCGCCCTGGCCATTCCGGGTGCGGGGCCGTTCATCGCCGCCGGTCCGATCATGGCGGCGCTCAGCGGTGCGGCCATCGGCGCCGCGGTGGGCGGGATCACGGGCGGCTTGATCGGGATGGGCATCCCGGAGATCGAGGCGAAGCGCTATGAAGGCATGCTGCAGGAGGGAAACATCCTCCTCTCTGTGCACACAGAGACGTCCGGGCAGATCGAACAGGCCACAGAGATCCTCACACGCAATGGCGCGCAGGACATCTGCGTAAGCCAGGAGGCGGCCACACCAAGCGTGCATTTGCGGGACGAGGAAGCACCCTTTCCTAGAGAGATCCTGCCGCCTCCAGTGCTGTGAGAGGCGTAGAGATAAGCAATGATTTCGGGTTTCACCCCATGGAGAAGGTCAGGTGCCACTCCTAGCATCGGAACAACTTATTTATATCTGCCATGATTGCCACCGACCCCACCATTGATATCTGCAATGAACTGCTTCGCGGCGAAGTTTCTGCCGTGGAAACCTACACGCAGGCCATCGAGGCCTTTGATGACAACCGGGTGGACCTGGAGCTGGAGCGCATCCGCGGTAACCACCAGCAGAACGTCTATGAGCTGCAGAAACTCGCGGCGGAACTGGGCGCGGAGCCGTCCACAGGTTCCGGTGTCTGGGGAGGGTTTGTACAGGCTCTGGAGGGAGCCGCGACGCTCTTTGGCGAGTCCCCTGCCCTGAGGATACTCCAAGCTGGAGAGTCACACGGCATCAGCCAGTATGAGAATGCGCTGGCAAATGAAGATGTGACGCCCGAATTTAAAACATTGATCCGGAAGACACTTCTGCCCCATCTTTCCACGCACCTGATCGAACTGCAGCAGCGGCGCGACCGGGTCAATTAGACATCCTTTGTTAGGCTATCCAAACCCCATCCGAAGACACTGGCATCGCTGCCACGTTTGAACTTACCAAAACTCTATGTGTGGCATCGCTGGAATGATTGACCTGGTCGGAAGACGTGAAGTGCCGGAAGGCGTGGTGGAGAGAATGTCGCGTGCGATCACGCATCGCGGGCCGGATGAGGAGGGCTTCTTCCGGCGGCCGGGTGTGACGATGGTGAACCGGAGGCTGAGCATCGTCGGCATCACGGACGGGCAGCAGCCGATGTGCAATGAGGACAAGACGGCCTACACAGTCTTCAACGGCGAGTTCTTCGACTTCCCGGAGAAGCGCGCGGAGCTGGTGGGCTGCGGGCATACGCTGCACACAAACTGTGACACGGAGATCATCCCGCATCTGTGGGAAGAGAGCAAAGAGGGCATGTTTGAGCGCATGCGCGGGCAGTTTGCCGTGGCGCTGTATGATGTGCACCGGCATCAGGTGACGCTGGGAAGAGATCGCTTCGGCATCGCGCCGCTGTATTGGTCGCGCCAGGGAGAGTGGCTGCTGTTTGCCTCGGAGATCAAGGGACTGCTGGCCTCTGGCATGGTCCCGGCGAAAGCAAACCTGCATGGCCTGGACCACATTTTTACTTTCGGGGCCATGCCTGGTCCGGTGACCTGCTTTGAAGGTGTGCAGCTTCTGAGTCCGGGGCACTATCTGCAAGTCACTCCAGGGCAGACGGAGCCAGTTCAGGAGCGTGCGTATTGGAAAATGGATTTCCCGGATCAGGGTGATGAGAACCCTGAGACAGATCAGCGCAAGCTGGTGGATCAGTTCGAAGATCTGCTCATGAAGGCCGTGGAAAGACGTCTGCGCGCGGATGTGCCGGTGGGCGCCTATCTCTCCGGCGGGCTGGACTCCAGCATGATCGTGGCGATGGCCTGCAAGCTCAAAGGCAACTCCATCAACACCTACACGGTGCGGGTGGATGATCCTGGGCTGGATGAACTCAGCGCGGCGAACCTTTCGGCCAGGCACATTGGCGCGAAGCCGCCGATGGTGCAGGAGTTTCGCTCGAGTGACTCGCTGGACAATTATCCCGAGCTCATTCATGCGGCGGAGGCGCCGGTGATCGACACCTCATGCGCTGCCTTGATGCTGCTGGCGCGGAAGGTGCACCAGAATGGGCAGAAGGTGGTGCTCACGGGTGAAGGCGCGGACGAATGGCTGGCCGGGTATCCGTGGTATAAAATCGCGAAGATGTTTAACGCGATGGATTCGATTCCTGGCTTGAGGCTGAGCGATCTGGCACGACGCGCGTTTCTCAAGCTCAACAAGATCCCGCACTATCCGCCGGAAAGCCGCAAGCAATGGGAGACGGCGGTCGGCGGTCCGAATGCGTGGATCGACAGTTATGGCATGCTGGCGCTTTCGAAGCTGCGCTTCTATGCGGAGCCGATGCGCGAGGTGCTGGCGAAGGCACGGCCCTGGGAAGAGCTGGGCATTGATCTGAATCGAGCGACGAAATGGAGTCCGCTGAACCGTAGTCTGTGGGTGGGAGCGCGAGTGACACTGGCCGGACACCTCTTGCAGGCGAAGGGTGACCGTGTGGCCATGAATTCATCCGTCGAGGTGCGTTATCCGTTCCTGGATGAGGATGTGTTCGACTTCGCTTCCAAGCTGCACCCGCGCTGGAAGCTGAATGGCATGCGTGACAAGCATCTGCTGCGACTGGTGGCGGAGCGCTGGCTACCGAAAGAGATCGCACGCCGGCACAAGGTGATCTTCCGCGCGCCGCTGGACAGCTTCCACATCGAGCCCGAGCCGAAGTTTGTGGGTGAACTCGTCAGTGATGAATCACTGCGCCGCACAGGTTACTTTGACATCGAGCAGGTGAAGCACTGGCGGAAGGCTTACAAGACCTTAAAGCCAGGTTCGCTGCCGCGTTTGTCGGTGGAGATCGGGCTTGCGGCGGTGGTGGCCACGCAACTCTGGCATCACACGTTCATTGAGGGGTCTCTGGCGGATCTGCCGAGCTCGGCAGTGGTGCGGGAGAAGGTGTAGGCAGACACTGAATTTTTAGCCGCAGATAACGCAGAGATGCGCAGATGCTTTGAGCGGGAGCCTTGTCGTCCTGGCTTCTGCGTGTGTTTGGAGGGTTATCCAGGCGAGGGAGACCCCTGAATTTTGACCGCAGATAACGCAGAGATGCGCAGATGGTATGAACGGGAGCCTTGTCTTCCTGGCTTTTGCGTGTGTTTGGAGGGTTGTCTAGGTCGAGGGAGACCCCTGAATTTTAACCGCAGATAACGCAGATGTGCGCAGATGCCCTGAACGGAAGCCCCTGATTGCCGCTGCTTTGAATATTTTGGAGTTTCCTCTTTGAAGCTGGGGCGCAGAGGTACGTTGTTCACGCTTTAGCGGTGTCTTTGAAGTTCATTGAACACGCTGAAGCGTGAACAACGTACGGGCAGCGGCGCGCCTGCGATTTATTGTAACACTCGTTAGACTCAAGGGAGCTTGGCGAGGGCTTCGCGGCCGCGGGGTTTGAGGTCGGTGTCGTCTTTGTCGAGGTCGGGGAGCTTCAGGCCTTTTTCGAGGGCTTTGCGGGCTTCGGCGGTCTTGCCCATCTGGACGTAGGTGCGACCTAACTCAATGTAGTGACGAGGACGGCGCGGATTGATGGCGATGGCCTGCTCAAAGCACTTCACCGCCTCTTCATTGGTAGTGGTGGGAAGTGCGCCATAGATCAGCCGGCTGAGGGCATGCTTCACCATGCCCATGTCCGCGAGCACCTGATGCCAGCGGCCCAGCACATGCCAGGCATTTTCATGACTTGGATTTAAGGCGATGGCGCGCTCCGCGCCGGTCTTGATCAGCGGGATGGAGGCGACCTGGTCCTTCGTGGCCATGTGTGGCAGCATGCGGCCATAGGTGATGGCACAGGAAAGCTGGGCATCGGAATCCTTCGGAGCCAGGGCAGCGGCGCGTTTGCCGTACTCGAGAGCGATGTTGCCGTATTTGAGCTTGTCCTCCTTTGAGGAAGCGTCAGTCAGGAGATGGCGATACTGGCGCGCGATGCGCACGAGCAAGGCGACGTTCTTGGGCTCCAGTTTCTCCGCGGGAAGGTAGTATTTGAGTGCCTCCGCGCCCTTGAACTGGGCATCATAGACATCACCCGCCGCCATAAGCTCAGGAGCCGTTTGGGCCAGACCGGACGAACAGGTCAGCAGGAGCGAGGCGGCGACCGCCAGGCGGAGAAAATAGGAACGTATCATGGTTTTAGGATTTCTTTTCGAGGATGCGGCCTGCGTTCAGGAGCTGAGCTTCACTCAGACGGGGGCCGACAAGCTGGAGGCTTGTCTTTGGGTGGGTTTTACCGTCTTTGGACGGCATGTCGATCGGGATGGCCAGCGCGGGATTGCCGGCAAAATTCACGGCAACGGTGTTCTGCATGCTGAACACGCGCAGCTCAAAGACGGCGTCAGATCCCCAGAATGGCATTTTGGGGGGCATGCCTTGCAAGGTGGGCAGGGCGATGAAATCCACCTGACGGAAGATATTGCGGAGGTCCCGCTGCCAGGCAGCTCTCCGGCTCAGAGCGGCCTTGTAACCGAGCTTGTAGTCGATCTCACCGGACATGATCACAAGCTTGGTGAGAAGGCTCACGCCTTTCTTGTCGGCGTAGTTTTGGTCAGTAAGCCAGGTGTCAGCCCGTGCCACGGTGGCACCGTCTGAGTCCGCACGCTTCCACTTCGCTTTAAAGCTGTCGTTCAAGCGAACGATGCGGAAGCCTTTGGCCTTGAGCTTGTCATCAATGGCTTTGTCGATCTCAGGATCTGTTCCGTCGAGATAGAGTCGTCCGATGGTGATGTGCCGGGCTAGGGGCTCTTCTGCGACAGCGCGCTTGTAACGAGCGGCGAAGTCTGGCTTGAGCAGGTCCATGCCCTTCACAAGATGCTTCACATCTCCTGCCAAGGGACCCACGGTGTCGAGATACTTGGGTGAGATGGGAACCACATTTTTGATGGGGATAAGTCCATACGTCGTCTTCAGGCCATACACGCCACAGCAGGCGGCTGGCACGCGGATGGAACCCGCCGTGTCTGTGCCGATGGCGATGTCTGCCATGTCGGTGGCGACGGCCATGGCCGAGCCGCTCGACGAGCCGCCAGGAATCACTTTATTCTTCCCGTCCAGCTGGCTGAGCGGGCTGCCGAAGAAGCGGTTTTCACCCGAAACGGTGACGGCGAACTCAGTCATATTCACCTTTCCCACCATGCGCACGCCAGGTCTGCGGACGTAGGCCAGACATGGGGCATCCCGGGAAGCTGGCTTGCTGTTCTTCGCCAGATACTCGGATCCAGCGGAAGTGACATGCCCCTTCACGTCGATGTTGTCCTTCACTGCCAGCCGGATCTCCCCATCACCTTTGGGTGGAGGCCAGTAGTGGATGAAGACGTGCTCGCGAGAGCGGTTGAGGCGTCTCTGTTCGGGGGAAAGGCAGCTTGTCAAAAAAGCTGCCAGCATCAGCGTGGTGATCGTGGTTTGGCCTCTCATGGGATCTTTGCGCTCTCACTACGTCCAGGTTTCTGAATAAGTTCCAAAACCTTCGCTGCACCCAGGATAAAGACTGCAGGAGGAAGCAATGCGGAGAGCACGCGGACCTTGGCGATCATGATGCTGCGCAGTGGAAGGCGATGGAGACAGTAACCGGCCAGAACCGCTGTGAGGATGGAGGTGGTGGGAGATTCACGCACTTTCTGCTCACAGGCTTCATAGCCTTCCTTGAGACATTGACGGCCATCGCTAAGCAAGGCAAGAACGTCTTTTTCCACGGAGCTGGGTTCGGGGGATGTTGATGCAAAGGAGTTCATGGGTTCACCAGAATTTGAGGTTGCGACCGAAGCGACCGAGCTGCGCCGCGAGAGTGTGGCTGCCGTTGGAGAAGGTCTTGTCCACGCAGTTCTGTACGGAAGCATAGTCATCCTTCAAATGGGCGGACACGGGCTGCAAGGCCTCGAGGAGCGCATCACGAAACTTGGAAAGTTTCTGGTCGGAAAGCTTTTCCCGGAGGGTCTCCTCACGGCGGCTACCCACGGCCAGCGCGCAGCCGACGGCCACGCCGAAGGCAAGCGCGCCGAGGAGAACCGGCACGGGATGGCTCCGCACGTAGTGGCCGGTGTGAGCCAGCGTGTCCTGAACGCAGGTCCTGGTCGCGTCCACGGCGGTTTGAACTGCATCGGGTGCCTCATCGGAAGTCAACGGGCGGGAAGTCTCGGCAAAGGTGTCTTTGATCATGGGTGTGAGAATGCTGAAGTGATGGGAAGACCCGCGGGGATCGCGGAATGATGCTTGTGCTCATCTGTTACGCGCCCCCTCCGGGTTAGAGATGTGGGGTGATGTCCCCAGCGCCTGTTTCAGTCAGCAACAGGCTGCTCCTTTTTCTGTACACGCTCGTCCGGATTTTCCACCCAGAGGAACATGCCCTTGATGATGTCCATCACGCCCAGGTAGGTGTGGTTCTCCTTGCCGAGTTCTTTCTCAGCCTGGAGATAGGCCTGGGCTTTCTCCTCCCATTGCTGGCCGCTTTCATCCGTGCGGTGAGGCTGGCCTCTGAGCACCGTGTTCACAATGTCGTCCACCTCCTCTTTGGAATGCACGCGGAGCAGCTCCAGCTTCCAACGGAGCGAATGGGCACAGGCGTGGATTCTCTCCAGATGCTCTTCCATGAGGGGGGCCATGTCCTTCCACTCATCCTGCGCGCCGACGTTCAGGCCGATGGCCTGCTCACGCAGGGCGGCGAGGGCTTGCAGGAGCTCGGCGTCATCTTTCGCCAGCGCGTCCCATGCGGCATGGGCATCATCGAGCCGCCCGGGCTCATGACTATGGATGGAACGATCCATCTCGTTCACACGTGCGCGGATTCGCTGGAGGATGGCCTCCACACGGTCCCACTGGTGGCGCCAGGCAGCGCTCCAGTCTCCGGGGGAGCCAAACTCGGCGCCCAGGTCCCGGGCGCGTCTCAGGGTACGCAGAAGATTGTCCTCCAACTCGACCAACTGGTCCGCATCTGTGCGGAGTCCGACTTCGAGTTTGCTGAGGGTTTCGGCATTCAAAACGTCGTTGGGTACTGCATTCATGGGGCAAACCTGCCCGGAAACGTGTGAATCTGCCATGGGGTATACCCCTACCTTTGCCTCAGGAGAAGGCCCGCCCCAGAGGGCAGCCCCCCAACAAAAAGGGTGGCAGCGGCGCGTGTTTCAGCGCTACTGCCACCCTGGGGGTGACTGGAGGCGGCCTCTCTCAGAGGCGGCGCCTGCTCAGTGATTGGTGGAGTTATTTGTCGAGTTCCTTGGCTTTGGCGTGGTGGGCGCGGAGACCGGGGAGGGTCTTGTCGACCCAGGCCTTCAGCTCGGCATTCTTGGTGTCCTTGGAGATGTCCTCGAAGGCATCAATGCACTTCTTGTGGCTGGCCACGACTTCGTCGATGTAGGCATTGTCGAAGTCGGTGCCGGTGCCCTGTTTTTCCAGGTCCTGGAACTTGTCAGCAGCCTTTGGGTCGATCACAGCGGAGATGTCCACACTCTTGGCCGAGGCGAACTGGGTCAGTTCTGCATTGGTTTTGATGTGCTCAGCCGCCAGCGTTTCTGCCAGGGCCTTCACATCGGCGCTCGCGCCTTTTTTCATGGCCAGTTCGGCGAGTTTCACCTCAGCCTGACCGTCAGCAGCGGCCTGCTTGATGAAGGAGACCTCACCGGAGGTGAGACCTGCTTTGTTTTCTTCCGAACGGACCTGGGCACCGAGCATGAGCAGTGCGCACATGGCGAGCGTGGCCGTGGAGAAGAGGGTAGTGGATAGTGTTTTCATAGCGTATTGTTGGTTATAGGTTTGTTCGGTTATCAGTGTTTGTGACATGACACCAAATCGAGCGTCATGGGACCACGCTAGAGGGTCTCCAAAAGGATTCCATGGGGTGAACTACCCACCTCTTGAACCAGGATCGGATTCCGGACAAAACAATGACCTAACAATAGTTGCAAACTACTCATTACCAACAGAATGCAAACTTATTAACATTTAATGTGTTCATGGAATGACCTTGATCCATGAACGCAGGAAGCCCCTCCTGATAAGCAGGTCATCCGGACACCTTATGGCATCATGCAAAACGCTCTGCACGCGCCCGCCATTCAACGCCTGTCAGGCCCAGTCATGAGCGGGCATGCTCAATGCTTGCGAGGTGTTTTCCCCACCGTCACAAAGGTGTTCACCCGGTTCACCTGGATTTCCAAGAGGGTGGTGGTGTTCTCAAAGAGGAAGGCTGGCGCATTGGTCTTCGCCCCCGTGTGGTGCAGGACGACATTCTGCAATTGATCAACTGCATAGGAAATGCCGCCATCGATACGAGGAACATACACCCGCATCGAAAGCGTCACGGGCTCAGCCAGCAGAGTGGCTGCATTCGAGAGCAGGCTTTTGAGCTTGCCGGTGTCCACCAGGAGTCTGCGATGACTTGGATCCTGGGAGTGAGTGTGGACCTCTCCCAAAAGCAGCTTCTGCGCCTCGTCGCTGAAGTCCTGCTCGGCGTCTGAAAGCTTGGAGTCCCGAGCAATGCCGTTGGTCGATTTGGAGGCTTTGAGAATGAAAAACTCGAGGGTGAAGTCCAGGATGGGGTTTCCCTGATCATCCACCGCACGAACGGCGAACTGCTGAAACCTGGGCTTCTGAGTCTGCGCGTAAGTGTCCACCGTGATCTTCTCTGCACGAGTGCAGAGGGTCTTGAAAGCGGCAGGTGTCTTGCAGCTCAAGGCTTCAAGAAGCATGTCTGCGGCCAGGGTGCCTTTGGTCGCGGCACTATCGACGATGCCACCGTGATCCAGACCCGGCAAAACGGCCCAGGCGTATTCATCCACCGGATCTTCGGCGCTCCATTCATAAGGCGTGTAAGTGTCTCCTTCTCCTTTGCCCTTGGTGCAGTCGAGCGTGAGCTTGAGAGCGTTCAGCGAGGTGCCGGCAATCACCACGGTGCCATCCGTGCCAGGCTTGTTAATCCAGCCACGCGCTCCATCGTAATCCTTGGCGCCCACCAGAATGGTCACCTGAATGCGCTCCGCGCTGTAAGGCTCCAGGCCGCTGAGCAGATCCAGATGAGCGAGGTGCCACTGATAGGGGCTGCCAAGCTCCAGCCCGTCCAGCAACTGACGGCCGACCTCAAGAAGATCACCGATCTTCCACCGGCCTTTGAAAAGGCTGCCGAGAAACGATTTGCCGCGATGAGCGAGCGGAGAACCGAAGTTCGCCGGAGCCAGCATGATGATGCGTTTGACCGGGCAGAGGTCACGGCTCGCCTTGGAGTCCAGGTAATAGCGGGAAATCCAGTGGCGGATCACCAATCCGCCGGTGGAATGCACGACGACGTTCAGGTTGACCAAGGGCTGGCCACCTTTGTCGATGAAGCCCTGCTTGATGAACTCATCATTCAGCCCATCAACGACATCATCAAAGGTCAGGTTGTCCTCCCGCGATTCATAGTCCGCGTAGAAGATGGTGCCGACGTTGGCGACGCCACTGCCCTCCATGAACTTCTTGAGAGCCACAAAGGACTCCGAGCAATCTGACCAGCCGTGAATGATGACGGTATGTGTTGCGGGCATGGGCCATGAAGTCAGGGCCGTCTGCACCCGCAAGTAAATCATTTCTCACACAAAAACATGTGCGTGACCGCTTGCTGTCCTGGGTGAAGCCAGGACAGCAAGCATGAACCTTGGCGGTGCTGCTCAATCTCGAAAGGGATCCCGAAGCACGATGGTGTCATCACGCTGCGGGCTGGTGCCGAGGAGGTAGAGGGAGGCGCCAACCAACTTTTCGATTCGGCGGACGTAGCGTTGTGCGGCAGCGGGGAGTTTGTCCCACTCGCGGATGCCCTGGGTGTTTTCAGACCAGCCATCGCACTCTTCATAGATGGGCTCCAGGCGGAGCGCATCGCTGAGGCGTGCGGGGAGATAGTCGATCTTCACGCCGTCCAGAAGGTAGCCGGTGCAGATCTTGAGGGTGGTGAAGCCATCAAGTACATCGAGCTTGGTGAGGACCATGCCGGTCACTCCACTAAGCTCCACGGCCTGGCGCACGAGGACGGCATCAAACCAGCCACAGCGGCGCTTACGACCGGTGTTGGTGCCGTATTCGGCACCGAGGCCACCCGCAGCACCGCGTGTGAGGCGCTCGCCGGTTTCGTCCAGGAGCTCGGTGGGGAATGGACCTGAGCCAACGCGTGTGGTGTAGGCTTTGACGATGCCGAGCACGCGGCCCATGGTGGTGGAGGCGACGCCTGCACCTGCGGACACCTGCCCTGCGACCGTGTTGGACGAGGTGGTGTAGGGATAGGTGCCGTGGTCGACATCCAGCATGGCGGCCTGCGCGCCTTCAAAGAGGACGCGCTGGCCGCTGGCGATGGCTTCATTGATCATGCGCCAGACGACCGGGCGGATGTGCGCGGCGAACTTGGGATAGATCTCGAGCAAGGGTGACAATACTTCGTTAGGCGTCAGTGTTGGCAGGCCAAGGTCTGCGCGCAGGGGGTTGTGATGAGCGAGCAGGCGCTCGACACGATCCTGCAGTGCTGAGGGATCGGCGAGATCGGCGTAACGAATGGCGCGACGACCGGCTTTGTCTTCATAGGCGGGGCCGATGCCGCGACCTGTGGTGCCGATCTTTTTGTCCCCTGCCCTGGCTTCGCGGGCGAGGTCGAGTTCGCGGTGCAGCGGCAGCACGACGGTGGCGGCTTCGGAGATAACCAGGTTTTCCGGGGTGACCGAAAGGCCCACGGAGCGGGCGCGCTCCATTTCATCCAGCAAGGCCCAGGGATCGACCACGACGCCGTTGCCGATGATCGAGAGCTTTCCCTGCACCACGCCGGATGGGAGCAGCGCGGTCTTGTACGTTTTATCGCCGACGGCAATGGTATGCCCGGCGTTGTTGCCGCCTTGAAAGCGGACGGCGATGTCTGCGCGAGTGGCGAGCCAGTCAATGACCTTGCCCTTGCCTTCATCGCCCCATTGAGTTCCTACGACCGTGACATTTGACACAACTATAATCCTCCACCCTGCCGGGTGAATCCTGACCGCCCTTCGACAGGACTCGGCGGCTGGATGTAAGGTTTAGTCGCTGGCGGAAGTGCCGTGGCGAGAATGCGCCTATCTTTAAACGAAACTGCCTTTTGTCAAGAAACACGGCGATACGCACCCACCCCGAAGCATTTCGTCAAGGAGCAGCCACTGCGGAGCTTTCTGCCCGCAAACAATAGCGTTCACGATGCTAGAACCTGGCCGGACTGCGGCTGGTCCGTGTGAAAAGGCGGCAACCCAAGAGGGATTCCAGGCGTTGAATTTACGAACTCACGGCGGACTGGCTGAGATCGAGGCGGCGCGCAGGCGCAGTGAAGCCTCCACTCTCATAGATCCGATGACATCGATCCATTTTCATTATGATTCGCGCCGTGATGCTATAGAGCCATGACATTCTTCCACTTTCATTGCCTACAGACTGGTTCGGCGCTTGGTGCCATCCAGACGTCTCTGGCAGCCATTCTTGTCATCAGCCTTTTCGCCCTCACCGGGTGCGCGACGCGCCCAGTCTCCGAGCCACAAGCTGACCCGACAGCGCGGAACAAGACGGTGCAACTGCAGATCTTCCTGGATGGCCGGAACTTCGGGCCTGGGGTGGTGGACGGGCACGAAGGCGAGTTCACCCGCAAGGCGCTGGCGCTTTATCAGCAGTCGCAGAACATGCCGTCCAATGTGGTGCCGGATGTGAGTTCGATCACCCCTTACACCGATTATGCGGTGACGGCGGATGATCTGGGCAGACTCGGCACCATGGCCGTGGAGCCCGTGGATCAGGCGCAGCAAAAGAGCCTTCCCTACACGCGGCTCAGCGAGCTTTTGGCGGAGCGTTTTCATACGACGGTGGCGTTTGTGACGGAACTGAATGCCGGGCGTTCCGTGGATGCCTTGACAGCCGAGGAGGTCATCCGTGTGCCCAACATCCAAAGACCTTTCCGAGTGGTCAACTATCCTTCTGGTTATGCCCGGCCACCAGCGTCCGTTGTCGAGACACGGCGGGTGCTGGTGGACACACGCCTCCGCATGCTACGAGTGACGGACGGATCTCGATTGCTTGCAGCGTTTCCTCTGACTCCTGGATCTCAGGAGCATCCAGCTCCTCTAGGTGAATGGAAAATCACCGGCGCAGTGCCATGGCCTTGGTATCGCTATGATGAAGGCGTGTTGAAAAGGGGTGTCAGGACCGAGACCTTTTATAACCTTCCACCGGGCCCGAACAGTCCCGTCGGTGTCTTGTGGACGGGGCTGAACAGACCAGGTGTGGGCATTCATGGGACATCATTTCCAGAAACGATTGGACGGGCAGGCAGCCACGGCTGCATCCGGCTTTCGAACTGGGACGCCGCCACTTTTTATACCTTGGTTCAGAAAGGCATGGCGGTGACGATCCAATAGGTGGCGGCACCGGGGATCGGAGGACTTTTCGATCAGTCAGCGAGAAGGGATTTGTTTCGCCAGGCTTGTCCGGGGACAAACGGCCACATCCAATCTGCATTGACCTAACAATATTTGCCGATTAACGCGTGTAAGAGATTCCTACAGCGTCTCATGGAGAGAACGTAATGATAGCGCAGGCCTCAATGTGAATGTTGATCGAGGCCTTTGGAACCTCCGAGTCGAAAGCCCAAAATGAAGGGGCGCGACTCACGAAGCGAATCACCCTGCTGCGGGCTGAAGCGCCGCGCTCCACGGAGCAAGCTTCCGGCTCTGCTCTGGAGAGGGTGAGCGGACGATGCGATGTGCAGGACGTGCAAGCAACCTTGGTTCGGCGGCGGATCTGCTGTGATCTGCCGCCGAACCAACGAGATTGATCAAGCTTCCAGTTTCCAGGGGCCGCGGTATTCGCGGGTGAGGAGTTTGGAGGCTTCGGGGTCGCCGATGATTTCTTCTTTGACGGGGTCCCATTTAATGGGGCGGTTCACGAGGAAGGAGATGAGGGCGAGGTGGCCTGGGGTGGCGCTGCGATGGGCGGTCTCGACGGGGGTGACGGTGGGCTTGCGGCTCTTCACGCAGTCCAGGAAGTTCCGGTGATGGCCGGGGGTGGCGTAGAGGCGGTGCTTGATGACGTCATCGCCCAATTTGGGGGCGGCGGAGCCTTCGACGACTTTGTCGCCCTCGCGCTTTTTGATGATCTTTTTGAGCTCGGGTTTGGAGGCATCATAGCTGCCGCGGTTGACGTGGACCCAGCCGTCGGTGCCGATCCATTTGGTGCCCATGGCGATGTCGTCATGGCCGCCGGCGATGATCATGGTGATGTCTCCGGCGTAGGTGGCCTCGGCGCGGTATTTAGTGGCGGTGTTCCAGATGTCGGTGCGCGGTGGCATGTCCACCTGGAGGGGTTTGACGAGGCTGGGGCCGGAGCTGTCCATATCCATGCCCCAGTGGGCGATGTCGCAATGGTGGCCGATCCAGTCGAGGAGCTGGCCGCCGCCGATGTTGTAGTCCCAGCGCCAGTTTTTATGCACGCGGCACTCGATGTAGTCCTGCATGGCGGCGGGGCCGATCCACATCTCATAGTCGAGCTCCGCAGGTGGCGGGGTGACGCTGCGTTTGTCGCCGGTTTTGGCGAAGTCGTTGTGACCAGCGGGGAGGCCGACCTCGACGCGGGTGAGTTTGCCGATGAGGCCGTTGCGGACGATCTCGGCACCGATGCGGAAGTTATCCTCACTGCGCTGCCAGGAGCCAGTCTGCCAGATGCGGTTGTGCTTCTGCACGGCGCGGACAATGGCCTGCTGCTCGGCTATGGTGCGGGCGAGCGGTTTTTCACCGTAGATGTCCTTGCCGTTCTTCGCGGCCTCGATGGAAGTCAGGGCGTGCCAGTTGTCCGGGATGGCGAGCATGACGGTGTCGATGTCCTTGCGGGCCATGAGCTCGCGGTAATCGTGATAGCCTTTGCAGTCCTGGTTCTTGTAGGCGCCGTTGATGGTACCGAGGGCTTTTTCGAGATTGCGCTTATCGATGTCACAGGCGGCGACGATCTGGCAGTCGGGCTCCTGGAGGAATTTGCTGGTGTTGCTGGGGCCCATCATGCCCCAGCCGAAGACGGCCATGGTGATCTTGTTCGAGGGGGCGTTCTGGCCGAAGACGGAGGCCGGGACGATGGTGGGGAAGCCGATGGCAGCGGCGGAGTGGGCGAGAAACTGACGACGGCTGGTGTAGGGGACTCGTTTCATGGCAGGGGTTGGGCTGAAGGCGATGCTGACCGGGCTTTTAGCGGAGTGAGGAAACGTGTGTCGAGAGTTAAATCGATCTGGGGCAATTGGGGAACTGCGGAGGTCTGGGGAGGAACGTGATGGGCCTGAGCATAGGTCGGGCTTTCAGCCCTCGACTGAGACGGACGTGAGGTGGCTGGGATTCCCTGGGCCGTTGGCCCAGGCTGGTATGGAAAGGGCCTTTGGCCCGCATCCATCGACGGGTGATTGGGGAGATGCTGATCGCTAACGGGTCTGAGGGCGGGATGTCCGTTGATTTCACCACCGAGAACACAGAGGAGCACAGAGGTTTTGGAACGGAAGTCTGAGGTGAACTTGTGGGTTCATTGAGGCTCCGACACATTCGTCCTTCACTATCCAGCTTCGGAGAACGAGGCAGAGCCCTACCGGGGGTGTTGGGGGCGCTGCCGCGTCTGTGAGATTTCGGAGAACGAGGCGGAGTTTACCGGGCTGGCTTTTGCGGCTGTGTTCCGACATCCTTGTTTGCAACGAACCGCGCCTATGCTTGTCTCATGCCTCACCCCGATTTTTTCGTGGTGTTAAATCCGACAGCGGATTCCTTTCCTCCTCGTCTTCCCTGCCCCACATGCCCACCTTTGCCTACCAAGCCTCCGATGCCGCTGGACGAGATGTCGCCGGATCTGTGGAGGCTCCTGACCGCGCCAGTGCTGTGCGGCAGCTCACGGGACGTGGTCTGCAGCCCTTCCAGGTGAAGGAAGGCCCGGCCAAGCCGCTGGTTCGCGGTGTGGGCAAGGCCCCAGCGGCAGGAGCCGCGACGGCCAAAGGTGGCAAGGGTAAGACAGCGGCTGCAGTGGCCGCCGAGGAGGCCTCCAGCGGACCGATCAAGATTGGAGGCAAGCAGCTCCAGCTTTTCACGGAGGAGCTGGCGGAGCTTCTGGAAGCGGGCATGCGACTGGAGCAGGCGCTGAAGCTGATGGAGGGCAAGGGCACGGGTGGCACGCATAGCCGGATCGCGGCGCGTCTGGGTGGATTGATCCGTGAAGGTCACCCTTTCAGCAGCGCGCTGAAGCAGGCATCTCCCTCCTTCAATGAGCTGTACTGCGCGGTGGCGGCTGCGGGTGAGGCGGGTGGATCACTTTCAGAGTCGATGAAGCGCCAGGGGATGTACCTGGCAAAGGTACGCGAGTTGAAGAGCCAAGTGGCAGTGGCGATGATCTACCCCAGCTTCCTCGGTTTCTCGGCGATCGCGGTGACGATTCTCTTCACCACGTTTCTCATTCCGCGACTCAGCGGAATGATGACGAAGATGCGCGGTGGTGTGCCGAAAGGGGTGCAGCTCATCCTGGATTTCTCCGCTTTCCTGCGCGGCTACTGGTGGCTGCTGCTGGCTGGCATCGCGCTCATTGGACTGCTCTTCTGGGTGTGGTCGAACTCGAAGCAAGGCCGGCCGGTCTGGGACCGGACGAAGCTGCGGATCCCCTTCTTCGGCAATGTGCTGATGGCGAACTTCCACACACAATTTCTGGAGACGCTGGCTTCTCTCACCGGTGGTGGTCTGCCACTGCTGAAGGGGCTGGAACTTGCCTCGCGCATCTCGGCGAATCTTTTCATTCAAAAGCAGCTCGGGAGTGTGATCGACGGAGTGCGCGATGGCTCTGCCCTTTCGCGATCTCTGGAGAAGACGGCGCTCTTTCCCATCAATCTGCTGGAGATGGTGCGCATCGGCGAACACACGGGTGACATCAGCGGCACTCTGCGCCGCGCGGCTGACCGCTGCGGTCGTGAGCTGGAAAAGAGCCTGGAAAAGCTGATGGCCATGCTGCAGCCGATGATCATTCTGGTGATGGCAGGCCTGGTGGGCGTGATGGCTTACATGATGATCACGATCATCTACGACACGGTGGCCACGCTGAACTCGCGCCGCTGATTTGATTTCCTGGATGACGACTTCCGAACAATCTGCCAGCCTTTTGACTCCAACCGCCTAGCCCCCTTTTCCTCAACCCCATGAAAATCCAAGCCGCCCCCAAACGCCTCCCCCGGAGCCTCCGCTCAGCTTTCACCCTGATGGAGATGATCCTGGTGCTGGCCATCATCGCCATTCTGATCGCCATCGGTGCGGCCACGCTGGGTGACTTTGACGAGCAGGCGAAGATCACCGCTGCGCGCGCGCAGATCGGCACCGTTTCGACAGCCATCAAGATGTACAAGGTGAACAACCGCAACCTGCCGCCGAGCCTGGATGCGCTGGTGAAACCGCCGGCGAACGTGCCGGTGAAAAAGCCGTTCATCGAATCTAACGGCATCGTGGATCCGTGGGACAACAAGTACATCTACAAGAGCCCAGGCCGCGAAGGCAAAGCCTATGACCTGTACTCCGCTGGCGCCGACAAGAAGGACGGCACGGATGACGATGTGCATTGAGCCAATTGTAAGATGACTTTTACAGTGTCAGCTTTGCGCGAGATGTGGGCGGAACCTAGCTTTCCGTCCGCATCATGCCCGACTCGAACGTCCAGGAATACATCGACACCCCCGCCTCACGCCTGGAGTTGGCGCATTTCCTAAGGCAAACAGGGGATCTGCCGGCTGGCAGCTGTTCGTGGGAGGAACGACTTGCCCACTGGTGGGATGAAAATCCCCATGCATCCATGCATCCTCTGCGCGGATACATCGTCCGCGATGGGGGAAAAATGGTAGGTTACGGCGGAGCCATCCCGGTCAGCTACTCTCTGGATGGGCAACGCATCGGCGCCCTGGCTGCCACCACCCTGCGGGTGAATGAAGGGCACGTCCAATGCGGGCTGGGCATCATGCTCCGCATGCGCCGCCTGGGTGAGCAAGTCCCCTTTGCGCATACCACGCCCGTGCCGAAGCTGCGGAAGGTGCTGCACGACATGGGGGCGAAGGTAGAATCACATTTGGTTCGGCGTCTGGTGCCAATCGGCACCTTTTCACGACTCCTGCCAGGCGGCTCAGGCTGGCCCAAGCTGGATCCGTCCATGACCGTGGTCACCTCAGTCAGTGATGTGACAAGGCTGGCGGAGCCTGCCCTGCCCCGGAAGGGACTGGAGCCCTTTGTCTCCCTGGAATCCCTGTGCTGGCAGCTGACCACGCCCATGCACCAGCTGCACTTCATCGGTGCGGTGGACATCACGGGCACGCTTTACTCCTGCCTGATCCTGCGCCGGCGAGAGCGGGTGATGCGCGCCTTCACGGCCTGGGAAGTGGTGCAGTCCTGGACAGCGCGGAACAGTGCGGAGGAAGTGCAGGCTCTGGTGGGCAAGCTGGTGCGTGATCCGGGCCTGCTGGGAGAGAGGCTGAACTGGCTTTCAAGCACAGCCTTTCCCGAAGACAGGCACTGGGAGGGCACGCCCCGCCTGACGGAGCACCAGGAGGAGGTCTGCCATTACTTCCTGCTGCCGGAGTCCTGCCGTGAGGTCAAGAAGCTCTCCATGCTGGCCGAGGGTGATCTGCTGCTGTGAGGATGCTGGTCTGAGGAGAGCGATGATCAGACCACCGCAAAGTCTGCGGGCTTGTGCCCGTAGATGGCGAAGCGGGTCATGAAGCGGAGCAGGTTTTTGCTGTACGGATGATTGGTTAGGCCACCACCCGCCATGCCGGAGATGTTCTTCTCAAAGTGGCGCTGCATGATCATGCTGAACTTGCCGGGGAAGCGGCGGGACATCTCCGTGCCGGTGCGCTGGAGGGCAAAGATCTGGCCGCCGTAAAAGATGTCCACCAGCTCCTGCCAGGCCACGAGCATCTGGCGGAACCAGTCGAAGTAAGAGTGAAAGGCTTTGTCCCAGCCATTCGGGGAGTTTTGCATGATGGCATCTGCCAGCATCTCCGCGGAGGTCATGGCCATGCAGAGGCCGGGAGAGAGCATGGGATCAACAAATCCAAACGCGTCTCCCACGCTCACCCAGCCCTCGCCATGCCCCTGATCAGAGATGAGCTGGTAGTTCGCATAGGTGGTGACGGGCGTGATGCGCTTGCGGTTTGAGCAGGCTTCGATCAGCGGCTTGTTTTGCTCGATCATGGCCTCAAGCTGTTCCTCGGCATTGCTGCCGTATTTCTTGGCGTGTTCCTTGTCCACGACAACGCCGATGGAGAGGGCGTGGAGGAGCGGGATGCGCCAGGACCAGCCGTGCTTCAGACGGGTGATGATGGTCTGCCCAGCAGGCATGGGCATCTCACAGTTTTCGTAGTGGGCAAAGTGGGAGATGTCCTTGCGCTTGCCGATCTTGGCGGTGAGGCCGAGCAGCTTTGCAAAGAGGCGGCGGCGGCCGCTGGCATCCACGAGCAGATCTGGCTGCCTGCCATTCCAGTCGGGGACGAGGGCGAGGGTCTCGGGGGCGAGTTGCGGCACCACTTCACCACGCTCGGTGACTCCGGTCTGGAGCTTCACGGTGCATGGGATGAAGCGCGCGCCGGATTTGATGGCGGTTTCATGCACCAGATCATCAAAGGGGCGGCGGGCCACATTGTAGGCGTAGGTGGGCAGGACGCCGCGCATGGCGGTGAAAGACAGCTCGAGCTTGTCATTCTCATCAAAGATCCAGGTCACACCGGGCTTGTAGGTGCCGAGCTTCGCGACCTCGTCCTCAATGCCCATGCGACGAAACACGGTGACGAGACGAGGGATGAGCGACTCTCCCACGACCATCTCGGGGCGTCTGCCATCATCAAAAAACACGGCATCCACACCCTCTTTAGCCAGGAGTGAAGCAAGGGTGGCTCCAGCGGGGCCGGCTCCCACGATGCCGACGCGATAAGGTTTCCGTGCGATCTTCATAGTGATATGCGCCAGAATAGAAGCCTGCGGCCATCCCGCAAGGCATGGCGTGCGCTGGGTGAGAGATTTCTGGCTCTCGTCAGGCTTTCCGCCACAAGGCCCTGCCCTGCCCTACATCCCTGGTTGCCAGAGGTGGCGGTTCAGTCGTAGTTGGATGGTCATGAAACCACTCCCGATCCTTCCCGCTGCCACTTTGCTTGTTTTGAGTGCCACCTCGCTGATGGGCGAAGACTGGCCAGTGTGGCGCGGACCGACGCGTGATGGCATCTCCGTGGAGAAGAGCTGGAAGATCAGCGGCGAGCCGAAGACGCTTTGGGAAGCGGAGGTGGGGCTGGGTTTTTCCACCTTCGTCGTGGCCCAGGGGCGTGTGCTGACCACCGGTCATGCGGAAAACAAGGACACCGTGTGGTGCCTGGATGCCGTGACGGGCAAGGAAGTGTGGAAGCATGAGTATCCCGCTGATCTCGGCGACAAGTACTATGAAGGCGGCACCTCCAACACGCCGACCATTGATGGCGACAAGGTGTATCATCTGAGCCGCTGGGGCGATCTTTTCTGCTTCGAGGCCGCGAGCGGGAAGATCGTGTGGCAGAAGAATGTGCAGCAGGAGACTGAGGCGAACATCCCCGACTGGGGTTTTGCCGGAGCGCCACTTGTGCAGGACCATCTGCTCATCCTGAATGTGGGCAAGGCTGGTCTGGCTGTGGAGAAGGCCACGGGCAAGATCGTGTGGAAGAGTGACACGGATGCCGCTGGCTACTCGACACCCTTTCCCTACACGCGTGGCGGCAAGAAGCTGGTGATCGTGAGTTCCGGAGATTCCTACACCGGTGTGCAGGTGGAGGATGGAACGCCTGTCTGGAACTACCGCTGGAACACGCGCTATGGCGTGAATGCGAGCGACCCGATCCTGAGTGACGACAAGCTTTTCATCTCCACCGGGTATAACAAAGGATGCACTCTGCTGAAACTCACGGACAGCCAGCCGGAGAAGGTGTGGGAAAGCAAGGTGCTCAAAAATCAGTTCAACTCCTCCGTGCTCATCGGCGGGTATCTGTATGGCATCGATGGTGACCAGAACAGCCGTTGCTCGCTCAAGTGTGTGAAGCTGGAGGATGGTAAAGTGGCCTGGGAGGAAAAGAGCGTGGGCTTTGGTTCGCTGGTCGCGGCGGATGGGAGATTGGTCATCCTCACGGAGAAAGGCGAGCTCGTCATCGCCAAGGCCAGCAGTGAAGGGTTTGAGGAGATCACCCGCGCGCAGGTGCTGAACGGCCGCTGCTGGAGCTCGCCAGTGCTGGCGAACGGGCGGCTCTATGTGCGAAATGCGCCTGGGAAGGTGATTTGTCTGGAGGCGAAGTGAGGACTTAAAGCTTTCAGCTGCCTTGCCGTTTTTTGGTTTCCCCCTATTCTCCTGTCATGACAATCACCCTGCCAGACCTTCCAGCCCTGAAGAATGTGGGCGAGGAAGAGATTCTCCTCGACCTTGCTTGCGGAGCGTATGCCGCCCGGCATCTCTCCCGCCAACTAGCGGCCGATGTGGCAGGTGTCAGCCGGCATGATTTCGACGAGGCGCTGTATGCCCGCCGCATACCCTCCTACACGGAGGACATGCTCGCCCAGGATCTGGAAACTCTTCGTGCTCTTGGATCGAGGTGATCGTTATCGCGGACACGTCAGTCATCTTGAACCTGTGCTTTTTGAAGCAGGCATCATTGCTTCAGCAACTCTTTGGCACCGTGCTTGTTCCGCATTTAGTGGCCGCCGAGTTTCAACGGCTCGCGGAGGTTGATTCAAGGTTTCAAGGCCTCAAGTTTCCAGACTTCATCCAGCTCACATCTCCGAAAAGCACTGCCCATGCTTGGGCGCAATCTCCAGTGCTTCATGCTGGAGAAATCGCAGCATTGGCTCTCGCTTTGGAATTAGGTGCGGATCTCGTGCTTATGGACGAAGCAGAGGGACGATCTGTCGCAAGTGCTCTCCATCTCCCCACAATGGGACTGCTTGGCATCCTTCTTCAAGCGCGGCAACGAAACCTTATTGGTTCCGTCGAATCACTTCTAGATCGACTTCAACATGAAGCGCGGTTCTGGATCGCGCCGTCCCTGCGCAACGCTGTGCTCCGAGCCGCCAGCGAAGTATCCTGATTCCCCTTTAGCCTACCTTCAGCATATCATGTCTCTCCCGACCGTTCGTTTCAAACACGCCCGATTCACTGCCCGGTTTCCGGAAGCTTATCGCTACTCGAAGTCCCATTACTGGATGGCTCCGGTGGAGGGACAGGAGGGGGTATGGCGGGTGGGGTTCACGAAGTTTGCGACCCGGATGCTGGGTGAACTGGTGGACTGTGAGTGGAAGGTGCCTGCGGGTGGTGCAGTGGAGCCTGGACAGATTGTTGGTTGGGTGGAGGGGTTCAAGGCGGCCTCGGATGTGTATTGTGTGATGAAAGGGCAGTTCGTGGAGGGCAATGCCTATCTCAAACAGGATGCCTGCGTGGTGCGCAGTGATCCTTATGAAGTAGGCTGGCTGTATTGTGTGAAGGGCGAGCCTGAGGATGAGCATCTGGATGTGCACGGCTACATCGCGCATCTCAGCACGATCATTCATCGCATGGCTGAAGAAGGCCATGGCGAAGAAGGGGTCCCTGAGGATTGATGCGGTGTTGATCAGTCCACAAACCTGAACTCGGCGCTGGCCAGGAGCGACTGGCAGAAGGCGGTGAGTTGTTTGGCCTCATCACCAGGAGCGCTTTGGAAGAAGGACTCGATCAACTGGAGTTCCCGAGGCTCTGGAAGGCGGCTGAAGCAGAGGGAGAAGGCGCGGCGCACGCGGTCCTCGCGCGTGGGTTTCTCCTTCATGAGCCGGGCGGATAGTGCTGCGGCCTGCTCCTGAACGTAGGGACCGTTCATGAGGTAGAGCGCCTGCAGGGGAACATTGGTGACATCGCGATCGCCCGTGACGAGATTGGGGTTGGCGACATCGAACTGCTCGAGGACATCGGGCAGATGATCGCGGATCACAGGGAGGTAGATGGAGCGGCGGTGGGAGCCATCAAGGTCCTTCGGGAGCTTGTCGTTGAAGCCGATGAGTGAGACAGACTGGCCGTCCAACTCGGCGACCAACGAGCCGGGACGGCGGGAGGTGTCCAGGGTGCCAGAGACAGCGAGCATGGAATCACGAATCGCTTCAGCATCGAGGCGGCGAACGTTGGCACGAGAGAGGAGGCGGTTGTCGGGGTCGATCGTGGAACGATCACTTCCCTTCTCTTCGCTGCTCTGGCGATAGGTCTTCGACATCACGACCTCTTGGATGAGTGCTTTAACGGACCAGTTCTTTTCCATGAAACGCATGGCGAGGTAGTCGAGCAACTCAGGATGGCTTGGGCGCTCGCCACTGAAGCCGAAATTGTCGACCGTACGCACAAGGCCAGTGCCGAAGAGATGTCGCCATACACGGTTGACCATCACGCGCGCGGTGAGAGGGTGATCGCGGCTGGTGATCCATTGCGCGAGTTCGAGTCGGCCGCTTTGCTGCCTGGAGAGAGTGCCTTTGACTTCGATAACCTGGGGAAAGCCACGCATGACGACATCGCCAGGATGAGCGAGCTCACCGCGATCATAGAGCGGCGAGTCGACGATGCGTTTCGCATCCCTCACGCCCATGCACATGGGGAGAGCGCGACCGGAGTCGTCTACGGTTTCGAGAGCGCCTTCGACACCACCGCGCGACCAGAGGATGCGCAGGGCATTGGTGAGCAATTTGTGGAACTCGCCGCTGATGTCACGGCCTTCGAGCTTGGCTTTGGCGATGTAGGCGTTCTGCTCCAGTTCATCGGCATTCAGCTTCGCGAGGTCTGCTTTGAGTTTCTTGACCTGGTCTGCGGTGAGGGTTTTGCCAGGGATGACCTGCGCGGGAAGATCAGGAAGACGGATGAGGTGGCCGTGGTTGCCGTTTTCGGAGTCGATCCAGTTGCCGTAGAAGGTCTCCGTGCTTTTGAAGATGCCGGCGAGCGCATAGTAGTCCTCCATGCTGAAGGGCTCGGTCTTGTGATCATGACAGCGCGCACAGGCCACGGAACTGGCCATGACGGCGCGCGTGACGGCATCGAGCTGCTCGTCTGCCACATCCGCGGCGAACTGGGCTTTGCTCATCTCATTGAGACCTTTGGGGCCGATGGCGAGAAAGCCGGTGGCGATGAGCAGGCGGGCGCGTTCGGCATCATCTTTGGCGGGAAGAAGGTCTCCGGCGATCTGCTCGGTGATGAAGCGATCAAAGGGGATGTCCGAATTGACGGCATCGATGACGTAGTCACGATAGCGCCAGGCATGCGGGAAGGTGAGGTTGGACTCACGTCCGTTGGACTCGGCGTAGCGGGCCACGTCCAGCCAGTGGCGGCCCCAGCGTTCGCCGAATCTCGGGCTCTGCAGGAGTTCATCGACGATGCGCGCATACTCCGCTTCTCCGCCCTTTTCGAATGCCTGCATCTGGGAAGGCGTGGGTGGCAGGCCGATAAGATCAAAGCACAGCCGACGTAACAACACACGCGGTGCGGCTTCAGGTGCGGCGATGAGCTTTTGTTCAGTTAGTTTGGCGCGGATGAAGCCATCGATGCCATCGGTGGAGCCTGCCGGGAGCTTAGGCTTTTGATAGCTCCAGAACTGGCGGCCAGACTTCACATCCACTGGCGCGCGTTCGGCGACCTTTTTGGCTGACTCACGCGGATCCGGCGCGCCCATGGAGATCCAGGCCTCCAGGTCAGCAATGATTTGGTTAGGCAGTTTGGGAGACTTGGGTGGCATCTCCAGATCGGGGTCGCTGTGCTTGATGGCGGTGAGCAGCAGGCTTTTGCCAGTATCTCCTGGAACCACCGCAGGGCCGTTGTCACCACCGGTGCGGATGCCCTGCTTGGTGTCCAGCATGAGGCCGCCTTTCGACTTCCCTGCCTCGACGGAGTGGCACTCGTAGCAGTGCTCCGCCAGCACGGGGCGGATCTTGGATTCGAAGAAAGCCACGCCATCGGCGGCATCCGCCTGGAGGCAGGCCGCCCAAAGGAAAACAGCGAGGCGTTGTGGTTTCATGATGTAGAGTCCTATAACGTCTCCTGAGGCAAAGCTCCTTCCAAGTGACGGTGATGTCCAGCGCAGGCGGGGTTTCGGCCCGAGGGGCATGCGATCCGGCCTACTTTGCGCCTTGGCAGTTGTCGAAACAAGGCTAACGCATCTCATGGCTGAAACACCTTCCACACGCATTCTTCCCATCGGTTCCCGGGCTCCTGAGTTTGAGCTGCCGGATTCGCAGGGGGAGGTTTTTAACCTGGATGATGTGCGCGGACCTCGCGGGCTGATGGTGATGTTTGTGTGCAATCACTGCCCGTATGTGGTGCATCTGGCACCAGCGCTGGCGGAGCTTGCGAAGGAGCTGGAAACGCAGGGTGTGGGGGTGGTGGCGATCAACTCCAATGATGCGGTGAAGTACCCTGCCGATGCGCCGGAGAAGATGCCGGAGTTTGTGGCGAAGTTTGGATGGAGCTTTCCGTATCTGGTGGATGAAAGCCAGGAGGTGGCGAAGGCCTATGTGGCGGCATGCACGCCGGATTTCTATCTCTTCGATGGGGAGCTGAAGCTGACCTATTGCGGGCAGTTTGATGCAGCGCGGCCGAAGAATAGCGAGCCGGTGACGGGCAAGGATCTGCGCGAGGCGGTGAAGGTGATGCTGGCCGGTGAAGCGCCGTTGGTTAGGCAGGTGCCTAGCACGGGGTGTGGGATCAAGTGGAAGCCAGGGGTGTAAAGGCGGGAGGTTTGGTAGAAAGATTGAGGGTAGAAAGATTTTCACAGAGATCTTTGACGGTTGCGCTCAGGCAATGGGCGAGGAGGTCGCGTGTTGGCGGGAATCGTGGGCTTATCACACGGAGTGTGATGGCTACTTTGCTGGCGCGTGAACTGGACCCCGTTGGAGAAGGCGCTGGTTAGGGGGAGTGCGCGGATTCATTGCAGCTCCGCGCCACCTTCGCCCGCGGACAATGGGCTCCGACGCAGTTCACCAGGGGCTTGAAATGAAAATCCCTCCGTCACGGGTCGTGAGCGGAGGGATGTTTTCTGAAGGGGTTCAGCCTAACAAAGTTTACTGAATGAAGTAGAACTGGCGGGTGTTGAGGACGGCCCAGAGGGCATCGCCTTTGCCGGTGACGGTGTTGTCGGCGACGACGGGCTGGAGGAGGGCTTTCTCCTCGGCGGTGGCTTTGCGGCTGAAGAGGGCCATGTAGATGGTGTCGATGGCCTGCTCACCGCTCTCGGTGCGGCGCAGGGCGCGGGAAACCATGGTGTAGGGGTTCATGAGGTTGCTGAAGGTCTTGCCATTCAGCACCATGAGAGCCTGGCCGACGGTGGCGTCTTCATTGGCGTTTTCGACGAGCTCGCGGTCGCTCTGGCCGAACTCGCGGAGGAAGTGGCCGTTCGGAGCGGGGCTGCGGAGATCGGCGGCACGCATCATGTAGGTGTCGCGGTAGTTTTCCCAGGCTTTGAGGGACGCAAGCTCGGGCTTGGTGTCGGCTTTGAGCTGCTCGGCATCGCGCTTGAGGCGCTTCTGCTGCTGGTCGGCGAGGCGGGCGCGAAGGCCTTTGTTGTAGATGCCGAGGGCTTCATCGAGACTGAGGTCAGCGCCTTCCTTGCCCTTGATGGCGGTGGCAATTTCCTTGGCGAACTCGGGGTCTTTGATCTGCTCCTCAAGTTTTCCTTCGCGGGCGAGCTGGGCGAATTTCTTGAAGCCGGTGGTGAAGACAATTTCCTGCGCGGCTTCGTCGATGGCTTTGCGCTGGTTGCCGACGACACGCTTGGCGGCACGAATGGCGTCTTCATCCTTGGTCTTGTTCGCCTCGGTGAGCTGCTCCTGGGCTTTGCGGACGTCAGCAGAAAGCTGCTTCTGCTTCAGGGCGATCTCGGCGGTGGCCTTGGCGAGTTCTTCCGGGCTGAGTGTGTTCAGGGAGCGGTCCAGCCACTCGATGCGGCGGAGGGTGGAGTCGCGATCAATCTCGGCCTCGATGCTCGGGGTGTCCGGATTGGGCTTGTAGAGGGTGACCATGCTGTCCCAGATCTGCTCAGCACTCATGCGGCGGAGAAGCGGGCCGGGGAAGTGGTAGACCTCGCCAAGCTCGACATCCTTGGTATAAGCGGTACGCTGATAGGCGGGGGTGTTGTAAAGGATGCGCAGGTAGGCCTTCATGTCGTAGTTCAGGTCCTTTATGGTCTGCTCCAGGAAGGTCATGAGCTGCGGGTTGCTCGGCACGGTGGAGTCGGTGATTTCATCGACAGGCTCGATGAGGCCCATGCCCATGACTTTTTTCCACAGACGATTCGCAATGACGGTGGTGAAGCGCGGGTTGTCCTTGGAGGTCATCCAGTCGGCATAGGGGAAGACGGGCTTCTCATCGCCTTTGACGATCTTGCCGTCCTTGGAGAAGGAAGCGGGGATGACCGGGGCGATGGTGGCCTTGGGCTTGGCATCCGTGTACTGGTAGTCGTGCGGAAGCTGGAGGCCTTTTTTGTCGGTCTGGTCCAGGACGGTGTTATACCGCAGCGGGCGGAGGATCTCGGTCATGGCCTTGCCCATGTCACGGCGCTCCACTCCTTCCGGGATGAAGGCATCAATGGAAGGGCCGCCCTTCGTGCGCTTTTTCATGCCTTTGGCGCCGTAACCGCCGAACATGCTGGAGAGCAGCGGGTTGCTAAGGCCATTCGTGCTGGTCATGCCGTAGGTGTGAGCGGCGAGCTGGTAGTAGTCCATCTGCGTCCATTTATCGAACGGATGGTTATGACACTGGGCGCAGACCATGCTGGTGCCGAGGAAGACCTGGGTGGTCACGGCCATGTTATCCAGCGGCATGTTGTAGTCCCGCAGGTAGAAGCCGACAGCGCCGTTTTCATAGGTCTTGCCGCTGGCGGTGACCATCTCGCGCACCATGTCATCATAGTGCATGTTCTTGGCCAGGGACTCGCGGATCCAGTTCGAATAAGCGGCTCCGGCAGGCTGGCTGTTGCCGACGGCGAGCTGGGAACGGACGCGGAGGATGTCTGCCCAGAAGTTGTAGAAGTTCTGCACGTAGCCGTCCGAGGCGAGGAGCTCGTCGATCAGCTTCGCGCGCTTGTCCGGGGTCTGGTCGGCCAGGAAATCAGCGCTCTCCTTCAGGGAGGGGATGCGGCCGGCAATGTCGAGGTAAATGCGGCGGACGAAGACGTCATCGGAGGCCGGGGCATTGGCCTGGACCTTCTGCTTTTCCAGATTGGTCGCGACCAGCTTGTCGATCTGGGCAGCCTTGGCCTGGACCTCTTCCAGGGAAAGGGCGCCCGCGCTGGTGAGCGAGGCGATGAACAGGAGGGCGGTGAGTCTGAGTTTCATTGGGGGGAATGAGGAATTTCGCCCCCCTTAACGTGGGGGTGGGGGCGGTCTTTCACGGGAGTGAAGTTTCTGGAATAGGGCGGGGTTTCCGGGGCTCTCAGGAGGGATAGAATTTTTAACCGCAGATAGCGCAGAGGACACGGATGGCTTTGAAAGGGGCTATTGGCGGCTGGCTGGGCTTCCCTGCACTTCTTGAATCGTTTGAGATGATCTCCTCGTCCTTGCCTATGTTTCCCATCGGTCCTGATGGCTTGGAGGAGCATGCGGAGATGCTCTTCCGAAAGGTTTTTCGGACGGACTGGGAGCAGCCGGGCTTTGGCGTGGTGGTGCTGCCCGAGGGGACGGGGTCCAAAGCTCTGCGCGAGGTGATGGTCAGGCTGAAGGAGCTGCTTTCGCGGGAGTTTGACGGGCGCTGGGGCGAGAGACTGGAGTATCTGTCGATGGGTCGGTTTGATCAGCAGACGACCACGAAGCTGCATCTGGACGGCGCGCCTGAGACCTCGCTGCTGATGCTGGGGTATGAGGCTACCTCGGTCCGAAGTTCATTGCACATCGCGGACTACAGTCGCTGTGCGCGGGACCTGGGGCTGACTCCGGCTGAGTTTCTACAGGAGCACAATCCCATGTTTCCCGCCGGAGCGAAGCTGCTGGAGCCTTACACGACTCATCTTGAGGACTGGCATGAAGACCGATCGCGCCTTGTGCTGATCAACAACAGCTCCACCGCGCCTGGGGATGCGCGATTCAGCCCCGGGGTGATGCATGGGGCGACGATCCGGAACCCGGACCCGCAGGCTTCACGCATCATCAATTCGACGATGATCGCGCCGAGGTCACTTGCGGGGGATGACGCGACGGCCAAACAAAATGTGTTTCTGAGGACGGATGAGATTTCGGGCGTGATCTAGTTCACTGACAACGGTGTCCAAAGGGTCCGCTTGGGTCCCTTTTCGGGGATGGGAGGGGCGTGGATGGTGAGGGACTTATGAGGACACGACGCGAACATGAAGACGGAAGTTTCGTGGGCGGTGGACGATTGGCCATGGGCTGTGCCGGAGCATTGATGGCCGTTTACGGTTGTTTGCGATGGTTTACAGTTGCTTACGGTGGTTTCAGGAGCCGATCCGAGTCAATCCGAGTGAATCGGGGTTGGAACTCTGTCCTGCGATTGGGGCCATTCGCGCTCCTCGAGGTGATCAAGGTTAATCGCGGTAGATCAGGGCTTGAAGGAGCCGTTTACGGTAGTTTGCAGTGGTTGACGGTTGTTTACGGTGGTTTGAAGAGGGGATCCGACTCAATCCGACCTGATCCAAGTTGGATGGGTGAAATGGGCAGGAGGGCCTTCGCAGATTCAAAGAACGGCAGGCTAACGCCAGCTGCTACGTGAGGCGGTCGATCCAAGCAGATCCAGGTGGATCAAGGCTGGTGTCGACCCGACATCATCCCTCATGTATAGAAAAAGGCGTTTTCTTTACATGACAATGACAACATGATAAGAAAAACCTCTTTTTCTATACATGTCCAGGCTATCACCGCTGCCATTAGCGAACTCTTCCTCACTGGAGACACGTGAGGTCTGGATGGCATTGGCTGAGGCGCACCGACACTTGGCGGAGCTGAAAGGACTCTGCGAATCACTTCCCAATCAGGGCATCTTGCTGGACACGCTGGCCATTCAGGAGGCGAAGGACAGCTCAGAGATCGAGAACATCATCACGACCCACGATGAGCTGTATGCTTCGCAGGAGGACTCCAGTGTCACGCCGGCAGCCAAGGAGGTGCGGCACTATGTCTCAGCGTTGCGCACTGGTTACGAAGCGGTGAAGTCCTCCGGTCTGATCCGGCTGGAAACTCTGCTCTCCGTCCAGGCGGAGCTGGAGCAGAATCGTGCAGGACTACGCAAGCTCCCGGGCACCGTTTTGAAGAATGAGAGCTCGGGGGAGGTCATCTACGAACCTCCCCAAAGTGCCGCCGAGGTGGAATCGCTCATGGGCAACCTGATTGATTTCATTCATGCGGATGACGGCCTGGACCCGCTGCTGCGCATGACGATCACCCATCATCAGTTTGAGAGCATCCACCCCTTCTATGATGGCAATGGGCGCACGGGGCGAATCCTGAATCTGCTCATGCTGCAACGTGACGGACTGCTGGAACTGCCGGTGCTCTATTTGAGCCGGTACATCACTCTGACGAAACCGGACTACTATCGCCTTCTGCAAACGGTGCGTGACGAGAATCGCTGGGCCGAGTGGTGCTGCTACCTGCTGCGCGGCGTGGCGCTGACCTCCCGCAGCGCCGTCACGCTGGTGAAGGCCCTGCGCGAGCTGATGCTGAAGACGAAACATGATCTGCGTGAACGTCTGCCCAAGCTCTACAGCCAGGATTTGCTCAACAACCTTTTCCGCCATCCCTATACGAAGATCGAATTCATCGAGCGTGAGCTGGAGGTTTCGAGAATCACCGCCGGCAAGTATCTGGAGCAGCTCGCTACTGCGGGATTTGTGAGGAAACAAAAGATGGGAAAAACCAACTTTTACATCAATGATCCACTTTTTGCCCTGCTCAGCGGCGTGACGCTCGACCTAACAGGAAGTTAATCACCGCCCCAGAAAACGAATTGGAAAATTCGTTTTACGTCAGGCAGCCACGGTGGCGCGGAGTTTGGCGGCGATTTCGTGGAAGACTTTGGAGGAGGCGGACTTGGCGGTGTCTTCGAGGGCGATGGGGTGGCCTTCGTCGCCGGCTTCGCGGACGGTCATTTCGATGGGGATCTGGCCGAGGAGGGGGACGCCGAGGCGCTTGGCTTCGTGGTCGCCGCCGCCTTTGCCGAAGATGTGGTAGATCTGGCCATCGCTGGGGCAGAGGAAGTAGCTCATGTTCTCGATGATGCCGAGGATGGGGACGTTCACCTTCTGGAACATGGTCACGGCTTTGCGAGCATCGATGAGCGCGACTTCCTGCGGGGTGGTGACGATGACGGTGCCATCGAGAGCGACGGTCTGGACGATGGTGAGCTGGATGTCTCCGGTGCCGGGCGGGAGGTCGAGGATGAGGTAGTCGAGATCGTTCCAGGCGACCTGACGGAGGAACTGCTGGGTGTAGCGAGTGGCGACGGGGCCGCGGACGATGACGGGGCTGTCGTCGTCCAGCAGGAAGCCCATGCTGACGAGCTGGAGGCCGTAGCGCTCGATGGGGACGATCTGCTGCTCCTCGTTCTGATAAGGGCGCTCATTGCTGCCGAACATGTGGGCGATGCTGGGGCCGTAGAGGTCGCAGTCGCAAAGTCCGACTCGGGCGCCGGACTTGCTCAAGGCGACGGCGAGGTTGCTGGCGACGGTGCTCTTGCCGACGCCGCCTTTGCCGGAGGCAACGGCGATGATGCGCTTCACGCCGGGGATGCTGGACTTGGGCAGACTGGCTGCATTGCCCTGGGCAGTGTTCGGCGGCTCCTTGATGTCGAAGTTCAGTTTCGGTTCGGTGACGCCGGGGACCTGCTTTAGGGCGGCCTCGACCTGCTCATGGATGAGGCGCGGGATGTTGGGGTCACGGGTGGCGAGGGAGATCTCGATGGTGACCTTTCCGCCTTCCACGGAGACGCCTTTGACGAGGCCGAAGGAGACGATGTCGCGGCTGAAACCGGGATAGCGGACGGTGGCCAGGGCGGCGTGGATTTCGGACTCGGAAGGCATGGTCGGGAGGGCTGGGGGGAGTGGTTACGTTTCTCGTTCGTCAGGCGGACCGGAAAGGCAACAGGAAGCTGGGAGATTTGCTGTCGGTGGCTTGATCCCGGGAGACGCTGATTTAAGCCTGGAGGAACACGGACACACTTCTCTCGCGGTGCTCTTCAAGGGACACCGCAAGAGAAAGGAATAACGCAAGAGTTCCAAGGTCAGGATGCCTTTGGACTTGATCAGCGTCTCCCTAGCGGACCGGGGCTTTTAGACTCAGCGGGATCTCACGGCGGAGGGCGCGGCCGATCTGGCCGGTGAGCCAGAGGTAGTGGTCGGATTTCAGGTCGGGCTCGGTGACGAAGCCCTCGGCTCCGACGGGGACTTTGGAGGCGGTTTTGAAGATGGCGGTGCCTTCGTCCAGCTCATCAAACATAGCGATGTAGAGCATGGTGTTCCCGCCGGCGATGCGCTCGCGGGCCTGGGACCAGAGGAACTCGCCGCCGAGCCGGGGGAAGGCATTCAGCTTGGCATCGACTCCGCGCATCTTGCTGAGGTTCCGCCAGCTGAAGCCGGGGAAGATGACGGGGAGGTAGTCCTGGCCGTGCTCGCGGCACCACTGGAGATCGGCTTCATTGACGCTGGTGATGCGGTGTTTGGCATCTTCAGGGAAGCCGTAGCGACCGACGGCCCAGGGGCTGATAATGTCCGCGCTTTTCAGCACCTCGTGAAACTGGGGGTCGCGGACGGCATCGCCATCCAGGGTGCGCCAGTGCCAGGGGACACCGGCCATGACGGTGAGCTTGCCGAAGTCGGGGTTGTCATGAAGGAAGCGCAGGAGGGCCTGGCTTTCCTCCAGGGTGTAGTCACGACCATCATTGAAGCCGATGCCCCAGACGGCGACGACGGGCTTGCCAGCGTGACGCTGATAGCTCGGATCCTCGAGGATTTTTAGCTCGGTGCGGAGGCGCTTCCAGTCCTGCATGATGACGGACTCGAGCTCCCCTGCCCTGAGGCCGGTGAGGTCATACATCACACACCAGGTGCGACCGGCGGCCTTCGCGGCGTCCCGCACATGCTGCATGACGGTGTCATGATGCTGGCGATAGCGCTTGTCCTTCAAGACGGTGCCGAAGCGCTGGAGGAAGATGCCGTCGATGCCGTTGTCACGCATCCACTCGAAGTGGCGGCGCACGGTCTTGGGATGGGATGAGCTGTAGACCTGCGCCGGAGTGCCGTCTTCGAACTTCAGCGGGGTGTCGAAACGCTCGTCGGCATCGAGTTCGGAGACATCGGGCCAGAGGTCGATGTGGCAATGGCCGGGCTTGCCGAAGCCATAGTGCACCCAGCCGAGGTTCGAGCCATCTGTGGGTGTGGCGAACCAGCCCTGGTAGCCGCACATGACCCTACCAAAAAGTGTGGCAGAATCAGCAGCGTGCAGGGCGCTGGAGGCGAGCAGCAGAACGAGAGCAAAGAGCGGGCGCATGACGGGTCGGGAGACCTACTCATGGCGCGGGGACGGGCGCTGTCAGGCGGGAAAGTTCCGGGTCACTAGGTGTGAGTTCGTGCCGCCACCCCATTGGAATGGGGTGATACGCCGGGGCGGTCCATCGTGGCCAACCCAAGGTGGATTCGAGATCCATTGGACTCCGTCCACCCCATTGGAATGGGGTGGTACGTCCGGATCAATCCACTTTGGTTTCGAGAACCTCGCCGCCGAGGGGCTTGCAGAGTTCATCGCGGAGGATCTCGAAGGATTTTCCACGGACGGAAGCGTGCATGTAGAGCTTCTGTTTGCGGCCGCGGAGCTTGCGCATGACGTCCTGCACATGCTCCACGTCCACGGCATCCTGGAAGTCGGAAAACCAGTAGATGGTGTCTGCCTCCATGACCTCTTTCGACATCAGCGCGGGCGAGGTGTAGGTGATGCCGTTGAAGTCGATGAAGTAGGTGTTCTCACGCTTCTTCATCTGAGTGTACAAGGCTTCCATGGGCATGGGCTCGCCATCGGGGAGCTTGAGCTTGTCATACTCTTTGCGCAGCATGCCCATCTCGTGCTTGCCTTCCCAGTAGAACCAGAACTTGTCAAAGCGCGGGTCGCTGACCTTGCGGATCTTGTCCTCAAGCTGACGGGGCGGAGTCTTCACACCGCAGCCGAAGTAGAGCACCAGCGGACTTCCGCGGGCGACTTTGTCGAGCTCCTTGGCCACGATGGGCAGGTACTTCGTCATGGAGCGCGAGATGTCCATGACCACGGCGATCTTGCGCGTGTCCTTGAGCTCCATGCCGAACATCATCAGCGGCTTGAAGGTCATGCCGCTGGTGCCGCCCATGCCGGTGCCAGTACCAAAACCACCGCCACTGCCGCCGCGCCCAAAGCCACCACCGCCGCCGATCTTGCCACCACCGCCGAGGAGGGAGGAAACGTCTGGAACATCGAGCAGGTCAGGTGGTGCATCCGGCAGGCTGACAGCGGCACTCATGCTAGTGGAAATGAGCCGCTGCTTCGGCATGCTCTTCTTCAGGATGCTGCGCTTCTTCTGCTGGATCTTGTGGGAGAGGGCGGACGAGGCATCTGCGCCTTGCTGGGTGCCGCCACCGGGGAGGAAGTCCACCTGCTTTTCCTGGAGAGCGGTGGTGAAGACGATGAGACCTGCGGCGAGAATGATGCCAGCGTGGATGGCCAGTGAGAGTGTCAACGAGCCGCCACCCACCTGACGCCACAGGCGGACGAAGGGATTCACCTTGGGTGAAGAAGAATGGGCGGGCGCGGTCAGGCGTGGGCCAGGCTGATGAAGGGGGACTTCCAGGTCCAGACCGTGATCGTGCGGAGGTGCCAAGGGAGCAGCGGTTTCGACAGGTGCAGGTGCGGCGGCGGGAGCGGGTGCTGCCACAGGGATAGCTTCAGCGACTGGAGGAGCACCGGCAGGCGGCATGGGGTAGCCCTGCGGCACCAAGACGTATCCTGGAGGCACGGCTCCAGGAGGCATGGCATAACCGGGCTGCATCATGGGATAACCGGGAGGCGGCATCATGCCGGGCTGCATGGCATACCCGGGCGGCATCATCATCGGGCCGGTGGGATAGCCGTAATTCGGCGCTGGTGTGCCGGGAGCAAAGCCAGGAGGCGTGGTCCCAAAAGCAGGCTGTGGCTGCGCCCCCGGGGCATCCGCAGGAGGCTGCAGACGCACAGTGGGATCGGAGGGGGGGAAGTCAGACTCAGTCATGATGGCAGCAGGACTGGATATTCGTCTGATTCTTGGGGTGATGGGGAGCTATTCCGCAACAGATCCGCCAGAGATCAACGGGCTGAACAATATTTGACCAGACCAGGCCTTGGCGAGTCAAAAAGCGACACACCTCCCCTTCATCTCCCGTCTGGCAGGTGGCCGATGGTTCGACTTCCAGCGGAAACCGCCTCCGGCTAAACTTCACAGAACTCGTCTAGATTATCGTCAGGGCTTCGTACTCATCCTCCCCCACAATGCAGCGCTTCCTTTCCGTTCTCATCCTCGCCAGCAGCAGCGCCCAGGCCGTCGACTTCAATCGTGATGTCCGGCCGGTGCTGGCACAGCACTGCTTTGCCTGCCACGGCATGGACGAGCACTCGCGGAAGGGCAAGCTGCGGCTGGATCTGCAGGAGTCCGCGCTGGGCAAGGGCAAGTCGGGCGAGATCGCCATCGTGCCGGGCAAGGTGGACGAGAGCGAGGTGGTGAAGCGCCTCTTCACCACCGATGAGGATGATCTGATGCCTCCTCCGCACACGAAGAAGGTGGTGAGCGAGAAAGAGAAGGCCATCCTCAAGGCCTGGATCGCCGAAGGGGCAAAGTATGAGCAGCACTGGGCCTATGTGCCGCCGAAGCAGTCAGCGCTGCCGAAGGCTGGCGTGCATCCCATCGATGCCTTTGTGCAGGATCGCCTAACCAAAGAAGGTTTGAAGCCATCGGAGGAGGCGGATCGCTACACGCTCGTGCGCCGATTGTATCTGGACCTCATCGGCTTGCCGCCGACACCGAAGGAGGCGGATGTCTTTGTGAATGACAAGGCACCGGATGCTTATGACAAGCTTGTGGATTCACTGCTGGCCTCGAAGCAGTACGGAGAGCGCTGGGCGCGACGCTGGCTGGACCTGGCACGGTATGCGGACACCAATGGTTTCGAAAAAGACCGGCCGCGGCAGATCTGGCCGTATCGCGACTGGGTGGTGAAGGCACTGAACGAGGACATGCCGTATGACCAGTTCAGCATCAAGCAGATCGCCGGAGACATGCTGCCGAATGCCACGCCGGATGATCTGGTAGCCACGGGGTTTCACCGCAACACGATGCTCAATGAAGAAGGCGGCATTGACCCTAACGAATATCGCTTCTACGCCATGGTGGACCGTGTGGGGGTGACCGGCACCACATGGATGGGGCTGACGATGAACTGCTGCCAGTGCCACACGCACAAGTATGACCCCATCCTGCACACGGACTTTTACAGCACGCTGGCGCTGCTGAACAACGCCAGCGAACCGACCTACAACATCCCGAGCGCGGAGATCCAAGCGCAGCAAAAGGCACATGAGGCGAAGATCGCGCAGATGGAGGCTGATCTGCCGACGAAGTTCCCCGGGGGAGAGACAGCGCTGAAGAGCCGCCTCGCCGGATGGATCGAGGGTGAATCGCACCGCGCCTCCGACTGGCAGATCATCAAGCCAGCCAAGATGGAGACCACGATGCCGCATCTGGAGCAGCTGGCGGATGGATTCATCCTCGGCAGCGGTGACATCAGCAAGAGTGATGTCTATGACCTGAAGCTGCAGGCACCGATTCAGGGTGTGACGGCGGTGAGGATCGAGGTGGCATCCCACCCGAGCCTGCCAAATGACGGGCCCGGCCTAACCAATTACGAAGGACCTCTTGGCGGATTCTTCCTGAGCGAGTTCCAGGCTTTGCAGAACGGCCAGCGAATCAAGATCACCTACGCGGATGCCACCAATGACGAGGAGGAAGACCGGATCAGCGACTCCGCCGCAGGCAAGAAGAAGAACGCCAAGGCTCCGAAAGAGCGCAAGACTAACAACGCCAGTGCCGCGCTCGATGGTGAGATGTCCAGCGGCTGGCAGGTGCTGGGCGGTGTGGAGGTGGCGCATGCGGCGGTGTTTCATTTTGAGCAGCCGGTGGACCTCACCAGCGGCGTGGATTTGAAGATGCTGTTTGAGAAGCATTTTGCCTGTCCGCTCGGCCACTTCCGCATCTCTGTGACCACAAGTGATCATGCCACGGCGACGGGGCATCCCGCCGAGGTGGAGCAGATGCTGGCGAAGGCAATGCCGCAGGACATGAACAAGCTCCGAGAACACTTCCTGGAGACAGCGCCCGAGCTAAAGAACGCCGTCGCGGCGCTGAACGCCGCGCGCAAGAGCCCGCCACGTGGACAGCCCACGCTGGTGATGAACGAGCGGCCCGCCAACAATCCGCGAGTGACGCATCGTTATCATCGCGGCGAGTATCTTTCGCCCAAGGAAGAGGTGCCGCCAGCGGTGCCGGCCTTCCTGCCCCAACTGCCGAAGGATGCGCCTGCGAACCGGCTAAGCTTTGCGAAGTGGCTGTTTGCGTCTGAGAATCCCCTCACCGCGCGTGTGACGGCGAACCGGCAGTGGCAGGCCTTCTTTGGCCGCGGGCTGGTGAAGTCTCTCGAAGACTTTGGCTATCAGAGCGAGGCTCCGTCTCACCCTGAACTGCTCGACTGGCTGGCGATTGAGCTCACGAAGCAAGGCTGGTCGATGAAGAAGCTGCACCGCTTGATCGTGACGAGTGCCACCTACAAGCAGAGCAGCCGCATCACGCCAGAGCTGGCGCAGAAGGATGCGCAGAACATCTTGTTAGCGCGGGGCTCGCGTTTCCGTTTGGATGCTGAGGTGATCCGTGATTCCTCGCTGAAGGCCGCTGGTGTGCTTTCGCCCAAGATGGGTGGTCCAGGAGTGTATCCGCCGCAGCCTGCGAGCGTGACCACCGAGGGCACCTATGGCAAGGTGGAGTGGAAGACGAGCGAGGGTGATGACCGCTACCGCCGCAGTCTCTACACCTTCATCAAGCGCACGGCTCCGTTCGCCATGGCGACGACCTTTGATGCACCGACGGGTGAGAGCTGTCTGGCAAGACGTGATGTCTCCAACAGTCCGCTGCAGGCCCTCACCTTGCTCAACGACCAGATGTTCATGGAAGCTGCGCAAGCCATGGCAAAGCAGGTCATGGCAGAATCGCCCAATGATAATGAGCGCCTGCAAAACATCTTCCGCCGCTGCGCGACGCGTCCAGCAGTGCCCGATGAAGTGACCCTACTCAAAACCTTCCTGACCAAACAACAGTCTAACCAACTCGAGGGTGAAGCACTCTGGACGGCGGTCTGCCGTGCGGTGATGAACCTTGATGAATCGATCACGCACCCATGAACCGCCCCAATATTACTCGCCGTCACTTCTTTGAGGACTGTGCCGTTGGCACGGGGAAGATTGCACTGGCTTCGTTGCTGGCGGAATCGGCTTATGGAGCGGAGAAGAGTCCGAATTTGGCTTCGGCAACGCATTTTCAGCCGAAGGCGAAGGCGGTGATCCACCTGTTCATGGCGGGCGCGCCGTCACAGTTGGAGATGTTTGATCACAAGCCGATGTTGACGAAGTATGAGGGCAAGCCGCTGCCGCCTTCGGTGATTGGCGGACAGCGGTATGCTTTCATCCGTCCGGACGCGGCGGTGCTGGGGCCGCGTTACCAGTTTGCCAAGCATGGGCAGTGTGGGGCGGAGCTTTCAGAAGTGCTGCCGCATCTGGCGACGGTGGTGGACGATATCTCCATCATCAAGAGCTGCAGGACGACGCAGTTCAATCATGCGCCGGCACAGATCTTTATGAACACGGGCTTCTCGCAGCCGGGACGGCCGAGCATGGGTTCGTGGATCACGTATGGTCTTGGCGCGGAGACACGGGATCTGCCGAGCTTTGTGGTGATGAGCACGGGCAGCGGCATCAGCGGTGGTGCGGCGTGCTGGAGCAGCGGCTTCCTGCCGAGCGTGTATTCCGGCACGCGCTTCAGGAACACGGGCGATCCGATTTTGAATGTGAGCACGCCGCCTGAGATCAAGACCGGAACTCAACGCGATACGATTGAGCTGATCAACGCGATGAATGATCGTCGCCTGAAGCTCGATGGCGATGGTGAGACGGCCACGCGCATCGCGAACTATGAGATGGCGTATCGGCTGCAGAGCTCAGCACCGGAGCTGATGGATCTGACGAAGGAAGATGAGGCCACACTGAAGATGTATGGCTGTGACCCGAAGGTGCCGTCCTTTGCGCGTGCCTGTCTGCTGGCGCGGCGCATGGTGGAAAGAGGCGTGCGCTTCATCAACATCTACAACGAAGGCTGGGACGCGCACAGTGATGTGGCGGGGAATGTGAAGAAGAACTGCAGTGCCACGGATCAGGCGAGCGCGGCGCTGATCAAGGATCTGAAGCAGCGCGGGCTGCTGGACAGCACGCTGGTGGTGTGGGGCGGTGAGTTCGGCCGCACGCCGATGGTGGAGGCCAGTGTATCACTCGGCCGCAGCATGGGGCGCGATCATCATCCGCAGGCTTTCAGCATGTGGATGGCGGGCGGTGGCATCAAGGGCGGCGTCACGCTCGGAGCCACGGATGACATGGGCTTCAACATTGTGGAGAACGAGGTGCGTGTGCCTGATCTGCAGGCCACGATCCTGCACTGTCTGGGCATTGATCATGAGCGGCTGACCTTCCGCAATGCGGGGCTGGACTTCAAGCTCACGGGCGTGGAGCCGTGCAAGGTGGTGAAAGAGATTTTGGCCTAACTTGTGATGACCCAAGCCACCATTGTTCAAGGGCATCGAGTTGCCTCGGGGATGAATGGGAACCCGTTGTTCCCAGGCGGGACGTTGAGGATGCAGCTGCCGTTCTTTTTGGAACGGGGGCTGGATCTCAGTGGGTTTTATCTGGGGACGCTGAATGTGAGCATCGCGCCGATGAGGTATCGCGTCGGAGAGGCGAGGCATACGCCTCGTGAGGTGAAGTGGCATCCGACGGAGCCTGCGGAGGACTTTTCGTTCTTCGATGTGGTGGTGCATCGGGAGGGCGAGGCACCGGTCGCGGGGTTTGTTTATTTTCCGCATCCGGACACGAAGCCGACGCATTTTCAGAAAGCAGATGTGCTGGAGCTGCTGCTGCCTTGGACGGAGGGGCTGGGGTATGGGACGAGGATTGGGATGGAGGTGCCGGAGGGGCAGATGAGATTTGAGTGATTTGCTCTTATTGGAAGGACACTCTTTGACTTGGCTGGATCAGAGAACTCTTGCGTTATTCTTTCCTCTTGCGGTGATATAGTTTCGAAGAGTTACACCGCGAGAGAAAGGAATAACGCAAGAGAGGGGCCGGGGATTGAGGGGTGAGGCGAGGGTCATCGAGCGGGATGCTTCCGTAACAGGAACATGATGGGTGCGCACGAGAGCGGTGTCGACGATGCACGGCGGCCCGTGCATCTCTGCCA
>NZ_BKAG01000019.1 GCF_007992435.1 Prosthecobacter gellanilyticus | reverse complement strand
GGCGCTGGTGGAGATGTCAGCCATGGTCGTGGGATGATGTTTGGGTTAAAACGAAAAAATTCGAGGGGCCGCGACTTTTGAGCGCGATTCGCAGAGGCGCAAGCAAGGAAGCTGTTTCAGCCGTTCACCTCCAAAACTACGCTCTCGAATTTCCCCGTTACAGACCTCTGTGCTCCTCTGTGCCCTCTGTGGTGAATCATTGCATCCCGCCCTCTGCCAGCCTCCGATTTGAACAGCCTCTCCCGTCTTGAGCGCCAAAGGCGCGCCCCATACCAGCCTAGGGGGTCTAGCCCTAGGTTGGCGTGCCGACACAGCGCCAAGCGCTGAAAGCGCGCCCCATGCACCCCAACCCACGCTTCACACAACCAAAAACCCCGTTTGACAGCGCCTCCCCGGTGAAGTAGAAACTCCGCCCCCTCCGCAGACCCCTTTTATGGCTAACATCCGCTCTTCCGAAAAAGACATCCGCCGCACGCAAGCCCGCACGGCGCACAACCAGACCGTCAAAAGCAAGATCCGCACGCTGCGCAAGAAGGTCGTTGCTGCCATCGAAAAAGGTGACGCCGCTGCCGCTGCTTCCAGCCTGAACGAATTCGCTTCCGCCGCTGACAAGGCCGCCAAGACCAACGTTCTTCACAAGAACACCTCCAGCCGCCTCAAGGGCCGCCTCGCCACCAAGGTGAGCGCTCTGACCAAGAAGGCCTAATCCAACACGGAGGGGTTGACCCAAGTTTAAAAAACCCGCTGCGCCTTGTCGCCAGCGGGTTTTTTGCTGCCCGGATCCTTCCTCATTCGGCTGGAATACGTGACTTCCGAGTCGCGTTGAAACCACTCCGAATGCTCTCCTCCCTCTCCCGCCACACCGCCCTCCTGGCTCTGGTCTTCTCCCTCTCCGGCCTAGCCCCCGCCGCCGACCTCTCCGTCACCGCTTACCCCTCCATCCAGGCCGCGCTGGATGCGAACCCCGGCCGCATGCTCTTCGTCCCGGCGGGCGACTACCCCATCACCGAGAAAATCCGCGTCCGTGGCGAGCGCGCCGGCCTCTTCGGCCCCGGCCGTATCATCCAGCAAAACCCCGAGCAGCCCATCATCACGATCGATGAGGCCAAAGAAGCCGAACTCCGCGACCTCACCCTCACACGCCCCGAGGGCAAGACCGACACCCGCCAGGAAGGCATCGTCGCCATCAAGTGCCGAGACCTCGTCATCGAAAACGTCCGCGTGCTCGACAACCGCGGCCCCGCCGGTGCCATCACCCTGCGCGAGAGCCAGAACTGCCGCATCAGCCGCTGTCTCGTGCGGAACTACATGCGCGTCAGCATCGACGACCGCACCGCGAACAAAGAGCTCGGTTACGCCTTCAACTGCACAGACGGCACCGGCATCAGCGTCAGCTACAGCACCGGCACCTTCATCGAAGGCAACCGCGTGGTGGAGGACAACCTCGTCCCCACCCAGGAGATGAAGACCAAATATAAGTTAGGCGACTTCGTGAAGAAGAACCCGGAGAAAGGCGCCATCATCAACCAGCAGATGTGGGACGCGAACTACACCGATGCCTGGCAGCAGGGCAGCGGCATCATCGTCACCGCGCCGAGCGTGAGCGACTGCACCCGCATCATCGGCAATCACATCGAAAACGCCGCCCAGGGCATCGATCTCCATAGCGATCATGTCATCGTCTCCAACAACGTCATCCTGAACTCCTTCATGGGCATGAAGGCCATGCACGGCTCGCGGAACGTCATCATCACGTCTAACCAATTCATCAAAAACAGCCTCTGGTCCATCGGCCTCATGCCTGGGGCTGGCGCGAATGCGGAGAACTTTGATGGCGGCTCCGTCATCGCGAACAACATCATCTCCGACTTCGGTCATGGAGATGCGCACTGGATCTGGGGAGATGAGCGCTCACCCTTCAAGTTTGATGACGGCCAGCAGCCTGATGATCCTCCTCTCACAGACGTGCTGGTGCAGGGAAATGTGGTGCATTGCATCGGCCAGCCTCGCTACAAATACGCCGTCATCATCGCCGGCGGGCCTAACACCCCGCGTGGCATGCATTTCTCCGGCAATCTGCTGCATCCAGGCAGCCAGGGCATCGCCAACACAGAACTACCAAAGTAGCGTTCGCCGCGACACTATTTGGTCGTTGTGCAGTCTAAAGGCCGCATTTCTATTGCGTTCTCGTATGGTGCGGGGTTTTCGCAGCGTACACCCCGCCCCCCCAAAATCCATGTCCGATCCTCGTCCAGCGCCCTGGGTGCGCTTTCTCGTCTTTATGATCATCAGCGGCGCTGTTGCCGGAGGAGCGTGGGTGTTTTGGAACCAGCAGAAGAAGAAGGCGGAAGCTCCTGTCGCGGCAGCCAAGGCCAAAGGCGCTCAATTCGTCACCTCAGCCAAGGTCACCAAGTCGGACTACGCTCTCGATCTTCTCGCCGTCGGCACCGTCGAGGCAGATGAATCCATCGACCTCAGCCCAAACGTCACCGAGACCGTCACCGCGCTTCACTTTGAAGACGGCCAGCAGGTGAAAAAAGGCACCCTCCTGGTCGAGCTCAGCTCGAATGAGGAAGAAGCCGCCATCTCCGCCGCCAAGTCCCAGCTCACCGAGCATGAGCGCGAGATCACCCGCCTCCAAAGTCTCGTCAAAGATGGCGCTGCTCCTGAGGCTCGTCTGGAGGAGCGCCGCACGCTCGCGGACGTGGCCAAACAAAACATTCATGAAGCCGAGGCGCGCCTCACCGACCGCCGCATCGTCGCCCCTTTTGATGGCTGGCTCGGCCTGCGCCGCATCAGTGTCGGCGCCCTCGTCTCACCCGGCACCGTCATCGTCTCTTTAGATAAGATCGATACCGTGAAGATCGACTTCAGCGTGCCTGAAACCTATCTCTCCTTGATCAAGCCAGGCTCACCTATCGAGGCACGCACTCAAGGCTCCAAGGATCGTCTCTTCAAAGGCACCGTCACCCAGCTCGACTCGCGCGTTGATCCCGTCACCCGTGCCGTGGATGCCCGCGCCGTGATGCCGAATGATGACCTCGCCTTGAAGCCCGGCATGCTCGTCGTGGCCACCCTGCGCGTGGAGCCGCGCCAGTCTCTGTCCATCCCAGAGCGCGCGCTCGTTCCCATCGGCTCCAAGGCCTTCGTCTTTGCCATCATCGAGGAAAAAGCCAAACGCGTGGAAGTCGTCACCGGTCGCCGCAAACCCGGCTTCGTGGAGATCATGAGCGGGATCGAGGAAGGTCAGCTCGTCGTCGCGGACGGCCTCGTCGGCCTGCAGGATGGCATGTCAGTGAAAGTCACGGGCGAGTTCGCCGGACCTGTGAAGGCCTTCAATCCGGAGGCCATGGCCGGCAGCACCAACCCCGGAAGCGCAAGGTAAGGCATGTGGCTCTCTGACACATCTGTGCGCCGCCCGGTGCTGGCCCTGGTGATGAACCTGGTGCTCATCACCTTCGGGGTCGTTGCCTACACCAAGCTGCCGCTGCGCGAGTTCCCGGACATCGAGCCGCCCATCGTCACGGTGGAAACCTTCTACCGCGGCGCCTCGGCGAGCGTGGTGGAAAATCAAATCACGCAACGACTCGAGGACCGCATCTCGCAGGTCGAGGCCATCGAAAACATCTCCTCCACCAGTGTGGATGGAAAGTCCGAGATCACCGTCGAGTTCACCCTCGGTCGTGATCTTGATGCCGCCGCGAACGACATTCGCGAGGCCATCGGTCCCGTGCTTGCCTCTCTGCCGGATGGGGTGGATCCGCCGAACGTCGGCAAGACCGAGCTGAGCGCCGAGGTGCTCATGTATCTGAACCTCACAAGTGACCACCGGAACACGCTGGAGCTCACGGACTATGCCGAGCGCTATCTCATGGACCGCTTCTCGCGTCTACCTGGCGTGGCTCGTGTGCGTGTGAATGGCGGCTCCCGCTATGCCCTCCGTGTCTGGATGGACCGCGAAGCCCTCGTGGCCCGCGGCCTCACGCCCTTGGATGTCGAAAAAGCCCTGCGCAGTGAGAACGTCGACCCGCCCGCAGGCACAGTGCAATCATTGGATAGGCAGTTCACCGTCCGCATGAACCGCCAATATCGCACCGTCGAGGACTTCGAGAAGCTCGTCGTCGCCCGTGGTGCCAATGGTTATCAGGTCCGCCTCGGTGAGGTCGCTCGTATTGCCCTCGGTGCCGAGGAAGCCCGCACCGTTTTCAAAGGCAACCGCGTGCTCATGGTGTCCGTCGGCATCATCCGTCAGTCACGCTCAAACCCTCTGGAAGTCGCCCGCGCCGTGCGTGCGGAGGCAGAGGAAATTCGCAAGACTCTTCCCTCGGATCTGCGCCTGGAAAATAGTTACGATGTCAGCCAGTTCATCGAGGAGTCTTTGCATGAGGTGTATCGCACACTCGGCATCGCCATCGCGTTGGTGGTGGTCATCATCTTTCTCTTCCTCGGTAGCTTCCGCGCGGTCTTGATCCCCACCGTCGCCGTGCCCGTCAGCGTCTTCGCCACCTGCCTCGTGCTGCTCGCTCTGGGCTACTCCATGAACACGCTGACCCTGCTGGCCTTCGTGCTCGCCATCGGCCTGGTCGTGGATGACGCCATCGTGGTGCTGGAAAACATCCACCGCCGCATTGAGGAAGGGGAGACACCGCTCGTCGCCGCCTACAAAGGCACGCGTCAGGTCGGCTTCGCGGTCATCGCCACCACGCTCGTGCTCATGGCCGTGTTCGTACCCGTGGCTTTCATGCCCGGAGACACCGGCCGCATGTTCGCGGAGTTCAGCGTCACGCTCTCCATTGCCGTCGCCTTCTCCGGTTTCGTGGCGCTCACGCTCTCGCCCATGATGGCCTCCAAAATCCTGCGTGGTCGTGAGGGAGACAGCTTCATCGCCCGCATTCTGGACAAGACCTTCGGGGCCATCCAGCGCAGCTACCGCTGGGTCTTGAACTGGGCACTGCACTTCCCGGCGGCTTCCTTCCCCATCGTCGCCGGTCTCATCGCCCTCTGCGCCTGGCTGCTCACTCATATTCCGGACGAGTTCATGCCGCGTGAGGACCGCGGCTCCTTCTTCGTTGTCGCCACTGGCCCGCCCGGCACCACCTTTGGCAATGCCCTCGAGACTCTCGACAAGCTCACGGACAACGTGATGTATCTGGTGGAGGACACCAAGGAGGCCACGCGTGTGAACTCCCGTGCTCCCCGTTCTTTTGGTTCGGCGGCGGACTTTAATGACTCCATCGCCGTGCTCACCCTGACACCCTTCGGCACCCGACGTGATGGCTTCGTCATCATGGACGAGATCCGCCAGAAGACCGCCAGCATGACCGATGCAAAGGTCTCTGTCGTCATGCGCCAGGCCATCCTGCGCGGCCTGAACAAGCCGCTCGAGATCGTCGTCAGCGGCAACACGTTCGAGGAGCTCGCGCAGTGGCGTGACCTCATCCTCGCCAAAGGCCGTCAAAACCCCGGCTTGATCGGCATGGACTGCGATTACCGTGACACCAAGCCCCAGCTTCGCGTCACCATCGATCAAGCCCGCGCCGCTGACCTCGGTGTTTCCAGCGCGGACATTGGCATGACCTTGGAAACCATGCTCGGCGGCCGTCGCGCCACCACCTTCATCCATCAGGGTGAGGAGTATGATGTGATCCTTGAAGGCGGTTACGCCGAGAAGCGCACGCCCGTCGATTTGAACAACCTTTTTGTTCGGAGCGAACGCACGAAGCAGCTCATCCCGCTCTCCAACCTCGTGAAGACGGAGGAGTTCGCGGACAGCGGCACCCTCACTCGTTACAACCGCATGCGCAGCATCACCTTTGATGCCGAGCTGAAGACCGGTTACAGCCTGGGCGAGGCCGTGACCTACATGGAGGATCTCATTCGCGAAAACCTCCCCGGCAATGCCGTCGTCGGTTACAAAGGGAACTCGCTGAAGATGAAGCAGAACCAGGGCAGCATCGGCATGATCTTTGGTTTGGCATTGATCATCGCCTTCCTCGTGCTCGCGGCGCAGTTTGAGAGCTTCGTGCATCCCTTCACCATCATGCTCACCGTGCCCATGGCGGTGGCAGGCGCCCTCCTCGGCCTCATGGTCATGGGCATGAACCAGAGCATCCACAGCCAGATCGGTCTCATCATGCTCATCGGCCTCGCCGCCAAGAACGGCATCCTCATCGTCGAGTTCATCAACCAGCTTCGTGACGAAGGCGTGCCCTTCCGGGATGCCATCCTCATGGCCAGTGAGCAGCGCTTCCGTCCCATCGTCATGACCGCTCTCGCCACCGTCATGGGCGCTTTGCCGCTGATGCTCGGCGGTGGTGCCGGTTATGAAACCCGCCGCGTGGTCGGCGTGGTGATCGTCTTCGGCGTCAGCATCGCCACTCTCGTGACCCTCCTGCTGGTCCCCATGATGTACGCCCTCCTCGGCCGCCGCACCGGCTCGCCGCACGATGCCAGCCGCAAGCTTGACGAAGCGTTGGAAATGACGAAATCCGAATGACGAATGCCGAACCAGCCCAGCACATCCTCGATTCCACGTTGTCTGACCTTCGTCATTCTGCATTCGTCATTCGTCATTCTCTCCGGCTGCAACCTCGCCCCGAAGTACTTCTCGCCTCAGCCCGCGCTGCCCACCGAGTTCAAAACCGAAGGCCCCTGGCGCACCGCCAAGCCCAGCGATGACACGGCCCGCGGAGACTGGTGGACCTTTTTCAACGACACACGCCTCAGCCAGCTCATGCGCGAGGCCGAGACTGCCAGCCCCACGCTTGAGATCGCCCGCCAGCGTGTCGTCGAAGCCCGCGCGCAGGCTCGTGCTGACAAAGCCGGACTCTTCCCCTTCGTCACCATGCGCAACAGCGCGCAGCGTGACCGCAGCACCGGCACCATGGCCTTCCAGTTCGCCGGCGGCCGCACACGCAGCACCCTGCTGAACACGCTTGATTTCCAATACGAGGTCGACTTCTGGGGCCGCATCCGCAACCTGGGCAAGGCCGGCAGTGCCCGCGCTGATGCCGAGGACGCGGATTTGCACAATGCCCGGTTAGGCCTCCTCAGTGAGCTGGCCATGAACTACTACGCCCTGCGCGTGCAGGATGCCCAGATCGCTCTGCTGAAGCGCACCGTGTCCGTCCGCCAGCGCACCGTGGATCTCGCCCGCAAGCGCTTCAATCAGGGAGACATCGCCCAGATTGATGTCGCCCAGGCTGAGACCGACCTCGCCGAAACCCAGGCCGAGGCCATCGGCCTCGAAAGACAGCGCGCCGAACTCGAGCACGCCATCGCCCTCCTGATTGGCAAGATGCCCTCGGACTTCACCCTGCCTGCCGGACCTCTCGCTGGCGCGCCACCTTCCTTGCCCCGCAGCGTGCCCAGCACCTTGCTTGAGCGTCGTCCCGACATCGCCTCCGCCGAGCGTGAGATGGCCGCGCTCAATGCCGAGATCGGCGTGGCCCGCGCCGCCTACTTCCCCACCATCACCATCGGCCTGCGCGGTGGCACGCAGACCAGCTTCTATCAGCTGGTCGACAACCACAGCAGTCACATCTGGGGGCTCGGCCCTGCGGCAGTCGAGTGGCCGCTGCTTCGCGGTGGTCGCGTGAAGGCCAACCATGAGGTCTCCAAAGCCCGCTATGAGCAGGGTGCCGCCACCTATCGCCAGGCCGTGCTAGCCGCCATGCGTGACGCCGAGGATGCCCTCAGCGCCCTCGATGTCCTCCGCCGCCAGTCCGCCGCTCAAGACGTCACCGTGAATTCCGCCACGCGCGCCCTGGAGCTCTCCCATAAGCGCTACGAGTCCGGCCTTGTCGCCTACTACGAAGTGCTGGATGCCCAGCGCACCCAACTCCGCGCCGAACGCGAGTCCACCCGCCTCCAAGGCGAGCTCTTCCTCGCCACCGTCCTCCTCGTCAAAGCCCTCGGCGGCGGCTGGTGATCACAACGTACCACCCCATTCCAATGGGGTGGGCTTTGGAGTCCAGTGGATCAAAAGTCCCCTCATGGCCCAGCATGCCCAAGTTTCATCAACGCGATGCGTTGAGTTCAAACTCATCCGTGGATCCAAACGAAACCCCATCGGAATGGGGTTCAACGCCCGCCCCAACGTACCACCCCATTCCAATGGGGTGGCGCGCAGAAGTCCTTTCGAGACGCACTCCATCAAAAGACATCCGCAGATCGAGCCCCCCCGGCATGCCCAGAAGGCCAACGTGCCTTCCGCATCATAGCGAAGGGGTGCCGAGCCTGAGCGAGTGCTCCCCTGGAACCTCGACCCATATTCCCCTCACCCACACCGGACCCCAACGTGGGTCCCGTATCTTTAAACGGCTTCGCATCCATGGCTGATCCCCATGTTCCCAACCCTCACTTCATCTCCTTCAACATCTTCTCCGCCATCGCTCTCGCCGTCGGCTGCTTGAACTTCGGATCCATCGCCGCCTGTAAATCCACCCGCGCATTGTCCACATCCCCGAGCGCCAGATGCGCCCTCGCCCGGTTATAAAGAACATAAGCATCATCCGGCGCCAGCGGCTGCGCCGCATTAAAAGCCTCCAGCGCCTCATCCGCCAGTCCGAGCACCAGCAGCGAATCTCCGCGCCGGTTATGCGCCTTGGCTAAAAATTCGTTAGACTTCGGATGCGTGCCCGGCAGGCACTCCGGAAGTGCCGCGATCACCAGGTCACAAGTCTGCAGCGCCGCCTTCGCATCACTGTCCTTCAGATCAGGCTTCTTGAGCGTGTCCTTGACCCGCTCCAGCAGGATCTGAAACCCTTCCACGATCTGCTCCGTCACACCCAGCCCCTTCGCCTCCGCCAGCAACTTCAAGCTCTCGATGCATTCCACATCATGCCCCTGCTTCGCCAGCTTCAGCATCTCCTCACCCAGCTTCGCCGAAACCACCGGTTCGGCTTTGACCGGTGCAGAAACGGGCGCCGGCTCAGGTTTCGGCATCGTTGGTTCGGCCACTGCAGCTCCCGCCAGATAAACATCCTCACCCACCAGCCGTGAATACTCCGCCGGGATCTGTTGGCCACTGGAACGCTCCAGCACAGCCGCACGCGTGCGTTTAAAGACCTGTTCGATCGTCAGCCCTGGCGTGCGCATGTGCCGCAGCAGCTCCTCCGTGTAGAGACCGTTCGCCCCGTCACCATCCAGCGCTGTCTGCCCCGCATCCGTGGCAAAGGCGATGAGGGATCCAGCCGGCGGTTTCATCTCCGCCAGACCTCCAGGTGTGCCGCTGGCATCTCGTGTGCGTCCCGTGCGCGCCAGCGAGGTCGTGCGGCACGCATCCAGAATGACCAGATTGCACTGCGCACCTCCTGATTTCAGATCCGCCACCGCCTGCTCCACATTGAAGAGCCTCGTCTCCGCCATCAGCCGCAGCGTCACATCATCCGCGCCTTCCGGCTGATAGCCTGACTTCAGCGGTAAAAGATAGTTCGATCCCGCCACCGTGATCCCATGCCCGGCAAAATAAAACAGCGCCACTTCTTTGCCCGCGACCGTGCCCCGGAACTTCAGCAGTGCCTTCAGCAGTTGATCACGCGTCACGTTCTCCTCCAGCTCCACACTGAACCCCAGGCTCTTCAGGGTCGCCGCCACCGCCCGTGCATCATTCACCGTGTTGCGCAGCGGACCCGCCGCCTGCTCATACCTCGCATTGCCAATCACCAGCGCCGTGCGCGTGACCGGCGCTACAGGTTCACGCGCCAGACCAAAGCTCGCCATGAGCAGCAAGCTGGCAGTGAGGAGGCGATGCATAAGGCGGGGAAGTGATTGCGTGCCGGGCACGGGAAGGCAAAAGAAGGCTAACTCGAAATCATGCCACTCGACTCCGCTTTCCGCCACCTCGCGCTTTGCTCCTTCGCATGGACTTTGATGGCCTGCACCACCCCAAAGCCCCCCGGAAAAAACGCCGAAACCATCCTCGTGCCCGGAGATCCCGATGCCCCTTCGCAGATCACCCCCACCGAAGCCCTGAGCATCGCCGAAAGCTACGCCAAGCACTCCTGGCGACCCTTTGCGCGCAATATCCTCCATGGCCCCGATAAAGCCGGCGTGCTGGTGAATACCCCCGATGCCACCTTCAATGATGAAAAACAGCGCGCCGGCTGGTGGCTTCCTGGCGAGATGAACCAGGGCGTGCCCTACAAGTGGGGCGGCTTTGATGCTCTCGCGGATTTTGACCAAGGCGTATCTGAAGGCCATGCGGCCGGCGATGTGTCATCACCCGCCAAGCGGATCGCCGACAATGGCGGCGTCAGCGCCCACGCTGCCGGCGTGGACTGCTCTGGCCTCATCTCACGCTGCCTGAAGCTGCCCACGGTGCATGACACCACCCAGCTTCCCTCCGTTTGCACACCCATCGCCGTCTCCGAACTGCGCCCCGGCGACCTGCTCAATATCCCACGCGGTCACGTGGTGCTCTGCGCAGGCTGGGCCAGGCCAGATCGCACCTGGGTCTACTACTATGAGACCGGCGGCCCGCCGGACTATTGGAAGCCCGGCCTCAAGGAAGCCCCGCTCGCCTCCATGATCGACCTGGGTTACAAACCGCTGCGCTATCGCGGCATGGCCCGCGAGCCGGGAGTCTCCGGCAAGGAAGTGCTCACACGAGGTATCCGCGCCAAGTCCGCCGTGGTCACGGAGCCTGTCATCGGCGAACCATAAGTGTGACCGAGATCAAGCCCGCACCATGGCAGGCTCAGGATACTCAAACGTGCGGCCTTCAAAATTGCGGATCAGCGTGCGCTGCTCATCGCGCAGCAGCACATAGTCCGGATTCACCGGCACCTTGCCACCGCCCCCTGGGGCATCAATCACAAACTGCGGCACACCATAACCAGTCGTGTGACCACGCAGTTGCTCGATGATCTCCACGCCCGTGTTCACACTGGCGCGCAGATGCGAGGAACCCTGGATCAAGTCACACTGATACAGATAGTAGGGCCGCACACGGCACATGAGCAGCTTCTGCACGAGGCTCTTCATCACGTCCGCGTCATCATTCACACCGCGCAGCAGCACGCTCTGGTTCCCCAGCGGGATGCCGTGGTTGGCCAGGCGCTCGAGACCAGCCTTCACCTCCGTCGTGAGTTCACGCGGATGATTCGTATGCACGCTCATCCACAGCGGATGGTACTTCGCCAGCATCTGGCAGAGCTCCGGCGTGATGCGCTGCGGCAGGAAAATGGGCACGCGGCTGCCAATGCGGATGAACTCAATGTGCGGGATGCTGCGCAGACGCTTCAGGATGCCCTCGAGCTTGCCATCGCTGAAGAGCAGGGGATCACCGCCGCTCAGCAGCACGTCACGCACCTCGTCATGCTTTTCCAGATAGCGGAAGACCGCTTCATAGTCCGTGTGCAGTTCCTGCTCACCCACACCACTCACCACACGGCTGCGGGTGCAGTAGCGGCAGTAGGAGGCGCAGCGGTCCGTCACCAGAAAGAGCACACGATCCGGATAGCGGTGCACAAGCCCCGGCACCGGCATGTGACTGTCCTCACCGCAGGGATCCGCCATCTCATCCGGATCTTCCCAGGTTTCCTCGATGCGTGGAATCACCTGTCGGCGGATTGGACACTCCGGATCATCACCATCGATCAGATTGAAATAGTGCGGCGTGATGGCCATCGCCAGCTTGTTGCCGCTCAGGATCACCCCGGCGCGCTCCTCCTCGCAGAGCTCAATATGCTCCTCGAGCTGCGCCAGCGTGGTGATGCGGTTGCGAAGCTGCCACGCGGCTGAGTTCCAGTCCTCCGGGGCAATTTTCTTGTTCTTCCAATAACCCGGAGCGTGGGAACGGAATTCTTTTTCCGGGAGCAGAGAGGGCGGCGTGCGCATGTACTTGAAGGGCGGGTGAAGGATTACGCCCGGCGTTTCCATGGTGTCAAAGTTTTTACAGCCCTGTTCAGGTGCCTTGACTCCATGCCGGGAAACCGGCACACATACGATGCCGCAGGTGGCCTGCCGGCCCTGTTTTTCCTTCCCAAATGCCCACGATCCCGATCCTCATGCCCCAGCTCGGCGAATCCATCGCCGAGGCGACGCTTATTAAAATCCTGGTGGAGCCCGGGGCGCAGATCGAGGCCGGGGCGGACATTTTTGAGGTGGAGACAAACAAGGCCACCATGACCGTCGGCAGCCCCTGTGCGGGCAAGATCGAGCAGGTCCAGGCCAAGGTGCAGACCAGCTACGCCGTCGGCAGCCAGCTCGCCACCTTTGAGGTGACGGATGAAGATGCCCTCGGTCTTGGCTTCGGCTCAGCCCCGCCGCCGACCTCCACCAGCGCCGTGCCGACCTCCATGCCGAACGCGGACTCCCTGCATTTCCAGTTCAATGAGGAGGACAACATCACCGGTTACCAGCCGAAGGTGGAGCCCGTCGTCGGTGGCCTGCCCGTGCCAGCCGGTGCCACAGGTGCCAGCTACATCTCCCCCCGCATGCGTGCCCGCATGAACGAGCTCGGCCTGAATGCCTCCGACCTCGCCGGCATCGCAGGCACAGGTGCCGGCGGCCGCGTCACCGTGGGTGACTTTGAAAACTTCCTCCGCAGCCTGGAGCAGCACAAGCTCACCCCGGCCTCGCCCATGCGCATCGCCGTGGCGGATTCCATGCGCCGCAGCTGGACCCGCCCCCTGGCCACCGTCGGCAGCCCCATCATGCTGGACGCCATGCTGGCCCACCGTCGTAGGACAGATCCAAAGCCCGGCCCCGCCCTCTATGCCATCCGCGCTCTGGCCATCGCCCTGGCGGAAAATACCGCCGTCGCTGGCCGCCTGATCGGCAACCGCATCGTCCACCCCCGTGCTATCGACATCGGCTTCGCCGTCGAGGTGGATGACGGCGTCTTCGTCCCCGTCCTGCGTGAGGTGGACAAGACCCCGCTCGTCAAACTGGTGCCCACTTATAACAAGCTGGTCGAGCAGGCCCGCGCCCGCCGTCTGCCGAACGACATGAACCGCCCCGGCATCGCCACCGTGACGAATTTCGGCACCTTCGGCATCGTCTGGGCCACCCCGATCCCTCTGCCCGAGCAAAACCTGATCCTCGGCCTGGGTGCCGGCAGCAAAGTCCCCCGCTGGAGCGATGAAGTGAACATGTTCATCCCCGTCGTCGAAGCCGAGATCACCCTCAGCTTCGACCACCGCGTCTGCGATGGCGGCGCCGCCGGAAGACTGCTCTCAATGGTGGCGAAGCTGCTGCAGGAACCGGAGAAGCTGTGAGCCTTCATCAGGCCTTTCGAATGAAGACCGAGAGCGATTACCCCATCAACCTCTTCTACAGTGCAGAAGACAAAGGCTACATCGCTGACATGCCCAACTTGAAGTCATGCAGCGCCTTTGGCGAAACCCCTCAGGAAGCACTTGAGCAGGTCCTGATCGCCAAAGTGGCATGGCTCCAGGCCGCCAAGAAGCATAGGAAGCCAGTGCCCGCATAAGGCGTAATTCACAGATCCACCTCGTCGATCCGCCCATGGCACCCTGGCCATCCTTCCATTTGCGAAATGTCCACAAGGTCTTAGACTCTTCTTATGCCAGCCCCTCTGAATCAACGACGTCTGACCTGGGAAGAGATGGTCCAGCAATGCCGCCAAAATCGTCGGCAAGCCGCGATTCTCGAGTCACGCAGTGGGCCGCAGATCATCGCCAAGTCGGCAGCAAAGTCGACTTCGCGCAGCGTCTCGAAGGATCGCAAGTAGGCTTTGAGTTGATGGAGATATTCCGTGAGACGCCAGAGTTTGGCAGATCACTGGCGACGAGGATTGAACCCTTCCTGAATGATCAGACGGAGGGAACATTGCGGCTTTTGGGTGGTGGTGGAGAAGCCATCGTCTTTGGTGAGCCCGATTTGCAGTTCGCCATTAAGCTCCTCGCCCCACCCGGCAAAGGCGCCTTTGGTTGGGTTCTAGATCGAGATGCCCGCCAGCGTTGGATCATCCGTGGCGGAGGATTGTCCGAGGCATTGGAACGTTTCGCATGGTTTGAGGAGCTCTTTGATTCGGGCTTGGAACTGGATCAGATCGGTAGTGCTGGAGATTTTCTCGTGCTGAAGCAGCCGTTCATTGCCGGTTCCCACCCTGATGAATCTACCCTGCATCAATGGATGCATGCCCAGGGCTGGGAACACTGGTCACCCACCTCCGACCTCGCGATGATTGCTAATCTGACCTGGCGCAAAGGCCCTTGGATCGCCACCGATGTCCGTCCCGAAAATGCATTGGTTGCTGAGGCAGATGGGATGATCCGGGCCATTGATTTCATCATTGGCAAGGTTGAATAGACTTATCTGACCCACCTCATGTCCTTCCGTCTCGAAATGCTCCAAGTCGCCCGCGTGGCTCCCAAGCTGCTGGGTGAGTCAGCGGACCTCGTGGCAGAATTTTTGCAATCTCGGTTAGCCCCGGGCGGTGCAGGTTTCCTGGATCGTGCTGAGCGGCCTGACCTCTACTACACCGTCTTTGGCATCGAGGGCCTCATGGCCTTGCAAAAAGAAGTCCCCAAAGAAGCCCTGCGCGCCTGGCTCACCACCTTTGGCGATGGCGAGGGCCTGGACTTCGTGCACATCTCTTGTCTCGCTCGTTGTTGGGCCACGATCGGTGGAGGTCTCACCGACACACAGAAGCAAACCTTGGCAGGCCGTCTCGAAGCCTGGCGCACTCCCGATGGCGGTTATCACCAGTCTCCAGGTCGTAAAAATGGCAGCGCCTATGGCTGCCTCATCGCCTTCGGGGCCTACCAAGATATGGGTTTGCTGCCACCAGATGCCATGAGCATCGCGAAGTGCATGGACAGCCTGGAAACACCGGACGGCGCCTGGTCAAACGAGCCCGGCCTCACCCTTGGCTCCACTACCGCCACCTCGGCCATGCTTTCGCTGTATCGCACCATGCAGGTGCCGGCACCTCCCGCCGCCATCGACTGGCTCCTGCGCCAGTGCCTGCCTGCGGGCGGCTTCCTCGCCGTGCCCGGAGCACCCATCCCCGATCTACTGTCCACCGCCGTGGCTCTGCATGCACTTTCCAGCAGTGCCGAAGCCATCGCCAAGGTGCGCGAACCCTGCCTGGACTTCATCGACTCCCTCTGGAGCGCCGCCGGCGGCTTCCATGGCAACTGGACCGATGACACACTCGACCCCGAGTACACGTATTACGGCCTCCTCGCCCTCGGTCACCTCGCTCTTTAGCAAGGGCCTTGCCACCCTTTGAAAGCAGATTAGTCTCTCCTGCATGAATGCCACCGCTGAACAGCTCGACCTTTATCTGCAGAAGGCTGACCCTGCCTCGGCGAATGCTGTGGAGCAGATGGTGCGCAGCTTGCTGGAGCGTTTCAAACCCGTGCCGCCCCAGCCGGGTCAGCCCGCAGCAAGGCCATACAAGATGAAGACTTACAGCATGGGCACCTTCCAGCCCGGCATCGACAGCCACAAGCTGGGACAGTTGCCAGAGGACTTCTGACCTCGTGTCGCATCCATGCATATTGTCGATGTCAATCTGCTCATCCATGCGGTGAACCGAAACGCACCGGAGCATGCGAATGCCCTGTCATGGCTTGAGGGCGAGATCAACTCAGGTCGGGAGATCGGCATGCCCTGGGTTGCGCTGCTGGGATTCATCCGGCTGTCGATCAATCCCAAGGTTTTGACGCAGCCCCTGACACTGGAACAGGCTCTGGATCAGGTGATGGAATGGCTTTCACTCCCAAATGTTCTCGTGCCAAGCCCCGGCATCAAACACCTCACCTTTTTCTCCGCTGCATGCAGAGCAGTTAATGCCACGCATAACCTGATCACAGACGCTCATCTGGCTGCCCTGGCGAATGAGAATGGAGCAGTCATGGCTTCCGCCGATGCTGATTTCAGCAAGTTCCCCGGACTTCATTGGATCAATCCGCTTAACCCCTGACTTTTGCCACCACCCACCCCACCATGCGCTCGCTGACGTCCCTCCTGTCCTTGCTGTCTCTTGTGTCCTTCGTTCAGGCCAAAGACATCCCCGTCACCGATCCCGCCGCATTGCCTGCCGCACAACCTGGGGACACACTCATCCTTCCTGAAGGCGAGTTCAAAGACATCGCCCTTCTACTCGTCGGTGCCGGCACTAAAGAAGCTCCCATCACGCTGAAAGCTGCAGCACCCGGCAAGACTATCTTCACCGGCACCAGCACGTTGAAGCTCGGCGGCCAGCATCTCGTCATCGAAGGCCTTCAGTTCAACGAGCCTGATCCCACCATCAGTGATCTCATCATGTTCCGAAAGGACTCGAAGACCCTCGCCAGCCATTGCCGCCTGACCAATTGTTCGGTCACGAGCACCCTGGTGGAGGATGGTAAAAAAGAATCCCGCTGGCTCGGCCTCTATGGCGAGGGCAATCGCGTGGATCACTGCACCTTCACCGGCAAGACAGGGAAGGGGACCACCTTCGTCGTCTGGCTGGGCGATGGCAGCAATGGTGCCCATCAGATCGATCACAACTACTTCGGCCCACGTGAAAAGCTGGGCAAGAACGGCGGCGAAACCATCCGCATCGGTGACAGCAAGACCTCCATGACCAAAGCCAGCTGCATCGTCGAGCACAACCTCTTCGAAAAGTGCAATGGCGAGGCGGAGTGCATCTCCAACAAGTCCTGCGGCAATCTCTATCGTGAAAACACCTTCCTCGAAGTCAGCGGCACCTTGACCCTTCGTCATGGCAATGGCTGCACCGTCGAGCGCAATGTCTTCATCGGCAATGAAGTCAACGGCACTGGCGGTGTCCGCGTCATTGGTGAAGATCACACCGTGAGTGGCAACTACTTCGAAAACCTCACCGGTGATGATGCCCGCTCCTCCATCTGCCTCATGATGGGCATCCCAAACTCTCCCGCGAATCGCTACTTCCAGGTCAAGAACGCCAGGATCATCGGCAACACCATCGTCAACAGCGAGCACCCTGTGCTCATCGGTCTCGAGGACGACAAAACCGCCACGCTCGCACCTGTGGGCACCGTCTTTGAAGGCAACCAGATCTCCTCACCCAAATACTCCGCCATCGAAGCGCGCTGTGACCTCAGCGGCATCACCTGGAAGGGTAACAAAGTTGCTGCCAAAGACCTTGGAATCCCCGCTACCACGGGCATCGAATTGGCCGAACCGAAGATTGCGGCACTGAAAGCCATTGCCAGGGAAGAAGTCGGTGCGAAGTGGTGATGCGTTGATGGCTTGGCGGGCTCGCCAGCGCGTCGACGCGAGCCGCTTTTGGAAGGAGAACTTAAGCAAGCAATGGCGAACTTCTTCGCTTGCACGCTGCGGTGCTCTCTCTGAAAAGTTGGGCTCCCCCCACCCATGCCAACCGTCACACTCGGACTTATCCAAGGAACCACCTTTGCCAGCCAGGCAGAAAGCCTCGCCCGGCATGAGGTTCTGATCCGTGATGCCGCGGCCAAGGGTGCCCAGATCATTTGTTTGCAGGAGTTGTTTAACATTCCTTACTTCTGCACCCGTCAGGACACCGCTCTCTTTGATCTCGCGGAGCCCATGCCCAATGGCCCCACCACGGCGCATCTGGCCAGGCTGGCCAAGGAGCTGAATGTCGTGGTCATCGTGCCCTTGTTTGAAAAGCGCGGCCCCGGTCTTTACCACAACACCGCTTCCGTGATTGATGCGGACGGCACCGTGCTCGGCCTCTACCGGAAGATGCACATCCCGCAGGATCCAGGCTTTGAGGAGAAGTTCTACTTCACCCCCGGTGACCTCGGTTATAAAGTTTGGAATACCAAGTTCGGCCGCATTGGCGTGCTCATCTGCTGGGACCAGTGGTATCCAGAGGCCGCGCGCCTCACCGCACTCGCCGGCGCGGAGATCCTTTTCTACCCCACCGCCATCGGCTGGCTCAGCAGTGAAAAGGCTGAGCTCGGCAAGGCCCAGCATTGCGGCTGGGAGACCGTGCAGCGCGGCCATGCCGTGGCCAATGGCTGCTTCGTCGCCGCGGTCAATCGCACCGGGTTCCAGGATGATACCGAATTCTGGGGCCAGAGTTTCGTTGCCAATCCTTATGGCGAGATCGTCGCCAAGGCCTCCGTGGAGCATGAAGAAGTGCTCATCGTCCCTTGTGACCTCCAGGCCGTGGAGGATTTCCGCCGCATTTGGCCGTTTTTCCGTGATCGGCGCATTGACACGTATTCCCCCCTGACCAAACGCTACCTCGATGAGTAAAGCCTACCCGAAGAACTATCGCCTTCCCGCCGAATTTGAACCGCAGGAGGCTGTCTGGCTGTCTTGGCCGCATAACAAGGAAAGCTGTCCCAAGACTTTCCATCGCATCCAGGACAAGTTCGGTGAGATCGCCAGCTCCATCTCCCGCTATGAGCGTGTGCGCATCAACGCACCCATGCTCTCGCACATGAACATCCGTCTGAGCATCGCAGATAATGAAGGCGATCTCAGCCAGGTGGACATCTACGAAAACTTGACGAACGACGTCTGGTGCCGTGATCACGGCCCCATCTTCATCAAGCATAACGAGACCGGTCAGGTCGCCGTCACCGACTGGAACTTCGACTCCTGGGGCGGCAAGTTCCCCCATGATCTGGATAACCAGATCCCTGCCAAGGCAGCCGCCGCTCTGAAGATGGAGCACTTCACCTCCGAGTTCACGCTCGAAGGCGGCGCCATCGAGTCCAACGGCAAAGGCCTTCTGCTCACCACTGAGGCGGTCCTTCTCAACCCTAACCGCAATGGTGGCAAAGCCCGCACCAAGGCGGAGATGGAAAAAGAGCTCAAGGCCATGCTCGGCGTCACAGACATCGTCTGGTTCAAGCAGGGCATCGAAGGTGATGACACCGACGGCCATATCGACGACCTCGTCCGTTTCATCCGTGATGACGCCGTCATCTGCATGGTCGAGTCCAAGGAGACCGACCCTAACTTTAAGGTTCTCAAGCAAATCCGCGAGCAGCTGGATGACGTCCGCCTTCCTGGCGGCGGCAAGCTTGAGATCATTGAGATCGAGATGCCTAACTCCATTGAGATGAAGGACTGGCGCCTCAGCCGCCTGCCGGCCAGTTACGCCAACTTCCTGATTCTGAACAATGCCGTCATGGTCCCCATCTTCGGCCAGAAGAAGAAAGACCAGTTTGCCGAAGACATCATCGCCGAGTGTTTCCCAGGTCGTGAAGTCATTCCGGTGACCTGTAAGGATCTTGTGACTGAAGGTGGCGCGCTACATTGCATCGCCATGACACAGCCAAAGTGAACGTTTTTCAAAGAAAGTTAGACAAATAGTCGCGAAGCTGGTTAAGCCGTCCATTTTCATCTTGCGCCTTCATCGGCCAACTTGCATTTTCAAGGCTAATCTCCCGCCCCCAACAACAATCCCCCATCTATGCGCCGCCGCTCCAACCCCCTGTCCGAACGAAACATCAAACGCATCGACACTCGTTCCGATGCCTCCAAGCAAACTCACGGCTTCCAGGTCTGCATCTCCCGCGAAGGCGGTCTGCACACCAAGCACTTCTCTGACAGCCTCTATGGCGGCGTCAAAGGCTCCCTGAAGGCTGCCCGCTCCTATCGTGACGAGATGCTCGGCCAGATGTCTCCTCTGGAGGCCAGCCGCATCGCCCACACCGCTAACAAAAAGAACAAAAGCGGTCACGTCGGCATTTCCTACCGCAAGTACAAGACCGCGAAGGGCAAGGTCACCCGCCTCATCGCCGTCTCCGTCCGCGCTGAAAAAGGCCGCACCATCTCCAAGGTCTATCGCTACACCAAGGACGACCATGATGCCGTGCTCAATGAAGCCATCGCTTTCCGTGAGAAGGCCCTCCTGGACCGCCTGAAGCGTGAAGGTGGCGTCACCGGCATCCTCAAGTCCGCTGCCAAGGCCCCGACCGCCAAGGCTGCGCCAGCCAAAGCCGCCAAGCCAGCCAAGAAGGCCGCCAAGGCCCCGGCCAAAGCCGCGAAGAAGGCTGCCAAGGCTCCGGCTAAGAAAGCTGCTGCACCAGCCAAGAAGGCTGCCAAAGCCGCCAAGCCAGCCAAGAAGGCTGCCAAGAAAGGCCGCAAGTAATTAGGATCATCGCCTGGAGTCATCCAGGCGCGGGCTTGCCACGCAGGAGACTGCGTGGCATGAACCCCCTCAAATCTGGCCGCGTTCACCAGGACGCGGCCTTCTTTTTGCCCCGATGTCCCTCCTTTTCACGCTGATCGTCTACAACCTCCTTCTTCCCCTCGGCATCCTCATTCTGCTGCCAGGTGCCGTGCGGAAGATGAAGGCCCGCGGCGGCCGCTGGGAAGACATGGCAGGCCGCTTCGGCAGACTGCCCTTGGAGAAGAAAGCCGCCATCGCCGCTCTCCCATGCGGTCGCGACCGTATCTGGATGCATGCCGTCAGCGTGGGTGAGGCGGGCATCGCCATGAAGCTCATCACCCGCCTGCTCAAAGAAGCTCCACGGACCGGTGTCGTGCTCACCACGACCACTCCGACCGCGCATGCCATGGCAGAAGAATTTGCGGTTAGGCAGTCTGGCCGCGTGGTCGTGCTCTACTCCCCGGTGGACCTGCCCTTTGTCAGTGAGTTCTTCCTCGACCTCATCCGTCCCTCCCAGATGATCCTTATCGAGGCCGAGGTCTGGCCTAACCTGGTTTACTCCGCCCGCCGTCAGGGCATCCAGGTCTCCATGGTCAATGCGCGTCTCTCCTCCAAGTCCGAGCGCCGCTTCCAGCAGCTCGGCTTCCTCATGTGCCCCGTGTTTGGCATGCTGGACCAGGTTCACGTGCAGGAACCTGCAGACGTCACCCGCTTCGCCACCATCGGCGTTCCCACCGCGAACATCCACCACACCGGCAGCATCAAGTTTGACCCCCAGGGTGCCGAGGCCGACCCCGCCCAGGTCGAGCGCCTCCGCGCCGTGATGCATCAATCCGGCATCACCGCTGCCCACCGCCCCATCCTCTTCGCCAGCACCCACAACGCCGAGGAAGCCCTCCTCGCCAAGGTGATCCAAAACCTCGCCGCAAAGCACAAGGACCTCGCCCTCCTCATCGTCCCCCGCCACGTCGAACGCGCCGACTCCATCGTCACCGAACTTCAGTCGTTAGGCCTCGACCCCGTCCTACGCTCCCAGATCCATTCGTCATTCGTCATTCGCTCGTCGTCATTACCAACCCTGTTGGTCGATACCACTGGCGAGCTCCGCGCCTGGCAGTGCCTCGCCAGCATCGTCATCGTCGGCAAAAGCTTCCTCACCACCGGCGGCCAGAACCCCGCCGAGGCTGTCATGGCCAAAAAGCCCGTCCTCTTCGGCCCCCACATGGAAAACTTCGAGCCCCTGGTGGATCTCCTCCTCAAACACCAAGGCGCCCTCCAAGTCCCCGACACCACCGCTTTGGAGTCCGCCCTCGACCGCCTTCTCTCCACCCCCGCCCAGGCCCAGCGCCTCGGAGAGTCCGGCCACACCGCCCTCCGCGCCCACGAAGCCGCCACTATCAAGACTCTCACTTTGTTAGGCCGCCATTCCCAAGCCGGTTTGTAGAAAGATTGAGGTAGAAAAATTAAATCTTTCTACCCTTAATTTTTCTACCAAACTGTCTTGGTGTTCTGGAAATGAAGCAAGCCCGACACGTTGAAGGTGATTCCAAAGACGCACACTCAGCCAATGACTCTGCAGCAGATCAAACAAGAGATTGCCGCTCTGGACGATGAGGAACTCAAGGAGTTCTCAGCTTGGCTCGAGAGCCATCTAGCAGAAGTGTGGGATCGTCAGATCGAAAAGGACGCGAACAACGGCACCCTTGACCGCCTCGTCCACAATCTCGGCATCGATCTGGCAGATGAACGCAATCCCCGAACCGGCAGTTGAGGACAGAAAAGAAAAAATCTTTCTACCCTAATCTTTCTACTAAATCGGATTTGGAATCCCAAGCCCAACAAAAAAGCCGTCCACGAATGCATAACACTCGAGGACGGCCAAAAGAATCAATAGCGATTACAGCATGTCCGCCACAAACGAGCGCTCATCCGTGAGCTCCTTGTTCGTCGCGGCGATCTTCGACTTCGCGAAGTCGTCCATCTCATAACCCGTGATCACTTCATAGCTGCCCGCCGTCGTCGTGCGCACCGGCATGCCGGCCCACACATTGGCATCAAAGCCATACAGACCATTGCTCTTCACGGCGATGCTGTGGATCGCGCCCGGAGTCACCAGGGAGCGCACGTGATCGACCAGAGCGTTCGCGGCAGAAGCAGCGGAGGAGGAGCCACGAGCCGCGATGATCGCCGCGCCGCGCTTGCCCACCGTCTCACAGAAGGGACCTTCCAGCCAGGCGTTGTCGTTGATCACTTCCTTGGCCGGTTTGCCAGCGATGGTCGCATGGGCAAAGGAGGGGAACATCGTCGGGCTGTGGTTGCCATAGATGAAGATGTCTTTCACTTCCGTGAGATCCACACCAGCCTTCTGGGCCAGCTGGGTCTGCGCGCGGTTCTGGTCCAGGCGCACCATGGCGGTGAAGCGCTCGGCAGGCAGGCGCTTGGCCTGGGAGGCGGCGATCATGCAGTTCGTGTTGGCAGGGTTGCCCACCACGGCGATGCGCGCGTCGTCAGCGGCCACAGCGTCGATGATCTTGCCCTGTTCGATGAAGATCTTGCCATTGTCCTTGAGCAGGTCGGCACGCTCCATGCCTGGGCCACGGGGCTTCGCACCCACCAGCAGGCACCAGTTGGCGTCCTTGAAACCCACGGCTGGGTCGGAGGTCTGCACAATGCCCTTCAGCAGTGGGAAAGCGCAGTCATCCAGCTCCATCGCCACACCAGCCAGAGCGGCCAGGGGCTTCTCAAACGGAGCCTCGATGAGCTGGAGGATCACCGGCTGGTCCGGACCAAACATGGCGCCGGAAGCGATGCGGAAAAGAAGGGCGTAACCGATTTGGCCGGCGGCGCCGGTGACTGCGACTCTGATGGGGGCTTTGCTCATGGTGTGTGGAGAGGGCTGGGATGATTCCAAGCCCGGGCCGCGCAGCAAGGAGAAAGTCAGGTCACATCCTGTTCGTTTCGGGGCGCGCAAAGCCATGAAACCCCTCTTCACCCTCCTTTTCTGCCTCTTCGCTCTCTGCCCTTGGCTCTCCGCCGAGAAGCCTAACGTCCTCTTCATCGTCGGGGACGACATGGGTTATGCCGATGTCGGCTTCCACGGCTGCAAAGACATCCCCACGCCGAATCTCGATGCCCTCGCCGCCTCCGGCGTGCGCTTCACACAGGGTTACGTCACCGGCCCTTACTGCTCCCCCACCCGCGCCGGCCTGCTCTCCGGCCGCTACCAGACCCGCTTCGGCCATGAGTTCAATCCCGGGGGTGAGGAGTCAGGCCTGCCCTTGAGTGAGAAGACCATCGCCGACCGCCTGAAAGCCGCCGGTTATGAAACCGGCCTCGTCGGCAAATGGCACCTCGGCTCCCAGCCCGCCATGCAGCCTCAGCAGCGCGGCTTTGGCAGCTTCTTCGGCTTCCTCGGTGGCGCCCATGACTACTTCTCCAAAAACGGCATCCTGCGCGGCACAGAGCAGGTCACGGAGTTCGATCACACCACCGATGCCTTCGGTCGCGAAGCCGCCACCTTCATCGAGAAGAACCAAGGCAAGCCCTGGTTCCTCTACCTCGCCTTCAATGCCGTCCACACCCCCATGCAGGCCACGAAGGAGCGCCTCGCCAAGATGGCCGCCATCACTGATCCACAGCGCCGCACCTATGCCGCCATGATGCTCGCCATGGATGACTCCATTGGCGTCGTGCGCGCGAAACTCGCCGCCACCGGTCAGGAGCAAAATACGTTAGTCACCTTCATCAGTGACAACGGCGGCCCCACCATGGAAGGCGTGACAGTGAATGGCTCCATCAACACCCCTCTGCGCGGCAGCAAGCGCACCACCCTGGAAGGCGGCATCCGCGTGCCCTTCCTCATCTCCTGGCCCGCGAAGCTGAAGCCCGCCGTCTATGAAAAACCCGTGATCCAGCTGGATCTCACTGCCACCGCCCTCATCGCCGCAGGCACTGAAAGCCCCGGCGAAGGCGTGGACCTCATGCCCTATGTTCTCGGCGAAAAGACCACGACCCCTCACGAAGCCCTCTTCTGGCGCTTCGGCGATCAAACCGCCATCCGCTTCGGCGACTACAAGCTCGTCAGCTACGACGGCGCCGCCGAAAGCAAACCCGGCACCCTCCAGGGCCCCAAGCTCTACAACCTCGCCACCGACATCGGCGAATCCAAAGACCTCAGCGCCGAGATGCCGGAACGAGTCAAAGAGCTCCAAGCCAAATGGGACGCCTGGAACCATACCAACGTCCCCCCTCTCTGGGGCGGCAAAGAAAAGCGCGGCAAAGGCATGAAGAAAAAGAAGAAGGGCAACGCTGAAGAATAACGCGCCGAAGTCGCGAAGCGTCCCGGAGTGCGGTGGCAGAGAGGCAAGGGCACCCTTGCCTCGTCGACACCGCTAACGAGCGCATCAAGCGTCCGCAATCCTCAGGCCAATCTCTGCGCACCCCGCCATCTCAAGACGCCTCTGACCTAACCAACAGTCATGAAAACCTTCCTCGCCCTCCTCTTCCTCTCCGCCCTAAGCCCTCTGCTCTCCGCTCAAAAGCCAAACATCCTCGTCTTCTACCTCGACGACATGGCCTGGGCCCAGCCCGGCGCCTATGGCGGCAAGCTCGTTGAGACCCCGAACATGGACTCCATCGCCTCGTCCGGCGTGCGCTTCACCAACGGCTACTCCAGCGGTTGTGTGTGCTCACCCGGTCGCGTCGGCCTGATGACCGGCCGTTATCAAGCCCGCACCGGTCACGATGCCAATCCCACCCGTGAAGGTCGTGAGCTCCTGCTCAGTGAAAAGACCATCGCCCAGCACCTGAAACCCGCCGGTTACACCACCGGCCTCGTCGGCAAATGGCATCTTGGCGATACCTCCGCCGAGTTCCTCCCCCAGGCCCGTGGCTTTGACTTCTCCATGGGCACCGTCGGCAATCTCGGCGAAGGCAAAGGCCCGTCCTTCTATCGCGGCTCCGAACTCTTGAAAGAGCTCGAAGGCGAACCCATCACCTCGCCCATCTATGCCCGCGAAGCCTGCGGCTTTATTGAGTCTAACAAAGACAAACCCTTCTTCCTCGCCCTCTCCTTCAATGCCGTGCACACCCCGCACGTCGCCTCGCCAAAGTGGCTGGAGAAATTCAAGCACCTCGAAAAGCGCACGGGCGAATACGCCGCCATCATCGGCGAGGCTGATGAAGCCATCGGCACCGTCATGACCAAGCTCCGCGATCTCAAACTCGAAGAAAACACTCTCATCTTCTGCATCAGCGACAACGGCGGCGCCTCACCCATCTCGGAGCAGATGGGCCTGCGCGGTCACAAATGGTTCGTCTGGGAAGGCGGCGTGCGTGTCACCTGGATGGCCCAATGGAAAGGCCACGTGCCCGCAGGCCGTGTGGTGAATGACCCTGTCATCCAGCTTGATGTCCTCCCCACTGCCCTCGCCGCCGCTGGTGCGGAACCTCTGAAGGTCGATCTCGATGGCGTGAACCTCCTCCCTCTGCTCGAAGGCAAACAGGACAAGCTCGCCCCGCGTGAGCTCTACTTCCGTTTCGGCGTGCAGCACGCCGTCCGTCAGGGGGACTGGAAGCTCGTCAAAGCCTCCAAGGACATGGACCCCATGCTCGTGAACCTCGCCACCGACCCCGGCGAGCAAAAAGACCTCTCCACCGAAAACCCCACCAAGAAAGCCGAGCTTCAAACCCTCTGGGAAAAGTGGGACGCCTCCATGCAACCCCCACGCTGGGAAGATCGCCGCTGGAACGGCGAAGAACAACGCAAGCCCAACAAAAAAGGTAACAAGAAGACCAAGCAGAAAGAAGAGTGAGTCCAAGTCTAGCTGATGTTGGCACCCGTATCTGAATAGGCCCTCCCAGCGTGGATTGGCGAGCTGGAGGCTCGAAAGCTGGTAGCCAGGGGTGAAACGAAACCGCGAAGCGGTGTAGTGCAACCCCTGGAATAACGCCACACATACACCCATTCAGGTCCGCCCCCTGGAAGGGGGCGAGAAGTCCGCGTCCCCTAGCATCCATCCCGCAAAACAGGGTGAGGGATCTTCTTTTTCGCCGCATCATCCCTCTCTGGCGTATGATCCTTTCCACTCCCCACCTCCCGCTCCCGTCCCCGTGAACATCTACGAAACCCGCCGCCTGCTCGATGAATACCTCCTCTTCCACTACGGGTCTCCCTCCGAGGTCCTCCCCTGGAGCTGGGGGCCGCGCGAAGCCCTCGGTTTCGCCGTCCGCACTGTGACCGAGCTCGCGGACTTCACGCGCCATCCATACACAGCCCTCGATCTCGGCTGCGCCGTCGGCCGCTCCAGCTTCGAACTCGCCAAGCACTGCCAGACCATCATCGGCATCGACTACAGCCACAGCTTCATCGACGCCGCCAAAGCGCTAAAATCATCCGACCTTCCCTACCAGCGTCTCGACGAAGCCTCCGCGACCACCGAGCTCCTCGCCCAAGTCCCCGCCGACTGCCCCCGTGACCGCGTCCAGTTCGAGCAAGGCGATGCCATGCATCTTCGCGAGGATCTTGGCAGCTTCGACCTCGTGCACGCTGCTAACCTACTTTGCCGTCTCACCGACCCGCAGCTCCTCATCGAGCGCCTGCCCTCCCTCGTGAACCCCGGCTGCCAGCTCCTTCTCACCACCCCCTGCACCTGGCTGGAAGACTTCACCCCCCGTGGAAACTGGCCCCAAGGCTCTACCCGCGACTGGCTCAAATCCGTGCTCTCGGAACACTTCGATCTCGCCACCGAAAAAGACCTCCCCTTCCTCATCCGCGAGCACGCCCGCAAATACCAATGGAGTGTCGCCCTCGGCACCCGCTGGATCCGGAAATGATCAGCTCCGATGACGCGCCAGCATAGTAGCCATCTTCCCCGCAAGATGAGCCCACGACTTGCGCAGCATCAATCGAGTGCTTGAAGGCCAAAGGCCTTCCGCATCACAGCGAAGGGGTGCCGAGCCTTGGCGAGTGCTCCCCTGGAACCTGCCATCCAACTTCCCCTCCCACGTCGGACCCCAACGTGGGTCCCGCTCCTTCCCATGGGTCGAGGTGTCACTCCCGATCCAATCCCAGATGCCTCACCACAGCAGCTTCCCACCATCAATCACCAGCACACTGCCCGTCATATAACTGCTCGCATCACCGGCCAAATAAAGCGCCAGCGGCCCGATCTCCTCAGGTCTACCCCAGCGCCCCATCGGAATGCTGTCGGCGACCTCGCCCTCAAATTCTGGCTTCTCATGAATCCATCGTTGGTTAGCGTCCGTGAGGAATGGACCAGGGGCGATCGCATTCACCGTGATCCCATGCACGGCCCAGTCCGCCGCCACCGCCTTCGTAAACATCGTCAGCGCACCCTTGGAAGCCTCATAGCTCCTCCCGCGCATCGCCTTCCCAGGCCAGAAGGCATTGATCGAGGAGATGTTGATGATGCGCCCCCACTTCCGCGGAATCATTGCCGCGCCGAGACGCTTCGTGAGAATGAAGGACTGCGTCAGATTGAGATCCATGATCCGTTGCCACTCCTCCAGCGGCAGTTCTTCCGTCGGAATGTTGATGCGCCGTCCACCCACATTGTTGATGAGAATATCGATGGGCGCATGATCGCGCAGCACCACGTCACAAAGTCTCTCGGCCTCCTCCGGCTTCGAAAGGTCCGCCTGCACGGCACTGACCTTCGACCCCTCACCACTGAGCTGTTCACAGGCCTTTTGCAGATGCTCCGCATTTGACCCTGAGATCACCAGCTCCGCCCCTGCTTCACCTAAAGCGCGTGCCATCTCCAGCCCAAGCCCCCGCGAGCCACCCGTGATCAAAGCACGATGGCCCGTGAGTTTGAAGCGATCCAGAATAGCCATGGCCTGACCTACTTGCCCTCTCCTTCACTGGCTTTCAGCAAAACTCGATAACCATACTCATTCAGCAGAGCGATGGCACCGCGATCACTGCTGTCACGCGCCACATCTGACCAGGAGTTCAGCGCATTGTAAATGGCTTCAATGCCTCCCTCGAGCGCCTCATCCCTGGTGGCCGCATCATGCGCTTTATAAAGCGCCTCCAGAGCCGTGAAGAAATGCACCGTGAACTCCAGTCGCTTCGCGTGATACAGCGTGAAGGATCTCGCACCTTCACGGGCACGAGTGTTGGCTCGGAACATCTCGCTCATCGCGCCTGTGTAGAGCGTCTTTGCCTCCGTGATCCACGCGGGCAGAGCCTCCTTGGATTGCAGATGCCGGAGGAAGATCTCCGCATTCGGCACACCCAGCTCAGGATCGTTCTTCTCGATGAGTGCCGTGGCCTGGCTGATGAGATCCAGGGCCTTCTGCACACGCTCGGTCACGCCATCACCGCAGATCGTCAGCACCAGATCGTTCAGTGCGGAGGCCGGCGTGACCTTCTCATCAAAACTCACCCGGCTGGTGAAGTAAGCGGAGGCATTCAGATCACCCGGGATCTGCGCACCTGCCAGGAAGCTGCCTGCATTGTACTTGATGACCGTGCGCAGGCGGCGCTCCACCGCGTCCAGCGTGATCTGCGGCAGCACGCTCGTCGAGCTCGCCCCAAGAGGCAGCGTCACAAAATCCTGCGGCACCGCCACCAGGCCCATGGCCGTGGCTTCAGCACTGAGATCAGGAATGGGTTCGCCGGATGGAAACACCTTTGCACCCCCAAAAGCCTTCCTGCCGCCCACGTCACCCTCCACAGAGATGGAGGCTGGCGCACGCAGATGCTGGGGAAGCAACACATGGTTATACTTCAGCTTCACAAGCTGCTTCATCAGCGCCAGATGCTCCGCCTTGCTCCAGGACTCCGCGCCTGTGGCCACTCCGTTAAACATGCTCCAGCCGCGTTGCAGAATCTTCGGCTCCAGCACCATGTCGAGCCCATCGAGTTTGAACGCAGGCTTCTCCACCGGCAGCACATCTCCCTGCAGCAGATGCCGGATGCCAAAGTGATGCGCCAGCTCGCTCGCGGCCCAGATCGTGGCCGGAGGGCAGCCTCCGCCGATGATCAGCCCCTTCGGTGTGCTTTTGATCACAAGGCCCTGCTCCGTGATCTTCGGCCACGCCTCTGCGGCAATCGCCGGATTGGACTGCGGACTGCCCACAAGCACCACATGACCTCCATCCGCAGGAACCGTGCTCTGAATGCTCGTCTCCGCTTCAAAGAGCGCTTTGAAATCCGTCGCGATCTGCTCGGCCGCCACCTTGTCCAGCGCATGCGCCTTCTCACCGATGACGAGGGTGACTTTCGGACCCGCGAGAGCGCTCGCGGTCAGGACAAGACTGAGAAAAAAGGATCTCCACATGATGCCTCAAGGTTGGGGAGCACTGCCTGACACGCAAAAGAGATTTTCACGCGTGCGGATGAAGAGCCGTCCATCCGCGATCGCCGGCGTGGCGATGATCTCCTCGCCGATGTCATTCTTCCCCAGCACCTTCAGCTCCGGCCCGTCCTCCAGCACCACTACAAACCCGTTCTTCCCTGCGATGTACACCTTGCCGCCAGCCGCGATGGGCGAGGCAAAGTAGTCGCCAAAATTTCCCAGCCGACTGCGCTCCCACAGCATCTTCCCGTCCTTCGCATCGTAGCAGCTCGACATCCCGCCGCTCTTCACCACATAGAGCCGTTGGTTGTAAAACAGTGGCGAAGAAAGGTTCGAGGGCGACTTCGGATCAATGTTCCAGAGCACATGCGTTTTTGTCACATCACCACTGCCGCCGCCCTTGATCGCCTGGATGATGTTCCCGCCCGCCGCCATGTTGTCCGGGCTTTGAAAGGCCGTGTCGATCTCCTCCGGCCCGATCACCTTGTCCTTGTTCTTGTCCGAGGCATCGAACCGCTCATGAAACTCCTTCGGAGTCTCCTCACGGGAGAGGATCTTGTCCTGGTTCGTGTCCAGCCATTCTAACAAAGCATGCTTCAGCGTGCGCGTCGCATCTCCATAGCTCTGCACCGCGATGTAGATCACGCCGTCATGCACCACCGGAGAGGTCATGATGGTGCGCAGCAGCGTGTTGCAGGTCCACAGTTCTTTGCCCGTGGCCGGATCATAGCCCTTCAGCTTGCCGCTGCCCGCCACCACCAGGTCCGTCCTTCCGTTCGCTTCGCACAGCACCGGCAGCGAGTATCCCGCCAGCATCTCCTTGCGCAGCGTCTTCCACTTCTCTTTTCCCGTCTTCGCATCCACCGCCACCAGGAAAGGCGCCAGATCATCATCCTGGCAGAAGATCACCATTCCATCATGCACGATGGGAGATGAAGCCGCGCCCCAGTCCATGAGATACGCAGGCTTCGGCATCGCATAGCGCCAGGCTTCTTTTCCCGTGCCGAAATCAAAAGCGATCAGCCCCAGCGTGCTGAAGTACACATACACACGCTCGCCATCCGTGGCCGGAGTCGATGACGCATGACTGTTCGGCGGCGTGATGCGCGGCAGCTTGCCGGTCTCAAATTCCGTGCGCCACACCTGACTGCCGCTGGCGATGTCAAAAGCAAACACCGCCGCCTTTTCATCCGCCACCATGGCCGTGCTGATGACACGACCGTTCTTCACAATCGGCGCTCCCACCCCATCTCCGATCTTCGCCTTCCACGCGATATTAGAGTCCGTCGAGAAAGACTCCGGCAGCCCTTTCGAATTAGAAACACCGCTCCCATTGCCGCCGCGGAACTGTGACCAGTCCTCGGCAAAGAGCGATGTCGTGAGCAGAAAGAGGGTGGTGGTCAGCTTCATGCGCCTTTCACTACGAGTGAAGGCATGAGGCTATATCAGCCTACACCCGCTGCCCGAGCGCTTTCAGCTTGGTCTCGCCTTCGGACCACGGAACGTCCTGCGGCAGCCGTTTGCTCGCCGCCGCCAGCGCCGCCGTCACACCCGCCGCCTCGCCCATCGCCACCGAGTTGCCCGTCACACGATAGCTCGCATGCGCGATGAAATCACCGCTGATGCAGCGTCCTGCCATCATGAGACCATCGACATCTTTCGCAATCAGCGCACGCAGCGGCACATCATAGGGCTTCACCTTCACACCCGCATTGCTGTAGGCCGCCGTCTTGTTCGCCTCCTTGCTCAGCGCATGGATGTCCACCGGGAAGGTCGGCCTCACCACCGCATCCTCATAGCGCGCCCCATTGATCAGATCATCCTTGCTCACCGTGTAACGTCCCGCGATGCGTCGCCCGTCACGCACGCCGATCTGCTCCGCCGTGGCCGCGATCTGCAGGCCTTCCCACGGCCCGCCCAGCTTACGCAGTCCGTTGACGATCTTGTGCAGCTCCACACGTGCATGCACCGTGGCCTCCGTGATCTTCGCCGCATCAAAGCAAGGCACGCCATACTGATGATTCATCATCACCAGGAGCAAATTGTCCCGCACCTGCCACAGCGTCGGCTTGGCGTAGGAAGGGAAATGCTCCGTGCGCTTGATCTCCGCCAGGAACGCATCTTTGGCGATGCCGTCCGCCTTGCTCGGATCCGATTGATGAATGTAGGAAGCCAGCGCCGACGCATCCTTGCACACCAGCAGCGCATTGAGCGACATCGGCTGGCACGGGCAGGCCTCCGCCTCGCCATACTCAAAGCTGCATCCCGCCAGCGCGCCGAGGTCCCCATCACCCGTCGTGTCGATGAAAACCGGCGCGCTCCATGCCTGCCGGCCTGATTTGGAATCTGTCACAATCGTGGTTAGACGCTTCCCCTCCTTGTAGGCAGCCGCCACCCGCGTGTGCAGTTGAAACTGGATGCCCGCCTCCACAAACATCTCCTCCAGCAGCAGCTTCATGCCCTCAGGCTCATACACCACACTGCCCTTGCTCGTGCCACGGCGCATGTCGCGTTCATCCAGACGCTTCAGCAGTTCCTGGTTGAACCCCGGCTTGTCGAAATCCAGCAGATAGCCCAGCAGCCCCGCCGTCCACACACCGCCCAGGCAGCCGCGCCATTCAAACACCCGCACCTTGGCCCCGGCCCGTGCCGCCGTGATGGCCGCCGCGATCCCCGCCGGACCCGCGCCGCAAACGATCACGTCCGCATCCTGCACCAGCTTCAGATCCTGCGCCGGCTCATGAAACTGCCCCTCGCTCTGGGAGATCGCCTTTTCCACCTCTGCCGCCGAAAGCAGGCCAGGGGTGATGGCAGCACCAGAGAAAGCCGCGCGCAAAAAGGAGCGGCGCTTGAGGTCAGAAGGGGAAGAAGGCGTCATGGGGGGCGGAAAATACGGTCGTATAGGCGACCTTCGTGCATCCCCCTCCGACCGCACAAGGGTGAAACTCGCTTGAATAAGAACGCCAAAGAACCAGTTTAACCTCGCCTCCCCGCCTGACGGCCCGTTACCCGCCATGAAAGCCCGCTACCTCCTCCTCGCCCTCCTGCTCGCCACACCCACGTTCGCCGCCGTGGAGATCGATATGGAAGGCTTTGGCACCAGCCTGGGCGGATGGAAGGCCCGCAAAGGCAAGGCCGCCGAGTATGAAATCTCCGAGGCCCTCTACCGCACCTATCAGCCCGAGACCTCCCCATCTCCGGACGGCGGTATCTTTGTCTCCGTGCGTATCGACCACGTCCGTGGCTTCATGGCCAGTGACGACCACGCCAGCCTCGAGCTCAGCTTCGCTGCGGATGGCACCCTCGTTACGGCGCAAAGCAGCCTCGCCCTCCAGGGCCGCACCATCAGCAGCGAGCTTATCAAAGGCGGCGCCTCCGCCTCCACCTCCGTCGCCGCGCCGTATGTCGACCGCGCCGTGAAGATCGGCACGGATCTCGTCGCGGACCTCTCCTCCAAACTCCTCCGCGAAAAAATCGTCGAGGCTGGCCGCGTGTCCTTCCCCGCCGCCATCCGGCATAACTACAACCTGCTCTACCAAGCCGTCCGCACCAAGGCTGCAGAGCCAAAAATGACCGACGCCAAGCCCCCGGAGTCTCTCCCCGAAAAGAAACCCGAGACCCCTCCAGCCACACCTGAGAAGAAGCCCGAGGAAGCCCCCAAGCCACCTCCGCAGCAGAAGCAGGAAACCGTCATCGATGCCACCACCGGCAAGCCCGTCCCTCTGCCCGACGTCAAATCCTACAACCCCAGCGGCGCCCCCGGCACCCCGCTCCCTGAGAAGAAGGAAAAAGACGACAAAAGCGGCATGCTAGACGTCGGCAAAGACGTCCTCAAAATCGCCCGCGACGTCGTCAAAGATCAAACGAAGTAGATTGGCCCGTTCGAAGTCGCGCCAGCGTCCCGGAGTGCGGTGGCAGAGATGCAAGGGCACCCTTGCATCGTCGACACCGCTACTGTTCGCACTCAACGCCACCTAACAGCGAACACGTTCTCTGCGCACATGGTATGTGTCGCTCATTGGCGCTTCCCATCACGTCAAACTCACCGGATCCACATCCCAAGTCACCAGAATATCCGGCGGCGGAGAAAGCGTCTCCATCACCGTCTGGATATGCCTCGCCAGCGGACGAATCCGGTCCGACCGCATCAGCAGCTGAAACCGGAACTGTCCATGCGCCTTTGACAAAGAGGACGGCGTCGGCTCGCCCATGATCGTTCCATCCGGCAGACCTTGCAGCAGGCGCTTGTGCAGCGTCTGCAGCGTGAACTCCGCCTGCGTCTCATGCTTCCCACGGCTGCTCACCAGCACCATGTGACTGTAGGGCGGATACTTGAAAGCCCTCCGGTGCTCCAGCTCCTGGTCAGAGAAGCCTTCAAAGTCATTGTGCCGGCTGAACTGGATCGCCGGGCTGTGTGGCGCATGCGTCTGCACATACACCTCGCCTTTCAGCTCGCCACGTCCTGCGCGTCCCGCCACCTGGATGAGGAGTTGCAAAGTTCGTTCGGCAGCGCGGAAGTCCGGAATGTTCAGCGCCGTGTCCGCATTCAGCACACCCACCAGTGTCACGTTCGGAAAGTCCAGCCCCTTGGCGATCATCTGGGTGCCAATCAGGATGTCCAGCTTCTGCGCTCGAAAGTCCCTCAGCGTGTCACGCAGCTGGTTCTTCCTCTGCATCGTGTCCGTGTCCACACGCGCAATGCGCGCCTTGGGAAACACCTCGCGCACCGCTGCCTCCACACGCTCCGTGCCGAAGCCGCCGTATTTCAATCCAGGCTCCTTGCAGCTCGGGCACTTCGTCGGCGGCACGCGGCGCGCGCCGCAGATGTGGCAGACCAGCCGGTTGTCCGCCTTGTGCAGCGTCATCGGGATCGCACAGTCTTGGCACTGCACCACCTCGCCGCAGGAGGCGCAGTCCAGCGTGGTGTGAAATCCGCGCCGGTTGAGGAAGAGAATCGTCTGCTCCTTCTTCTCCAGCCTTGTCGTGATCGCCGTGCGCAGCTTCTCCGAAAGGATCGTCGCATTCGCAATCGTCGTACCCGTGCCTTTCCGGCGCTGCAGACGCATGTCGATGATGCGGATCAGCGGCATGGACTTGCCATCCGTGCGCTTCGTCATGCGCACCAAGTCATACTTGCCCATGAGCGCATTCTGAAAGGACTCCAGACTCGGTGTGGCCGAGCCCAGCAGCACCGGGCAGCGCTCGATGCGCCCTCTCAGCACGGCCAGGTCTCGCGCCTGATAGCGCGGCGTGTCCTCCTGCTTGTAGCTCGGCTCATGCTCCTCATCCACGATGATCAGCCCCAGTCTCTCCAGCGGAGCAAAGATCGCGCTGCGCGCCCCGATCACAATGTCCGCGCGGCCTTCCTGCACCTTGAACCACTCATCATGCCGCTCGCCATCACTCAGATGGCTGTGCAGCACGGCAATGCTGTCCTTCTTCTCGGAAAAGCGCGCCTTGAATCGCTCAATGGTCTGCGGCGTGAGGCTGATCTCCGGCACCAGCACCAGCGCCGTCTGACCCTTCTTCAGCACCTCGGCGATCGCTTGCAGATAAACCTCCGTCTTGCCACTGCCTGTCACGCCATGAAGCAAAATAGGTTTGGCCTCCTCAGGCTTTTGAAGAGCCCCGATGACATGATCATACGCCGCCTGCTGCTCTTCCGTGAGTGTCAGTGGCAGCGTGGGCAGGAACTCCTCCGTTTGAAAAGGATCACGCTCCACGCGGATCTCACTGCGGCTGATCCAGCCATGCTTCAGCAGCGCCTTCACCACCGTGGTGGCACTGGGCAGATCCCGGCGCAGCTCGCTCAGCGTGGCCTCGCCTTTGCGGCGGCGTAGTTCCTCGATCACCCGCGCCTGCATTGGCGCTCGGGCATGCATCTTCTCCAGCACATCCGCTGGAGGTTCCTTGACCAGCTTGAGATGACTGTCCGTGAGAAAGGTCTCCGGCTTGTCCCGCACTGCCTGCGGCAGCATAGCCCGCAGCACCCGATGCACCGGCACGATGTAGTACTCCGCCACCCAGTCTGCGAGTTTCAGCAATCCCGGAGTGAACATCGGCCGCGAACCCACAATGCTGGAAACTTCCTTCAGCTTGCCGCGATGCTCCGAGCTCTGCAGCAGCTCGATCACCACCGCCGGCACCTTCTGATTTTGCAAAGGCACCATCACCCGCGTGCCCACGCCGATGCGTGCGGCCATTTTCTCCGGAATACCATAGTCCAGCTCCAGCGCGGCGGAGCCTTCAAGCTGCACACGGGCCACGCCCGGCATGTCACCAAGCTCGACCACAGGCTCCTGGGCAGGAGCATCGCTGGCGAAGAGGTTGAGCTGGTCGGTGGGCATCGACCGCTCATAAACGAGTTCAGGCGATGTGTCGAATGCGTTGGCGAAGGTGAAAGGAGGTGCTCGATCTCGAACGAATCTCGACGAGATCGTGGATCTCGACGGCATCCATCACACCGCCGGGATCACCCCGATCTTCGTCGTGACTGGACAGGTTTGGAAGTCAGGCACCAGTCGGCCCCACATCTTCCGCACGGCCTGGGTCAGCAGATGCACATCACCGCGCGCATCATGGCGCCTCACACCGGCCGTGGAAACACCCAGCCGGTCCAGGATCGGGTCCAGCCCATGACCACTGCGTCCGCCCCAGATCTTGCGGGAAAAGGCCCGGGAATCCAGATTCTCTGTCTTGCGCACAGGCAGCCCGTGGCGGGTGCAGTTCTCGGCAATGAAGCGCATGTCAAAGCACGGCCCGTTGTGCGCGATCAGCATGGCGCCCTCGGCACCGATGAAGCGGGAAAAGCTCATCAGCGCATCTGCTGGGGAAGGTGCCTCGGCCACATGGTCCTCGGTGATCCCCGTCAGTCCCGTGATGAAATCCGAGATCCGCTGCCGAGGCTGCACGAAGGTGTCAAACAGCTCCTCATCTTCCCACTGCCCTGCCCGCACCTTCACCGCCGCAATCTGGATGATCTCATGGTAGAGAGGTGACAGTCCGGTGGTTTCGAGGTCAAAGATGATGAGGTTCATGAGTGGAGCGGTGGGTTGACGCAAGGTCAGCCCGAACGCGAGCCTAGTCTCGGGATGCTTTCAGCGCAGCCACAATCACGCTTAATTCGGCGATTTATTCAGCGAGCGAGCCTAACTAATAATAAACTCGTGGCACTCGTGTGTTGATGTTTGTCAGCACTTCATAGGGAATCGTCCCTGCCCAGTTCGCCAGATCCTCCGCCGTGACCTGCTGCTTGCCTTGCTTGCCTAGCAAAATGACTTCATCACGATAGTAGGCGGTGCCCCACTCGAGGTTCACCATGATCTGGTCCATGCATACACGACCCGCCACCGGATGTCGCTGACCACGGATGATCACCTCCGCCTTGTTGGAAAGCGCGCGAAAGTAACCATCGCCATAGCCCACAGGCACCGTGACGACACGCACCGCATGATCACTCTCCCAGGTGCTGCCATAGCTCACCGGACTGTTGGATTGCACCACTTTAAAGTAGGCCACATGGCTCTTCCACGTCAGCGCGGGTTGGATCAGCACGCTGCGTGCGCATTCTTCGCTAGGATACACACCATACAGCATGATGCCCGGTCTCACGAGATCCAGATGACTCTCCGGCAGTTGCAAAATGCCCCCGCTGTTCGCGATGTGCCGCAGCGGTGTCGGCAGGCTGTGCTTCTCGTAAAAGCTCAGCACTTCAAGAAATCGCTCAAGCTGCGTGCGCGCATGCGTGAGATCCGCCGCATCCGCATTGGCGAAGTGCGAGTAGATGCCCTCCACCTGGACATGCTTCGCTTGCAGGCTCGCCTGCTGCAGCTTCTCCGCGCTGTAGTGATGGATGCCCAGCCGCTCCATGCCGGTATCCACTTTGAGATGCACTCTTGCCGTCACGCCCATGGATGACGCCGCATTGTCAATCAGCCGCAGCTTGTCAATCGATGGTGCCGTGAGCGTCAGGTCATGACGGATGAAAATCGGAATCTGTGTCTCTGCGATGCCACCAAACACCAGGATCGGTGCCGTGATGCCTGCCTGGCGCAAAATCACCGCCTCCTCCAGCAGCGCCACACCGAGTGAATCCACTCCGCAGCGCACCATTTCCTGCGCCACCGCCACCAGGCCATGCCCATAAGCATTCGCCTTGACCACGGCCATGACCTTGGCACTGCCCACATGCGCACGAATGGCCGCCAGATTCCGGCTCAGCTGTCCCAGATCCACCTCCACCCGGGTCGGGCGGATGGATTCGTCATCGAAAAGGTTGGAAGAAGCGGCGGACATCAATCTATGAACCGGGATGTTCCCCGGCAAGGCCCGAAAGGCAAGCGGGCGCTTCACGATCGCGCCTATTGCTGCGTTTCTTTGACCACCACTTCCTCCGGCAGCAGTAGCTCGCTGGCGTCCCGGGCCAGACAAGGTGGCACCGTCATGAGCTGCCGTTGTCCGCTGGTATGCTTAAAGCTCCAAAGCTGCCCGTCCATGCCCTTAGGAACCTTCATGCTGAAGTAGCCCGGCTTCGCGCTGAAGGTGTGCACCGTCTTGCCCTCCGGATCGAGCATGAGCCCCTCGCCGTCCGAGTATCCACCCACCATCTTCGTGCCCTTCGGCACATAGAAATACAGGTGCCAGCGGCCAAACAGCTTCGCCGGCTGCTCCATGCTGCTGACGATGGTCATCGGCATTCCATCCTGCCATGTAATGGAAGTGCCCTGCGTGGAGTCCGTGACCTCGATCCGATGCAGCCCCGGGAACTTCGTCCCCATCTTCAACTCATGCGGCTTCTTGTCCGGATCGATCTCCAGATGCGCCACCGATTTCAGCTCCGCTTCCGCCAGCGGATACAGCTCCATCTTGGCCGGTCCCCGATTCGGATAAATGACGCCCGCTGTGCCGGTGAGCGAAATCGTGGCAGGTGCAGCATCGACCCACGTCCAAAAATCCCGCACACCGCGCAGATAGATGCCTGCATTGCCACGCGGAACCTCCGTTAGCTTCAGCTTCGTCGCAGGCACCAGCTTCATGCTGAAAGCCACCGGTTCGAAATCGAGCAGCTTCCTCTTCTCCACCCCTTCATCCACCAGCTTGGCAATCTCCTCAGGTTTGAGGGCTACACCCGTCTTCCACGGATTCGCAGCCTCCGGATCATTGTATTTCGCTCCCGGCGGCAGCGTCACTCCCTTGTCACGGTTCGGCACATCACGCCACAGTGCTTTCACATGCACCATGCCCGTGTCACGAATGCGCCAGAGAAAGCGAAACATCGCCTCAAACGCCGCCTGCCGCTCTTTGCCCGAAGCGCTGCTGTAGTCCAGATACAGTCCGCAGTAGTGCGTGTAGAGCGCCAGATCATCCAGCCTCGCCAGAATAGCTTTATCCTTGGTTAGGCCACGGGCCTCCTGAAGCCTCCTCCACATGCGCCCCAGAAGATCATCGCTCAAAGATGGCTTCTTGCTGCCATCCAGCATCTCATAAAACTTCCGCATCGGTCCACTCGCAGCGCCGAATGAGGACTCCAAAAAGTCCGTGACCAAGGCATCAATCTTCTTCGCCTCATCCACATCCCAAAACATCCGCGCTGCGAGATAGCATCCAAGCCCGTTCGGGCCTGCGTTGTCACTCGCCTCTGCGGACATGAAGCGTGCACCCCGCGCATGAAAGTGCGGAATCGTCGTGCGCAGGTAATCGATGTTCCCACCACGCGCCGCGCCTGGCAGATCACGATCCCAGGCGTTCACGCTGTAGTACTCGCGGATGCCCAGCGTGCGTGCCTTCGCGCTCCAGCCATCCAGCAATTGATCAATGGTATAGCCTCCACGGATAAACCCCGTTGCCACACTGATCACCACCTGCGGATGCGCCTCGATGGAGGGCGGCGGCGAATGCTCATTGTAAGCATACATGCCCACCATCCGGCCCGGATGCGCCTTGTCCACCGATGCAGCCACATCATTCGCCAGCAGCAGCGCGCGATCCGTCACGCTGCCGATCTTCGCGCACTCCGCACATTCACACCAGCCACCTCCATCACTCGGATCACAAGACACCGAATCAAGATCCGGCTGCGCCGCAAACTGCGCCAAGGCATCTTCAACGACCAGCTTCCGTAGTTCCGCATTCGACGTGCAAAACTTCGGCTTCTGCCGCTTCCCATCCACCATCGCCAGATACTCCGGATGCTGCTCAAAGACCTTCGCATGCCTGTCCATGATGTGATCATAGGCATGCCCTGTGTTCAGCGTGATGCCACTCGTGGCACGATTACGCCGGTTCCACTCTTCCACCACCGCCTCACGTTCCTTCAAGTATCCAAACCCCGCCCAGATACGCCGCGAATGATAGTCCGGCGAAGTCGTGACCTTTACATCCACACTCAACGAAGGCTTCGATGGCACCACCTCCCAAGTCTTCCCCGGCAGGAACTGCCGAAACCCCACGCGATGCAGCAGATCCCACACCGCATGCTCCACCGCCTGCGGAGTCGCGCCCGTGATCTCAATGCGATCGCCAAACGACTCGAGGTGATAACCTTCACGTCCCGTGAGTGTCACCGCCTCCTTCTGCAGCGCCAGATGAATGCCCGACTCCGACTCCGATGCCTTGCAGACAAACTCCGCCCCCGTGATCCGTGTCAGCATCCCCGCAAGCTCCGTCGCCGCAGTCTTCAAAGCTTCCCCCGCATAAGTGACCTCCATGAAAGCCCGCCCATCCTTCGCCAAGAATGTCTCCACCGCGTGAATGGGAGAGACGAAGACCAGCAGAAACCAGACAAAAGCATTCTTGAGCATGGAGCCAAAGAACGCCCCAGCCCGCGAGGCTGTTTCACAGCGAACCTCTCGTCATCAAGACTGACTCCATGATCCACCCACCAAGTGCATCGAAGGCCAACGTGCCTTCCGCCTCACAGCGAAGGGGTGCCGAGCCTTAGCGAGAGCTCCCCTGGACGAGCCTGGACGATCCTGACGTTTTCATCAAAGCGCGGACCCCAAAGGGGTCCCGCATCTTCAAACGAGCACGCCATCTCACTCCACCGCCTTTTTCTTCTTCTTCCCTTTGTTCGCCCCCGGCGGCTGACCACCATTCGGGCTCAATCGTTTCCACCAGTCCGGCCCCTCGGCATCGATGCTCGCATTGTGCTTGATCAACTGTGCCTTCATGGCCGCAAACCTCTCCGCCTCCTTGTCCTTGAGATCCGTCGCCTCCTGCGGGTCGCTGTTGATGTCATAGAGCTCGAACTCCGTCAGCTCCGCATTCGCCAGGATCTTCCACTCATCCACACGCATGGCGATCTTTGCATTCGGCGCCATGTGCAGCCTCCAGAACAAAGGCTGCGGCCGGGTCACCTTCGTCGCGCTGCCATCCAGCACCGACAAAACATTCACTCCATCCAGCACCTTGTCCTTCGGCGCTTCCACACCCGCCACCGCGAGCATCGTCGGAAACATGTCACTGCCAATCACCGGCACATCGCTCGTCGTTCCCGCTTGGATCTTACCCGGCCAGCGCGCCATGCCTGGCACGCGGATGCCGCCCTCATGCAGATCACGCTTGCGTCCGCGCAGACCGCCACTGGAACCACGACCCGGTGTCTTGATGCCATCACCCTCAGGCCCGTTGTCAGACGTGAAGAAAACAAAGGTGCTGTCCGCCAGCTTTTGCTCATCCAGAGCCTTCATCAAGTTGCCAAAAGCATGATCCATCTGCGTCACATTCGCATGATGCTCCTTTTGCACATAATCTGTTAGGTCGGGATACAGCGCCTTGAACTTCGGATCTGACTTGATCGGGTAGTGTGGCTCATGCGTCCACACCGCCAGAAAGAAGGGCTTCGTCGCATCACGCTTCTCCTTCAGCCATGTCACCGCCTCGCTTACCACCAGCGGCGCGGAGTAACCTTCCATCTGCCCCACCGCTTTGCCATTACGCACAAAATTGTTCGGGTTCTCGTGCGTGGGCGCGGCATTGTTCTGCGTGGCCATCCACCAGTCATACCCATGATCGCCCGGCTGCGGCTGCGCGGGATTGTTAAAGAGCCCGTTGAGATGCCACTTGCCGCTGTGGCAGGTTCCGTAGCCCGCTCCCTTCAAAAGCTCCGGAAGCGTTGTCTCACTGGTCCGCAGATGCACCTCCGCACCTTCCGCAATCCAGGTATAAACGCCATTCCGATGCGGCGTGCGCCCCGTCAGCAGCGCCGAGCGCGATGGACTGCACACCGCGCTGCCCGAGTAGCACTGCGTCAGTCTCACCCCCTGCTTCGCAAACGCATCCAGGTTCGGCGACTTGATGATCGGATGCCCGTAGCATCCAAGATCCCCATACCCCAGATCATCCGCGAGAAACAGAATAATGTTAGGCGAGGCCGCGAAGGACGAAGCCGCAAACAAAAGAGTGGTGGCAAGAGCAAGCAGACGCATGACGCACCTGAACGCTGCGAGGCAGCTCAATGCTTCATCAAAGCATCAAACATCTCCTTCAAAGCCTCTCCGCGTGTCTTGCCAGAAGCCAGGGCAGGGGACTTCTCTGCCTCCGCAACCGCCAGCGCGCGCTTCTGCGGATCATCGATCTTTCGTGCCCAAACTTCGGCAGTCGCCTGCTTCAGCGGCTCATCGAGAGCGATGTTGTAGTCCGCAAAGAAACCTTGTCCGCCAAAGTATTGCGCCGCAGCCATCGCTGGATGCGCATCCTGCTTGAGCAGCTCATTGAAGAAACTGACGAAATGTTTGTTCGTCACCAAGGTGCGCACCAGCAGATCGGAATCGAGCTTCCCAACCGTGGTCCTCTGCTTCTTCGCCAGTGCCGCCGCATATCCCGCAGCCTCACCGACCTGCATCCACACAGGCTCCAGCCGCACCGCGCCCCAGGCCACATGCGTGGCGCTCAGGCACACCGGCACGAGCAGATTGTCCACATCCTTTGGCAGCAGGCTTCGATACGGAATCTGCGCCGGACGTGTCTCCTCAGTCAGGATCAGCTTGCCATCATAGGCATACCCCGGACGTCGGTCCTTGCTGCAGTCATGCGAGTCCATGGACCAGTCCGTGAAGGCGATGCTGTCCGCAAACACCGGCGTGCGTGTGAGACCCGGCGCCGCGCTGTTGTCCTGTTCCGTGAAGACATGCCGTCCGACAATGCGTCGCGCCTCGCGCACATAAAGCTCATAGGGCAGGTTGTCATTGTCCACATACTCATCCAGCGGCAGGCCGATGAGGCGGCAGGCCTCGCGCTTGGCCGGAAGGACGGACTCATCATTTTGCAAAAACCACATGAGCCCGAGCGCGAAATTCGTGTGCCGCTGGATGATCTTCTCGCGCTCCGGCCAGCTTGCATCTGGATACGCATGATTCTCTCCAGGCAGGATCGGGCTGTTAAACGTGCTCTTCCCGCACAGTCCCCCCGCATTCATGCCCATGCGATTGTAGTTCACATACTCCTCGCGATTATAACCCGTCGGCTTCTCCGGGAGTCGAATGTTTCCCGCTTCGTTCGTTAGGCAAAAGCGATGATTGAAAGCCTGAATGGCTCCATCCGCTGTGAAAGGGCTTGTTTCATCAATGGTCCCCTGAACATGCCCGTAAGTGTGCAGATTCAGCTCTCCGTCCAGCACATCCTTCGGCCCGGTATCGCCACTGATGTTGGTGAAAACCTTCCCCGCATGCGGTTCGCCATACTCATCACGCCCTTCACGTCCCACACGATATGCCACCTTCGCCACAGCCGCGAGATCACCTTCATACGTGGCGTCGATATAGGTGCTGGCAGTGACGTAGAACGAGTTTTCAACTCGTTCATCCTTCCGAACGGGTTGAAAACCCGTTCTACTTTCCAGCAACGCCACCTTGCGAATCAGCGCCCCTTCTCTGACGACCTCCACGGGATAATGTGAAAGCAGCGTCGTGATGTTCTTCTCCGCTGAAACCATCTTGTTAAACAGATGCTCGGCCACCCCAGGCTCCATGCGCCCCATCGGATAATGCGTCTGCGTGTAACGCGCCGACGAGTGCTGCCGTGACCCTTCGCCATAAGTCTCACGGTAGTAGTCTTCGATGCTCCTCGCATACTCATTGAAGATTGGCGAGCGATGCCCGCCATACAGTGCATCCCACTGCATGAGCCCGTTCGTCACCATGCCACCGAGATGTTTGTTGTGCTGCACCAGCAACACCGAGAGTCCCTCACGTGCCGCGCGCACCGCACTGGCAATGCCGCCCGGCGTGCCGCCGATGACCACCACATCATAAGCCTTGCCTTCCACCTCCTGCGCCGTGCTGGCGCGCACAGGCTCCACCTTCAGTGGCTTGCGAATGACGGCTGCAGTCTTCTTCTTTTCGGGAACACTCGCCGCAGGCAACTTCTTCCACAGGTTCAGCAGCGCCTCGCCTCGCGTCCGGTTCGTGGTGGGAGATTTCTCCGCCTCAGCCACATGCACCAGCTTCACGATCTCCATCGGCTTCAGCTTGCCCTCACGCATGGCCGTTAGACCCACGCCCCACGCCTTGCGCACGCTTTCCGTCAGCGGTTCATCGAGTCGTGCATTGTAGTCCGCAAAGAAACCCTTCGTGGCAAAATACTGCGCCGCAGCCACGCGCGGATCCTTGGAAGCCACATCCACATCATTGAAGAAATTCACCATCACATGGCTCTCCACCAGCTTCCGCTGCAGCAGGCTCACATCCAGCTCTGCGGGCGTGACCTTCGTCTGAATCGCCAGCGCCGCCGCATGTCCGGCCGACTCGCAAATGTTCATCCACGTCGGCTCCAGTCGCACTGTGCCCCAGGCCACATGCGTGCATGAGAGACACACAGGCACGAGCAGATTGCCCACCCCCTGCGGCAGCAGTGTGCGATACGGCACCTGCCCCGGAAAGGTCTCCACATCTAGCATCATCTTGCCCTCCTCCAGCGCCCCCGGGATATGCCGGGGAGTGCAGGCATGCGTGTCGAGATACCATTCCGTCACGCCGATGCTGTCCTCATGCACCGGCGCACGCTCCAGGCCTTCGGCAAGCATCGCGTCATGCTGCGTGAAAACATAGCGCCCCGTGATGCGCCGTGCCTCGCGCACATAAAACTCATGCGGTCGATGCCCGTTGTCGGTGAACTCATCTTTCGCCAGCCCAAACTCGCGCCAGGACTTCTGCCGCGCAGGCTCTACCGAAGGATCATTCTGTAAAAAATACAGCAGCGCCATCGCCGCATCCCAATGCGCATCCATCACCTTCTGCCGGCCTTCCCAGTCAGCCTCCACATAGCTCGTGTGAATGCCCACGAGCTGTGGACGGTTCCATCCACGCTTTTTGTTCGGGATGGGTGACACGATGGAGCCATGCTCCAGCAGCTTCATCTTCTCAGGATCATAACCAGCCGGCTTCTCCACCGGCATCCGGTTCGCCGGATCCGAGCTCAGCATGGTGCGATAATTAAAGGCCTGCACATTCCCATCGGCCTCCCCCGTGCTGTCCGGCTGCTTGATCTTCTGGATGCCGCCGAACTTCCGAAGCTTGAGCTGACGATGCAACTCCGCCTGCCGCGCGAATTCCGGTGCCGCCTCAGCCTTCACGGATGACATATAGATCACACCCGCGTGCGGCTCCTTGAACTCATCCCGCGCTTCTCGTCCCAGCCGGTACGGCACCTTCGCCACCGCTGCGAGATCACCCTCATAACTGCAATCCGCAAACACTCTGGCCTGGACGTAAAACGAGTTTTCAACTCGTTCTCCGGGCTGAACGGGTTGAAAACCCGTTCTACGAAACGTCACCGTCTTCAGCACCGCACCCTCACGGCTCACCGACGCCGGATAAAAACCCTTAATGAGCGTGATCTTCTTCTCCTGCGTCACAAGCTTCGTCAGCACCTCTTCCGCCACCTTCGCCTCAAACTTGCCATTCGTATGCCCGCCCTTTCCCGGCAGCGCATCCCGATACTGCGGCGACTTCTCCCCATAGGTCGTGCGGTAGTGGTCAAAGACCGCCTGTCGCGCCTCATCATAGATCGGCGACCGCTTCCCCTCCCACAGCGTGTCCCACACCCCGAGCCCACTGGAGAGAATACCCCCGAGATGCTGGTTATGATTCACCAGCACCACATCCAGCCCCTCACGCGCCGCCCGCACCGCCATCGCAATGCCACCCGGTGTGGCCTCATACACACAAAGATCCGCCTGAATCGTCTCAGCCCTGAGGCTGATGGCAGAGCAAACAAGAGCGAGCGCCCCCAAGAGGCATTTCATAGTCAGGTTGGACATCCCCTCAAAACGCCACCCACGCCCTCTTCTGCATGGTTTGTTGCCATGACCACGGCGAAGTCGTCGTCCTTGGACTGCGGCAGCCCTGCTGCCGCTTTCCCCAGCCAGCCCTGCTGGCGTCTGCTCGCAAAATGAACCCGCCCCCTTTCACTCCCCGTCCTCCCTCGCAATCTCATCAAACTGAAAACTAGCAATCGTCCTTACCCACGCCTGCGAAGCCGTCGCCTTGAATGCAGCCGCACTGCACCAAGGCCACTGCGACGCCAGTCCCACTAATCCATGATGCTTTGGATTCTGATGCACATAGTTCAGCCTCGCCAGATAGCTTCGCTGATAGGTGAGATGCGTCTCCCGATAGTTCTGCCAAAGACGCGTTCGTCCTGGTATGCCATCCTCTAAGTTGAGCCGTTTGGTTGAGAGGCTATGAAGCTTCTGTAAAAGCGGCCCCAGCGTCTCGGCACTCCCGCCGGGACTGTGAGCCACCACATGATAGTGATTCGAAAGCACCGCCCACGCTTCGGTTTTCCACCCGACCTCATGAAAGCCCTTCAGCAACAGCTCTTGAAACCAATCTCTGCGTTCACGAGTGTCGAATAATTGAGCGGAATCGCGAGTGCGTGCCGTGACGAAGTAGACCCCGGCCTGATCCAACCGATGCGGCGGTGCGTGAGGCCAGTCACGCGTTCCTTTCAGGCTATCCTCATCGGAGGGCAGGTTGTCCATATGAGCCATTTAGCGGGAGGGAGAAACGGAGTCAATTTTTCGGCAGCAGGGCTGCCATGACACAAAGCGGCAGCAGGCTGCCGCAGTCCAAAGATGCCCGTGGCCTACTCCACCTTCACCTTCGCACTCAAAGGAGACTCATGACCCGCATTGTCCAGAAAGCTCACCGCATAGGTGTGAGGCTTCTTGGCATTGTCGATGAAGGTCGCCACGCGCAGTTCTTCAGGCGTGGAATCTCGCGCCGTGGCCAGATAAGCGCCGTCCTTGAGTCCAAGATCCTTCAAGGGCTTGCCATCACGATAGACCCGCACCACTCGCAGCCCGCCATCGAGAGCAGGATCCACACTCCATGTCAGACGAATGACCTCGGGGGACTCACGCTTCGCCTCCAGCAGAGGCGCATTCAGCGGTGCCGACTCTGTCTTAAACGTGCCAGTCTTGGAAAACTCCTGCCACATCTGTGCCAATCGTTGGTTGGGCATCCAGGCAAGAGACGGATCGATCTCATAGGCGCCAGACAATTCCTTCATCTCCAGCTTCTCGAGGCTCGCAAGCGCGCCCGGTTTGCTCTCGCCTGAAAGCACCGCATCAAAAAAATTGATGCTCATGAGCCGCGAGTCATCACAGTTATGCTCAGAGCGCGGATCAATAACACGGCACACATGACCACCCAGCAAACGAAGTTCACGAAACATCGTGTTCATCGGCTCCCAGGAGACAAAGTGACTCGATGTCGGCACCGTCTCACGCTTTCCCCAAACAAAAAGTAACGGGATCTCACGTGCCAACGGACCAAAGCGCGCACGAAACTCAGGATCACCAAACTGCTTGTGACATCCACCTCGGAAAGAAGCCGCCAGCACGCGTTTCGGATGCCGCGCGATCATCTGCGCGGACCAGCTCGATCCACCCGAGTGCCCCCACAAGACCCAGGGAGCATCCTTGAGTTCTGCGCACCCAGACTGTTTCGCGAAATCAGCCAGAGCTGTCATCAAGGCACGCTCAGAGCCACTGTCCGGATTGTTCCATTCATCACAGCCTCCTGCCACATGATACATCGGCACCAGCAGCGCGCAGTTATGCTTCCGTGCCAGAGCACGCCAGTGCCAGTCTCCCGTGATCGGCGGATGCTTTTCCGGCGATGCATTCGTGCAGCCATGCTGATGAATAATCACCGTTCTCACAGGCTTTCCCGCATCCGGCAGCCAGCAGGAGAACTCAGCATGCTCAAAACGATCGCCCTCCCCCGGTGGCACGATGAGCGAGAGCAGCCGCTCATCGGCAGCGTGGATGGCAGCAAGACTGGCGAAAAAGAGTGCGAGGATCAGTTTCATGGATTCGTGGGCATTCACTAGAGGTCTGAGCTTGGAAACTTTCAAACACAGGAGTTTGTATCTAAGATCAGATTCCAGATATTCTTTTTCATGAGCCTCTCTGATGACCAAGCGCGAGCAATCGCGGAGTTCCCCGCTGTTCTCCAGCAGCTCATCCATGCCGAGCTGGCCGCTGGAAACAGCATCGACCACCTTGGCGGCGGCTTTCCCGCACCTCCTGCAGGTGCCATGTTGAAGTTCACCAAGAAGGTGACCACTCGTGCACGAGTGTCCGATGACGAAATCGATTTCCGTGAGCGCAACAGCTCGATCCAGAGTGGCGAGTTTACCGATGCAAAGCGATTCTATTTCGTGGTCGAGCCACCGGACGACCCTGCTGCTTATCCCAACATGGATGCCATCCGCGCTGAAATGGAGGCCCGCCAGAGAGCTGCAGACGCGGAGCTTCAGGCGAGGCAGGAAGAAGCAGTCCAGCGTGCCAGGGAGGCGGCTCGGTATTTCAGCGAGCAACTGGAGGATCCGCGGCCTGAGATCAAACCTCGTTCCGCTTCACCACTCGTGACCCAGTTCCTGGAAAGCATGGAGATGAACTACGAGCGCTGGCACGATGGCATCGGCTACGACCTCAACGTCTTTGAGTCCGCCAAGCCCAAGGAACGGAAGCAGATCGAGGACCTTCTGATCAATCGCCCATTAGGAGACTGGCGGGATGTAGAAGCCCTGGCGGCTTTAGATTCTCCGCGCGCCCGCAAGCATCTGCGCGGGGCCTTTGAGAGCGCCAACCTTGATCAAAAAATCGACCTCATCTCTCACGCCACCTCGCTCTTCACGAATAAACAGCGCACCGAGGTGCTTATGACTGCACTCCAGGAAGCTGATCAAAGCCCCTCAATGACTCAGGTGATGCTGGAGATTCAAGAGTTCCATCCACCGAAGATCATCAAAGCACTCCTCGAAGGCGTGAAGACACGTGAAGATGTGATCGCCGGAGCGTTTGCCATGATGCTGCTCTTCCTTCACGGAAAAGCAGACTCACCTTATGATAACAACTGGCGGCCCTTCATGCTTCGATTCCAAGGCGAAGCCCGTGAGCCTCTCGTGCAGGAGCTTCGCCGCCATCTGGGTGTGCGTGCTTAGATGACGGTGGTGATCCGTTCTACTGGATCATCGGCACATCCTTGCGCAGCTTGAGCCTGCCGAGCTTGTGCTCACCGATCAGCCAGACCTGCAAGGTGCCCGGCTTCTTGAGCAGTCCTGTGGGAATGGTGATGGCTCCGCTCCGTCGCTGCTCCTCCGTCAGAAAGATCGGATGCCGTCCGTAGCTGTCCGCCGTGTTCCAGAGATAGATGACGATCGGCTTCATGTTCTCAGCACGGAATCTGGCCTCCCAGCCACCGTTCATCGTCACCTCGCCTTCAGGCAGTTTCAGCTTGAGATCACACACGGCAAACTCGCAGGCCTGGCTCATTGATCCATCCGCATGCACCACATGCGCCATGTAGTCACCACAGGTGTCAAAGCTGCGTTCGTGAACACCCGGACCGTTGATCGCGATCTCTTCCACTGTTTGCTCATCACGTCGGATGACCAGGCTCTTCACGCCGCGTTGGTCACGATCCATGACATTGAATTTAACCGGCTGTCCCTTCTGATACGGCACCCAGTCTCCGAGATCGAGCAACAGCGTGCGGTTGATCATCGCGGGCGCTGCATCGGCCTCATGGTTGGGAAAGAGCAGGGGCTCGGCGCGATTGGTTCCGCGCCAGGCATCCCGATCAGTGATGCGGAAGAGTTGCTTGTCTCGGGAGGCCAGGTGCGCGTTGAAGTTCACGGCGCTGCGTTCCGTGGTCTGCGTCGTCGGCGGGCGGCTCTCATCGACCCGCAAGGAAACCACATGTCCTTGGGCATCCTTGGTTACCGCCGTCACAATCTCTACGTGCGAGCCGGATGTCTCCGTGGCGTGCGGGGTGTAGATCACATCACCCACCTGTGCGGCTTCTGCTGATTGAGCCTCCACCCGTTGAATGCCATCACTGACCTGCGGACCATAGCGCCTGCTCACCTCCCAGATCCCGCATCCCAGCGCATAGCTGGTGTAGGCAGAGCACACGCTGCCGTAATAGGCGGCCGCGTTGGAGACCTTGCCCGTCAGGTTCTCCGTGTAGAGCACACTGTGCGGATTCTCCACCGCCGCGAGAAAGGTCCGCAGCCCAATGTCGAACCCAATATAGCGCCCTTCCGATCTCACGCTGGAGTAGGGTACACCCGTGAGCTCCTTGCCAGCTTCGAAGAAGCCACCCTTTCGGTTAGGCATAGTAGCAGCCACCGGTGTCCACTTCACCTGGGACAGGATCCGTGCATGCTCGGCAGCGTTCTGCTGCCAGTTTTTTGATCCAGGCTCCGCTTTTCCGTCATCGGCGCCCAATCGAGTCGGTGCAGTAGAGCAGACCGTGAAGGTCGCAAGAGATGCTGCCAGTGTCGTGAGGGACAGATTCATAGGCTTAGGCTCTTTTAAGGTAGGGCGTCAGGGCCTCAAATCGGAAGTCGATCTCCGCCACCTCCTCCGCGCTCAGTTTAAGCTCGGAGAAGATCGGCTTGTCAGGGATGCTCTGCTTCGGCCCATACTGGCGCGAGATCATGTTCTTGAATACACCGCGCTTCTTCCAAAGATGCAGTTGGAAGCCCCGCAGATCACCACCGGGCAGATGCTGGCCGAGATTGAAGAGCAGCAGCAGCTTCGCGTGAATATCGCGCACCGTGTCCGGGTCTTTTCCGCTCTGCATCAGTTCCCAGACACGCGTGAGCACATCCGCATACACAGCCCGTTCCGTGATCAGGCCTTCTGTGCCGAGGTGTGACTCGTAGAGCCAGCCATGGGCACCGCGCGCGCTGAACACGCGGCGAATCGGAGGCTTCGCGGCCAGCAGCTCACGCGTGCGGGCAATGATGGGGGCGGCCTCCTCCTTGATGTAGCCGAAGTGAGGAAACTCCTTCGCCAGTTCGATCATCATCTTGACGGAAGGCACCGGACCTTTGTAGGCCACGCCTCCCGTTGTCTGCAGAATCACCGGCAGCTTCGTCGCCGCAGCCAGCGCACGCCAATACTGCCGCAGATCCTCCTCCGTGCGTCCATTGTCCGGCGGACGTGAAATGATTGCCGCAGGCGCGAGCTTCTCCGCATGCTTGGCAAAGGCCAGCATCTCCTCAGCGTCCTTCCCCTGCACACCGAGACAGAGTGCCGTGCGCAGCGTTCGTGTTGTGTCGGCCAGCACTTCCATCCCGCGCATTTTTTCGTCCAGGGTGAGCAGGTCCACACTGTCACCTGACTGCGGCCAGATCATCCCGGGACATCCACCCCAGTCCACAAAGCGCGCCTGGTTCGCCAGCACCTCATAGTCCACCGCACCCGTTTCGGTGAAGGGTGTCGTGAGGATGGGAAACGGCCCGCGCACTCGTGGATCCGCACCTGCCACCGGCACACTCTTCTCATCGGCATTCAGCAAGCCTTCGGCTAGCAGGCTCGATGCGCCCACGATGCTGGCTCCGATCATCTGTCGTCGTGTGAGGTTCTCTTTCATGATTGGGATCAGTTTTCAGGTTCAGGAGTCAGCTTCAGCGCCAGGCTGCGAAAGTTCTTCACGCGGTGAAAGGTCGCATAGTCAGCATCATGCTGGTTAGGCGCGTTGATGCTGCTGCGTGCGATGATGGCCAGGTCATCACCATCAATAACAGGCCGAGCATACATGAAGGACTGCGAGACCTTGCCTGCCTGCGCCACACAGCCCGCCTGAAACCAGTTCATGCCATCGAGACCATACATGAGCATGAGAAAGCGGCGGTCATTGCCACCCACGCCACTGGCGTAACGAACATTGCCGCTCTTCTCACCCTTTCTATACCAGTCAAAAGCTCCCTGGCTGTCCACCACGATGTTGGCCGTGGCCCAGAACATCTTCGATTTCTCATCCCGGATGATGCAGAACTTTAACTGTCCGCCCTGCATGGGATGATACTGCGTAAACTTCAGGTCAATCGGCCCACCCTTGTCCTCAAAGTCCAGCACAGCGCCCAGACCTGCCGTGGACTGGCGTTTCGGCTTCACGGTCATCATCACTCGCAGCTGGCCTTGCACATCGATGACATTCGGCTCCAGATACTGGCTCGTCAGTTCGGCAAATTTAGGGTTCGTCAGCGCATCAGGCACTCCTGGAAAGGGCACGGGCTCCGACAAGCGCCACGCGCTTGGGTTCATCACATCACCCGATAGATCACCCGCGATGACACGCGGCCCGCGATTCTTGCCTAACGAAAGATCATCCGTGGCCCAGTAAAGGTGGTTGTCACGCTGCACCATCCCCGTGTGGCAGTTCCAGAAGTGACCTTTGAAGAGCGTCACTGGCTCCGACCACGTCTTGCCGCCATCAGCGCTTTTGAGCAGCAGGAGATCATCATTGCGTGACTTGGTGCCGCCTTTGTTCGCAAAGAGATAAAGGGTGCCCTGATGCACCCAAGGTGCGGCGGAGTAGTACGGAAGCTCTGAACTCTGCTGCCAGCTCTGGCCACCATCCATACTGCGCAGGATGTGCGTGCGGCTCTGTGTGGCACGGCGCTCCACACTCCACTCCTCACGTGGCACCACGGGCACCACCGCGAGCAATGCACCGTCATCCAGCTTCACCAAGCCAGGACCTTCCACGTAGCGTTCAGGATCAGGATTGTGAAACACGATCGTGTGATCCTGAGCTAGAGGCTTGGCCTGCGCATCGGCCTTTGATGGCTCGCTCAAAAAGGTGAGGGCGAGAAGAAGCGAGAGTTTCGGAAGATGGGAAGTCACTCTCCCTAAACGTGTTCACCAGCTTGAGATTGCTGGTGATTATCACTGACCAGCGGGCTGAGCAGGTGTCTCCTTTTCCACAGCGCCACGCCGCTGAAGCCAGCGTGCGATGAGTGCACAGAAAAGGGCCCAGACAATGCCTGCACACCATCCGGCGAGAACATCCGTGGGAAAATGCACACCGAGATAGAGACGAGTCAGGCCGATCAGTAGCACCAGCGTGGCCGCAAGGCCGAGGAGGTAGACCTTGATCCTGCGATCCGCCGTCGTTCGTGCGAGGAGCGCACCAAGCGTGAGGTAGGTGATGGCTGAAAGCATCGAATGCCCGCTCGGGAAACTGAGCGAGGTGACATCCACCAGATGCGGCACCACGCTAGGTCTGTTTCGGCTGAAGACTGTCTTGAGCGCAGCATTGACAAGCCCTCCGCCCGCGATGGAGGTGAGGACGAGCAAGCTGGTGTGCCACTTTCGCCGCAGGGTGAGAAAGCCAACCGTGCCAAGTGTGATCAGCGTGATGAGAGTGGATCCACCGAGAGCCGTGACATCACGTGCAACCGGCAGCAGCCAAGCCGGTCCGCGCGGCTGCGTGGGATCATCCGGCGAGCGCAGTGAGCGAAGCACAAGCTCATCATAGTGCTGCAACTCACCTTCACGCACCTCATCGGCAATCTCCACAAAGATCCACGCGCTGCTGACCAGGGCGAGCAGGCTCAACAGCACAGCCGCTTCCAGAAGCCCACGGCTCGCCAGCCGCTCGCGAAGAGTGACGAGAAAGGAAAGCGGAGATCGCGGGCTGGGCATGGAGATTCGGCGCTAGGTTTGAACTCCATGACGATACGTCCCGATGGCCCTTACTGTTTGGCCGATTGATCGGCATCCGATGATTTCGCGGGCCCCTTCCCACCTCTCGGAGCCGGGAGCTCGGAAACCAGCACCGATGTGTCAGGCGCCTTGCCGGAGTAGAAAGTGACGTAATGCGTGTCCCCGATCACCGTGGCGTTCGCATTGCCGGCATCCCAGGTGCTGGTGCTCCCGATGGCGACAACCTCGGAAGCCGGCCAGCTGCGCGGATGGTTGAAGATCTTCTGCGCATCGACAACGCGCCTCCGCACGAAGCCCTTGCCACGGTGATAGTGGTAGTTGCTGACCAGGCTCGTCTTGGCATCAAGGACCAAGCTTGGCGTGGAACCGAGGATGTCACCAATGTTTGTAGGCTCGCGCTTCCAAGTGGCACCGTAATCAGTGGAGACGATCTGGAACTGCACCGGGCCGGGCTCCGAGCGGGCGATAACGAGGATCTTGCCATCACCGAGATAGACGGCGGCAGGCTCGGTGGGCCAGTCATTCTTGGGCAGCCAGGACTCCACGGTGGTTTGGGTCCAGGTCGCGCCATTGTCTTTGCTAGTCACAATGCCCCAGGCGTTCGTCGGCTTGTCGCCATAGTCTCCGGCAAACCACAGCGCCATGAGCCCGACCTTCGGCACCGTGAAGACATCCGTGATCTGCATCGGCCTAACGGAAAGTTTAGGAGTAGCCACCAGGGTGAACGTCACGCCGTCCGTGGTGCGGTAGAGATCGTGCGCCCACTCGCCCTTGCCGATGCGTCGCAGCCAGAGCAGCATCGCCCCGTTGGCATCCAGTCCTTTTCCGACCGGGACCTCGCCGTGGTCGGGTGAGTTGGCGACCACGGTTTCCGGCGTCCATGTTTTGCCGCCATCGGCGGAGGTGCGGGCATAAGCATCGCGTCTGCCCTCATCGATCGTGTGTGCTGTGCCGCGCGTGTACACGCAGACCAGCTTGTTGCCGATGGCCTGCATCATCGGCCACGAATTGTAACCTTTGACATCCTGCACCACATGCGGCTTTGCGGGCGCATCGACTGGCGTGACCTTCACCATCGCCAGCCCAGTGGGCTTGGTGAAGGTGTCCGCAGCATCACCCGGCTCACGCTGAATGCGCACCCACAGCGGCGCATTCGGCACCACTTCGTAGTAAGACTCCAAAAGGATCGTCCGCGTGTGGAGAGGGCTTGTGGTCATCGGTGTGCTCACCGGAGTGCCCAGGCGGTAGCGCTCTGTGAAGGGCGCGCCCTCCACCATCTGCGAAAGGTGGACGCGATAAACATCCTCCAGATCAGGGCTTGGCGCAGCCTCAGTCGTGGTCACTACGATCTCCACCTTCACCGCGCTGCAGGTGCTCGGCAGACTGCCCACAAGGCCTGATACCGACTGCCCCACCGTGCCACCGGAAAGCGACCACACCGGGATATGCACAGAGCCATTCGACATCAGCACCAGCGAAGGTTGCCCGGTCGCAATGGAGAGCTGGTTCGCATTCAGGCAGATCGGCGTCGTTTCATGAGCTTCCGCCCCAAAGCCCAAGGCCGTGGAAGCGAGCAGTGCGGTGTGCAAGAGAAAGGTTCGCATGTGGCTCACGCTGGCTCAGCCAGGAAGTCACTTCAAGCGCCGCCATTCTTCGAAACTGGAGCATCACCTTTCGCCGCCCCTGTCATCTCAGTGGTGATCAATCAATGACGTAGCTGAACAAGTCGCCGTTCTGAAGATGAAAGCGCAGTCGGATCGGCACGCCAGCAGGCAGCTCCGTCACATCTCCCCAGCGCACCGCCAGTTTCACAGCATCCTTGGCTTCGATGGCGGAGGACTCTTTCTCATAGCCTTGGATCGTGCCGCCATCAGCATCCAGAACTTCAACTCTGAGGCCACCCTTGCTGACATCCGCATTCACGGAGAGATGCCTGCCCTCGGGGATGAAGTCGTGGGTCTCGATGCTACCGCCTTTCTCACCCGCCTGCAAAGAAGCCAGCCCATCGATGCGCCAGGATGCCCGGGCGATGGATTGCTGTTTCTCCGGTGGCTGGCCGCCATGCGGTGTCGTCGCTGCCGTGTAGTACATCCACATCTCATCCCCCACGATCACGGGCGCATTGCACAAACCAAAAATGCTGCCGGCATCATATGCATGCGGTCCCAGTGGAATCACCGGACTGCGGTCGGAGCAGCGATCCCAATGCCGGCCATCACGGCTCGTGACAAGCTGGACATCAATGATGCCAGCTGCACCTCTCTTCTGACCATTGACCCCATCATCGCCAAACAAGACGGAGGCAGGTTCAACACGACGAAAGTGAGTGACGAATCCCAGCCACTGCCCGGCATAAGGAAAGGCAGAAAGATTGTAGTATTCAGAGTAGGTTCCGCCCTTCAGCTTGCGAGTGGCTTTGTTGTCCACTTCATCCGCCACGACCACAGGATGCGGCTCGGACCAGTGCTTCATGTCTTTGCTCACCGAAAGGAAGACATGGCGGATCCCCACCACGCGAGGATCACCCTGCCGTTTGTGAAAGGCCAGATATTCGCCAGTGACCGGGTCCTGTGAGAGCGTGATGGTGTCACAACCGAGCAGAATCGGTTCAGGGTCGACCGTCCAGCGCAGACCATCCGCCGAATGAGCCGCGTAATACAGACGATGGTCTTTGTCCCGATACCAGTCGACCATTTCAAACTTGTCCTTCAGCCTCTGCAGCTTCGCGTTGTCCACGCCCTTGCTTGCATTGCCGACCGCCTTGAAGCGCTTCTCGGGATCCGTCTCGAACTTGTCATCAATGATGCTGGCACTGTGAAGATGCAGGTCCGTTTCATTGGTCTTGCCGTTGATCTTCAGAATGGGACGTTCCCAGTGAATGCCGTCCGTGGAGGTGGCAAAGAGCACACTGCCAGGATCTGCATACCACATCTTGAAACCGCCGCTCTTCTCATCGCGCATCACCGTTCCGTAGATGTTCACTCGTTTGTCGATGACGCCGTCCTTGATTCTCACCTCCCAGGGCATTTCTGCGGTGAGCACCGGCTTCTCGAGCTTCTTCGCCGGGTGGACGACTCGCGTGACACCCTGCTTGCTGCGGATCATCACGCTGTCCACAAAGAGCTGCTTTTCACCCTTCTTCAACGAAGGCGCAGCTGGGCGTGCCAGTGTGACTTGCTGTGCCAGCAATGACACAGGAAGAACTGTCGCGAGGACCAGGCATGTCAGGATGCTTTTCGCAGATGAGGGGAGTTGCATGGCATCAATAGTTAGTCCTTGGACTTCTTCATCACCAGATTCCCCGTTGAGACGGTGTCTTTGCCGTGATCCGTGATCGGAGCCGCCGTCACGTTGTCACGGATGATGCTGGCTTCAGCATCTTTTGCGACCTCCACCGTGCCATTGACGTGCGTGTTGCCAGACCAGATCCATCCGCTGGCTTTGATTATACAGGTGCTGGCATTGCGCATCATGTTTCCGCGCACCAGCACGTGGCTTGACTTCATTTTGCTCTGGGATTCGGAGTGCACGTCTCCTTCGCAGACATTGTCGGCAAAGATGATGTCGCGAATTGTCGTCAGGCCCGGCATGCGCGGATCGAGGAGGTAGGCATCTCCATCGAAAACATTGCCGGTGAAGGTGATGCCCTCATACACGCAGGAAAGCGCCTCGGGCCGGGTCACGAAGTGCAGGGTGCACTTTGGCGTGGTGTGCTGGTTGCGGAAGATGTTTCCCGTGACCACCACGTCATGAACCTTGGAGTGCAGCGGCAGCGGCTCGGTGCGGAAGAAGAGGCAGGGAAGCACCGCTCCTTGGCGGACTTCGGGCATCGGTTCCACATGGTTGCCGCTGACGCGGATGTGATGCGAGCCCTCGCTGACATTGATACCAGTCCTTTTGAAGTAGACCACGTTGTCCTTGATCTGCACATTGCGGCTGCCAAAAATCACTTGCGGACCATCGATCACATCCACGATGTGGTTGTCCGCGATGAGACCGCCATTGCACTCCGCCAGCTCGATCGCCTTGTTGCCGCAGGTCTCGATGTAGTTGTGATGCACCTGCCAGTTCTTGAACTGGGTCGCCATGCGATCTTCATCAAAGTAGCCTTTGCGCACTTTCTCTGGTTCAGCCGCCGCCTTCGCTTCCTCTGCGCTGATGACACGCTTGACCAGATACATGGAGGTCGCCGCCTTCGTGCAGCCCACCGCCTGCTTGGCATCATAGATCCAGCAATTCCGGACCGTGACATTGTCACAGGAAAGCAGTAGCGACTCAGGCTCATCCAGACGTGCATTGAAACCCATGATGGAACCTCCGCCGATGGCCTTGTCATGCCCCGTGTAGCGCAGATGCTCGATCACCACATTGTGCGCGGGCACCTTCGCGCTTCCGATCCGTATCGGAAAATAGCGCAAGTCGTTAGGCGGTGTCTTGGGGTCGAAATAAAGATGCGTGGCATACCCCTGGCCACGAAGAGTGATGTTGCTCTTGATGATGACAGTCTCATCATCCGCATGACGTGAAAGCTTGAAGTCCCCCGCACCCAGCAGCACCACGCCCCCACCCGCCGCCGCGACCTTGTCGATCGCCTGTTGCAGAATGTCATCCGCGATCACATCAGGCCCAGGCGCTGGAACACGCAGCTCAAAGCCATTCGCCGACTGCTCTGCGGGTGCCGCTGGCCCGGCTGCGGAGACCAGACCATGGGTGAATGCGAGGAGAGTAATGAGTGAGAGAATCCGTTTCATAGATCACTGCGCTTTGAGACTCTTCCACATGGCCACCAATGCGCCGCCTTTGGTCTGTTTGGTTTCGGGTGATGTTGCGACCTCGGCTGCCAGCACTGCATTGGCGAGTTTGATCGGATCCAGCTTGCCGTTCTTCAGTTCATCCAGGCCCCGTTGCCACACTGCCTCCACCGATGCGGAGAGCGGTGCGTCGAGCTTGGCATCATAGCTGGCGAAGAACCCTTTGGTGCCAAAATACTGCGCGGCGGCTACACGTGGGTCATCGGAAGTGACATCGAGGTCATTGAAGAAACTCACCATGACATGGCTCGCGGCAAGTTTGCGGACCAATGCATCTGGATCGAGGGCAGCGGGGGTGGTCTTGCCTCTGATGGCGAGCGCGGCAGCGAAGCCTGCGCTCTCGCCAGCCTGCATCCACACAGGCTCGAGACGAATCGCTCCCCATCCGATATGCGAGGCGGAGAGGGCTACGGGCACAAGGAGGTTGTCCACCTCTTTGGCGAGCAGGCTGCGATACGGCACCTGCGCGGGGCGTGTCTCCTCACCGAGGAAGAGAATGCCATCCGTGCTGCCACCCGGGGCTTTGCGCGGCAGGCAGGCCACGGAATCCACCGGCCAGTCGGTGATGGCGATGCTGTCCACATGGATCGGCGTGCGGGAGATGCCTGGAGCGACCACGTTGTCCTGCTCCTTGAAAACATATCGTCCGACGAGCCGGCGTGCCTCGCGCACGTAGATCTCATAAGGTGCATGCTGGTTGTCAGGAAACTCATCCGCCGCCAGTCCATAGTTGGCGAACTGCTTCCGATCCTTCTCCGGTGCCTCGGGATCGTTTTGCACCCACCACAGGCGCATCAGCATGCCTTCGAGATAGCGCTTGGAGATCTCCTCACGCTTCGGCCAGTCGGCTCCTGGATATTCATTCTGCGGGCCGATGAGGCGACCGCCGTTCCAGGCGACTTTTTGGTTAGGTAGATTGGGCACAAAGCCGCCACCTCCGGCAGCCTTGGCGATGGCAGGATCATAGTTCGCAGGCTTCTGCACCGTGATTCGGTTCGCCGGATCACGCGTGAGGATGAGCCGGTAGTTGTAAGCCATCACGGAGCCATCCGCCTCGCCGCTCTGCGGGCCTTCCACGATGTCCGCTGTGGCGTGGCTGTTGTAGCGAATGTTCAGCGTGCCTTCATCAGCCGCCTTGGGAAAGCCACGCTGGCCGGGCTCCTTGTGGCGCTCTTGGGTATAGATGACCCCCGCATGCTTCTCGCCATACTGGCTGCGCGCTTCGCGGCCGATCTGCGTCTTCAGATCTGCGGCAGCCATGAGATCGCCCTCATACATGCCATCGGCAAAGATCTTCCCCGAGACGGTGACGGCCTTCTCACCATGCATTGGTTTCAGAGTCACTGACTGGATGAGCGAGCCCTCGCGCTTTGCCTTGGTGATGATATGCCCCAGCAACACGGTCAGTGTCTTCTCCTTCTCCACCATTTCATTAAAAAGCAGCTCCGCGATGCGTGGCTCGATTTTCGGACGGTCGATATGCGCCCTGCTCGTCTTGCTTGGCATGGACACCACGTGTTGCGGCGAACCTTCACCATAAGTCTTGCTGTAGTAGTCAGCAGCTCCCTTGAGAATCTCACCATACAAAGGCGAGCGCAGCCCGTCATACGGCGCCTCCCAGCCTCCCGCACCACTGGTGGAGAAGCCGCCCAGATGCTGCGTGTGATTCACCAGGAGCACGCTCAAGCCTTCACGCGCAGCCCGCACCGCACAAGTGATGCCACCGGGAGTGCCGCCGATGACCACAAGATCATACGACTTCCCATCCACACTCTCCGCCTTCGCAGCACTCTTCAGCAGCATCGGCGGTGGAATCTTCACCGGCACCGCAGGGGCTGCACTGGCGCTCGTTTTCATGGGAAAGCCGGAGGAAGAGCGTGTGTTGCGTTCTCCCGTGGCTTCGCCTTCGGACAAGAGCTGCAGGCCATCCACCACAACATAGCCATTAGCGCCTTCATTGTTGATCTCGATGGTTCCTTTCTTGCCCTTCGCAAAGGCAAACACGCCAAGCGAGCGCGGGATGCCCTCTTCCAGACAGGCTTCGCGCTGGTTCTGCGTGACCTTCTTCTCGCCATCCGCACCACGGATGATGATGGTGGCATTGCTCGCACGGTTGGAGGCGTGATTGTAAAGCAGGCGCACTTCATACTTCCCGGTCTCAGGAATCGCGGGCGTGAAGACAGCACTCGCGGCGGACTTCTTCGCGCGATCATCATGCCGATACGATGAGCCGACCAGCGCAGGCAGCTTCTCGCCGACTTTCCAGGCACCGCTGTATTTGGCATCGCTGTCATCCAGCACAATGCCCGCGACCTTTTGCGCGACAGGCTTCCCGGCCTGCTTCTCCGCCTTGTCGGTTTCAGCAAGCGTGAAGCGAGTGCTCACCACAGAGTTCAGCTCAGGACCTGGGCGATACTTGATATACGTGGTCGCGACGACCGTGCCATCGGGCAGAAGCTCGACTCCTGGATAACCGCAATCACTGCCTTTGTGGCTGTGCAGCAGCTTCACCTTATACTCGGCATCCTTGCCGCTGATGATGTCTTCATAGCGACCGACCCAGGCGACGAAATGCGTGCGTGTGGGGCTGTTCTTGCCCATGTCGCGGAAGCAGATCACAAGCCTGCCATCCTTCGTGTACACCGCCTTGTGGCGATCACCATGCAGACCTTGCGGCAGCGCCTTCACTTCTGACCATGTCTTGCCTTCGTCATCACTGGTGATGAAGTGCGCGGGCTCGCTGCGGATGTTTTCGCGGATCAGGCAGAGCAGTTGTTTGCCATTCGGTGAGCGCACCACTTCCGGTTCGCAGGGCTTCAGATCACCCAGATCCACCAGCACACGCCATGGGCTCCAGGTCATACCACCATCCGTGGATTCACTCTGCGTGACGACGTTGGACTTTTTGTCCTTGGTCTCACCGGGGCGGCGGATGTTGGAAAGGCCGATCAGCTTCTTTCCACCCTCCACCGGCATGATGGTGCAGAAAGGCATCACACATTCCAGGTTGAGGCTCTGCATCGGCGACCACGTCTTGCCATCATCCATCGAGAACGAGCGCTGCATCGTGCCATTGTCCGGCTGTCGCGTGCCGCCCGGGCCTTGTCCTGCATAGACGAAGAGGCGCGTCTTTCCTTGCGGATCCGTGAGGCGATAGAGGGCAGGGCAGTTGCGCGTCGTGCTCCAGTTCTCCGGCACTGGTAGTTCCTCGCTCCAGGTCTTGCCGCCGTCATCACTGCGCTTCATCGGCCCGCAGCCGCCACCGTGACCATGCGTCCACACGCAGAACATCGTTTTGCCATCCGGCAGCAGCAGCGTGGTCGGGTGACCTTGATAGACCTTGTCTGTGCCCTGAGACACAATGACCTGGCGCTCAGTCTCCTGCGAAAGGTCCACATAGGGCGGCGTCTCAGCCGACCATGCGACCGTGACGCTGAGGATGGCTAAAAGGACTCGAGAGAGGGTTGGAAATCTCATGCCCCTACAAGACGTCAGCGCTGTGCTGACTTTTCCTGGTAAAGCCAGCAGACCAGCGAGGAATCAGTCCTTTTTCCAAACCACGCCCGACTGCTCCACCGCCACATCCGGGCTGCGCACCACGATGTCCTTGTCCTGATGATGGATGGTGCAGTTGGTCACCTTGTGCTTCTTGCCATCAAAGAGAAAGGCCGCGTTCACATTGTGATGCAGCACGCAGTTCGTGTAGGTCGTGACGGAGTCATTCACATCCGCCACACCACCCGAGACAGAACCATTCCAGGCAATTTCAGAGTCAAGGACGTCCATCTGCACCGTCTCATGCGCGCTGATGCCTTCATCGCCATTGGACAGAGCCTTCACATTCTCCAGCCGGATGCCCACACGATCTCCATGGATGTTAAAGCCATCATTCGCGGCGTGCATGGCCGTGACATTGCGCACCGTGATGTGGTTGCCCGCGATCACCACACCGCTGGCGAGACCCGCAGGAGGCTGGATCACACGACCTTCACCGGGCTTCTTCTCCTTCGGCCAGCGGAAGTAAAGGGAGCCATCCGCCGCCCAGCCGACTTCACCAGGACGCAGAGCCTTCGGATCTTTATAGATGACTTTCTTGGCAACGCCGGATGCCTTCTCAGCTTCACGATCACGGCGGATGACCAGGGGCACTTCATCGATGAACAGGCCCGCGCGCTGCACGTCTTCGATCGGTGGATGTTTTGGCAAAGGCCCGCGTGAGGTCCATAGATCGCCTTCCTTGATCCAGTTCTGCTCCGTGATGTCGATGCCGAGATCGATGACCAGCCCCTTGCCATCAAACACCACCGGAGCTTCCGCCGTGCCGCTCTTGTTCAGCACCAAGGTCTGGCGTCGGATTTCCTGAGCATGAAGGGAGGCCGCCAAAGCGGTGAGCAGAAACAAGGAGGAGGTGAGAAAACGCATCGTGAGGGAGAACACCTTAGCAGCCACATTTCTATCTGTCTGGCGTCACGGATTGATTCCGAGAATTTGCTGATGATAGGCCGATTCCGAGGCCATCGTATGCTCTGCCCACTCGTCCTTGCCTTCTATGAATCTCCGCCGCTTCTCTCTCGTGGTCTTCACAACTCTTCTGTCTCTCAGTGGTGCAAGTCCTGCGGCCGAAGGGAAGCCGCTGAAAATGCTCTTCGTCGGGAACAGCATCACACGTCATGGCCCTGCGGCGAAGATCGGCTGGACCGGAAACTGGGGTATGGCCGCGACTTCGGAGGACAAGGACTACGTGCATCTGGTAGTGGACGCAGTGACGAAGAAGCAGGGAGCGAAGCCAGAGTTTCTGGTCGCGAACGTCGCCGATTTCGAGCGCAACTTTGAAACCTTCGACTTCACGACGAAGCTGAAGACGCAGACTGATTTCGCGCCGGACATCGTGGTCCTCGCCATCGGCGAGAACGTGCCTGCCTTGCAAACGGAAGAGTCGAAAACGAAGTTCAAAGACAGCGTGACGAAACTGATGACGCTGCTCAAAGCCAGCCCGACCACGAAAATCTATGTGCGCGGCTGCTTCTGGGCGAACCCTGCCAAGGACACGTCGCTGAAAGAAGCCTGTGCAACCGTAGGCGGCACCTTCATCGACATTAGCTCCCTGGCCAAGGATGAGGCCAACTACGCCCGCTCCGAGCGCAAGATCGAGCACGAAGGCGTGGCCCGTCATCCCGGTGATAAAGGCATGCAAGCCATCGCCGATGCCATCTCTGCGTCGATTGTAGCTACCTTGAAATGATTTAGGCCAGGGCCTTCCATGAGGAGATCCTGGCCCGTGGGGCGTTGATCAGGCGATACCGCGGTTAGCGACGAAGGGTGGATGCATCCGCCTCTTCCTGAGTCCAGCGTGGTTCGAGGGCCACATGAGCCTCCACCTTCCACAGCAGCTCGTCGATGCTGCGGGAGACTTGGGTGAAAAGGTCCACGGTGCCTGCATCACCCGTGTCTTCAGCCAAAGAGATGGCTTCACGCGAGGCCTGTGCCGACTGCGCCAGCGCGGCGGACATGGCCCAGACATGCTCGCGACCGTCCAGCGCATCCAGAGGATAGGCCGGCAGCCTGCTGGCTTGTGAGACAGCCTGCGAGGTGCCGCGAGCGATGCCTCCGAGCATCACCGCACGCTCGGCCACTTCATCCGTGAGCTCGCCGACCTTTTCAGCGACCTCATCGAAGAGCGCGTGCAGCATGGTGAAGTAGGGGCCTTTGACATTCCAGTGCGCCTGCTTGGCCTGCAGACCGAGATCGATCAGGTCAGCAAGCTGATGGTTCAGCAATTGGATGAGCACGACACTGCGCTTTTCAGGCTGGTCATGATGAGTGTTCCACAGTGGGGAGGATGTTTGACGAGGGGTAATGGAGGTGTGCTTTTTCATGGCGACACCAGACTAGGCCAGCTCAATCCCAAGCCCATGCCAACGATCCGACGATTTGCGCCAAAGTGCCTCAGGCCGTGGCTCGAATGCCCGAAGACCTGAATCGCGCGCGATACTCCGCAGGCGTGGTCTTGAGCTGCCGCATGAAGCAGCGGCCCATCACATCCGCGCTACCAAAGCCGCAGGCTCTCGCGATTTCCTCCATGCCCTGCGTGCTGCGCTCCAGTTTCCGGCGCACGGCCTCGATGCGGATCTCCTCCACATAGTGCGCGGGGGACTTGCCCATCTCACGCGTGAATACACGCTGGAAGTTACGCTCGCTCATCGCCGCCTTCGCAGCCAGCGCTGGAACAGAAGGATCATTGGTTAGGTGTTCGAGCATCCAGACCTGGAGATCCCGCAGCGGACGGTCTTCAGAGGTCTGCTCTTGAAGGGACACACTGAACTGCGCCTGGTTGCCAGGCCGGCAAAGGAACACCACCAGCATGCGGGCTACTTCGAGCGCCAGCTTGCGCCCATGATCCTCTTCCACGAGCGCCAGGCTGAGGTCGATGCCAGAGGTCGCACCTGCCGAACTATAAATGCTACCATCTTTCACCCAGATCGGATCGGGGTCGACCTTCACCTTGGGGAACGTGGTTGCGAGCTGCTTGGCATAGGCCCAGTGCGTGGTGGCACGCTTGCCATCCAGCAGACCTGCCTGTGCCAGCAACCACGCACCCGTACACACCGAACCCACACGGCGGGATGTCTTCGCGTGCTTTTGCATCCAGGTGAGCAGCGGCGCAGGCGGTTCGGTGAGTTCATTGCCCATGCCGCCAGGAATGATCAGGGTGTCCACCTTGCTCTTCACCGTGCTGTAGTGAGGGCCGCTGCGCATGCCGAGACCATACATGCCATCCAGAGCTGGCTCCTTCTGCGTCGAGACATGCTGGATCTGATAGCGTCGATCCTCCGGAAGCAGTGCATTTGCGGTTGAGAAGACATCCGTGACTCCCGCGACGTCCAGCTCGCGAACACGGGGATACATGAGGATGACAAGGCGACGATTCGATGCGGGAGAATTCATGTTCGGCACGCCGCTTTATACACGCCGTATAAAGAGCGGCAAACGGCCAATTCTCCTTCGAATCCCCTGGAAAAGCGGGTTTTGGCAGATTGGCAGAAATCGTCGGTTCCTTGGCATTCCCCTCCGGAATCTTTCCCCTACACTGATGCCACAACGGAAAGCCAGACGGCCAACCGGATCACTCCAAACTCAAACACCAAGAAAGACAATAACATCATGAAAACCAACTCCAGCACCATCACCACCAAAGACGGCACTCAGATCTACTTCAAAGACTGGGGCGCAGGTCAGCCAGTCATCTTCAGCCACGGCTGGCCTCTGTCTTCAGATAGCTGGGAAAACCAGATGCTCTTCCTCGCCAACAACGGCTACCGTGCCATCGGCCATGATCGCCGCGGCCACGGTCGTTCCAGCCAGAGCTGGAATAACAACGACATGAATGGTTATGCCGACGACCTGGCAGAGTTGATCGAGCAGCTTGATTTGAAGGATGTGATCCTCGTCGGTTTCTCCACCGGTGGTGGCGAGGTCACCCGCTATGTCGGTCGTCATGGCACCAGCCGTGTGGCCAAGGTCATCCTGGTCTCTGCGGTGCCTCCGCTGATGGTGAAGACGGCAGCCAATCCTGGCGGCCTGCCGATTGAAGTCTTCGATGGCATCCGCGCCGGCTCCCTGGCAGATCGCTCACAGCTCTACAAAGACATCGCCAGCGGCCCCTTCTACGGTTACAACCGTCCCGGTGCCAAGCCCTCGCAGGGCATCATCGATGCCTTCTGGATGCAGGGCATGATGGGCGGCCACAAGAACACCTTTGATTCCATCAAGGCCTTCTCCGAGACCGACTTCACCGAGGACCTGAAGAAGTTCGATGTGCCGACTCTCATCATCCATGGCGATGACGACCAGATCGTGCCTTTTGAAGCCGCAGGCCTGGCCTCCTCCAAGCTGGTGAAGAACTCCCAGCTCATTGTCTACCCAGGCGCCCCGCACGGCATCGCGGATACTCACAAGGACCAGCTCAATGCTGACCTCCTGTCCTTCATCCAAGCCTGAACCTCTGAATCTGAATGTCTGAATCACCTAACTTAAAGCACTTCAAAGAATACGATCATGAAAACTTCATCCAAAACCATCCTGTTGATCCACGGTCTGTGGGTGACCCCTCGCTCCTGGGAGCATTTCCAGAGCCGCTATGAGGCTCAGGGTTACAAGGTCATCGCCCCGGCCTGGCCGGGGATCGAGGGCAGTGTGGAGGACATGCAGCGGGATCCCTCCAGCTTCAATGGCATCGGCATTGAGAACGTCCTGGAGCACTACACACGCATCATCCAGTCCCTGCCGGAGAAGCCCATCATCATCGGCCACTCCTACGGTGGCCTGATCACCCAGATCCTGATGGATCGCGGCCTCGGCGCCTCCGGTGTGGCCATTGATTCCGTCCCGCCAAAAGCATCGTCCTGCTGCCTCCCTCCACCATCGAGGCCCTGACTCCGGCGCTGGCGAATCCCTTCAACTACAAAGGCACCTACATGTTCCCCTTTGCCCGCTGGTGGAGAGTGTTCGCGAACAGTTTGAGTGAATCTGAAGCGCGTGCTGCGTATGCACGCTACGCTATCGCCGCTCCAGCCCGAGCCATCTTCCAGGCCGCGCTGTCAAACATCACCCCTGGTTCCCAGGCCGCGATCAATTTCCGCAACTCCAGCCGGGGCCCGCTGCTGCTGATCGGTGGTGAGAAGGATGTGATCATGCCTGCCTCGCTGAACCGGAAGAACTTCCGCAAATACAGCCGCTCCTCCGCGATCACGGAATACAAGGAGTTCGCGGGCCGCAGCCACTTCATCATCGGTGAAAAGGGCTGGGAAGAAGTGGCGGACTATGCCCTGGACTGGGTGCAGTCCAAACTCGGTGAAAATGCTGAGAAGGTCTCAGCATCTTCCCGCAAAGAGGCCGTGCCTCAAGCCCCCGCCGTTGCCTGAAAGGCGCGGAGCTTGTCTGGATTTCGATGGGAGAAGATCTTGGTGATCTTGCCTTCCACGATCTCCAGGGCCATGGCGGTGACGGTCTGTCCATCCATCTGGATGAGCACCCCAGGTGAGCCATTGAAGCTGGTGGGCCTTGTTTCATAAAAGCCACGCGCCGGGCCGCCGGGCCTCGAGATGTTGATGAAGAACTTGGTGACGATGTCGCGGCCTGTGAGCACCTTCGGCACCGCCGTTGCCTTGCCTCCGCCATCCGAGTAGAGAGAGACATCCTCCACCAGCATGTCTAACAAAGGTTGCGTTTCACCAGCTCGGCACGCGCTGAGAAAACGGGTGAGGAGCTGCTCATGCTCGCTGTTGGTGGTTGTGAAGCGGGGCTTCTCCGCCCGCACACGCTCGCGGGCTCGGGAGACGAGCTTGCGGCAGTTCACGGCAGGCTTGTCCAGGATCTCGCTGATCTCCTCAAAGCTGTGCCCGAAAACCTCATGCAGCAGAAACCCTGCACGCTCCACGGGCGAGAGCTTCTCCAGCACTATGAGCAGCGCGATGGAGACACTCTCATCCACCTGCGCCGTAGGCTCTGTGGAAGCAGCCTCCGGCAGATAAGGCTCCGGCAGCCAGGTGCCATAGTATTCCTCACGCTGCACGCGCGCGGATTTCAGCCGGTCCAGGCAGAGACGGCTGACCACGGTGAGCAGCCAGCTTTGCGGCGTCTTCACCTCGGTCAGGTCCGCCTTCGCCCAGCGTAACCAGGTTTCCTGCACCATGTCCTCCGCATCACTCACGGAACTGAGCATGCGATACGCCACACCCGTGAGCTGCTTGCGATGTGCCTCAAAGGCGGCGACATGTGGATCGGCGATGTTCATGGTGCTGTGGAAGGTTAAGCCGCAAGCTCAGGGATCAAGGCGCAACTTTGCGCGTGACCCAGGGCGCGCTTGAGCGTCGGGTAAAGGTGGGTGGAGACCACACTGACGGCGATCTCCGCAATGACCTCACGTCCCCAGCGAGCTTGCAGGCGCGGCAGAAGCTCCGGATCCAGATCCACGTTGGCGGCCACACCGCGAGCGTAGTCATAGATATCACGCTGCTCGGGCGTGAGGCCTTTGCCTTGATGAAGGGAGGCCTGGATCAGGGCTTCCGGCATGCCTTTTTCACGAGCCATCTTGACGTTCAGCAGCGTGCAGGGACCGCAGTCTTGCAGGCGCATGGCGGCGATCTTGGCAATCATGAGCACCTCATCAGGCGCGCTCTTCTGGTAGCGCCCCATGCCCATCGCAGCTTCAAAGGTCTTGAAGGCTCCGGGCGAGGCATCCATGAGCTCCTCCAGATAGCTCACGTCATAGTCATAGTGCTGGCCGAAGGCCTGGAGGTTCTGCCGCGAGGCGGCCAGGGTGTCAGTGGGTGCTTGTTGCATGGCACTGGGTATGACGAGCCAGCGCCAAAGAGTGTGACCGGCCGGGAAAATATTTCTCAAAACGGCTCGCATCCAGGAATCATGCCTGGTCTGGACCCCGAAGCTGCCAGCGGTTGAGCACCTCATAGGATGTCCCCATCCTGCCACGAACCAGCGCGAACTCCCGGATGCTCAATTTCACCACAGGATCAATCAGCGTGGAAAAGGGCTGTACACCATAGAGAAGAGTCATGTGAGGGCTGAAGGTGCCTTCTTTATGGGTGCGCACACTGTTTCTCACCAGCCTGGTGGTGAGGAGCTGGTGAAGACTGGTCAGCTCAGACTCCTTGCGGATGTCACGTAGCACCAGGGCACCTCCACCAAATTTGCACAGCTCCGAAAAACGAACTGTGAATGGCGGAGTCGCATCAGCCGCTTCCTGCGCTGCGATGTCGATCGAGTGCAGGAGGTGTTTGGACAGGCCCAGCTCTTTATTGATGGGGTGCAGGCTCAGGTGAAGTTGCCCAGCCTGTCGTGGTGTTCCCTGGAGTCTGTATTTGCTCTGCCATTCCCGCAAACGCTCGAGCAAATGAGCCTCTTCATCCGGGGCGGGAAGCAAGGCCAGGAAGACACTGCCGCTCTGACTGGGCGGTCGAAGCGTTTCCTCGGGTTGAAAAAGATCTGCAGTGAGAAGCAGGTCGGTCATGGCGATGGGCAGCCTACTTCGTGCCTCGCGTTGCTGGCTCGTTCAACTTCTCAATGAGATAATCCTCCACCCGCGCATGCTTCACATTCTCACTCCCGGGATACACCAGCTCACACGGCACGCCGATGCTCAGGCACTTCTCCTGAAGCTTTACCCCAAAATTGGCCGTGTGGGCCGGGTTCTTCTGCGGCTGGCCGACCGCAGGCGGTGTGTCGTAGAAAAGGTAAACCGGTGGATCGTCTGCCGTCAGCAGCGCATAGGGCGAGTATTCAGCGATCCAGGGCAGGATGGAGTCACGCTTCGCCACAAACTCATCGGCGGGCTTTTGATCCTTGGTCCGGTCACCTTTGAAGCCGAAGGCATGGTAACCATACTCATTGTTCGGCGTCCACTCGCGCATCTGCACCGGATCCAGGGAGGTCTGGGCTCGCACCACGGCCACGCACCAGAGGCGTGTGGACTCACGTGAGACCGGATCACTGCTGCCAGCATCCGCCAGATCCGGATGAAAGGCCAGCCAGAGTGATGAGCAGGCGCCCGCACTGCTGCCACTGGCGGCGATGCGCTGTTTGTCGATGTTCCATTCACCAGCCTTGCTGCGCACGAACTGCAAGGCACGCGCCGCATCATGCAGCGGACCTTTCACCGGCGGCACCAGCTTGTCCTTCTCAGCGTCCGCGATGAAACGGTAGTTGATGCTGACGACGGAGATGCCTGATCTGAGATAAAGCGCCTGGCTGTTGAAGCCAGATTTATCCCCGTTCATCCAGCCGCCGCCATGGATGAAGAAGAGCAGGGGAGTGGGTTTGTCAGACTTCGCCTGCCAGAAGTCCAGCTTCTGGTTCGCATGCGTGCCATAGGCGACATCGGCATGCGTCGGAGCCGGCACATCGGCAGCCGCAGCACCGTGACTGGCAAGTGCGCCCAGCAGAAGAATGAGGCGTTGGAGGAAAGGCTTCATCACTTCCAGTCTGCCAGCGGATTGTCCCGGATGTCCAGCGGGAAGCTCACGCTGGCACCCTGGCGCACATGCGAAGCCAGCACCGCCGTGATCATCTCCACCGTCACGCGACCATCCACAGCGCTGCACTGCGGCTGGCGGTTCTCTTCAATGGAGGCGATCAGATCGAGCGCGCCAGCGGTGTGGCTCATCACCTGCTTGCCGATCTCCGCCACCGGCTCAGCCTTGCCGATGCCCGCCGCGCTGATCGGAACCCAGGTGCGAGGCTCGTTGTTAGGCTGAAACTGATTGCCTGGAAGAAAATGCGCCAGCGGAGTCTGGTCTACACGGATGTCGATGATGCCCTTCGTGCCGATGAGTTGCAGGCCGAAACCCACCTTCGGATCACCCGCTTCCTGCATCGAATCAAAGTAGAAAGGCACACCCGACTTCATGTCAAAGCGTGCATGCACTTCGTTCCCTGCGATCGGGCCATAGTCAGCTCTGCCACGGTTCACATCCGCCGGAGTGACGAGCTTTCCATTCAGCTTCACCAGGGCCGAGCAGCTCTGCGGCTTGCCTGCCAGAAATACACCGAGGTTCAGCACATGCGAGCCGAGGATCCAAAGGTCCTCCATGCCACCGCGACGATCTTCCTTGCCACGACCGCGCAGTTCCAGCAGACGTCCGATGGCACCCTCCTCCACCAGCTTCTTCACCAACGGCAGTGTGGGATGCCAGCGATTGCGATGGGCCAGCGCCAGCTTCACACCATGCTTCTCACAAGCCGCGATGATCTCATCCGCCTCGGCAAGGTTTCGACAGAAAGGCTTCTCCAAATAAATGCCGCGAGCACCCGAAGCCGCTGCCGCCAGCACCATGTCACGATGCAGCCCCATCGCCGGACCGATAGCCACCAGATCAGGCTTGGCCTTGGCGATGTCATGATAATCCGCAAAGCCCTGGGTGATGTTCAGCTCCTTCAGCGTTGCCTCGAGCTTCTTCGCATCAGGATCCGCTGCAGCCACGATTTCCGTGCTCGGAACTTTTAGCCACATGGTGTCCAGGCTATGACCATAGCTTCCCTTGTTTCCCACCACGACCACACGCCATTTGCGTGCTGGTTCAGCATGGGAGGCGAGAGCGAGACTGGAAGCAGTGGCAGCGATGAAATGGCGGCGGTTCATAGTGAGGCGGGAATTTAGCAGTGTGAAGATGCTATTCTTTCGACTGAACAGACAGAATGGACAACTGCCGGGTGCCATCTTTACCGATGCCAGGAACAAGGATCTGAGTGCTGTCGCGGTTCCAGAGTGGACCTGGATCAATGCGCAGATCACCACCGGTGTAGCCACCCTGATCGAAGCCTGGAGAGCGCACCCAAGCGCCATCAGCGAGACGCAGGAAGGTATAAAAATTCTGACCGCCCTCGCCATGTCCGTTCACGAACCACTTTCCATCCGGCGAAAGCGCCACATCGCCGCCGGGCTTGGGGAAGAGCTCCGGCGTGCCGAGATCACCAGCGATCTCCATCTTGTCCGTGTCATAGAGGATCTGGCGATCATCCTTCTGGCCGATCATGAGATGACCCTCAGCCCAGTCAGGATGTCCGCCGATGAATGTCTCCAGCGGGCGCAGGTTTGTGCCATCGGCATGCATCACACAGGGAATGTTGCAGCGGTCCTTCAGTTCGAAGTCGCCACGCACAAAGAAATAGATGCGGTCGTCGTCACGGTTCCACAGCGTGTGATTGATGAAGAGATCCTTCCCATCCACTTCGGGATGCGTGGCACGCAGCGCATTGGCGAGTTGTTTGAAGGACACCAGCAGCTTGGTTTCCTTCGTCGCAATGTTCACCTTGAAGATGCCATCGTTCTCAGGCTGCGAGACTCCGAGGGTCCAGTCACGAGTCTCGGGATAGCCAGTCACGGGTCGCAGGCGTGCCATGCGAGCGTAATTGATGCCGAGAAACCATCCGCCCTTCTGCGCGACCCCACTATTCCCGAAAGGTGTTTCGGGATGTCGATACTCAGTGATGCGCTGACGCTTCTCGATGTCATAGAGCACGCAAAAAACTTCCTGTGTTTTAGGGTCGCGGTCATTGAAGAAGAACTGCGTCTCCGGTTGCTGCGGATTCCAATACATCATCGTGCCCTGCTGTGGATTCCAGGCACGCGTGCGCTCCACCACCGTGATGGAATTGCCTTTCTGCGTATCGATCAAGACGATCTCCGCTTCATCCTCGGCACGCGGCATGTGGTCTTGAAACGTGGTCTGCAGGCTCAGAATGTAGCGACCGCTCTGATTCCAGGGGATCGTGCGCACATGGCCGATGTATCCAAAGAAGTGATGCTTTGGCCCGCTCGTCAGTGGTGAGACACTCACGCTCAAATCAGCCGCGTGGGCTGTCAGCAAGACAAGGCTGAGGCCGTGGAACGCGAGGTAGGTGAGGAGTCGTTTCATGCGAGAGCATGAGAACGGCGTCTTGATGCCTCACTTTGCCAGGAACCACGATTTCGTGGTCGCATCACCATTGAAGAAGGTTGTGAGCAGATCAGTCATCTTCATCTGACGGTTTATGATAGGGTGCCGTTCTTTTCGGACAAGGTGGCTATCTGGAGCCATGAGGCGGTGCCACGATCAACTCATTCAGCACCGCTTCCACTTGGCGGTCATTCGCCGGTTTCTTCAAGAGGTAGCGCTGCTTGCCAACAGTGCCAGGCTGCCAGTCAAACTTCATGTCCGGCTGCAGATTCATGCGACCTGGCTCAGATATGTCCCAGCAATCCGTAAGTCCTCGGATGGCATAGAGAACAGTCGCGAGATCAGCCACATGACGGTTCTTGGCCTTGCCGCCAAAATAGTGTTCATAGGCGCGGCGCACGGGGTTGTCCGCCGGTGTGCTGGCGAGTGATTCACCGATCTGCAATCCGCTGGGAACAGAGCAGACTTCACGACCTGCGAAGACGGTCTCACCGGGCCAGTGATGAATGACTTCATAAGCGGACTTGGCATCCCGCTGAAAGTTCACATTGCCGAGTTTCAGCTCATCCTTGGGAGGATTGCCGACGAAGTTGCCGCCCATGCAGACCCACTTGCTGACCTTGGCGTTGATGAGATCGAGACCGCTGGGATGACCGTCACTTGCAGGCAGTTGCAGCAGGTTCTTGAGGTTGGTAAGATAACCGACCGTGATGATGACCACGGAGTGATCAGCCTGCTTCTCCAGCACATCACGATACACCATCACAGCATCAGGCACGGCCTCGGCGGATGTCACCCGATGAGGGAACTCCGTCGCGATCTTGGAAGCAAACTTGGTTGGTTCCAGCACGCCTGCGCTTTTGACCATGCCAAGCGGGAGGTCGGGTCTGCCTCTATACCGGTTGATGGCATCCACAGTGGCGATGGAGTTCACATCTCGCACGCTGGTCACCGTGGCCAGTATCTCGCATTCACCACGATCTGCCAGCGTGTGCAGCACGGCCATGGCGCCGGCATCATCACAGTCCGTTTCCATGTCCGTGTCAAAAATGACCTTCACCGGAGCCGCGAAAACCACGGACAGGCAGATCTTCGGGAAAAGCAGGATGAGGCGCGACAGAGTCTTCATGAACGTTCTTTAGAACGTCACAAGTCAGCGCTTCCTGGCCGCCACTTCCTGCACAATGCGGTGAATGATGGCGTTGTTCTCGGGAGAGAACTGGTCCTTCTCCGACCAGCGGGTGAGCTGCCTCTGCTGATAGACACCTTCATCGGCGTCATCGAGAGCCTGGAAGATCTCACGAACGAGTTCCCAGCCGCTGAGATCAAGATCTTTGAGCACAGGCTCGCCATTCACATAGCGGGCATCGATCACCGACTTCGGTAGCTTCACCTTGGGCAGCTTGCCGCCCTTGTCATGCAGGTTCAAAAGAGGTCCCCAGTAGGTCTTCGCAGTGTCGTAGGAACTGGTGAAGATGGATGACGTCATCGTCGCATCATCCGGCGGCCACGAGGCGGGCATGAGACCTGCCGTCAATCCTCCTTCTCCGAGCGCACGCTCCGACCAACGTGCCGTGCCCTCGGTGAGCCAGCTGTTTTTGAAGTAACAGATGCTGTTTTGCAGAATGTGAAAGACTTCATGCGCAGGGGTGAGATTTTCTGATGCCTTCACAGAGGTGGCGACATTGAAACACAGGCTTCCGGTGCCCTCAGGATCGCCTGCGCGTTGGAAGCGCTGGATCTCATCATAGGTCACGCCGTTGGACTTCAGCACGTCTTTGCTGATGAGATGAACGTCAATCCAGGAGGTGTCTTGATAGCGCTTCGTGGTGAGAGGATCGGCAAAACCGAGGCTCTGCCAGAGCTGTAGCGCGACGCGTGTTTGCGTCATCACATCCTCGACCTGATCCGGTGTGCCGTTGCCATTGAGGTCTCCGGCGGAGACAGCGTGCTCGCCCTCGGTGGCGTAATAGATGCGAACCTTCTCGATGATGTGAACCTTCGTCAAAGAGCGTCTCGCGGTCGCAACGGTGGCAGGAGGCGCTTTGGAGATCTGGGCCTGTGATCCATGGATCAGAAGGCAAAGAAGCAGTGCGGAGAGCAGACGAGTCATTGAGTGGAATAAGCGCCGCTAATCACGCTTCCTTCTTCTTTTTCTTCTTGCCCTTCACAGGTTCCGGAATGTGCTCGGGCGCGGATGGATCATAGCTGGGATTTGGCAGCGGCATTTGAGCGTCGACCTGCTCGCGCCATTGGTGGAGGCGTTCGCGCAGTTCCGCAGCCTTCTCCGGCTGCGATGCACTGAGGTCATGCTGCTCGCCGAGATCGTTTTGCAGATCGTAAAGCTCCACATGCATGTCGTTGTAGAACTCGATGAGCTTGAAGTTCCCTGAGCGAACGACACCAAAGGGCATGGAGCCGCCGAGTTGATAATGCTGGTGATGCGGGTAGTGCCAGAAGAGCTCGCTGCGGTTGAGCGTGCCTTCTCCACGTAGCAGCGGCAGGAGGCTCAAGCCATCGCGCCCGGAGGCTCCTGTGGCGGAGGTGGAGTTCACGGGCTGCACGCTGGTCATGTCGAGCAGCGTGGGGAAGAGATCCATGGTGATGGTCGGCGTGTCGGAGGTGCTGCCGGGTTTCGTTACGCCGGGCCAGCGCACGATCAGCGGCACGCGTAGACCGCCCTCATAGGCCGAGCCTTTGCCGACACGCAGGGACTTGTTCGCCGTGGTGGGCACGCGGCCGCCATTGTCCGAGGTGAAGATGACGATAGTGCGGTCCGTGAGCTTGTGTTCTTCCAAGGCTGCCAGCACACGACCCACCGCCGTGTCCATGCTCTCCATCATGGCGGCATAACCAGGATTGCTATGCATGAGGCCGGCTTTGATCTTGCCCTCATATTTTTTCAGCAGATCCGCACGCGCCTGGATGGGCGTGTGCACGGCGTAGTGCGGCAGGTAGAGAAAGAAGGGGTTGTCCTTGTTCCTCGCGACATAGGCTGCGGCTTCTTCACCGAGACGATCCGTGAGGTAGTCACCCTCCTTGCCTTCGCTGAGCGTGGAAATTTTCCAGGGCGCGATGTAGCTCGGCGGTGCGCCTTCATTGGTGCCGGCGATGTTCACATCAAAGCCCTGATTCTCCGGCGAATGCTCGCCTTCGCCGAGATGCCATTTGCCGATGCTGGCCGTGGTGTAACCCGCAGCTTTGAAAGCTTCCGCAAGGGTCACTTCTTCGGAAGGCAGATACCTCGTCCAGTCCGGCGTGAGCAGTTTTGGATTCTCCGGCATGCGACCGGGAATCCAGTCCGTGATGTGCAGACGTGCGGGATACTTTCCCGTCATCAAAGCCGCACGCGTGGGAGAGCAGACAGTGCAGGCGGCGTAGTTCTGCGTGAAGCGCATGCCCTCGCTGGCGAGCTTGTCCAGATTCGGTGTCTCATGCAGGTCGCTGCCATAGCAGCGGAGATCACTCGAGCCGAGATCATCCGCGAGGATGAGGACCACATTCATCTGGGCCGACGAGGCCGATGATGAAATGAAGAAGATCGAGACGAAGACGCTGAGGCAGCAGAGAAGCGCACGTGCATTCATGATGGATTGGGCTGGACGGTTGCTCATGGGGCGATTCAACGAGGCTTTTGTCCAACCCTTTCCAAAACCCGGCTCACCCAGCGGATGTCAGACGTGCCATGACCTCATCATCCACCGGTTTGCAGGAACGGTAGCCTTCACCGTGCTCGGGCAGCGTTTGCAGGAAGGCCGTGCGCGATTCAGCGCTCGGGAAGTCGAGGCCGATGAGCGCTCGACCGATGCGCTCGCCGGACTGGCGGTAGTTGAAGTAGCAGAGGTTCGCCCGGCCGCGGATCAGGCGGGAGAGGAAGTCATGCAGAGCACCTGGGCGCTCATAGAAATCCAGGCGCAGGAAGACCGGATGCATGAGCAGATCGCCGCGTAGCGGGATCGCTCGGAAGGTCACATCCACAGCGTCCGAGATGTCCTGCCAGCGATAGCCTCCAGCATCGAGTTTCGCGGGCAGGGCATCGAGCAGTTCGGGGCGCTCCGCTGTGATGGTGAAGACGGGCCAGGCCTGCTGCGCATCATGCAGCCCGTATTGGAAATCAGAGATGTTCAGGCCCTCGAAGCAGGTATCAAGCAGGCGAAGCATGGTGCCAGCCTGCTCAGGAATCTGCACTCGCAAGGTGCGTGACACAGAGCTCGCGGAGCCTTCAGATTGAGCGATCAAACCGAGCTGGAGGAAGTCGATGTTCGCGCCGCTGATGACGATGAGCACCTTCTTCCCGGCGAGTGAGGCGCGTTCCTTCAACACGGCGGCGAGCCCCATGGCACCGGAAGGCTCAGAGATGCAGCGCAGCGTTTCCCAAAGCACGCGAATAGCCGCGCTCACCTCCGAATTCGTGATGGTGAGCATGCGGTCCAGTGTGTCCTTGCAGATGCCAAAGGGATTCTCGCCCGCTTTGCGCACAGCAGTGCCATCGCAGAAGATGTCGAGATCATGCAGCTCCACAGGCTTGCCAGCTTCCAGCGCGGCTTTCATGGAGGCCTGGCCCACACCTTCGACTCCCACAATCTCGATCTCCGGCCAGTAAGTTTTCAGCCAGCAAGAAACAGCGGAGGACATGCCACCGCCACCGATCTGCAGATACGCGACGTCAAACGGCCCGTGACCTGAGAGCACCACCTCATCCGCCAATGTGCCCTGGCCGGCCATGACGTGCAGATCATCATAGGCATGCACATAGGCCGCGCCGCTGTTGTGCTGGTCCTCACGCGCCGCCATCACGGCCTCGTCATAGCTGTCACCAGAAAGCATGATGCGCACAAATTCGCCACCATGATGCAGCACCGCGTTTTGCTTCACCTTCGGTGTGGAGCGCGGCATGTAGATGCGTGTTTGAATGCCGAGTGTTTTGGCCGCGAGAGCCACGCCTTGCGCATGATTGCCCGCAGACGCGGTGACCACACCGGCGGCGCGTTGCTCAGCCGTGAGCTGCGTCATCGCATTGCAGGCGCCGCGCCATTTGTAGGATTTCACGGGCGAGAGATCCTCACGCTTCACCCAGATCTCCGGTGACGGACCCGGGCCGGGCAAAACGAGCCGTTCCATCAGAGTCGGCTGGCCGAAGCGATACACCCTCTCGCGGGCAAACAAGATCTCTTGTCTGAGGCGGCGGTCGAGGGGTAGGTTTTCGCGTTCCATGGGCGGGCATACATTCCCGCCGCTCATGGAACGGCAAGAGGTTTTGCATCTTCAATGCGCGCCTTTGGCACCTTTGCCATGCTTCCACTCCAGTACCTGACCATCTTTTTCCAGGAGCGGCTTCAGCTTCGCATAATCCACTTTCTGCACGGGAATCTTCTCATCCATCGCAATCACAGCGGCGGTGGCAGCGCTCTGGCTGCTGCACATGAAGACGGGTTCCATGCGGATGCTGCTGAAAGCGGTGTGGCTGCAGCTCAGCGCAAAGGTGACAAGGAGATTGTCACACTCGCTCTGCTTTGGCACGATGGCGTCGTAGCCGATGGGATAGGGCGGCGCGCCATCGCGGCCGCCGGCGGTCTTGCCCTCGCGCGTGACCACGCCATCTCGGACAATGCGGCGGATCTCATGCGTGTCCGTGCCATAGCTGCCGAGGCTCACGCACTTGGGCGCGACGGTTTTGCCAAAGGTGTGGTGCTCAGTGAGCACGAGGTCGCTGATCATGCGACGAGCCTCGCGGACATAGATCTGGTGCGGCCAGCCGCCGTTGTCGGCAAACTCATCCTTGGGCAAACCGAAGCGCTGCATGTCCTTCCGCACCTTCTCCGGCACGCGTGCATCCGTGGCCAGGAAGTGCAGCAGGCCGCGATGGTAGTCCTCATGCTCCTTGGCGATCTTCTCGCGCTGAGCGTAGCTCGCCTCAGGCCAGGCGTGGGAGGCTCCCGGGAGGTTTCCGCCGAAGGTGGCCGTGTTAAAATCCCACTTGTCGTTAGGCAGCGCATCGTGTTTCGAGAACCAGCGCAGATCCATGTCATCGCCATTGGCTTTGCAGGCTTCGATGAAGCGCGCCACGATCTCATACCTCTTTGGATCATAGTCCGCTGGCGGGGTGATCGGGATCATGTTGGTCTTATCCGTGGTTAGGCAGAGGCGGAAGCAGTAGGCCTGCACCCCGGGGGCGGGATCGCCAGGCTTGCCGGGATCGCCTTCCTGGATGAGTGGCAGCAGGCCGCTTTTCGGATCACCCTTCACCATATAAGGATCGAGAGGGAAATCACGGTCCCAGGCGCCGAGACCGTCTTTCAGACGTCCCGTTGGGCCGGGCTGCCCAAAGCCAGTGCGTGGCATGAAGCGCTCACTGTAATGGATGCCGTTGTAGGTCTCGCCATACTTCGCATTGCCCTCGCGCATCAGCGTGTAGCTCACGCCTGCCTTCGCCATGAGGTCGCCTTCATAGGTGGCATCGATGAACATCTTCGCGCGAAACACATCACCGTTTTCCGTGGTGAACTCGATGATGCGCGCGCCTTCCTTCTTCACGCTCGCGAGCCGGGCGCTGAAGTGGGTTTTGACTCCGGCTTCCCTGGCCATGTCGGTGAAGACTTTCTCAGCCTTGTGCGGTTCGATGGCATAGGCACCACCCGTGGCCGGGCCACCGCCTTTGCTTTCAAAAGCCTTGTCCCAGGCCAGCGTGACACCCACGGTCGCGGCGAGCTTGGTAAAGTATTCACGCGCGATGCCACCGACGGAACGTGGATCACCAATGTCAACCGCGCTGAGGCCGCCGGAGGTCATGCCACCGAGATGCTTACCAGGCTCAGCGATGACCACGCTCTTGCCCATGCGCGCGCCCTGCACGGCTGCCGCCACGCCACCACTGGTGCCGCCATAGACGCAGAGGTCAGACTCGATGACTGCGGCATGCGCTGTCAGCGACATAAGGCAGAGGACTGGAAGGAGGATCTTCATAGGGGAGGGATGGGCGGGTTACTTAACCTGTGTAGATCTGTCGTCTTGCTGGTCAAGACGTGTGACCAGAGCACTCGTCCTTCAATAATTCATGGCGCAGGGGCATCTTGCGCGTAGAGCCTGATGTCAGTCCCCCATGAGTTTCGACACCCTTGCCCCCATCTACCGTTCCATGGAGCGCTTGACTGCGGGCAGGAAGCTGCAAAAAGCGCGGACGGAGTTCCTGGATATGATCCCCGTGCCGAGATGCATTTTGACCGTGGGTGAAGGTCACGGACCTTTTCTGCTGGAGTGCTGCCGTCGCTTTCCCGAAGCCAGCATCATCTGTGTGGATGCCAGCAAGGCCATGATGGCTCAGGCGCAGCAGGCACTGAAAGAAAGCGGCGTGAATGCTGCGCGCGTGCAGTGGGTGCATGCAGATGTCTTCACCTGGGAGCCGCCGGTGGCTTCGTTTGATCTGATCGTCACGCACTTCTTTCTCGACTGTTTTACTGAAGAGCAGATCCGCACATTGGTGCCGCGCATTGCCAGGGCAGCGGATCGAGATGCGAGCTGGCTGCTGGCGGATTTTCAGGTGCCCCAGGGCTTTTGGAGGCGTCTCCGCACCCGGCTCATCCTGGCGGTGCTTTATCTCTTCTTTGGGATCATGACGCGTGTCTCGGCCAGAAAGCTCACAGCGCCGGATCCCTTCCTGCAACGGGCGGGCTGGCGCTTGCAGAGGCGTGCCGAATACGAATGGGGGCTGCTGAAAAGCGACTGGTGGGTGGCGGACAGACGCGTCAGGGAGCCTTGACGATCTTCTCACCCTTCGGTGGAGCGGGAAGAGTGGGTTCACCGCTCAGCAAACCATGGCGCACAAGAAAGCGGTCTGCCTCACTGATGGTTAGGTTCTGCCAGGGAGCACGGTTGAAGAAGCTGTGGGACTGGCCCTCAGCGAGCCACAGCTCGGTGGTGGTATTGCCCAGATCCTTCAGCTGTTTCAGCGCCACGTCTGAGCCCTTCTTCCAGGGATCATTCGTGCCGAAAAACATGATCGCCGGCGGCAGCTTTGCGCTCAGGTGCTTCAGCACATCCACTTCGGCATCAGGAGCATCATCCGTAGTGAAAGCGGGATTGAAAAGCAGGTAGGCGACGACGCTGGTGTCGATGTCCTTGGGATCAGCGGGATCATTGAGACCGGGATTGTTTGTGGCGAGCATGCAGATGTGACCACCCGCAGAACCACCGCCTGTGATGATGCGCGCGGGATCGATGCCGAGCTCTCCCGCGTGCTGTTTGAACCAGCGGATGGCGCTTTTGGCATCCGTGATGCAGACACGCTTGCGAGATTGGCCGGGTACAGCATCCTTCTTGCCGGCAAGCTGGTAGTTCACCGTGGCGGCCACGATGCCACGGCTGGCGAAGTAATGGCAGGCATAGCGGAACTGCTCCAGCGTGCCGCCACCCCAGCCGCCGCCGTGAAACATGATGAGGCCCGGCACCTTGTTTTTCGCAGGCTCCCAGTTCGGCGGGAAGTAGATCTCCATCTCCTGCGGTTTGCCGCCGGACTGCTTGTAGACATAGACCTTCCCAGGCACATCCTCGGCGGCGAGGGCGAGACTGGTGAGCAGGCTGAAAAGCGTGAGAATCAGGTGGTGCAGTTTCATGATGGAATGCGGCCTTAACGAAGGGTGTGTTCTTGAAGTATCAGGTCATTGTGCGCAAATGACGCCAGATTGTGGGGAAGGCGGACGTTCATGCGGCATCCGACCCCCAACCTATGAAAGCATCTCTCCCGCTGCTGATCGCTCTTGGCTCTTCCATTGCTCATGCGGACGAGCCCAAGATTCCTGCCTTTCCTGGCGCGCAAGGTGCTGGGATGCATGCCACAGGAGGACGTGGCGGAGAAGTGGTGATTGTCACCAACTTGAATGCGAAAGGTCCTGGTTCGCTCGCAGAGGCGGTGAGCCAGCCAAACCGCATCGTGGTGTTTGGTGTGTCGGGCATCATCGATATTTCCAAGGTCGGCAAGCCTGGACGTGAAAAGCCGGGTGTGATTGAAATCTCCCAACCCGGCATCACCGTTGCGGGTCAAACGGCACCCGGTGAGGGCATCTGCATCAGGGGCGGCGCTTTGCAGATCCATGCGAGCAACGTGGTCCTGAGGCACCTGCGCTCAAGACGTGGCTGGAACTCCGAAGGAGACACGGGAGACTCGATCGAGTTCAAAGCCGCATCGCTGGGTGAGGCGGAGGCTCCTGCGGGGCAGACGCAGGAGGCCTTTGACAAGCGGAAGGACAAGAAGCTCGAGCGCGGCAGGTTCGTGCATGAGTTTGCCGGCATGACAGATGTGATCGTGGATCACTGCTCCGCCTCCTGGGCCACGGACGAGAACCTGACCTGCACGCATGTGGACCGCGCCACGGTTTCGTGGAGCATCGCAGCAGAGGGGCTGGACTATGCGAACCCGAAGCAGACACCGCCGAATCACTCTGAAGGCGGCCTCTGGGGCAGCGGCGCGCCGGATGGAAGGGCGACGATGCATCACATGCTCTTTGCGCATAACCGCCTGCGCAATCCACGGCTCACCGGAGGCGATGATGTGCCTGCGGTGCTGAACATGTATAACTGCGTGGTCTATGACTGGTCAGAATATGCCACGCACACAGGGAGCGAGCGTGTGTTCTTCAACTGGACGAACAACGCCTACAAACGCGGGCCGAGCACACCGGCGCAGATCGCGGGTCACGCCTTTGAGTTTCATGGAGATCCGGGCGCCCGGGTATTTGCGAAAGGGAACCTCATCGCTGCCTCCGCCGAGGCCACGGCCAACAACAAGCTGGCCGTCTCTCATAACCAAAAGTTCAAAAAGGTGTCTGAGTCTGACAAAGAGGCGATGAAGGCGGATGCCCCGTTTGGCGAGCTTCCCGTCATGCAGTCGGCCCGTGAGGCTTATGAGGCCGTGCTGGCGGACACGGGTGCCACTCTGCCAGCGCGTGATGCAGTGGACCTGCGCATTGTCAGTGCGGTGCGTGAGGGTAAAGGCGCGGTGATTGGCAAAGAGACGGATCTTCCTGAGGATCAGCGTTGGCCGGATTATCGCTCGCTACCCGCGCCGGCGGATGCAGACAAGGATGGCCTTCCAGATTTCTGGGAAGTGCAGTTTGGTCTGGATCCGAAGAATGCGAAGGACAGTGCAGACATCGCTGCCGGTGGTTATGCGAACATCGAGCACTACATCAACAACACGCATCCCCGTGGTGCTGACCAGCCGGTTGTTTCCGTTGCCGCGACGGTATCGCGTGCTCATGCGGGACAGCCCGGTGAGTGGCGGGTGATGCGCAGCGGCGATCTGAAGGAGGCCCTGACGGTGAGTTATGAAGTCAGCGGTGATGCGGCGAGCGGTCGTGACTATCAAGCGCTCAGCGGGAGCGTGACGATTCCCGCCGGACAGGCTTCCGCAATGGTGCCTCTCACACCTGCGGCAAGTGCGGGTGATAACAAGACGGTGGTGATTACGCTGAAGAGCGGCTCAGGCGTGCATGTGGGCTGTCCCTCGGCTTCGCTCATCGTCATACGACAGGCGAAGCCGTAAACCTCACGCGAGATCGACAAAGGTGATGGAGACCGTCTTGCCTGCCTTGGAGGTGAACTCGGCGCTGTTCTTGCCCTCGCGCATCAGTTTGGCAGGAACGGTCCAGACACGCAACTCCTCCGGCTTCCCCATCAGAGAAGGGTAGGGCACGGCGAAGGGTTCAGACGCATCGTTGGTTGGGCTAATAGGCTCACCGTTGAAGGTGGCCTGCCATTCGGTGTCGCTAAGGGACTGGTCAGACTGAATGCGGAGACGCAGGTTCTGCTTCCAGCCTCCCGAAGGCGCGGCGATGTCGAAGTTGAACTTCTGCGGCTTGCCTGACTCGACCTTGCGCGGCACGGGTGGTGGCTTCATGCCTGGCGCACGCCAGCCAAAGGCGATGAACCAATGCTGAGGCTGCTTGGCCAAGGCTTTGGGATCACTCAGTTCTTTGAGGGCCTCAAACGGAGGTTCGCCAAAAGTGCCGCGACCTTCGCCCTGACCATGCTGGCGGTAGTAGGCAAAGTTGAAGAGGCTGATGCCATCAGCCCCGCGTGCATAGGCTAGATGTGCGCTGGTCTGCAGATGCTCCTTGGTGGCGCGGCGATAGGGGAAGACATCGTAACCAGCGGTGACTTTCTCTCCCTTCCAGAGAGTGTGGCAGAGCTCAAAGTAAAGTGCTGCGCCTTGTGTCTGCTCACGGATGGCCACGAGATCATGCTGCTGCGTGGTGAAGTAGTGATCCGAGGCGTTCACCATGTCGAGACCGGCAGCGACCATGCCTCTCAGATCCAGGCCGAGGACGTCTAGCGCCGTCAAATGACAAGGCACACGCGCGCAGAGCCAGCGGCGGCGGCCATCGCGGGCGGTTTTGTCCAGCAGCTCACGCACCTTACGCACGAAGGAAGTCATGATGGCCTGGCGCTTCTCCAGCGGGGTCTCATCAAGACGGAAGTAGCTGTAAAAGCGCAGGTAATCGAGCTCGAGGCCATCGAGATCGTAGTTTTCGCAGAGCTCGCGGATGAGAGCGAACTTTTGAGCGCGCACCTCTTCGACGGCCCAATTTTGCACAAGGTCAGTGCCACGCAGCGAGCCCGGCTTGATGCGATATTCCGGATGCTCCACATAGTGACGCGTGACACTCATGCCGATGCTGCTGCCTGGATTCACACCCGGTTTCGGATCGCTGAACTCCTTGTGGTGCGCATCATTCATGCGGAAGGAGATGAAGGCAGCCTGTTTCTGCTGCCGGCAGCGGTCGATGAAGATCTGGACAATGTCTCCGCCATTGATCACGAACTGGCCGAAGGAGTCAGGCTTCTGCCCGTAGCGCTCCTTGATCCAGGCATAGTGCTCCTTCACAGGGATCACCTTGCTAGGCCACATGGGCACCATGCCAAGACCGGGCTGCAGCATGTGCGCATCCACCAGTCCCGTGACCTCATCCACCGTGGCCTCGATCATCTTCTGGCTGAGCGGCTGGCGTGCTGCATGAAACGGACTCACACAGGAGGTGATGTTCGTCGTGTCGTTGCTGTAGAGCAAGCGAAACGGGGCTTTGGGGCGAGGATCGGCCGCCAACAAAGGCATGGCAGCAGAGGCAGCAGCGGTTTGGAGAAAGTGACGGCGATTCACAATGAAGAGGGGGCGGGTGAGAACGCAGGTCCGGGCGTGGACTTCTATGAAAATGTGACTCAAAGCCTCCTGAGCAAGGTCTAGCGGAAGCATGGCGGTCACAAGAACAAGTGTTCCTGCGTCTGTCAGGCGGCACCCTTACAGCCAACCGGACACTGAGGGCCGAACCATGATTGCCATGAACACCACCCTTACACTTCAAACGGGGCGCGCATGCTTATGTGCTGCCATCACCCTAGGCTTCGCCGGAGTATCCTACTCTCAGGAGAAGGAGAGCTTTCCAGATCTGGTGAAACGGCTCGAGGCAGACAAACCGAAATTTGCCAAACGTCACCAGGACTTGCTCAATGAGCGCTACGATCTCTCAGACAAGCCTGTGGAAGGCCTGACGATGACGAATGGCAAGCCCGTGCAAGGCGGCGTGCGGGTGAAGCTGCCGAACGACCTTACCTGGGACAAGCTGAACGCGATGTCTCCTGAGGCCATCAAGGACGGTGATGTCTGGCCCGCTGGCTTTTATCCGCTGCCGCATCCACATCATGAGGCAGGCGGCATGGTCTTCCCGAAGAAGCAGATCGATGAAGTGAAGAAGCAGACGCAGCGCGATCTCACGCGCTTCGATCTCGACTATGACCTGCCGGATCACATGCTGCCGGAGTTTCCTGCGCCGATCTTCATCAACACGCGCCCTGACCTGGGAGATGTGTCCAAAGGCCAACTTGTAACTCTGGCGAACTTTTATGATCTCTTCCATGGCTTCCTGAACACCAAGCAGCTCGACGGATTGCGTCTTCTGCTCACACCCTTCCCGCAGGCACAGTTCAATGCCACGCATGACCGGCGTGCGCTGCTGGCTACACAGGGCGTCTCATGCTTTGACTGCCACTCCAATGGTCACTCAAATGGTGCGACGCATACGGTGGGTGACATCCGTCCGAACGAGCATCGTCATCGCATCGGCACGCCGACCCTGCGAGGCATGAACATTAACAACACTTTTGGTTCGCAGCGTGCCATGAAGTCGGTGGAAGATTTCACGGAGTTTGAGCAGCGCGCGGCTTACTTTGATGGCGAGCCTGACCAGGCCTCCCGCAAAGGTGTGAATCCTCTGGACCGCGGCACCCAGGTGCAGGCGATGGCTGAGTTTCAAAACATCCTGGGCTTTGCGCCTTCACCCAAGCTCGCATCCACCGGCTGGCTGATCCCCAGCAAGGCGTCGAAGAGCGAGCTGAATGGTGAGGCCCTCTTTCATGGCAAGGCGCTCTGCTCCATCTGCCACACGGGTCCTTACTTCACGGATGGTCTGATGCATGACCTGAAGGCGGAGCGCTTCTTCAAGGAGAAAATGATCAATGGCCGCAAGGCGAGTGCGGACGGGCCTATCAAGACTTTTGCGCTGCGTGGGATCAAGGAATCTCCGCCCTATCTGCATGATGATCGTCTGATGACACTCGAGGATACCGTGGAGTTCTTCAATGTGGTGCTCGAGACGCATCTGAGCACGGAGGAGAAGGCGGATCTGGTGGCGTTTCTGCGGGCGCTGTAAGTGAAGATTTTTTAACCGCAGATAACGCAGAGAGTACAGATGCCTTGAAGGGAGGGGGACTTGGCAAGTCCCCCTCCTTGCGTTGTGTCACTTCGCGGGAAGAGCGGACTTCCAGCCTTCCTTAAGGCGCTTGGCGAGGTCGGTGACAGTCGGCGCATTCGCGGGATCCGTTGCCACACTTTTGGTTTCCTGCGGGTCGTTGAGCTCGTCGTAGAGTTCGATGCCGGCGGGCTTGTTCTGAAGGTCGTGCCACTCGGTGTAGCGCCAGCGCTCGGTGCGGATGCTGCGGCCGGTGTAGGGTGGTTTGCCTGTGCGGAGGTATTGGCTGAAGGCAGCGTTCTTCCAGGGTTTCGTAGGGTTCTCAAGCAAAGGAACGAAGCTGGTGCCTTCGAGATGCTTGGGCAGAGGCAGCGAACAAACTTCGGTGAGTGTGGGATAGAGGTCGACAAGCTCAACGAGGGCTTTGGAGCGCTGCCCTGCGGTCTTCATGCCCGGGGTGCTGACGATGAGTGGCACGCGAGTGCCGAACTCAAAGTTCGTCATTTTGGTGAAGGTACCATTCTCGCCGAGGTGATAGCCGTGATCTCCCCAGAAGACGATGACGGTGTTTTCACGCAGGCCGAGCTTGTCGAGCTCATCGATCACACGGCCGAGCTGTGCATCCATAAAGCTCACGCAGGCGCGATAGCCACGAATGAGGTTGTGCGCCATCTTGGGAGTGACCTTGCCATTCTCAGGCACGGTGCCGTAGCTACGCAGTTCGTAGTTATTATGGAAAGCAGGATCAGGTGCGTTTTCAGGGCGCTTGGAGTTCGCGGCGAGCTGGATGCTGTCCTCAGGATACAGGTCCCAATACTTCTGCGGGCAGGTGAAGGGGAGATGCGGCTTCACAAAGCCGACGCCGAGGAAGAAGGGCTTTCCATCCGCTTTGAGCTGGCGCAGTGTCTCGATGGCTTTCTCAGCAGTTTGCGCATCGGGATAGGAGGCATCGGGCTCATCAGCGGCTTCAAAGGGTGCGGCGCGGAGTTGCTTGGGCTGCTTGTCCTTCGGCAGGGCTTTGAGGTTCTTCACGTAGTCGAGCGAATCCTTGGTGAACCAATGGCGATACGGCTCGCCATGATACCACGCTGGCTGGCTCCAGGACTGGGGATCATCGCCGGGCTCGCGCTCGCTATGATGGAAGATCTTGCCGAGTGAGAGGCTGGTGTAGCCGTTGTTCTTGAAATGCTGCGGCAGGGTGACCACGTTCGGCATGTTGGGCCGCATGAAGTGCTGGTTGTCCAGCACGCCGGTGGTGTCTGGCCGAGTGCCGCTGAGCACGCTGCTGCGGGAGGGATTGCACACGGCGACCTGACAATAGGCGCGCTCAAAAAGCATGCCGCTGGCGGCGAGCTTGTCGATGTTCGGCGACTTCATGTGCGTGACACCATAGCAATTGAGCTCGGGCCGCAAATCATCGACCGCGATGAAGAGCACGTTCGTGGGAGCCGCAGAGGCCACCGTGACGGCAAGGATGGAACACAGAAGCAGCGATTTCATCATGAGGATGCGGAAACGCTGCGAGCGAGCCGATCCTGCAACGAGTTCAGTTTCCGTCACGCACCTTTCGGCGGTTCCAGATGATCGGGGATCTTGTTACCATCGCGGTCATAGTCCACGAGCTGCGAAAGAAACTCCTTCCCGAGCTGAAGCACACGCCAGAGCTGGATGGCAGCTTCTGCGCGCGAGAGCGGCAGCGCGGCGCGGTCCTTGGCATCAATCAGACCTTTTGAAGCTGGGAGATGGGAACGCGTGAGCCAGGTCTCCAGCATGCCCCAGGTGGCGTTCTGATCCGGGCTGAATTTGTCCGCGAGAGGCGCGAAGTCACCCCAGGAAACCATCGCTTCAATGTAGGGCCTGTCAGCGTCATCGCCGGACACATCGGAGTAGATCGGCTTGTGATGTCGCGTCCAGTCCTTGGAGCCCTGAAGGCTGCGAAGAGTGCGAGTGATGAGCTTCGCGAGCTCGCGGCGTGACACGGTTTGATCCGGATGAAACAGCACATCATCCGCCGAAGGCTGCCAGATGCCACGGGTAGATAGCATGTTCACGGCTTCGAAGTGCAGATCATCAGGCATGAGATCCTGCCAGGGCCAGATGAGCACGCCTGGGCCGCCGTGACCGCGTGCGAGCTTGAGCTGAAGCTCGCGCACATGCGCGGGATCGGTGACGACCTCGCGTGGCTGCTTTTCATCCCGCAGACTCACCCAGGCCAGGGTGCCCGCAGCCTGGCCCACATGCATCATCTGGCCGTGCAAACGCAGCGCTGACTGCACCACACTGCTGACACCGATGTTCTTGCCACAGCCTAACAAACCATTCATCTCGACGGGCACGAGGCCGCGAAGCGGAAACACAGCCCGGTCGGTGTCCGTGTGCCAGCCGCGGTCCTTGGTGTGGATGTATTGCCATGGCTGATTGGGGTTCGAGGTGAGGAATCTCCGGCGTGTGGGATGGAAGTCGATGTTAAACTGAAAGGCGAAGGCCGCATCCGTGGGCAGCACCTTGGCCCATTTGGGTTCTCGGGAAGTGGCGCGGATGTCGTGCTCGCTCAGCATGTGCATGGCCTCGAGTCGGAGCCCTTCACGCACATAGGGCTTGGGCGGGAACTTGTCCCGGGTGCGAAATTCATCCGTGAGCTGCATGTAGCGGAAGGACTGGGGAAAGTCTCCCACGCGATCATGCACCGCTGTTTGCAGATGGTGCAGCACGCCGAGCGCATGCTGCTTCGCATCTTCAAAGATGATGCGGCGCTGAGCCGGCGTCAGGTTGACGATGTTCTTCTTGGAGGCGCCTGCTTCAGTCTTCTCCAGTGCCTCCACCACACGCTGTGGAAGCTGGCAGAGCGGGTAGTCCTGCACGGGATAGTTGATGAAGGTGGCCTCTGTGCCTGGAGCGAAGCCATTGTGCCAGCGGTCCACGAGACGACGATGCGTGTAAGGACTGTTGCCGCTGGGTGAGTAGATGCCCGCGCTCATGTCACTATCCACCCATGGCGGAATGCGATCCAGCGCGGCGAAGGAACGCGCATCATAGCTAGCAGGACGTGGGACGGTGACATCCCTCCCCTGTGATTCGCGCAGCACCACACAGTAAGAGATGGGGTTCATCTCCTGGGCCCCTGCTTCATCATAGGCCTCTGGAGCACTTGTCTCACCGAAGCGGGACTTGAGATCGGGACCTGCGCCATACTTCGCACCGCTGAGGCGGATCACATCTCCCCAATCGGAGGCATCGAGAGTGAGTTTCGACGTGATGACATGTATTTGGCTAGGTTGGTGAACCTCGTGAAAGGTGACGCTTTTTACTTTGCCAGCCTCCACGCTGACTTTGTCTGGCTCCCAACCACGCAGAATACGCAGCGCGCCATTGTCGACATGTGGCTTGAGCCATGCCTCGAAGATATCAGCGGCGGCTTTGGGTTCGATGGTCTCCGTGCCGCAGAAGGAATTGCCCGGGCATGCCTTGCCATACTTGGCCGAATTGTAGGCGCGGATGCGCTGGATCATTTCGAGGAAGAGTCCGCTGCGCGGGAAGTTCACGCGCTTGCCATTCACCGTGGTCCATTCATCCATGCAGCCCACGCCTTCCGCGCTGAACTGGCCGCCCAGCCAGTCGATGTCATTCACCAGCACAATCTGCTTCACGCCGAGTCTCGCGGCCTGGATGGCAGCGGCGCAGGCAGATTCATTGCCTCCGACGATCAGGAGATCGGTCTGGATGAGCTCGGCGCTGGCGATGAGCGGGAGAAATAGAAGCGGGAGAAGAACGGTCTTCATCATGGGGGAGAGGGAAACGTGTTTGATCAGACGTGTCTTCTGAAAACAAAAAGCCCGCAAGAGTCGTGAGACTGGCCTGCGGGCTGAGGGGAGGAGATCGGTGACGATTACTGCTTCGGCTTCGTGGTCATGTCGAAGCTGTCACTGCGAAAGGGGGTGACGGGCAAACCATCGATGCTGTAGAGATTACAGACAGGATTGTCCGACCAGGCATAGCGGACGGCAACGGGCTTGGCGACGCCTTCAGCGCTGACTTCGAGCTTGTCCTTGGCGATGATCTTGGCGGTGGCCCAGACCCACTTCTTGTCCTCACCGCAGATGGCGAAGCCTTTGACATCACCCACGTCCACCGTGCGCAGGGTGGAGCCGAAGGTGTCGAGAGTAACAGTGGCCTTGGCACCTGCGAACTCGGCGCTTTTGAACTCAGGGCTGCGGTATGGAAGCTTGAGGCCGTAGTCCTTCACCAGAGCCCAGCGGGCGAGGCGCTCGGCCACGTCACGCTTGTTCTTTGGATGGATGTCGTTGGACTCGCCGAGGTCGATGATCACAGCCTGGCCGCCGTTTTTGATGGCTTCCTGAGTCTTGGTCTGGCTCTCACGAAGCTCGGCCCAGGAGCTGTCTCCAGGAGTGGGCTTCTCAGCCATGAAGTCGGCCAGCTGCACCCAATAGAAGGGGAAGTCACCCTGCTTCCACTCGCTGCGCCAGTGGGTGATCATGAGCGGGAAGAGGTAGCCATATTCATAAGCGCGGCCGGCATTGCTCTCGCCCTGATACCAGATGGCACCCTTGATGCCATAACCAATAGTTGGGAGAAGAACACCGTTGTAGATGTTGCCGGGGCGGCTGTTGCCAGTGAGTGTGCTCTGCGGGCTGGCGGGAGCGCGGGTGGTGAAGGGCTTGCCAGCTTTCTTGGCTTCCTCACCATCATTCTTCCACTTGGCGAGAGCGGCTTCATAGTCGGTCTTGGCCTTCTCAGAGGCCAGATCCTTCTCACGCTGCACCCAGCCATCCATCAGGCCTTTGAAGCGGGCATCTTTTTCCAGCACATCACGGCGCACCCAGGCCTCGGCAGCGCTGCCACCCCAGGCGTTGTTGATGAGGCCCACAGGCACATCCAGCATCTGATGCAGCAGACGGCCGTAGAAGAAACCGACGGCGCTGAAGTTGCCGACATTCTGCGGGGAGCACTCGGCCCAGCCGCCCTTGAAATCCTTCTGCGGTTCCTGCGTGCCGACCTGTGGCACGGAAATCAGGCGGAGGTTCGGATACTTGGCCGTGGCGATCTCGAGATCAGAATCCCAGGAGGCCTGCACGCTCCACTGCATGTTGCTCTGGCCGGAGCAGATCCACACCTCGCCGACGAGGATGTTCTTGAGCTCACGGGTGCTGGTGCCCTTGATGCTCAGGGTGGCAGGCTTGGCATTCGCAGGCACGGGATCCAGCTTCACGGTCCATTTGCCATCGGCCTCAGCCTTGGCGGTTTTGGTCTGGCCCGCGAAGGTCACGGTCACCTCCGTGCCGGGAGTGTCCCAGCCCCAGATGGGGTTCGCCAGCTTCTGCTGGAGCACCATGTTGTCACCAATGATGGCGGGAAGTTTGACTTCAGCCTTCGCCGAAAAGGCGAGGGCCGTGAGGACGGGGATGAGGAGATGCTTGCGCATAGGAGTAAAGAGGGCGGAACAAACGGGCCGAGGAGGTGATTCCTTCCGTATCAGAAGAACAAAAATACCAGTCCTTTTTCAGACCCCAGCGATCCGCTGCGGATGCGTGTAGACATTCATGGTCTCGCCACGCAGAAAGCCGACCAGGGTCTGGCCGCTGTCCTGGGCAAACTGCACCGCCAGACTGCTGGGCGCGGAGATGGCGGCGACGACGGGCACACCCGCCGCCAGGGCCTTTTGCATCATCTCAAAAGACACGCGGCCGCTGAGCAGCAGCACGTGTTTGGAAAAAGGCAGCAGGTTCTCACGCAAGGCCCAGCCAAGGACTTTATCGAGCGCATTGTGCCGGCCCACATCCTCACGCAGCACCAGCAAGTTTCCATGTTCGTCAAAGACAGCACAGGCATGCAGGCCGCCGGTTTGCGCAAAGGTAGGCTGTGCGGCACGAAGCTTCGCCGGAAAGGTGGCGAGCAGTGATGGCGTGATGATTGACTCAACCGGCAACTGAGAATCGAGAACCTCGAACTTCTGAAACACACTCTCGAGGCTGGTCTTCCCACAAATGCCGCAACTGGAAGCGCTGAAGACATGGCGCGTGAGGCTGTCCCAGTTCACCACGGCACTGCCGGCGAGCAGCACGTCCACCACGTTGCCATACTTATTGTTCGTGCTCGGGCACTGGCTGACCTCCAGAAGATCACGCGGACTTTTCACCACGCCTTCGCTGATGAGGAATCCGGCGACGAGCTCCTCATCATGTCCGGGTGTGCGCATGACCACAGCGACGCTGCGGCCCTCCACGCGGATTTCCAGAGGCTCCTCGCGGGCGGTGACATCCTCCGTGATGGCCACGGCACTCGGCAGGGTGATGCGATGCACCGTCACGGGAAAGGTGGTGTCATCACTCATGAGCTGAGTTGGAAAAAAGGGTCACGCCTTGCGTGTGCGTGGCGCCAGCAGGCCCACGAGCAGGCGCTCCATCACGACCTTGGTGTCGAGCTGGGTCGTCACCAGCTTCGCATTCGCCGCAAGGCAGGCGGAGAGGCCGTCGTGCAGTTCATCGAGCGTGAATTTGCGCGCTTCGGCCACAGCCATGAAGAGTGGATACACGTTGAAGCCGGTGCCATCTTTTTTGCGCGGCAGATGCGAGGTGGCGCTGGAGGGCAGGGCTTCCAGGCTGGAGCTGAAGCCGTTGTAACTCATCGTGTTCACCTTGTTCCTTGAAGTGAGCTCTTTCACGATGAGGAGGTTCCGCACCTTCGGAACGATGGCCGCGAGCAGGATGCCGATGGCGTTCTGCCCCTGATACATGAGCACGCCGAGCAGCTCCAAGGCGCGCTGCAGATCACGTGCGCCGATGGCATTGCCGATCTCCCACACGACGCCGGCACGGCTCATGGAGACCATGCCGCGCACCGTATTGAGTCCGCAGCGGCGGCGCTCGCCGAGATAAAGGTCGATCTTTTCGATCTCGTTCTCCATCTGGCGTGTGTCGTCGCCCGCCATCTGCACCAGGAGTTCCAGAGCGCCGCTTTCAAAGCTGAGGCCGAGTTCGCGTGCCTTGTTCAAGGCATGATGCATCACCGCCTCTTCCCAGCCGGCCTTGCTGGTGTCCGGCTTGTCATGGACTTCCATGCTCGCGATCTTGGAGAGGCGCTTGAAGGAAGTGCGGCGCTTGTCGATGGAGCTTGTGCTGAGCACAAACTTGATGTCCGGCGGCAGGTTCGACTCCAGCACGTCCAGAATGTTTTCAAAACCTTGCACCGAGGCTGCGGCCTTGCCGGTCTGATTGTCACCGAGGAAGTTCGCGCCTTTCAGCCACACCACCTTGCCACCGCCGAAAAAGGGCAGGGTCTGCAGCGCCATGATCACGTTTCCGCAGATCTGGCCGGCATGCTCGGCGTTGTCTGCCTGGCCTTCGACGATCTCATTGCCAAAATCTCCCGCTTCCGGCGGTGTGATGCGCTGGACGATCCTCATGGCCGCCTCCTTCACGCGTGCCTCGTCCGTGCCGACGACGGCAAAGAACTGGTTGCTGGAGGTGCTGCTGCTGGCGGTGGCGGCGGCGGCTTTTTTCGGTGGAGGCATGGCGGGGCCGATGTGTGAACCCAAACGACCCTCGTGGCAAGGGGTGGATGGTCTGACGTGTTGCGTCTGCCCTGCGCCCCGCTAAGACATGGGATCACATGGCGAAAATTCGCATCAAAAACCTGGGAAAGATCGTGTCGTGGCTCATGCGCGGCATCGGGGCCACGCTGCGCTTTGAGGTCGAGGACCGCACGGGAGCCTTTGATACCCAGCGTCCAGGCTGGATCTGGGCTTTCTGGCACAATCGCATGTTCGTGATCCCCTATGTGCATGAGCAGTGGTTTGCCCACATTCCGGGCGCGATTTTGAGCAGCCCCAGCGGTGACGGCCAGATCATTGCCGATGCCTGCGCCCAGTTTGGCTTTGAGGCGGCCCGTGGGTCGAGCTCGAAGCCTCAGAAGGGTTTGAGCGCCCTCATCATGCTGTCTGAAAAGGTGAAGGAGGGTCGCGATGTAGGCATCACCCCGGACGGGCCGCGCGGACCGCTGTATCAGATCCAGCCGGGCATCATCAAACTGGCGCAGCTCACCGGCGGGACCATCGTGCCGGTGCGGGTGCTCTACTCACGCGCGCTGAGGTTCAAGACCTGGGACCAGTTCATGCTGCCGCTGCCTTTCTCCACCGTGAAGGTGATCTTTGAGCCGGTGATGACCGTGCCGCGCCGGATGACCGAGGAAGAGTTTGAGGGGTATCGAGCCTCGCTGGAGCAGACGCTGGTGAAGGAGGCGTAGGGGAATCTCATTAGACCAGTTCGCACGCCATGGCTCTTCCACCCAAACAAGTCATCTACCGGGAACTCCTGCACTGCACGTTGCCGCACCTCCGTAACGTCTCGTCATGGCGCTGGTGGATGCGCATGTGCGACCGTTCCGCCTACTACGAAGCTGAACTGATCCACAATCTGCCGGTCTCGATGTATGAGCCTGATTTTGTCGAGCACGACGTGTGGTTTCTGAATGTGCAGGCGAGGACCTACTACGAGGAGTGTAGCGCGCATTGTCTCACCTCTATCCACAGCAAGTTGAGAGGATACGAGAGCTGTTCGCACTCGTGCCGCCTCACCTTCGCCCGAAGCTACAGTGGGCGGGGCCATCGTGAGCTTTGGGTGAAGAAGGCCAAGGTGGATGGTCGAGAAGGAAGCGTCCTGTGGCGGCGTTCTTGACCTCTTGACTCCTTTTGACCAGCCTTGACCTTTCTCATGCGCTCTTATCTCCCGCTGCTCCCTTTGATGCTGTCCGCCTTTCTCTCTGCCGCCGAGAGCAAAGACCGCCTTGTCCGCGAGACAGAGCCTCTGACTGCGGAGCAGGAACGCGCCGCGCTGCATGTGCCACCGGGCTTTGAGGTGCAGCTCTTTGCCAGCGAGCCGATGATCAACAAGCCGATCAACATGGCTTTCGATGCTCGTGGCAGGCTCTGGGTCAGCTCGACGGTGGAGTATCCTTACAGCGCGGACAAAAGCCGCTGGTCGGATGCCGAGGGCACGCGAGTCAAAGGCAGCCGCGACGCCATCAAGATCCTCGAAGACACGGATGGCGACGGCAAAGCGGACAAGGTGATCGACTTTGCTGATGGCTTAAACATTCCCACCGGTGTGGTGCCCTGGCACAAGCCGGAGCACAAGGCAGGCTGCATTGCCTGGAGCATCCCGAACATCTGGTATTTCGCGGATACGGATGGCGATGACAAAGCGGACATTCGGCAAATTTTGTTCGGCCCGTTGGGTTATGAGAAAGACACCCACGGCATGTGCAGCAGCTTCCGCCTGGGTCTGGATGGCTGGGTGTATGCGACGCATGGGTTTAACAACACCAGCAAGTTTAAGGCGAAGGATGGCAGCTCACTCGAGCTTCACAGCGGGAATGTGTTTCGCTTCAAGCCCGATGGCTCCACTGTCGAACGATGGACCCATGGTCAGGTGAATCCGTTTGGCCTGTGCTGGGATCGCTATGGGAATCTTTACAGCGCGGACTGCCACAGCTCTCCCATCTACCAACTGATCCGTGGCGCGCACTATCCGAGCTTTGGCAAGCCGCATGACGGTCTTGGCTTCGCGCCGGTGATGTGTGAGCACACGCATGGCAGCACGGGTATCTGCGGCATCGTTTACCTCGATGGTGGCGTGTGGGGCGCCGAGTGGGATGACCACATGCTCGTCGGCAACCCGGTGACCTCAAAGGTGAATCGTGACCTCGTCACCTTCAGCGGCAGCACGCCGAAGGCGAATGAGAGGCCTGATTTCATCACCAGTGATGATCCTTGGTTCCGCCCGGTGGATCTTCAACTAGGTCCCGACAATGCGCTCTACATCGCTGACTTTTATAACCGCATCATTGGCCACTATGAGGTGTCGCTGGAGCACCCGGGCAGGGATAAGGAGCGCGGCAGGATCTGGCGGGTGGTGAAGGAAGGCTCCACCTCCAGCCTGGAGATGTGGAGTCATGTGACGCGTGAGGCCAAGGGCATCGTCAAGCTCATGGAAAAGGGCACGCCTGCACAGCGAAGACTGGCGATTGAGGCGTTTGCGCAGGATCCGAAACTGAGGGCCGAAAAAAACTTTTCCATGTGCGGTGTCGGGGAGCCTCCACCTGATGAACGTCACGCAGAACCTCATGCGTGGTTGAGCCTGAGACCATCTCCAGGTCAGCCTAACTCACATCTCGAGTCGGATGTAGTAAACGTGTTGAGTCAGAGAGTGATCCATCTGCGCCTTCTTGCCCTCCGCATCGCTGCTGCGCTTGGCCCATGGAGACCGGAAACAAAAGATGCCATGGTCTTCACGGCTTTTGAGTGCCCGACGGATCAAACGCTTACCATCCACGCCCTGGCAGATGCCGTCACGGCGCATCCATCATCAGAGTTTGTCTCGCCGCTGATTGACCATCTTCATCGTTGCCCTGCCTCGGATGTATCTTTGAAGCATTCTCTTCTGGTCGCGCTTCGTAACTGCCTGGAGGCCGGAGGCATGCGTGAGCTTTCAGACGGGCTGATCCCGCAGCCGCTGAAGCGGACGATGTTTGAGGTGATCACCAGCACGCGGAACCCCGAAGCTGCGAAGTATTTGTTTGATCGCCTTCCCAGGATGAACCGCGATGACCAGGTCGGCCGCGCGATCAGTCACATCGCACGTTATGGCGATAGCGCGTTGATCGTGCCGCTGATTCAGTTGGTGAAGTCCCAAAAAACGAATTCAACCGAATCCATTCAAGCCATTTCCGATGGCCTTAGCGAGCGAGGTGCGCCTGTGCCTCAAGAGCTCCACTCCTGGGCACAAGAACTGGCGGAGGCAATGCTCGTGGATCTAACCAAGAAGCCTCAGCCTTCCTGGACATCTGTCGCTTCGTCAAAGGCCCCCATATGGGCTCTCAAAAGCCGCAAGTGCTCCGATGGCAAGGAGGCGCAGGTGCTGCAGAGCATGAGCGGGGGCGGTGGAGATGAGGAGAGTCGTGTGGGCATCTTGAAATCCAAGGAGTTTGTAGCGCCGAACCAATTATCACTTTGGGTGAACGGGCATCGCGGTTTTCCGAAAGGAGAGGTTCACGACAAGAACCTGGTGCGTGTGGTGGATGCGACCTCTGGTGAGGTGCTCGCGAGTGTGTTCCCGCCGAAGAATGATGTCTGCCAGCGCATGAAAATGGATCTGGCGAAGCATGCAGGCAAGCAGGTGCGGCTGGAGATCGTGGATGGAGATGATGGCAAGGCTTATGCCTGGCTGGGCATCACACGCATTGAGCCAGCGGTGGTGAGTGTGGATGATTTTCAGACGGAGGACACCGTGCGGGAAGGTTTGAAGAAGATCGCAGTCATTCTTCAGCACAGTGCTCCCGCGGCGTTGCGGGAAAAACTGGCCGCTTACCTGCCTCCGCGACCAGCACCGCCGCCACTGCCGATCTCACCCGAGCAGCGGAAGCAGATCGATACGCTGATCACCTCTCGTGTGGAGGCTTTTGCGAAGGCCAAGCCAGATGTCGCCAAAGGAAAACAGGTTTTCCAAACCAACTGTGCGGTGTGCCATCGTATTGGCGGTGAGGGCGGACTCATCGGGCCGCAGCTGGATGGCATTGGCACACGTGGCGTGGCACGCTTGAGCGAGGACATCCTGGATCCGAACCGCAATGTGGATGCGCACTTTCATGTTCACACCTTCACGCTGAAGGACGGCGCGGTGTTCAGTGGCTTCCTGAAAGCCGAGGCCGGGCAGGTGAACATCCTCGTGGATGCTGCGGGCAAGGAGCATCGCGTCACCAAGAAGGATGTGGAGAAGAGTGACGTGATGCCCATGTCTCTCATGCCGCCGGTGTTTGGTCAGACGATCGATGAGGCGTCGTTTCAGGATTTGCTCGGCTACTTGCTCGGGAAGTAGCCAGCGGCTTGTTGCCGCTGGCTCTGCCCAACTAACTTTAGTTCACCGGACTGACCGGGACGGTCACTCGCGGGCCGCTGTTGCGGGCGGTCATGGCCATGAGGGCCTCGATGAGGCCTGAGGCATTGCCATTGAGGCCGCCGCCGTTCACCAGCACGTCTGGGACGACGCGGAGGTTCTTCTCCGCGATGATCTGGAAGAGCTGCATGAGCGAGTAAGTGTCCTGACCCACGGCCTGGATGCCAGCGCTGTGAGCCTCAGCTTTCGCCTGGCCGGTGGCGCGGATGGCATCAGCATCGCCTGAGGCGCGCAGGCGGGTACTGGTGGCCTCGCCCTCGCTTTTCTTCACGGCGGCACTGGCCTGAAGCTGGGCGATCTGCACGCCCTGCTCAGACTTCACCATCTCATGCTGGATGTCTGCGAGCGAGGTCTGGCGCACGAGTTGCTGGCGCTGCTTTTCCGCAGCCTCCTGAATCTCATAGGTCTTGCGCTGCTCCTCGGCGAGCTTGCGATCCGTCTGTGTTTTCATCAGGGACTCGGGTGGTGTGATGTCGCCAATGAGAGTGTCGATAGCTTCCACATCATACTCGCGCAAGGCGGTGCTGATATGGCTGGCGGCTTCCGACTGGCGGTCACTGCGCGCACTGAGGAAATCCAGCACGGTGTAGTCCTGCGCGCTGTTGCGGAAGTAGTTGCCGACGATGGGTTGCAGGACGTGGTCGATGAGGTTCTGCAAGGAACCCGCACGCGAGATGACCTTTGGAGCTTCATTGGCACCGATGTGGATGATCTGGGAGACATCGAGATTAAAGGCGAAGCCATCCCGCGAGCGCACGGTGATGGAGCTGAGTTTTTCATCGAAGCGATGCGCCTCGGTGCGGTTCGCCCAGTTCAGCACGATGTTCGTCGTGGGCACAAGTTCGACACGCATGATGTGCGTGTTGATGGGGTGCTTGCCGGGCAGCAGCGGCTTCACCCACACACCTTTGTGGCCGACTTCTACAAGGTCACCATGCTTGAAGTCAGGGCCGCTGACGTCCTCATGCGCCTTGCCGACATAGGAGATGACGACGCCGACATGACCGATGGGGATCTCGATCATCTCCACCTGCTCCACACTCGCGAACCAGGGGTTGATGTTCCACTGACCGCTGAGCAGGATCTGCTCCTGCAGGCCACGGCTGCCGCCCGCATTGAGGAAGCTCTGTGCGTCCTGGAAGTTGTTGTGACCTGCCACGATGGGGCCGGCCATTTCTCCCTGCTCGATGGGCAGACCGTCCAGCGTGGTGACGATGCCGACGCGGTCGGGCTCCACATGCAAAAGGCGCAGGCAGCCCGGAGCCACGCCGTGCTCATGCGACGTGCGTGTGGTGATGACATTGAACAGGGCTGGATTGATGCGGTAAGAGCCTGCGGTGAGCACGCCGAGCTGACGGCCTTTCTCGCCGCTGTTTTTCAGGAAGGCACGGGCGTCCTGGAAGTGATCACAGGCGACCACACGACCCAGAATGCGCTGCGGTGGGATGGCAGCGCCTGTGCGTGCGACGATGAGGGCCAGCTCTCCCTGAGGCACCACAAGGATGGGCACCTTTTGCACCTGATACTGCCAGATCCAGTAACCGAAATACAGCCCTGGTGGAAGTGTGTCCGCCTGGAAGCCGGCCTCTCCATTCAGGGCGATGATCTCGCCCGGAGGCAGGCTGTTACGGGCGAAACGTTTGATGATGAGGCCGACCTGCTGCTCGTTGATATGGACGATGCCGAGGACATTGATGGTGATGATGAACAAGATAATGAGGGTGGCCCACCAGTAGGTGAGCGCGAGATCGAGAAGAGTTTTCATAGAGAAGAGAAGGGGGAATGTTTGGAGAAAGGGAGTGGTGGAGTGATGGAGACATGGATATCCAGAGGGCCGTTGTGATACTGGCCTAACAGGATGTTGTATTGGATGTCGGCCTGCTCTATGGCGGAGTGACCGCGGCCTTCACGGCTTCGACGAAGTCCTCGGGATCGTCGGGGGAGAGCACAATGGTGTTTCTCTCATGGAAGATCAGCACCACTGGCCGTTTCCAGTCATTCACATAGGCACGGTAGTGCCCGAGACGCCTGTTCCAGTAATGTCCGGTGATGGAATAAAAACCGCCGTTTCCATATATGCGGATGCTGCCGCTCATGGCTTCGGGCATCGTCAATGCGTACTTCAAGCCGCTGATGGGGATTACGGTGTCCCAGAGCAGACGATGAATGCGCAGGATGTTTGCATCCAGAGTATAACCACGGACAGCATAGCACGCCGCTGGAACAACGATGAGCCAGGGAACAAGGCAGATGAGGAGAGCCAGCAAGGATGACGCGTTGACGTAGGCTATTGCGAGAGCGGCCAGACACATCGGTCCGAGAAACAAGGTGGAGAAAAGGGAGATCCACTTCAGCCCTGTGCCCCAGGGCGCTTTGAAATGTTGTTTCATGAAGGTGATCCTCATTTGGTGATGAACTCGAGCCGCTGGCACTGAGGGCAGCGCCAGGCGCTGACTTTGCGGGCTTCGCGCCTCACACCAAAGATCCAGGCATTGAGCTGGCGCAGGATGGTCTGGTCCATCGGCGTGGGGCTGACCCAGACGTTGTTTTGCAGCAGGCAGCCACGTGTCATCGGCACGCCGCACTCGCGGCAGGTCACAGGCGCAGGAGGTTCCGTCAGGCTGCGTGGATGGCAGCCGCGGATCGCGGTCAGGTTCATGGATATGGTCTCTTGGCGGCTTTTTGCCAGACGGTCTCCCGTCCTGCGAAAAAGCAGGTCTATGTGGGGAAACCATGGTCCCGATGCACAGGCACCGGGCAGAGGATTGCCCTCCCAAATCGGCCTGCGAGGTTAGCTGACGGGCTAGGTCTTGGAAGTGACCCCTCAGGTGGTTGCCCACCCTTGTGCGCCCCATCCTGAAGGCTCTTGCGATTCTTCAGGAAGTTGGTTCCCCCGTGCCAGCGCTCAGGAAGGAGCACCAGCTTCGGCTGCACGGGTAGTCACGCACGGGTAACCAACTTTGTCAAATTCGGCGATGATGTTCACGAGTGCACGATGCACTTGAGACTACTTTCCAAGAGCTGCTTTCTTGCTGCGATAGTCGTCACGCAGGCGCTTGAGTGCGGCTGGCAGATTCGGCTCGTCCGTGTCAGGCACTGATTCGCCATTTTGCAGGCGTTGCAGTTCTTTTTGGAAGAAGGGCAGCTCGTTGAGACGCACTTTGTCGAGCGCGGCAGTAGCTTCGCTCTGCACCGCGTTACGATACTCGGCTTTCAGCGCTGCGAGGGGATCCGCGGCGGGTGCGGGTGGCGGCAGGGTGATGGGTGACGATGGCGCGGTGACGGGTGCTTGCGGAAGCTGCGGAGCTTCGGGAAGCTTGCCGAGCATCTGCCCCGGCATCGCGGCTTCTTCGCGTGCGGAATCAGGATCGTTCGGATCCTTGAGCACGATCTTGTCCTTCATCACGTAGAAGATGAGCATGACCACAGCGGCCACGAGGAAGATGGAGAGATGCAGGCTGGCACGCAGGCAGGCCCACAGAAAGTCATCCAGCTTCTTCATGAAGGAGGGCTGCGGGCGCACGACCGGAGGCGGCGGACGTCCGGGCGCATAGCGCGGAGGGGCGTGGGTGGCAGGCACCGCAGGTTCGTGCGAGTGCGAGACCGGTGGAGGCGCGGCGGGGGCAGAGACGGGCGCCGGGCGTGATGCCCGCGCGGGGGCAGGTGCCGGGGCTGGCCTGGCTGCGTGTGCTGAAGGCGGATCGGCGGCGGGTGTGCCAGCGGACTTGGTGGAGGCCCCTTGCTGCTGCGTTTTCAGCGCCTGCACCAGAGCCTCGCGGACTTCAGCCGCGCTGGTGTAGCGGCGTGTGGTCTCCAGCTGCACACAGCGGCGGATCACTGCCCCGAAGGCAGGCGGGAGATTGCGTGAGACACGGCCATCCTCAGGCAGAGGCTCGCGGCCAAACATCTCATGCAGCAGGGCGCCGAGATCGGTGAGATCTCCGGTGATGGAGGCCTCGCTTTCATGCAGCCAGGAGATTTCGCCGCTGGGCGTGATGCTCATGCCCACGCCGGTGATCTTGAGCTGGCCTTCTTCATCGACCAGCACCGTGCGCGAGTTCAGCGCGCCATGCTTCAGTCCCTGCTCATGCAGCATGGAGAGGATGTCGCAGACCTGCAGGGCGTAGCTGTAGCCCAGCTTCGGCGGCACCTGGCGCTCCTGGATGAGGTCGGAGAGCACCCGGCCGTCCACATGCTCGGTGACGAGATACAGATGGCCGGAGATGGCGCGGCCAAAGTCATACACGGCCACGATGCGCGGATGCACGATGCGGGCCCGGGCGCGCAGACGCTCCATCAGGCGGCCGGCGGCCCCCATGGAGGGCTCCGCCATCACGCGGATCATCACAGCGCGGTCCAGCGCAGGCTGGCGCGCGAGGTAGATGGCGCTTTCCTCGCCCACGCTGATGCGCTCCTCGATCTCATACTGCGGCAGTGCCGAGCCGAGCTCTTCAGCGGTTGGGAAATCGGCAGTCGGGGAGATATCGGACATGATGGGGGGCGCAGGACTTTTTCGGGGGAAAGCGGCGGCTTGGCAAGCACCAAGAGACGGCGCGGTGTCACGCTCGTGCCTTGCGGTCCTCCCGTGGCTGCGCTACCCAGCAGGCCGGATGCCAGCCATGATCTCCAGTTCCAGCAACGAGCGTGTCAAACACGCGCGCCGGGTGCGTGACGGCCGTGAGGAGGGGCTGATTTTCATTGATGGCCTGAGACTGGCCGAGGAGGCACTGAGGTCCGGCACCCATGTGGAGACAGCTTTTGTGGATGCGGAAGCGCAGGAGGCAAGGCTGGAGGCGCTGGTGGCAGATTTGGCGGCTCAAAAGGTGCCCGTGCTCACGGCTTCCCGCAGCGTGCTGGACGCCATGGCAGACACCGTGCAGAGCCAGGGGGTCATTTTGATCGCGAAACGTCCAGCGCCGGATGCAGGTGCGCTGTTTCGAGATCAGACAGGCTTGCTGCTGGTGGGCATCGATCGTGTGCAGGACCCTGGAAACATGGGCACTCTGCTGCGCACGGCGGAGGCTGCCGGAGCTCACGGCGTGATCGTGCTCAGTGGCAGTGTGGACGTGTATTCGCCCAAAGTGCTGCGCAGCTCCATGGGCTCGGCCTTCCGCCTGCCGGTGATCACGGAGGTGAGTCATGAGACCCTGGCCGATCTCAGGCAAAAGCACGCGCTGCATCTCACCGCCGCCGCTGGCGAGGGAGAGCTGGACTACGACCGCTATGACTGGCGCCAGCCCACGCTGCTGCTGCTGGGCAATGAAGGCCGAGGTGTGAGTGCAGAGCTCATGCAGACCTGTGACACCCGCCTGCGCATCCCGATGGCGAATGGCGTGGAGTCTCTCAATGTGGCCGCTGCGGGTGCCGTGATGCTCTTTGAGGCTTCCCGACAGAGAAGACGCGGATAGTGCGCTGCCGGTCTCGCGTTTAGAGATCATGCGCCTGGCCCTCTCTGTCCTTTGCGTCCTATCCGTCCTCGCTACCACGCTGGTGGCACGTCCGACGAATGTGGTCTTCATCCTCACGGACAACCAAGGCGCGTGGACCCTGGGCTGTTATGGGAACAAAGACATCCGCACGCCGAACATCGACGCACTGGCGAAGGGTGGCATCCGCTTCACACGGGCACTGAGCAGCAATGCGGTGTGCTCGCCCACACGCGCGACCTTTCTCACGGGACTCATTCCATCGCAGCATGGAGTGCATTCATTTCTGGATCCGAAGTTCATGATGGGCCCGCAGGCTTACAACACGCTGGGAGAGTTCACCTCCATCGGCGAGATCCTGAGAGACTCCGGCTACACCTGCGGCCTCAGTGGCAAATGGCATCTTGGCGACAATCTCAAGCCTAACGAAGGATTCTCCTTCTGGGTCACGAAGCCGGATGGCAGCACGAAGGAGTTCTATGATCAGGAGATCATCGAAAACGGCCAGGTCACGAAGGTGGCTGAGTATACGACGGACTTTTGGACGAGACGCGGGATCGAGTTCATGGAGGCGAACAAGGAAAAACCTTTCTTCCTGTATCTGGCTTACAATGGGCCTTATTCGCTGGGCAATCTGATGCTCAATGAGTCGAAGAACCGTCACGCGGCTTATTATGCGGACAAGGAGCTGCCGAGCTTCCCGCGAGATGCCATGCACCCCTGGCAGCACCATAACAAACAGTTTCACAACGATCCACGTGCCATGCGCCGCATGGCCAGCGAGGTCAGTGGTGTGGATGATGGCGTGGGCGAGGTCATGGCCGCGCTGAAGAGGCTGGGATTGGAAAAGGACACGCTGGTTGTTTACTCGTCCGATCAAGGCTGGATGGGCGGCCAGAATGGCATCTGGGGCATGGGGGATCACACCCGGCCCATCGGCGCGCATGAGCTGATGATGCAGATCCCGCTGATCTTCTCACAGCCAGGAAGCATTCCAGCGGGTGAGACGTCGGACTTTCTGGTGAGCAACTATGATTTCCTGCCCAGCCTGCTGGGCTACCTGAATCTCTCAGACAAGCTGCCGACGAAGCCCAGGCTGCCCGGCCGTGATTTCTCCGCTGTTTTGCGAGGTCGTGACATCGATGCCTGGGACAACACGATCTTCTATGAGATGGAGACCTGCCGTGCCGTGCGTGGGCAGCGCTGGAAATATGTGCAGCGGCATCCAGCGGGACCGCATGAGCTCTATGATATGCAGGCAGATGCGCAGGAGCGGTTCAATCTGCTCGGTCAACCCGGCATGGAGCCCGTGGTGAAGGAGATGTCAGCCCGGCTGGATGCCTTTTTCCACACCTATGCCGACCCTCAATACGACCTGCTGCATGGCGGCAGGTCCAAGGCGAAACGTGTGACCGCCGAGTAGTGCGATGAAGTTGCCAGCGCGCCTGTTTAGCGGCATGAGAGACACATGAATTTTTACAGGGGCCGATCCAGGCGAGGACGAAAAGGGAAGGGGTGGTTGTGGCTATGGATCGCGCTGCTTTTTGCCGGCTGGCAGGGCTGGGAGCAGGTGGTCCAGAAGACCTCCTCACCCGAGCGCGAAGCCACAAAGGTTTTCGAGGTCATCCTGGATGCAAAATGGCATCCGCATCGTGACAATGATGGCGACAGCTTTCATCTCGAGCACGGTGGCAAGGTGCATGAGTTCCGTCTCTACTTCGCGGATTGTCCGGAGAAGAAACGGCATCATCTGAATGGCGATCGCCTGGCCGAGCAGGGGCGCTACTTCGGCGGCTTGAGCGAGGCTGAAACAGTGCTTGTGGGGCAGAGGGGCGAGGCGTTCACACGTGAGCTCATGAGCACGCAGCCCTTCGTGGTGTGCACGAAGTGGCACAAGGTCTACAACAGCGGGCGCTACTATGCCTTTGTGATCTTCCCGGATGATCTGGACCTCTCGGCGAAGCTAGTGAGCGCAGGCCTGGCGCGGATCCACACGGGCGGGACGACCTTGCCGGATGGCCGGGATAAGAAGGCGTATGAGCAGCAACTCAAGCAGATGGAAGCCGAGGCGCGAAATGCGAGACGCGGAGCGTGGGGACGGCTCTGACATGGACTGCGGCAGCCCTGCTGCCGGGGAGGAGAGTCGTGAATGGACTCCTGAGGCTTCGCTAGCTGATCCTCGCCATCACAGCACCCGCCACTCTCTCCGGCGTGATCTTCGTCATGCACTCATAGTGACCAAAGGGGCACTCGCGCTTGAAGCAGGGGCTGCAGGGGACTTGATGACGAATGACGGTATGCTGGTCACCGAGCGGGCCGGTGAGGATGGGTTCGGTCGAACCAAAAATGCTCACCGTCGGCACGCCGAGGGCGGCGGCGAGGTGCATGGTGCCGGTGTCATTTGTGACCAGCAGATCACAGCCGCGAAGCTGGGTGATGAGCTCGGCCAGCTTGGTCTTGCCGACGAGATTCGTGTGCTTCACGGCATCACCCACCAGGGTTGAAAGCTGCTCGCCCATGGCGGCTTCACCCGGAGCGCCGTAGAAGGTCCAGGAGATGCCTGCGCGCTGGCTGGAGACCTGCTTCATCACCTCGGCAAAGCGATCCAGCGGCCAGCGTTTGGCCTGGCCGTATTCAGCGCCGGCGCAGATGCCGATCTTCAGTTCGCCGTTTTTGGTTGCCGGTTCGCGGTTGGGGACCAGAGCATCGGAGACTTCAGAGCCGATGATCTTGGCGATGTAGAGATAGCGATCGGTGTGATGGACGGGCGGTCCTTTGACCTTGGGCTCGCGGATCTTGTGACGCAGGAACTTGCTGCGGAAGGAGCCGGTATAACCAATAAGACGCTCGATGCCACCGAGCCACAGCTCCAGCGTGCTGCGGGTGCTGTTGGTCAGAAGCACCGCCGCATCAAAGGGCACGCCGCTGTTTTTGATCCGGCGCGCCACGGAGAAGAGGCCTTCCTTGTTGTCCTTGCCAATGTAGCGGTCCACGCCGGGCTGGGCTTCCCAGAGGTCACGCAGCTTCTCCGGGCCGAAGACGGTGAGCTTCAGATCCGGGCGGCCGGTGCGCATGGCGCGCACGGCAGGGAAGGCCATGCAGGCATCGCCTAACCAATTAGGTGATCTGACAAGCAGCTCGAAGGGCTGCAGGCGGCTCATGTCATACCCCGGCGGGTAGGCGATGCCGCGGCGGTAGCTGTTGATCATGAGGAGCGGCTTCGGTGTCTTCCAGCGGTTGTGCACCCAGAACCAGCTCTCCGGCTGCTGGCGGATGAGGGCCTCCACGGCTTGATTCACCTCGGCAGTGAGAGTCTGAAAGGTGGACTCCACTGTGGGACGAATGGCAGGACCATAGCTGGCGCGCCAGCGTGCAGGACCATCGTCATACACGGCCAGGGTGACCATGATGGCCTTCGTGCGCAGGGCGACCATGCCGGCGATCGGCGTGGTGGAGGCGAGACGGTCAAAGAAGGGTGCCCACACGCCCAGGTCTCCCGCGTGCTGGTCCACCAGGATGCCGAGACTGCCACCCTCACGGAGGTGCTTCATAGGCGCGTGAAAGCCCTCCTGCCTGTTGAAGATGGCGTAGCCGTGCTTTTGCCGGGCACGCAGGACGTGCGCATCCATGTAGGGATTGTGCAGCGGCTGGTAGATCACGCCCGGATGACGGCCAAACGAGCAGAAATTGGGCAGCTTGTTCAGCACCTCCCAGCAGCTTTGATGAGTGACGAGGCCGAGGATGGGCTGGCCAAGTGCCAGCGCGGCCTGCATGTGCTCCATGCCGTCCAGCCGCACGCGGGCCTCGATCTGTTCCCGCGTCATGGTGGCGAGTTTCAGGCCGCTGAGCCCATTGGCAAAAACGGACAAGAAGTGCGCCCGCGCGGTCTTCCTCTGCCACGCTTCATCTTTCTCCCGTCCAAAGGCGATGCGGACGTTCCGCAGCACCAGACGGCGGTATTTGCCGATGACGAACCAGGACACGGCACCCAGGGCGCGCCCCACATGCCAGATGAGGATGAGCGGCAGCATCTTGAGCACCGCCTCCATGCCCAGGAAGGCCATGTACACGAGCCAGTAGCGCGCGAGTTCGAAGCGCGTGTGCTGAGGTGGGTCGGGCTGGCTCATGGGCTCCTTCCCTGACACAATCAGGCAGGGCTGGCAATCGCGGAGAAATCGTAGGCGCAGGTCCGATAAGCGGAGATTTACAACTGCGGCGATGTTTGGCAGTTTGAAGGGGATTATGAAAAACTTTCTTCCCCTCCTCGTCGTGGTCCTGGGTTTCAGCGGCGGATTTTTGCATGCGCAAGGCACCACCGGACCGACGCAGACGAAGCCAGTCCCCGAGGAGTTCCTCCAAGACGGCCTTTGGACCGGCTCGCTCAAGGGCGGCCGCTACATCGTGAAGGCCGGGCAGATCATCGCCCTTTCGAAGCATGAGTATATCGCGGATGCGGCGGCACGTGTGGTGGAGGTGAATCTCACGCTGAGCTCCAACACGGCCGTGCGCTTTTACTACCTGGAGCCGGTGAGGCTGGAAGGAAATGGCGTGGTCGCCGTGGGGCAGCAGGCCATCGACAAAGCCCGCCAGGCAGTCACGGAGGCCGCAGGGCGCATCTCACCTACGCTCACCGAGCCGAAGGTGGTGAAGAGCTATCCCGTTTCCACCCATGCCCACACGGTGGAGTATGTGATCAAGGAGGAGGCGAGGTTGAACTCGCTCTTCGACAGTCTTGAAAATGCGTTCCGTGATCCGGGGAGAAAGCATTTCTGGAGGGAGTGATCTGAACAGCCCCTTTTAAAAGACAGCTCCACACGAAGGGGCTCTTGAGTCCTAGTCCGGGCTTCGGAAGAGCCTGCCGTCACTGGGTTTGTCGGGCTTGTCCGGATTCTTGAAGAGCTTTTTCAACTGCGGCAGCAGCGGCTTCATGCCTTCGGCGGCAGGGCGGTCCACGGGCTTGTTGTTCTCATCCAGCGGCTGGGCCTTCACCGTGCGTTCGCCGCCGCGCAGGAGCTTGGCCTCCCATTTGGCATCGGAGAGCGGGCCCGTGCCCTTGTATTCCAGCAGCTCGCTGAAAGGCAGGAAGACAATGCCGGGGAGGCCGCGCACACGCACCTGCGCGTTCATGTCCAGGCGGTCGTTGAGGAAGTCGATGCTGCCATCCAGCAGGACCTTGAAGGCACTGGTCAGGGCGGTGAAGTCCTTCGTCACCAGGAATCCATCCCCCACGCTGAAGGTGCAGTCGGCTTCCTTGGCGATGTTATAACCCGCGATCTGCTTCGGCAAAATGGTGCGGAGCATGGGGGCGAGCATGCCGACGATGGGGATGGAGTAGAGGTCTCCATTCAGGATGGTCAGGGCACCTGTTCCCTTCAGCGCCTGCCAGTCATTCATGCGGCCGGTGAACTTGAAGAACCCGGTGGCATCTCCCTGGCTGTCATTCCCCTTCCAGTAGATGCTGGCAAAGAGCGGCAGGCTGATGTTTTTCAGCAGCAGCTCACCCGTGTAAGCTTTCGGGTCGCGCTCAGAGGCCGTCGTGCCCGTCAGGGAGAAGTTTCCGCCTAACAAAGAGGATTGAATGTCAAACTTCGTCCCCGCGCGTCCCCCGCTCACATCCGCGCGCACCTTCTCAAAGGGCATCTGCTTTTTGAAGACCTCGAAGGGGAATTTGGCCGCGGTGACTAAGGCGGTGAAGTCATCAGACTCGGGCCGGAGATCCACGCGGCCTTTCGCATTCATGGGGCCTCCAAGAACGTGTCCGCTGACATCAAAACGCAGGTCCATGCCCTTGAAGGTGAGCTCACCGGCAGGAGACTGGATGAGATAGTCCTCGTTGAAGAGCACATAGCGTCCGGTTCCGGAAGGATGGTGAAACTTGACGACGAAGTCATTCTTTTCCGGCGCGCGATACCAGATCGTCCCCTGCACGGAGGCCTGGGTGGTGTTGGGCAGCTTGTATTTCGCCACGATCTCCGCCGTCTTCGGGCCGAAGACGCCCACCACACCCACGGGGTCGATGCCGGACTTGATGCCGTCCAGCTTCACCCACTTTTCCACATCATTCACCTCCACATGAGTGGCTTCGGCCACGCCTTCCGGGCGGCGCACCTTGATGTTCTTAAAGTGCATCAGCGGATGCTGGATCTCCACATCCGCGATGAATTCATCGACATACAGGCCGCGATACTTCATGCGCCGGAGATCGCCATGGCCTTTGTTGACCCATGTTTTCGGATCAGGATCCGTGCCGACACCCACGACTTCCAGATCGATCGAAGACTCGGGGGTGAACTGAAAGCGCTGAATGATCTCCCGGCCCTGCTTCCCCTCCACGAAGGGCAGAAACGCATTCGGGTCCATGCGCACTGTGAGCTGGTAGCGCGTGCCCTGCGTCTCATGCAAAAGGGTCTGCGCGCTCAACGTGCCGGTCTTGTGACGAAGTAAAAAATCACGGACATACACGCCCTCCGGCGCCACGCCGATGGTCGCCTTCAAGCCATCAAAGACCTCACCCCGGGTGCCGAAGCGGCCGCAGTCCAGGTGCCCCGTGACCTGCACGGGACGCTTGTGCTCAGAGAGCGGCCCATCCACATGCCACACACCTTCCAGCGCCAGGTGAGGTGATTCGTAGAAGACGATCTCGCGCAGGTTGTCGTTGTCGAGAAAGGCCTGCGCGAGGCCGGGAAGATCCGCGCTGGAGGTGAGCTGAAACCGCAGATCCTCCGCGCCCATGAGCCAGGAGGCACTCACATTCACCTCACCGAGACGGTCCTTCAGATGAAAGCGTGTGAGGTCCACAAAGCCCGCGTTGTATTCTGCCTCGGCGCGCACTTCGTCCGCCGCATAGCTGCCGTATTCCAGACCCTCCACCTCGAAGAAAAGCCGCACATCCAGCTCATTGAGTTTGTCCAGCGCTCCATTGACCTCGAGGTTCAGATGCGGTGCCTTGGCAAAGGTGAACCTGCTGAGCCAGTCGAGGCCGCGCTGCACCCGCTGCTGATGTTCGCGCAGACCCTGCACGCGCTGCATGGGGGTCGGGGCTGGCACGCCGGGAGTGGGGGGATCCGTCTCGGTCTTCTGCGGCAGCAGCAGCTCACCCGTCAGGCTCAGGACAATGCCGGCGAGCGTGCCCTCCACCTGCTGCAGATCCAGACGGCCATCATTGATATAGACACGCGCGCTGAGGTCATCCAGCTCAATGCGGGTTGGGTTGGGTGACTCCGGATCGACCGGGAAGGACACGCGAGTGTGGCTCAGCTCCAGCGCCTCCACCACGAACTGCTTTTCCATCAGCTTCCCCAGATTGAAGTCGAGGATGAGGTGGTCCACGTCCGCCAGCACATGCTTGCGGTCACTCCCGGCGAAGACACGCACATCATGCGCCACGATGCCGCCCACGGGATTGATCCGCAGCCTGCTGAAATCCAGGTGCAGTCCGCGCTGCGCCAGCTCCCGGATCACGAAGTCGCGCCAGGTCTTCCCAAAGGCATCCGTGCCCAAGTAAATCGCCCCCGCCAGCAGACCGCTGCCGAGAATGAGGCGAATGACTTTGGAGAGGAATTGGTTCAAGCCTGGGAAGGTGCCTTCGGGGCCGGGTGGGGTCAAGCGATGGTCAACGGAGCGGTTTGCATGCCGACTTGACCTCTTGGAGCATCTGGTGACCTCTTGGCTTCGCCCTTCATGCCCGAAACTCTCAGCACCCGACTCAGCCGCAGCGTCTCGGCGGATTTCTTCCGTCCGCTGGCACGGCCGTCAGCGCCGGTGTATGTGGACTGTGCAGACCGGCTGATCGAGGAGGCAGGCGAGGCTGGGCGGCTCTCCCAGCGTGAGACCACGGAGATCATCCGCGAGGTCATTGCCCGGCATCCGCTGTCACTCCTCGCTGAGGATGAAGGCGCGGCGCTCAGAGATGCGCGGCAGCGTGCGGGGCAGTTCTTCAACCGCCTCATCGCTGCCGGCTGGTTGGAAGACCAGACGCTGGGGCTGCATGAGCGCTGGGCGGTGGTCACCCCGGGCCTGCGACCACTGATGCGCATGCTGCGTGATCTGGCGGAGGATCGTGTGGCGGAACTGAAGACCTTTGCGGACACGCTGCGCGGTCTTTGCCAGACGCTGGAGGAGCGCGGGGTGCTGGATCCGCAGGTCAATCCGCCGGACCAGCTCAGGTCGACCATCACCGATCTCTCGCAGCGTCTGGAGCGTGCCATCGAGCAACTGCATGCGGTGGAGAAGATCGTGACCAGCTTCGAGCAGCGGCAGAGGCAAACGGCGACGGCTGCGGACACCCTGAACCTGCTCTATGAGGAGTTTGGCCAGGGGCAGCACATGGTGTGCTATGATGCGCTGCGCCGTGGCGGATTGCTCACCCGCATCGAGAACGCGCGCAGTGCCATTTCGGAGCGTCATGATGATCCGCTGATGCGTGAGCGGCTGGCCACAGGCCTGCGTGAGCACTACGGCTACGATGACACGGAGTCCTATGACCATGCGGTGATGATGCTCACGCGTCTGGAGCGGGATCTCGGCGGATTGAAACGACGCGCCGAGGCCATCGATCTGCGCATGGCGGCCTTCAACCGGCTCAGTCAGCAGAGATATCGCTACCAGACGGAGTTGCGCGGGCGCCGGCCGGAACTCGTCAAAGCCTACTGTGATGCGATCAATGCCGCGAGTGCGGGTGGACGCTTTTCCGAGTTCGCCGGGCAGAAGGCGGACTTCGCTCCGCGCTGTGTGGAGACACGTTTCTTCTTTGGTTCAGAGTCACTCTACAAACCGCGCCGCACGAAGATGCCGGTGGATCTCACATTTGGTCAAAGCAGTGCCTCGAAGCAGAGCGAGGATGAAGTGCTGGCGGCGTGGAGAGAACGCCAGCGCCTGGCGCTGACACCTCAACGCGCGGCGCGCCTGGTGGCAAAGCTGCTGCCGAGCAAGAAAGGCGAGATGAGCACGGAGGAAATCACTCTGGAAACGGCGGACGACTTGCTGGATCTGCTGGCCGTGGTGGCCTACGAGCATGCGCCTGCCCTGGCCGGGAAGCGCGTGCGCTGGAGTGTGGACGGTGTCCGCCGCAGGAATGGCCTGGAACCGCACATCATCGAGCATGACGAGATCGCGGGTCATCGTGTGGAGCGGTTCACGATCAAAAGGGAGGCTTGAGGAAGCGCCACAACCCTCCATCATCACCGCCCCATGTCTGCCCCCACCTCTGATCCTCTCTGGCCGCGCTCCTTCTGGAGTGATGTGCCGGACAGTGACCGCGCCGCGCTGCGCGAGGTGCTGGCAGAGCTGCTGGGACGCGGTGTGCTGCTGGGAGACGAGGGCAGCGGGCGCGAGCTGTATATGCTGGCCCGGGACCACTATCGCACGCATGTGGAGGACTACCTGGCGCCGCTGGCGCTGGAGCTGATCGTGGATGATGACCATTCGCTGCTGCAGGCACGCCCGCGCACGGAGTCATGCCTTTTGTTAGGTCGTTTTGACAAGGATGAGACGCTGGTGCTGCTGGCGCTGTGGCGGCTTTATGATGATGAGATCAGCACGGGCAGCCAGGAGGCGGTCATTGTGACCGTGGACCAGCTCTGGGCCGCGCTGAAGGTGTATTTTGACAAGGTGGCCACGCCGGAGAAATCCCAGATCGAGTCCTGCCTTGTGCGGCTGAAACGGCATCGGCTGGTCCGCACGCTGAAGCCGGAAGGCATGACACAGGCGGGCGAGATGCAGATTGAGATCCTGCCCAGCCTGGCGCGGGTGATTCCCTTTGATGACATCACCGCTTGGCAGACGCGTGTGGATCTGCATCAGCCGCAGAGCAGTGCCTCTGGCAGTGGCAAGGAAAGTCTTGAGGCCGAGGAGGTGTCGCCATGAGTTCGCGCATCACCTTGAGCCGTGTCCTCGCGGTCAACTGGTATGGCTATCGGCAGTTCATTGATGTGGCCGGTCTCTCGCTGATCACAGGTGCGAATGGCAGTGGCAAGAGCGCGCTGCTGGACCTCATCCAGTTTGTGATGCTGGGTGAGCAGCAAAGCCGCTTTAACAAAGCTGCTGCCGGTGCTGGCAGCGGGCGCTCACTGCGCGGCTACTGCCTGTGTGATACGAACACGACCGGTCGCGATGGTGCCGAGCGCTATCTGAGGCCGAGCAGCGTGACGCTGGCGGGCCTGGAGTTTGCCTGGCCGCTGCAACCGGGCGAGACCGAGCCGCGCCGTGAGACCTGGGGCGCGCGCATTGAGTATGAAAGCCCCACAGCCAAGCCTTCGACCATTTGGTTTCGTGCTGGAAGACGTCTCGCGTGGCAGGATTTCCTGAACAACGAGGCAGGGCCGCAGGAGATGAGGTTCATGCCTGAGGATGAATTTCGCACCCGTGTGCGGCGTGAGCTGGATGGCGATGTGTGGGACCGGCAGAAGGCGTATCTCGATGAGATGGCGATGAGATCGCATCTCGGTTTTGACCCGGAGCAGATGGGCAAGACGCTGCCACGCGCGATGGCCTTTGAGCCGGAGAGCAATTTCGAAAAGTTTGTTCGGGAGTTCCTGCTCGAGCCCGGCATGCCGGATGTGAAGGCGGTGAAGGCCAGTGTGGATGCGCATCGCCGTGCGCAGGAGCGTCTGGAGAAGATGTATGACCAGCTGGAGCGGCTGAAGCGCATCTCCGGGCATCATCAGGACTGGATCACCTCCAAGCGTGAGTCCGCGCTCTACACGCATTTGAGTGATGCGCTGAAGCATGAAGAGGCGCTGGAGAACCTGAACCGTCGCAAAGCCACTCTGGAGGCGAAGCGTGCAGATCATGCGGACAATCTGGAGGCTCATGAGCAGGCTGTGCAGGAGCGTGAAAGACTGCGCTCGTCTGTGGAGGCCGCGCGCACTGCCCTCGGTGACAAGGCCGTGAAACTGGAGGAGAATGATCGCCGCCGCCGCGAGATTGAAAAAGAGGTCAGCCGTCTCGAAACTGCGGCCACGCATGTGCGTGAGCTGCTGCGTGATCGTGTGCGCCGCTGGCAGGACTGGATGCTGCACGGTTCACGTCTAGGGATGGACATCCCGGACCATGCCTCAAAGCTCATGTCCGCCATGCAGAGCGCGGATGAGAGCCGCGCCCTGGCGGCCACGCGCGAGATGCCGCCGGTTTACATCCAGCTTCGTGACCAGGCCATGGAGGCTCTCCGGCCCATCGAGGCGCGCTTGGCCGAGCATGAGGCGAGGAAAGCCGCGCTGCAGAAGGATCTGGGGCATCTTCAGGAAGGTCACGCTGCACCCGCACCGCTTTTGAACGCACTTTTGGCTCGCGGACAGCGGGCCGTGGCGCTTGGGCGTGTGGTAGAGGTGAAGCCTGCCGCGGAGAAATGGTGGCCGCTGCTGGAGAGCATGATTGGACTCTATCGGCGGGCTGTTTTGCCGGAGGACTTCAAGGCGGCGTGGGACCAGGCGCAGCAGACGCCAAGCCCCACGGAACCCTTGATTCACCCGGATGAGGTGCGCCAGGCTGCGGCAAACGTGGAGAAAGGCTCCCTGCGTGAGTTTTTGGAGACCAAGCATCAGACAGCAGGTTTTTTGCTGGATCATTTGTTGGGCGGAATCGTGGCGGTGAACAAGGCTTCACAGCTCGACAAGCATCCGCGCGCTCTTTCGCTGGATGGCTGGCTCAAGGATCCGCCACGTCGCTTGAAGATCACGCCTGAGAAGGAGCTGACCCTGGGTGAGGAAGGTCTGCGGCGTCTGCGTGACATGCGTGAAGGTGAGCTGCGTGACACCGAGGCGGTGATCCAGGAAGTGCGCCAGGACTGTGATGATCTGCGCTCCTTTGTGAATCGTGGCCGTGAGTGGCGGCTGGATCATTTTACATCGCCGGAGTCGGCGGATGAGATTCATCTCCTGCCACGCTTGCGTTCTGACCTGGGTGAGCTGCGTGCCACCTGGGATCTGCTGGCCACGCCGGACAATGTGCAGGCCATGGAAAACCTGCGTGTGCAGAATGCCACGCTGGAAGGCATTCATGAGCGCATCGGCGGTCTGAAGACGGCCATCACGGCCTTCTCGGTGGAACAGGCGAGGCTCGAGGACGCGCTGGTGGAGGATGTGACGGCAGAGGAGCAGAGCCGTTTTGCACGGCAGACTTCCCGGGTGCTCGTGCGTGGCGTGACGGATGATGAGATCACCAGTCGCATCGCGTCTGAGCGGCAGAAGTCGACGTCCTGGCGGAAGTCCATCGAGATGGCGGCCACTTTGGCCTTACAGCTTGAGACCCGTGCCGTGGAGCAGCGCCGCCTGCGGGATGATCAACGCCGCGAGCTGGTGGTGGTGCATGCTGATTTGGGTGATGCACTGGACCCCGATGCCGAGGATAACGATCTTTATGACCAGCGTCGCGATGATCTGGAGACCCATGAACTGGAGCGCTTCAAGACAGCAGCTTTGGAAGCGAAGAAGGAGTGGGAGGACCGCTTGCAGCACCAGGTGCTGGATGTGCTGCGTGAAAAGCTGAGCGAGGCGGACCGCACGAAGCGCGAGCTGAACCGCGCCATGGATCATGAGATCGGCGGCTGGCGCTACCAGCTCACCAGCCGGGCCGACAAGGCGCACAGCGCCATCTGGACGCTGGTGGAGAAAGGATTGCCCAGCGGTAGCGAGATGGAGCTTTTCAATGCAGCGGGTCGTGACGACATCGAGCGTGCGAAGGCAGAGCTCATGGCGGCCATCGATGCGGCGGATAATCCGGAGGACAAGCGTCATCAGAAGGCGCTCGACTATCGCTACTATCATCACTGGGACATTGAGGCGAAGCCCGCAGGTCGTGGTGATGCGGCGGCGATCAGCCTGAACAAGAGCGCGAAGAAGCAGAGCGGTGGTGAGAATCAGGCGCCGTTCTTTGTGGCCACTCTGGCGGCTTTCCGTCGGGTGTATGATCTCGGTCGTCGTGATGAGCAGCACAACCTGGGGCTGGTGGTGATGGACGAGGCTTTCAGCAAGCTGAGCGGTGACCGCATTGATGATTGCCTGGCGCTCGCGCGGAACTTCGGGCTCCAGCTCATCATGGCCTTCCCTGAAGACCGTCTGCCGACGATGTTTCAGCACGCTGACACGGTGGTGCAGTGCCGCGTGGAACGCACGTATGACGCGGAGTCCGAGCAGATCCAGAACATCGAAAACTGGGTGGTCCGCGTGGAAGGTGCACGGCTGGCGGAGCTGGTGGAGTAGTGGTCTGCTGCCCGCTCTTGTCGGCGGGCCAATCTTCGCCACGGTGAGTGATGCGCTGGTTGCAAACGCTTCATGAGCAGTGGATGGCCGCCCGGAAACGGCGGGTGACATTGGCTGCGCGTGCGTTTCGACGTGATTGGGAAGGGCTGCTCGATGAAGCGGGCATCACGTCTGCCGAGGACCGGCAGACGGCTCTGAGAGAAGCACAGAACCTGTCTCAGCTCCGCTTGATCGCCTTCAAGAGCAAGCCTCGCTACATCGACAAGATCGAGATCCCGCTGGAGGCCGAGGCATGGCTGCATGGGAGGTTTGGGTCATCGCCAGGAGGTGAAGTTCAGCAGAGGGCGCTGGCGGTGGTGGATCGCTGGGCTGCGGAACCGCATCCACTCTTGTCAGATCTTTGGTTGGGGCTTTGTGGTCGTTTGAAGGCTGAGTTTAGCATTCCTCGGGTGGTGGAGCCTTTTCGCTGGCTGGAAGCGGAGCGGGTGGATGAGTTGCTGAGGCTGATGTTTCATCTCACCAGCCGTGAATGGCCGGAAGGCACGCTGGTGCGGGATGCGAGCACACGACTTGGCCATGGCTCAAAGTATCTCGAAGAAGAGCAAAGCTTTATCGAACGAGCCTTGGCACAGCTTTTTGGACGGGAGATGCCGCTGGAGGCGCTGGGCATCCAGACGAGCAACAGTGTGCTGCATTACTGCGGGCCGATGGTGCTGCACTATGAAGACCATACGAAGGTGCTCGATCTGCGTTATGAGGCCGCGCTGTCGGCCGTTGAACTGGAGAAGGTGGTGCACATCACCACGACTGCGGAACGTTTGCTGACCGTGGAGAACCGGAAGACAACCTTTCTGCAGTTGGCGCGGGCTGATGAGGCGCGGAGCACCTTGATGGTGGCTTCGTCATTTCCGACGCAGGCCGTGCGTCTGCTTTTGCAGAAGCTGCCACGGGAGATTCCTCACTATCATTTTGGCGATACAGATCCGAGCGGCTGGGATATCTTGAGGAGAATGCGTGAAGTCTCTGGACGTGAGGTGCAACCTTTTCAAATGCGCTGGCGGTCTGATGAGAACTCCTGGTTTCTCACCAGCCGTGACCGGCAGGTGATTGAGAGGTTGATGCATGATCCACAGATGGCCGATTGCCAGGCGGACCTTCAGCCGATGCTTGATTCGAAACGGCGTGGTGATTTTGAGCAAGAATCTCTTCCTCCTGTGCTATTGAGAGCATGGCCTTTTTTCACCTCCGCACCCCCGTCGTTATGAAAACACGTTTAGCAATGCTTGCTGCTCTCGTCGTGCTGGCGGGGCTGGCATTCATGCAGGCGGAGGAGAGGAAGAAGCTGGCGCTTTCGACGGAGATCAACACGGCGGTGACGCCGATGCTGAAGCTGGAGAAGGACGGCTATGGCTGGGAGGAGCGGCATGATGAGATCATGCGCATCAAGAATGAGATCGATCCAGAGATCGTGCTGATTGGAGATTCGATCACGCATTTCTGGGGCGGGAAGCCGGATGGTGGTCGCATTGGCAATCGCGGCACGGAGACTTGGGAAAGCTTGTTTGGGAAGCGCCGGGTGCTGAACTTGGGTTTTGGATGGGATCGCACGCAGAATGCGTTGAAGCGCATCGAGCTCGGCGAGCTGGACGGGCTGAAACCGAAGGCGATTGTGATTCACATCGGCACGAACAACACGGCGCAGACGGAGAACTGCCGGTCAAACACGCCGGAGGAGATTGCGGCGGGCATCGGTGCGATCGTGGAGCAATGCCAGAAGAAGTGCCCCGGCGCGAAGGTGATCGTGATGGCGATTTTCCCGCGCGGGAAGATGGCCGACAATCCAAAGCGCGCCGAGCTGGCGAAGATCAATGCAGTGCTGGCTGCGGCGCAGAAGGACAAGCCGGGCGTGACCTATCTGGATATCACGGACAAGTGGCTGGAGCCGGATGGCAGCATCTCGAAGGAGGTGATGCCTGATTCACTTCACCCTAACCAAAAAGGTTATGGCGTTTGGGCGGAGGCTCTGAAGGCGGTGCTGCCGGAGTGAATAGTGGTCTTGAATTTCGCGAAGCGTCCTGGAGTGCTCCAGTCCTCTGGAGCTTTCCGACGGAGTGAGTGATCGGCGTGTTTCGATTGGCAGATGACCCTCGATTGACCTTCGAAGATAGCTTGCGCGAAAACATCGTTAGGCCTTCGAGAGCGCCGGAGGGCCGGCGCACTCCAGGACGCTTCGCGACTTCGGGGTCACTCGAGGGTGATGCCCTGCCAATAAGCAAACTCCCAGGCCCAGCCGTTGGGGTGGGCTTCGAGTTTCACGGTGACTTCCTGGCCAGAGTAAGGGGTGAGGTCGACTTCGATGTCTTTCCAGCGGGGCTTCTGGTTGTCGATGGTCTGCTCTTTGATCTCTTTACCATCGACCATGACTTTGAGGAGCCAGTCACCACGGTCATCGGAGGCGACGCGGAATTTGAGCTTGGTTTTGGTGACCTTGAGTTTTTGCTCGAGGCTGGCGGGAGTCTTCTTGTCGGTGAAGGGATGCACGAGCAGGACGTTCGTCTGGCCGTGATACTCAGCGAGCTTCACGGGGGTGCGCTCGAAGTCGGGGGCATTCACCTTCCAATCCGGATTCCAGTGGCTGACACTTTCCCAGTCGATGGCGCGCCAGTTGGTCTTTTGCGGTTGAGGCTTGGCAGGCTCGGCGAGTTCGACGCCGCGTATGAGGAGTTCCTTCTTTTCCTGGGTGAGCGGACCCTCCTCAGGTGGGGCTAGGATATACCAGATCATGTCGCGGAAGGCCGTGTCAGGCAGATTGCCGAAACCCATGGGCATGAGGCTCTGCTGGCTGTTCGTGAGCGTGGCGATCTCCGCACGTGCGACGATCTGCGAAGCGCCGCCTGGGCCGAGGAGCTTTACGTGGCCGGGAGTGTCTTCGACCACACGACCGCTGAGAGTGCGGCCGTCCTTGGTGGCCAGGGTGAAGTTCTCATAACCGTTGCCAATGATTTGGTTAGGGTCGATGACGTTGGCAAGGAGGGCATCGAGATTGCTGCGGCCGCTGCCGATGAGGTCAGGACCGACCTTTTGACCACCGCCGTGGAACTCATGGCAGACCATGCAGGTGGCGGTGAAGAAGAGTTTGCCATTGGCGAGATCAGGCTCGCCGGTGAGGCAGGCCTGTTTCTTCTGGGCGATGAGGGTCTTGATGTCTTCGGAGGAGTCCTGCCAGGCACCGAGGACTTTGAAGGCATGGTCGCGAGTCGCCTTGTCCTTGCTGGTGGCGAGCTGACGGCGCACGGGAGCAGGGAAACCGCTGGCGCTGATCTTGCCTTCGGCGATGGCATCGAGCATGGCATCCGTCCAGGCATCGCGACCCGCGAGGGCTTCGATGGAGGCGTAGCGAATCTGGAAGTCTTTGGAAGCGGCGAGACGGAGCAGGGCAGGGATGAAGTCGTCTCCACCGATGTCAGCGGCCATGCGAATGGCAGTGACGGTGAGAGTGCCGGGCTCGTTGTCATTGAGCAACGAGCTGACGGCATTCTTGACGGAGTCCGTGCGGACCTGACGCAGAGATTGAAGAATGGCGATGCGGTCCTTCTCGCTCTTCTGGGTGTCCTTGAGTCCGATGAGCAGTTCCTGAACAGCGGCTTCATCTCCCCACAGAACAGCGAGGGTGCGCGCATGAGCGCTGATGGTGGGATCCTGATGTTTGCGCCAGCCGGTGAGAGCCGCGGAGACATTGCGCACGGGCTTGGTGATGCTGCCCTCCTGGCCTTTGATCAGGCCTTCGAGCGCGGTGCCGAGCAGCGCATCCTGACCCGTGAGACCTTCACAGAAGGCGAAGGCGCGATCCACATGCTTGGCATTCTGAGTGTCGGACAGACGGTGCATGGCCTTGTGAACGATGGCCTGCGAGAAGGGCTGGGTTTCTGGAGCGGTTTCCGCGAGCCAGTCTAACCAAAAGGTGGGGTTGGAGACGAGCATGGGCTCGATGGCCTGCCAGGTGGAGAAGCTGAGCATGCGGTCCTTCTCAAGGCTGCCAGCTTTCATGAGCGCGGTGAACATCTCCGGCCAGGCGAGACGCATCTGGTCCTTGCCACGACCATCGACGGTGAGGCGTCGCGCGCTGAACTGACGGAGAGCGATGGCGGTGGCGAGGCGCACGGCGGGATCCTTGTCGCCCGCGAGTCGTTCGAGGAAACCGGGCACAGCGATGTCCATACCTTCCTTGAAGGAAGTGTCTGCTGCGTGCTCGCCGACCCAGCGTGCGGCCCAGAGGCGGAAGGGAGCTGACTTGTGCGAGGCGGCGTAGTCGAGCGTGGAGGCGACCTTGCCATCGTGGTCGAGCTGGCCAATGGCCCAGAGGGCTTCCATGCGGGCGAAGGGGACTTCCTCGGATTTCACCAGGGACTCGAGGCGTGCGGATCTCTCGGCGTCTTTGCGCTCCACAAGAACCCGGCGTGCCATGCGGCGCATCCAGTTGTTGGGATGCTCGAAGAGTTCGACGAGGGCTTCGGTGGAGAGTTTTTTGAGGTTGAGGTCGGTGTGTTCTCGGGACGGGGAACCGGACTGGAAAGTCCGGTTTACGTGTTCGACGCGCCAGATGCGGCCGCGATCACGATCGACACCTTCGGGGTTGGCCTTGGCGTTTTGGTAGCAAGGATACTTGTCACACCAGTCCATGACCCAGAGGAAGCCATCGGGGCCGGTTTGCGTGCTCACGGGGCGGAACCAGCCGTCATTGGCGCGGAGGAAGTCGCGACGAGGCTCGCATTTGAAGCCTGCACCGACGGGGCTGATGACTTCTTCGTGAATGGCGTTGTCATGGATGTTGCCGATGAAGGCATGACCCCAGGTATCTTTCGGGTAACGTCCGCCCTGATAGATCTGCACACCGGCATAGGCAGCGCGGAAGTGCTTGTGCTTCACGATGCTGGGGAGCAGCTCATAGGAGTAAGGGTTCTCCGGCGCTCCGCCCTGACGCACGTAGATGCCACCGGGTGCCATGTGGAAGAAGTGATCGATGACGCAGGCGCTGATGAAGAAGTTCCCCGCCGCATCGTAGTCGCAGCCCCAGGGATTGCTGGTGCCATCGGCGAAGACTTCAAACTCCCAGGAGGGAGGCGTTGCGTCACTTTTGGTTAGCTGAGCAGGTGCGGGCTGGCCTGGGGTTTGAGCCACCTTCACGGGGCGCGCACGGCCAATGCCAGCATCGAATTTGAAACCTTCGTTCTCGGGCTGGCCGGGGCGGCGGACCCTGCTGTTGGTGAAGACGCCGTGGGTCATGTAGAGCCAGCCATCAGGACCCCAAGTAAAACTGTTCACAAGCTCGTGCGTGTCCTGCCGTCCAAAACCAGTGAGCACCACGCGCCAGTCGTCCGGTTTGTCATCGCCATTGGCATCCCGGAAATGAATGAGGTGCGGCTGCTGGCCGATGTAGATGCCATCATCACCGCAGAGGATGGCGGAGGCGAGGTTGAGACCTTCGACGAAGACGGTGCGCTTGTCGGCCTCGCCATCGTTGTTCGTGTCTTCGAGGATGATCACGCGATCGCGAGGGATGGAGCCGACGACCTTCGGCATCGGATGGTATTGATCATCCTTGGCCTCGCCCCCGAAAGGTGCGGGATGCGGAGAACCATTCGGGTATTCATAGGCTTCCACCACCCATAGGCGGCCGCGATGATCCCAGGTCATGGCGACGGGATTTTGCACCATCGGCTCATGAGCGAAGCAGCGGACGTCGTAACCCTCTGGCACACTCATTTTCGCGCGGGCTTCTTCCGGTGACGGACATTCGTTCGTGGTGGGCAGATAGGTGCCGGTGAGTTCCTTGCCGTTGATGGACGGTTGAAGGCCGAGAGCGAGGCTCGTGAGAAAGAGCGTGAGCAGTGGGTGGTGCTTCTTCATGATTGATATGCCTGATGCTACGAGAAAGCAGCGGCGAGCTGGCAGACAAATTTTGGGAGGAATCGGAAGGAAATCACGAATGACGAAAGTAGAGCGGTGGTGATGACGCGAGAGATGGTCGATGCGGGCTCTTTGGCGGATCGTGGATGCAACCCCATTCGAATGGGGTTTTACGTTGGGGCACAAAAAAGCCCTGCGGTGAGGCAGGGCTTTTTAAAAGTGAAGATGAGTTCGTGGGCGACTACTGCGGTGGCACGCGGAAGAGCTTGCCGGTGTAGGGGCATTTCACTTCCATGCCAGTGGGCAGGCCGGTGACGTCGACGAGCTGATGCTTCGCAGCATACGGGCTGTTCACGAAACCCGCGCGGCCGGGGATGGCGATGCCATAAGGCAGATCAGCGGCAGGTGCAGGTGCGGGGGCAGGTGCTGGAGCAGGCTCGATCTTCGGCGGCTCAGGCTGGGTCACAGCGGCGACGTTCGTGTTCGGCTTCACGCTTGGCGCGGGCTTCGGCTCGATGCGCGGAGTTGGAGGTGAGTTGTCAGCCACACGCGGAGTGCTGCGCACGCGGGGTGTGGGAGCGGCGGCGACCTGGCTCGGAGCAGCGCTCACACCGTTCGGCACAATGAAAGGCTTCTGGGTGTAAGGGCAGACCACTTTGGATCCGGCACCCATGCCACGCACGTCCACAAGACGGCCTGGAGTGGTGTAAGGGGAGCGGACGTAACCAGGAAGATCAGCCACAGCGCGTGCGACGGGAAGATCACCCGTGATCTGCGAAGGCGGCGGAGTATCGATGCGACGCTGCGCAATAGCACCGCTTGTGCGAGGTGCGCTGGTGGAACGGGAAGCGACCATCTGGCTGGATGAACCCGTGCTCAGCGGTGCGCCCGACCCCTTGTTCATATAATAGGTGATCAAGCCACGGCTCTGAATCTGGTTCCACGCATCGCGCGGAGGGATGGAGCAAGACACGACAGCCATCGCGGTGATGCCGAGCAACGGCAGACGTAAGAGCGCTTGAAGGGAGTTCATGGGAGTCCGAATTTTTTAATTTCGCATTCCCAGTTTAGTGAACTTTTTTGTTTTTGCAACAATAATGAGTTCCGGATAAGAGTAGAACTGCTTGATATTTTATTAAATTAAGGTTTTTCATAACTGGCTTTTATGTGCGTTTCAGCCGAAAAGCAGGGCAGATATGCAATGGAGAATCATCACGGTCGGGAAGCCTGCACTGCCTTGGGCAAAGGCCGGGCTTGAGGACTATTTGGGCCGTCTGAAGCGAGCCGCGCGTGTGGAACATATGGTCATCAAAGAGGGGCCCCGTGAGCAAGTGGAGACCCAGCTGTTACAGGCGAGTGAAGACAGCCTGCGCATTGTGTTGGACGAGAGGGGGAAAGCCCGCCGGAGCCTGGAACTGGCGGGCTGGATCCAGGAGCATGATGTGCGAGGAACGAAGCGCGCCAGCCTGATCATCGGCGGTGCGGACGGGCATTCTGAACGGCTGCGAAAAGCCGCTGATGAATGCTGGACCCTGTCCTCGTTTACTCTGCAGCACGAGATCGCCCTCGTGGTCGTTATGGAGCAGATCTATCGTGCCTACAGCATCCTCAGAAAGGAGCCCTACCACCGTGAATGATCAAAATTCCGTGCCACCAGCAATTTGCGGATCTGCGAATCACATCTGTCCCGCTTTCTCCTTGTTGAGAAGCTAAGACCTGCTTATATTTTAAAAAAACCAAGTTTTTGTCTCCCGGGCCTCTCATGTCATCTTCTGTCCTCCGAAATGTGATCCATCCGCGCGCTGCCGGCTCAGGGCCGCTGCCGGATGTGGTGCCTGATGGTGAGCATCTCCATGGAATGCCCGGAGGGGATGACATGGAGCGCGTGCTGCATGTGCTGGTGGAGAATGCACCCGTGGCGATGGCCATGTTTGACCACCAGATGCGCTACCTCCTGGCGAACCGCGCCTGGGTGGAGGAGTTTGGACTCGGGTCCGTGCATGGCCTGATGGGGCGCAGCCAGTATGATGTGTTTCCCAGCCTGCACCCGGGCTGGCGCCAGGTGTATGACCGTGCGCTCCAGGGGCACATCATCCGCAGTGAGCATGATGCCCTCTCCGGACCTGATGGACGGCGCATCATCTACCGCTGGGAAGTGCGCCCGTGGCGCCGCCAGCTGGATGCCAGCGTGGGCGGTCTGATGATCACCTGCGAGCGTTTCGGCCAGGGGGAGACCCCGCCTGAATCCGCAAATCAAGAAGAGGCGGCCGCCAAGAGCGCGCCTGCGGAAGCTTCGAGCCCGGCCGGAACCATTGTGGATCTGGCGGTCCCCATCGTCTCTCTTAATAACCATGGGGTGGTCCAGGTGGCGAACGTGGCTGCCACGAACATCTGCCTGGCCCGCGGACTTAAAGAGGGTGAGACAGAGTTTTGGGAGGCTTTTGGAGACGGCGCGCCGTCCAGCCTCTTTAAACAGCAGGTGCTGACCACTCTGGAAAGCCTGACGCAGCCGGGTGCTCCGGCGTCCTCTATTTTAAATGTGCCCGCCGCGCCAGCACCTTCCGGTGTGGGACATGTGGCCTGGAGTGCCGGGCCGGGCGCGGATGGCCATGCGCCGCAGCGCCCCTCACGCTGGCTGCTGACACGCTCCGCCGGTGCTCAGGGGCAGGGCATGGAGCTTTTCACCGCGGTGGCACTGCCAGCGGAACCTGCTTTGAGAGCGCCTATCGCTCCGCCTAACCTTCCCGCCATCGCCTCTGCCGTGGCAGCGATCGCCCAGCCTCCGGCCGCGGATGGACTGGGCAGCGGCATTGAGCTGCGCCGTCTGCAGGATGATCTGGCGCGTGCGAAGCAGGAGCTGCGCACGCTGCATGAGGCCGAACGAACTTTTGCACAACGCGAGACACGCCTGAAGCATTATCTGGACTCGCTTCCCTTCGGTGTGCTGGTGCTGAATGAGCTCGGTGAGCCGCTCTTTCAAAACCAGCCTGTCACGCGCCTGCTGGGCCGCGCCGTGCAGAAAGACGAGACGGTGGAGCAGTGGCTGGCCGCAGGCTGCCCGAATGACCGGCACCGTGAGCATGTGACCACGCTGTGGCGTGAGGATGTGTGGCGCCGTCAGCTGACCCGCACTTTCACACTCGCCACCGCAGACGGTCTGCTGAAGGACCTGGAGTTCCAGCCCGCGAGCCTGACCGGCGGCGGATTGCTGGTGAGCATTCAGGATGCGACGGAGAAGGTGCGCCATGAAGAGCAACTGCGCGCCACCGAGGCGAAGTTCCGCGCTCTGCTGCAGGAGTCTCCGCTGCCCATCGTGCTGATTGACAAGGCCGGAAGTGTCTTTGAGGTGAATCACAACGCGGAGGAGCTCTTTGGCCATCCGAAGACCGAGCTGCGCCGTCATCCGTTGGATCGTTGGTTAGACTCTGCAGGCGCCGCGGCGCGTGCCGAGGCCGTGCGTGACCTGCAGCTGCGCAGCCAGCGCAGCACCATGATCGACGTGCATGTGATCCGCGAGGACTATGACCCGATCCCGGTGCATCTGCATCTGGCGCAGGTCATGGACTCTGAGGGCGAGCCGCACTGCACCATCCATTTCTTCGAGCTGGAGCCGCCGCCGCAGGTGGTGGAGGTGCCCGTGGAAGTCCGGGTGGAGGTGCCTGTGGAGGTCCGCGTGGAAGTGCCCGTGCCTGTGGAGGTCCCGGTCTACATCACTGCTCCTGCCACGGCTGCGGAGCCGGCTGTTTTCGCGCCGCCGCCCGCGTTTTCGCCCACGTCTGTTTTGTCACGCCTGATGGCTTCAGCGCCCTCGATGCCGATGCCGATGCCCATGCCGACGCCCGTCGCAGCACGTGGTGTGACTAAAGTGACGCGCACCGTGGCCAGGCAGATGCCCACGGAGACTCTGATTTTCAAAACGAATGTGAACGGCCGTCTCAAGGCCTGCACGGAGCGCGGCCTGGAGTTGCTGGGCCTGGCTGAGGAGGAGGCGCTCGGGCGTCCGCTGCACCAGCATTTCCGGCCAAGTGATGCCACCGGTTTCTACGCCGACCTCTCCGTGTATGCGCAGGATCCGAAGGTGATCCATTCCCTGGTCTGCTTCTCTCACACAGGCGCGCGCCACCCGGTGCAGGCCAAGGTGGAGCCTCTCGGCGGTGGTGGGTTTGACTTCGCCCTGCATGAGATCGCCATGACCACGGTCTATGATGAGATCGTGGAGGAGGTGGAGGCACCTGTGGATGAGGCCCCGTCCTCCTACCCCGGTGAGATGGTGGGTGAGAGCGCTGCTGAGGCAGGCGTGGCCTATCATAGTGAGCCGGGTCCCTCTCATGAGCAGCCCCTGCCGCAGTCTCCTCTGCCAGCACCGGCGCCCTGTGAGGCGGTTCCGGAGGTGAACCTGGCCCGTGAACGGCTGCTGCTGTCAGAGACGCATCACCGCATCAAGAATCACCTGCAGATCATCTCCAGCCTGCTGAACCTGGAGTCGAACACGATCACGGACCTGAATGCGCGGAATGCGCTGCGGTCCAGCCAGAACCGCGTGCGGTCCATCGCGGATCTGCACCAGCACCTTTATCAGGTGGCGGCTGGGGAAAACAGTAGCTTCCGGGACTTTGCCGAAGGTCTGCTGGAGCGTCTGCGGGAGTGCTACGCCGTCTCTGCAGACCGCATTCCCGTGCATCTGGACCTGGAAACGGCGGACATCCAGCAGGAGTGGATGATGCCCCTGGCCCTGACCCTGAACGAGACGCTCTCGAACTGCTTTGAGCATGCGTTCCCCGATGAACGCCGCGGCGAGGTCCGTGTGACGCTGAAAGATGAGGGCGATCATGGGGAGCTGATGGTGATGGACAATGGCATCGGCCTTTCCGACAGCCAGCGCCCTGGCACGGCCTCCGGGCTGGGCCTGAAAATCCTGGCTGTCTTTGCCGAGCAGATGAGGGGACAGCTCGTCCTGGAACGCCCCGAGTCCGGGGGAACTGAAATTCGTTTGCGATTTCCTATAGCAAGTTCTGATATTTAGAGTTAGCTTGGTATTGCTAAATCTAAAATGACCGGTTTTGACCGACTCCGCATCCTCATAGTCGAGAACGAAGGCCTCGTCGGCTGTGACATGGCCGCGTTCCTGAACGACCTCGGTTATCGGGTCGTGGGCACGTGCTCCACCTGTGAGGATGCCATCCGCCTCTATGATGATCTGCGTCCGGAGCTGGTGCTCATGGACGTGCACCTGGACGGACCGATCGATGGCATCGAGACCGCCCGCCGTCTGCAGCAGCGTGGACCTCTGGCCATTGTGTATGTGACCGCGTGCGCGGATCTGGAGACGGTGAATCGTGCGCGTGAAACCCATCCGCAGGGGTATTTGCTCAAACCCTTCAGCCATGATGAGCTCAGGCTCACCGTGGAAGTGGCGGCCTCGCGTGTGCAGGAAGACCAGCAGCGCCGGCATCGCGAGCAGAGTTACCTGGAGACCTTTGAGAGTCTGGCCGATGGCGTGATCGTGGCGGACCTCGCCGGAGTCATCGTTTTCAGCAATCCGGCCGCGGCCTCCGTGACTGGCTGGACGCAGGCGGAATGTGTGGGCCGCTCCCTGCATGAGGTCTTCCGCATTTATCATTCAGGCGGTGAGCCTGCCATGGTGGAGCTGGCCACGCCGACGCAGCCTCCTCAGGAGCGCACAGTCTGGCTCACCACGCGCGAGGGCCAGCGTGTGCCTGTGCAGGACCGCTCCACACCGCTGCGTGACCAAAGCGGACAGCTCACCGGCGTGGTCATTCTCTTCCGTGCCCTGCCTGTGCCGGCGGATGCCGCGCCTGCGACGAGCGCCGCCCCGGCCACATCTTCCACGACCTCTGCGCAAGCACCGCTCGTGGATGTGGTGGAGAGCATCTCGGATCCGCTCGTCGCTCTCGACGGGCGCTGGCGCATCACCTATGCGAATGCGAGCGGGCAGCAGCTGCTGGGCCGTCAGACTGAAAAGTTGTTAGGCGCGCACCTGTGGGATCTGCTGCCTTCCGCCACGCGTGAGGAGCACTATGGCTCGCTGAGTCATGCCATGCTGCATCGTGAGTCGGTGAGCCGGGAGATCTATCTTGAGGAAAAGCAGATCTGGATCGAGCTGCGCGGGTATCCGTTTGCAGAAGGCCTGCTGCTGCTGCTGCAGGACATCACCTCGAAGCGTGAGGAGGCGGAGCGCCGGAGCCGCCTGGACAGGCTCGAGTCGCTCGGGCTTCTGGCGCGCGGTTTCGCGCATGAGTTTAACAACCTGCTCACCGTCCTGCTTGGCAATCTCTCACTGGCCGAGATGCGCCTGCGCACCGTGATCCAGCTTCCGGAGATCCATACAGCGAAGCAGGCCACACTGCAGGCGCAGGGGCTCGTCCAGCAGCTCCTTACCTTTGCCCGTGGTGGTGCGCCGATCAAACGGCCGACGCGGGCTGGCGAGCTCATCGACCAGTTCTTCCAGCATCACAGCCGCGCTGCGCGCATCGAGTATCGTCTGGAGATCTCTCCGAGCCTTCCCACGCTGGCGCTGGATCCGGCGCAGATTCGTCGTTTGTTAGGCAATCTCGTCCGCAATGCCGAGCAGGCCCAGCCGGACGGCGGGGTGATCACCGTGCGCTGTCATCCGCATGATCCGGGCGCGAGCTATCCGCATGAGATCACCAGTGACGTGCCGACGTCGCCGACAGGCATTGTCATGGAGGTCACGGATCGCGGCGAGGGCATCCCGACGGAGAATCTGGCGCACATTTTCGAGCCTTACTTCAGCACGCGAAAGGCGGAGAACGCCACGGGTCTCGGCCTGACGGTGTGTGAGTCCATCGCCAAGGCGCACGGCGGCTCCATCTCTGTCCGCAGTGAGGTCGGGAAGGGCACCAGCGTGAGTCTCTATCTGCCCGTCGACGCGGATGGCGAGGAAGTGGATGCGCTCGGCCTGAGCCGCGCCTTTGAAACGGCTCCGCAGGCGGCGGTCACACGCATCCTGGTGTTGGAAGATGATCCGCTCGTGAGGGCGCTGATCGTCCGCAATCTCACGAGCCAGAGTTACGAGGTCACCGAGACCGCGGAAGGTAGTGAGACCGTCAAGGCCTACCAAGAAGCACGGCAAAGCGGCAAGCCTTTTGACCTGGTCATCCTGGATCTGAGCATCCCGAACGGCATGGGCGGCGTGCGCACCATGGAAAAGCTGCGCCAGTATGATCCCGAGGTGCTCGCCATTGTCTCCAGCGGTTACAGTGACGACCCCGTCATGGCCAAGCCTGCCAGCTATGGCTTCGCCGCCGTGCTTCCCAAGCCCTATGAGCCGATGGACATGGTCCGTCTGGTGAAGAGCGTGCTGAACCAGCGGGCGGTCGGGAAGTGAAGCGACACGTTCGTGTTTAGCGAACTCTTTGTTAACCACTGATAAACACTAATGGGCACTGATACTGACCAAGCCTTCTGATGGCTTGGTCATAAGGGATTATCAGTGTCTATCAGTGGTTAAAAGAGTCTGCTGTCCTCGGTGGTATTAGACCGGACGCAGCACGCTTTTCACGACCTCGCCTTTGTGCATCTTCTCGAAGGCTTCGTGCCATTCGGTGACGGGCCAGACGCCGCCGATGATGGGTTTGACATCAAACTGGCCGCTGCTGAGCAGAGCGATGACGCGCTCCCAGATCGGCCAGTTGTGGCTGAAGCTGCCTTGCAGCGTGATGTTCTTCTGCACGAGCGGGTCGATGTTGAAGCCGAGAGGTTGAGGGCCCCAACCCACTTTGCTGATCCAGCCGGCAGGGCGGACGATATCCAGGGCGATCTTCAGCGTGACGCTGGCACCGGCGGCATCGATGACACCATCGCAGCCGAGACCATCGCGCTGCTGCGCCCAGGGCTTGGCATCGCCGATGATGACCTCGCAGCCATACTGCTTCGCGATTTCTAGACGATGAGCATCTTGGGGCAAACCAACGATGGCGACTTCGGCGCCGCAGAGGCGGGCCATGGCAGCGCAGAGGATGCCGATTGTGCCTGGGCCGAGGACGATGACGCGGTCACCGGGTTCGATGCGCGCATTCTTCACCACGGCATTGTAAGCCACACAGCAGGGTTCGGTGAGGCAGGCCTGCTCGAAAGGAAGCTGGTCAGGAACGTGATGAAGGATGCGGGATGGCACACGCACATACTTGGTCATGGCACCATTCACGCCGTAGCCGAAGCCTTTGCGTGTGGGGTCGAGATTGTAGAGACCCCGGCGCGTCATCGGGTTGTCCTTGGAGATGATGGCGGCGGTCTCGGAGACCACGCGGTCGCCTTCTTTCCAGTGCTCCACTTCTTTGCCGACCTCGACAATGTGACCGCCGAACTCGTGACCGAGCACGACCGGGTAGTTCACCGGCCAGGAATGATCCGCTGTCCACTGGTGGAGGTCAGAGCCGCAGACGCCGACATTGGCGACCTCGAGGAGCACATCGTCAGGGCCGATGGTGGGCTTTTCGATTTCACGGACTTCGACGGAGCCCTTTTCAGGAGCGTAGTTGACGACGGCGGCGGATTTCATGGTTGGTGAGGCGGGATGATACGTCATTTCCACTCCGCACCACGACAAAGAATGGATGATTCACGACAAGGACGGCGGTGACGATTCCTCGGGTGCATCCTGAATAGCGCGGTGTGCGAAGGGGCTGGAAGTCCGCAGTTTTGTGCACGTTATGCACCCATCATGAAGCGCTTTCTTCTCACCCTGGTCCTGTCGTGTGCCGCGCTAGGCTCGTCTTTAGCGGCCCAGCCGAACTTTGTCATGATCTTCATTGATGACATGGGCTGGGGAGATTTTTCCTGCTTTGGGAACAAGGAGGCGAAGACGCCGAACATTGATCGCATCGCGTCGGAGGGCATTCGCTTCTCGCAGTTCTATGTGAACTCGCCCATCTGCTCGCCATCACGCTGCGCGCTGACCACAGGGCAGTATCCGCAGAGGTGGCGCATCACCTCGTATCTGAACAATCGTGCGGACAATGAAAAGCGCGGAGTGGCGCAGTGGCTGGATCCGCAGGCGACCACATTGGCGCGTCTGCTTCAGCAGAAAGGTTATGCCACCGGGCACTTCGGCAAATGGCATCTCGGAGGTCAGCGGGATGTGGATGATGCGCCGCCGATCACAGCGTATGGGTTTGATGAGTCGCTCACGAACTTTGAAGGCATGGGGCCGAAACTGCTGCCACTGACACTGAAGCCCGGCGACAAGGAGCCTGGAAAAATCTGGGGAGATGCGGAGCGCCTGGGCAAGCCGGTGACATGGATGCAGCGGTCCGAGATCACCACGGGCTTCATCGATGCGGCGATTCCGTTCATCGACAAGGCGGCGAGCCAGAAGAAGCCCTTCTATGTGAATCTCTGGCCGGATGATGTGCATGGGCCGTGGTGGCCGCCTGTGGCGAAATGGGGTAACAACAAGCGTGAACTCTATCTCTCCGTGCTGCAGGAGATGGACCGGCAGTTCGGCAAGCTCTTCGAGTATCTGCGGGCGAATCCTGAGCTGAGGGACAACACGCTCGTGCTCATTTGCTCGGACAATGGGCCTGAGCCGGGCGCTGGCAGCGCGGGACCTTTTCGCGGCTCGAAGACCACCCTCTATGAAGGTGGCACAAGGTCACCGCTGATCGTGTGGGCACCAGGTTTGGTGGACAAGGGCAAGGCCGGCGTGTCTAACGAAAAGTCTGTCTTTGCGGCTTTCGACCTGATGCCCTCCATGCTGGGAGTGGCGGGTGTGCCCGTGCCGGAGGGTGTGAAGCTGGATGGTGAGGACATGTCCTCGGTCTTGCTGGGGAAAGGCGAGGGCTCACGTGCGGCTCCGATCTTCTGGCGTCGTCCACCGGACCGGAAGACCGCAGGACCTGGGCTGCCAGAGAGATTGCCAGATCTGGCGATGCGTGAGGGAGATTGGAAATTCCTCTGTGAGTATGATGGCGGCCTGCCGCAGCTCTATGATCTGGCCAAGGATCGTGGAGAGACGATGAATCTGGCCGAGCAACATCCAGAGGTGGTGAAGCAGATGAGCGAGAAGCTGCTGGCCTGGCATCATTCCATGCCGCCGGACAATGGCCCGGCACTTGGGATTGAGATTCCGAAGGGCAAGGGGAAGCGAAAGAAGGCCAAGTGATGCCGTGGTCTGCGCGGCTGACGGAGCGCGGACTAAAG